>CAVVPV010000001.1:0-187026 GCA_963750185.1 uncultured Verrucomicrobiae bacterium
GTCCTGGCGGTTTCATCCGGACTCGTCCAGAATGATCCGGGACTACTTTGCCTTTCATTGGTCGCAAACTTCGGTTATTTCTTGGACAGGCAATGGTGTCTGCCTTCCCCCCTGATTTTTTGGGATAACCGCTCGCCGATCGCGAGATGATGACGCCTGGCAACTCTGCAAGGCAATCGACTATGGAAATCCCGCGCGAAGCCGTTCTGCTCCGCATCTTCATCGGCGAAAATCATCGATATCATCACTTGCCTCTCTACGAAGCAATCGTGTTGAAAGCCCGCGAAATGCGGTTAGCCGGCGCAACAGTTATCCGGGGATTGTGCGGCTTCGGAAGGTCAAGCCATCTTCATGTGGCGAAGAAATTCAAAATATCAACAGACTTGCCTGTGGTCGTTGAAGTCGTCGATAGCAGCGAAAAGATTGACGCTTTTCTGCAGGTCGTTGATGCGATGATAGACAGCGGCCTTGTCACGCTCGAACGGGCGGAAGTTCTCGATCAGCGGCACGGCCCAGCAAAGCAGCACTAGCCCATAAAGTCCCCCTATGATCCCGAAAAGCACCGATGACAGTTTCGAACAGCCAGCTGTTTCCCCGAAGACCAGAGATCTTCCCGAAGAGTGCTCGCTTCTGCGAATATTCTTTGGAGAGGCGGACGAATATATGCGTCGCCCGCTTCATCAGGCGATCGTGCTGAAAGCGCGAGAACTTCATATTGCCGGTGCAACGGTGCTGCGCGGCCCGATGGGCTTCGGGCGAACGAGTCACCTCCACAACGCACATATCTTGAGACTTTCCATTGATTTGCCGATCATCGTGGAAATCGTAGACGAAACCGAGCTGTTGAGAGCATTTGTGCCGGAGTTGCAGAAGATGATGCAAGGCGGACTCATTACAATGGAACGGGTGCAGGTCGTCCGTCACCGGCACTAAAACCAGCCTCTTCACTAGGTGACCTAGCGTTCCAGCTAAAATGGCAGGGGCGAAGTTACCTCCGTGGTTAAAGCTCTCGTTTCTACTAATTCGAGTGAGGAATAGCTTTCTGCCAATTTTCACTTGCCAATCGATCCGGCATAGCGTAACTAGACAAAGGCAATGGAGTTCGCCGTTCCGCGCAAGCGGAAGAACTGCCTGTGGGGCTGATGACTCCTACCAAACCAAGAAGTGTTTTGGCAAGGTAGTGATGAAGCTCCCTAATACGAGCCTCGTATTTTCCTGTTGGACCCAGTCAAGAAGTGTGACCGGGGTC
This sequence comes from uncultured Verrucomicrobiae bacterium, assembly GCA_963750185.1. Taxonomy (GTDB): domain Bacteria; phylum Verrucomicrobiota; class Verrucomicrobiia; order Chthoniobacterales; family JAFAMB01; genus JAFAMB01. The sequence continues at coordinate 1,250 of CAVVPV010000001.1, forward strand.
AGGAATTTTAATTGCGCGTCGATTTTTAGCGGTTATCTGCTGACTCGACTTGGACACTACCCGCCGGACGATGGCTGCTACGGCTTGTGTCGACTGATATGTAATTTCGACCGTGCTGAGAGTCATCATTGTGTACAACTCAAATAAATAATGTAATAATAATCAGCATATGTCAGAAGAACTGATTCTAAAAAAATTGGATGAGATTTTGTTCGTTGTAAAAGACCTGCAAGAACATCAACAAGTTATTAAAACTAAGGTTGAGGAGCACGAGTCTCTACCCCACCCGGTAGGCACATACGCTACGGTTGATCACGGATAAAGAGTTTGAGACGGCAGGCGGGGGTACCTGCAGACACCGGAGGTCAAGGCCGCGGGCAAGAGCCGCGCGGGCATTACGTCTTATTACAGTCAACAGGTCAAGTTCTGCTTCGCTAGGCGGACCGTCGACACTGCAGGAGAAAAGATGCAGCCGGAGCCGGCCAGCGAAAATGTGGGAGGACGGGCGCTACAAATTCTTCAAATCCGACCAGTCCACCAAATCGTCCGAGGAAATGATTCAGCTCTTCGCCGATTGGGTGGCGCGCTACCCAATCGTGCTCATTGAAGACCCGATGGGTGAAGGGGACTGGGAAGGCTGGAAAGCGATCACGCACGACCTGGGCGCTAAGGTTGAGCTAGTCGGCGACGACATCTTTTGCACAAACCCAAAAATCCTCGCCGAGGGCATCGAGAAGGGCGTCGCTAACTCCATCCTGATCAAACTAAACCAAATCGGCACCGTCAGCGAAACGCTCGACACCATCGAACTTGCGCGCGCCAACGGCTACCACTGTTTCACGTCGCACCGCTCCGGCGAAACCGAGGATGCGTTTCTTGCAGACCTCACGGTAGCCGCCGGCGCCGGACATTTGAAGACCGGTTCCGGCTGCCGTTCGGAGCGCATCGCAAAGTTCAACCAACTGCTCCGCATCGAGTGCCGGCTCGGCGCATCAGCGCGCTTTGCGGGAAGCAAGACATTCAGCGCGGGCTAACCTCCAGACACCGTAAAGCGCGCGTCACAAGCGCATCGGATGCCGGTCATAGGGCGAACATCCGTTTTCGAAACATTCCACGGGGGCCGTTTCCTCCGTCGGTAGATGACTTCCGTACCGGCACAAACTTTCGGGCGACCATCGATCCCCCCACGGAAAGACCTGCCCATCTGCACCCCGCGCCGCCTTTTCTCATTCGATTTCTCTCGGTAATCGAAGCCCCGCCCAAAGGCAGTATGCTTGCGCTCCGAACCATGAAACATTTGCCACAGGATGCTTTTCAAATCCCGCACTCACTCCGTAAGCGGCATGATTACCTGCAGGCGAGCGAATCCTTTCTCTGGCAACTCCATATATCCGCGCCGAGCGTCGAATCGTGGCACAGGGCCTTCAGACGCTCGATCCGAAGGCAACCACGATGTGTGGAGAACCTTTGCACAACCATCTTGTCCGAGAAAACAACATATTTACGATCTGCTACAAAAGACACTCTCCACGCATTGCGTTTCCGAATTTCACTTTTGAATTTTTGGTTGCGAGACCACTCAATCCGGATAGTGTGCACAGTGGGCAATGGAGTTTGCCTTCTCCTGTACCAAGGGAAAACAGCCGATCCGTATCGGTACTGATGACTCCTACCTAACACTTAAACTTGTGGAGGTAGAAAGAAATGATCCCCGAGGAGTCTTTCATTGTCTATGCAAAAAGCGGTACTCCCGTGTGGTATCGCCGCTCGTTGATATTCATGAAGGCCATTTCACGGCCGACCAGCGCGCGCACTGCAATTACGACACCGAGATGTTCCTCGACCGCGACCAAACTCCGTCAATTTTATCCGGTTGCAGATTACGCGTCCCTGATCCTTTAGATAAAGAAGATACGTTTTCCCAATGACCTTCCACAGCATACTCTTCGAAGGACTTCACGACAACACTAGCAAAGAAGCACCTCAGGCGCCCGGCTTTTTTGTTGATCTAAACCTCGACCAGATCATAGACAACATCACGGCCGGCAAAGAAGAATACGATCTAAAACCCTTCTTTTATACTTCCTTGCACGATATTAGCGGCATCCATTATCGACACGGAATATTCCGGGACCTCGAAAATTCTCTTCTGCGTGAGCATATACAATTATTTGCGAAACAAATGCGGTCAACTCGCGAACATCTTGATCAAGTGGGCAAGCTCTACCATAAGTTTCAGAAGCACAGTTGGTTTTTGGACGCCGTTGAGATTTATTGCGACACAATCAATAACCTGCTCCAAGATCTATCGCTTGTAGATTTGCAATCCACCGGTTTCTTGGCTTTCCGTGACTATCTCACCGACTACGCGAACTCCGATCGGTTTACATCGCTACTGGCTGAAACAAAAAAGCTCAAGGCTGACTTGTCCACAGTTAAATATTGCGTCCTCATTAAAGGAAACGGATTCAAAGTTCGCAAGTATGCATCGGAAATCGACTACAGCGCAGATGTTGAGGATGCGTTCGCAAAATTCAAACAGGGAGCGGTCAAAAGCTACAGGGCGAAATTTGGCTCCCAACTGGGGATGAACAGCATTGAAGAAAAGGTGTTGGATTTCGTAACCTTACTTTATCCCGACATATTTTCACGTCTTAATGCTTATTGCTCGGACAACCAGAATTATTTGGATAAACGGATAGGTCGTTTTGACCGAGAGGTACAATTTTACCTTTCCTATTTAGAGTATATCGACAGATTTAAACGATCGGGGCGACAATTCTGTTATCCCCAAATGTCGGATGAATGGAAGGAAGTGTATGACTATGAAGCATTTGATGTGGCCCTGGGGCATAAACTCCTTCGTGAAGAATCGTCCCTTGTCTGTAATGATTTTTACCTGAAGGACAAGGAGCGCATTGTTATAGTATCGGGCCCTAACCAGGGCGGTAAAACGACATTCGCCCGCATGTTCGGGCAGTTGCACTATCTGGCCAGCATAGGCTGCCTCGTTCCGGGCCGGGAAGCGCGGGTGTTCCTTTTCGACAGGCTGTTTACACATTTTGAAAGGGAAGAGAACATAAAAAATCTTCGAGGGAAACTGGAAGATGATCTTTCTAGGATTCACGAAATACTGAAGCAGATCACACCCAATAGCATTGTCATAATGAATGAGAGCTTCACTTCCACAACTTTAAGGGATGCGATTTTCCTGAGCAAAAAGGTCTTGGAGGCGATCATACAGTTAGATTTACTGTGCGTGTGCGTAACGTTTATCGATGAATTGGCTACTCTAAGCGAGACAACCGTGAGTATGGTTAGCACGGTAGTTCCGGACAATCCGGCAGCGCGCACTTTTAAAATACTAAGGAGACCGGCTGACGGACTCGCATACGCAATCTCGATTGCCGAAAAGCACCGGCTCACATACAGTTGTTTGAGGCAGCGCATTAGATCATGAAAGCGTTTCTCATGTATAGAGATCGGGATTTCGACTTGCAGCAGCAATTCCCACCGTGTGAACAAGCACTGATGCAAGACCTGGAATTAGGCACGCTGTTCGATGGCATGGCGCTAGGTGACAAGGCGTTACTTGAAGTGGCAGAGAAAGCGGTCTTGTGCAGCGTAAACGACCTGGACACAATCCTATATCGTCAAGACGTCCTAAGGGATTGCCTGTATAATTCAGCCATCGTCAGGGATATTTACCACATCGCGGTGGCATCGATCGAAAAAGAAAAAAAAACTTATTGGAGCTTTCTCAGCGACTATCCTGACGCCATTTTGCATAGATCAATAGAAGTGCTGCAGCTGTTTGCGGGATTGCTCAAAGAGCTAAGAAATATTGCCGATCAGCATGCCGAGTCATTTAAATCGGAGGGCTTCACAGTATTATTCGCGATGCTCAAGAGGGAACTTGCTGATGAATATTTTGCGAGTATTCAGACGCATCTAAAGCAGCTAAAATTCCGCGACGGAGTGTTGATCAGCGCTGAACTCGGAAAAGGCAATAAAGGTACCAACTACATACTTCGCAAACCGCTGCGGAAGGAGAGTTGGATTGAGCGGGTCTTGGGCCAAGGACCGCCCTCCTACAGCTTTCATCTGCATCCTCGCGATGAAAGTGGCGCCAGGGCCCTTTCGGAATTGAACGACCGCGGGGTCGACCTTGTTGCCAATGCACTGGCTCAATCCAATGACCATATTCTCAGCTTTTTCGTCATGTTACGGACCGAATTGGCCTTTTACGTCGGATGTTTGAATTTGCATGATAAACTTGAGCGTAAAGGCGTGGCAATCTCTTTTCCCGTACCCGTGCCGTCCGGCGAACGCAGACATTCCTGCATTGGGTTATACGACGCCTGTCTGGCCTTAACCATGGAGCAAAGAGTTGTGAGCAACGATCTAAATGCGGACGATAAAGACCTCGTTATAATCACAGGCGCTAATCAAGGCGGCAAATCCACCTTTTTGCGAAGTGTAGGTGTGTCTCAGTTAATGATGCAATGCGGCATGTTTGTGCCGGCTGAGTCTTTCTGCTCCAATATCTGCGAGGGTATTTTCACGCACTACAAGCGGGAGGAAGACACTACCATGAAGAGCGGGAAGTTCGATGAAGAGCTGGGCCGAATGAGTGAAATCGCAGATAAGCTTACGCCAAATTCCATGCTGCTGTTCAGTGAATCATTTGCTGCGACAAATGACAGAGAAGGCTCGGAGATTGCCAGACAGATAGTCTGCGCCCTATTGGACGAGCAGATCAAGGTCTTTTTCGTAACGCACCTATATGAATTTGCGCATGATCTCTATGAAAAAGATATGAAAAACGCGATTTTTCTGCGGGCTGAAAGGCAATCCGACGGGGGACGAACGTTTAAGCTGATTGTGGGCGAGCCATTGCAAACTAGCTATGGCGAAGATCTGTATAACAGAATATTTAAGTGAATGATCAATGAAACAGGGATACAGCTGCGCTATTTCCAGGGTTTTTGCGACAGAAATGTAGTAGCCTTCAATTTGACTAACCGACGGGGTAGGAAATCGCTTGCAATTGCCAAGTGTGGAATGGGCAGAATCACTGAATTGCCAATTCGGCCACGCCAGTCGACGGAAGAGTTCCGCCGGTTCGCAAAACGGCTAGCAGGCTTTCAACATCCGAGGAGGCCAGCGGAGTACGAGCGTAAGCCGCCACGATGGCATCGATCGGATATGCGACACGGCGCAGTTTTACGTTGCCATCTTCGCAGACGGCATACGCAGCCCTTGGGTCACCATCTTTCGGTTGACCAACGCTTCCCGGATTGACTATGGTCGTGTTTCCGATCCGCCTCGAAAGCGGCCAGTGCGTATGCCCGAAAAAAAGGAAATCCGGTGAGCCTGCAACTGTGATTTCATCTTCCAGATCTTTCTCCCTGGTGCGCAGGTATCGAAATAAGGGATCGCTAGGCGATGCATGACAGGCCACGCAGCGCTTACCGGACATCACGAAGGACTCGATGGGCTTCAGGTCCCGTAAAAACCGCAGCATCTGCTCTGACAAAGCCTTTAAAGAAAATACCTGCGTACACGCCGTAAGATGGCGAAAGGGAGGTGAGCTTCGTGGATCCTTTTTAAAGGCGACACCCCAGTCGTGGTTTCCTTGGATAAAGAGGGATTTGCCCCGTTCTTCCATTGCCCAGGCCACACAGGCTGCCGGTTCCGGCCCATAGTCTACTAGATCACCGAGACATAGAATTTTATCGGAGTCAGATTCGGCTTCGAGTACCGATTGCAAAGCCGCCCAGTTGCTGTGAATATCAGAAAGAATCAGGAGTTTCATGGCTTTCTACCGCGCCAACGTTTTTGGTTCGGTAGGAGTCATCACCCCGCAATCGGGCAATTTACCCGTACAGAAGGAATGGCAAACTCCATTGCCAATACAGCGTTTGATTATAAGACCTGAGATCCGGAAACACAAAAAAAATCCTATAGATTCGCTTTCAGTCGGTCGACCTCCGCAACCGTTTGCTGCGGATCCTGTGTTATGGGGATTTCGCCGCTCTGAAGTCGCACACGGTAAATGTCCGCGGCTGATTCAAATGATTTCTCTAGAACCTCAACTGACTCTTGGCGCTTACATCAGCGATCTCATGAATGCGTCTGTCGAGTTCGAGTAGATGTTGGCCGAAGGAACTATCAATCCTGTATTTCCGGACCGCGAGTTCGATCAAGAGTTCCTCGAGAATCCGTGGTACACCTTTGCTTAGCTTATAAAAGAACGCGGTGTGTTCTCGCGCGTCCGCTTGAATATACCCCTGTGCGACGGCGTGTTCGATGAGGGCGCAAACTTCACCTTTCGTTATTGGCGGCAACTCAACGCGCGTGAATTTGTAAAGATGCTCCCAAACTCTGCCGATCTCCTTGCTGCGATCGGAACGACACGCAATCCAGACCGGAATTTCGTCTGCCAAGTGGCCGATGAAGCGCGCGACGCGCGGAGGTGTCAATGCAACCTGATCAAAGGCCACTGGTTCGCCGCGGCGCTCGAGATACGCCAGTAGCCGGTTTTTCCGCTCGACGACGTTAAGCTTGTAGTGAGTCCAACCCAGTTGCCGCTCCAGGCTGTCGCAAATTCGACGCAAACTGGACGTTTCCTCGCAAAGTAACATCGGACAACTATGATTTATCTGCCGAAGAAGAGCCGTTTTACCCATCCCTTCGGTCCCAACGACGAGAACGTGCTTCCGCTGAGCATAAAGGGTGCAGAGATATTCGATCAACGCCTGCCGGCCGAAGAATGCTAGGCTCTTATTCATTGGCAGCCCGGGTTTCTGCGTTGTAACCACCGAAGGCCGCTTCTACTATCGGATTGGCCATCGAAAGAGGCAAAAAAACCTAGAATCATTCTCATTATCAGGTCGGAGGGGACAAGCTTAATGCCAGCACGAGAGCGCAGATCAACGCAATAAGGCCATACTAGGACGCCTGGAACAGCAGGAACACCACAAGAACGATCAAGAGCGACAAAAGTGCGTAGGCGGCATACGCGTTAAAGCGGCCGTGGTGCATTGCAGCCAGGACTCCCGCGCACCAGAACGCCGCCACCTTTGTTGGTTGGAAAACCAGCCTCTCCACAAGGTGCACGTGCTCTTTTTCGCGCCGGATGGCGATGCGGAAATGTTCCCCGACGGTTTGTCGGGTATCTTCCACCGTGGTCGGTTGAAACACTGCATCGAATATCACCCGCACTGGATTGGAAAAGCCTGTCGCCGTGTAGGTCATCTCCGGCAACAGGCGTCTCACGCCGCCGTCCCAGCGCAGACGCCGCACCAGCTGTCGGCGAGAGGTGAGGCACAGTCGGACGATCACGTAAGTTAGAACCAGCAAAATGATCAGCGCCACGAGCGTGTAAGACGTGGACATGGCGAACACGACTGGATTTTCTTTACCGCCGCGATGCAGCACCACCAGCCCGCGTCCGGGCAGAATGCTTTGTCCCACTTGTGCGCCCAAGTCATGGAATTCGCCAACGAATGCAGGTGGCAAAGTGTTATGCCCAGGGTGTGAGGCAAAAAAAGGTGGCACCAATGCGTCAGCGGCACCTCCGCCTACCAACGGATTTAGCGCCAAGCCCAATGCTGGAATCACATAGGTCGGCAGCACGCCGAATGCGAGACACAGCGTGGCAAGGATCGCAATCGCCGCCAGCGTAGCGGGTTTAGCTTCGCTCACGGGTCGATTTTCCTCGAGGCGGCGCATCCCCAGAAAACTCATTGCAAACGCTTTGACGAAACAGGTAACCGCCAGCGCCGCCGTTAGGGCAAGCCCCGCACCACACAGCGCAAAAACGATTTTGGTTAAGGTCGAAGAGAGTTCCGCCGAGCGCAGCATCGTTTGTAAGGTGAGCCATTCACTCACGAAACCGTTGAATGGTGGCAACGCAGCAATCGAGAGCGTGCCGGCAAGAAAGCCAAGTGCAGTGAACGGCATCGATTTGATTAAGCCGCCCAGCCGGTCCATGTCACAGGTGCCGGTGCGGGTTTGCACTGCACCCACACCGAAAAACAGCAGCGTCTTGTAGAGCGAGTGGTTAATCAGATGGTAGAGCCCGGCAACGAACGCAATTGCGGCCAGCGCCGGATGATGCGTCGCCACAAAAACCATGCCCGATCCAAAGCCAGCCATCACGATGCCGACATTTTCAACGGAACTGTGTGCGAGCATCAACTTGAGATCGTTGTCTGTGGTCGCGTAAAGAATTCCGAGCAACGCCGAAATCGTTCCCACAACGAGCGCCACCAGACCTGGGCCCGCCTGCGTCGCCGGCATCAGATCCGCATTGACCCGCAAAATCCCGTAGAGCCCAAGATTCAACGTTGCACCCGCCAGCACCGGAACAAACGCGAGTGGTGCGAGCATGTATGCTCGCGGAAGCCAGACATTCACCGGTACGAGTCCGGCTTTAACACCGAAACCAAAAAACGAAGTCAAAAAGACTGCCCACCGCTCTGCGCCATTCAATCCCAGAGCCGCCGATTTGAGCGTGACGAAATCCACCGACTTCACGTTAACCGCAAGCAGAAGAAACCCGAGCGCCACCGCCAGCGTCCCCGCTTCGCCCATGGCAAGCAAAAGATAACCCGCGGTGGCATGACCATTCTCCTCATCGCGGCCGTGGACAATCAACAAATACGAGAGGACGGACATGACTTCCCACGCGAGCAGAAAGAGCACGGCGTCGCCGGCAATGAAAATCAAAGCAATGGACGCAAAGAGTGCCAATGACAGGACGGTAAATGCCCGTGCATTCCGTTGACTCGATTCACTTTGTATCTCGCCTCCCGCGAATATCGCAGCTGGAAAAAGGACCAGGCCCGTGATGATCAGGAACACCGCCGAGAGCGGATCGAGAGCCAACGTGAGCGTCGCCAATCCTGGCACCGACCATAGAGGTCGACGAAATGTGTCGTCGCCCAACAGCCCGTTTGCGCCGGCCAGCAATAAAGCAATCGCGGCGAGACAGCCCAGGCAGGTCAGAACGTTTCCCTGTCGCGATCTTGGTGCTGTCAGCGATAGCAGAATACCGACGCCGCAAAGTGCAAAGAAAATGGATAAGAGCATCTGCGTTCTCATCATGGTTTCACCGAAATCGCGTCAATTGCAGTTGGAGGTGAAACGAGGGATGCAGAATTCTTGCGACCCACCGCTACAAGCAGCCCGTGCAAAATTGCCAACGGCGGCGCCGGATGGCCCGGCACTTCCACGTCGACCGGCAAAGCACTTGCAAGTCCGTTCGAGCAAACAAAGCTTTCTGCAAATACGCCGCCTGATACAGCACAAGCTCCCACAGCAACAACCCGTTTGGGCGTCGGCATGGCTTCGTAGATTTTCTGCAATACGAAGCGCGTGGGGTCGGTCACCGCGCCGACGACCAGCATCACGTCTGCGTGACGCGGCGTGGGTGTGATAAAAAACCCGAGCCGGTGCATGTTATAGTATGGGTTATTGAGTTGCTTGACTTCGTTCAGGCATGCGCCGCAGTCGCCAGCGTCCACTACGATAATGTGAATGGAACGGGTAAACGCCGGGCCGAACTCATTTTCGCTGTTCCGGAAAGCTGCCCATTCGTAGGTCTGCGGCCAATCGAGCGGATGCTCAACGTCGCGAATGCAGCGATAGCAGTGCACACAACGGCGATAATCTACCGATAGACCGCCGTTGGTTTTGCTCAGTGCTTGAGTCGGACAACGCTCAACAAGCGCAGCTCTTGCTGTACCGCCGATTTCTGCGCCTTGAGGCAACCCGGGCGTAACGCCGCTGGCACTTTCTGTTCGACCTGGATACGCGGTGGTTTTAATGCCCTTCCGAATGCCATTGATGACCCAGTGGCTCATGCGTTTCTCAATTCAATCCGGTGGTTCTCGTTTCACCGATCGTTCTCGGCCACCGACAAATCGAAGGTGGAGAGGATGATCGGAAAGTCCTGAAATGCGAATTTCTCGACGCTAAGATGGAGGCCGTGCCAGTTGGCGAACGACGGCGTTACGATTCGGTACCGGCCAATCCGTCCGTTGTCGGCCAGACGCACCCAATGAAATGTGCCCCCACGCGGCGCTTCAACCCAGCCCAATGCCGCGCCCGGGCGTAACTGAAGCGGTTCATGGAAATTGCCGCTTTGCAATGAGCCAACGGCCTGTTCCATGATTCGGACCGATTGCCTCGCTTCCGCAAACAGCACACGCAACCGCGCATAGCCATCACCCTCCTGCTCGCTCGGCACTTCGAACTCGAAATTTTCGTATCCTGCGTAGGGCTGCGCGCGGCGCAGATCGCGGACAAGTCCCGAGGCGCGTGCAACCGGGCCGAGCAGTCCGTAAACAGTTGCGTCCCTCAGCGCGACCAAACCGACTTCTTCCAATCGGTCGAGAAAGCTGCTGGAGACACGCAACTGCTGTTCGAGGTCATTCAGATGCCGGAGCACTTGCTGCGACTGGTGAAACGCTTTGCGGCACGCATTATTGGACAGGTCACACAACAACCCGCCCGGTGCGAGCGTGCCGAACAAATAGCGATGGCCGGTTAGTTCACCGGATATTCTCAACAAATCTTCCTCCAGGATTCCGGCCTGACTACTGGCAACGACCAAAGCGGTTGACTCGCAAATATCCTGAATCGCTCCGGCATGTTGACGAAGGCGTTCGAGTTCGGCCAAAAAAACTCGTAAGACAACCGCGCGCCTCGGCACGCTCGCACCGCAAATCGATTCAACCGCCTGGCAATACGCCAGTCCATGAGCGAATGCCGTGGTCGCAGCGAACCGTTCTGCCAGCAGCAGGACTTGGTCCGCTGTCTTGCCTGCCGCGAGCTTTTCAATCGCTCGCCATTTGTAGAACAAACGCGGCGCAAACCGGATGACATCTTCGCCAACGGTTTCGAGCAGGAAAAGAGCCGATTCCGTCACACCCGAATATTTCGGGCCGATCGGCATGACGAACGCTCCCGGTTCCTCGACGATGCGTTGCGGTCGCCAGTCAGCGGCCTGTTTGTAGTGGACCATCGCCTCTCGCGGATCGAAATGACGACGCATCGGCTCGACGTTTTCCTCCCAGATGTCGTCGTGCAGGACAAAATTACCGAGTCGCGGGTGACCTTCAAAGGTGAGACCAAACAAGTCCTCCGTCTCCCGTTCATGCCAGTCCGCTGCATGGACGAATTTGACGATGCTGGGAAAAGTCGTCCGGTCGAGGGGCGCGTTCACGAGCACATGAACCCAGCCGGCTTCGCGGTCACCGTAAAAGCAGTAACGAAATTGCCACTCCCTTGCGCCTTCCTCGACCATCAAGCCCGCAAAACTAAAATCCCATTCGAGAAAAAGTCGGCCGCTCAATTCTGGAAGCGCGGTCAGGTCGCAGGTCACTTCGCATATTAAATCCGCCGTGAATTGGCATTGTGCTGTGGCAGGCCAACGTCGTTCAACTTGCTCTTTTAGTTCCGTGCGGTTCATGGACGATTCATCTTGTCAAAGTGGCCGCCGCCTGCGTGAGCAGATCTTCCAGCGGTTTTGGGATGTAAAGGCCCAGAAGGAGCACCGGCACTGCCGCCAGAAACAGCGCCAAACGGCAACTGAACGGCAGTTTTTCCCCGTATTCACCGCCGGAATGTTCCTTCGTCGGCGGAGTGTCTTCTCCTTCTCCAGCACCAAAAACCATTCGATTGATGTGCAGCATCACACCGAAAAATGCGATAACGATGAAGATGGCGAGAAGAGCCGTCGCCAGATAATGACCCTGATTCAGACCAGCTTTGAGGATCAAAAATTCGCTTAGGAAAACCGCCAGCGGCGGTGCACCTGTGATGCCTAATCCGCCAAAAATGAGGGCCGCGCTGGCAATGGGAGATTTATGGATTAGTCCCCGCACGGCCGCAATTTCACGCGTTCCGACCGCTAACAACGCGGCGCCGGCGGCGAAGAAGCAAAACGATTTTGTAATCGAGTGACTGACTATTTGCTGCATCGTAGCGTAACCCGCAGCAGTTGCCCCAAGTCCGACGGCCGCCAAAATAATGCCCATGTGTTCGACCGTGGAAAAGGCAAACATCCGTTTATAGTCCCGCACTTGAAGCAGCAAAAATGCGGCGGTTCCGACCGAAACCAGCCCGAGAACGAGCGCCCATGCTTCAGCATGAGAATTCGGGGAGGCTTTCATCACGGGAAAAAGGCGCAAAATTACGTAGAGGATCGCGGTAGTCTCAACGCCCGAGAGCAGTGCGCAAACCGGCGACGGCGCCTGGCTGTGTGCGTCCGGCAACCACGTATGCATGGGCACAAGCCCAGCTTTCGTTCCGAGCCCGATTAAAATCATGAGAAACGCTGTTTGCAACAAAACCGGCGGCATGGCCGGGGCGGCGGCAACGAGGCCTTTCCAAGTGTAAGTGCCGTCGCCTGTTGCCTGCATTGCCGCGAAGAGAACAAGAAATCCAAATAAAGCTATTGCCGCGCCCATGAGCGACAGCACCACATATTTCCATGCTGCCTCCAAAGCTTCAGGGCTGTTTTCAAATGACACCAGCAACGCGGAACAGAGCGTTGTTAATTCGACCACGATCCAAACCAGCGTCGGCTCCGCCGTTACCGGAATGGCTAGCATCGAAAAGATGAACAGGTTGTAGTTCGCATAGTAAATCACCAACCTTTTTGGCTCGAGATTTTTATGCGCCATGTAACCGACGGAAAAAATAGCCGCCGTGGTCCCGACCAACGCAATCAACATCAGAATCAGTGCGCTCAACCCGTCCACCGCAATCCACTGCAGCATTCCCACTTTTAATCCGGTCGTAACGGATTTCCCCGCTGCGACCAGCCACGCCACTCGCACGGACAGAACGAAGACAGTCAGAGAGGAGACAATGGTAATGCCTGACGCCCAGAACTTCTTGGCTGGAATGCAAACGAGCGCAGTCGCGATCAGCGGCAGCAGGAGTATCACGAGTACACTCATTTAGTCACCTCTTTCATCGCCGGCGCCGCTGCCGCCTCTCTTAAGCTTGCCATTGTCCCCACTGCGGTAGTGCCAGCATGCTTTTGGACGGCGCGCGTCAGCACACCCACGATGAAAACGATGATTAAACCGTCCGTGGCGATTGCCAGTTCGACCAGTAACGGCAGGTTGCGAGCGATCGAAATACCAGTCAAAAAAGCACCGTTTTCCATTGCCAGCAGGCCGATCAGCAACGGCACGGCTTCACGCCGCACGGTGAGCGTAAAAGCGCCGAGCAATAATCCGGCAATGCCCACCGGTACGTTGGGACCGCGAAAATCCGGTCCAACTGCTCTCTCCAAGGGCATTCCCAGGAAGTAGGCCAGGATCGCCAGCGCCAAAGCGATGAGCAAAGAAGTCGGGATGTTCAAGACCTGATCGATCTCGCGGCGCGTGTAAATCTCTGCGGGCGACGTCTTGCGCAAAAGCCAGGGGACGATAATCGGCTTGCTGATCACATTTACGAGCGCCACACCGTAGAGATGCTCCGATTGATGACGAATACCCAAAAGCGCTGCCGAGGCAACGAGCAACAGAGACTGCACGATGAAAAGGTTCAGGCAACCTCTAACCTGTCGCATCGCAACAATTCCGAAGGCTGTAAGGAGAAACAATCCAGCGGCAAGAGCGTTCAGGTTATCCAGCAATTGATTCGTCGTTTCGCTCATTTAACTTTGTTCTTTCAAGGCAAAAAGACGCGCGCGATCATCGCCGCCACTGAGGTAACGAATGCCGCTCCCAAAAATTCTGTTATGCGAAAGAGACGGAGTTTGGAGAGAGACGACTCGATAACCACCAAGACCAGCAAAAAGCAGAAGATTTTGAACAACACCAACGGAATAGCGAGCAGCACAGCGCCGATAGTTTGCTCGCCCGCCAACCCCCACGGCGTCACAAGCACATTGAGAAATATGCACATGAGAACGAAAAGCTTCATGTGGCCACCCCATTTCATCAGCGCCATGCCTCGCCCTGAATATTCCAGCGATTTGGATTCATCGATCATCGCCAGCTCAAAATGACCCGTTGGATTGTCCACTGGAATCCGACCGCCCTCGGCCAGGATCAACATGAGAAACGCCAGGACCAGCAGCACGTGCGACGGCGCAAAGAAATTTGCCAGCGGCGTCACCCACGTTTCCTGCACGATGTAGGGAATGGTTGAGCCGGCGACAAACGAAACGGTGAAAAAGACGATCATGAACACCGGTTCAGCGAGGAACCCGACCATCCGGGTGCGACTCGCGCCCATGGGGCCGTATGGATTGGCCGTGTCCACTGCTGCAAGCGCTGCGAAGAAGCCGCCAAGTGAAAGCACGAAGCCGCCTCCCAGCATGTCGCCCATGAATGCGAAGAACAGCGGATAGTTTGTCAAAACTGGAATCAAGAGCGCGACAAATATTGGCGTGATAAAAACGATGTAAGGGGTAAAACGGAAGATCCACGAACTCTCTTCCGAGACGATTTCGTCCTTGTGGAAGAGCTTCCACAAATCGCGATACGGTTGGAAAATGCTCGGCCCTCGCTTGGACTGTACCATTTCCTTCAAGCGGCTCAGCACGCCGGACACGAGAGGCGAAAACCCCAAGACCACGATTACCTGAAACAGGTTGAAGAGGATCCGATTGAACATGGCGAACGAGGACCGTTCTCAACCGATTGCCGCAAGATCAGCCGAGAAATGGCTCAATGAGCGAACGCTGCCGCGGGTCTCAACTTTGACGCTGACTGGGACGTGAATGAGCATAAAAAAACCTGTCCGCGCATTTCCTGCGCCGACAGGAGTCATTAGCTCTGAAAACAGTCAGGCGGTTCCCCGTTTGCGGGAGGCAAACTCCATTGCCTCTTAACCTCCTATTCTAATGTCCACCATTTCGCAACAAAATTTTAATCCGGGACTCCATTTTCTTCCCTACGCGGCGAGCCAAGAGAGGATGCCCAAGCAAATCTGCAAGTACAGACAATCCGTCCCGGTTCTTGGCCGCAGTCAATCAATAAATTTCAGTCGCGAAATTTCCAAACGCGAATAAGGCCGTTAAAAACGGCAATGGAGTTTGCCTTCTTCCGGGGGTACCGGGAGAATAACCTCTATTTTCGGCTAATGACTCCTACCTGAAGAGACTGTTGATTTTTGTTAGGCTTAAATCGTCGGGTATCAAAACGGCATCGACTAATAAATACCTCAAACGCAAGCGCTTCTTCGCCGAAACGCTGTCTATCGCCCGCCGAACGACTTCAATTCAAGACTGTCTTGTATGACTAACGATTATTTTGGACAGTAGTGATTTCGTTTATGAATCGCGAGACTGCTGATTGCTTGTCGAAAGGGAAAAGTATTTCATATCTTTCAGTTCCGTTTTGCTCGCCGGCGACGATCTGCAGAGTGCAAACCCGACGGCGTGCGACAATTTGGAATCCGGTCACCCGACTCAATGGGAAGTAGGTAATCGTAGCGCCATACTTCGCCGTACGACGGCATTGAAACCACCGTGTAATCCTTTCCTCGGCTATCACAACAACGTGACGGTCTGTCAGCAGCAATGCCGCAGCGGCTGCGAGTTCGCGTCCAAAAGGTGCACGCGTTTCTCCCCAGAAGACGCCATCTGCAAACTGCGAGTTCTTTGGCGCGTACAGAAGCGCAAAGTTTCGGAACTTTAATGGCCAGTCGGATACGATCAGGTTCCCCAGAGGCAAGGAGGAAGTTGCGACCCCCGCAAGCTGATCGATTGCGTCCAGGATATACTGAATCGCCCGGGCATACGTGCCGTGCATGACTGTGTTGAACTGCAAAGCCACCGATTTTGCTTCGCCGTTGGCCGCATAAGTCATCTTCAGTTGGCCATACAATAAAATGAGAGTCAGCTCGACTGAAAGCGCGTGATCGTACGAACTCCGGTCAACCAGCACCTTTCCGTCCTCTCCGAGCAGCGCGATCAACCAGCGTCGATTGGTAACGCACAGCACAGACGCCGGGCTCCGAAATTTGGCGGTATTGAAGGCCGGACTGTAGATCAGGTCGTGAACCGCTTCCATCTCGCTTACGTGATCCATGATGGCCTCACGAAACGGTGACGGTAACTCCGTGATGCGTTTGGCGCTTGTCGCAAACTGTTCGACTGAGCTCATTTCTTTACCTCCGCGTTTTGCGATTCAGGTAGGAGTCATCAGCCCGATGAAAAGACGGTTCTTCCTGATGATCAGGAGACGGCAAACTCCATTGCCAACTCTTAAGCTACCCGCGTTCTCGGTCGCCGAAAAGCGAATTTTTAGCGTCTCCAAATGTAGATAAGGATCAGAAACGTCAGGCAGGAGAATTTTGGGCCTTCTCGGGATATCCGATCGATTGAGCGAAAAGCACCCGCTGTTCCGCCCGCAATGCAAGTCGCTCTGCGAGCCCGGCTCTGTCGCAATTGTGAAACCATGCCGCCAGTCCCTGCGCGGCGGCGAACAAATACACGTTGCCCGCAATGAGCCCGGTATCGACATAGTAGTACGACTTTTGAACTTCGGGGTCTTGCAACCCCGGCTCCTGAAAACCCGCCGTATGGGTGAGACGGTGAACGTCAACGACGTAGATCAATTGAACCGGGGCTTTCGCCTCGATGCCTCGTTGACCGGGGGTCAGGGCACCGGCGCGCAGATCGCCGCTAATGATGGGCGCCAACAAATTGTCGAGCGCGCTGTACAAATAGACGCCCTCTTTGAGGGCAACATAGAGGTCGATCTCCTGCGAGTTGCTGGCCGAAGCGGCGGTCCTGCCGGAGACTCCAAACGGGCCTGTCTCGCGATTCACGCCGTTGGCGGCCCACAGGAGGTTCGACAGCAGTTGCGTGGGCAGGGGCGTCGCGCTGATCTCCCGAGTGGTCTTTCTCCGTTCCAGCGCCGTGAACACCGAACTATCTCGGTCGATCGCCGGCGACGGGAGTTGAATGGCCGGAAAGGCCCGGGTCTCAGGAGTCGAGGGAATCATCATGCGCTCCTTCTCAGTCCGTCACCTCAAAGAGCGCAAGGTCCCGCTCTCGCTGACGCCGCGGTTGCTGGGGTTCACTCGTTGTCCGTAACAACATATCGTACTTGGTTTCAGCCTTACTGCGGAGACTCCCGAGCCAAAACGCAACGAAATCCGGCGTCAGCGCCACGACGATCGGGATTGTGGGCGCGGCGAAAAGAGGCGAGCAAACGATACGGGTCGTAATCGTACCACGACGCACCGCGCAACACGCGGAAGCGGTTCTCCGAATTGTACCAATCCTCACACCACTGCCACACGTTGCCTCCCATATCGTACAACCCATTCTTATTTGCCGCGAAGCTCCCAACCGGACTGGTCCGCGGGTACCCATCGTTATAACCTTCGATCACGGTCAAATCTTGCGGTTCTTTTCCAATCCTAACCTCCTCTCCGCAGTAATTACCGGCTGCAGGCGGCGGCGGCCACTCCTTGCCCCACTGATAGAGCCTTACCTTGGAGTCTTTCTCTTCGGGCGTATTCCCGGGTTCAGAAACCAATCCCACTGCGACGCTCCATTCCTGGTCGGTCGGTAGCCTGTAGAGCACGCCCTCGGGCAGCGCCCCAGTGAGGCGCTCTCGCTTCGTCAGCCATGCGCAAAACGCCTTCGCGTCGTCCCAGCTTACGCCCACGACCGGATCGGTCGGGCCCTGGCTAAAGCCCGGCTCCGCCCAGGTGGCCCCTAGCTGCTTCCAGCCGTCCTTCCCGAGCGACCACATTCCTTCCGTGGCGTCGTAGCCGGCGCTGTCGACAAACGCACGAAAATCCCCCAACCGCGTATCCCAAATGCTGAAGAGCACCTGCGTCCCAGATACCGGCACAAATTTCATCCCGAGGCTGTTCTGCCACGGCTGCACCTTGGTGGCTTGCCCAAGAAATCTCTGAGCTTGTTCTTCGGCCGATGAATTCGCGATTCGAAGTTCACCTGCCAACGCCGAGGAAACTATCAGCAGGCTTCCGAGGACTGCCGCAAGGAGATGGAGCGTCCTTTTTCTGGAGTACATCGCCCTGGGCGCATGATTGGGAGCGAAACCAAAACACGAATATCTGCATTGGTTAAGCCTAGCGTGTTTTGCGTGAAACATCAGAATTTTCGAGGACGAGGACGAGTCCAAACTTCGGGTCTTGAGTTAAGAAGAGGCACTTGAGTTAAGAGGAGGTAGCGCCGGGATGTCCGAAGTGGCAAACACGGGCTTCGGCGGGGCGATGATGCCGCAGTTGTTCGTGGCGAAGCACCAAAACCGCAAGTCCGGCGCCAAGGCAGGGACCGAGCCAGTAGATCCACCAGCCCTCCCATAACGATGATATCAATTCCGGCCCGAAAGATCGCGCCGGGTTCGCGCTCGCGCCTGATAGAGGCGCTTCGAGCCACGTCAGTAGAGCGAACAGCGGTGGATTAACCAGAGGCGTGAATGGTTGGGTTGACTTGTTTGCCGCAAACACAAAAATCAGGAAGACCAGCAGAAACGTGCACACTGCTTCGCCGGCAATCGGCAACCAGTTCGGCACACCGTTTTCCGGTACCGAGGCGCCCCAACTATCGCTCGCTCCGGTTGGACCCCAGATCAGAAGAGCGAGTGACCCGCACACTGCCCCGATCAATTGTGCCACAAGGTAGCCGCTCGCATCGCGCCAGCGAAGCTTGCCTTCCAGCCAGAAAGCAAATGTAACTGCAGGGTTGATATGAGCTCCACTCATCTGCCCGATCGGCGAAAAAGCGATTGCGGCGCCGATCGATCCGAACAGAAATCCGGTAACCAGCCTGCGTGTGTCGGCGGAAATCGGGAGACCTGCAAAGGGCGCGTTGTGACCCCACATCGCGATGACAATCGAGAGCCCAAAAAAAACCAGCAGAGTCGTTCCTACAAATTCCGCGGCGTACATGAGCGGATGCAATTTATCGAATGGGTGCGGCATGCCACGGAGTGGTTGGTCCAATTTGACTTTGGCCCCATTGCTCGTTTCCGGGTCCCTTTCGATCCTTCCTTTCACGCTTTGCCCTCATACCGCAACTTGGCTGCGAGTCAAGACACCAAGTCTCCGCGTCGCGCGAGTCAACCGGGAGGGCTTGAATATCGCACGGAATTCCGGGAGCGGCGGACACCGGCGACCAGGCCGGTGGACAAATCCAGATGTGGAGCATTTGTAGAAGCGATCGCCACAATTTTCGTTGCCTGGTCTGGCCGGCGGAGTGTCTATTACACTAAAATTCCAAACCCCGCGCCGAAGAAAGAGTATGCGCATCCTGAAAATTTTGGAAAAGACAGTTGCAATCAGTTCGCCGATTTCGAACGCGTATATTGATTTTTCGAAGATGACTTGCTCGGTCGTGGCGGTCGTCACCGATACAGTGCATGAGGTTGCGCCCGTAATCGGGTACGGATTCAATTCAAATGGGCGATATGGCCAGGGATCTCTGATTCGCGAACGATTTCGGGCACGAATCCTCGATGCCGACCCCAAAAGTTTAATCGACGATAAAGAGGAGAATCTCGATCCGTCGAAGATCTGGGCTTGCATGATGACAAACGAAAAGCCGGGCGGTCACGGCGAACGTTCGGTGGCGGTCGGAACTATTGATATGGCCGTTTGGGATGCAGTCGCTAAAATTGCAGACAAACCGCTGTTTCGGCTATTGGCTCAGCGCTATGGCAACGGCGTCGCGAATCCCAAAGTTTTCGTGTATGCAGCCGGAGGATACTACAGCCCGGGAAAGGGGTTGGAGGACCTGCGCCAGGAGATGCGCGGCTATCTGGATCGAGGCTACAACGTCGTGAAAATGAAAATCGGCGGCGCTTCGCTCCCGGAAGACCAGCGCCGGATTGAAGCGGTTTTGAGCGAACTTGGCCCAGGTCAACAGCTTGCTGTTGATGCAAATGGCCGGTTCGACAAAGAGACGGCCGTCGTCTATGCGAAAGCACTCGGACAGTATCCACTATTCTGGTACGAGGAAGCCGGCGATCCTCTGGATTACGAACTCCAGGCGGAACTGGCGAAGCATTATACCGGCTCAATGGCGACCGGGGAAAATCTTTTCTCGATGCAGGATGCACGGAATCTGATCCGTTACGGTGGGATGCGACCCGACCGCGATTGGCTGCAGTTTGATTGTGCGCTGAGCTACGGGCTGGTCGAGTACCTGCGAACGCTCAAAATGCTCAAGGAGCATGGATGGTCGAGCCGCCGCTGCATTCCGCATGGCGGCCATCAGATGTCGCTCAATATTGCCGCCGGTCTCGGCCTTGGGGGCAACGAGTCTTATCCGGATCTCTTTCAACCTTATGGCGGATTCCCAGATGGCGTTAACGTTAAAGACGGGTATGTCACATTACCGGACCTGGTGGGCGTCGGCTTCGAAGGAAAGTCCGATCTCTATCGCGAGATGAAAGCCCTCACGAGCTAGTGTCCTGTCCCCGAATAAACATGTACTTTGCCGGGCGTCAGTTGGCTGTTTATTCAAGGCGCGAACGAAGACCCATATCTTGATGATACGGGTCGAGAGAGCAACGCAGAAAAACAGCCAACTGGCTCCGACCCGGAGGGTTGCGATGAAAATGGGCCGGCGGCCGTGCGATGTAGGCGAAGCGTCCTCGCTTTGCACTCTCGGGAAGAAGCAAAGCGGGGACGCTTCGCCTACGCGCATTGCCGGCGGCCCATTTTGATCGCAACAAAGGACATGCTATTTCGGGGACAGGACACTAGCCCAGCCTGACCTTTTCATCCTCGGATGCTCACGGCTCGCGTGCCGGTCCTTGGTCCCAGGCCCGTTTGTATTTTCGGTAGAGTCCACGGAATCGATCGTAACTCAGCCCAAGCAATTTGGCGGCACTCTGTTGGTGATAGCGCGCCGCACCAAGTGCCCCTCGGATCAGCTCGATCTCACGATCGGCAATTACTTGGTCAAAATCGAGTGGGAATTGGTCACCGGACGACAGTCGCTCACCTCGATCGGTTTTTGAGACCGACTGGATATCGACGGTGTGTCGTAACTCGAACGGCGGACACAGAGGATCCAACGTAACCGCACTGATTTCCGGCCTCTCCGACAGATATACCGCGCGCTCTACGGCATTCCTGAGCTCGCGAATGTTCCCCGGCCAATCATAACGTTGCAGTTCCTCAAGCGCGGAAGGAGCGAATACAGGGGTCCATTCCAAGCCGAGTTCAACTGCAAATCGTCGTGCAAAATGATCGGCAAGCAGGGGGATGTCGCCGTCACGAAGTCGAAGAGGGGGCAAATGAAGCACCTGGAACGAGAGCCGATCCAACAGATCGGCTTTGAATCGTCCCGAGTTCACCAGCAGACGCAGATCGACACTGGTCGCCGCCACGAGCCGCACGTTAACTTCAATTGTCTCCGATGAGCCGACCCGTTCGAACACACCGTACTCAACCACACGCAGCAACTTTTCCTGAACTGTTAGAGGCATCAGGCCGAGTTCATCCAGGAACAATGTCCCGCCGTCTGCCGATTCAAACCTACCCTCTCGCCTGCGATTCGCTCCGGTGAACGCTCCGGCTTCGTGCCCAAAAAGTTCTGACTCCAGAACCGAAGCGGCAAGCGCCGCACAATTGAGTTTGATAAACGGTCCACTCCAGCGAGGCGACAGGTAATGGATTCGCGCCGCGGCAAGTTCTTTCCCGGTGCCTCGCTCGCCGATCAGAATCACCGGGCGAAACGCACCGGCAACACGGGCAACCTGCTGCTGAAACCGAAGAAACACCTCGCTCGCACCGAGTGTTTCGACGGGTTGTTCTGAGCGCGATACCATCCTATTTTCGGTTATATCCGCCAAGTATCGGTATTTTTCACCATAATCCAAGAAAAGCAAATAGATTGGTAAAAGTTGTAACTGATTGAATTTTAACGTGTTATGCAATTGATCGTAGGCATGGCATGATGACTGCTTTTTATTCCTGCTGCCGAAAGGAAAGCAGACGATGCACATCTTTAGTCGATTCAGAGATATTGTTCACTCCAACATCAACGCCATGCTTGACCAAGCTGAAGATCCGGAAAAGATGATCCGGCTTATCATCCAGGAAATGGAAGAGACGGAGATCGAGATTAAAGCCTCTTGCGCAAGCGCAATGGCGGCACGCAAAACAGCGGATCGGAACCTCGCAGCCCGGCGCCGTCAGGCAGACGAGTGGGAGAAAAGGGCTAGACTCGCCATTGAAAAGGGCCGGGAAGATCTGGCTCGTGAGGCGTTGGTGCAAAAGCACGAGGCTCTCGAGGGTAGCGCGGCGGCTGAAACCGAAATTGCAGAACTTGAAGATATTATTAGCAAGTACCGCAGCGAGATATCCCAATTGGAAGAGAAGCTCACCGGCGCGCGAGAAAGACAGCGCGTGCTGACGCAACGGCATACACAAGCCCGGCAGAGGACCAGATCACAGGAGCAAATCCGCAAGGCGGATTCACATCTCGCGATTGCCCGGCTTGAACACTTCGAACAACAAATCGAACGGATGGAGGCGCAGGCGGACCTCGTCAACTATGGCAAAGGCAAAAGTCTCGAGAAACAGTTTCAGGACCTGGAATGCTCCGAACAGATAGAGGCCGAACTGACCGATCTCAAGAAGTCGCTTCAAAAGGAGTCAACGCCGACTGCCCGGACATGACCGGTGTGACAAACTAACGATTCGAAACTAAACAATCGGTTTTCATTCATCCTATGCTAGCAATGGTTATTAGCCACTTTGCATCATTGGCAATTCCAATCGTTGCAATTGTCTGCGCTTTTGCATTTAAGGCTCTGAAAGTATGCCGCCGATATCCTCCGGCACAGCCGGATTTCAGCGCCGAAGACCGCGCAAAGATCAGTCGCATCACAGAAATGATCGATAAAATGGAGAGCCGGGTCGCCGCGCTCGAAACATTGCTGAGAGAAGAACAAGCGAACAAAGCGGTTACCCATGAAGAAGCTACTTGACCTGCTACGTTCCGAGCGGCCGCTGGTTGCAGGCGCGTTCGCGCGGCTCTCCAACGAGTTTGGTCTTGATCGAGCAGCTGTTCGAATCATCGGATTTTTGGTCCTCTGGGCCGGACCTTACCTTCTCGGAGCGTCCTATCGTGCCGCATGGATATTTAGCATCCTTGGTTATATCGCGCTGATGATTTTCGCCCGCAGATTGGACCGGTTTGGGAGCCGTCTTGACCGAAGGCTATCTCGGCGATGGAGAGCCAAGGTTTATGGCCGGTTCGGAGATAGGCGTGACTCAAATGGTTATCTGTCGACCTCGCAAGTCGACTCCGGCTCGCATGCTGCGCCGGAGACGTCTGCCACACCCGGTCCACCCTCTACAGCGAAATCTGTCGCGGCCGGCCCGGAATCCAGACAGCAAATCGGCGACGCTCTCTCAGATCTCGAGCAACGGTTAGCGCGATTGGATCAACGCATTCAAAAGATGGAAACTACAGTGACTGATCGCGCCTTTGACTGGGATCGCCGTTTCCGCAAAGGGTGAAGTTCAGCGACCCGCGTACCGGCCCCAAACCAAGATAACTCCGCCCAACTAACGTTTATTTTGGGCAGGGGTGGCTAAAGCTCGTTCGCGCGCCGCTGCACAAGGCGGAGCCATCGGCAGTAATCCTTGCGCCGGCATTGCCAGCGGGCATTGGCAAAAAACAGGATTCCGCCCGCAATGAACTCGGAAAAGATCCCGACTGAAAAAACCGCTAATCGCCAATCCTCAGGGAGCACCAGACAAGCAAACGGGATAATCGAGACCGCAACGAGAAAGATGATTACTCGGGAGATCAGCCTGCGCGACGATTGAAGCCGCTGGAACAAAAAAGCGGCTCGCTGGAAATCGTCCTGGCTGCAGTGCGTTTCGCTGCCCTGTTGTTCCAGGCTGCGAAAGAAGCGTTCGGGCGTAAGCTGTGGTTGAGCCCGGAAAAGATCATCAAAAGAGGGTAACCGCTTTGGATGATCTGAGAAGTAGTCTTCGCTGTTAAGGTCTGTAGAAGACATACCGGCCAAATACTCCGAACCCCTCAATCTCACCACCTTCCGGCAGCTATGTCAAATCGGTTCAGCCACATACTTTTTACTTCTTCATTTTGCCTTCTTAATTCTTACTTTTTACTTGTCCTCCCCGCGTTCGCTTCAATAACCGCGTCCAAACACCCGGCTGCCAGTTCTCGTTGATCCAGTTGATCGCCGGCACCAAGTCGACTTTGGCGCGCGCGAACTCCTGGATATCGGGGATCCGGTCTGCGGAATCAATCCGGAAATTCTCGTGGAAGATCGGTTGGACCCTGCAGTACTGGGAACGGCCCAATATCTGTGAGCATTGAAAATCGGTAATCTCCTGCGAGCTCTCCATTAGGATCGGGATGATTTTCGATCCCCATTGGACGACTCCCCAATTATGGCGGCTCCCTTCCAAATAGGTAATCCGCTGGCCGGACCCTATGGAAAGCAGACGCACATCGTCAAGATGGGGATGGCTCCACCAGCGTCGATCAAGGGCCTGCGCAAGAGCGCAAAGACTTGGATTGTTTGCAACGACCGCCCCGTCAATGAACCCGTCCGCAACCGGAAATAATGTCGGCGCAGAACAGGTGTAGAGCGCGACATCGCGTAGCAGGCGATCGTTATCGGCTTCGCGATTTGGCAGATTGTGAAATATCTTCGCCTTCATTCGACGCGGTTCACCCGGTTGGAGGTCGCGAACGTTATCGAGTTCGAACGCCGGTACAATCACTTTGCGCTTGAGATCCCCGAGCGTTCTGCTCCCGAAAATCTCGTGAAGCCACCGGCCAAGCTCTTTGTTGGAGTATTGCGAACCGAGCAGATTACCGATATCGCGGATTTGATCGAAGACCTTATCTGCAAAAATCTTTGGCCCGGCTTCGATATAGAGATCCTTGATCACAGCCAGCGGAATCTCGGCTGCCAATCCGAGTGCGATCAGCGCGCCGGTCGACGAGCCGGCAAACATATCTACGCTTAAGATGAAATCGCGAGCGGCAGATTCCTCTATCAACCGTTCGAGAAGCACCGTTGACAGCAGACCTCTGATCCCCCCTCCGTCGAACGACAAGATTCGATACAGCGCCACAGCCCCTTACTAACGTTGTTCCCGGAGGGCCGCACGAAAAAAGCAGTAGTGTCCGAGGGAAGAACTCATCTCACACCGGCAGGGGCCAATCAAAGTAGGATAGGCGTCTCGCCTGTCGATTCCGTCAACGGAGCAGCGCATTTCCGCCGTTGGCCCGCGCACGCTCCAGGGGTCTATGCTATATCACGCGTTCTTAATCGACAGGCGAGACGCCTATCCTACTTTGAATCGGCCCCTACCGGCGTGCGGCCAGCTCTTCTCCGCCTTCTGGCCAGCAGATCGATATAGACACGTTCGATCTCGCGTATCTGGTTTCGCGCGGAAAAGCGTGTTGAAACCAGCGCAATCCCTCGCTGGGTTTGCGCGGACAATGCCTCGCGATCAGCCATGAGAGCCACGATTTGCTGCCCAATTTTGCTGTCGCTTGACGCCGGATCCAATAGCGCGACCTCATCGACGAATTCCTCTTTGATGCCGTCGACGGCCATCGCCGCGGTTGGCACTCCGGCCTGCAGCGCCTCCAGCACTGTCATCGGCAAACCCTCAAAATCGGATGTGAGCAGGAAGAGGTCGATTTCCGTGAAGAAGCGATCGAGCGTCGGCTGCGGCCCGATCCATTCGACGTGCACACCCAACTCTCCGGCTAATCTCCGCAACGGCTCCTGCATGGGACCGCTTCCGGCGATCTTGAATTCGTAAGATGGATCCGAGGACTGGAGAATACTGGCAATCCGAAGAAATCGCTCAAAATTCTTTTGCGCTACCAGGCGGCCAGCACCTCCAACGCGCCTCCGAAAAAAGTCGCGCTCAGCCGCTGGCGGCACTTCCGGCAACCCGTTCGGAATAACACGGATTTTTTCTGATGGCACATGCTCGTGCGCCACGAGATAATCTCGAATACTTCGTGAAACCGCGAACACCTGATCGCAAAATAGATTCGCAAACCGGTCGATGCTCGTTACTAATTTAGACCGGCTTCGAAAGGCATCGTTACATTGATCCTGGGAAACAACGACCGGCACACCGAGCAGACGCGCCATTGGTTTGCCCAACCAATTCGATGCGAACAAATGACAATGCACGATGTCGTAGCGACCGACGATCAACTGGAGCGGCAGTCGGAATACGTAGAAAGGCAACCAACGCTTCGGAGATAGCGTGACGACTGGGATGTTGAGTTCCTTCGCCCGTGGGTAAAAGAAGCTCTCTGACGTGCCGTGGATCGATGCGAGGTGGACCTCAAACCGATCTCGATCATGTTCTTTGAGCCAGGCGAATAACGCGGTCTGGGCACCACCGAGCTCGAGGCTGTCAATCAAATGCAGCACTCGGATCCTGCACTTTTTGTCGGTCAGCGTGCGCCCTGGCTCTGCCGCCATGTACGGATTTTTGTTCTTACGCGCCGGCCCATGGCCAACACACCGCAACGCAGAAAATTGTAAAGCCAGGGCGGGTCGGTAATAAACGTCGTTTTTGCCAACTTCAGGGCGTTGGAGTTTTCCCTCATCACGGAGTAAACCATCACTTGGGTGGCGAGCAACTCGCGCTTCCATTCAACCAGGATTTTCCGATCCGCCGCCCTTAATACATTGGATGTTTCGGTGTCGCGGATCATTGCCAGTCCGTCCTCGATCCCTTGAAGCATTGTCTTGTTGCCCGCATTCATTGTGTGCGAGCCGCTGTGCCATCGGTAACGATAATAAATGTCCGAACTGCAAACATCCGTTAAACCGGCGAGCGCAGCCCTGATTAGGAATTCTCGGTCGGAGGCGACCGGGTACTGGAGTGCGAATCGGCCAAGCTGGTCGAATACTGAACGCCGGAAAAATCGGCTATTGATGACCGGCAAACCAACAGTCGCACTGTAGAGGGAAAGGCGATAGCGTTTCGGATCCTGGTACCGGTGCATCTCAATTTCGGTTCCTCCACGTCCGATTCGATAAATCTGGCAACCACCGGATACCACCTGGGCTGCGGGCGTCGCCGCCAAGAGTTCTGCGCAACTGCGGAAAACCCCGGAGGGATAAACGTCGTCGCTGTTCAGGATCGCAACCACCTCCCCTTGCGCGCGATCGACACCCTTGTTCCAGGCGTCAAAGATACCGCGGTCAGGTTCCGATAGGACCTTCAAATGCCGATACTGTTTCAGGAGCTCAAGAGTGCCGTCTGTCGATCCGCCGTCAATAATCCAATGCTCAAAATCGGGATAATTTTGGGCCAGGACGCTTTCGATCGCTGGGCCGATAAATTCCGCTCGATTAAGAGTCGCGGTAATGATCGAAATTTTCACGCAATACGGATGGCAGCCGGCCCGTGGCTGCACTGCGTTTACCTGGATCTCATCGAACCAGTGGCAGCCTGCGCAGTCAGCGCTTTGAAATCATACCCGACTGGCGGGCATAATTGAATAGTCCACCAGCGTCGATCACCGGTCGCACATCACCCATCGGTTTCAGTTGATGCACGGTTCCGTTAATCTCGAGGGTATCGTCGTCGAAATTGATCGTTGCGACATCGCCGGTTTTCACCCCGTCGATCAGGCGTTCACGAGCCTCGTACGGATAGAGTTCGCCAGTCGCGACGCTGTTTCGGAAAAAGATCCGAGCGTACGATTCGGCGATCACCGCGTCCACCCCGGCAGCCCCAAGTGCGATGGGAGCGTGCTCACGCGAACTTCCGCACCCGAAATTTTTGCCGGCAATGATGATTTTGTACTCGGTCTTAGTTGCTCCCTCTTTAATAAACTCGATTGGATAGAGGTCGTCCGGAAGCCCAACCATCGCGTAAGAGCCGAGTTTCTCGTACTCGTCCGGGATCGTCGGAACGAGAGTCAGGTATTGTGCGGGAATGATCTGGTCGGTGTCGATATTGTCGGCTACTACGTAGACCGGACTGGTAAGCTTGTTTGCCATAACGGTCAGCTGATATATTCCCGAGGGTCTGTTACTCGACCGGTCAGAGCTGAAGCCGCAACTGTGTACGGGCTCGCTAAATAGACTTTCGATTCTTTGCTCCCCATTCGTCCTGGAAAATTGCGATTCGTGGCGCTGATACAGGTGAGCGGAGCGTTCAGCCGGCCGAAGGTATCCTGCGGACCTCCGAGACAAGCCGCACATGAGGCGTTCTCCGTCATCTTCACACCCGCGTCCACCAACACATCCCAAACCAGAGACGCACCCAGCCTGGCTTGCTTCAGTTCGTTGACCACTTCAGACGTGGCTGGCACACCATACGTTTCGATCCGCACGCGCTTGCCGTTCACGACTTCCGCGAACGCAACGAAATCGCTCGTCTTTCCACCGGTGCAGGAGCCGATGTAAGCGCGATCGAGCTGCACATGCTCAAGCGTCTTCGCCAATGCCCGGTTCCCTGGATTCGGATGCATCGCAACCATCGGCTCCAACGCCGAAAGATCATAGACCTTGTCGAAGACCAGGTTTTGTTCCTTGTCGAGTTCGACCGGGTTGTAGGTGGCTTTGGTGCCGTTCAACCGGGCCCGTTCGTCTACGTACGCAAATGTCTTTGCGTCAGCCGGAAAAATCCCGTTCTTTCCTCCTGCCTCGATCGCCATATTCGCAATCGTCATGCGGTCATCGATGCTGAGAGCTGAGGCGCCAGGCCCTTCCCATTGCATCGCCCGGTAGGTCGCACCGTCGAATCCGATATCGCCGATGACATTCAGGATGACGTCCTTCGCCATCACACCCTTCGGCAATTCGCCTTCTAGGTAGAACCGCATCGTTTCCGGCACCTTTAGCAGCAGTTTGCCGGTTCCCAAAATGAATCCCGCGTCCGTGTTACCGATACCGGTCGCAAACTCGCCGAAGGCTCCGGCCATACAGGTGTGTGAATCGGTCCCGAACAACACTTCACCCGGACGTGTATGCCCACGTTGCGGTAGAGCGGCGTGACAAACTCCTTGATACCGCAAGCCGTGCTGCCGCCCGAGTTGACCGCGTGCTGCGTTGAAGGTCCAGCGCCCGTTCGGGTCGTCAATGACGTCGTAGAAATAGGGGAGTCCCTGCTCCTTCGCAAATTCTCGAAGAACGTCTACATTCCGGTTCGAAAGCCGGTCCGCCGTGAAGATATAATGGTCGGGAATGATGACGATCTTGGTCGGATCCCAGACTTTGGCGTCCTGACCAAACTCCCGCTTGAATACTCCGATGCTGCCAGGCCCGCACACATCGTGGGTAAGCAGGATATCCGCATTGACCCAAACGTTATCTCCTGCATCCACGCGGCTCCGTCCGCTTGCTCTGGCTAAAATCTTCTCGGTCAGCGTCATAAGGGAAGCAAAAGTCGATCGACATGACCGCTAAATCAACTGCAAATCCCTACCGGGAGCGGATCCCGACCTCGCCGCGCGCCGCAGCGCGATCCAATCCGGCGCATTAATTCACGTCGCAGTTCACCGAGGTTGCTCCGGCACAAAGGCCGATTCACAGAAGAAATCATGAAAACTACTACGAATGGGTTAGAGACTGCGTTCCGGCAATCGGTCACAATTGAGGGAAAGTTGCCGCGCTTTGATCCAGAGACCCGACTTGCTTCTGAGACATGCGCCCGACCACATACCATCGCTAACTCGACATGAACAATCAGATCCGAGTGCCGCTCATCCATGGCGGCCGAATTCGTTATAAATACCGGCGCCCCTTATCTCACCCAGAACAACAGGAACGCTGATGAAAACCGTGATGGCGGTGGACGACATCCCGGCAAACATCGATGTCCTGCTGAGTCTGTTGCACGAATCGGGTTATCGCGTTCTGGTCGCCGACAGTGGATGCCGCGGTATCGAGCAACTAAAACGAGAACTCCCCGATCTGATCCTGCTCGACCTGATGATGCCCGGAATGGACGGCATCGAAACCTGTCGGAAAATAAAGGCGGAGGATGCCTGGAAACATATTCCGATCCTGATGATGACGGCGGCAGACGAAATTTCGAGCAAGCTCGCCGCATTCGAAGCAGGAGCCGTCGACTTTCTCACCAAGCCGATTCAGCCGACCGAAGTATTGGCTCGCCTTAATATTCACCTTCAGATCCGGGAATTACAATTCGAACTTGAATCTGCAAATCGCAACCTGAAGCAGAAAAACGAACTCCTCGCAGAGGAAATCGAACTTCGGCTCGACGCAGAGAAACAGTTGGAGGCCTCCCTCGAGCAAGCTGTTCTGCTCTCCAATCGTGAGGGTGAGATTCTCTTCGCCACCCGGCAGGCGCAACTGCTTCTGAGGACTTTTTTCCCCTCCAGCACAATCCATCGTCTGCCGTCAGAAATCCAAACATGGCTCACTGCGCCGAACAACCAGACCGTTCTGAAGGTAATCGACAAAAAACACGGAGAAATAGAGATAAGCCAGTTTGCGATCGCACGTTCCGCCAGTCTTTCCATGATGCGGATCGAACATCGCAACGGCGACCGGGGACCCAAGGCGTTGCTCGCGCTCGGACTTACCTCCCGGGAAGCCGAAGTTCTCTACTGGATCGCAGAAGGGAAAACAAACCCCGAAATTGCTATCATCCTCGAATCTTCGGTCAACACGGTGAAGAAACACGCCAACAATCTCTTTGCCAAACTCGGGGTCGAAACCCGCACGGCCGCGGCCCGGGCTGCCCTACTCGTGCTCAATCCGCAAGGTTGACCAAGTGAAGGAGTCAGGGGCTGGTGAAGAAAGTCAGGAGTCAGGAGTCAGGAGTCAGGAGTCAGGAGCCAGGAGCCAGAAGCACCGAACGGGCGAGAGCGCGTGAAGATTTACAGGAAAGCCGCCGTCTCATTCTGCAACTCCTGACTCCTGACTCCTGACTTCCAAGGAACTTGGGAAAGGTGAACAGGGCGATTAGACGGGAGCGGGGGCGGTTGGAACCAGTTTGTAGCCCAGAGTAGTGGCCCGGTTTTGGAGTCTAAAGAGCGCGGATTTTTGGAGTCGGAGTTGGTAGATGGCTGGGTCAAGTTTTTGGTAGGGCTGTTTGTATTTGAGCAGGTGGTAAATTAGGCAAGCCAGTTTGCGCGCTGTAGCAGTGGTGGCCTTGGGCGCTCCAAGGTGGGCTTGCTTACGCCGGTAGAAGATGCCCAAACAGGTCTCGGTACGGCCCGCCGATTGAGCGGCCAGTCGTAAAGCGTCTGCCACTCGATTGACGACTTGGCGGGTGCGCGAGTCGAGTACTTTGCCTCCGCTGATTTTGTTGCCCGGACAGAGGCCGAGCCAGGAGCAGAAGGCTTTAGCACTGCGCCATTTGCTCATATCGATGCCAATCTCGGAGACGATGAGCAGCACACTGAGCACATTAAGTCCCACCACCTGAGTCAGATCAATTCCGCAGATGCGTTCTAATAGGCCCGCCAGTTCGATCTTCGGTTCATTGGCTATCGGTTTGTGCTTTCTCTTTGCTTTGTTAAGCGGACTACTGGCACTAGTGCCGGTCTTGGGCTCATTGGGCGGCACAGGGAGCGTCTCCTCCTGCTGTGCACCTTTAAACGGTTTCAGTTGGGCCGAGGCGGCTTCGACCTGTTGAGCCAGTTTTTCCAAGAGCGGTTCTATTTGACGGTCGCACTCTTCGATGCGCGCTTGGTGGAAGCGATAGGCTTGCAAGCTTTGGCTTAAGACGAAGAGGTGTTCGGCTCGATAATCGCCCACCAAGGCCGCTTGCATCTGTTGAGGGGTGCTCTTGGAGACTCGCTTGTCACGCAATTTAGCCAACTCCTGGGGATCCCGTTGACCGGACAGGATCGCATCGATGATGCGCAAACCAGTTAGCCCGGTAATATCGCTGACTACGTGATGAAGATGCAGGTTCATCTGCTGGAGCGCTTTTTGCATGTGTTGAATCTCCGAGGCGCTTGAACACACCAGATTATCGCGATGACGATGCAGACTCCTCAGTCGGCAAGTAATGTCCTCGGGCCGGAAAGAAGCATTCAACAAGCCGAAGCGATGCAGTTGGCGCAGCCACTGGCTGTCCTTCACATCGGTCTTGCGCCCCGGCACACAGCGCACATGACGTGCGTTCACCAAATACACTTCGATGCCGGCTGCTTCCAGCTTCTGGTGCAAGGGGATCCAGTAGACTCCTGTTGACTCCATGGCCACCGTGGTGACCCGGCACTCTTTCAACCAGTCGACCGCAGCGTCCAATCCTTCAGTAAACGCACTAAAGCAACGCACCGTGGGTTGGCCCGCGCTCACTCTATCCACCGGCACTGCGACATAGTGCTCTTGGGCTCCGCAATCAATCCCGGCGGCGTCCGGCCTCAAGATTTCCAGCCTCTGCTCGGCCTCCTTAGATGTCACTGAAATACTCCTGATGCCTGCTTGGAGTTTAGCTTTGCTGCGATTGGTTTTCATGATTGGATACCCTGGTTTAAAGTAGATAGAAGTCCCGGTCCGGCCTTTGGGCGTCCGACTCAATCAATCTTCCAAACGGGATAGCTCCGGGGATCGGACCCGGGACTTCGCCAATGCCTTCACCGCAATACCAAAGGAATCAGGCTTCTCTACGGGCTTTAAAGCACCATTGTCTTTTCGATTTTGACTTCCGCCGGGAACTCCTATCACCGACGCGACTAAGCCATAAAGCGCTCAAGATGAAAAGTTCCTCCCTCCTTACAGATGGCGCTTTGGCCAACTGGGAGGCTTCTCTGAAACTTGGACGTTTGACGTGGCTTTCAGGCAGCCTTGGGAAGTTCAACAAGATCGAAGCCAAAAGTATTGGCGCGTTTGCGTAGAGAGTTGAGGATCTGGTCCTTATATTTAAGTTCGTAGATGTGCAGGTCGGGTGCGTTGTAGCCTTGGCCATTTTTGATTAGGCGATAGACCAGGCAGCCTAGCTTCCTTGCCGTCGCGCTAACTGCCTTTGGACCACCGAGTTGAGCGCGTTTTCTGCGATAGAACGAGCCCAAGGGGGTGTTGGTTTTGCCCAGTATCATCGCAGCTAGACGTAAAGTCGTTGCCGCGCGGTTGATGACTTTGCGTGTGCGGGAACTTAGGACCCGCTGCCCACTGATCTTGTTGTTGGGGCTTAGTCCCAGCCAGGAGACGAAGGCTTTCTCGTTGCGCCACTTTGCCATATTGCTTCCGATCTCGCTGAGCAGAGTCAAGATCATTAGAACGTTCAATCCAGGGATGGTCGTTAGATCGACTCCGAGGATCCGCTTCAGATGTCCAGCCAAGCTTAATTCCAAGGCATCTTTGGGCTTTGTTTTGCGTGGCTTGCCACCCGCCGAATCTTGCGCTTGTTGCCTCGACTCGGAGTCCTGGCTTGGGTTTGTGCAATCGAGCCATTTTTGCCAATTGCTCCTCAATGCTCAGATCGCACTGGGCCATTTGTTGCTGTATCTGGCGGTAGTTCTGCAGCGATTGGCTGAGCACGAAGAGCAGTTCCGGGCGATAATCGCCCGTCAGTGCGGCTTCGATCTGGGCTTGGCTTTTCTGAACTCGATGATGTGCCAGCGAGGCCAGTTTTCTTGGATCGCGTTCACCTGCCAGAATCGCATCTAGGACCGCCAGTCCACTTTGTCCGCTGATGTCACTGAGCACGTGATGCAAGTGTAGATTCATCTCATTGAGTGCCTTCTGCACGTGCTGAATCCACATCGCCGCGTACTCGACCAAGTTCTTGCGATGTCGTTGCAAGGTGCGTAACCGGCAAACGGAGTCTTCAGGGCGAAACGCCGCTCGCAACAACCCGTAACTGTGCAACTGCTGCAGCCACTGGCAATCTTGGACATCGCTTTTACGTCCAGGCACATGCTTGGCTTGCCGCGCATCGACCAACAGGACTTCAAAACCAGCTTCTTCGAGCTTCTGGTATAATGGAATCCAGTAAACTCCGGTCGATTCCATCGCCACGGTTTTTATTCCGCAGTCTTTGAGCCACTGCACTATCTCATCGAGCTGGGCAGTGTAAGCGCCAAAGCTGCGAACCGACACCTCAGCCCGGTCTTCGGGCACTGCTACATAATGAACTCGAGCTCCAATATCGATCCCGGCAGCATCCGGGTTGGTAATAGTGAGCTTGGATCTTAGCCGGTTGCCTTTGCCTTGCGGGCAGTGGCTACCTCTGGCCTTGCGCTTAGGAGCTATGCGTTGAGCGTCGGATCCTTTTTTTGCTTGCTGTTGTTGGGGTGCCGTTGACATGGTAGTTTTCCTTTGCGACGGCGGGCATCGGCTTCCCGGCGATCTTAAACTCAATCTTCTCTCCGGGTTGATTGCGACAGCCAGCCGCCGCAACCTCACCAATAACTTCATCGCCTACCGGGAAGAACCATGCTCCTGATCGGGCTAGAGAGCTCTCACTCGCCGCACCAGTGTCTTATCGGCCTTTACTTCCGATGCTCCTCCGTACAACGCATTTTTGCCACGTGACCTCCCTGAACGCGAGTTTCTGCTCAAATCTTCACGCGCGCTCCCCGTGGGGTGCTCCTGACTTCTTGATTTCTTGATTTCTTCACTCGTTTTGTGGTGCGATGACTTTCAGCGCGTTCGGAAGGACTTCGAACCGGACAGGCGTTGTTCCAATCGGCAGGCCATCCACGTGAACCGATAACCTTTCCCGCGACCAGATTTCCAAACTCGGGACGGTGAATATTTCCATCTTAGGATTGTAATGCCGGTGACCGCCACTGATCGACCAGAAGTGACGCAGTAACTCGAGCTTGCTGAAGTCTCGATAAACGGCGATCGAAAAGAGTCCATCATCCAGAAGCGCTCCAGGACAGACGTTGAAATTTCCTCCGTAATAGGGCCCGTTTCCGATCGCCACGAACGAGCACCGTAGTCGAACTCTGTCTTTCAGACCGAGAAAGCGCCAGCGCCGTCGTTTCATCGGGGTGGATCCACGGAAAGAATGCTTGTAGGCAGCGGCGACCGGGCGGTCGAATCGAAGTTCGACCTGGGCCTGCCGATGCAAAAGCGCGAGCCTCAGCGCGCGCCCGATTCCATGAAACCGGCCTCTTTTCACCTCTTCCCCGATCGGGAACAGGTCGGCGTCCACACCGACGCCGGCACCTTCAAAAAAGGTGTGGTGATTGTCCGCAATCCCGACATCGATCCTTCGCGTTAGACCGGCCTCGATCAAGTCGCAGACCGCATCGGGATTTGCCGGCAGTTTCAGGCTGAGCGCCAGGTTGTTGAAAGTTCCCAGGGGCACAATTGCGAGTGTAACATCCGTGTGAACAAGAGCACCAGCGACCTCTCGGACTGTTCCATCCCCCCCGGCGACCACAACAAGGTCGATCCCTTCGCTGACGATCTCCGCCGCTCGTGCGGCCAGGTTCAGCATCGGGTCGACCGTGACTTCTAACATCGAATCGCCGATCGCCTCCAGACGCTCAACCACTCGGCGGCGCGACTCCGGATTTACGGATCCGCTCGCAGGGTTTTGAAATATGACGATCCTTCTGTACCGAACCGCGTTCATCTGTACTCCGCAGTCGGACAATGTTCCCGCCCACTCCTCCTTTGCCAACAAGATCGCGATCCCTACAAGCGCCGCGCGTGGATCTGAGATTCGTAGCTGTTGACGATCACATCGAATACCTTTTGGCCGGTAATCCAGTGATCGGTCGCGTAGTCGACATTCCCGTCCGGACTGATGATGGCGATCCCGAAATCTCCGACTCGATAGGCGTCGGCAGTGGATCCTGGATCAGGAAGAATCACAAATGGTATATCCGTTCGCGTCACCGCCCCAGTTTCCCGGGTAAATGCGACAAAAAACAGCGTGTACCGCGATGCTAATTCGCGTGAGCGGCGGTTCAGTTCCTTGACCTGTTTAATAAAGGTCTTCTGGCTCGGGTTCTCAGCAAAGATGAGCACTACCGGATGCCCCCGCAGATCGCGCAGGCTGCGTACTTTTCCATTGATCCCGCTCCAGAGAAAATTCGGAGCGGGTCTTGGAACTGAAGGGGGCGGCTGGGCCCCCGCTTTTGCTTTCGTAGACTGCCCTTCGGCAGTGAGTGCAATCAAACAACAAATGAGTGAAATAAAACCGGTCCAAACGCGAGTCATACTTTCATGATGTCGACCTCTTTCGATTCAGTGTGCGAGTCGACTTCTTTCACGTACTTATCCGTCAGCTTTTGGATCTCGTGCTCCAGATCGTGACGCTCATCTTCAGTGATTTCGCCTTCTTTTTCAGTCTTCTTGATTTCGTCGATCGCGGCTCGACGACTGCTCCGGATTCGCACACGGGCTTCTTCGGCCATGTGACGCACCGTCTTAACCAGTTCCCTCCGCCGCTCTTCTGAGAGCTCCGGAATCGGCAATCGAATCAACTTGCCGTCCACCGCCGGCGTAATCCCGATCTTTGACTCTTTCAGGGCCCTCTCGATATCTTTCGTCACCGATGCATCGAAGGGCTGGATCAGAATCAACCGCGGTTCCGGGGTTGAGATCAGCGCCAGCTGCTTCAATTTCATCGAGGCGCTGTACGCCTCGACGTCAATATTTTCGACTAAGGCCGGCGACGCTTTTCCGGTTCGCACCGCGGCAAATTCGTGGAGCATATACTCAACGCCCTTCTCCATCGCCTCCTCCGCCTCGAGTAAGATCTCGTCACCTGTCATAAAAACTCTTTCTGTTCGTCGATGAACCGGGTCGCGATTCGGACCTTGGACGGATCGACGAACGCTTGTTTCACTCCGCCGTCACTAGCGTACCTACCTTCTCCCCGCAAACGACCTTTTTTATATTTTCCGGTACGGACATATCGAAAACGATAATCGGCACCTTGTTGTCCATGCAAAGACTGAAAGCAGTCGAATCCATGATCCTGAGCCGCTTCACCAGAGCTTCAGCGTATGTGACGGTATCATACCGCGACGCATTCGGATTCGTCTTCGGATCGCTGTCGTAGATTCCGTCGACCTTTGTCGCTTTCAGAATCACCTGGGCCCGGATCTCACTCGCGCGCAAAGCGGCGGTCGTGTCGGTCGAGAAAAACGGATTGCCTGTGCCCGCGCCGAAAATGACCACTCGCCCAATTTCAAGATGGCGAATTGCGCGTCGCAAAATAAATGGTTCGGCGACATTCGCCATTTCAATCGCCGTTTGGAGGCGCGTGACGACACCGATTTGTTCCAGCGCACTTTGAAGAGCCATTCCATTGATAACGGTCGCCAGCATCCCCATGTAATCGGCCGTCGTCCGATCCATTCCGCGATGACTGGCGGTGAGTCCTCGCCAGATATTTCCGCCGCCAATAACGATGGCGATTTCGACGCCAAGATTTTGGACCTGCAGGATCTGCTTGGCGATGTCGGTAACAATGCCCGGAGAGATCGCTTCATGGCTCCCAGGTTCACGAAGCGCTTCGCCGCTTAACTTCAACACGATCCGTCGATATTTGGGCTGCCCGCCTCCCGATTCAAGATTGGACATGCAAAATTCACTAGGCCTTAGGCGAGACACCCTCGGAAGTCAAGTGATTGCGCATCCGTTGCATTGAGCCGCCGGCGGCTCGGTCGCGTCTGCAAATATAACCCGTTGGCGCAGCGAAGCAGCACGTTGCATTCGACATCTGCAAATTCACTCGGTTTCGTCAGCGACCCGGCAAAAGACTACCAGGTCATCGCCGGTTATATCGCTTCCGACCATGCGGATTGAAGCCTGGTACCGGCCTTTGCGGAACGCGGCGGCTTCTACTCCAAAGGATCGGGAGTCGCTCGCAATTGCAGTGGCCGGACTCCAACCGGCATGCGTCAGCTTGCGGCCGATTCGCCCCAGCGCATCATGCATCGGCGCGAGTTCGCCGAATCGGATCACGCATGAACGCCGTCCATCGAGCTGAATTTCCTTGTAGTCGATCATCCGGTTCCCGAGTGTCCGCAATTCACGGAACGTTTCAAGAAGGGGCTTCATGTGCCATTTCCGTTGATCTTGAAGCTCAATCGAAAATTTGATTCCAGCGGATTCTCCGCACTTGCTCGTGAACAGAAACAGTTCCCGCTTTGGCTGGCCCGTTCCTTCCCCGCCGATGATGATCGTGAGCAGCGTGCCAAACCGATCCATCTGATAGTCGAGCAAATGTTCTTCGCAGACCGATCGCGCCCGGTCGGCAACACGTCCGAACGTTGCGCTGGTCAGCAGTATGCCTTCAATCGTTGATATGCCGTTTTTAAGAGCCGGATAGCAAATCCCTCTTCCGCGCAGGTTGCCAACGAATTCCAAAACCGGGTCCGTTCCCCGGATTGAAGACCAGACCCACCGTTCGGTTAGGAATGTGTGCGAATCGCGTGGCGCAGATGCTGCCGCATCAAACAACTCCTTCACACTGATCTCCTGACAACCGTAGTTTGTGTCCATAAGCAACTCGATGGCGTTTTCGTTGTTGCGGAAGACTTTAGCGATTCTGCATCAATCGCCTATAGCACGTTCGGAGTATTCACCGCGGATTCTCGAGGGTGATTAACCAATCATCTCGCGAAACTTCCGCTCATCGACGATGGTGACCCCGAGGGTCCGAGCCTTTTCCAGCTTGGTTCCAGCCTCTTCTCCAGCGAGCAGGTAGCTTGTCTTTTTGCTGACACTGGAGGCGACACGGCCTCCATTGGTGCGGATCAAATCTTCGAATATCTCACGTGGTTCGCTCAATGTCCCCGTGATAACCCAGGCGGTTCCATGCAAAGCGGACCCTTCCTCCTTTTTCGGGTCAGCTTCTCCAAAGTTCAATCCGTGCTTCTTCAGCGCCTTGATTAGCTCGATGTTGTCGCTGTTTAGGAACCAATCACGAATGCTTTGGCCGACGACTTCCCCTGTGTTTGGAGCACGGATCAGCTCTTCCAGGGACGCCGCCTGGAGCGCTTCCATTGTATGGAAATGATCCGCCAGTTCCCGCGCCGCGGTCGCGCCCACATGTAAAATCCCAAGCCCGAAAATGAGCCTCCAGAGCGGTTGGCGCTTGCTCGCCTGGATTCCCTGCAGCAGGTTCGAAATGCTCTTCTGCCCCATCCGATCGAGTTGGCCCAGCTTCTCTTCGTTGAGCTCATAGATATGGTCGACTCGCTTCACGAGCCCTTTCTCGACCAGTTGCTCAACCATCATTATTCCGAGACCGTCGATATCGAGGGCACCACGATGTGCGAAATGCTCCAACCTCCGTTTCACTTGCGCCGGGCATTCGACATTCACACAGCGAACGTCCACCTGCCCGGGAGAACGAACGACCGGTTCTCCGCAGCTCGGACATTTTGAAGGCATGTGAAACGGCTTTTCGTTTCCCGTTCTCCGATCCTTCAAAACTTCGACCACCGCCGGAATGATCTCGCCCGCTTTCTCAATCAGGACCACGTCTCCCTCACGAACGTCTTTGCGCTGGATTTCATCGCCATTGTGCAGCGTTGCTCGTGAAACCGTTGTGCCACTCACGAGCACCGGATCAAGATTGGCGACCGGCGTTAACTTCCCGGAGCGCCCAACGTAGACTTCGATCGATCGCACCCGTGTTTCGGCGCGCTCCGGCTGATACTTGAACGCCATCGCCCAACGCGGAGCCTTTGACGTGTACCCTAACTTTTCGCGGAAGTCGTATCGGTTAACTTTGACGACGGCTCCATCGATTTCGAACTCGAAATCATGCCGTCTTCGACCCAGTTCCTGGATCGCTCCAAGAACCTCCTCAACGGACCTCGCCGTCCAGATCTTGTCGTGGCTTGGCAACCCCCAATTTTTCAAGAGCTCCAGAGACTGGTGATGCGTTGTGACGTTATCAACCGTCAACGCTCCGAACCCGTAAAAAATCGCACTTAACTTTCTCTTGGCGACAAGGGCCGGATCGAGCTGCTTCAAACTGCCCGCCGCGGTATTCCGCGGATTGGCAAATGGCGGCTCCCCGGCCTGCTCACGTTCCACGTTCAATGCCGCGAAAACCTTCTTTGGAAGAAACACTTCCCCCCGCACCTCGACCACCTCAGGAGCGTGACTTCGCAAACGCAACGGCACCGCCCGGATCGTCCGAATGTTCTGCGTAACATCGTCGCCAACAACACCGTTCCCCCTCGTTGCGGCATACTCCAGAACTCCCTTCCGATAGAGGATCGAGAGGGCCACACCATCGACCTTCGGCTCAATGACCGTATCGATCGCTTCACCCGGGATCAAACGCTGCATGCGCTGAAAAAACTCCGCCACCTCCGATTCAGAGTAAGTGTTATCCAGGCTCAGCATCGGGGTCAGATGCGTCACCTGGGCGAAACGCTCGAGCGGCGTCTCGTTAACGCGTTGAGTCGGCGAATCCGATGTCAGCAGTTCCGGAAATTCTTCCTCCAGCTTGCGAAGCTCCCGATACAGATTGTCGTACTCCTGATCGCTGATGGTCGGCGCCGCCTCGACGTAGTAGCGCCGGTCATGTTCGGCAATTTCAGTCCGGAGTCCTTCAACTCGGCGCCTGGCCTCTTCTATTTTTTGCATTAGCTCCGATGTGATTCGTGGTCAGCGAAATCTACTGCCGGAGCGGCTAGCAGGCGAGGGCAAAGGCGCGAGCGCCCCTGCGCTGCCCCTAAACCTTTGTTTCCAGCTTCAGAGTCTTCCGGAAAGAAATGGGCTCTGGATAAAATTAGCCTGTTGCTGACTTGGGTCGCAGAACTTGTGTGAGTTCCAAGCCAACTGATTGGCGTATTTTTGCCATTTCCTTGGTCTGTCTTCGGATTCCAAATCGGGAATGCCGTTCTGGCCCGAGGCGACTCCAGAGCATAAAGCGATCATATACGCCCTGGCACAAGAGGTGCTAAACGAAGAGCTTGTTCGGCTATAAACTGGGATAGATAAAGGAGCGCAGCTCGATTGGAGTGGGTCATCACTGCAGGAGATCGGGGCTCTTGTGGGACCAATTAAGGGGGAAGCCCAATCGAGCTGCACCTTTGTTTATTGCGAATTGCGAATTATATCGGGACGCCGCGCCAAATCGCGGCGTCCCAGGAGCCGAGTGAACGGGGAAACTGGGAGAAGAAAATTGGGACCGACGGCAGATCGAGAGGACGCACGCCAGTCCGTATTCAAGCGGATCGCGAGATACGGATGGGCGTTTGGCACACTTCCTGGAAATTATTCGGAACAACCAGTTGATCGCTCCGGGCTTCGAATCGCATGGAAGTATGTTTATCTCATTCGCGCCTGCGATCGACGAACGCGGTACGTCGAATAGATTGCGGCGCACGCTTCATCCCGATTGCCGAGGGTGAAAGGCGATTCAGAGCTCGCTGAGAGGCCAAAATGTAAGCGAACCGTCTCGGTTTGCGCCCCTCTGAAGAGTTGCAAAGCGGGACGCTTCGCCTACTCGCTCTTAACTGAACGCTTATGCGCATTTCTCACGGGCCGCGAGAAACACGGACTAGATCAGGCGTCCGGCAAGTCCAAATGCCAGCCACCACATGACAACAGCGATTCCCAGATCAAAAGCAACCCACCCCTTGGGTCTCCGGAACAATGGCAATAACGCGCGTGCGCCATATGCGACCAGGAAAAACCAACAAGTTGATGCCATCACCGCACCCCCGGCGAAACTCGCACGCTCGTTTCCGTCGAGCCGCGTCGCCATTCCGCCAAGAAGCACTATCGCATCCAGATAAGCATGTGGATTTAACAGACTGAATCCGACCCCGGCCACGATCGTGCCTCGGGCCGTACTGCTTGCACCCTCTTCCACCCCAGGCGTCGATGTTCCCTGGACTGCCCGCAATCCAAACCAGATCAAAAACAGAGCTCCGGCCAGGCAGATCAGCCTTTCGAACCAAGGGTTCAGGGCGACCAGGCGCCCCATGCCGAACACCCCCAGGCAAATGAGAATCGCGTCGCAATTCACGCACGTGATCGCAGTTAAAAAAATATGCCTGCGCAGTATCCCCTGGCGCAGGACGAAGCTGGTTTGTGCACCAATTGCAACGATTAAACTCGCACAGGTCAAAAAACCTTTTAAAAATATAATCCAGGACTGGAGCATCGCGGCCGAAATTAAGATCATTAATCGATTAGTCAATATTGCTTAACACAGTGTTAAATGATGTTGCTTAAATCTAAGAAAAGTAAATGGATTCGCTCGATTTCGAAATATTGGCTTTAATTCAAAATGATGCTCGCGTCGCCCATGCTTCCGTTGGGGAAAGGCTCGGCCTGACCGCCCCCGCCGTGCACGCCCGGATCAAGCGGCTCGAACGAGACGGTGTCATTCGCGGTTATCTGACCTCGATCGACCCGTTGGCTGTCAACCAAACCTTGCTGGCCTTCGTAAGGGTCATGATCAGCGCATCCGGCAAAGATGAGCAGGCATTCGA
The DNA here is from genome assembly GCA_963750185.1 of uncultured Verrucomicrobiae bacterium. Taxonomy (GTDB): domain Bacteria; phylum Verrucomicrobiota; class Verrucomicrobiia; order Chthoniobacterales; family JAFAMB01; genus JAFAMB01. Next base: position 43,617 of record CAVVPV010000001.1, read on the forward strand.
AGCGTTTGTACTGGAAGAGTCAAACATCCTCGAATGCCACGATATCTCCGGAGAAGACAGCTACATGCTCAAAATCCGGACCGATTCCCCCGCTTCGCTTCGCCGCCTGCTATCCAGGATCCGAGAATTTCGCGGCGTGGAGCGCACCGTTACCTCGATTTCCCTGTGCACCATTAAAGAGTCTGGTGGCCCTCCGCTGCAAATGCCCACAAACGACGAGGCGGCGCCGAAGTAAGACTGCTCACTGCGAGCATTGGAATCCCCGTTCGGAGTGAAGATCTTGGATCAGGTCCGAAACGCAGCTTGTAGCGAATACCGCGTGCATGACGGTCAAGAGGGATCATCTAGAGCTTAAGGGGCAAGGAGAGGATTCTATGTCGACCATTGACCCGAAGCTGTCATTGACACGTCGAAAATGTCGCCCGCGCAGCGGGAAGCGCTCGACCTCACCGAACCATGCAGTGTTCAGGTGATTTCGTGGCGCTACATGAATTTCACCTCAGACAAATAGAACGATCCAACGCCCGGTTCTCATATCCTGGACCTGAATTTGATATTCGTTTACCAGGTGCGCCGGCCATTCCAATTGTTCTTGCGATTCAGCCTTAAGCGCTTCGATCCAACATCTGGCTCCATTGGTATGGTCGTCGAGCAAATGATTTTCCACATCTGTCGTGAGCTCACGATTTGAAATTCGTTGTAAGACATCGAGCAAAGTTTCCATATCAATTTTCTATCTCGCGTCTGCGCAGGTTGCCCTGCGCAAGGTAAAGACGTTCTATACTGAAAAGCATTACGAATTTCTTGCGATGACAACGGCAAGATCTGACGAAGGCGAGTCGGGCCGTCGAGAAAAAGCTTCTCAAAGAGTTCGATAGCGTGCCGGCCAAAGATCGCGTTGATGGCTAGGGCAATAGATCAACCCGATGGGTTTGCGCTAGTGTGCACGGTACATTAATGTGGGGCGTTTTTACCTCCCAAAGCGGACTTTAATGCCGCAAGGATTTTGTAAGTAAGCGACGGCCCATCACAGAGCCCGAGTTCAACGTTAAGACCCAGTCGCAAAAATGACTACCGGAACGATCGAATTCAAGTGCATCAGGATAAACCTGCGAACGGTTTCAACCTTTCAACCGGACGAAAGCCAAATCGACTCGCTTGTTGAGTTCGACCTCAAAATTGGCGATGAGCGGTTAAGGCATTTAAGCGTTGAGGTGCGTCAGCGAAACGGAACGAACTTTAAGAGCCAACCATTGGAGGTGGGGAACGTTATTGGATACGATCAGCCTTGGAATTATGAAGAATTCCGAGCGTTGTGCGAGCGATACTATCGCGCTGTCATCGGAGCCTGTGGTTTGGGCGATAACATCAATCGAGGAGAGCGGAACCTAATCGAGAGGGTTGCCATACAGCTTTATCGAAGCGAACAGATCGATCTATCCCCTGCCGCTGAAACCATGATGAACGCGAAAGCTCCACAACAAGAGCACAGCCACGACTGATGGTTTCGAGTTTGCGCTGAAGGTCGAAGCTTACACTGGTGTCCTGTCCCCGAAATAACATGGACTTTGCCGGGAGTCAGTTGGCTGTTATTTGAAGGCGCGAACGAAGACCCATATCTTGATGAGCCGTCAAGCCTTCTTACGGACGCGGACAGAAACCTTCTTGCCGATAACGCGATTCCGCAATCCGGTTTTCATTCTGGAAGGGTGCCAGGGTTGAATGAGCGGTACGTTCGCCTGATCCTTTGTGAATTGCGTTCCTTCGGCTGAATCCTTCGGCATGTAAACCTTCCTTAGATTCAGATCGGCGCAGATGAGCGTGACTTTAGCAATTTCTCAGAATTGATTCTGGCAAAAGTCCGTCTGGGGAAGTTAACCGTGAACCAGAAGCCAGCGATCACTCGCCGGTGGCGCGTTGGCCTTCCCGCACACGGACCGCTTCGGCGCCACGCGCACCGGCTGGCGACAGCCGAAGCGTGCTGAGTGCCGCACCAAACATTGCGAAGCCGACGCCGACCAGAAGGGCGATCCGCGTGCCGCCCTCCGGATAGCGCGCCAGAAGAAGCGCCACCAGCGCCGCGCCGATTGTCTGGCCCAGCAATCGCGCCGTGCCCAGCATGCCGCTTGCGCCGCCGCTGCGTTCGCGTGGCGCCGCCGCGATCATTGTGCGGTTGTTAGGCGACTGGAACAGGCCAAAACCGGCACCGCTGACCGCCATGCGCCACACCACGTCCAGCGGCGCCGGATGCGAGGGCAGAAATGCGAGCAGGCCTAGCCCTCCCGCGAACACTAGAAGTCCAATGCCACCCAGAAGACCCGCGGGATATCGCTCGACCAAACGCCCCGCAAGCGGCGCCACCAAGGCGATCGCGATCGGCCACGGCGTCATCAACAGTCCGATCTCGACCCCCGAATAACCAAAACGGTCGCTCAGATAGAAAGGCAGCGCGACGAATGCCAGCATCTGCGCGCAGAAGGACGCAATCGAGCTGCAGACCGACAAAGTGAAGATCGGAATGCGCAGTAGATCGACCGGTAATAGCGGCGAAGCAGCGGTGAGTTGGCGACGCACCAGCAAAACACAGGCGATGGCCGCGATCACGACTTCCGACAGATAAAAGGTTGGCGCCTCGCCATGTCCGACACTGTCGATGGCGGCAATACCAAAGCCAAACATGATCGCGCTCATCATCGCGCTTTGCCAGTCGAAGGCATGGCGGCCGCTTGGGCTATGCGGCAACGCCCGCATTCCGATCACCACGGCCGCGATGCCGAACGGAATGTTGATTGCAAACAGATACGGCCAGCTCGCCGTCGCCAGGATGCCGGCAGCCAGCGTCGGCCCGACCGCGGCGGACACCGCCACCACCAGCGCATTGATGCCGATGCCGCGCCCCAACATCCGATGCGGATAGGTAAATCGGACCAGTGCCGCGTTCACGCTCATGATTCCGGCCGCACCAAAGCCCTGCACGACACGGGCGACCGTTAGCAGGACCAGCGTGTGCGACAGCGTGCAGAACAGCGAGGCAAGCGTGAACAACAGCAACCCCGCACAATAGATCCGGCGATAGCCGAGGATCTCTCCCAACGACGCGAGCGGAAGCAGCGAGATCGTTATCGCGAGCTGATAACCATTGACGATCCAGATCGAGAAAGCCGGGCTGGCGTGCAGGTCCTGGGCGATGGTCGGCAGCGCGACATTAGCGATCGCACCGTCCATCACCGCCATAGTGATGCCCAGCGCTATGGTAATAATGGCCCAGTAGCGTTGCGGCACCGGCAGGCCGTCCGCAGTGTCGGTCATGGCAGCTGGCATCACGCCCGAGTACTAAAAATCACAAAAATAGTGTAATCTTTTAGGTTACTCCGCGCCATCAGCAAGGCGCAGTGAGAGCCGCTGGTTCAATCTGGATACCTTTCGCGCATGAGGCGCCACTCGCTATCAAAACGGAACGCTTGCCGCGCCGGCGGTTGCGGCGTCTGCGTCTCGATGAACCTGAGCGGTTCATCGCCCCGTGTGTAGATTGCGTGCTTCGCGCCGACCCCAGTCCAGCACAAGGTGCCGGGCTCAACAACGTATCTGTTGCCCTCAAACTCGCAATCAGCGATTCCAGAAGTAAAAAAGTAAGACTCCTCAAAAGGATGCGTATGGTGTGAGCCTCCACCGCCTTTCGCGAATTCCACGACGAACATAGTCATGTGCGCCGATCCAAAGTTGCGATCGACCATCATCTTCTGGCTGATCAATCGTGCGCCATCGCCAATGTAGCCGTCCATCTGCAGGTTGCCGGGCGGCGGCAGCTGCGCATCTTCGAAACGCCCGACAAAGCGGGTGCGAGCGTCGCCTCTATCGAACCGTTCGATCCGCGCGGGCCAATCGAATTCTCCGACAAAGAAGGTGTCCTGTCCCACGCTTCTGGGAAGCGGCTGCGGAGCAATCATCTCCATCCAACGCGCTCCATTGCTAGTGCGCGATCGCACAGCATGGGACGAGCCGACGAGCACGAGGGCATAGTCGTCCGGCGCCATGCGGTAGGACCGGCCATCGATCATCAGGTCGAGTTCGCCTTCCAGTATGTACAGACTTTTTTCGTAAGCGAGCACGTGTTGCTCGAGGTAGCCGCCGGGTTCGAGCTGGACAATCTGATGGGCCATATGGACCGCCGCGTCGGACGTGTGATGGTCGATCAACGAGACCCGTGAGTAGCCCTTTGAATGCCGGCTATAGCCTTCAGGAATTGAAAGATTTGCTTCTTTGAACTGCACCACAGCGTGAGCCATAATCGCTCCAATCAAGTTCCAGATCTATTTTCCCAAGCCTGCGTCGTCTGAAGCACCTAATGCGAGAGCAGACCAATCCAAGTCACCTCGACCCTTTGATATTGCTGATAGCAGACGATCTCGCAATAACGATGCGATTGGCATGGGAGTCGAGCTTTCGGCCGCGGTTTGTAATACCAGCCTGATGTCCTTCCATCCCAATGTTAACTGAAATCCCGCTGGCTCGTAGGAGTGATGGGCAATGTGATCGCCGTATCCCTTGTACACTACGCTGGAGAAAATCGTCTCTGAAAGCAGCTCCGCCATTTTGGCGCGAGAGATTCCGTTTTTTTCTGCGAGTGTGAATGACTCCGCCATGGCCTCAATGGCGGCAGCAATATTAAAGTTAAGAGCGAGTTTGACGATATTGCTCGACCAAGGCAAATCGCCGAAGTCGAAAACTCTCTGGCTGATTTTCTCTAAAAAAGGAGAAACGATCTGCTTGGCTTCGGATGAACCGGCGAGAAGGATAAAAAGCGTTCCGGCGGCCGCTCGATCAGGTCGACCAACTACCGGTGCGGCGAGGTACTTCACGCCACTCTGCGAATGGTGTGCACTCAAATGACGAGACGTATCTGGTGAGACCGTACTCATCGAGACATGTATCCCATTTGGACCTAGTTTCTTTACAAAGTGTTCGTCGCACTCGGCGATCTCGAGTAGTACGGAATCTTCGGAAAGCATCGTGAAGACTATGCCACCAGACTCGATGACATCACTCGGTTGGTTTACTAAGATGGCTCCTCGTTCAACCAAGTGCTTGGCTTTCTCTCGAGTTCTGTTGTAGACACGTAAAGTGTAACCGGCCTTCAGCAGGTTAGAGGCTATCCCATGTCCCATATTTCCAAGGCCGATGAAGCCAACGCTCTTTTGTTCTTTCACAATATTACCGTTCAGACAGCACAGTGGGTTCGTAGAAGTAGCCCTGGCGCTGCGGCGCCCGCCCGCCGGTCAGCAGTTTTGCCCCTTGGCTCAGTGCGTCGGTCACTAATCCTGCAACCTTGTCGCGGGTTTCTGCGTTTACCAAGGGGCCAAGCGGCGTTTCCTTCGCGGGCTTGAGCACTACGGTACAGCCGGCTGCGAGAGCCGGGCCAATTTTGCGCGCGGCCATTGCTGCAGGAAAATTCCAGGGCGTGACAAATACCGATACCGCAATGGGTTGCCGCAACACGATCATGCGGGTTACGCCGCTTGGCGCGGTCGAGATTTCACCCAGGACACGCACCGCTTCCTCCGAGAACCAACGCAGAAACTCAGCGGCATACGCGGCTTCGGCGCGCTCCCGCGGTGGCGTAGCGGCCCACGCCGCGCCGACGCCATACGCAGCGGCGACCGCTTCAAGCGCGTCTTCAACCGTGGCGTCGGCGACACTGGCCAGTACTTCTTCGGTAGCCGGATCGTAAACGTCGAACCGAGCGCCATCCGACGCAGGCCGCCATCGCCCGCCAATGTAGAGATCTTTCTGCAGATTTTTAATGGAATAGTCCATCGGGTCATCGCCTTCCGGCAGCAAAGTGAAACGAGCAGCTTTGTCTTGAGCCTGGCAAACAGGTTATCTTGGCGCCGAGTCAATACAAGACTGGCGATTTGGTGTGGCCCTTCGAGAAAGCGCACGCGCAATAGTCGGCTGCGATAACCAGGGTCTTGGGAGTCGACTATGAGGCCGGCTATTTCATCAGAGCAAGAAATGGGTTCAGTGATCCAACTCAACCGGATGTGTACCAAGCGGCAATGCAGATAAAGAAAAACCGGGGAGTGAGGAACTAGTGTTTTCGCTCGAATTGCTTCGTGATGCGGTCGTGACGGGTGCTCTGATGGCCGAGCAGAACTTCAATCAGGCCATACGTATCGCAGATCGCGGTTACATTATCGTGCATGGCAAGATCGTCTTGGCTGCCAACCGCGCTGACGAGCTGCGGAACAACGATATGGTGAAAAGCCTTTATCTGGGCAGCTAGCTCCAATTAATCACAAACCTTTTACGCTTGCTTCGCCCGACCGCTCGTTTTATGACCGCCGTATGATCAGAGAAGCGGTTGCCAGCGACGCTGTAAAGGCTGTCTCGCTGATCATGCAAGCGATCGGTCACATCGCATTTGTGTTGACTGGAACGACCGACAGCCAGGAAGCAGCTTCCATTTTAAACGACTTTTTTGGACGGGAGGACACCCGCATCAGCTATCAAAATGCCCTGGTGATGGAAGAAGAGGGGGACTTGGTCGGGGTGGCTATCTTCTATGACGGCGCCAAAGCCCGAGAGCTGGATGCACCAATAGAACGTGCTGCCGCCAAGAAGTCGGGTGATCCCCATTATTCTATCCCAACGGAACCGGAAGCGTCGGAGTTTTACATGGACACCCTCAGCGTGAGTCCGCGTTGCCAAGGCAAAGGCTGCGGTCGCAAATTGATCGAAGCGGGGTGCGATTGGGCCCGCAAGCTTGGGCATCATCGTATCGCACTCCTGGTCGAGGTGGAAAATGCGGCGGCCAAGCGGCTGTACGAGCGATCCGGGTTTTGCACGAACTATACTAAGTGGATCGTGGGACAGGAATACTTTCACATGGTACGAATGTTGTGATGCACAAGGCGTCCGGTCGATGAATTCCAGCGAGCATTCGTGATTCACGCGACATAGCCTCGTCCTTTAAGGGGTGAAGACACGAAAGAGCGAAACGACAGTTGCAGCCGTCCCTGCAGTCCAGCGCGGCGCGCGCCGCTTCCGCCGAAACGGGGGGAACCTCAGCCCTTTGAGGGGTGTGTCGTTTTGAAAAGTGACGGTGGCCTCGAGCCTGATGCCTTCCTTGTTGGGCTCAAAGTCGACGTCGATACGTTTGATCCGCTTGGCGATCTCATCCTTCAGACGCGCTCTGCTTGAGCAGCGAAAAGAGATATGCGTGCAAAACCTGTCCCTCCAGGATCAACCGATTGGAAAGCCGGATTTCTCGAGAAGCGCCAATCTTTTCAGCGATCGATTGAGCCGCAAAATTTGTTTCGGCGACGACGATCTCGATGCGTATCAGGTGAAGCGTGTTAAGCCCGAACGAGGCTATCGCGCCTGCCGCAGCGGTCGCTGCGCCCTCGTTTGCGCGCGATGTACGGACCCGGTAATAGAGTCCGCCCTGACGATTCCTGGATTGTATCCGTTCGATGCCGCACCCCCCGATCAGCTCACCGTTCTGTGCGTCCGTGATCGCGAAATCATAAGAGCGACGTTCGAATCGCTCGCGTTCCCGGGACTGAAGCCAACGCCGGGCATCCTCGATGGAGTACTCTGGATCGTACCAAGACACGAAATGGCTGAGTTGATCGCGCGACTCGTGAATTGCTTCGTACAACGCTTCGGTGAAGCTGACATCAAAAGGAACGAGTCGGAACTTTTCTCCAGCGGCCAAAACCAGGGATCGGTAGTCGTTGGTCATCACGCAATCTAACTCGCGAACAGACTTTGGCGACAATAGGCTGGGGAGCGCGGTTCCTCCCTATCGATCACGCGTAAACGTCAGACTGGGCACACCTACCTTTTCGCGTGCTTGTTGAATGCTTCATCAAACTTCAGATTGATCGCTTCGAGCTGCTGGACTATTTGGGGACTCGCGGCAATGGCGCGAAAGGGAAAGGGATTGACCTCCTCTTTCTCTTGGGCGAAGGCTGGCAAAGCAAAGCTGATTGCCAATCCCACAAGGACAAGTATTAAGCGGATTTACATTGTCTCCTCCCGGCGTCTCAAGATCTACTTCGTCTCAGCAGGCGGTGCTCGGGTAATGTTCCATATCTGCATCCGATCCTTCCAAGCATCGCCCTCACGAACATCAACCGATGACCAATAGCCCGTGAGGTGATAGGGCCCGTCGTTCTGGCCTTGAAGAGTCAGACTCCATTCCCCATTGCTCCATGCCTCATTGCCAGCCGTTCCTATAATGTGAGGGGAATACTGATCGCGCTTGCTAATATGGTTGCTGACACGCCATTTCTGGAAGAATGATTATCGCGAGCTAGCAATCATTAGCAAGTGTAATCTCTCGCTAGCAAAGACTTTTCTGTCGGATTACACTAAAGAACTAGTCTCTTAGTACTAAAGTGCAGTGGTCCAGACATAAACCTAATAATACAATGTGGAAGCTCGAACCGTTCACTCCAACGCAGCCGGCCCGTTTTTATCGCTACCCCCTGGGCCGCGGGCAGTTGGCTGTTTTTCCGTGTTGGTCACTCCTTACGTATCGATTCTAGATGCGCTCGTCGCTCGCGCCTTGAAAAACAGCCAACTGAGTTGCGGCGAAACATATGCTTATTTCGGGGAAGGCCCGCACGAGTTGGCCCGCATTATCTTCCACGGCAAGCGGAACGAGCTGCGGCAGCGCTACCGCGAAGGCCAGGAAGATCAGCTCGGTGCGCTCGGGCTGGTCGTCAATGCCGTCGTTCTGTGGAACACTATTTATATGGATGCGGCGCTCGCCGAACTGCGGGCCGAAGGGTTCGACGTCCGCGACGAAGACGTCGCCCGGCTGTCGCCGCTCGGGCATGGGCATTTGAACGTATTTGGGTCGCTATGCCTTCACGCTTCCCGAGTTCGTCGCACGTGGCGAACTGCGTCCGTTGCGCCGTCCTGGAGAGTTGTCTGATAACGATGCCTGAATCGAGGCAGCTGGCTTAGCCGGGAGTGACGGAAAATCCTTACCTAGGTTTTCTGTTCCGCTGCCACTCAAACGCCGAAACAGGCGCGAAACGCACGCCTCTGTGAATCCTAAGACGTTCACGTTTGCCCACTTACACACTTCTTGACGTTTACTATCCCTTTTATCCAATACCCGAAACAACGCGCTTTCCTTCTGAAACGCTGCGTTCTGCACTTCATTCGACCTATATTCGAGGAGCTTGATCTTCCCCTTTTCCTTAATCCTGGCTCAGAGCGCGATACTCTGGGGCTTGGTTCAATTTTGTCCTGTCGCCTCGTTTTTCGATTCCCCGCCGGCATTCACTTCCCAACGGTATTTTTCGATTGCGCTGCGGTACTTCGCCTCGCCCTTTTTGTAAGCCTCCCCGGAGATCGCATGATCCCGATACGATTCTTCCAGCTCAGCTCTTTGACGCTCAGCTCGCCGTCGTTGCCTCTCGAGTTTTTTGCGCATGACCTCGCTCATTGACCTCTCGGATATGGTTCGAGCCGAGTCGGGGTGATCTTCTTTGAGGAATTCATTGTCATTCAAAGATGTTGAAGCTTGCGTCATTGGCTCTGGAGCCGAACTCGCGCTCGGGGCCGGCGCCGCCGGTTGATAAATTGCCACAGGATCGTCTGCGATCGTATCATAGCGCCCTTGATTTGCATCGGCGCGCAGCGCTTCAAGCCCATTTTCGTGGGCGGCAGAAACTGCAGCATATACCGGGGTCATCGCAAGGGGCGAAGTCCCGGTAGCCTTAGACTCGACCGCTCCCGATGGGAACGCGTTGAACGCCGCCAGACAGAAGACGACGGCCCCAAAGAGAGCGAAGATGCCTCCCAATATTGCCACCACGTGCAGGATCTTTGCGGAGTTCGAGGTCCGACGACTGCCACTCGGCTCGGCTCGCATAAGTACCGGCATAGGCTGATAACCATGCTTGTTCATGAGTTCGGCCAGGATACTCTACATATTGTGGTGATCAAGCAAGTTCATCACAAGATTATGTGGTATCACGGACCTGATGAGCAGGAATGAGGTCAGCTTTGAGGACTTCGCGACTCACCGATGCTGCCTGAGCTCAAGCTCGATGCAGACGACGGTCTGACGCTTTACATTCAACATGAGTCGCCCGGTAAGGACAAGGAATCCAACTGGCTGCCCGCGCCAAACGGAACTTTCACGATGTGGATGCGGATCTATTGGATGACGCTTTGCGGCGCCTACACCGGGATGCGCCTCGGTGATGTGAGTCTCCTGCGATGGGAAAACGTGGATCTAGCTGCAGCCGAATTGCACTTTAAAACTGAGAAAACCAACCGGGAAATGGTGATCCCGATCGCTGAACCATTTCACCGTTACCTAATCGACATTGCAGGTAACGACACACCGCGGGCACCGCTTTTCCCTAGAGCCTTCGCCACACGGCAACGCGATATTCCGACCGGCACTTTAAGCAATCAGTTTTATCGGTTAATGACAGCCGCCGGCGTTGTGGAGAAACGGACCAATAAGAAAAAGAAAAGCGGTCCTGTCCGTGGCGGTCCCCGGCATAGCGGCGGCTTGGGCTTTCATTGCTTGCGCCACACTGCAACCACACTGCTTAAACGTGCCGGTGCCAGTGACGTCATCGCACGGGAAATCATCGGTCACGAAACAGCCGCGATTTCCCGCACTTATTCGCACATCGACACCGCCACCTTACGAACCGCGATTTGATAAAATGCCAGACCTCTCTTCTTAAATTCGAGTATGTTTTGACGAATTTGAATAAGACCAATGCCACACCCACACGAGACTGAGATCCGCACCTTTGCCCGGGCGACGCCTTTTATGCCTTTTGTGATTATCACAGGCTCTGGCGCTCGTTACCGCGTGCCAACCGGAGATCACATCTTCCTTCCTCCTACAACCGATGAGGACGGACAGCCTTTGCCTGAAGAGGAACGGCCGGCGGCATTTCAGCTCTTCAGCCGCGGAATCTCGTACCGCTGGATTTTCTTTGATTCCGTCGAAGCCATCGAAGACTTAAAGCCAACGCCCAACAGCGACAAAGGCTAAAGCGATCGGTGAAAATTCACTTCCCCCAGAACCATGAAAACCGCCGGCCCCATCCCGCAAAGTCAATTGGATCCCATTGCCCGATCCAATTCCTGAAACATGAAAGCAGAAGACATAAACGACGGCTGCGATCTACACGGTATCCTTCGCCAAGACCTCACAGAACCATTGCCTCCAGTCTACGGTTCCTGGCCTATCCGTTTCCAACGCGGGCCCTGTGATGGCGCAATGGGGTATTTGGAGCCGGATCTAGATCCCGAACAATTCATCGACTTGGAAGACTGTCCTGAAGAGCAATATCGATTTCATCAAAACACCTATCACTGGAACTTGCGCCCCTAGCATGACCATCTGTATCGCCGCGGTTTGCAAAGATAGAAACGGCAACGACTCACGTGCCGTGGTGATCTGCTCGGATCGAATGGTTACGCTCGGCAACTTTCTCGAGTTCGAGCACGAGATTCCGAAGGTTACGCTTATCAGGCCAAAAATTGCAGCGTTGATTGCCGGAGATGCCCTGCACGGCTCCAAAGTCACGAATCAAATAGCGCATCAACAGAATTCGCCTGAACTCAGCGTCGAGCAGACCGCCAACGCTATCGCAACGGCATATGCTACTTGCCGAAACGACCAAATCGAAAACGACTTTTTTCGATCGCGAGGGATTACAAAAGCCGGATTTTAGGCCGGACAGTTCCCCGGGATCTCTCAGCAGCCGCAACTTTTCTTCACTATCGACAACGCAGTTCAGAGCTTCAATTTTGGCGTTGAATTGCTTGTCGCCGGCTTAGATGAACGAGGCGCGCACATTTTCTATATCGGAAACCCCGGCGGAATGTGCACGGACTTTTATCAGATCGGGTTTCATGCAATCGGAAGCGGGGGGATTCATGCGGTGCAACACCTCATCGGGTCAAGTCACTCGAGATTAAAATCGCTAAACGAGACGCTCCTCGCTGTTTTTGTCGCAAAGCGCCGCGCCGAATCTGCCCCAGGCGTCGGGAACGAAACCGACCTTAGTCGAGGTCGATTTCCTCGACCTGAATGCCGAGGTTGAAGCAGTCCAGAAATCCTATGTGGACCAAGCCGTAAAAGAGTTTACAAAATTGTATCCGAAAGAATCGCAGACCGGAAACTTCTTTAAGAGTTTCGTCACCTCATACGCCATGCGCAGCATGGTCCACGACATAGTTGACTTGAGGCGTTTACTCAAGGAGAAGCAGGTTGAGGTGAACATCCCAGGCGTCCTGGACGGTGAGATGCGAAGACTTGCGGGGGGAAATTAGGCGTCCAGCTCGGCGGCCGGCACTAAAGATCGGGCAAGCCTCGGTCGAAATGGGTACGGGCCAGTTCCATGTAGGTCCAGACGCCGCAGAGTTTCAAGTTAAAGGAATTCGTTCGACCCTTGGAGCCGACGATCGTCTGATAAATATCTTTAAACTGCAGAGGCACGGTCGGATCGCTCTCAACACACCAGGGGAGCCGTTCTTCAGGTTCACGCCGAGGAGAGGCGGAAGTACTTCGAAGCAAGAACTTGTGAATCGACGGTAGCTGCCGGCTTATAGATTCTATTTTCGCCAATTGCCGGTGTATCAACTCGAGTTCGTCAAACTGGCGCTGTGTCTGCTTCAGCGTAGCGAACAGTTTCGTTGCCTCCGGGGGGAAGATCTGTCTCCAGAGTCGCGAACTACGTTGCAAGTTCTCGTAAACCTCTCGCTCTCGATCCACTGGAGGCTATTTTCGCACACCCCCGTACATGCTCAAATATACATGTGATTGTTGAGAGTAGATGTTGAGAGCTGAGAGTCGCGTTTTTGTAAGTTCTTTAACGTGAAGTACTTGGAGCCTAGGGGATTCGAACCCCTGACCTCCTCAATGCCATTGAGGCGCTCTACCAACTGAGCTAAGACCCCGCGCTTTTCTGAGGGAGAGCGAAAATAGCGCGATTTCAATTGAAGAAAAGCGAAATCTGGGTGTGCCGCGGTCCAGGACCCCGTTTTGAAGGCTTCCATTGCGTCTTGAAACACTCTACAAGCGAACCGCAAGTTATGTTTGAGATCCCTGTACCTCTCCATCCGGCGATCGTGCATTTTCCGATCGCATTGATCTTCCTGGGAACGCTTTTCTCCACATTGACGATCTTTACCCGGCGGGGTGCGCTGCCGCAATTCGCTGCGGTGACGCTGATTCTGGCAGCAGGCGCGGCGCAGGTTGCGATCAACACCGGAGACGATGAGGCTGATGTCCTCCTCAAGCGGATGCCGGAAGCCAAGCCACTGCTTCTGGCGCATGCCGAATGGGGCGAAAGGGTGCGAAACATCGCCGTATTTGCGGCGATCAGCGCGGTGGTTGCGCTCGCATTTTATCGGGCTAAAAGCATACGCCGGGTGCTGGCGTTCATCACGACCGTGCTTGCCGGAGCGGCATGTTATTGCGTCTTTCAAACCGCTGAGAATGGTCTGGCGATGGTGTATCATCACGGCGTCGGCGTACAGGTAGTCCCCGGTGCCACCGCTCCTACGCAGCCAGGATCGCCGCAGCCCGAATTCGCCACATCTCCCAATCCATCAACCGAACGGGGGGCAGCCGCTCAGCCAACCGTTTCTGAAACGCCTGCTACTCCCGCGGCAACGGGTAGATCCGGTGGATGATTTCGAACAGAGTTAGTATCCAGTTCGGCTGCTAAAGACAGTGTTATCCCGCGTTGACTGTGACAATGCGATGAATGTGATAAACTTCGATCCATGAAATCCTCCAGAATCGGATTTGTGGGCGTGGGGCGGATGGGAGCAAATATGGCGCGTCGATTGCACGAGGTTGGGCACCCGGTCGTTGCGATTTATGACCTCAATGCGGCGATTGCATCGCAACTCGCGCAAGAGATTGGGAGCAAAGCGATGGAAAAACTCTCCGAAGTCACCGCGCTTTCCGATGTCATTTTCACCGTTGTTACCGACGACGCGGCCATGAAAGCGATCTTTTTCGGTCCGGACAACCTGTTCACGGAAGCAAAGGGAAAGCTGTTCATCAATTGTGCGACGATCACTCCGGCCGTTCACGTGGAGATCGAACAAAAGGGGGAACAACTCGGCGCTGAAGTTCTGGAAGCGCCCATGGCGTCAAGCCTGACCCACGCACGCGAAGGAAAACTGTATATGATGCTGGGTGGGACTAAGGCCAGCTATTTGAGGGCCGAACCGATTCTCAAGGATTTGACGGCTTCACGCCGTTACATTGGAGGTGCTGGAAAAGCCGCGGAACTCAAAGGCCTGGTCAACATGGTGATGAATATCAACACCGCCGGGCTCGCCGAAGGATTGGGACTGGCTGATGCCCTTGGTCTGGATCTGAAAATTGTTAGAGAAGTCTTTTCGCAAACTGGAGCCAACTCCAGGGTCCTCGAGACCGACGGTCCGGATATGCTGGACCGGGAGCACTCTACCTTTTTCTCCGCGTCGCACGCCGCGAAGGACTCCGGGATAGCGCTGGAGTTGGCGAACCAACAGGGTCTATACCTGCCGTTGCTGGAAGCGTCGAAACGTCAATATGATCAGATGGTAAAAGTAGGTCTGGGCGAAATCGACAAATCAGGGATCTCGGAATTGACCTTTAAGTCGCGGAAAGCAAATCTGGCAAAAGAATAAAGCCCAGGCTTACTCAGTTCGAACTAGCCCGCAAATTGCACGCGCGACTTTCACGCTGTAGATTTTGTTCGCCGGATCTCTTATATATCGTGAATGGTTTAAAGAAATCGCTCCGTGTCGACCCAGCTTGTTTCCACCTACTCAACTGAGACGCTCGTTGCGGTCGACGGAATGCGGCTTTTTTGTCGCAAATGGGAGCCGGAAGAGGGTGCGATTGCGACGGTTATTATCGTTCATGGGCTTGGCGAACATGCCGGCCGCTACGTGCATGTCGGTAAGCATTTCGCGGGGACCGGATTCCGAACAGTTGCGTTTGATCAGCGGGGACATGGCCGAAGTGGGGGACGCCGGGTGTATGTGGATCGCTACGAGGAATTGGCAGGCGATGTCGAATTCATCGTGAACCATTTCAGCCGGGGACCAACGTTTCTTTTTGGTCACAGCTTTGGCGGGCAGGTGGTCCTCTGGACGGCACAACACACTCAACTCAATGTGAGTGGATTGATTTTCAGTGCTCCCTGGCTTGCTGTCGCCTTCCAGCCGCCCCAGTGGAAAATATCGGCTGCGAAACTGCTGAACGGCCCATTCCCTGCCTTTCGCTTTCCGACCGGCATCAATTGGGAGAAGTTATCGCACGATCAGGCCGAGCTCGATTCGCTGGACGATCTCGATCTGGTCCACGGATTCGTGACGGTTCGCTTGTACTTGCGGGCTGTCGAGGCAGCGACTGAAATCCTGGGCGTTCGATCAATGAACTTTCCGATTATGTACGCTCATGGAGACAAAGATGCAGTGACCTCGATGCAAGTTGCGCACGACTATTTTGTGCGACTTGAAGCTCCGTCCAAGTTTCTCAAGATTTATCCCGGGCTGCGGCATGAACTTCACAACGAAACGGCCCGCGAGCAGGTCCTGGCGGATTACGTGCAATGGATGACGTCCATTATTCGAACCGGATCCCCTGGGCGAGCGGAAGTTCAGAACCGTAGTTGATTGTTGCTGTCTGGCGGCGCATGTAGGCTTTCCAGGCGTCGCTCCCGCTTTCGCGACCGCCGCCGGTCTCTTTCTCGCCGCCGAAGGCGCCGCCGATTTCGGCGCCGCTCGTTCCGAGATTAACATTTGCGATCCCGCAGTCGCTACCGGTCACGGAAAGGAATTTTTCCGTCTCGCGGAGGTTGGAGGAAAAAATTGCTGAACTGAGCCCTTGCTGCACGCCATTGTGGATCGCCAATGCTTCGTCGAACTCGGTGTAATTAAGGATGTAAAGTATCGGCGCGAACGTTTCCCGCTGAACGACCGGCCACTCATTGCGCGCTTCTGCGAGGCAAGGAGTCACGTAAAGTCCGCCAGGGTATTCGGGTCCGTCGAGCCGCTTGCCTCCGTAGAGCACCTGTCCACCGAGCGTTTTGAGCTCATCGAGCGCGCCGCCCATTGCGACGACGGATTCCGGTCCGATCAGGGGACCCATCAGCGTGCCGGCGAGCAGCGGGTTCCCGACGCGGACCTGTTGATAGGCTGTTTGCAGTGAATCAACGAACTCGTTTTTCACCGAGTTGTGGATGATGAGCCGGCGAGTGGTGGTGCAGCGTTGGCCCGCGGTCCCGACTGCGCCGAACACGAGCGCTCTCAAAGCGAGGCGCAGGTCAGCCGAAGGTGTAACGATCATCGCGTTGTTTCCTCCGAGTTCCAAAAGTGTGCGGCCAACCCGGTTTGCAACCGATGTCGCGACTGCGCGCCCCATTCTGGTGGAACCGGTCGCAGAGACCAGTGGCACGCGATTGTCTCCCGCCAATAGTTGGCCAATAGAAGGCCCACCGGTAATAAGACTCCAGATCGCGGGGTCGACCCCGAAGTCGCGAGAGACCTGCTCGGCGATCTTGATGCACGCGATCGCAGTCAGCGGTGTTTTTTCGGACGGTTTCCACAATGTTGCGTCCCCACACACGGTGGCGAGTGCACTGTTCCAGGCCCAGACGGCGACGGGAAAATTGAAGGCGGAAATGATGCCTGCAACGCCGAGCGGATGCCAGGTCTCCAGCATCCGATGATTTGGGCGTTCCGAAGCGATGGTGAGCCCGTATAACTGCCGAGACAGACCATGTGCAAAGTCGCAGATATCGATCATCTCCTGCACTTCTCCTTCGCCTTCCGAGAGGATCTTGCCGGCTTCCAGAGAAACAAGCCGACCAAGCGGGACCTTCAATTCGCGAAGCTGCATGCCGAGCCTGCGGACCAGTTCGCCCCGCTGGGGAGCCGGCACCATTCGCCAACGGAAAAACGCGCGCTGCGCGCCGCAAACTGCACGTTCATAGTCTTCCGGTCCAGCCTGCTTCACGCGGGCAAGTAGAGAGCCGTCGATCGGAGATCTCTTTTCAAGCAGTTCGCCGGTCCCAGACCATTCTCCGCAAAAGACGCCGGGAAGCGTCTCTGCTAGTCCTAACAATGGAAAAATTTCGGACTTAACAGTGCTAACAATAGACTTTGTATCGACCGGTGATCGAACTTCCATATCCCTAATAAAGTTGAGTTATTTCGGGGACAGGGCAGATCCCCATTTACGCTTGTATCCACATACGCGGCGCGACGGTCTCGGCTTCTCGATAGACCCGGCCGCCCCATTGTGTGTCGAAAAACTGTCCGAGTGCGACCGATTCCTGCTTTACAAAACCTGCCGGTAGCAGCTTGCGCGCAAACAATTCGAGAACCGCGACGACACCGGCTGCGGTCGAGAGCTGCAGCGCCGACAGTGGGCGACCGCCGACTGTGCCTGCATAAATTTTCTTCACGAAGCTTCTCTGGATCAGGCCACCTTCTTCATTGCCGACGCAGTTTACATAGAGCACGACGACATCGCTGAAAGTTAGCGGGACTTCCTGGTCAAATATCTGGGTTAATAAATCCTGTTTCTGACTGAGATTCAGATCATTCAGCAGAAACTTCATCAGGTCTCGGTGCCCGGGGTACCGGAGAGTTTTGTAGTTCAGATCTCCAACTCGGCCCTCAAACGTCTCGCACATCGTCGCGACGCCGCCGGATGTGTTGAATGCTTCGTACTCGACTCCGTCGATCGTCAGACGTTCGACACCATCCAGCGGCAAAGTTGGAATTCGGCGTCCCTGGTAGAGTGCTTCACCGCAATGGCAATACTCATTGATCAGTCCGGCGGTGCTCCAGCTCAGATAATATTTCATCTGGTTGCTCGCCGAGAGCGGGAGTGCGCCAACACGCATTTCGACGGAACGAGCGACTTTGAACGAATGGGCAAGACCGCTGGCGATAATATTTATTGCACCAGGAGCGAGACCGCACTGCGGCATGAACGTGGCCCGCGAATTCTGCGCAAGATCGCGGACAAAATTTGCCGTCTCAATATCCTCCGTCAGATCGAAGTAAGACGTTTCGAGCCCCGCGCATGCATTGGCTATTGTCTTATTCAGGTAGTAGGGCGCCGCGCTGATGATCGAATCGCACGTACGGACAAACTCTTCGAGGGCCGACTTCGAACAGACGTCCAGCTTATGAAAACGCGCTTTGCGCAACCCATCCAGATTTTCTCCAGGGCGGACATCACCGAGGAACGTTGACTCGACGAAGCGTGTGGTATCCAGAAGGGCGGCGATGGCGACGCCGACCTTTCCCGCTCCGATTATTCCGACCTTGATAGCCATTATTGTATCAACGCCTATCCGTTTGCACCCGCCAGAGGCTTTTGTGCCGGGGCCTTGTCCGCGGCAGTCAAAAGATGCTGAAGCCTCCTCGGGTCGGTGGCCTCAATAATTACGCTCACAGACTTCTGGTTGAAACCTTTGAAGCCTCCTTTGCGCTGAAGGTTTTCAAGATGGCTGCCGATCGCGCCGTTCTTGATGAACCCGGTCGCCTGCTCTTCTGTTATCAGGTTCCGGGCGAGTAACAATTTTACCCGTTCCGGATCGACCTGCCACCGTTCTCCTTCCGTGAACGCCTGCTTCAGAAACGGGAAGTCCGAAAACGGCGTCATCGTTGTGACCCCTGCGGAAGCCAACTGGTGCCGGAGCAACGAAAAATCGAATCGAGCTTCCAGGTGATGCATGCCTGCCTGCAAAATGCTGTCTCCGTGAAGCCCGCACCAAAGGCCGACAGTCGATAACCGGGGCGCATCCGGCAGTCTTTCGACCGAAAAATCGATCTCCGTCTCCTCCGCCATCAGATCGACGTCTGCAAAAACAGTGATGCCGCTCACGAAGTGTTCTAGGATTTGCGCACCCCAGCCGGCCTGGTCTCCCGCGTAGTAGCGTTCGCGCTTCGTAAATCCGAACCGGAGAAGGAACGCGACAAGATCCGCGAACAATCGGCGCGAACAGCGAAATGTGTGGTGATCATGATTGCTCCAGCCGAGTCCGAGCAAGTCCTGGCGCCGTTTCTGGATCTGGCCCGCACGGTTTCGCATTTCCCAGAACGCTCGTTCTTCCGCAAAGAACAGGTCGCACGCAGCGCCCGCATTAACGAGGTCGATCGCCTGCTTCTGGATGTCCAGTAGATGGGCGACGCCGTCCGCGTCATTGGGAAATTTCCTTCTTCGGGTCCGCCAGAGTTCTCGCGTTTTGAGCACCGCGCTGCAACGTTCCGGCGTCGCGGAACGGACGGTGAAGCCTCGGTACCCCAGGCGTTCCAGTGCGCGAAATTGATACCCGTGGTCATCAGAGACCAGGACGGTTCTTAAACCGGACCCAAATTCGCCTTCGATTTCGCTGGCGAGATTGTGTCGAGCGACAAAATCCACAATCGACTCGACCCTGATCGCGAGTGTCGCCGGAAGACCGCTTCCAACGGGGCGCACCAGGACCCGGGGCATCATCGCGCTCGGGTGGTAGTATACTTCGGTGCCGGACGGGGCTTCGACCCTTTCCGGCACGAGTCCGACGGTCAACAGTTCGTCGATCTGTTCGGAACCCACTGAGAAATGATCGACCCATTCGAAGAAATCGGTTCCGGTCCGGTCTCGCATATCGATAGCGAGCCGGTGTGCGAACGGGCACCGATCAAGATACGCGAGGACAAACCGCCGCAACAGAGCCTCGGCGTCGTAGGCCAGCGGCCAGTCAAACTCGTTTGGTTGCCGCGGAGGCAGTTGAGAGTCCATCAGTACCGTCCAGTAGCGAGCACAATTTAGGCCTGGCTGAGCGTTGATTCACTTGAAAAATCGACTGTGGCACACGCGTCCCGCGTGTATCCCTTGCCTTCAAAGTTCAAAGTTCCGATTCGTGCTTGTTCGTTCTCGGAACTCGGAACTTCGAACCCGGAACGCCTCCTGGAAACACACCAAATCCTACGGACAAGTAGAGATTAGTTGCGTCCAGCAAATGATTGTGTAGTTTCGCGATTATGTCCTCCACCGAATACGCTCATCCTGAAACTTTGGTCAGCACGGAGTGGGTTGCCGAGCACCAGCACGATCCGAAGGTGCGCATTATCGAGAGCAACGAAGACGTGCTTCTTTATGATACCGGTCACATTCCTGGAGCCGTGCATGTTGATTGGCGGCGCGACCTGAATGACCAGACCGTGCGCGACTATCTCGATCCGAAAGGCTTCGCGGAGTTGGCTAGCCGAATTGGAATCACACCGGAAACCACCGTGGTTTTTTACGGCGACAAATCGAACTGGTGGGCAGCTTACGCACTGTGGGTATTCTCACTTTTCGGCCACAAGGACCTCCGAATCGTGAACGGCGGCCGGGATAAATGGATTGCCGAAAAGCGCGAACTCACTCGCGAAGTCCCGAAATACGCGCCGACGGTGTACCCGGTTCCTGCCGAGCGTGCGGACGCCAAAATTCGGGCCTACTACGAAGAAGCCTTGGAGCAAAGCAAGTCTCGTAAACCGCTGATTGATGTCCGGTCCCCCGGAGAATTCAGGGGCGAGATCACGCATATGCCCGAATATCCGCAGGAAGGCGTTCTGCGCGGCGGACATGTCCCATCGGCAAAGAGCGTTCCGTGGAAGACGGCTGCCAACGACGACGGAACTTTCAAGTCGGTCGACGACCTTAGGAAAATCTATATCGACAACCTCGGGTTTGATCCGGCTGAAAAAATAGTCGTTTACTGCCGCATTGGCGAGCGCTCGAGCCACACTTGGTTTGTCCTGACAAACCTTTTGGGATTCGAAAATGTAAAGAACTATGATGGATCCTGGACAGAGTGGGGTAACAAGGTTCGGGCTCCCATCGAAAAGCCGTAAATCTTTGTTGTAAAGAGCGTTAGCCGGCAGAAGCTTGATTGCATCTGCCGGCTGCTTTTATTTTAGGGGCTGATCAACTGACATGGAAAACGAGAATATTCCGGGCGAACCGCAATCAATCTACCCAAAGGGCCTGCAAAAGATTGTTAGCCTGTTTGAAACACTGCCCGAACAGGAAAGGCGGGACACATTGATATTGTACGCGGATCAGGCTCGAAGATGGGAGCCCAGAGAAGGAGAGACGTTCAACCTTGAGGATATCCGCAAAGATGAAGAATGTACGGACACGGTCGGCGTTTTTCTGAACGTCGACAACGAAGAGCGCGTGGCTTTTCGAGTCAAACTCGGTCCCCAGGTTCAGACGTTGACCCGCGCGATGACGTCGATTTTGTGTCGCGGACTCGAAAACGCCACGGTGACTGGAATCCTCGAAGTACCGAGCGATTTTGTGCCCAAGATCGTTGGCGGAGAACTGATACGCGCCCGAAGCCAGACCGTCTACTACGTCCTGACGAGGATGAAAGGGATCTGCAAGGTCTATCACGACCGTCGCAGAGCGGCGATGGCGGGATAGCCGACAGAAGTGAACTCAACAAGAACTTTCTCACACACCTTTTTACATAGCATCCGGATCGCTGCGTTCTGGCTTCCGATGTTGCTTTTCCTCTCCCTTCTGCAGGGTTGCTTTCATGCGCCGCGGCCGTGTCAAAATGTGACGACCTCAGAGGATGTTTCCCCGAACGGCCAGTTGAAGGTGGTCGCCTTTCGGCGTGTTTGCCCCGAAGAACATTCGATCACCACGCATGTATCAATTATTCGGGCAAACGAAACGCTACCGGACGGGAACGGGAATGTGTTTGGCTACGACAACGAAATCGCGGTTCGAGCTTCATGGCTGAGCGACACGCGCCTGGTCATCTATACTTACGCAGACCCCGGCAAAGGGACACGAATCACGCAAGCAGGCAATGTCTCGATTGAGTACTCTAAAATTGTCGAAACATTTCTGGTCACGCCGCACCCGCCGGCTGCCGGCTCAAGCGGGAGACCCTCCAGCACACCGGCTGCGGGTGCTCCGGCACAGTAGCGGGTCGGAGTCGTTCAAGCAGGGGCCTGAAGATGGAGCGCACTCCGGCCGGCCTCCTTGTTCACCTACCTATATTTCACTCTTACCAGGTAGAGCCCCTCCGCCGGTGCGGTGGCGTTCGTCTTCTGAGCGCCCGGCGCATCGAGCAGGTCAGTAATCCAGCCCAATTCCACTCTGCCAGAGGCAACTCGAACGATTGATCCCGTGAGCATTCGGGCCATTCGATACAGAAAGCCGTTCCCGTCGAATTCGAGGGTGACGAGTTCTCTTCGCCGTGTCGCGCGGATTTGATGAATGGTTCGAGTTGTTGGTTCGTTCGCATTTCCGCGGTTTGCGGCAAATGAGGCAAAGTCGTGCGTTCCGGTCAGAAGATCGCATGCCGCCCGCATCAGGTCCGGGTCGAGGGATTGAGGCACGTGCCAGGATCTGCCGATCTCCATCGGATCGAAAATTTGGGTATTCCAGATTCGATAACGGTAGACTTTTCCAGTTGACGAATATTGAGCGTGGAATCCGGCTGGAACGGATTGACAGCGTACGACTCGAATCTCGGGTGGCAACCGAAAATTCACGGCAGCCATCCATGTGTTCACATTCAATTTGCGCGCCGGCACATCGACGTGAGCGACTTGCCCCAATGCGTGAACACCCGCATCGGTGCGCCCCGCCCCATGCAATCTCACCGGAGCCGATAAAATCTCAAAAAAGGCGCGTTTGAGGTGGTCCTGCACGCCGTTGTTGTTGGGTTGGCTTTGCCAGCCGCTGAACCGCCGGCCGTCGTACGAGACGGTCAATTTCAAGCGTTCGCCCACTGCAGGGAGTCGAGGTAGCTCTGCAACAATATCTGCGCGGCGACCTGATCAATCATTTTTTTGCTTTGCTTTGCGTTCTTTCCAGCCGCATGCAGCGCACGTTGCGCTTCCCGGGTCGTCAGCCGTTCGTCCCAGAATATGATTTTCACCTCTGGGACAAGCTGGCCGAGCTTTTGTCCAAATGTTTTTGCCGATTCCGCGGATGCTCCCAGCGTGCCATCCATGTTCTTTGGCAGCCCGACAACGATTCCGTCAATCCTCTCCTGTTTGACAATTGCTTGGATTTCGCCGGTCACATTTACGCCTGCCTGCAAGGTCCGGTACGGATGCGCGAACGATCCAAGCTCGTCAGAGATTGCTACGCCGATCCGGCTGTTTCCGTGATCGATACCCAGCCAGCGACTTTTCATTGGAGCCGTTCCGGTAAGAGTTGCACCAGCCCCTTAATCTTTTCGACCTCGTGTTTGTGACAAACAAGGATTGCATCGCTCGTTTGGACCACAACCAGATCGCTCACACCAAGGAGAGCAACGTGGGTTTTGGACTCGGAATAAACGATATTATTAGTCGCCCCTTGGAGAGTCACGGGACAATTAGCGGCATTGTCGCCCGGGAGCTGGTCCAGGTATTTCGAGAGAGACGTCCAACTCCCCACGTCATCCCAGTCGAATGTCGCCGGCTTGACCACAACGCGGCTCGCCTTTTCCATGATCGCGTAGTCAATCGAGGTTTTGCGCAAATGGCGGAATCGCTCGGCGAGCACGCTCTTAGGGTTCGGTGTATTTCGGACGGCAGCGACGAAAGTCCCTAAATCGGGCGCATAACGGTTAAACTCTGTCAAAATCGAATTCACCGACCAGATAAATATCCCGGAGTTCCAATAAAAGTTGCCGCTGCGCAAAAATATCTCCGCCAAGTCCGGGTCCGGTTTTTCGCGAAAGCGGACCACCTCGAATCCACTTCCGTCTTCAATCTGTTTACCTCGCTCAATGTAGCCAAAGCCGGGGCAGGCCCAGGTCGGCGTAATTCCAATCGTAATCAGGGAACCGCTTTTTTCCGCGACGTCCGCCGCGCTCTTCAAATCCGCCTGGAATGCGAATTGGTTTGCGATCCGATGATCGGCAGGCAACACCACCATCGTCGCCGAAACATCCCTGGCGGCAACAAGCCCGACGCCCAGCGCGATCGCTGCGGCGGTATCCCGCTTCTCCGGTTCGGCCAGAATATTCTCTTCGGGAAGATCGGACAACATGCGCCGGATTGAGGCCTCCTGATCCTGGTTTGTCAGGACGAGAATGTTTTCCCTACCTATAAGACCATCCAGCCTTCGGACGGTTTCTTCGACCAATGAACGTGAGCTGAACAGCCGCAACACTTGCTTAGGAGTCGACTTACGACTAAGCGGCCAGAATCGTTCGCCGCTTCCGCCTGCTAAAACCAGCGCATAAAAAACATTCGACATCGCCGAAATATCGCCCAAGTTTTTTGTTCTACTAACGAAAGAAGCTGCTGAGATTTACAGATATTCGCAGCTGACCCCTCAAGAGAGTATTACTGGTTTATGTCGAGCGATAACTATAAGACCGTTGTCCTTTCGCTCCCGGTTGTGGCACTGCTGACGGTGTCGCAAGCGGCGATAGGCTGTGGTATCGGAATACTTTTGGCGGATAAATTCACCGATGGCAAAAGAAACACCGCGGCGGTGGCGATGCTCTGCCTTGCGGTTTTGACGACTGCGCCGGCGATTGTCGGAGCTGTTGCGGACCTGGTCAACGGGCCAGAGTCAAGGCTTGGAATGCGCAGGCGGCTGCGTTCGATCCGCGAGGGTGTCGGGTTGGAGCCCGAAGAAGAGGTACTGTAATTCCGCAGGCTTCAGCGGCGTTCGACCGAGAATTCCTGCGCCTTCGGAAGGCTCCGTCAAAATCGATGTCCAGGTGGTTCCGGTATGTTTATGATACTGGTTGCCAACGATCGTGAAGGAATTGTTGAATATGCAAACCATACCCTAAATCCAAACTCGTCGTTGACACGCTAGCGGCTTCAGAGTTTGATCCGTCTTCATGAAATGTCTGCTCACCGCGGCGTTTCTGGCTGTGATTGCCACTGGTGCGTTAGTCAGAGCCGAGAACCCGCTGCCGATCGAGAAAGCGGACGTTTTGCCGCTGGCTATCAGCGACGATTTCGAGTTTCGTAAGTTTGAGATATTTCGTAACGCGCCACCTGTCCCGGGAGCAACACCGATTCCGACGAAGGACTTGATGGTCGACTTTGAGCGCAAACGCAGGCTATGGGGAGCGATCGATGCAGCCGATTACGCTGCGCGAACTGGCCAATATTTCGATTTTTTTTGGCGCACAAAGCGGCGCGCGAATCTCACGCTTCGTCTCGAGTACAGGCAATCCAATCTAAAAAACTACGTGCAGGGACGGGAAATAAATTATCCAAATGTTAAGGGGAGTCATGAATCCGAATTTGCGATCGTTGGCAGCGACTATGAGACGGATGGACCGATTACCTCCTGGCGGGCGATTTTGATCGAGAACCGAAAAATTGTAGCGCTGCTCCAATCCCGAACCTGGCGATGAGAGAGTCGAAAGTCTTGAGTTTGACACCTAATCGCCAGGGAAGATATATTCCGCTTGTTCTGTGAATTCATCAACTTCCATCTTGGTTGGGGTAGTACGTGGATGGGTCCATGTCAAGGTGGATGGCAAAGGGTCGTTTCAGAACAGCCCTGCGCTCAAGGAGTTTTCCAAGCAGATGCTCGAGCGAGGCTTTCGCCATTTCGCGGTAGACCTCCAAAGCTGTCCTGTAATGGATTCCACATTCATGGGCACGCTGGCAGGGATCGCTTTGCGTCTTCGCGAATATAGCAATGGGTCGCTGGTCGTTCGAAATGCGAACGAGCGTAACAACGATCTGTTGCGTAACCTGGGACTCAACAACCTTTTCGAGGTTGAATCGAAGGCTTCTGAAACGACCAACGAGATCGTCGATGCGACACCGCTCGCCACCGATCGAGCAGTCCGGCGGATGGATCAAGCAGAGTGCATGATCGAAGCGCACGAAGCTCTGGTGGACGCCGATCCGGAGAACCTTGTTCGATTCAAAGACGTTCTCGAGTATTTGAAACAGGATCTTCGCGCCGGTTCCAAATAGTTTGATTCAATGTGGTCCTTTTTGCTCATAGGACTACTCGTCGCCACATCCGTCATTCTTCTCGGCGTCAATCTGCGGCAGCGTCGTTCCATCGACGCGCTCAAGCGCGCCCGCGAAGAGCTACAGGTCGAGGAGGACAGGGTATTCGATTTTCTTCACGGACTGGGTGAAGCTTTCTCGGCCGATTTACGGCCGATTGATCTGCACCGACTGATTGTTGAGGGCGCAACCCGGATCACCGATGCGCACGGCGGTTCGCTTTACCTCGTTGATCGATCCGGTAAGATGCTTGTCCCGAGCTTTGTTTCTAAAGACTGTCCGCCCCTGATCGAAGTGCCGGTGCAAATTTCGCAGCAAAGTTTGAATTCTCCGCAGGCGATGCAGAACTATATCCGGCTTCATACAGTGAAGCCTGGGGAAGGGCTGCTCGGGGCGGTTTGGGAACGAAAAGAGCCGCTCTTTCTCTCCAGCAAGGATGCGGATCCGCGCATGGAACGCCTTCGGGACGCTTCCCTTGAAATCGACTCGGTCATGATCGCTCCGCTCATCTATGCGAATCAGAATCTGGGCGTGCTGGCCGTTGCTAATGGGCCGATGAGCATGCCTTTCTCGCCGTCCGATTTTCTCGTTTTTCAGTCGATCGTCGAGCAGTCAGCCTTCGCTCTCTACAACGCGGTAGTTTACTCGGAAGCTAGTGAAAAACGCAGGATCGATCGGGATCTGGATGTTGCTCGCGATATTCAGCGCATTCTGCTCCCGAATTCTGCTCCGGCGTTTGAAGGATTCGAAATTGCGGGACTGAACATACCGGCGAGCCGGGTAAGCGGCGACTACTACGATTATATTCAGGTGGGCGATCAGCGATTGGGGATCGCGATCGCAGATGTTTCGGGCAAGGGTGTGGCCGCGTCGCTGATTATGGCAATGTGTCGGAGCGTGTTACGATCAGTCGCCAGTTCAAATGAGTCCGCGGCGGCGGTCCTCCAGGCGGTCAACCGTCAGCTCTATCCGGATATCCGTGAAGATATGTTCATTAGCATGGCCTACCTGATCGCAGACAAATCGGGAAACGAACTTGTCCTGGCCAGGGCGGGCCACGATGCACCGTTGCATTACCGGGTGTCCGACTGTTCCGTTGTGAAAATCAATCCGCCAGGGATGGCTCTCGGAATTGACAGTGGGAGCGTTTTCAATAGGGTAACCGGCGATTGTCGGGTCCGCCTTGAAGCAGGTGACTGCTTAATTTTGTACACGGACGGCGTGACCGAGGCGCTAGATGCAAATGGTTTGGAATTTGGGATGTCGAAATTGACCGAGGCCATCAAGGCCAGCGCGGCGGATGGAGCTCCAGCAATCCTGAACCGGGTCACTTCCGACGTAAAAACCTTCGTAGGCAACTATCCGCAGAATGACGATATTACATTGATAGCAATCCGGAAATTATGAGTCAGGTGAACGAGGAAAAAGAATTTAAACCGGAGGAGCGACCAGCCGATAATGAACCGGCGGAGATCGCCGGTCCTGCCACAGTAGAAATAACCGCCAACAAAAAGCCCGAGGACCAGGTCGAAGTGAAAGAACTTAATTCAGAGACCAGAACCGGACGAATTGATGACGGGGATGACCAAATGACGCAATTGAGGGCAGAACTTAACAAGTACAAAGATGTTGCGCTCCGCTCAGTCGCGGATCTTGACAATTATCGCAAGCGAATGGCCCGCGAAAAGGATGACGCCATCCGCTATGCAAACGCGGGATTTCTTGAGCGTCTGATCCCGATCCTGGACAATTTCGAGCTCGGCCTGCAAGCCGCCAAGGCTGGAGGAAGCCAATCCGCGGTCCTGGACGGAATGGGTATGGTTTCCAAACAGCTTCAGGATTTTCTGACCAGTTGCGGAGTCGAGACAATCGACGCAACCGGATTGCATTTTGATCCCAACGCGCACGAGGCGATTGCACAGGAGTGGAACGAGGAGGTTCCCGAGGGTTTTGTCGTGCGCCAATTGCGGAAAGGATACCGGCTGAAGGACCGATTGATCCGCCCTGCAAATGTGGTGGTCTCAAAAGGAGCTCCGGTCGGCGAGAGTTCTCCACGGGCGGGCGCCGAGGCATAATGGCTACGAAAAGAGATTACTACGAGGTCCTGGGAGTCGATCGCAATGCAAGCACCGACGACATAAAAAAGGCCTATCGCAAGCTCGCCGTCAAATTTCATCCGGACAAGAACCCCGGAGACACTTCCGCAGAAGAAAAATTCAAGGAGCTCGGCGAAGCGTACGAAGTGCTCATCGACGACAATAAGCGAGTTGCGTACGATCGCTACGGGCATGCCGCGTTCGGCGTCGGCACCGGCGCAGCACGCGGTGCTGGCGGGTTTCATGACCCGTTCGACATCTTTCGCGAAGTGTTCGGAGTGGGCGCCGAAGGAGGCGGCGGGATCTTTGACCAGATTTTCGGTGCGGCGACATCAAGAGATCGGAACGGCCGGCAACGCGGGTCCGATCTTCGGTACGATCTCCAGATCACTTTGGAGGAAGCGGCGTTTGGCACTGAGAAAGAGATCGAAATCCTCAAACACGAATCCTGCACGCGATGCGGTGGTTCGGGAGCGGAGGCCGGTTCTCGCGCAACCTCCTGCACGACATGCCAGGGGCGCGGCCAGGTCATTACTTCGCGAGGATTCTTCCAGGTTTCGCAGACCTGTCCGCGTTGCCGAGGAACCGGTCAGGTGATCGATCATCCGTGCCGGGATTGCGGGGGCGACGGCCGGCTCGAAAAGAGGGCACGAATCAAATTGAAGATTCCCGCCGGGATCGATGACGGCGCGCGGCTCCGATCTTCTCGAAATGGTGAAGCCGGAATTCGCGGCGGTCCTCCGGGCGATCTTTACGTCGTTATGCATGTTCGCGAGCACGAGATTTTCACCCGCGAAGAGGACGACCTCTATTGCGAGGTGCCGATTTCGTTTTCGACGGCGGCATTGGGCGGCGAAGCGAAAGTGCCGACACTGCAAGGCCAGGCGCTGCTCAAGATTCCGCCCGGAACGCAGAGCGGAACCCAGTTTCGGCTGCGCGGTCATGGTGTACAGAATATGGAGTCACGAAACCGGGGCGACCTACGCGTCCGGGTAATCGTTGAAGTGCCGACCAGATTGAATCCGGAACAACGGCGCAAACTAGAGGATTTTGCTTCCTCATGCGGCGATGACAACAGTCCGATGCACAAGACGTTCTTTGACAAAGCCAAAGAATTTTTTCGTTGATCGGTAACGTGAGCACGCATCGGTTTTATATCCCGCCGGAACAGTGGAGTGTCGATCACCTCGCGCTCGAAAAGTCGGAAGCGCATCATTGCATTGATGTTCTCCGGTTGGGACTCGGGTCGCGCATCGTGGTTTTCAACGGGCGCGGAACGGATATTACGGCGGAAATCACGGCGATCGAGACTGGAAAAGTTTCTCTCAAGGGACTGATCACGACGCGATCAGAGGCGCTTACCTGTTTAATCACTCTTGCCCAGGCGATCCCGAAAGGAAAGAACATGGATCTGATTGTCCAGAAGGCAACGGAACTGGGCGTTGGAAAAATTGTTCCGCTGCTATCGGAGCGGACAGTGGTTCAGGTCGATAAGGAGGACGCGGAGAGGAAACGGGAGAAATGGATGCAGGTGGTAATCGAGGCGGCAAAACAATCTGGACAGAACTGGCTCCCGGAAGTGACTGCACCTGTCGCTCCAAAACATTTTTTTTCCAGGTTTGATGAGTTCGAACTTCCGCTGGTCGCGTCGCTGCAATCCGATGCTCGCAATTTGAAGAAAGTTCTGGCCACGTTCCGCGATCAACACGGGCGCCGGCCGCGCTCCGCACTGATACTCATCGGACCGGAAGGCGATTTTACGCCGGCTGAAACGTCCTGGGCAAAAAGCGCGGGCTGCATACCAATCAGTCTCGGCCCGATTGTGCTTCGGACTGAGACGGCGGCAATCTACAGTTTGAGTGTGCTCGCTTACGAACTGCAGGGAGAGGACTAATGTCCTGTCCCCGAAATAGCTTTCTTTTTCCTCTCGCTCGCAACCGCTACTGAATGCGGAACGTGAGTTCGCCATTCATGCGTGAACGTCGCCGAGCGCAAAGTATCATAGGCGTCTCGCCTGTGTTCATTTTTTTGTGGCATAAGCCACTTAGGTCTAACGGCGAACGTCCGCACGACATTATCCCAGGTTTTTCCTTGCCAAAAAATCCCTTCGTACGCATTGTTCGACTCGTGATCCGCTCCGGGTGGGTTTGCGTTGCGGTGCTACTCTTGCTCGTTTGTCGAGCACACGCTTTTGATTGGACGCTCGTCAAGGTCGACGGACGAGACTATGTGCCTATCGAAGACGTAGCGAAATTCTACAGCTTCACTCAGGCAAGTTACTCGGGCGACTCAATTTCATTGCAGGGAACGACACTGCGATTGGTCGGCGGGGTGAACTCTCGCGAACTCTATCTGAATGGGCTCAAATTCATTCTCAGTTTTCCGATTGTCAGTGTCGATAACCGGATCCTGATGTCCCGAATGGATCTGAGTAAACTGGTGGAACCGGTCTTGAGACCTGCCAGGATTGATGCGAAACCGGTTCGCACCGTCGTTCTGGATGCAGGCCATGGGGGGTATGACCAGGGCGCAACGAGCATTCTCGGGAACGAAAAAGATTTTGCGCTCGATGTGGTCGAGCGTGCGCGCGACCTGTTGATGCGGGCAGGATTCATCGTCCGCCTAACCAGGTCCGGCGATGTGTTCATACCGCTTGAAGACCGGGTCGCAATTGCTAACCGGCAATCGAACGCCGTGTTTGTGAGCGTGCATTTTAACGCCGGAGCACGCGAAGATGCCGAAGGAATCGAAACCTACAGTCTGGCTCCGAGGGGTGTTCCATCGACCAACAGCTTGAATCTTACTATTTCGGATTTTGAGCCGTGCATAGGCAATAACCGGGATCCCGAAAACATAGCGATAGCAACGGCGATGCACGCCGCCCTGATCACGCGCGTAGGAGCCAGCGATCGGGGGATCAAACGAGCCCGGTTTGCTGTTCTCCGCAACGCAAGCATTCCAGCTGTGCTCATCGAAGGAGGATTCTTAACAAATCCGCAGGACCGGCTTCGGATCGCGACGCCTGTCTACCGACAGCTCCTGGCACAAGCGATTTTGCAAGGTGTTCTATCGTACAATCGTGCGCTAAACCGCGCCGGCACATCCGACCAAATGATGGTCAAGCGAACAGATTCTCCCGCAACAGCCGATCCAGGTTTTTCCATCTGGGATCCAATGAAGTCGAACGCCTACACGCTCCCGCAAAATGGACGAAAGTGAGTTAGCCCTTCGACCGGTCGGAGTTTTTGATTCCGGGATTGGCGGTTTGACGGTTGTTCGTGCGTTGCGCGACCTCTTGCCGCACGAAGATATATTCTACATCGGTGACAACGCGCGGTTGCCGTACGGCGGAAAGAGCAAATCCACAATCGAGCGGTACAGCGTCGAGATCACCGGATTGCTGTTGGCAGAGAACGCGAAAATGATTGTGGTGGCGTGCAACACTTCCTCCTCTCTCGCGATTTCCAGACTGCGGGAAATCCTCAAGGTGCCGGTCGTCGGCGTCATTGCGCCAGGCGCGCGCGTGGCGGTGAAAAAGACTCAGAATGGGCATATTGGCGTGATTGGCACGAAATCGACGATCCAGAGCCAAGCGTACGAGCGAACGATTCAGGCATTGAATCCGACTGTGCGCGTGACCAGCCAGGCCTGTCCGTTGCTTGTACCGTTGGTCGAGGAAGCGTGGCTGGACGACGAGATTACCCGCGAAGTCCTGCACCGTTATCTCGATCCGGTTGTCGAATCCGGCATCGACACGCTGGTCCTCGGGTGCACGCACTATCCGTTGCTTGCGCCGCTGATTCAAGAGGTTTGCGGACCAGAAGTTCAGTTGGTCGATTCCGCGATGAATTGCGCCTTTGCCGTAAAGCAGACCCTGCGCGAGTGGGACCTGGAAAATGCGAATCAGCATGCCGGTAAATTGAACGTTGCCTTGACTGACAGCTCGAACTCATTCCTCGGCACCGCTAGAAAAGCGCTTCGACTGGAAATCGATTCTCTGGAAACGCGAAGCGTCCAGGGCGTTGTAATGCTGGACGCTTCCTGATGGAAGCGGGGAGAAGGTTCGAAGTTCCGGGTTCGAAGTTCAAAGTTCCGGGTTTATGTCGGCGAGCGCTTTCGAACGCGAACTTCGAACTTCGAACTTCGAACTTCGAACTCTTAACTTCGAACCTTCTCCCCGCTTCCGTCAGGAAGCGTCCTCAATCACGCGACTCACCTTGTGCCTTTTAAATGCAACAATCTCAGTCACATTCGCCGAGCGAAGGATACCGGCCAGCTTGTCGTAATCTTCCCCCACCTGCGCGTGAGAGTGCGCATCCGACGCGGTAGTCATCGGAATCCCGAGTTCGACAGCCGTCTTCAAAATTGACTGATGCGGATACTGCTCACCGACTGCTTTCCTCCAACCGGCAGTGCTCGCTTCGATCGCGAGTCTGCTCTTGTGCGCGATCTCAAGGATCGGCCGGAATTGAGCGACCGGATCATATCCTTCCGGAACCAAGCCGTGAATCTTGACCAGATCCAGGTGGGCCAGGCAATCGATGAACCCGCGTGAAATCAGTTTTTCCAACTCGCGCGTGTATTGATTGAACGCTTCGGACGCACCGCGAGCCTCGATCTGCCCGGGGTCACCTGTCCGATCGAGCATCTCGGTTTCGCCATGGAAGTAGTGAACTGACCCGAGCACGAAATCAAGTTGATCCCAGTTCTTCTCGACCCAACGAAGCCCGGCCGCAGATGTGAGGGGATCGTTGTCGAGTTCGATGCCCGCGAGAATTTCCATATCCGGATTCTTCTCCCGCAGCCGGTTGATCACGTTGAAATCGACCCCGTCGACATATCGGTCATGATCGGTGAACGCAACGCTCTGAATCTGTTTTGCGCGGCATCGGTCGATCCAGGGCTGCAGAAGGTCGAGTGTGTACGGGCGCAGGTTATGAGCTTGAGGATGCGTGTGGTAATCGCAGTTGGGAAACATAGAGGATCGCTTTCTGTGCTGGACGAAATGCTTCTTTTGAGGCATTGGTTCAACGATTTTTCGTCAGACCGCAAATTTTCATGACGGTATGAATGACGTGTTGAACAAAGCAACCGTTCTTGTGTTGAATCGAAATTGGCAGGCGATCGATGTTAAAACACCTGCACAGGCCTTTTGCATGATGGCAAATGGCAACTCAACTGCCCTTGATATGTGTGGCGCAGGTGACATGCGTCCGGTGCGATGGCAGGAGTGGCTTGGTCTTCCGGTCCGGGAAGAGGATTACGCAGTCCGAACAGTTCGTGGATTAGTTCGCATCCCGACCGTTTTGGTCTTGGCTCGTTACAGCAAAGTGCCGAAACGTCGGCCAAAGCTCTCTGCCAAAGGAATTTGGGAGCGGGACGGCGGGCACTGCCAGTACACGGGCAGGAAACTAGCTCCGCACGAAGGGAATATTGATCATATCGTACCGCGATCCAGGGGAGGCGGTACGTCGTGGGAGAACTGCGTCCTGGCAGACAAGCGGGTGAACAGCCTTAAAGGGAATCGGCTTCCTGAAGAAGTCGGCCTGCAGTTGCGGAAGAAGCCACAAACCCCGCGGGAATTGCCCGTCTGCTCATTTATCCGAAACGCCCACAACATCGACGACTGGGATCATTTTCTCCTAGCGAAGAGATAACCAACCAGCGGGTGGTTGGTTCCGAGTTCAAAATTCGAAGTTCCGAGTTCGAGGCTGGGCTTGCCCTAAGAAGCCTTGGCGTATCAGGGCGTTCGGCCAATTATGGAAACGGCCGCAATTGCAAGCCTATTTTAAATTCTTCTCTTAACCTCCATGTTCTCTGTGCCTCTGTGGTGAATCCTCTTCTCCGTTTCCTCCTTCCCCCTCTGCGCCCTCCCCAAAACCGGTTGCGGAATTGCGGCCTCCGCATCAAATTCCGCTTCCCATGAGCGCCGAGATTTCAACCGCCTACGACCCTAAGTCGGTGGAGGAAAAATGGTACCGGCTCTGGCTGGAACAGAAGTGTTTCCAGGCGAACACAGAATCGCAGAAGCTGCCGTACGCCATTGTGATCCCACCACCGAATGTGACGGGCGTGCTGACGATGGGGCATGTTCTGAACACGACGATCCAGGATATCCTTGCAAGAAGGGCCCGCGCGTTGGGGAAAGAAGTCCTCTGGCTCCCTGGAATGGATCACGCCGGCATTGCGACGCAGAACGTTGTCGAAAAAAGACTCCGAGCCGAGAAAATCTCCAGGCATGATCTTGGCCGCGACGCCTTTGTTCAAAAGGTCTGGGAGTGGAAAGAGAAATACGGCGGAATCATCATCGAACAGCTCAAGCGCTTGGGCTGTTCGTGCGACTGGTCTCGGGAACGATTTACGATGGACCCGGAATATATTCGGACTGTCCAGCAAACTTTCGTCGACCTTTACCGAAAGGGTCTCATCTATCGCGGAAAACGCATGGTCAACTGGGATCCGGTCTATCAGACCGCTCTGTCGGATGAAGAAGTCATCCCGACGTTAACGAACAGTAAGCTCTATTACATGCGGTACGAGGTCGTCGAAGAACCCGGAACCTTTCTTGAGATCGCGACCACGCGCCCTGAAACGTTGATGGGTGATACCGGTGTAGCGGTCAACTCCAACGATCCACGATACAAGAGATTTATCGGCAGGCGTTGCTGGCGGCCTTTCCCTCGGGCGGAGATCCCGATCGTCGGCGACGATGCCATCGATCCGGCATTCGGGACAGGTGTTCTGAAGGTTACGCCCGCTCACGACAGAGTAGACTTCGAAATCGGCCAGCGTCACGGACTCGAATTCCGGGATGTGCTCAATCCAGATGGGACATTGAATGCGCTCGCAGGCCCCGAATTTTGCGGGATCGACCGGTTCGAAGCCCGCAAGAAGGCGACAGAAAAACTTCGGGAGCTTGGTCTGCTCATCCGCGAAGAAGATTACCAGAACAATGTCGGATACAGCGAGCGAGGCGGCATCCCGATCGAACCGCGACTCAGCGAGCAATGGTTCCTGAAGTATCCGCAGGTCAAGGAATCACTTCAGGCGGTCACGACTGGCCGGATACGGTTTCGCCCGGAACGATGGACCAAAACGTTCGAACATTGGATCGATCAAATCGAGGATTGGTGCATCAGCCGTCAGCTCTGGTGGGGTCACCGAATCCCCGTGTGGTATCACGACCACGATCCGGGGCGCATCCATGTCGACACGGAACCGCCTGCAGATCAAGAACATTGGCACCAGGATCCAGACGTGCTGGATACCTGGTTCTCCGCCTGGCTGTGGCCTTTTGCCACGATGGACGAGACGACGCGGAAGCGTTTCTACCCGACGCAGGACCTGGTAACCGGGCCCGACATCATTTTTTTCTGGGTCGCGCGCATGATCATGGCAGGCCTCGAATACCAGGGAGTAGTGCCGTTTGAGAATGTCTTCTTTACCGGGATAATCCGGGATCTGCAGGGCCGCAAAATGTCCAAAAGTCTCGGGAATTCGCCCGACCCGCTCGACTTGATTTCGAAGTATGGCGCCGACGGTCTACGGTTTGGGCTAATGCGAATCGCGCCGCACGGCCAGGACATCCGATTCGATGAGAAACAGATCGAGGAGGGAAGGAATTTCGCAAACAAGCTTTGGAACGCATGTCGGTTCCGGCAACTCCAGGGACCCACCACGAAGGCTTTGTCGGGGAGCCGGTTCAGCCCTTATTCTGCTCGGGTGCTGTTGCGCTTGAACGAGACCATTGACCGAATCGATAACGCGTATGCCGGTTACCTGTTCACCGAGGTGGCGCAATTGTTGTACGAATTCGTCTGGAGTGATTTTTGCGATTGGTATCTCGAAGCCGCGAAAACCGAACTGCAAAGCGGCCAGCAATCGGCGCGTTTGAACTGCCTCAGCGTGGTCGACTTGGTCCTTTCCGCCGTCCTCCGTTTGCTGCATCCGTTGATGCCGCATATCACTGAGGAGCTCTGGCACCGAATGGGATTTGGCGAAACCACCATCCAATTCGTTCCTATCGACGACTTGCGTATAGACGAAGACCGGCTGGATTCGGCCGATATCGCGTTTGCCGAGCAGGTCTACGCCGCGACCACAATCGCACGGAACCTGCGCGCCGAGTATCGGATTCCGTCTAGTAAGCGTGCGGCGCTGATCTTGAAACCGGCTCTCACGGGCGATTTCACCGTTTTCGCCCGGCTGATCAATGCCGAGCCATTTAAGGTCGATTCTGAATATGTTGCCGAGCCGGGGGTACCGGTTGCCGTGACACCGCTGGGACAGATATTCCTTCCGCTGGAAGGCGTTATTGATATTTCAGCGGAAAAGGAACGGCTTCAGAAAGAGATCAGCAAAATAGAAGCGGAAATTGTCACGGTCCGTAAGAAGCTTTCAAATCCCAGCTTTGTCGAGCGTGCACCTGCAGCGGTCGTCGAGGAACATCGGCAGCGGGAGCAGGATTTCCTCGTGAAACTCAATCAACTCCGCGAGCGGGCCTCGGAGCTTTGAAGGCGGAGTTCACCACATAGGCGTGAGGAAGTGAGAAGGAAATAGGCAAAATGAAGAAGTTTCCTTACCTTCTGCATTTTTCCTTCTTACTTCTGTCCTTTCTCCCCGTGATCCGTAGTTTACCGAACCCGATGTGCCGCTTAATATGGTGTCTCACATCCGGATTTAACCGGGATGGAGATGAATTTTCTAATCTGGAATTCTGAATCTTTAATGTATTTTACCCTCTTGCGGTAAATGTCCCAACACCTCGAGAAAATTCTGGCGCACGCAGAGCGCCAGTTGACGTCAGAAGGGAGCCACCGTCTTCGCGAGCGGCTCGATCTGTACAAGAAGTTTCTCAAGATCGAAGAGCATCGGCTTCGGCTGAAGCATTACTCCGGCGCCGGAGGGTTGGAGATCGTGCGCGATCGCGCCGCGCTGCTCGATGTCGTACTCCGGCATTTGTTTGAAGGGGCGATCGAAGGTTCTGCCTTTGCGGACAAGTCGCCCCCGTTCGCGCTCCTGGCAATTGGCGGCTATGGGCGGGGTGAACTAAGCCCATACAGTGACGTCGATATCCTGTTTCTTCACGATGCCGCTAAGATTTCCCCTGAAACTACCGAGGTCGTCGAGCAGGTTCTATACATGCTGTGGGATGTCGGCTTTAAAGTCGGGCATTCGACTCGGTCTGTTGATGAGGCGATCAAGCTGGCGAACCAGGATGTCCAGACCAAGACGTCGCTGCTGGAATCGCGGTTCCTCGCTGGGGATCACCTGCGACATGCGAAATTCAGACGAGAGTTCTTCGAGCGCTGTGTCCGGGGCCAAGTTGACAGTTATCTACGGTGGCGGGTCGCGAATCAGGATGAACGGCATCGCAAATATGGCGGATCGGTTTTCATGCAGGAGCCGAATATTAAAAACGGCTGCGGCGGGCTGCGTGACTACCACAATATGCAGTGGATCTGCTATTTCCGAGAAGGAGTCATGAACACCGCCAAACTGGTTGAGCGGAAATACATCAGCGAGAGCGACCGGCGCGCGATTGATCGCGCATACGATTTCCTTCAGCGGGTCCGAACCGAGCTCCACTATTCAAGCAAACGGGCCTCCGATCTTCTGACCCTGTTCTACCAGGGGCAAATCGCAAACTCTTTTCAGTATCCCCAGAAGAACGTCCTTCGCCGGAGCGAAGCGTTCATGCGTGACTATTACCAGCATGCCAGAACGATTTATCTGACGGCAAAGGCTGTAACCGATGCATTTCTGTTACCTGGTATCGCGGAAAAGGAGCAGAGGCCAATCTTCGGTTTTTTGGCAAAGCGCAAGCTGAAGACCGAAACATTTGACGGATTTTACAGCCACGGCGGCCTGATCTATTTCGAAAAACGGGAAGTCTTTAGCGAGGATCCGTTCCGGTTGATCCGCGTTTTTCTGTATGCGCAGCAACGTGAACTCGCGCTAAGTTCCGAGCTTCAACAGTTGATTCGCCGCCGGAGCCAGCTCGTCAACCGGACATTCCAGTATTCGCGTGCCGCGCGTGAAACGTTCCAGGCGATCTTATCGAGGAAAGGCGAGGTCGGGCACACGCTCAGGATGATGCATGAGGTCGATTTCCTCGGGAAATACATGCCCGAATTCGGTCTTTTGACCTGCCTCGTGCAGCACGAATATTTTCATCGCTACACTGCGGACGAGCATACGATTGTCTGCATCGAAAAGCTGGATTCGCTCATCGACACCGAGGATCCGAAGTTAGCCCCTTACAAGTCGCTCTTTCTAAAGCTGGAAGACCCATACGTGCTTTATCTGGCGCTCCTGCTCCATGACACGGGCAAAGCTTCGGGGGCGCGCCATCACGCGGAAGCGAGCGCCCTCAACGCGCAAAAGGTGGCGGCTCGCCTCCAGCTTTCGCCCGAGAGACGCCGAAAGTTGATTCTGCTTGTCGACCATCACATGACGCTTTCGGAGATCGCGCAACGGCGCAACCTGGAGGATTCGGCGACGATTGCCGACTTCGCGGAAATCGTTCGGAGCCATGAAAATCTGGATGCACTGATGCTTCTGACCTTAGCGGATGGCCAGGGGACGGGCGGTCAGAACTGGTCCGACTGGAAAGAGACGCTTGTGTGGCATCTCTACCACGCAACTTCCAGCTATCTCCACGACGAGAAGGAATTTTTCGCCGAGCGCCGGATCCAGCGGGTAGACCTGCAGCAGACTGTCGCGAAGAGAATGGCGAAGGACTCTGGGGAGGAGGTCGAAGTCCATTTTCGTTCGATGCCCGATCGATATTTCCAGAGTCACAACATCAATGAGATCATCGGGCATATCCGGCTATTCCGTTCATTCATGGAAACGCGGGCCCGGAACCCGAAGATGGCGCTATGGGCTGCGGTAAAATGGCACCCCAAACCAGACCAGGGGCATAGCGAGTTCTGGATCTGCACCTGGGATCGAACCGCGTTGATGGCGAAGATTGCGGGATCGTTTGCAACGGCTTCGATCAATATTCTCAGCGCGGACGCTTACACGCGCGCCGACAATCTAATGCTGGGCATCTTCCGGGTTTGCGACACAAGTTTTCGTCCGGTTTCAGACGAACGGGATTTGGAACAGGTAGAGTCAGTCCTCCAGGCATCCCTGGAAAAAATTGATTTCGACTTCGCCCCGCTTCTCGAAAAGGCGAGAAAGCGCACGGCTTTTCATTTGCCGATCGGACTGGATCTACCGACGAAGCTGGTCATCTCGAACGAGATACATTCGAGTTACACCGTTATCGATCTCCAGACGGCGGATCGGCTCGGGTTGTTGTACGACGTGCTGATCTGTCTTTCGCGGGCGAGAGTGAACATAGCCTCGTCTCGCATCGCTACGGAAAAGGGAGCCGCGTTTGACAGCTTCTACATCACCGACCCGGAGGCGAGAAAGATTACGGATCCAGAGGCGCTCAGAAACCTCCAAAGTTCGCTACTGGCCGCCGCAACCGGCGGCGAGTACGGCAAGAGGTAGCGTTTTGTCGTGCTCGAGCGATGTAGATGTTCCAAGGGATCCAGTAGTCCCGAAAGCGGGATGCATTGGTCCCGGAATCGGTACGCGGATCCGGTTGAAACAGGGTTTGGCGCCTCGATAATCGGAGCTTTTCCTGGGGCGACCTAAGCTCTTGGCGTTTGGACCCGCTTATAGGTCCGTTGGCACGGTCACTGCTAAAACCTCGACCGAACAATCAGCCAACTCAACCAAACACCAGGGAGATCGCCGATCCCGAAGCCAACGAAAGATGTCCTTTATGAGTGATAATGACGCGTCGTCGCGAGAGGACGGAAAGGGCAAAGACGTAGATCCCTGGGTCCAATCACAGTTGTCCGCCGATCACATCATCTGGTTGGAGAAACAAAGATCCGCGGTTGATCCTTCCGAAATTTTAAAGTGTGCGCTTGCAGAGTGGGTGGCGCGTCACCCGGAGGATTGGTTTGGTCATACCAGCGTCGGAATCGCGATGCGGTCGGCGCTGGACGAATTCATCTGCCGCCACCGGGAAGAATTTATTTCGATGGAATAGCGAGAGACCAGGCGAATTAAGCGTGAGTAGGCGAAGAGCCCCCCTTTGCAGCTCTTCAAAGAGGCACAAACTGAGACGGTTCGCTTACATTTGACGCCTCCGCGAGGTTTGAATCGCTTAATTAGATGTTTATGCGCGGGAGCGGGATTTGCCCTCCGTGCATTTTTCTCACAGGGCCTGAGAAATGTGGGCTAGATTCGCCCTGATGGAGCTTACCTATTTTTTTGATGTCTGCTCATGTTGGTGTGCTCTCGCAGACGATTCACTGGAGAGTGTCCGAGGACGGTATGGGGTCCGGATTCGGTTCGACCGGAAGATTGCCCTGATCAACAACGGCGAGCCGATGGTGGCCGGCCTCCCACAGGAGCTTTGGTATTACGATCGCTGTGAAGCCACAACCGGGCGGCGGTTCAACCATCATTGGATCCAAGGGCCGGGCCAATCGACGTTTGTTCCCAACGCCGTGATACATGCGGCACGGAAGCTCGGCAAAGGTTCGCAGGTGCATCACGCGGTGAAGAGGGCGGGACTCGAACGTGGAGAACCGATTTTGCGTCGAGAAGTGGCGCTCGATGTAGCCGTCGGAGCAAGCGGTCTGGAGAGGCGCCTGCTCGAAAACGCAATGGACGATCCGGTCACACGGGCTGAGATAAGCGCGTGGACAGCGGAATTTAATTCTTACCGGATTGACCAGCGGCCGGCTTTCGTGCTGCGAAGCGCGATCGGGGATACAGCCATCCTAAGCGGTCTCTATCGTCCGGAGCCAATAGCGGCCGCCATAGACGCAATGATTGCCGACGAAGATGCATACGACCGGTTTGCGGCGACGCATGATTCGATCCCAACACCGTGAAAGGCGTAGGGTTCCGTGTTCAACGTTCGAAGTTCAAAGTTCCGAGGCTTTGCAGTCCCACTTGTGGTCCCAAAAACCCCTTGCGCGATCAAACACACTAAAGGATAGTCTCCGGCTCTAAACGGATACAATTTTTAGAAAATACGGCAGTTGCCATAGATCGATATATGTCTTCAATGGAATTAATGACGGAACTCCTGGACGCGGGAGTTCATTTTGGACACCAGACGAAGCGATGGAACCCAAAGATGAAACCGTTCATCTTTGAGCAGCGGAATTCGATTTACATCATCAACCTTGCCGAAACGGTCAAACAACTTCAGGTGGCAACCGAATTCCTGGCGAACGTCGCAAGACAGAATGGCTCCGTGCTTTTCATTGGTTGCAAGAAGCAGGCCCAGGAAGCGGTTAAAGAAGCAGCGCTTGCCTGCGGACAGTTTTACGTCAATCAACGCTGGCTCGGCGGGACGCTGACCAACTTGACAACA
This sequence comes from uncultured Verrucomicrobiae bacterium, assembly GCA_963750185.1. Taxonomy (GTDB): domain Bacteria; phylum Verrucomicrobiota; class Verrucomicrobiia; order Chthoniobacterales; family JAFAMB01; genus JAFAMB01. Next base: position 85,113 of record CAVVPV010000001.1, read on the forward strand.
ATCCGTAAAAGCGTCGGCCGGTTGACCTATCTCGAGCAGATTGAGCAATCCCCGGAATATTCGAAGATGGGGAAACAGGAACTTTCGGCTCTCCGCCGGGAAGCGGAAAAACTCCGGCGCAATCTGGAAGGGATTCGCAAAATGCACCGCCTGCCGGACGCTATGGTGATCATTGACACCTCCAGAGAATCGATTGCAGTCGCCGAAGCGCAACGGCTCAAAATTCCGACCGTTGCAATTGTCGATACGAATGCCGATCCAGACCAGGTGAGTTATCCGATTGCCGGAAACGATGACGCAATCCGCGCTATCCGGGTGATCCTCCAGAAGTTGGTCGACGCGATCTATACGGCTTCGCACGAGGCGCAGAAGGATGATACTGCAAACCTCGCTGCAGTCGCGGAATAAGTTCCCTAGTCCGATAACTGGTCTCCTGTCACTGAATTAGCATGACTTTCGTCCGGCGACCGCCTGGATCAGTTGGCTGTTTAAACACTTTTTGTTATGGCTGAAGTAAACCCCGCCCTCGTCAAACAACTGCGCGACAAGACCAATGCAGGCATGATGGACTGCAAAAAAGCTTTGGTCGAATCGGACGGTGACCTGAGCAAGGCTGAAGAAATTCTTCGCAAAAAAGGAATTGCAAGCGCTTCGAAAAAAGCCTCTCGATCGGCAAAAGAAGGCATCATTGCTTCCTACATTCACCTCCATGGCAAAGTCGGGGTACTTATTGAAGTAAATTGCGAGACCGATTTCGTTGCAAAGAACGAGAACTTCCGCGAGTTCGTCAAGGATATCACGCTCCATATTGCGGCGGCGCATCCCACCTATGTCAGCCGGGAACAGGTTCCGGTTGATACACTTGCAAAGGAACGCGAGATCTATCGGGCGCAAGTGACCGGCAAACCAGCCAGCGTCATTGACAAGATTGTCGACGGAAAAGTCGAAAAGTTTTTCAGCAGCGTCTGTTTGTTGGACCAGGCATTTATCAAAAACCCGGACCAGACGATTAAGGATCTGGTTGCTTTAAAGATCGCTGAGCTCGGCGAGAACATTGTTATCCGGAGATTCACGCGGTACGCAGTCGGTGAAGAGAGTGCTTCCGAAGTAGGATAGGCGCCCCGCCTGTCCATCCCCGCGCATTTGCCGATATTGGCCCGCCAACAAACTATTCATCTCCTCGCTATCTCTCGCGCTAATGGACAGGCGAGACGCCTATCTTACTTTGACCCGCTCCTTTGCCGGCGTGAGTTCAGCATTTTGTTCGCACACTCGGTATTGAATTGACTGAGATTTTTGTTTATAGGTCGTGCGCATGGTTCTTCGTCGCTCCGGAGTTCTTCTGCTGGTGCTGTCGTTCCTTTTTTCTTCCTGTTCGACCAAGGATACCGAACATCGGATTCTGGTCAGCGTGGCGGATCAAAGCCTCGAGCTTTATAAGAATCAGACGCTCCTCGGCCGGTATCCGATTTCAACCTCCCGCTTCGGGCTGGGCGATCGTCCCGGGAGTCGCGCGACTCCGCTCGGACAAATGGAAGTGGCGCGCCTGATCGGCGCTGGAGCGGCTCTAGGCGCTGTATTCAAGAACCGGCGGCAAACTGGCGAGATTTTGCGTCCTGATGCTCCGGGACGCGACCCGATTGTTACTCGAATTATCTGGCTCAGAGGGCTCCAACCGTGGAACCGGAACGCGTTCGCTCGCTGCATATACATTCACGGAACGCCGGAAGAGAGGAACATCGGGCATCCTGCCAGTTACGGATGTGTTCGAATGAAATCGGCCGATATCGCTCACCTCTTTGGTTCGATCGGAGTCGGTGCGCGCGTTGAGATTATTCCAGGGCCGTTGCCCGACACGCCGCAGATAGCGCCCCGGTCTCCGACAAATCCCTCGATAAATCGCGAAATCGTCGGGCCACCCGTCCCATCGCAGTCTCGGCCGGGTGCACCTGCAACCGCGAGTGTCGCTTCCGCTCCAGCACCCGCAGGTGCTCCGGTTGGTCCGGTCGCGACGAGGTAGACGTGCGATTTCTTACGGCCGCACCGTAGCATACGCGTCCAGCGTGTATTGTGACTTCGACGTCAATGCCTGCGTGCAAAGAAAGGAAGACACGCGAGACGCGTATCCTACTCCAACGCAAGTTCCTTGCATTTGCCAAGGTCGAGTTTGCCCGATCCAAGGATCGGAATCTTCTCCACCCGCTTGATCATCCGCGGAATCCAAAGCATTGGCAGACCACCGGCGAGCAATGCTTCCCGAAGCTTGCCCGCAGAGACCTCGCGGATAGTCAGCAAAATGAGCGATTCGCCCTTCGTTTTGTCCGGTACTCCAACGACGGCAATTATCCTTTCCTCATCCGATTTGAATCCGAATGCATCTACAATCCTGGCTTCAATCGTTTCGTGCGGAACCATTTCTCCGGCGATCTTGGAAAATCGTGAGAGTCGGCCTTCGATGTAAAGAAAGCCGTCTTCGTCAAGCCGACCGAGGTCGCCGGTCTTGAACCAGCCGTCGCGCAGGACGGCCGCAGTCTGTTCTGGTTCGTTCAGATAACCTTCGAAAATATTCGGGCCCTTCAACCAGAGCATTCCAAGCTGGTTCGGCGACAATAATTCATCCGACTCCGGATCACGAATCTGCGCGGCTTCACCCGGTAACAGTTTCCCGACCGATCCGGGCCGGCTGGAAGGCTGTATCGGTTCGCCTGGACGGCTTGGCACCGGGTTTGGAAGATTCGTGCTGACGACCGGAGACGCCTCCGTCAATCCGTACCCCTGCAGGACATGGTGCCCGAATCGTTCCTCAAATGCCTCAGAGAGATCTTTCGGAAGTTTTTCGGCTCCGGTGACGAGGAGTTTGATCGTGTCAAATTGCTTAGGTTCAGCCCGTTTCAGGTATCCGCGCAGGAACGTGGGTGTCGTCACAAGCAAAGAGATTTTGTAGCGCTCGATCATCTCGGCATTTTTGACCACATCGACCGGAGAGGGATACGTCACTGCGCGGATCCCGGCGATCATTGGGTACCACAGCGTCACCGTGCAGCCAAAGCTATGAAAAAACGGTAGCGACGCCATGACAGAATCTTCGCGGCCGAGATTCAACATTGAACTAAACTGGCGGACGTTGCCGAGGATATTGCGATGGCTAAGGACGACCCCCTTCGGTTCGCCCGACGATCCGCTCGTAAAGAGCAGGACCGCCTCTTTTCGGTCTCCATTGCGGGGCAACCCGAGCAGGTTGCTCAACAGCCATGCCGGCGTGACAGCTGAAACCAGGCGCCAGATCACAATTTTCGGCTTCAACTCCGGCATCAGTTCTTCCAATCGAAAGACATCTTTTGGCCAGGGAAAGTCTTCCAGCCGCTTCATCACGGGCTTGGCGGAAATCGCATGCAGCAGCTGACCCTGGTCAATTGAGGATTGCAGAGCGGCACGGCCTGCGGTGAAGTTCATGTTGACCGGCACCTTGTTAGCCAGCGTCACGGCGACATTGGCAACAACTGCGCCGGCCCCGGGCGGCAAGACAACGGCAACCCGCTCGCCAGGGCAATGTTTTTTGATCCACCGACTAAGCGTGATCGCTGCGGCAAGCAGATCGCCACGTTTCAATACCCGCCCATCCATTCCATCGATAATCGCTTCCTCAAACTGCCCGTGCCTCAGGCCCTTGACCGTTGCCCGGCCGAGATGACCGACGAGTTCCGGGCGCCGCTGGTAACAAAATTCTCCAAGCTCCAGAAGCCGCTGCCGGGTCACGCCCACATCGACAGAGCTTGCGGGGATCGGCGTTCCGAATGCAATCGTCGCGATCTGCGGAATCCGCTTTGGGAACTTGAAAAAGTAGCGCCCCCCTTCGAATGAGAAAATTGAACCCCAAAGGCCATCTAGCCAGACGGGAACCACATCGCACCCCGCAAGGCGAGCAACCAGTTCAAACCCTTTACGAAGCTTTAGGAGTGTGCCGGTCCGACTCAGTTCTCCTTCGGGATAAATGCAGACAATTTCTCCTGACTTGATTCTCATCGCTGCTTCGCGCAATGCATCTTTGGCGCGGGTATTCGAAATCGGGATGGCTTCGATCAGCCGGAAAATCGGGTTTAACCATTTGATCCGATAAATCGACTCATTAACGACAAAGCGGATCGGTCTTGGGCAAGCGAGCTGCAGGACGACCGCATCGACATAGGTCATGTGGTTCGGCGCGAGCAGGAAGCCCGATTTCGGCAAATTCTCGAGTCCGAACGTTTTGACCCGGTAAAACGCCCCGGCCAGAATCCCTCCAACGAGGCGAAACAGCTTCTGGCGAAAGCCGTGATTTGTCGGAGTCGTCATAATGAAACCCCAATCGAATGCTGGCAAACAAAAGCCGTACCGCGGCTTCCAAGCCTTGAACAGTTTTCGGACATCCTTGGCGACGGCATACGAAGATCGGCTAACGTCCAAAGTGGCAAGAAATGGATTGACTAACAAACCGAAAATCCTGTCGACCCGAAAGGGAACCCGTCTTTCCGGTCGCGCCTTAGGTGCTTAAGACACCTTGCACGCGGCCCTTGTGATCGCTAATCTAGCCCGCAACATGTCCGCCACTCCGATGATGCAGCAGTATCAGAGCATCCGGCGGAGTTTGCCGCAGGGAACCCTCCTGCTGTTCCGACTTGGAGACTTTTACGAACTATTTTTCGATGATGCGAAAACGGCGGCTCCGATCCTGAACGTCGCGCTGACGAAACGGAACGGGATGCCGATGTGCGGGGTTCCGTTTCATGCCGCGGAAGGGTACATCGGACGGCTGATCAAGGCGGGCTGCCGAGTCGCGATCTGCGACCAGACCAGCGAACCGCAGCCGGGGAAAATCGTCGACAGGCAGGTCAGCCAGATCATCAGCCCGGGCACGGTGAGCGATGTCCAATTGCTGGAGTCCCGGCAGAACAACTTTCTCGCGGCCGTCGCTCGCCGATCTTGCGCGCCAGGGAAGCAATCATCGCAGGGCGGCGATAAAACCTTGTTTGGCCTCGCGCTTCTCGACGTGAGTACCGGCGAATTCCGGGTGACCGAAGTAACGGCGCTCGCGGGGCTCGAGGACGAACTGGCTCGGTTCACGCCGTCGGAAATACTGGTGCCGGACGCAGACGAGATTTTAACTCGCCGCTTTCCGCGCGCCGCGCCGTATGACGGCTATACCTTCCAAGCGGATCAGGCGTCGTACCTCCTGTGTGAACAATTTTCGGTACAGTCTCTGGACGGTTTTGGGTGTGCAGGCATGCCCGCCGCCATCGGAGCTGCGGGCGCTATTCTCCACTATCTCAAGCACCAGTTGCGCCGAAAAACAGCGCATATCCGTTCGCTTGGAGTTTTTCTCTCCGATCAGTTCGTCGCGCTCGATGCGTCGACACAGCAAAACCTCGAGCTGATCCGCTCGCGGGGGACCGGCGAAGACTCCAGCCTGCGTGCCGCCCTGGATCGGACGCTGACGCCGATGGGTGGTAGACTCTTTCGCCAGTGGCTCTTGAAGCCGCTCCGCGCTGTGGCCGAAATCCGGCAGCGTCAGGAAATGATCCAGCAGTTCCTGGATCAGCCGTACCTGCTCAATTCGGTCCGGGAAACGCTGGGAAATATTCGTGACATCGAACGGACCACTGCACGCTTGAGTCAGCAAAGCGGCAACGCCCGCGACATGGTTGCGCTCCGAATTTCACTGGAATTGTTGCCCGAGCTCAAAGGGCACCTGCAGGCACTCGCGGGCGCCGTGCTTGGAGAAGATGAAAACCTGTTACTGAATCGGGTTGCTTCAGGGATTCCCAAGTTCCCGGAACTCGTTCAGCTTCTGAAATCGGCACTGGTTGAGGAGCCACCGGCCCTGCTCAAAGAGGGAGGCATGTTTCGAGAAGGGTACGATGAGGCATTGGATGAACTGCGAAGTGCCTCTATCAGCGGCAAAGATTGGATCGCGGCGCTGCAACAGCGAGAGATCCAGCGGACTGGAATCAAGTCGCTGAAGGTCCGGTTCAATTCCGTTTTCGGATACTTTATAGAGGTCAGCAATTCGAATCTGGGCGCCGTGCCCGCCGACTACACACGCAAACAGACGACCGTAAACGGCGAACGATTTATCACCCCCGAGCTTAAGGAAGTGGAATCGAAGATTCTGGGCGCGGACGAGAGTTCCAAAGCATTGGAGTATGAGCTTTTCCTGAGACTCCGAGAGAGACTTTTGGACTATCTGCCGCAACTCCAGGAAGCCGCACGCATGATCTCGGTCGCCGACGTCATTGCCTCACTTGCGGAGACAGCGAGGCTGTTTGGCTATTCGCGTCCTGAAGTTACCGACGCGTTGACCATCCATATCCGGGACGGTCGCCACCCGGTCCTGGACCAGAATGTAACAGAAGAGAAATTTGTTCCGAACGACTGTTTGCTGGATGGCGAAGAGAATCGGCTCCTCTTGATTACCGGGCCGAATATGGCAGGCAAATCGACGTTCATCCGCCAGGTCGCGTTAATCGTACTAATGGCTCAGATCGGGAGCTTTGTGCCGGCGGCGAGCGCCGAGATTGGATTGGTTGATCGAATCTTTACAAGAGTCGGCGCCTCCGACGATCTCTCGAAGGGGCAGTCAACCTTCATGGTCGAAATGAACGAAACAGCCAATATCGTCAACAATGCGACGGAGCGAAGCCTAGTGATCCTCGATGAAATCGGGCGCGGGACCTCCACGTTTGATGGATTATCGATCGCATGGAGCGTCGCGGAGTACCTGCACGATATGCTTCGCAGCCGCACACTCTTCGCGACGCATTACCACGAGATGACCGAACTCGCAGTGATCTGCAAAGGGGTGCAAAACTACAACGTGGCGGTCCGTGAATGGAACGATCAGATCATTTTCCTTCGCAAGATCCAGACTGGAGCCGCCGACAAAAGCTACGGTATTCAGGTCGCTCGTTTAGCCGGATTGCCGGAAGATGTCATCGAACGAGCCCGGGAAATCTTGACGAACCTTGAGGCGTCCGAACTAAACGCGCAAGGCAAACCGCGGCTCGCCGAAGCCAAAGTCTTTAGGAGCCGTGCAAGGCGAAAAGAAGAGCCTAAACCGCAGCTCAACCTGTTCGATTATCATCCGGGTCGTTAGCAGCAGATCAAAAATATTTTCCAATTTACTTCGTGCCCTGACCGATTGTTGTGTGCTGAAATTGCCGGAGCTGATGAAGAATAACCTGGTCCTGATTGCAACTGTGGCGCTAGTGCTCGGCGCGTGTGAACGCCATCCCGCCAGCCAATTGCCGACGGAGGGTGAGGGAGCTGCTAAGGAGCAGTCGGTAAAGACAAACGAATCCGCGGACAAACAAGCCACGCCGCAGGCTTCCCCTAGCGGGACTCCGAAAACTTATTTTCCAAAATAACAGTAATATCCATTCCTGACCCCGGCGTTCGGCAATTGATCGGCAAACAAAGACGTTCCGGGAATGAAGCGTGGAACGAATCAGTTTTTCTGAATGGGCGAAACGCCGTGCCCGAAGCTTCGCGCATGCCGGACGTGGGATTCTCCTGCTTTGTCTGACCCAGTGGAATTTCCGGATTCACCTCATCGCTGCGCTGGCTGCGGTTTCGCTGGGGTTCTATTTTCAAATCAGCACAATCGAATGGGTCATCTTGGCCGCTGTTATTGGCTTAGTCCTTTGCGCGGAGGCTCTGAACACCGCGATCGAGCGCGTGGTTGACCTGCTTGAACCAAATCATCACCCGGTTGCCCGGGATGCAAAAGATTTGGCTGCGGCCGCCGTCCTAATCGCATCGATTTGCGCAGCGATTATCGGGGTGCTCCTATTCGGACCGAGGATCGCACACATTCTTTAGCCGAAAATGCGCCGCGGATTTGTGCAGGAGATCACAGGGCGGCGTAGCCGTGACCACTGAAGCATACGCGCCCCGCGTGTATTCCTTTCTTTGCACGCAGGCGTTGACGTGGAAAACAGAATACACGCGGGACGCGTATGCTGATATCAGTGCGCCGAGCCTAACTGTAGCGAACTGAGAACATAAACGGTCCTGACCGACAACATCCGCGGTTTCGGAACCACATTAAGTGAGAATAAGAGCCCTCTCAAAACCAGATTACGCGAGAATAAAACCACATTATTTGAGAACAGACCGAATACATTGGCTCTGGACCACATAGGAATGCGAATAGCTAACCGTAGCCGGTTTCTCCACTTGGTCGCATTTGCTCCCTTAGTGAATGCGGGAGCGGCCGCTTAGGAGAGCAAGAGATTCCCGGGGATCTGCGTTCATCAGGAAGCTCCCATGGGGGGAGCGTAATGACAAAGCGGGCAAGCCTTACCGTCACCGCCCCGCATCAGCTGTAGTCCAGAGTTGTCACCGTCGCGGAGAACCTGCGCGTTCGCCAAGCCGAAGAACACTTGCTGCTGTTGAATGGGACACGGATATTGCCGTCGCGGAGCTTCTTACACTTATAAGGAGACCGCGGTCTATGCTGACTTCCTTTATGGCAGCGGCTTGAGAAGCGGGTTAGCGAACACGGATGAACTGGCGGGGTACTATCCATTGAATGTGGGCTTCACCCACATATTTCACCTGCCGCAAAAATACGGTTTGCTGAAGTTCCGGTTCGACGTCACCAATATTTTCGATCAAAGCTACCAACTTCGAAGCGGGACTGGAATCGGAGTGTTCGCTCCTCAATACGGCCCACGACGAGGTTTTTTTGGAGGGATCAGTTGGACGTTTTGAATCCCGCGGGAACACCAATTCCAGGGTCCACTCGAGGAACACTTGCAGCTTGTTCGGATTCGAGCGTGGTTCCGACCGGGATAACCGGCTCGACCACGAAGGCTCCCTTATGCATCTCGGGCGGAGCTGGCCGGCGTGCCGACCGATACACGCCGAAAGCGGCCATCAAGATCTGCGCCGTAATGAGAGTGTATTGTAGGCCATCATCCCAAGCCGACATGGCAAAACCTGCAAGCAAAGGCCCAGCCACTGCGCCAACGCCTTGCATGATCAGCAGACCACCCGAAGCGGCTACGAACTCTCCTTCGCCGACGAGGCCATTCACATGGGCCATTACCACGCTGTAAGTCGGCACGATCGTCGCGCCAACAATAGCGGCGCAGAGGTAAAGCATCCAACGGGAGGGCTCGTCCGGTACCAGCGCCATCATGATGAACAGGCACGCGCTGGCAGTAATCGCAGCCCCGATAATGACACGACGCCGGTCGAAGCGGTCCGAAAGCCAGCCAACCGGCCAGACCATCAGGAACCCGCCAAGGGTACCGCTCGCCATGACCGCAGCAACTCCGGCGGTATCGAGACCCTTGCGTTGTGCAAAAATCGGCCCTAAGGCAAAGAAGGCACTTGTGGTCACCCCGCACAGGGTGGCGGCGACGAGTCCGAAGGGCGACTTCTGGTACAGGCCTGTCAGACTCGTCCGGGCGCCCCCGCCCTCGTGGGCAGGCGCTACGGCCCGAGTCAGAGCGATCGGCACCGAGGCGAGTGAGATAATCATCGCAACGATGCAGAATGGTATGAAGCCCGCCGGGTCGGTCGCAGGGAGAAGGGGCTGTCCGGCGATCCCACCCACCAGCCCTGTCATGGCGTAGACGCTCAGGATCTGTCCCCGGGCCTGGTCTGTCGCAGCGCTGTTCAGCCGGCTCTCGACAACAATAAACAGCCCGGCAAAACAGAACCCCGTCAGGGTACGAGCCGCTATCCACGCGATCGGATTGATAATAAGCAGGTGAAGAAGCGGCGCCGTCGCAGCGATCGCTCCAAGGGCCAGAAAAGCCCGAATGTGGCCGACGCCCTGGACCAGTTTTCCGGCGCGCAGCGACCCGATCAGAATTCCCAGCCAGAAACCCGCTCCGACTGCGCCGATTTGGACCGGCGAAAAGCCCTCGATTCCGCCACGAATACTCAGAAGCGTGCCCTGTAACGTATTGCCCGTCTGCATGAGCCCGAAACCCAGGAGTAGCCCCAGAAGAGTCGCCACGGTTGCTTGCTGTTTGGTCTGCATAACAACGTCGCAGTTGGGAGATTGAAAGTTTAATTTCATGGGAGGTGTTGATCGGGACTCGGATTACTTCGGCTTTTTCATCGAACAGCTTTAACGCGTGACCGAAAGGCTCCGTAACCACCTTTGTAACATTCTACGCTCGACGGGCAGGGGACCGGAGCTAACCGCGTGAGCAGCATGACCTAACCGAGGGGTTTCAACGAGTGTTTGCGAGCCGGTCGCTACCGCACGTCCGGCCTGATCTTGCAGCAGATAATCAAAGGAGAGCCGGGCTGGTCTATGCGTCTGAACGACCCGTACGGATCTTGGTCCCGTTGTTCCTTGCCCTGCCAGGTCGATGTTAGTAAATCGCAGGGTAAGCCTGTCTCCAGGAAACCGGTTATTCATTACGCGTTCGAGGTCTTTAGTAATTTCCTGTGTAAAGACTGATGTCGAATATCGGATATCACGGTTATGAATGCTGAAGTCCGTAAAATGTTGTGGGTTGACATATTGAACCGTAACTACGGTGCCGGCTAGGCTGCGCCCGTCGCTAGTGCCTTGAGTGGTACAGCCGATACGCGTAATTAGAACGGCAATAGCGGAAGTTACATAAAGTGCGGATCTCATGGTCGATGCGTGTAACAGTCTCTGCCATACCGACCAATCTGCCGCAATTGGCAGAACGCCTACATTATTTCCCTCTCAAAAGGGCTAGAATCAGAACATAACGAAGAAGAGTTTCGGAGTGAATCGGAGCGAACAAAAAGTCATCCGATGAGAACACAATCGAGGCAGATTGCCTGATTATTGACGTACGAGTGCCCGGTATAGACGGGCTACAATTAATGCGCCGCCTGAGGGCAAACAGCCAGCGCATCGTGCTGATCGGCTATTTCAGTATGGTGGCGCTCACGTTGATGTTCTACGACGTACCTTCGCTCGCAGCGGGTATGAAGCGGTAACGAACTATTTAGCACATGTGCACCCAGAGCGCTGGACGGAAATGTCAACAAGGAGTCATCTGATGAGCCACTCTCAAACAACTACAAAGGCGACTTCACGGAGCCGCTTGCCTCTGGCTGACGATTCCTCCATTAATGCTCTCTTGACCGGGGCTGCAGCAAAGCTTCCGCCTATCAATGTGTTTCGCGCCTTGGCGAATGCGCCTTCTCTTGCCAGGGACTGCATGCAGTATTTCGCTCATCTTTTCGAGCCGCTGGAACTTGACTCTCGAATTGAACGTTTGCTCGTGCTCTTGACAGGCAAGCTGTCGGGGTGCGAGTACGTGTGGCGGCAGAACGTCGTGGTGGCGAAGAGCCTGGGAATCCCTGATGAGGAAATTGCCGAACTCCACCAGGGCAATTTCGAAGCGTCCTGCTTCAGCGCGGCACAAAGGGCTGCCTTTCGCTTTGCTCAGGAGACGCTGGAAATCGTACAGGTCACCGATGCCGCCTACGCCGAGGCAGAGAAGTATTTTTCGCCGAGAGCACTCACGGAGATTCTCTATGTCGTCGGCTCCTACATGTTCCTGTCTCGACTCATTCGCACCGGCCGCGTACCGCTGGACGAAAGGCCGGCAGAGGTTCCACCGGGCGTTCTGAAGTAGTGGAGGATTCGGCAACAGTTCTTGAGCAGAGCAAAACAACAACCGCGCGAAGGGACGCTCAGCCGTCACTTGTCCGCGCAAGATAAGGAGAAACACATGTCTAGAGAAACCTTACCCCAAGCCAAACTGACCACAGTGTCTTCCTTTCCCGCGAACTATTTCTTAGAGAATTTTAGCATTGCGCGCCGACAATTCGGTGCTGATTACAGCAATGAACCACAGAGAACTGTGGTATGTACCGCCGGCCGCAGCTACGGAAACAGCGAAGCCTATCCTTCTTCACACGTTTGAGCAACTGGCGATGAGCCTCCCTGAGGTCGAGCCCGATGTGTTTTATTTAGTCACGTCGAATGTTTACACAGATCATAAATCGAGTCTTCACCGTATCGACCTGCGCAACTGGAGAGCCGGTGATCCTATTCAGCCGCAGAAAGTTTTGGATTTTCCGAATGAAGCGCGCTCTCTGAATGGCAGCTGCCTAATCGGTCCCCGCACGATTCTTGTCGCCGACTCAGCCGCAAGCTTGATTTGGAGAGTCGATCTTCCCAAGGATGGCGGAACTCCAGTGGCACGCGTCTGGCTGCGCCACGAGAGCATGGGGGCCTATCCAGGGCAAATGAAGCCCGAACAGCCAGGCGTCAATGGCATACGTTACGCCGCGAAGCTGGGGTATCTCTACTACACGGCGACAGCGAAGAAGGTGTTCATGCGCGTGCAGGTCAACGCTGAGACACTGGACGCGGTAGGCGAGCCGGAGCATGTTTCGGCCGGGCGCATGGCGGACGACTTCTGCATCGACGAGAACGCTGGCGTTGCCTACTTAACGACCCATCGCGAAAACACCATCGATTGCGTCTCGCTGAATCCGGCCAAAAACAGCGACCTCTTCATTGTTGCCGGAGATCCCTTGAACGAAGAATTGATCGGGCCGTCGAGCGCCGCGTGGGGCAGGCTGCCAGGAGAATACGGCAAAGTTGCCTTCGTCACTACCGATGGCGGGACTGCCTCGCCGCTGCCCGATGGCGTACGACGACCGGCCAAGCTCCTTCGAGTGGAGTTCCCGGAAGTGCCAGCGGCTCTTCGATCGTAGATCCATCCTGAGCAGTTCGTTGCAGGTCCGGAAAGGGCACAACGACAAAGCGACGCTGATTTTTCCAATTCCAAAGCTTGAAGCGGAACTCGCTGACCGAGTAGATGCCGTCAATTGCTTGCCACTGAGGGATCTGATAAAGCCGGCTCTTAAGTGCCCGCCTTACTAACACACGGTCGGTATCTGCCAACTCGGCGGGGAACGGCGAAGGGTATCGCGCCTCGGGCTTTGAACGAAAGGCAGGGCCTGCAAGAAGGAGAACTCACGGGGGACGTGGTCCGCGAAGGCAGCTTTCAATCCGCTCGCGAATTGGTCCGTGCAATCGAATCCTACCTGGCAGACCGCAACCGGAACCCAAAGAAATACGTTTGACGGGCGTCCGGCGTCAAAATGCTTGAAGAATCCAACAAGTGAGAGAAGCGCTGGCCGCTGCCGAAGTAATTTCTACGCAATTAAAGGACATGACAGTAGTTACAGCCGCTTTATGGCGCCGTAGGTTGTGCTTTAGGCTCGTGATTCTCCTGCCCGCCTTTTGCTTTAAGAAGATCGAGCTCAACCGAACATTTATCGTACCGCAATCGTTCGAGGTCGGCTTCTGTGGCCATACCATCTTTGACCCACTTTTCGAGATTAGATTCGGCCTCAGTATAAACATCTAGCTGGCGTTGCAGAACTTGCGCCTTTTGTTCGGCCTGGTCGTAGAGGTCTACCTCGGCGGCAAACAGTCTGTGAGCCACATCGAGCAAATCCGGGATCCGTGTCAGCCCGCGGTTATAAAGATCAGACCGCGCCTTGGCTTCTTTCGCGGCTGCATTGAATCGTTCCTTCTTGACGCGAATAAGCGGAGGATCATCAACTTTCAGCTCGGCCAGCGGCTCGTTCATCGCCGCCATTACCTTAGGACTCAGCCTCGTCGCATTCTGGGCGTAGAGGCTGACCTGAAGGCCGCATAGCCAAAGGACGATCGCCCCTGTACAGCTCCATCTTCGCCGTGATCCGCCTGCGCGCATACGACGAAAACTATACTTTTGGACGTCGCAATTTGTCCCGCAAAAAATATCAAGCTTCACGAAGCATTTTTGGGAAGTGTTGCAACTTTGCATTCACCCCGTGGTACTGTCAGGATGCTCCTCCTGGCATCTTCGGTTTGTGACCTATTGAAGCGGCGGCAATTTGAACCGGAGCTGATTTTTCTGGCGGTCGGTTGGTACTTGCGTTTTTCACTGTCGAATCGCGACGTGGAGGAGTTGTTCGCCGAGCGGAGTTTGCACGCCGATCACGCTACAGTGTGGCGATAAATCCAGGGGCTAATCATGTAAATTGCGACACAGCTATCCGAAAAGAACTCACGATTCGTGGTGCTTGGTGTGCCAGCTCTAAGAATGGTGTTTTGGATTTCAAAAGATTGATGTAATAGTTTCATAGGGATTTTCTTATATCCGGGTTCGGCTGCCACTCCGGGAACCCAACCGAAGCCTCATTTTTGTTAGTTGGAGCCGTTTGGTTGTGAGATTTCCGACCCGATTCTTTTGTTTTCCGGGATTTCCTGGCTGTTTACAGCTTCGGGCGGACTCTTAGAGGAATAGAGTGAGACCAGTCGTGCGATCAGCAGCGTCACATAAAACATACCGAACACGGCTTCCGCCATCGCCAGCATCCGCGCTGCGCCCGACAGTGGGACAATATCACCGTACCCGACGGTGCTAAGCGTGGTGAAACTGAAGTAAAGAGCATTAAAGTGATTCATCGAATGACTGGAGACCGGCCCAACCGTGAAAACAAAGGAATTTGGGACTAAGCGGTCCACTAGAATGTAAGCAAAAGACCAGAGCAATCCCAACATCAGGTAAGTCGCAATCCCAGCGCACAAGACCCCGAAATCAACTCGGGGCGCACGCAAGATGAAGCGAAGAAATTCCACCACTACGAATCCGATGAACAGCAGGCCGCTTCCAAAGGCCACCACGGTGAACTGCAGATCCGGCCGCCAGTAACTTAACCATTCTCCCACCAGTGCAGGCACTACCAACACAGCTCCTATCAGCGTTCTCAGGCGGCCGCCGATGGCCAGCAAGGCAGATAGGAAGACCAGCGTCAATAGCGCCGTCTCAACAGGAAACCCGCCCCAAAACTGATCCACGAACGGAGAGACGAGGATGTTCAGGATCAGCATACAGAGAAAGTAAGCCACAGAGAAGCGGAACAACCCTTTAGCAGAGACGTCTGTTCCTCGCAGGCTTGTTCGCGTTTCTCTGCGCTTTCGCTGTGTGGTTCGTGTCATAAGAAGGTTGTGCATTCAATAGGTTAACTCTAGCCCGCAAGAATCAGTGTGCTCTCGACGGCCTGTTTTAGGACCATTGAAAACGTCAGCTTACTTCATCGCTTCGACTAGTTGCGGAGTCTCCACAGGGGGCGCTTCGGGTTTGTCACTTTTTCGGTGCGAAACCTTCTCAACCAGGTAAAAGGCGACGGGAATCAGAAAGATGGCGATCAAAGTCGATGCCAGCATCCCGCCGATGACCGTCGTGCCGAGGATCTGCCGCGATGCCGCACCCGATCCTGCCGCTGTCCACAAAGGAACACAGCCGAGAATGAACGCAAATGCGGTCATCAGAATCGGTCGCAGCCGCAGACGGGCGCCGGCTAGCGCTGCATCGATGATTGGCGTCCCTTTTTCGTATTCGGCTTTGCAAAATTCGACAATGAGAATCGCGTTTTTTGCAGCCAAACCGATGAGCAACACCAATCCGATTTGCGCATAGACGTTGTTTTCGAATAGCACCGAGCTCTTTCCGTAGACATCTTCTCCTAGAAGTCTGGCCAGCAAGACGGCAAAAGCACCCAGAACGGCAATGGGCGTGCAGAGCAGGACGCTGAACGGCAATGACCAACTCTCGTATTGAGCGGCGAGAATGAGGAACACAAACAGCAGAGATACCCCGAAAATGACGGCGGGCGGCACCCCTTTCTGAGCCTGCTGTTCCTGGAACGACATCCCCATATAATCAAATCCCATCTCCTTCGGCATCGTCTTGGCAAACACATCCTCGAGGGCTGCCATGACCTGATAGTCGCTAGCGCCGTCCTTACCCATAACAATTAATTCTGCGCATCGATGAAGATTATAGCGCATCGTAAATTCCGGCCCGGTGCGAGGCACGATCCGCACCAGCGAAGAAAGCGGTACCGGATTCCCATCATTATTACGCACGTAAAACCGGCCGACGTCGCTTGGAACGGTTCGATACGGGCCATCGGCCTGCACGTAAACCTGCCACGTTCGCCCAAACCGATTGAAATAGTTGACGAACGAGCCGCCCAGAAAAGCCTGGGTGGTCTGGTAAACGTCCGACAGACTGACTCCTTGCTTCAGGACTTTGTCCTGATCTACATCCAGATAACATTGGGGAACGCTTGGCAAGAACGTGGTTAGGACTCTGCCAACTTCCGGTCGTTTCTCGGCTGCTTCCATAAACTTTTTCGTCTGTTGCGCCAGAAAGTTAACATCCATCCCGGCGCGGTCCTCAAGAAGGAAGGTGACCCCTGCGGAAGTTCCGATTCCTGGGATCGAAGGAGGCGGGAAGACAAATGCAGTCCCCTCCGGCATCCTGGAAAGGTCTTCGTTCGCGCTTGCAATCAGCAACCTTAACTGCTCCTCCACCTTCGCGCGCTCTTCCCAAGGCTTCAGCGTGATAAAGAAAAACCCGTTGTAGGTAGTGCTGACGCCGCTCAGCATGCTGTATCCGGCAATGGACGTTACGTCCTGGATTCCAGGTACCTTCTGAAGAATCTCCTGCACCCGCTGGCATGCGGCGGCGGTTCTCTGGAGCGACGCCGCCTGCGGCAGCGAGAGATTTGCGAAAAGGTAGCCCTGATCCTCGGTGGGAACGAAGCCTCCGGGAATCTTTCCACCAAGCCAACCCGATGCCAAGACGGCGAGGATGAGGAATAAAATGCAAATCAACCCGCGACGCATCAGCAGACGACAGGCAGCGACATAACCGTTGGTTGCGGATCCAAATATTTTGTTAAAGCCTTTGAAGAAAAAGCCCAATGGTCCTCGGGTTTCCTTTCTGGGTCGCAAGAGGAGCGCGGCCAGGGCCGGGCTCAAGCTGAGCGCATTGAACGCCGAGAAGATAACCGATACCGCAATGGTAACAGCGAACTGTTGATAAAGCCGGCCGGTGATACCTGGAATGAATGCGGTAGGGATGAAGACAGCCGCCAGAATGAGTGCAATAGCGATCACCGGGCCGGAAACCTCCTCCATCGCCTTGATCGCGGCGTCTCGCGGCGACAATCCATCTTCAATGTGACGCTCGACGGCTTCGACCACGACGATGGCATCATCGACCACCAAGCCAATGGCCAGGACCAGTCCCAGCAGTGAGAGTGTATTGACCGAGAACCCCAGCAGCGGAAACAAGGCAAAGGTGCTGACGAGCGATACCGGGACGGCGCACAATGGAATCAGCGTAGCGCGCCAGCCCTGGAGGAAAATGAAAACGACGATGATTACGAGAACCATCGCCTCCGCGAGAGTCTTGTAGATGTCCTCCATGCCCGCCTTTACGGCGAGGGTGGTGTCCAGAGAAATAGAATAGTCCAGCCCGGAGGGGAACCGCGCTTTAAGCTCTTCCATTAGCTGTCTAACGGCCTTGGCAGTATTTAAGGCATTGGAACCTGGCAACTGATAAACCGCGAGAACTGCGGCGGGTTTGCCGTTGAAAGTGCTGGTCTGTGTGTAGTTCTGGGAGCCGAGTTCAACGCGGCCAACGTCCTTGACCCGCACGTACGCACCGTTGGGTTGTGCCCGGATCACCACGTTGCCAAACTGCTCCTCCGTAACCAGCCGTCCCTGCGCCAGAACGGTGTTCGTGAAGGGTTGCCCGGGCGGGATTGGTTCGCCACCAATTTGACCTGAGGGGTTGACCGTATTCTGGGAGAGGAGTGCGTTTTCGATTTCCGGAGTCGTGATATTGCGCGCGGCGAGCTTGTTCGGATCCACCCACACCCGGAGCGCATATTGGCCTGCGCCGAAGACCGATACACTGGCGACGCCGGGCACCCGGAGGATCGGGTCGTTCAAGTTGATGTAGGCGTAGTTTGCCAGGAACTTGGAATCGAACTGCCCGGTTGGCGAGGATAGTGAAATGACTATC
This sequence comes from uncultured Verrucomicrobiae bacterium, assembly GCA_963750185.1. Lineage (GTDB taxonomy): Bacteria > Verrucomicrobiota > Verrucomicrobiia > Chthoniobacterales > JAFAMB01 > JAFAMB01. Next base: position 102,983 of record CAVVPV010000001.1, read on the forward strand.
AATGGCACGGCCGTCGATTTCGCCACTGTGACTCCGAAATTTTGTACGCTTTGAGGCAATTGTGACTGGGCTTGCGACTCGCGCATCTGCGTCAGCACCTGGTCAATGTTCGGATCGGTGGTGTTATCGAAATCCACTGTCAAATTCATCGAACCATCACTCGCGTTCAACGAGTACATATAGTTCATGTGATCCACGCCGCTCATCTGTTGCTCGATGGGCGTTGCCACGGCCTGCTCCACCGTGAGTGCATCCGCGCCGACGTACGTTGCCTTCACGGCAATTTCGGGCGGAACAATGTTGGGTAATTGGGCGACCGGCAGGCTGAGGAAAGAGACGACCCCAACGATCACCATGATGATCGAGATCACCATGGCAACGATCGGACGATTGATAAAAAATCTAGACATTAGAAATCTCCTAGTTTCGGAAGTTAGTTCTTCTTCGCGGCTTCCTGAAACCCCTCGAGCTCAAACGATCCGGGGTACGGCTTAGCGGTGACCGGCATCGCTTGCCGGACTATTTGGAAGCCTTCCACGATCACCTTGTCACCCGCCTCCAGGCCTTCCTTCACCGCGACCATTTGGCCATCGATCTCCCCAAGCGTCACCGCGCGGATCTCCGCTTTACCGTCTGGATTGACAATCGCGACCTGGTCGCTTCCCTGCAATTCCGATACCGCCTGCCTCGGAATCAACAGCGCATTGGGAAGGCGATCGACCTCAACACGTGCCGTCGCATATTGACCGGGACGTAATATCAGCTCAGGGTTGGGAAAACTCACCGCTATCTGGATCGTTCCGGTCTTTTGGTCGACCGCACGATCTACGTAGACAAACCTGCCTTTATGTTTGTAGACGCTGCCATCAGGAAGGATGAGTTCTACGTTTTCCTCACGTTTCTCCTCAGGCACCATCATCACTCTTTTCAAAGCCTCAGCATGTTCCCAGTAAGTTTGTTCGCTGATCGGGAAATAGCACCAGATCGGATCGATCTGGGATACTGTCGTCAAAACCTGGTTGGTCCCGATGCCAACTAGATCCCCAATCTGCGCCTGCTGTTGTCCGGCGATCCCATTCAGCGGTGAAACGATTTTTGTATAATCAAGGTTCAGCTGGGCCTGCTCCACCGCAGCCTGATCTTTAGTAACAGTGGCCACTTCTGTTAGATAGGTCTGGGTTTTGTCCGTGTATTCCTCATCAGAGATGACTCTGCCCTGGAACAATTCCTTTGCCCTTTTCGCGTCCAACTCGACCTGTAGCAAAGTTGCCTGGTCTGCCAGCAGCTGGCCCTTGGCCTGATCTAAAGCGGCTATGAAAGGTCTGGGATCGATCTGAAAGAGCAGATCCCCCTTTTTTACATAACCACCCTGCTGGTAAGCTATCGTTGTGAGATATCCCTCTGTACGCGCGGAGACTTGCGCATTCTGGACCCCGTTCAGTGTGCCGACCCACTGGCGAATAATCGGGACGTCCCTTTTGATAACCTTAACAACCAGGACCTCAGGAGGACCGCTCTCTGCCGTCGGCTTCGGTTTCTCGCATGAAGTGAGGGCCACGGAAGCAGAAATTGCTGCCCAATAAATCAAACAGGCGTTTTTCATAGGTTTAGGAAACACGCGGCTCGGGGGCCGGTGTCATAGTTGATGTTCGGGATCCATATTTTTGTGGTTCTTTTCGAATTCTGGCTTTTTCGGTACGCAGCTAACACCGCTGGGCACGGCAATTCTACTGTCTCTTAGTACAGGGAGTGCTCACAGTTCGCGGATTAGTCTTCGCCACGACCCGATCGGACTCGGTTCTTCGAGTGAATATTCACTTACTTCTTCAACAATAAAAAAGAATCCCGCTAGGTTTTCTCAATCAGCGCTAGCGTCTTGGTGTTGTATTTGGCCGCAATGACCCGCTCTTTCATCCCCAGACCGCGCAAAACAAACACCACTGTCTGGCGGACCAGTTCCTCATTAGTTCCCGCGTAGTTGATCGCCGCCCGAGCCGGCAGGCTCGTGTAGGCAGTCATGACGATCGTATTGTGGGCGAACCAGAATAGATTGGTTGGATCCACAATTCCGGGAGCAATATCGCCGGCCGACTTCGCAGCTTCGTAGGCGGTTTGGAACTCCACAAGTTGTTCCTGGGCCACCTTCTTGAAGACACGCCGGGCAAATTCACCATCCTCCTTCAAGCTGTTGAGAATTAAACGGTGGATATTGTGCAGTTCCTCTTGCTGCTCTGATCCATCTAGAAAGATAAACCGGTGAGTAAATACGTGTGTCCAGCAGATGAGCAATTCCGTCGACGGTTTGAGCGCACCGACTCGCCAGAAGGCGCTGTCAAGCCTCTTGGGCAGCAAGAGCACAATTTCCTGGTAGATCGCCTCCTTGCTCGGGAAGTATTTGTAAAGCAACGCCTCTGAGACCCCGGCAGCCTCGGCGAGTTTTTTGGTGGTTGCTCCAACGAATCCGTGGCGGGCAAAAACCGGGATAACCGCTTCCGCAATGGCCGGCCGCCGTTCTTCCGCTCTGAGGTTTTGCGTCATGCTGCAATCTAGGTAAGTAAATATTCACTTGCAAGTGGGTTTTTGAAATATTTTTCGGGAGCCAGCTGAACGTCTTGATCGTCCCCAATTGGAGAGGCTCGGTCGAAAGCGTAAGGCGTATGAGCAATCCCGTTCGGCTCGAGCTCGTGAGTCCAACCCGCACCTCTGCGCTGTGGTGGGACGCACTGGAGTGCGGCGTAGAAGATATGCTGCTGGCGCCCTTATCGGTTTCTCGCATCTTTGAATACCTGGACATCTCTCCTTCTCGGTGAGAATCATGTTATGATCGACCTATCAAGACACCGCTTCGATGCGCTGGCACACGATGATGAATGTGTCCTTTATCGTGCGCAGAGCGAGGAAGACGGGTCCCAGGCCGCCTTCGTAAGCTCCGGCGCGCCCTCGGACTTGGATCTGGCCGCAGTCTCCGTGTTTGGCCGCGACGAAGCCTCGCGTAGTCGGGTTCTGGTTTTGGCGCCTGCGGTGCGATATCCCAGACCGGACGTTCTGAAACGCCTGGAGCACGAATACTCTTTGCGGGAGGAGCTTGATCGGGAGTGGGCTGTTAGGCCCCTGGCGCTGAATGGCCGCGAAGGACAGGTGATGCTGGTGCTGGAGGATCCCAGCTCCGCGGCTGCGAGCCTCGACCGGTGTTTGAGGCCCGCCGGCATCCGCCGAGGTGGAAGCGACGCAGGCGGGCAACCGATGGAATTAGGCCGCTTCCTTCGGTTAGCGATTAATCTGGCGGCTGGACTGGACAAACTTCATCGCCGAGGGCTCATACACAAAGATATCAAGCCGGCTCACATTCTGGTTGACTTTGAAACCGACAAAGTGTGGTTCACCGGTTTCGGAATCAGTTCGCGCTTGGCTCGAGAACGACAGGCGGCTGAACCTCCGGAAGTGATCGCCGGCACATTAGCCTACATGGCGCCGGAACAGACTGGGCGCATGAATCGGTCGATTGATTCCCGCAGTGATCTTTACTCGCTAGGGGTCACCTTCTACCAGATGCTCACCGGCGCTCTACCCTTTACTGCGTCCGATCCGATGGAGTGGGTGCACTGCCACGTGGCGAGACAGCCGGCGCCGCCGTCCGAGAGGCGGACGGCGGTGCCGGGCGTTATCTCGGCGGTCGTCATGAAGCTGCTCGCCAAGACCGCGGAGGAGCGCTACCAGACCGCCGCCGGGCTCGAGGCCGATCTGCGACGCGCCCTGGTCGAATGGGAGAGCCGGGGGCGAATCGACGCCTTCCCTCTGGGCGCGCGCGATCTACCTGACCAGCTGCTGATCCCCGAGTGCCTTTACGGGCGCGAGCGCGAGATCGCGAGCCTGCACGCCGCCTTCGACCGCGTGGTGGCCGGGGGCGGGCCGGAACTGGTTCTGGTCGTGGGCCAGGCTGGAGTCGGCAAGTCCGCGGTGGTGCATGAGCTGCACCGCGCGCTGGCGCCGGCACGCGGCCTGTTCGCGTCCGGCAAGTTCGACCAATACAAGCGTGACATCCCCTACGCCAGCCTGGCGCAGGCCCTGCTGAACCTGATCCGGCCTCTTTTGGCGAAGAGCGAGACCGAACTGGTCCCCTGGCGCTCCGCGCTTACCGCGGCGCTTGGCCTGAACGGCGCGCTCATGGTGACACTGCTCCCCGACCTCGAACACGTCATCGGCCCGCAGCCGCCGGTAGCGGAGCTGCCATCGCGCGACGCGCAGCGCCGGTTTCAGCTGGTGTTCCGGCGCCTGCTCGGTGTCTTCGCCCGACGGGAGCATCCGCTCGCCCTGTTCCTCGACGATCTGCAATGGGTGGATGCAGCGACGCTCGATCTCGTCGAGGACCTGCTGACACAACCGGATCTGCAACACCTGCTTCTTATCGGCGCTTATCGGGATGACGAGGTCACGCCCACGCATCCTTTGATTCGGCGGATGGCAGCGATCCGCCAGGCCGGCGGACGGGTGCAGGTGGTCGTCTTAAAGCCGCTCGGGCTCGAGGACGTGAGCCGGATAGTTGCCGACGCCCTGCACTGCGGAAGCGCCCGACCCCTGGCTCGGCTTGTGCATGAGAAGACCGCCGGCAATCCGTTCTTCGCCATCCAGTTTCTGACCGCACTGGCCGAGGAAGGGCTGCTCACTTTCAAGCGTGACGCGGAGCGCTGGACTTGGGACCTTAGGCGGATACGCGCCAAAGGCTACACCGACAACGTCGTGGATTTCCTGTTGGACAAGCTGCGCCGCCTGCCCGCCACGACGCAGGCCGTCCTGAAGCGGCTGGCCTGTCTCGGCAACAGCGCGCCGATCGCTACCTTGGCCCTCGTCCAAAGCGGGAGCGAGGATGCCTTGCACGCAACCCTTTGGGCGGCGATACGGGCCGGGCTCCTGTTGCGCCAGGAGGGGGCCTACAGGTTTCTGCACGACCGCGTGCGGGAGGCGGCCTATGCGCTGATCCCGGACGGCGAGCGTGCGGCGGCGCACCTCACCATCGGTCGGCGGCTCGCCGCGCGCACCCCGCCTGGCGCGGTCGAGGAGAGCATCTTCGAGGTCGTCGGCCAGCTCAACTGCGGGGCCGCACTCATCCGCTCGGGCAAGGAGCGCGAGCGGCTCGCCGAGCTGAACCTCGTTGCGGGCCTGCGCGCCAAGTCCTCGACCGCCTATTCCTCAGCGCTGACTTATCTCACCGCGGGTGCGGCCCTGTTGCCTGAAGACGCCTGGGAGCGCCGTCACGATCTTGCCTTCGCGCTCGAGCTGCATCGGGCTGAATGCGAGTTCCTCACCGGAGCGCTGGCGGAGGCAGAAGCGCGCCTCGCCAAGCTGGCGGATCGCGCCGCCACCCCCTCTGAGCTCGCAACGCTCACCCGCCTTCGGGTTGACCTCTGCATGACCCTCGGCCGAAGCGACCGCGCCGTCGCGGTCGGCCTCGACTGCCTGCGCCGCTTCAACGTTGCCTGGTCAGCGCATCCGACGAGAAAGGCAGTCAAGGATGAATACGCACGGCTGTGGCGGCAGCTCGGAGATCGGCCGATCGAAGGACTGCTCGACCTGCCCCGCATGGTGGATCCGGTCGCGTGCGCGACCATGGACGTTGTTGCCTCCCTTGTGACACCGGCGCTCTGGACCGACGAGAACCTTCGCTGTCTCGTCATCGGCCGCATGGGGAATCTCAGCCTGGAGCATGGCAACAGCGACGCTTCGGGCTACGCCTACACGGCTGTGGGGAACGTGCTCGGGCTTTACTTCGGGGATTACAAGGCGGGATTCCGCTTTGGCCAGCTCGGGTTGGACTTTGTCGAGCAGCCGGGAATGGACCGCCTGAAGGCCCGGGTCTATCTGGCCTTCGGCAATCTCGCGAAACCGTCGGTGCGGCATGCTCGCACGGGTCGCCCGCTCGCGCGATATGCCTTCGAAACCGCACAGCAGGTCGGCGACCTCACCTATGCAGGGATCAGCTGCAACAACGTCCTCACGCAACTTCTCGCGAGTGGTGCCCCCCTCGCGGAGGTGCATCAGGAGGCCAAGGCCGGGCTCGACTTTGCGCGCCGGGCCCATTTCGGTGTCGTCGTCAGTCTGATGACCGCGCAGCTCGGGTTAATCCGGACGCTTCGGGGTTTGACGCCCGTCTTCGGCTGCTTCAACGACGACGGTTTCGAGGAGGAGCAGTTTGAGCAGCAGCTCGCGGCTGAGCCGAGTCTTGGAATAGCCGCCTTCATGTACTGGATTCGCAAGCTGCAGGCGCGCATCCTCGCCAACGACCGCATCGCCGCCGTCGCCGCAGCCACCAAAGCAGAACGCCTCCTCTGGATGTCGCCAGTCATCTTCGAGCGGGCCGACTACCACTTATACGCTGCGCTGGCGCTGATCGCGCTCTGCGAGGCGGCGTCTGATGCCGAGAGCGCCCAATACCAAGAGGGCCTGGCTGCGCACCACCGCCAGCTCCAGGCGTGGGCCGAACACTGCCCGGAAAACTTTGTCAGCCGCGCCGCGCTGATCGGCGCGGAGATCGCCCGTCTTAACGGGCGGGAGCTCGAGGCCGAGCGTCTCTACGAGCAGGCAATCTGCTCGGCCCGCGACAACGGCTTGGTCCACAACGAGGCGCTCGCCTACGAAATGGCCGCGCGCTTCTACGCGGCGCGTGGCTTCGAGACCAATTCCCATGCCCATCTGCAGAACGCCCGCCACTGCTATTTGCGCTGGGGAGCCGATGGGAAGGTGCGGCAACTCGACGAGATGTACCCAAACCTTAGGACCGAAGGGGCCGCGGCCGGTCCTACGGGGAAGATTGAAGCGCGGATCGATCAACTCGACCTCGCCACTGTAGTCAAGGTCTCGCAGGCTATCTCGAGCGAGATCGTGTCCGAAAAATTGATAGAAACACTTTTGAAGGTGGCACTCGAGCATGCAGGCGCTGAACGCGGTCTTTTGATCCTACCGCAAGGGGAGCAACATCGGATCGAGGCCGAGATCAAGACGGACCTTGACCAGGTGCAGGTTCAGCTGCGGCATGCGCCGATAACCTCCTCCGAATTGCCCGAGTCGCTCTTTCGGTATGTGATTCGAACTCAACAAAAGATCATTCTGGATGATGCGTCGGCCAAGAATATGTTCTCTGAGGATGACTACCTCCGGCAGAGACGCCCGAGGTCAATTCTTTGCCTGCCGCTAGTCAAACAAACCAAGATGCTAGGGGTGCTTTACCTGGAGAATAACTTGGCTCCCCGGGTATTTACTCAAAAACGACTGGCAATGCTGGAACTTTTGGCATCTCAGGCCGCCATCTCGTTGGACCATGCCCGAATCTATGCCGAGCTGGCCCTGGCAGAGGAACAGCAGCGCTACCAAATGGAGCTCCTCAAGACAGTCACGGATAACGCATCGTCCATGCTGTACATCGTCAATGCGGCAGGGTTGGGGACGTTCGTAAATCCCGCGTTCGAGCGGATCACCGGGTATCGCGCAGAGGAAGTGATTGGACAGATCCTCCACGACAAGATCCACCACACAAAGCCGGACGGCACGCCCTATCTGGCGCATGAATGCCCGCTGATGGGCGCAGTGCGGACGGGGAAGATCGTGCAGGGCGAGGATCTTTTCGTGCGCAAAGACAACACTTTCTTTCCGGTACGGTACAACGTCAGTCCGATCTTTCGCGAAGGGGTAGCGGTTGGTGCAGTCATTGAAGTTCAGGACCTTACTGATAATAAACGGGCGGAGGAAGCCTGGCATGAGGCGCAGGCACAGCTGGCTCACGTGACGCGAGTGGCGACCCTCGGCGAGTTGGCGGGATCAATAGCTCATGAAGTGAACCAGCCGCTCACTGCTATCATCAACAATGCTGACGCCTGCCTTGCGCTGTTGCCGGGTGAGATTAGTAAGCTCGACGATGTGCGTGAGGCTTTATCGGATATTATCTCTGACGCCGATAGGGCCAGCGCCGTGCTTGCGCGAATTCGGGGGCTGATTAAGAAATCGCCGCCGCAAAAGAGCCGGCTAGATCTGAATGAGACAATTGGTGGAGTGATCGCTCTGGCCCGCGGAGAACTAGACCGGAACGAAGTATTGCTACGAACCAAACTTCCCAATGAGTTACCTCTCATCATGGGAGATCGAATCCAGCTGCAGCAAGTAATTCTCAATTTGATAATCAACGCCATCGAGGCGATGAGTGCGGTCAGTGATGGCCCACGGGAGTTATGGATCAGTTCTGAGAAAGTGATCGGAATCCCGGGCGAATCAGAGCAAGACAGGCTTGCAGATTCGCAGATCCGGACTCGAGGTTGAGCGCCGAACGCCGAACGCCGAACGCCGAACGCGAAACGCGGAACCTGCGTTCTGGTCTCGGTGGCGGATTCAGGTCCAGGGTTAGATGCGAATGCGGTGGATCATCTATTTGACTCCTTTTACACTACAAAGCCTAAAGGCCTGGGAATGGGGTTGTCGATCAGCCGCTCTATTATTGAAGCTCATGGAGGACGGCTATGGGCGAAGGCAAATATGCCGAAAGGCGCTCTGTTTCAATTCACGCTGCCGATTGCTAATGATTGAGCTATCGAGATACGCGTTCGAGAGCCTGCGGACGGACCAGGAATTTATCCTTTATCGGGCCCGGCGATCGGGCTTGGCGAAGGAGGGACCGTCCTCTGTGGGGCGCGAATACGTGGGACCGTCTTCCATTCTGGTCTTAGCCCCAGCCTCGGAACAGCCGGAATTGGCAACGCTTAAACGGCTGGAACACGAACGCAGTCTTCGAGACGAGCTTGATCCGGAGTGGGCGGTTCGACCCATTGACCTTGCTCGCCACTGGGACCGTCTGGTGCTGGTGCTGGAAGATCCCGGTGGTATACACCTGGAGCAGCTGCTCGGTCACGGTAGGGACGAATTCCTGTTCGTCCACGGTACCTGGGGCGAGCGGGAACTCGACCAGGACGAGCGAAGCTCGGCCAGGAGCCTCGCCCTAGCGATCCCGGGGGCGAGCCGCTTTATAGTTTTCTGGGAACCAATGGAACTGGCCCGGTTCCTTCGGCTGGCGATTGGTCTGGCAGCCGGGCTGGGTAAACTTCACGGCCGAGGTCTTATCCATAAAGATATCAAACCAGCCAACATTCTCGCAGATCCTGTCACCAACAAGGTCTGGTTCACTGGCTTTGGAATCAGTTCCCGCCTGATACGCGAAAGGCAGGCGGCCGAACTTCCCGAAACGATTGCGGGTACACTGGCCTATATGGCGCCCGAACAGACCGGCCGCATGAATCGGTCGATTGATTCCCGCAGTGATCTCTACTCGTTGGGGGTCACGTTCTACCAGATGCTCACCGGATGTCTACCGTTTACTGCATCCGATCCAATGGAGTGGGTGCACTGCCATATTGCCAGGCAGCCCTCAAATCCCAGCGAACGGCAGCCTGAGGTTCCGGAGTCAATTTCAGCCATTGTTTTGAAGCTCCTGGCTAAAACTGCTGAGGAACGTTATCAGACAGCGGCTGGCCTTGAGTTTGATCTACGCAAATGCCTGCTGGAATGGGAATCAACTGGCCGGGTCGAGCCATTCCCGATTGGGCAAAAGGATATAGCAGATCGGCTGCTGATACCAGAGAAGCTTTACGGGCGAACACTGGAACGTCAAAAACTTCTAGAGGCATTTCAGCGAGTGGCTTCTACCGGCAAACCGGAACTGGTGCTGGTGTCCGGATATTCCGGAATCGGCAAATCATCCGTCGTCCATGAACTGCACAAGGTGGTGTTGCCGAATGGCATCTTTGTTTCCGGGAAATTCGACCAAAATAAACGGGATATCCCCTATGTAACACTGGCCCAGGCATTCCAAACGCTGATACGCCAGATCCTCAGCAAGAGCCAGGAGGAGCTCAATGATTCGCAGGAAGCCATTCTTGAAGCGCTGGGGTCCAATGCCCAACTCATGGTCAATCTAGTCGCCGAACTGGAACTGGTAATCGGTAAGCAAGAGCCCGTGCCTGAACTTTTGCCTCTGGAAGCTCAGAACCGCTTCGAGGCAGTCCTCCGGCAGTTCCTTGGGGTTTTCGCCCAAAAGGAACACCCTTTGGTCCTGTTCCTTGATGACCTCCAATGGCTTGATCCAGCGACACTCAGACTACTCGAACAGTTCATCACTGATCCGGGCATCGGCCATCTCCTCTTGATCGGCGCGTATCGGGACAACGAGGTGACAGCCAGTCATCCGCTGATGTTGACGCTGAAGGCAATCCGCGAAACCGGAGTAACCGTTCGTGAGATTGTGCTGAAGCCTCTCTCGCTTGAGGATGTCAACCAACTCCTGGTTGACGCTCTCCATTGCCAGCCTGCGCATGCCGGGCAGCTGGCAGCACTCGTTCATAAGAAGAGTGGGGGCAACCCTTTCTTTACGCTTCAATTTCTTTCTACTCTTGCCGATGAGCAGCTCCTTGCTTACGTACCTCAAGAGTCAGCTTGGCGATGGAATGTGAAGCGCATACGAGCCCTGGGCTTCACTGATAACGTGGCGGATCTAGTGATTGCCAAACTCAGGCGTTTACCAGCCGCTACCCAGGAAGCACTGAAACAGTTCGCCTGCTTGGGGCATGGAGCAGACGCCGCCACCTTATCAATCATCCGTGGTGAATCGGAAGAGAGCGTGCACCAGGAGCTTTGGGAAGCTGTTCGAGTGGGATTAATACAGCGCTCGGGTGCTTCCTACAAATTCCTCCACGATCGCATCCGGGAGGCGGCCTATCGATTGGTCCCGGAGCAGTTGCGGGCTCGATTTCACCTCGACCTCGGTCGCCTGCTGGTCTTAAGAATGACCCCGGAACAGACCGCGGAGCAGATCTTCGATATCGCCAACCAACTCAACTTCGGTTCAGCGCTGATTTCCGATCCTCTTGAACGAGAGCAGGTGGCAGAGTTAAACCTCCTCGCCGGTAAAAAAGCCAAGGCGTCGACCGCTTACGCCTCGGCCTGCGTTTATCTGTTGGCTGGTATGGAGCTGATTGGATCCAACGCCTGGAAGCGCCGTTATCAGCTGGCATTTGGCTTATGGCTGGAACGCGCCGAGTGCGAATACCTGAATGGAAATTTTGACGCCGCCGACGGATTGATCGCAGATCTGTTGGATAGAGCCGAATCAAAGATGGATAAAGCGGCAACCTACCGTCTGAAGATCCTTCTCGACGTTATGCGGGCGCAGTACCACAAGGCCCTCGATAACGGGCTGGAGTGTCTGCGTCTGTTCGGCATCGACATTCCAACGCATCCAAGCCGGGAAGAGGTGAAAGTCGACTACGAAAAGATTTGGCAGAACCTGGGTGACCGCTCTATCGAGAGTCTTATTGAGTTGCCGTTGATGAGCGACCCAGAAAAGCAGGCCGCCATGCAGGTGCTGGCAGAGCTCTCGACTCCGGCGTGGTACACCGACCGCAACCTGTTTTGCCTGCACGTGTGTCACATGACAAACATGACCCTGGAGTACGGGATCACCGGCGTCTCCCCGCACGGTTTTGCCGAACTTGCTTCTGTCCTTGGCCCGGTCTTCCATCGCTTCCCGGATGGGTACCGTTTCGGGAAGCTCGCTTGCAGCCTGGTCGATAAGTACGGGTTCGCCGGATCGAAAATGCGGGCGTACTTGGGCATGGCGAGAGTCGCGCCCTGGACTCGGCCTTTGGATACTGCGATTGACTTCGTCCGGCGCGCCTTTCGCGCTGGCATTGACACGCACGAACGGTCTTACGCTTGCTTTACCTGCATCGATCTCGTCACAGACCTCCTTCTACAGGGCGTCCACCTTGATCAGGTATGGAGCGAATCAGAGAAGGGCCTCGACTTCGCACGCAAAGCGAAATTTCGTGATGCAGTCGACTTCATTACAAGCCAACAACAGTTCATCCAGGATATGCGAGGACAAACATTGTCGTTCGCCAGTCTTAGCGATGACCGGTTCGACGAGGGTGCTTTTGAGGTCCAATTGACCGAGGACCGGATGAGCACGATGGTCTGTTATTATTGGATTTTCAAACTTCAGGCTCGTTTCATATCGGGTGACTATGACGCAGCAATCGCTGCGGCGCAGAAGGCGAAGGCTCTGCTTTGGTCAGCTGAAACCAACATCCAATCGCTCAATTATTGTTACTACAGTGCGTTGACGCTAGCAGCGATCCACCAGATGGCTGGGCCGCAAAGGCAGGCCGAGGCGCTCGAAGAGCTGAAGCGATCCTTGGAGCAGCTCCGAGAATGGTCTGATAATTGCCCGGAGACATTCGTTGACAAATGCACGTTGGTATCGGCTGAGCTTGCTCGGATCCAAGGGCGAGAACTCGATGCAATGCGGTTGTATGAGGACGCGATCCAGGCGGCGCGCCAGCACGGGTTTACCCAGAATGAGGGCGTTGGCAATGAGCTGGCTTCGCGTTTCTATCTCAAAAGAGGTTACCGCACAGTCGCTCGAACTTATCTCTGCGAGGCGCGCCACTGCTTTCTTCGATGGGGAGCACTGGGCAAAGTAAAGCAGCTTGATGAGCGTTACCCTGGACTGGAAGAGAAAACGCCTGGCCCTTCAGCCGCTCCGCTTGGGACGCCAGCTGAGCAACTTGACCTGATGACGGTGGTAAAGGCGTCGCATGCGGTTTCTGGCGAGATTGTGCCGAAGAAATTGATTCAAAAGCTCATGACTATCGCCATCGAACATGCCGGCGCCGAGCGCGGTCTTCTGATCCTACCTCACGACGAGGAGTTTCGGATCGAGGCGGAAGCTCGGACCGGCCTGGACAAGGTCAATGTTTCCCTGCAACAAACCCGGGCCGATCCGGCAGAATTGCCAGAATCGCTCTTGCGTTACGTGATCCGAACTCACGAAAGCGTGATTTTGGATGACGCGGCAAGCCAGAACCTTTTTTCAAACGATGAGTACCTAAGGCAAAGGCGTCCCAGGTCAGTTCTGTGTCTGCCGCTGAAAAAACAGACCAAGCTCATCGGCATTCTCTATCTGGAGAACAACTTGGCCGCCCGGGTATTCACGCCCAAACGCCTGGCCATGTTGGAACTGTTGGCCTCTCAGGCCGCGATTTCCTTGGATCATGCCCGGTTGTACTCAGGGCTAAGCCGCGCCAACGCAAGGCTCGAGCGCGAGGTCAACGAGCGGCTACGGGCGGAAGCCGCCGTGCGCCGAAGTGAGGCCTATTTATCCGAGGCGCAACGATTAAGCCGTACCGGGAGTTTTGGCTGGGACCTTTCCAGCGGAAAGCAGTACTGGTCGGAGGAGACCTTCCGCATCTTTGGATTCGATCCGACGACTGAACCGACGCTGGAACTCATACTCCAGCGAACTCACCCGGAAGACAGAGCGCTGGTCCGTCAAGCTATGGATCGCGTATCGCGTGAGCGGAAGACGGATTCTTCCCTGGAACAACGATTACTGATGCCGGACGGATCTGTCAAATACCTCCGTACTTGGGGGCGTCTCTCAACAAACGAGTCTGGCAGCCTTGAATTGGTGGGCGCAGTTATGGATATCACTGAGCAAAAACGGGCGGAAGAGGAATTGCGGCGCAGCCAGGCCTACTTAGCGGAAGCGGAGTCGCTGAGCAAAAGCGGCAGTTGGGCGTTGAAACCCGCCACGAAAGAGATCACCTACTGGTCCCAGAAACGCTACCACCTGTTTGGGTTTGATCCGGAAGCAGGCATTCCCTCCTTTGAGGCGGTTCTGCAACGAATTCATCCCGAGGATCGGACAAGATGGCTCGAAAACACCGAAGGCGCGGTTCGTGAAAGGCGTGATTCCGACCTCGAGTTCCGAGTCGTTCTTCCGGACGGCGAGATCAAGCATCTTTACGGAGTAGGCCATCCCGTCTTCGGTGAATCGGGCGAACTCGTTGAAGTCATCGGAACGGCTATCGACATCACCGAACGCAAACGCGCAGAGAGAGAGCTGCATCAAAAGGAGGTCTCCTTGCGCGAAGCGCAATCCAGCCTGGCTCATGTTAGTCGGCTAACTACAATGGGAGAATTGGCAGTGTCCGTTGCGCATGAAGTCAACCAGCCGCTCACCGCGATCATCAATAACGCTAACGCTTGCCTCGGCCTACTGCCGAGGGAGACCACGGATCTGGACGAGCTCCATGCGGCTTTATCGGATATTGTTAGTGACGCCGACAGGGCCAGTGGCGTAATCGCGCGAATTCGGGCGCTGGTTGAGAACGTGCCTCCGCAGAAGAGCCGGCTAAATATTAACGAGACCATCGGGGAAGTTATCGCTCTGACCCGTGGCGAACTATATCGCCATGGAGTGTTACTACAGACCAGGCTCGCCAATGACTTGCCGCCCATCATGGGCGATCGAATCCAACTGCAGCAAGTGATTCTCAATCTGATCATCAACGCCATCGAGGCAATGAGTGGTGTGACTGAGGGTCCGCGCGAGCTACTGGTAAGTTCGGAGAAAGTGACCGCTGTCCCCGCTCCCGCGGACGCGGGGGAGCAAGCGAGATTCGAGCCTGACACGTCCGTATACCCCGACGGCTCTGCTTTTGAAGCGTTGGCGGAGGAGGAAGGCCGAACGCCGAACGCTTCCGTCTCAGTATCCGTGGCAGACTCAGGTCCGGGGCTGGATGCGAATGCGCTAAATCATCTGTTTGACGCCTTTTACACGACCAAGCCACAGGGCTTGGGGATGGGGTTATCGATCAGCCGTTCCATTGTCAAAGCTCACGGAGGACGGCTGTGGGCGATGACGAATGTGCCTAAAGGCGCGCTGTTTCAATTTACGTTACCGATTGGTACTGAGTGAGAGAATGACGGTGGTAAGACCAAATTACCTTACTAGGCCGCGGAGAGCAGTAAGGAGTAAGCAGTAAGGAGTAAGCAGTAAGGAGTAAGCTCTAAACGGTAAGCAAGTAAGCAGAAGCAGTTTATTATGGGTGATTTAGATGAAACGTTTCGGCCGTTGAGTAAAGGCTTTGTGAAGGATTACACAGATCTCCTTGCGTATCGAACGAGCTTTCAGCTGAGCAAGGAAATTTTTGAAACGACGAAGAAATTCCCTAAGGAAGAGATATATGCGTTAACCGACCAATTTCGCCGTGCTATAAGGTCTGTGGGAGCCAACATTGCAGAAGCGTGGGGCAAGCGGCGCTACGAGAAGCATTTCATAAGTAAGCTCACCGATGCAGATGCCGAACGCTTGGAGACCCAACACTGGCTCACAACCTCGTATGCTTGCGAATATGTCAGTAGCAATCAGGCCGAGAAAATGAACGAAAGATTGCTAGAAATTGGTCGTCTTTTGAATGGCATGATCGAAAGGTCATCCGCTTTTGTGATCAGGGATGATCATGTGCGGGAGGATCCTTCGATCGATGAATTCTTTTAGCTTACCGAAACTGAGTCACATACGCTTACTGCTTACTGCTTACTGCTTACTACTTACTACTTACTACTTACTACTTACTACTTACTACTTACTACTTACTACTCCTGATATGGCCGAGCCGGAGTCCATGGTATTTGTGGTAGATGACGACCCGTCGGTCTGTCGTTCAATCGAGCGGCTGATCGAACCCGCCGGGTTCAAAGTTCAGAGCTTCCGGTCGGCAGCTCAGTTTCTCGCGCAAGGTCGACCGTCAACTCCGGCATGCCTGGTACTCGACGTCCGGCTGCCTGGACTGAGTGGTTTAGATCTACAGCGCGAACTAACCAATTCGGGAATCCAGCTCCCCATTATTTTCATAACGGCCCATGGTGATATCCCGATGACTGTGCGTGCAATGAAGGGTGGAGCGGTAGAGTTCCTGACTAAGCCGTTCCGCGCCGGACAACTGCTCAGCGCCATTCGGGCAGCTCTCGAGCGAGATCGGACGATGCTCCAGCAGCGGATGGAGGTGGCCCAACTGCATAATCGTTACGATTCGCTTACGCCCCGCGAACGCGAAGTGCTCGCCCTTCTGGTGACAGGACTGCTCAACAAGCAGATTGCCGGCGAATTGGCCACCACGGAAAGAACCATCAAGTTCCATCGTGCCAACATCATGCACAAGATGCAGGCAGAGTCAGTCGCAGACCTGGTTAAAATGGCGCAAAAGCTGGGGCTGTAAAAATAGGGAATAGCAGAACCGCGAGTAGCGAACGCGTCACTCCCTGTACTAAGAGACAGTAGAATTGCCGTGCCCGACGGTGTTAGTTGCGTGCCGTTCACTAAAAAAACAACGAACCAAGCGCCAGGGATTTTGCTGGTACTGAGATACATGAAAAATCCAATATCCATCAACGCGAATACCTCCGTGAGATTGCTCTTCTGGTCCCGGCTATCTGCTTACTGGGATTTACTGACAGATTCGTGAGCGATTTGCGCTCAGGCAGGAACGGTGGAGCTTTTAATGAAGCCTTTTGATGAAAAGAATCTGTTGGAAGCCGGCCGGTTCGCCGTGGCCCGCAAGGAGATAAACGAGCGGTCTTTGGGAGCAATCGGCGAAGAGTGTTTTAAAGCATGGACTGGAACGGACATAGGAGTCTCAATAGCAGGGTCGAATCAAGCCGAAATCGTGATAGCCTCACCCTCCAGCGGGAGCGAGAAAGCGGCAACTGGTGAGATTATTGGCCAAAGCAGGGCGGTACAGCAAATCATCAAACAGATCGGGATAGTTGCGCCGACAGATGCCACCGTGCTGATCCTGGGCGAGACTGGTACCGGAAAAGAGCTTATTGCGCGAGAACTGCATCGGTGTAGCCGGCGCAATAATAAACCGCTGGTTCGAGTGAATTGCGCTTCTATTCCGAACGAATTATACGAGAGCGAATTCTTCGGTCATGCAAAAGGAGCATTTACCAGCGCGTTCAAAGATCGGATTGGCCGCTTCGAAGCCGCCGCCGGGGGAACGCTGTTCCTGGACGAGGTCGGCGAGATCCCACTGGAATGTCAGAGCAAACTGCTAGGCGTTTTAGAAGAGAAATGCTACGAACGAGTGGGCGAGAGTCGTGCGCGGTACGTAGATGTACGGATCGTGGCGGCCACTAATCGGGATCTGGAGAAAGAGGTCGCGGCCGGCCGCTTTCGCCAAGACCTGTATTATCGGTTGAATGTCTTTCCGGTGAAAATTGCACCGCTGCGGGAGCGGAAGGAAGATATCGCACTTCTGGCGGCCCATTTTATCAATATGTCGGTCAAAGAACTCGGATATTCGAGACCGATACTGACCCGGAAGGGGATAGAAACGCTCCAAAATTATGATTGGCCGGGCAACATTCGCGAACTGCGCAACGTTATCGAACGAGCCGCTATTTTTGCTCAGGGCGGTATGTTAGAGTTTAACCTTCCGGTGAGCAACTCGTCTGTCGAATTCACTTCCTTTTCGTCAGTGCATGGTGACCAAGATGGGCCCGAACATCTCACTGATGCAGAAATGCGCCGTCGCGAGCGCGAGAATCTTTGTGCCGTTTTGCAGAAGACCGGCTGGAAGATCAAGGGTGTCAATGGAGCCGCGGAGCTTTTGGGACTCAAGCCCACCACTTTGCTTTCGCGGATTGAAAAGATGGGTTTAAAGCGACCGGTCACCAAATCTCGGAGATCAGATTTCAGCAGCGAAGCTTTGATTCAACCCTGGCCCGGGGTTTAAAAGGACCATCTTCCAGTAGGTAACCTTTCCGTTTGAATTACCCACATACCTGACGGCGCCGTCTTGCGAAACGACGATAATCATACATTCTGGGTGCTGACGACTGAGCCGGTAAGCGGCTCGGTGCTGCGTGCCGGCCTCATCCGGCGCTCTTCGATAAGCTGATGCCAAATCCGTGGCTCGGTCTCCCGCAGCGATATCCGCCCAATCGATGATGCCGCTCAACCCGCCTTCCTCAATCAAGACATTCCGCGGATGTAGGTCGCCGTCTTTCCGGCGCGCCAACTGTGTTTCGGCTCGTATCCGAGGATCTTGCGCGCTTTCTCAATCGCCAGCAGAGTCTCGTGAGGTCCGAAAGAGCGTTTATGAGGCACATCAGGGAATACCTCAGCTAACAACGATTGGTTGTCTCGTTCCATAACCGTGTCCGCATTGGCGATAATGAACACGTCGGCTCCTTTGATGCTCGATTCCAGGGAAAGACGAACCGCCTGAGCCGCGTCTCGGGCATCAATGTAACCCCAGAAATTCCATTTGCGTTTCCGGGCATCATCCTGAAACCCGGGGAACCTCGCATAATCATGCGGTTCCATGATGTTCGAAAAACGCAGGCCGATGATCTTCAACTCCGGGTCCCAACGGCAAAACTGTTTTGCCATTTCTTCACCGACCAGTTTGGAGAGCGAATAGGCCGATTCCGGGCGCCCGGGATATTCTTCGTCAATCGGGACATAGGGCGGCGGCGTATCGAAAGGGATGCCGAGCACAGTTTCGCTCGAGGCCCACACGACGTTCTTAATGCCGAGCTGCCGCGCCGCTTCGAACACGTTGTAAGTACTGATCGTGTTTGTGGCGAAGGTCACGGAATTCGTTGCCAGGCCGGGAGCGGGAATCGCGGCGAGATGCACGATCGCGGTCACGTTCCGGATCCGATCATCGATCTGGGAAAATGCTTCTATCGTCTGGCCGAAGTCAGTGAGCTCGACCCGGCTGAACGGTACTGGCACATCTGGAGGCCGAACCAGATCGACACTGCCCACCTTGTAATTATGAGCCAACAGTTCGGTGATACAGGCCCGTCCGGCCTTGCCGCTGCCACCGGTTACAATAATCATGGCGCACTCAAGCCTTCGCGCAGAACGGTAGCAAGCAATTTTTTGGCGTTACCGCCGCCGGACGCTCCAGGAGAACCCTGTCCTCGCATTTGGAATCCGACACACTCCTGTAGGCTAAATTTCCGCGTCGTTCATGAGAACAGCGAACCGCGAACTCGGAACTCGCCACCCCTGTACCTAGGGACAGTAGATTTCTTTACTAGAAATCTTTAAGACTAAGTACCTGGCTGAAGAACGCCTATGTCCCCGAGCGCGAATATCTTGGAAGCACCGCTCGTTCTCATTGTAGACGATGATGTCTCAGTGAGACGATCGACTGCGAGGCTCTTACGCTCCTCAGGCATGCGGGCAGAGAGTTTCGCGTCGGCTCAGCACCTGCTCGATTCTGAGAACACAATCGAGGCGGATTGCCTGATTATTGACGTGCGAATGCCCGGTATAGACGGGCTACAATTAATGCGCCGCCTGAGGGCAAACAGCCAGCGTATTCCAGTGATCTTCTTTAGCGGGAAGGCTAAGGATTCGGCTTTGTTAACATGCGAGCAAGGGTGAAAAACCTAAATGGTTCATTAAACATCCGCAGCGCGCGCGGCCGCGGAACGAGCATTTTGGTTACTGTGCCAGTTGAGGGTTAGCGGATAACGTTCAGAATTAACACGTGCCGGACCTCAGTACCACGATCGACGTGCATTCGGCCGCCCAATGCGGCTTTCGAGGACGCGAACTGCGATCCGTTCCCCTGTACCAAAGGACAGTAGAACTTTATCTCTGAGCGCCTCTAAATTAGTCATTACAGTGGCTCCAACCGCAAATGCAAGCGAATCAACGCTCGTTATTGTTGTGGATGATGACGCTTCGGTCGCTAACTCGACCTGCAGACTCATCCGCTCATTGGGCATGCGATGCGAGGCATTTTTCTCCGGAGCAGATTTACTGAATTCGGGACGCGCAACCGAAGCCTCCTGTGTGATTCTGGATGTGCGCATGCCGAATCTGGATGGCTTGCAGCTACAGCGGCGTCTCAAAGAAATTAGGTCGAGTATTCCCGTGATCTTCTTCAGCGCCCACGCGGGCAAGGAAGAGGAAGACCAGGCGCTGCGCTCCGGCGCGGTGGCTTTTTTGCGCAAGCCCGTGCATAGGGATAACTTGCTGCGCGTAATTCGTATGGCCCTTGAACGGACGAGCTAGTAATTCCTTGCTAAAATAAGCGATATATTCTCAGTAGCGGGCTAGAACACGTGCTCTTAAGCGCCGAAGGCGCGACCCGAGGATAGCCTGGGGCGGAGCGCAGCGGAACCCCAGGAATAATAAGAAAAAACAATTAAGCTCTGAAAAAGCGCCAGAAGATTTGGGCCAGAGAGCCATCTTTAGCATCCATTCTGGTTGCTCTTTCAGAGCTCAGTCCCATGGTAGGCAGATTCCTGGGGTTTAACTGCGCTCCACCCCAGGCTATTCTCCTCTCGCGCCTTCGGCGCTCAGGAGCGTGGATTTTCTGGATGTCAAACGTCAAACAGTTACGCGAAGAGATCCTTCAGTTCGTCCCCGCTTACAATGCAAAAGCAGCTCCCTTTGAATGGCGCTAAGGTGAAATCAAGCAACAGCCGCCATGCGATAATATCGCTTGTTTTTGCATGTAAGCATTAGGCGGTAAATGAGCCAAGACATGACTGAGTCCGATCGGATCGTAGCGAAGACCAATCCGGCAACTGTGAATGGTGAACTGCCAGCGGCGAATGCGTCACTTCCTGTACTAAGAGACAGTAGAATTGCCGTGCCCAACGATGTTAGCTGCGTGTCGACCAGTAAAAACCACAATACAAAAAAAACACAGCAATATGGACCTCAATGCCTACATCTTAGCCATGGCCATAGCCGGCGTGCCTAGACACCAGAAGAACCGGCAAACGGTTCCTGAACCGGAGTTCAAGCCGTTCGATCTCCGTTACCTCAGGGGCCTGCCTGCCTGTGAACACCACTCAACCCGACGCATAGGTCGCCAGGGAAAGGCGCAGAACAATGTATCTGAAACCCTACCGGTCTGAAGCGCCATGAAATCCAAGAGTGATTGTTTAATAGAACAGAACGTAGAACGGCAACTTGGGCGACGTTTTGGCGAAAGGAGAATGCCGAAGGCCAGCTCGTCCGATTTAGCGGCTCGACTGAGCTCGCCGAAGTCCTTGGCTATCCGGCATCCCGACGAATCGCCGATTACTGTGGTTGTTGCCGATGACCATCCCGTAATCCTAGAAGGATTAATTAAAATTCTAAACTCGGAAAAAGACATAAAAGTGGTAGCTAGCGTCGCCCATGGCGAGGAAGTAAGCAAGCTCTACTATCAGTTTCTTCCTGACGTCCTCATACTCGATCTTCGCCTGCCAGAGAAGGATGGGCTGCAGGTGCTTAATGAGCTAATGGCGCGTGGGAACTTTAAACCGCGGGTGATCATAATTACAACTTTCGGTTGTGAAGAAGCTATTTTCCAGGCGGTCCGTGCAGGCGCCAAGGGTTACCTGGTCAAAGAGGCAGATCCTCAAGAAATCCGGGAAGCAGTGCGTCGGGTCGCCAAAGGGGAAACCTTCTTTCCGTCAAAGGTTGGGCTAAAACTAGCTAAATCGATCTTTTCTCCTAGACTTTCGAAGCGAGAAATGGAGGTTCTTGAAAGTTTGGCTAGTGGTAAACGCAATAGAGAGATCGGGCACGCTCTCGACGTCAGCGAAGGGACTGTAAAGTTTCATGTTAAGTCAATCCTTCGAAAACTAGATGTAATCGGTCGAGCTGAAGCTATTGCGGTTGCTACGAGACGCGGGATAATTCAATTGGCTTAGGTTGACCGACCGCTGTTTTTCTCTCGGGTTATCGGAAAAAAGCAACTGCAGCAATAGCGGACCAGCGTAGCGAACAATATTGTGCCTGTCGTTGCAGTAGGAAGGAGTAATTGCCAATGGTTATTTACAAATGTAAACACAACGTTTATTACCCCACGCCAGACAAAGGTTGTGGTTTGATCTGCGGAAGCAGGAGAATCAGATATTATCGGGGCTTTCTCCTGGTGAGCCCAAAACAGCCCTCGACGTCGAGGCTCAGCCAAAGAGATAGCAAATAGCAGATAGGCCATGAAATCGTCTTCTGAATCTTTCGGGAATCCCATATCCGTTGTGATTGCAGATGATCATCCAGTCGTGCGTGAAGGCTTAGTGGAAGTCTTCAAGTCCCAGACCGACATAAAGGTCGTTGCTGAGGCCAGCAATGGTGAAGGCACCTTGGAGATGTGTAAGCAACATCTTCCAGATGTGCTCTTGCTCGATCTTCGAATGCCCAGGAAGGATGGATTGCAAGTCATGACAGAATTAGCAGGGCGCACTGTCTCCAAACCCGCGGTTATAGTAATGACGACCTACGACAGTGAAGACGACATCCATTGCTCCCTGAAAACTGGCGCCAGGGGCTACCTGGTCAAAGACATAGGGCCCGAGCAAATCCGAGAATCAGTTCGTAGAGTGGCCGCAGGCGAATTCGTTCTCTCGTCGAACTTCGCGGCAAAACTCGCAGAATCTATCGCGTGTCCGCAGCTCTCGAATCGCGAACGGCAGGTGCTGAAATACTTGGCCAATGGGCGAAGCAATAAAGAGATTGGCCAGATTCTTTACATTAGCGAACATACGGCAAAGGCCCACGTCAGGTGTATCATGACCAAGTTAAATGCGGAGAGCCGTACGGAAGTCATTGCGCTTGCGACTAAGCACGGGTTGATTAAGGCTGTGCCGGGTTAGCGGTCAAACCGTTCGTGGTTTCCAATTCGCAGTTCTCCCTTCACAGCTCTTAGAGCACTTTCGACCAATCCTCCAGGGCGAACTCGTCAGTCACGATTCGTTGACCTTGACCTTGCTGTTTTCGAGATAAAACTGGACGTATTTCGGGGGACAGGACTCAGGCTTGGATTTAAACAGATAAAGGGGATAGATTTGCTGCCATGATCGTGCGAGCTGATGCCCCGCCTTTGAGGGTCGAACACTATCGAAATCTTCCCGAAACCGGACCGCGGTACCAACTTATTGACGGAGACCTTTACATGGCACCAGCGCCGAACCGGTACCATCAGGACATTGCCCGTAACCTCGAATTCATTCTTCTGCGCTATCTTGCAAGCAACCCCATCGGAGTGCTTTACCATGCTCCTTTCGATGTCTATCTGACCGAAACGGATGTGTTTCAGCCTGATATCGTCATCATATTCAACAAGAACAGGCATATCCTTACGGACGCGGGCGCGGAAGGTCCACCGGATTTCGTGGTCGAGATATTATCTCCAAAGACGCGCACGCTTGATCTGGAAAACAAGAAGAGAACTTATGCCAGACTGGGAGTGAACGAACTCTGGATCATCGATCCCGTACCGTGTGAACTCTCTCGGTTCGCATTCGAGCTGGACCGCGAGAATCCAATCCAGCGGTTCGCTGCCAAAGAGAAAGTGACGACGCCGCTTTTGCCAGGGCTGGTTGTCGAACTGGAAGAAGTGTTTCGACAGTAGCGGCACCTTTGCAAACTGCTCGGGGGGGACTTGAACCCGCTTACAGGGTTCTATTTTCCGCTAGTTTCCATGGTTTTTCGCTGGGGAATTTCCATCAGGGTAGCAATCTGTGGAATGTTGCTCATGGCGCTGAAGTGAATACTTGGAAAGCCGGGGATCAGGTCTGCGCGTTGACGCCTGGCGGAGGCTACGCCGAATATTGCCGGACCGACGCGAGTCATTGCCTGGCTTTGCCCAGAGGATTCGATCTTGCGACGAGTGCCGCCATTCCCGAAAATTTCTTTACCGTCTGGACCAATCTGATCGATCGCGGCCAGGTTTGGAAATGAGCGATGTTGTCGGTTCGAGGCGATTATGTTCTCAGTTCGCTACACCTAACCTATAAAGTCGCTCGCGACGAGGGCCCAACGCTCGTGGTCGCACCAAACACCACCTACCCGCAGATAATTCGGAGAGAAACCCTCTTTGCGGAATCCCACTCGGCGCACAAGGGCTATTGACGCAAGGTTTTCGGGTTGGACGTTCGCTTCCAGTCGATGTAGCCCGATCTCCCAGAAAGCGTAGCCGGCTGTCAGGCGGAGTGCCTCGGTCATCAACCCGCGTCGTGAGAACGCCGACATGCCGTAATAACCAAGGTACGCGCTGCGAAATGTGCTCCAAACGATCTGATTAATATTGATCACTCCGACGACGGCGCATGAGCTCTGGTCCCTGGCGACGAGACTGATATTTGGGCCTGTCACCCGTTGGCCAAACCAGGATTCAAATCCCTCCATATCGATGAAGGGCTCCACCCAGAGCGCGTGATAGGTGCGGTTCAGCGTATTCGCCTCGACCAGTTCCGGGCCGTCGGCCCATCTGACAGGCGCGATGATTATCTGCGACATTTGAGAATTTTTTTCTTAGCTCCTTATTGCACATTAGAATCATTCTTGATATTGTTATTGGTCGTGGCAGCTTAAAGATACCGTGAAACTTCCAACTGAACTCCTCCAGCGATTTGCTGCCAGTGGAATTCGCCTGACGAAACAGCGCGAAGAGGTCCTTGGGCTTTTGATGCAGAGAAGGGATCACCCCACTGCTGCGGAGGTGTTTCTGCGTGCGAAAAAGCATATGCCGTCCATATCGCTCGCCACTGTGTACAACTGCCTGGAGGCGTTGGTCGGCTGGGGTGTGGTGAAACAGGTCAACCTGGACCGCGCTCCGACGCGTTATTGCGCGAATCTGCAGGATCACAGCCATTTCCATTGCGAATCCTGCGGCGTCATATTTGATGTCGACGTGCCTTTTCACGGGACCTGGAATCTACCGGCCGGTTTCGTTGTAAACCATGCAGAAGTCACGTTGAAAGGCTTCTGCGCAAAATGTTCCTCAGAACGGTCCGGCTTGAGCGGGACCAATAAATCTTTCCCGTTCCAGCGGGACAAACATATCGGCAACGTCTTCGTTGCCGATGTAAACCCAAGACGTGATTCATGAGCTCGATTGTCATTCAAGATCTACGCGTATCCATTGGCGATAAAGAGATTATTAAAGGGCTCAACCTTGAATTCAGCAAAGGGGAGGTGCATGCCCTGATGGGGCCGAACGGGTCCGGCAAAAGTACGCTTGCGAAGGTCATGGCCGGACATCCGGATTATGAGGTAATCAACGGCGATATCCTGCTGGACGGCACGAGCATCCTTGAAATGGAGCCGGATGAACGGTCGCGGGCCGGGTTGTTCATGGCGTTCCAGTACCCAATGGAAATCCCAGGGGTGAGTAATGCCAATTTTCTGCGCGCAGCGCTTCAAGCTCGATTGCCTGAAGGCGAAGAACTGGATGCAACGGAGTTCTACCAACACCTATACGAGAAAATGGACCTTCTCGAAATCCGCCGGGAATTCACGGCGCGATCAGTGAATGAAGGATTTTCCGGCGGTGAGAAAAAGCGGAACGAAATTCTCCAACTCGCCATGCTGGAGCCCACGTTCGCAGTGCTGGACGAGACCGATAGCGGGCTCGATATTGATGCGTTGAAGGTGGTTGCGAAAGGGGTCAATACGATCCGGGGCCCACGGATTGGCATCTTGCTGATCACACACTACCAGCGGCTTTTGAATTACATCATCCCGGATTTTGTGCATGTCATGTCAAACGGCCAGATCGTTCGCAGCGGCGGCAAAGAACTCGCCCTCGAACTGGAATCCAAAGGCTATGACTGGTTGAAGACGGAGCAAGGTGAGCCCGTTGGTGCGAACTGATTGCAAGATGAGGAGGAGAGAATATGAGTAATTCAGCGGAGTTAACTTCAACAGAGTCGATTGCGGTAGATCGCGATATCGGGAATTTCTTTTATAATGTTCCGGCCACACGCGATGCGGGAGTCGGTCTGACGGAAAAGACGATCGACTATATCGTCGACGTTAAAGGGGAGCCGGAGTGGCTTCGGGAATTCCGGAAAAACGCATTCAACGTTTTTAACAGCAAACCGCTGCCGACACATTGGGCCGGAGACGAGTTGAAAGAGATCAACTTCGACATCATCCGCTATTACCTGGCGGCGGGAGAGACGACCAAGCGGAGCTGGGAAGAGGTCCCGGAAGACATTAAACGCACTTTCGAGAGATTGGGGATCCCGGAGAGCGAAAGAAAATTTTTGTCAGGTGTTGAGGCCCAGTTCGACAGCGAGGCGGTTTACTCCAATATCAAGAAAGCGGTCTCCGATCAGGGTGTGATTTTCATGGGGAGCACCGACGCGCTCAAGGAGCGCCCGGACATTTTTCGTAAATGGTTCGGCAAAGTGATCCCGACTGGCGACAACAAGTTCAGCGCGCTCAATAGCGCGGTGTTCAGCGGCGGCAGCTTCATTTATGTGCCTCCGGGAGTGAAAGTGAGGCACCCGTTGCAAGCCTACTTCCGGATCAATGCGGAAAACTTCGGTCAGTTCGAGCGAACGTTGATTATCGCGGATGAAGGTTCCGAAGTGATGTACATGGAGGGGTGCACCGCGCCCAAGTTCACCACCGCAACGCTTCACTCGGCGGTGGTCGAACTCGTGGCGTTGCCGGGAGCGAAGATCCAGTACGTGACCGTCCAGAACTGGGCGCCGAATGTGTTCAATCTCGTGACCAAACGCGGTTTGGCAATGGAAGAGGCGGAGATCAAATGGATCGATTGCAATATCGGTTCGCGATTGACCATGAAATATCCGGGCGTGGTGTTGAAGGGACGAAAAGCACGTGGCGAAGTCATTAGCGTCGCGCTGGCTGGGGATGGCCAGCACCAGGATACCGGTGCGAAGATGATTCATGCGGCTGACGAAACAACCAGCAATATTGTTTCAAAGAGTATCAGCATTGGCAAGGGGAGAGCGACTTACCGCGGCTTGGTGCATGTGCCTAAGCACTTGAAAGGCTGCAAGAACAATACGGAGTGCGACGCCTTGCTCATCAACACCACCAGCCGGACCGATACCTACCCGGCAATTACGGTTCGAGGCACCGGTAACTCCACCCAGCATGAAGCGTCCGTCAGCCAGATCAGCGCAGAGCAGATCTTCTATATGCAACAGCGCGGGCTGACCGAAGGACAGGCAATGAGTCTCGCGGTGAACGGTTTCGTGAACGATCTCGTCCGGCAATTTCCGATGGAATACAGCGTGGAGTTGAAGCGCTTGATCGATCTTGAAATGGAGGGATCGGTCGGCTAAGGGGCAATTCTGAGGACTGGAGGAATTCGAATATAGGCCGGCGCCCGGCGCCGGCTTCCTCCGGCAGCCCGATTGCGGGCAGAGGGACTAGCACAACTATGACATTGACCGAACCTTCTTCGATTCTGTCCGGACCACGCCAGATTTCATTCGGCCCGGATTGGTTCAAGGAACTTCAAGCACGCGCCTGGGAAGAATTCGAGGCAGAACCGTTGCCCACACGGAACAACGAGCTCTGGCGATTTTCTTCCGTCAAGAATCTCGCATTGGATGAATATGTTACGGCCGGAAATTATTCCGGAGATCCCGCCGCATTAATCCAGTCGCGCGAATTTTCGAATCCGGCCGGCAGAATTGTTTTCGCGAACGAAACGGTGATAACGGCCGACTTGCTTGATCCGGCTTTGGAAGGCGCCGGGGTCGTTTTTACGACGTTGCAGGAGGCCCTGGAAAAGCATTCCGATCGGTTGCGCGAACATTTCATGGCGCAATCTGCGCGGCTCGGTTCGGCGAAATTTGCCGCGCTCCACAAATCCGCAGTGCAAAGCGGAACATTTCTGTTGGTGCCGCGAGGGGTTGAAATTCATCGACCATTTGAGGTTTTTCATCTCGTGCAGGGCGACCACGCGACGGTCTTTCCGCACACGTTGGTCATAGCGGAAGAGAACAGCGCGGTGACACTGTTGGATCATTTCATCTCGATGAATCCGAAAGAACACGGATTAGCCTGCGGAGTAAACGATCTCGTGCTGAAGCCGGGATCGAAGCTGAACTATGTGAGCGTTCAAGAGTGGAGCAAGAACTTCGTTTCGATTCAGGTGAACTCCACCGTCGCCGCAAGAGACTCGGCGGCGTTGAATCTCGCGCTGAATTTCGGAGGAAAATATTCCCGGCTGGAGAGCGTGAGCCGGATGATCGATCGCGGCGCGCGCAGCGACATGCTTGCGATCAGCGTCGCAAGCGATGCGCAGGAATTCGATCAGCGCACGTTGCAGGATCACATTAAACCGGACACAACGAGTGACCTGCTTTACAAAAACGTGCTGGATGATCAGGCGCGTACGATCTTCTCCGGGCTCATCAAAGTCGAACCGGGTGCGCATCGAACGGATGCTTACCAGAAGGTTCGTAATCTGCTCCTGAGCGACGACGCTGAAGCGAACTCGATGCCTGGTCTCGAGATCCTGGCGGATGACGTCCGTTGTACGCATGGTGCGACGGCCGGCCAAGTCGAACCAGAGGAACTCTTTTATTTAAAGAGCCGTGGCATCAATGACATTGCCGCAAAGCGTCTCATCGCACGCGGATTTTTGAACGAGGTCGTTGATCGGTTACCGGAAAAAGAGCTCTCCGAGTATCTCCATCAGCAGATCGCGGCTCGGTTGTAGTTCGCTGGCAGTAGCATACGCGTCCCGCGTCTATTCTGTTTCGCCCAGAAAGGCGGAACAACACAGGCGAGAGGTCTATTATAGATACTTTCGGCTCGGCAACGTTCAAACCTCCGTATCTGAGATTTCTCCACCCGATGTCGCCGATAACGGCGTGAAAAGTATCATGGGCGTCTCGCCTGTGCCGAGCTGGTGTGAGCGCGCATTTTGCCGTGTGGAGACGCGAAAACAATCCGCACAGAAGACCGCAAAGATCACAAAGATGTTTGAAAACGAATCGCACGTCACTGAACGGTCGATCCGAAATCAACTCTTAAGGGTCTTTGGGGTGGTGACGTTCAAGATCGCGCAATTTCGCGAGGATTTTCAACGGGTGAGTTTGCGAAGTTGTTCAACGTCAGTACGACGATCCATTAACAACCGACTATAAGGACGAGGACGAGTTCGAGGATGATTGGAGAGCCTTGGAATCCTCTGAAGCCTCGCCGACACGCCGATACGCCCAAACGCCGATACCCGCTTCTTTGTGGTTGGAGTTACGCAGCACCTTATGTGGACCAGGACTTTTTTGCCGCACCTGCAAGACAACTGTGTTGTTCCGCCTTTCTGGGCGAAACAGAATACACGCGGGACGCGTATGCTACTGTTGGAAAATTTCCAGCTTGGCGAGGCTGGCATCCATTCGGTTGTTTGGTTGCACTTGCCTAATGCAACCTGATTGCAGCATCTACTGCGTCCGCATCGATAAAATTCCGCGATTTGCTCTGATCTCTGAGGCGGATGTCAAGCCCCTGTTTCATGAACGATATAAAGGGTTATTGCTGGTCTGCTGAAGTTTTAACACCGTTTTTGCAATAAATCGCAAAATCTCCCGAAAAAATGGTTGCAGTCTCGAGAAAACAGACCACTTTGACTGCTTTCATTTTAGGGGTAGGTTGCCAAATCGCCGTTCAAGTCGAACCCGATCAAGAGGATAACCGATCCCGACAATGATCAGTGAGCGCGCCGAATTCAGGGTCTTGGTATTCAGTTGGCAAGAATCTTGCTTTGCAGATTCGTCTGCGAATTTTGCCGGCGCATTGCACGAAAGGCAGTTAACAGCAAAATAACTTCAAATTGTTGGAAAATAAAATATGGTCACTTTGCTAGCAAATTTTGCTCCCATACTGGCCGCCGAAGCCGCCGCCGCGGTCGGGCGCCCGATTCCGGACTGGGCCAAAGGCAACACAATATTTGAGACCTTCTTCAAGGGAGGTCCGGTCATGTATCCAATCGTGGCGGTCCTTGTCGTTGCGGTCGCCGTCATATTGGAACGCATTGTCTGGTGGTCGATCCAAACTGCCCGGCGGGATTCGGATAAATTGGACAAAGTTTACGCCGCGATGGAACAAGGGAATATTCCCGGCGCGATCAACCTCGCCCGCGGTTCCAAAGATCCGTTGGTTCGTACGGTCTGGCACGGGTTGAACCATGAGCACGCCTCCGTCGAAGGCGCTTTGCAGATCGCGTCCGGATTGGAAATCCAGCGTGCCGGCCGATTCATGTCGGTAATGGATACTACCATCACACTGGCTCCCCTCCTTGGATTGCTCGGGACGGTGACCGGTATCATGGGTTCATTTAATTTCGTTGGAAACGCCGACCTCGCTCCCGCCAAAGTCAGTGGCGGTATCGCTGAAGCGTTGATCGCGACCGCGTGCGGTCTTGGAATCGCCATCTTTACTTTGGTGTTCTTCAACTTTTTCAACGCGAAAGTCGCCCGGCTTCAGTTTGAGCTCGAATCGACCTCCAACAACGTGATTCTGATGCTCAATTCGCTCCGCAATCGCAACAATATCGCTACCGAACAAGATGCACGGCAGTCACAGCAGTTCGCCCGTACCAATTAAGCGGGCCCGGATCGAGATCATTCCGTTGATCGACATCATGTTCTTCCTGCTCGCCTCGTTCATGCTGGTGAGCTTGACGATGATCAACATGAAGGGGATCGACGTTAATCTCCCGACGGCGACAAGCGCTCAGCCCAACAATAAGCCCGACTTCACAATGGTGAGCGTCGACGCGATCGGCGACATCTATTTCGAAAAGGAAAAAGTGGATAAGGATGACGTCCTGCCGCGGCTCCAGAAGATGTACGAGTCAAATCACGATGTACGTATTTTCATTCGTGCCGACAAAGACGCAACGTACGAAAATATTGTGTTCGTATTGGACAAAGTCAGAACGGCCGGGATCCAGAAAGTTGGTTTGGAAATCAAGGCGTACGAAACGGCTTCCCCAGGTGCACCCGGCGCGCCTGCGACTCCTGCCGCACCGGCCGCTCCTGCGTCCCACTAGGTAGTTTATTCTCGATGAGAGGAGGTGCCTTTCATGCCTGACAACGATTTAAAACGATCCTTTCGGAAGAGAGATGGCGCGCCTTTTGTCGCCTTTCTGGTGCTGTCTCTCGCGATCAACGGTTTGGGAGCGTATTGCGGATGGTGGCTCAAGTTTCCAGAGCCGCCTCCGAAGAAGGACGACGCGATCCTGTTGACCGACATAGACACGAACGACGTCGAAAATCTTGGCGACCCGAACGTGCCGGAGGATCAACCCCCGCCAGAGCCGGAGCCAACGCCGCCGCCGGAACAGGAGCCCACTCCGCCACCATTGGATAAGCCGCCGGAGTTTGAGGTGCCGCAACCGTCACCAACGCCTGCGCCTTCCGTCGCACCAACTCCGGAGAGTACTCCGAAGCCTGCGTCGACTCCAAAACCGCATCCACAGCAACCTGCGGTGAAACCTGGGCCCCCACATCCGAACGCTGCTCCTCCAGGGCTGGTCCATGGCAGCGCGACCGGGGTAGCCGGTGGAACAGGGAACGGCGGTCCGCGCTCAGGTCTTCTCGTCCGGAGCCCGAGTCCCCAGTATCCTCCGCAGGCGATGCAGATGCATATCAGCGGTGACGTGCACGTCAGAATGACTGTCCAGAATGGGGCGGTTGTGGATGCAGAGGGTTCCGGTCCACCGATGTTGGCCAGTGCTGCTGCGCGGTGGGTCCGTGCGAACTGGAAGTTTACCCCAACGACGAACGGCACCTATACGCTACCCGTTTCATTCGTGTTGCACTAGGCGGTAGATAGCTCAAAAAGCCCGCGGTTTCACAAAAGACCGCGGGTTTTTTTTGCGCTGGAATTCCGGGAAACGCTGCGCTACTGCTCGCGAATTCCTGTCGAGCTGTCTCGTCGCTTGAGGCCCAAGAAAGCGTCGGGACAGACCTTTCATGTCATCCAAGCACACTCGCTTTTCGAACTATTGCGAAATGCAATTCTCTACTTCAAATAGGCGGCTCCAGCGCCGATTTGATTATCGATGGTTAGCAAATGACATCACTTGTTTGAATTTGTTCAAAAAAACTGTGTTTTTCTTGACGAAAAATCTGGGAATCCTTAAAAAGCCTCTCCAAGTTTGCTGGTAAACCAGGGAGGGCGGCGCGCCAGGTGAGGGGTTCCCATGCTTGGCACACTGCCTGCTCAAGGTCGGAGTTCCCGCGATCAATGGGTCATTAAACCTTAACCAGGAGGGAAGATCGTTACCGCGGACGAGAGGGGACCAAATTCGAAAGGGTGCGAATCGGTTCTATGAAAGAGAGTGTTTTAACAATTAAGGAGTAAAATGCTGAGCAAATTCACCAATCGATTTCTTGCCGGATTGGCTGTAGCTGCGGCGACAATTCTTCTGTCGCCAACGAGCGCAAAATCACAACAGGCGGCGGCGCCATCGCAGACGCCGGTCCTAACGACCGCTCCTGCCACTGAACAGACGACCGGCGGTGGAGAACTGCAAAAGATAACGGTCACCGGTTATATACTTCCGCACGTCGGGGACGGTCCCCAGCCGGTTACCAGTTATGACCAGAATTACATTTCCAAGCTGGGCTATACGACCGTAACGGATATTTTGCAGACCTTGCCGGGCGCCACCGGCAACTGGAATCCCTACGTGACGACCGGATTCGGGTTCTCGCCCGGCTCATCGTCAATTGCATTAAAGGCATTGCCGCCACCCGATACGCTGACTCTGGTCGATGGTTTGCGATTCCCGTTATCTCCGTTCCCTCAGGAAAGCACGGCGGGAGCATTCAGCTTCGTCGATATTAACAATATTCCGACCTCTGCGGTCGACCGCATCGACATTCTGAACGATGGCGGTAGCGCGACCTACGGCTCAGACGCTGTCGCGGGCGTTGTGAACATTATCACGAAACATGACTACAACGGCGCCGAAATCAGTAACTACTTTGGCATCAGCTCGCGCGGGGATGACGAAACTTATCATGGCTATGGGTATGGCGGTTACACTTTAAAACTGTCAGATACTTCAAATATCAACGTTACCGCAGGTATCGACTTTTACGACTCAAGCCCGATCATGCAGCAGGATCGTCCCCGGTCGCAGGAGAATTCCAACGCTTATAGTCCGGCCTATCCGGGCCATCCAATATTCCCACAGTACACCGGAATATTTTCAGATCCGAGTGGCAATGTCTACATCGTTAACAAAGGTTCCGCTCCACCCATTACTGCGGCAAATTTCAATACCAACAACCCGACGGATTACAATGACATGTGGTACCAGCTTGTCCCTCGCGAGTCGAGACTATCGGGGTTTGTAAATCTCGATTACCAGGTCACCAACTGGTTGAAGCTTTACGATTCGTTGATCATCGACCGGACCGAAGAGCTTAGCTCGTACCAAAGTCAGGGGTTCTATGCGCCCGCAGCTTTCAATCACGGGGGCGTTACCGTACCGGCCAATAATCCATACAATCCCTTTGGCGTCCCGCTTACCATACAGTCCTGGAATGGGAACGAATTCGGACCGCTCGAAGAAGATGCGACGATCACAACACTGCGGAACGTTGTTGGCGCTACTATTCAGCTACCATACGGCTGGTTCGTCGATAGCAGCTTCACTTATGGAGAATCCGACGGGACGGAAACTCAGAACCAAGGTTTCCTCCAGCCCGGTGTTCAGGCGGCTCTCAACGGTACGTTACCCGGCCACGTCGGAGTGTTCTTCAATCCGTTCGTGGATGAGGCGCTCGGCCTTCGAGCGAATTCAGCGTTCTACGGCGACAAACAAGTCGTTACCGGGATCTGGCAAGACAACAGAACAGATCTCGTGGATTGGAATATACGCTTCGGTGGGCCCGTAGCTCACCTGGATAACGGTGACCTTAACGTTGCCGCCTTGTTGGAATACCGCAGTGAGAGCCTAATCCAGAACGAAGATAAATACAGCAAGGAAGGCTTGGTACTGGATTTTCAGAATACTGTTGGCGCGCTGACAAACGGCCGGCGATACGAGAAAAGTCTCGCTGGCGAGCTCCAAGTTCCGATTTTCGGCAACAAGTGGTCATTCCCTGGCTTGCGTACACTCGACGCGGTCTTGTCTTATCGGTTGGATGATTACAGCGATTTTGGAGGCGCACAAAAACCGAAGTTCGCGTTGCGATGGAAACCGTTTGATGATTTGACACTTCGCGCTACCTATTCCGAAGGGTTTGTCGCGCCCTCTTTGAGCCAGCTGTTCGGTTCGCCACTGCCGGCGGAGACGGCCATTATTGACCCGGTGAATCCAGGCGCGGGTCAATACATCGTAATCAACACGACGCATGGAAACCCGAATGTTCAACCGCAGACTTCCTACGGATATTTCATCGGAGGCGTTTGGACTCCCGGCGCTACCGATCCGGACACCAGTTGGTGGAAATGGGCGAATGGTTTTTCCGCTTACTTCAACTGGTTTCAAATTGACGAGCACAACCTTATCGGGACGCTAATGCCGCAGGATGTTGTTGACATTCCGACTCCCCCGCCGGGCAATTTTATTGTACGCAATCCGGCCACGGGCCTCATCACTCAGGTTGTAAACACTTACGAGAACCTCGGCAACAGACGGACGCAAGGCATCGACTTCGGATTTACCTACGACACAAAAGAATACGATTGGGGTAAATTGGAACTTCAGCTCGACGCGACCTACATTTACTACCAATCCGCGAAGGTCATCACCGGCCTTAATCCCGACGGCTCATTTGCGTTTACAGTTGAGAACCAAACGGACGAGGCTTCATTCACAAATCCTGACTTCAAACTTCTCGCCAGCATTTTTTACTCGAAGAAGATTGGATTGGATACGTTCAGGACCGGCTGGACGTGGCATTACACCGATTCGGAAGCGGATTTCAACGCCAGCCAACACGGAACGAATCCGAACTTCCATTCCGATATAGCTGGAACCAGTTATGTCCATGAGATCGGCAGCTGGAACACGTTCGACTGGCAGATATCCTATGAATTCGGCGCACCGGCACCGCTCACGACCGAAACGCCGCCACCAGGCTATGACAAAGAGGGGAAGCGCATTGTCGGGGAAAAAGCGATCGCTCCGAAACCGGAGGGATCTTCCTTCGGGTGGCGAACCCTGTTGGCGCAAACAAAAATAACATTCGGGATTAACAACGTC
This sequence comes from uncultured Verrucomicrobiae bacterium, assembly GCA_963750185.1. Taxonomy (GTDB): domain Bacteria; phylum Verrucomicrobiota; class Verrucomicrobiia; order Chthoniobacterales; family JAFAMB01; genus JAFAMB01. The sequence continues at coordinate 137,830 of CAVVPV010000001.1, forward strand.
TTCGATTACGCGGCGCCATTCGCGGCTGACTGGTATCAAAACTACGACTACGGCGTAAACAACCCCATCGGTCGTTTCTTCTACTTCCAAATCGACAAGAAATTTTAAGCGAACGTTGATCTAGGAATTCCGTGCAGTCGGCGGGATTAACTTACAGGGCGCCTTGGAAAACAAATCCAAGGCGCTTTGTTTTTCCGCCGCGACGGATATCGCTGATTCAATTTCCGTCTGATGAACAACCGGCTGACGCAGCTACTTTTAAGCGCCGAAGGCGTGATCGGAAAACAGCCTGGGCTGCAGCGCAGCGGAGGCCCAGGGAGTCAATCCCGCGCCAGCTTGGCGCCGGAAGGCTCCAATCCGCGTACCCACTTCGCAAGGGTCGCTTTTTCGTAAAACACGGGCGACGTCTTCAGGCTTTGCGGATAGTAGCGATAGTAGTCGTAATCCCACAGATAATCCTGCGAGAGAAGCGACTTCGACCCACCCACCACAACCGTCCCTTTGGAATCTGTGACACTGTAATCGAACGACATGCGGATCGGCGGACCCCACTGGTGATTGAATCGAACGTTGTTAAACCGTGGTCGATTTCCCAGGCGGCCTGCCAGATCGATATCGGTAAACCTCAATGTCAACGTTTCTCCCGGGAAACGTTTCGCGACGAGAGGTGAAAGGTAATTCGAAACCTCCGTTCGAAAGATCGGGACCGAGGCATTCTCGTCGCGGCCCTGGATCCGAAAATCGGTAAAGCGTTCCGGATGCACAAAATCTACGCGAACGTTGCCCGGGTCCGCCGCGTTCGCGGTCGACAAACCCAAGCTAACGATCGGCACAAGCAGTGAACAAAGAAAATTCCTCATACAACTCATTTAGACCTCTTTTCTTGGGGCGATATTCCCGAATGTAGAGCCGGGTCTCGAAATCTCCAAATGCCGCGTGTACGTCACCGGCTACAGCAGCATATCGGAAATGCATCGCTCGGTTGACGGAATGACAGGCGAGCCGCCTATCCTACTGCCTCAATGGACAACGGCGCTGCTTTCACCTAATGTCGCCCGAAAGCAGAGAATCCCGTCCCACACGTTCATGAACCAGATTTTTGATAATGCGAACGAATGGCTAAACGATCTTGTCGTCTACGTCCCGGGCAAACCGATTGAGGATGTGGCGCGCGAGCTGGGACTCGAGCCGAGTCAGATCGTAAAGCTAGCCTCCAACGAAAATCCACTTGGACCTTCGCCCCTTGCGGTGCAGGCGATGAAGGAAGCCTTGGAAAAAGCGCATTTCTATCCGGATGGCGGCGGGTACCATCTACGTGCCGGGATCGCCGAGAAATATGGTGTCAGCATCAATAACGTGATGCTCGGGACCGGCTCCAACGAGATCATTGAATTTCTCGGACACGCATTTCTAAAACCGGGCGACAATATCGTCACTGCGGAGCATGCCTTCGTCGTTTACAAGATCCTCGCAAAGCTGTTTGGGGCTGAAACCGTCGGGGTCTCTGACCCGAACTTGACGCACGATCTGCCTGCCATGGCGGCGGCGATCAACGATCGGACCAAGATCGTTTATATCGCCAACCCGAACAATCCAACCGGAACGATGGTAAGCGAAGAAGAACTGGACCGGTTCATTGATCGCGTCCCGAAGAACGTCGTCATTGCATTGGACGAGGCCTATTACGAATTTCTTCCGGATCCGCCCAATACGCTGAAGTATTTCCCGAATCATCCGAACGTGATTGTTCTACGGACATTTTCAAAGATTCAAGGCTTGGCCGGTCTGCGAATCGGCTACGGTCTGGCGCACGAAGATTTCATCCGGCTCCTGCAGAAAACGAGGCAACCGTTCAACGTCAACTCGATCGCACAAGCTGGCGCGCTCGCCGGTTTACGGGATGAGGAGTACCAGTCGAAGACACGGGCGATCGTTCGGCAGGGACGCGAATTTCTCGAGACGGAATTCGGTAAGCGTAAGTTGGAGTATGTCCCAAGCGTCGCGAATTTTATTCTCGTCAAAGTCGGCAACGGGAAAGAGGTATTCCAGAAGCTGCTTCGACGCGGAATGATCGTCCGCGCGATGGACGAGTACAAACTTCCGGACTGGATCCGTGTTACCGTCGGCACCCCGGATCAAAACCAACGATTCTTGTCCGACCTCGATCAGGTGCTTGGAGATCGCGGAGGGGGATGGAGGTAACGGAAGGGGAAAATTACCGCAGAGGCACAGAGTGCGCGGAGTTCAGGGATTTTAAAGTTTCTAAATCCCACTGTAAGTATGATCGATGCCCGATACTTGAGTCGCTCTTGCAGGGTTTTTCGTTGCGACTGTAGAATGTCTGGAAACCCAAACCCTTACTTTCTTCACCTCCGTGTTCTCCGCGCCTCTGTGGTATTTTTTCTCTCCGTTACCTCGTTATATTCTCTGCGTTCTCTCCAGATCCTGCCGCATTTTCAGGATGCTGTTTTCCGGGAGGAGACCGCCGAAGTGGGTGAGGGGATAGATTATCGAATTCCGGCCAATGATTGAGCCTGGGCTGATCACCGCGTTGCAGCCGATTTCCGTCCGATCACCGATGATCGCGCCGAATTTCCTGAGACCGGTTGGGATGAGATTGGTCTCCTGTTTCACACTGATCTCTCTTCGATCCAGGCGCACATTCGAGAGGATCACACCGGCCCCGAGATGGACCCGGTAGCCAAGCACCGAATCACCCACATAACTGAAATGGGGAACCTGTGCGTCGTTGAAAACGATGCTGTTCTTGAACTCGCAGGAGTTCCCGAGCACTACGTCATCCCCGATAATCACGTTTTCGCGAATGTAACACCCGCTTCGTATCTCGCAGTTGTTTCCGATCCAGGCCGGCCCTTTGATGGTCGCTCCGTTTTCAATGACGGTGCCGGGCCCGACGTAAACGTGTTCACTGATGAACGGTCTCCCCATGATCCGGGCTAGAATGGCGGGTTTCAGCCGAAACTGTAGATAGCTTCCAATCTGCTTCAGGGCGTCCCAGACCTGTGCACTGTTGTCGAAAATGGTTCGGTGTTCTGTCTGATCCAGATTAAGGAATTCCGAGGGCGCGAACATAGAGGGGAAGTGAGGTGGAGAGTGACGATGAAGATGATGAGTCGGGTGACCTGCTCACAAGATTAAATACTTGTGAATAGGTCAGGCTAGCCTCGAAATCTTTCGGGGCTAGAAGGACTTCTTACTGAGTTTCTGCCCATCTTTGGTGTCTTTTACAAGCCATCCGAGTGCTTCGATTTCGGCGCGCAGCGAATCGCTGAGCGACCAATCCCGCGCCGCGCGGGCTTTAGCCCTTTTCTCAAGAAGAGCGGCGACCTGTTCAGGAATGGTTTCGGCATCCTCCTGAAGTTGCAGCACTTCGTTGATCCGGTGCCACCAGGCAAGAAGCGCAGCTGCTTTGCCGGCAGTTAATTCGCTGCGATCGATCAAACGGTTCGTGTCACGGATCTGGTTAAAGAGTTCGGCCAGTGCCGCCGAAATGTTCAGATCATCGTCGAGCGCCTTAAAAAATCCTTCCGATATTGACGAGATGAAAGCCTTGTCCGGGGACGCGTTGCCGGCGATATCTTTCAAGCGCCGGATCCATTCATCTATGCGGAGCAACGATTGACGCGCTTCGGCGAGCCCTTCGAAAGTGAAGTTCAGCGGCAGCCGGTAATTCACTCGAATCAATGCGTATCGAAGCTCTCGACCCGAAAATCCTTTTTCGAGCAGATCTCGTGACGTAAAAAAATTTCCGAGCGACTTCGACATCTTCTGGCCGTCAACGAGGAGATGCGCGCAATGAAGCCAGTAGCGCACAAATTTCTTGTGGGTTACGCATTCGGATTGAGCGATCTCGGCTTCGTGGTGCGGGAAGATGTTGTCGACACCACCGCAATGAATATCGAGTTCAGGGCCCAGAATCCGTATTGCCATCGCACTGCACTCGATGTGCCAACCCGGCCGGCCTTTACCCCATGGCGAATCCCACCCCACAGCGCCATCCTTTTCGTCCCAGGCTTTCCACAACGCAAAATCGCCAATGTTTTCTTTATCATATTCGTCGTTTTGAATTCGGCCGGTTGGACGAAGTTCTTCGAGATTGAGATGAGCGAGTTTGCCGTAATCGGAATATTTGCTGATCCGAAAATAGACTGAACGATCGTCGCCCTGGTAGGCGATGCCCTCCTTTACCAGTTGGTCGATCATTTCGATCATCTTTGCGAGGTTCTCCGGGTCGGTTGCAGCCGGAGAAAATGTCGCACGCTTGATCCGAAGCGATGCGATATCCTCAAAGAAACTCTTTTTGAATTTTGCGGTGAACTCCGGTAGCGAGAGGCCTGCTTCTCGGCTGCCGCGAATGGTTTTGTCGTCAACATCTGTGAGATTCATGACCCGCTCGACGTTAAACCCTCTCGCCTCCAGATGCCGCTCCAGGAGATCTTCAAAGACGTAAGCCCGAAAATTTCCGATGTGCGCGAACGCGTAAACCGTCGGTCCGCAAGTGTAGAGCTTCACCGTAGGCGGGTTGATCGGTTCGAATGTTTCTAACTGGCGACTGTAGGTGTTGTAAAACTTGATTGGCATCTGAGTGCGGTGCTGATTCCAGCGCCGCAATAGGATATCTCTATTGAGGAGTCAGCTCGCAAGCAACGAGAAATCAATTCAGTCCGCGGACGCTTTTGCGCGCCGCCTCGTCTCTTATGCCCTGGAGGGGCAATTGTCCTGAGCCCACGGTGCTAACCGTGGGATTATGTTCGCCCATTTGGACGCGTCCCGGAGGGACACCCTGAAGTTTGGACATTTCGAAATGGTCACTCCGCCGCTTGTCCGGTGTAGCGTCATGGTAGGGTCGCGCTTCCGCGTGACCGGCGCGGCGATACCCCAAAAGCAGACTTGATCAACGTCGCCAGTCGATCTATCGAAACCACGCGTTGACTTAATTGAAAATAATTTATTCATATTTTCAGTCTGTTTTGGGTGCAACACCTTCCCACAGCGAATCCGGGCGGGTCTTGTAAAAAGGGGGCGCGACTGACCCTACCGAGGTCAGGTGTTCAAATCGTGGTTCTGGTGCCAGGGCTTTTGGGTATCGCCACACGGTCACCCAGGAGCGTGACCCTACCATGACGCCACCGGTCATGCGGCGGCGGAGAATCGGTGCGTCTCCCGCGTCCAAGGAAGTCGAGAAGGACGACAATTGGGGAGGCAAGCCATACCGCGCTAACCACATACAAGGCCGTGGGCTCAGGGCTGTTGCCCCTCCGTGGCTACCGGCTCGCATTTGGGTCAAAAATTATACCATTTTCCTTACGATTGGTGATCGCGTTTACGCCAGCTTTCCTCCTGATTCTCCTGGGAATCTCGGATCGACCCGCTCAATGCTGGCAACTGCCATCGCGGCAATTCCTTCGCCCTTGCCAATGAATCCGAGTCCCTCGTTCGTTGTCGCTTTTACCCCGATTCGTTGTGAAGCGATCTGCAGCGTCTCCGACAGCTTTGTTTTCATCGCTTGAAGATGTGGACCTATCTTTGGGGCTTCCGCGATCAACGAACAATCGATGTTGATGATAGCGAAATGCTTCACTGTCAGGATCGCCTGAACCCGGCGCAGAATTTCCTGACTGTCGATCCCTTTGATCGAAGCGTCGGTGTTCGGAAAGTGGTGACCGATATCTTTTTCACCGGCCGCCCCAAGAAGTGCGTCAGCGATTGCGTGCGTTAAAACGTCCGCATCGGAATGGCCTTCGAGGCCGCGATCGTACGGAATCTCGACTCCACCAAGGATCAGCTTTCGCCCTCCGATCAGGCGATGCACATCATAACCGATTCCGACCAGGCTCATGGATAAGTTTTCGTAATTTGGTCGCGATCGATTTTTCCGTTCCAGGCGATCAGCGAAATTTTACCACTCTGAATTGTGCTGGGAGAAATCGACAGCTCTCCTCCCGCACACTTTACCAGCAGGACCCCGGCCGCAATATCCCACCAATTCACGCTGCGTTCGATATAGGCATCGAAGCGCCCCGTCGCAACGTAAGCAAGGTCCAGTGCAGCGCTGCCCATCAAGCGGCACTTTCTTGCGCGCGCCATGAGGTCTTTGAAAATGGAGAAGGCAATCTCGAGTTCCGCCATTGTCTTCGACATTCCGATCGAGATGATCGATTTTGAGATCTCGGTCGATTGGCTGACGGTAATCGGTTTGTCGTTCAGATACGCTGCCCCGCCTCGTTCCGCGTGCCAGAGCTCTTCTCGAATCGGATCGTATATAACGCCCACGATGATCTCACCTTTTTCTCGCAGCGCGATCGAGATGCAGAAGTGCGGAATACCGTAGTAGTAGTTCACCGTCCCGTCGATCGGGTCGATCACCCATTCAAAATCGGTTGACGTATTCTTTTGGCTTCCTTCTTCGCCGAGAATTGCGTGACCGGGAAATTTCTCCAACAGCAATTTCGTAATCAGCTCTTGCGACCGCACATCAAGCTCCAGCTTGATGTCATGAGCCTCTTCAGTATTCACCGTCAGTGGCCGTCCGAAATTCTCGCGGACCAGCGCACCGGCTGCGCGGGCTGCCGCGATCGCGACTTCGAGGTATTGGTTCATAACGGAGTCACTATCGGCGGAGCATGATCGAAGTCGAGTAATCGAATTACGTAAAAAATTAACGATGTAACAGATTCTGATTGACGATGGAACAAATGTTCGTTAGTCAACCGAATTGGAATGACATTGTTTTCTTATCCTCCGCAACTGCGGAATGAAAGGGGGGATAACTGATGCCAGCTGCAAAAAAAGCTGCCGCTAAACCAGCAGCCAAGAAGCCTGCCGCCAAGAAAGCGCCTGCTAAGAAGGCTCCGGCGAAGAAGGTCGCAAAGAAAGCTGCTACTCCGGCGAAGAAAAGCTCCGCTAAGAAGTAGACCTTTAATACACTTCATATCAGTTGTTTTCTGGATAGGAGGAGATTGCTCTCTCCTCCTATTTTTTATTGGATGCGTGCGATCCAAGTCCGCGCTCCTTGTATTCAAGCGCCTTCGCGATGATTTCGTCAACCGGCCAGAGCCGGCCGATTCCTTCGTAGCCGCACGCCAGCATTCCCTCTTCGGGACCGATGAATTCGGCACCGCGGCGCTTGAGCGTCTCGACATTTGCCACGGTTGCGGGATTCAGCCACATCTTTCCATTCATCGCGGGTGCGAATAAGAGCGGCGCTTCGGTAGCAAGAATGATCGAGGTCAATGCATCGTCGGCGAAACCGTGTGCGATCCTTGCGATAATATCCGCGGTGGCCGGTGCGATGAGAACGAGATCCGCGTTGTCGGCCAGTTCGATGTGGCCCGGGTGCCAGCTAATCTTTTCATCAAAGATATTTGTGGTGACCGGATGCCGAGACAACGTTTGCAGCGTCAGTGGCGTTATGAACTGAGTCGCCCCCTCCGTCATCACAACATGTACCTCGCGATTCTGCTTGGTCAGTTTGCTGGCGATGTCCGCAGCCTTGTACGCGGCGATGGAAGCAGTGATTCCAAGAAGGATGTTCATAGGCGCGTTACTCGACATTCTGCACTTGCTCGCGGACCTTTTCCAATTCGGCTTTGCAGTAAACCGCAATCTGCGATATCTCTGCGTCGTTCGCTTTTGCGCTGAGCGTGTTCAACTCGCGTCCGATCTCCTGAGCGATGAATTCGAGTGTTCGGCCGATGGCTTCCTCCTTGTTTGCTGTCGCGACGAACTGATCCAAGTGCGATTCAAGCCGGTTCAGCTCCTCGGAGAAATCGGATCGCTCCGCAAAGAACGCCACCTCCCTGGTGAGACGAGCATCGTCTACATCAATCTCGAGCCCGATTTTTTGAACGCGTTCGAGAAGCAGAGCGCGATAACGCTTGGCGACGCGCGGCTGAAGTTTGCGAACTTTTGCCACGGACTGGTGGATGGTACGAATACGGCCGAGCAAATCTTTCTTCAGGTTCGCTCCTTCCTTTGCGCGCATTAGCAGAAGCCGGTCCAAAGCGGCCGCGAGTGCGGCGTCGACTGCCGAACGGATCGAGGCATCGACGGCTCCCTGTTCAGAGGTGGAGATCACTCCGGGTGACCGAAGAATGGTCTCGATCGATATTTCGCCCGCCAGCGCGAGTTCTTTCTGGAGCCGTCTGAAGCGTGCAAGGTAACTGCGCGCGAGGTCGTCATCGACCACCGGCTGATATCGCCCGGGAGCTCCGGAAGCCGAGATTGTGACAAGCACACGTCCGCGGTGCAAACTACGATCGATCTTTGCGCGGACCTCGCTCTCCATTGATGCCAGCGCAGAAGGAAGATTAACCAGGATTTCGGTCTGGCGTTTGTTTACGGATTGGATCTCTGCGGTGATTTTGATCCCTTGGCTGAGCGCTTGGCCGCGCCCGTGTCCTGTCATGCTGTGCATAGAAATGTGCGGAGTTTAAAGTTCTGTGTCCAAAGTTCAAAGTTCCAAGTTTGGCGCGCAACAGCTAGCCGAAGTAGGATAGGCGTCCCGCCTGTCCATTCCGTGAACCGAGGAATGCTTTTCAGATAATCGCCCGCGAACACTCTTCCTTGCTATCTCGCGCCCGATAAAAGACAGGCGAGACGCCTATCCTACTTTGGGCGCGGCAACGTTCGTGTCTCCTCCCTCACGCGACGAGCCGCTCGACGATCTCCTGTTCTGCGGTCCGCGCAAAGAGATCTACGCCGACTCGAATCTTTCCGCTGCCGCGGTTTACGAGCCTCGTAAACCCCGGTGCACTCGTTTCGTCGTGGACGTCGATATCGTAATTATCAAACCGAAACAGTTCGGGATGGACCATGGCAAGTGCTGCCAAAGGGTCATGCGGACTGGTGCCTTCAACGTGCCGATATTCCCACCAGCGAAGCAACTGATTCTCCAGCATTGATCCGAGGCCGTTCGGCAGGGCCGCAATTTTCGGCAAGTCGTTGCTTCCAAGCCAGACCCTGAGTGTCAGGTCCAGACTGATGATCGTCATTGGAATTCCGCTTCCGAAAACGACGCGAGCAGCGTCTGCATCGCATTTGACGTTGTGCTCGGCACGATTCATCCAGAACGCGCCACCCATGATATAGAGATGTTTGATTCTCGCGCACGACGCCGGTGCCGCCATAATCGTTCTGGCGATATTCGTCAGCGGACCGGTTGCGATCACTTCGAGTTCGCCCTCCATCGCGTCGGCGGATTCGCCGATATAGCTTGGTGCGGACTGCTCTGCTTTGACCTCGAATGCGTCGACATTCGGTATCCCTTCGCCCTCGTGCCCGGCCCAATGGATCTGACGCCCGCTCACGGTGCGCTGTTCTCCCGGAACAATCGCGATATCTTCACGTCCCAGCATGTGCGTGGTTGCCTTCGCAATTTTCGCGCGAAATGCGGTGTCCCCGTAGACCGTGGTGACGCCAAGCAATTTCAGCTCGGGCGCTTTGGCGAGAAGAACAAGAGCAAGGATATCGTCCACATCGGTGCCGATATCGGTATCGAAAACAACAGGTCTCATAATAGTTAGGCATGTGTGTTTGGTTCTGGGTTCGTGAGTCGTAAACACCGGTCAATCTTTGGTCGCAGCCGCCGTCACCCCCTGGACATAGAATCGCTGCAACGGCAAAAGAATGATGAGCGGAATTACCGCGGCGACGATCGCTGCGGCAAACAATTCGTTCCAGAGGGTTACATACCGCTCTTGGAACCCGGCCAGCGCGACCTGGATCACTTTCAAATTCTCGGATCGCGTGGCAATCAAAGGCCACAAGAATGATTCCCATTGAAACAGAAAGATCAACAGCGCCGCACTGATTACGACTGGCTTTGATAAAGGCAAATAAATACGAAACAATATCCCGACCCAGCTCGCACCCTCGAGCCGAGCCGATTCTGCCAGTTCTCGTGGGATCTGTGCAAAGAATTGCCGGAACAAAAAGATTACGATCCCATTGGCAACGCCCGGTCCGATCAACCCTTGGTACGTGTCCAGCCAGCCGATTGAGCGGACCACTGTGTACAATGGGATTGCGATAGCCTCGAACGGCACCAGAAACGTGAGAACAATCAGGAAAAATAGAACGTTCCTACCGGGAAAACGAAGTACGGCAAACGCGTACCCGGCAAACCCGTTTATCACCAGTCCGAGCAACACCGTTGCCCCAGCCACAAACACACTGTTTAAGACCGCCATTCCGTAACCTTTTTGCGCAAAGATCGTCGCGTACGCCGCAAACGTGATCTTGTCCGGCACGAACGCCTTCCAACTGAACGGCGAAATATATTTAAAGATGTCGTCGAGTGGTCTCAATGAAGAGGAAAGTGCCCACCAAAGCGGCAGGATAAACAGGACGCAGACAAACAGGTACCCGGCATGAACCGGTAATCGTTTCATCGTTCCCCCTCCGCACGCCTCAACAGACGAAATTGCAGCGCCACAACAGCAATAACCAAAAGAAGGAGGATGACCACGATCGCCAGAGAGCGTCCCATCTCGCCGTACACGAACCCGGACTTGTACGCTTCAAACATCAGCACGTTCGTTGATCCGGCCGGACCGCCACCGGTCAGTAGAAACATCGGAACAAACAGCAAGAAGTTCGTTGCCGTGTCCGTGACAAGCACAAACAGTAGCGATCTCCGCAAAAGCGGCAGCGTAATGTATAGAAATCGTTGAAAACGATTTGCTCCGTCGATTTGTGCCGCTTCCTGAACCTGCTGCGGAATATCCTGAAGCCCGGCCCAGAGAAAAATCATCCAGAAGCTGATTCCTTTCCAGGTCGCGATCGCAACGATGCACCACAACGCCTGGTCCTGACTTATCAGAAAGGGCTGGCTCGGGATTCGGGCAACGGACAACAGCGAGTTGATCAACCCGGCGTTCGGGTCGAACATTGTTTTCCAGAGGATCGATGCAATCGGTACCGAGACCCCGATCGGAACAAAGAACAGCAACCGATAAAAGTCTATCCCCGGAAACTTCTGATTCGCCATCAACGCCAATCCCAGCGCCAACGCAATCTGGAGCGGGTTAATAACCAGGTTCAATTTGATGGTCACCCAAATTGATCCCCAGAAGACCGGATCCGTAAACAGGTCGGCATAATTTGCACCCCCGGCAAAAATGCTCGTACCCGCCTTCTCAAACGATTCCGTGCAGAGGCTGCCCCAGATTGTCGCCGCAATCGGATAAATACGAAAAATTGCCAGCGCCAAAAACGCCGGCAATAAAAGTGCATAAGCAGTGACTGCCGAACTCCTGCTCATCAGCCTGAACTAATCACACTTCTGTGCCGAAAAAGACGCATTCGCGTCCTTTTGCATAACCTGCCTGAACTTTGTTCACGCGGGTCATTTGAATTGCACCAGCGCCCTGTCCAAGCGTCGCGCCGCGCCGTCCAGAGCGTCCTTCGGATTCACGCCGTTACGGATATCTTCGAACGTCGAAAAAAACAGATCTTCAACCTGCAGGTAACCGGGCGTGCTCGGGCGGTTCACGGCCGAATTGTTAGCCTCATAGATCGCAAGCAGGTAAGCGTCTTTCGGGAAACTCTTGTACTGCGGATCCTGTTCGATCGCGGATTGAAGCGCCAGCGTGGCTGGCACCTGGCCCTGCGAATCAAACCAGATCTGGCTCCCTTTCTCGCTTGCCGTCAGAAACTTCACGAACTTAGCGGCTTCCGCCTTGTGTTGGGAACTCTTTGCAATCCCGATATGCCAGCTCCCGGTTCCGGTGACCGGTTTCCCGTCTGCGAAATAAGGAAACGGCGCGACGAGAAAATCGACGCCGGCCTCTTTGAATCGAGGCACGTTCCATTCGCCTCCCACAAATATTCCGACTTTTCCGCCGGAAAAAAGAGAGGGGGATTCATCGGGCGCAATATTTTTCGGACTGATCTTCCACTTGTTGAACAAGTCGGAATACCATTGAGCCGCGCGAATCCACTTTTCGGAATTCAGATATCCCGACGCTTTAAGTCCGTCGGGACTCAAAAGCGGTTGTCCGAGCGATTCGCCAAGGCATTGAATCTGATAGAGCCGGCTGACCTGGTCGAATTCAAAGCCCCAGATCTCCGTCTTGCCGTCTGTTTCCTTGGTCAGCTTCTTCGCAGCCTCAACGACCTGATCCCACGTCCAGCGATCCTTGGAAGCGATATCACTGATTTGCTGATAGTCGATTGTCTGATCCGGGCCGAATCCTTTGGGCGGCGTGATGCCCGCGTCCTGGAACAGTTTCCGGTTGATATACATGAACTGACTCGAGGTGTTCTGAGGCGCCGCCATGAAGTGCCCATTGTAGGTTCCGGCTTTCCCGGAAGCTTCAAGCCAGGCCTTCTTAATATCGTCTGCGCTAAAATAATCATCCAACGGCGCCAGGTATCCGCGAAGCGAATACGACGCGACCAGTGGCACATCGACGCTGATCAGGTCGAGATTCGCGTCCTGCGCTTTCATCCGGACTTCGATTGTTTCGAACAATTGACGGAACGGATAGGTGTCGAGCTCGACTTTGATATCCGGATTTTCCGCTTCGAACGCGGCAATCACTTTTTTGACGCTATCTGGCCAGGCGCCATCGGAGAGGGTCAGCCAGCGAACCGTCGTTGGAGCAGCCGAAGCCGATAGCACCGAAGCAACAACACCGGCAGCGATAAGCCGGGCCAGGAAAGGCAAAACGCGCATTGAGCGGATTTTCATGGGTAATAAAAAAGGGGAGGAAATTGAAACGAAACAGCGATCTGTTAGCGATAACAATTGAAGGAAGTCTCTAGCCCATGTCAAGATTCAATGTTGTTTACGCCGCTGTCAGTTCTGCTATCCTGCTCCCTCGTCTCAAACCTTTTCTGAATGTCTTCTCGCTGCAACCTTCGGCCCGGTTCCGTAACGCTCTACGACGTGGCGGATTTCGCCGGGGTTTCCCATCAAACTGTCTCCAGAGTGATCAATAAAGCCTCCCACGTTGCGCCTCCGACCAGGGCGCGCGTGCTCGAAGCCGTTTCACAACTGGGCTACCGGCCGAACAAGGTCGCTCGGAATCTTGTCAGCCAGCGGTCAAACCTGATCGGGGTTATTACTTTCTGCCAGGATTCGTTCGGTCCGTCGCATCTACTCATCAGTATCGATACCGCCGCGATGAAGAGCGGCTACAATACATTGCTCGCCAGCGTGACCGAGCCAACCGTCAAAGCCATCGCGCGCGCCGCAGACGATCTCCGAACACACGGCGTCGAAGGGATCATTCTGAATGTTCCGACAGCTGTCGATTTGCGCAGCCTTCAGGAGGTGTTCTGCCACATACCTTATGTTTCAACTGATGCGGACGCCGGGAACGAGATCAGTATGGTCACCACTGATCATGAATATGGCGCCTGCATCGGCACCGAACACTTGATCGAACTCGGCCATCGCCGGATTGCGTGTATCAGCGGACCGTTGGACTGGCGTTGCGGATTGCTTCGCCGTGACGGTTGGCGCGCAACGCTGCGCAAATATAATATTTCGGAGGGACCCAGCATCGTCGGTGAATGGAGTGCAAAAGGAGGGTTCGTTGCCGCGGAAGAGCTGATCCAACGCTATGCAAAAAAGTTTAGCGCGATCGTGGCTGGAAACGATCAAATGGCTTTAGGCGTCATGCGTGCGCTCTCACTCCATGGCCTCTCGGTTCCTGGTGATGTTGCGGTTGTCGGCTACGATGACATGCCTGAAGCCGAGTACTTCAATCCCTCTCTGACAACCGTCACTCACGACTTCGAAACTGCCGGGCGTACCTGCCTGGAATTCCTGCTCCGCTTGATCCGCGATCCGCACGCACCGGCTGAACGCCTCGTTATAAAGCCGGAATTGGTCTGCCGGGAAAGTACGGCGAAACCTCGGTCCGCACGCGCCCGCTGATACCTGTGTTTCTTACTTAGCGTCGTCACTCCTTTCCCAGAGGCCGAACACGTTCTTCTCCGTGTCTTCGCAGATCGCGAAGTAACCCATCTGCGGCACAGCTGTTTTTGGGACATGGACTTTGCCACCTAGTTTTTCGACCGTCTCAGCAAATTTGCTGATCATTTCGGTCACTGAGTTTTGGATTTCGAGGTATAAATAGTTGCCAGATATTCGACGAGTCCATCCAACGACCCGCTCCAGCCGGCCTTCATGGAGTCATGCCCGGCATCGAATGTTTTGCGCTCTTCCTCCGTCGGATACAGCGGAAGCCATTCGATTGTCAGGAGCGTTTTCTCTCCGTCCTGTTCTTCGAACGTAATTGTCGAGAGAATTTCCAGAGGCCAGCTCGCGCTCATCGGATGGCGGGTAATGCCTCCGGCTTCGTCTGAGAACGAGTTAACGAATACCAAACGTTCCGGGGGCACGATCTCGCGAATGATCCATCGGCCCCACATCACGGGACCATCCGCAGTTTGCATGGAGTAGTGGAACATGCCGCCTGGGCGGAGGTCCAGTTGCGTGTGACCGATCGTCACTCCCTTCGGGCCCCACCACTGCATATGCTCGCGGTCGGTCCAGCACTTGAATACGATTTCCCGGGGTGCATCCAGCAGTCGCGTGATGATGAAAGGATTTTGTGCCGTCGGGTCAGGTGCGGTAGTCATTGGGGCATTCTCCTTGTCTTCGTTAAACTTGAGTTGTGATCTTGGTTTTGTTCCATGGTGCAGCGATACGACGATTGCAATGTTGTGTTCTGGACATCGATCGTGCTTTCTTGATTTTGTCGCGCATTGGACGGTTAGTCCGAGACCTTCTCTTTTGACGAAGTAACGGCTCTCTTTCTTCGCCCGCAATGCACCCGCTGACTTTAGCCGATCAATAACTCGAAGCATTCGCGAGCGATTTGCCAGGCTTCGCGGGACTCGATCAGTAACACGCGGACGGCGCTTTCTGGCGCCGCAATGTCGGTATCGCGTGGTGAAACAGCGTTTCTGGCTTGATCCAATTGCAGTCCAAGAAAGCTGAAAGCTTCACAAGCCGAGGCACGGATCCCCGGTTCGCTTTCACCAATCACATCGGTGAAGACAATGGCGTGCGGCGGTTGTCCGAGTGCGGCGAGCATCTCGCCGATTCCTGCGCGGAGCCGGTGAATAAAGACATTCATTGCAAGTCCCGCTCGTGGATTCCCCTGGTTCGCCGCGGGGATTATAATACGCGTATCGCCTGGCAACCCGGACAGCCCTTTGAGCCCGCTCTCTTTATTCAGGACCCGGTCGAGTTCATTCATCGTTGCCCCTTGTCGAGCCAGATAAAATAGAATGCCGGGATCCACTGTGCCCGACCGGGTGCACATCACCAGGCCATCGAGCGGGGTGAATCCCATGGTTGTATCGATGCTGCGGCCGCTGCGCGTGGCACAGAGTGAGCAACCGCCACCAAGGTGACAAAGGATCAGGCGCAACTCATCATCCTGTTTCCAATTGAGCAAATGCGCCGCGCGTTCCGCTGCCCAGCGGAAGCTGGTGCCGTGAAAACCGTATCGCCGGATTCCCTGTTCCAACCAATGGTACGGCCCGGCGTATGTCGCTGCGGCTTCTGTGAGTGTCCGGTGGAACGCGGTATCAAAAACAGCCGCCTGCGGCGTCTTTTCGCCAAAAACTTTTCTAGCGACACGAATACCAGTCAGGTTGTTCGGATTGTGCAGTGGCGCGAACGCGGAACAGCGATCGATTATTGCTTCGACATCTTCTGTGATCTTTACGGCGGCTCCGAATTCGGCCCCGCCATGGACCACGCGATGCCCGACGAAATCGATCTCGGACGGTCCGGTGACGATTTTTGTGCTGGAATCCCAGAGCAGTTCGAGTAATCGCTCGTCCTGCTCCTCAATGCTACTCTCTCTGGCCAATGTGCCGGCTTCAATTTCCTCATCCCTTCGCCGAACGCGCAAAACGATCTTTCCCTCTGGCTGACCCGGTGTCGTCGCGTTATAACTTGACTCCCAGATAGGTTCGAGCGGTTCTACCGGCAAGCCGGCATCGGGCAGCTCAAACAGCGAGCATTTCTGGCTTCCCGAACCTGCATTCAACACAAGAATTCTGCGCATAGGCTAGTCTAAGCTCGTTGGTCCAATTCCGTGAGAATTGGTGAATCCAGTTCCGCCTGTTCCCCGAGCCGTTGCACGAGCATGATCAGCTCCGAACCATTCTCCAGGGGATCCATGAAGCGCTTCGGAATTCCGGACAATCCTACCTGCGCACCGACAAGAGCCCCGGTGAGAATCGAGCGCGCCTGATTCTGCCCGCCGCCGTTCAGCGCATTAAGTACCGCCCCTTCGAAATTGTCGTGGAACCGGGCCGCCAGATAATAAGCAGCCGGAAGCTGATGATAGATCGCGCAGGGCATACCGTACACAATCGATACTTTCCACGCGGGCTCGATCCTGATGCCCGGATCGAACGCGGCTTCTGCCATGTAGGATGGTGTCAGCAACGCGTCCGGGGAAGAAAACCGTCCCGAACGCGGCGGATCAGGATCTCCCGGCTTCGGCGGTTGCAGGTTTTCAGTCGTGACAGTATGGAACGGAAGATCGCCGGCCTTCGTTAACTCCATTAATTTGTCCGAAAGGAACGGATCCAGTTTCTCACCTTGAACGAGCAAACCCAGGACGCAGCAATATGCTGTCGTCATTGCCACAATCGCCTCGTCCGCCTGCGTCAGCCGGCAATTTGCGCTGACCGTTTCGGCGACTTTTGCGGGTCTCTTCGCGTAACGCGCCGCAAGAACCAGCGCGCGTTCGATTGCTTCGGTTGTGTCCGCGTGGCCGCCGGTCTTGTCCCATGACAGTTTCTGTTCGACTCTTCTGCGCCACGTCTCGCGGATAGATTGGCTAGTATAACCGCCCGGCCCATGCATTGGTGTTCCGTCGAGCTGCGGAAAGAGGTCGTGGTCAAGCCGGCGACAAAAGTCGTCTTCGTCATACCCGTTCCTTTCCACCAGTGATCGCAGCAGCATCGCGAGGATAATACCCGCCTGAGAAAGCTGACCGGCTTTGAGACCGCCATGATAGCGATGCGGCTTCGGATCCGTGTAGCCGCTGATCCAGTCTCCATAATCCCGTTTTAAGTCCGAGAGATCGTAATACCAATGCGGGCCGAGGCCCAAGCCGTCACCGATCAGCGCTCCCATCACAGCGCCGGCAGCGCGATCCTTAATAGTCATAATTCCACCAAACGATTTACTCCTCGCCGGCGAGGGATTGGTTGCTGTATTGGGCAACGTCGGAAATGTCCTCGCCGAACCAGGTGGGATTCTGAAATTTGGCGCGGGAGGGTTCGTCCGGAAATTCGACTTCGGCGACAGTCAATCCGGCATTTCGCCCGCGATAGATGTCGATCTCGATGACGAAACCGTTCCACGGGATGCGGTACCTTGTTTTGTAGAGCCGCCTCCCTTTCGTGGCGGGCCAGAGTTCCTCAAATTGCTGCTCGCTCAGGGGGATTTCGCGTTCAATGCGGATACCCTTTTCCACTCTCACTTTTGCCGTGAGCAAGCATTTGCCGCCGTCCCTTCTGAGCCGGACCTCACTTCCAACCGGTTCTATCGCAAGATAGCCCTGGGTGATCTCGGTGTGGGGGAATCTTTCAAGATCAGCAGGAAGTTCCCTTACCATATGTTTACATTCGATCTCCTTGTGCATGGGTGAGACCTCAGAAGGGATCGGCTGCGTATTCCCAACGGCGTTCTGCTGTCATTTCGAGGATGATGGGCTGATCAGGTGGATTCCCGGGAAGTACGCTCGCAAATAGCCGCGATCTTCCGTGGCTAACACTGCAGGCCAGAGTAAGAATGCAAAATAATAAATGCAAGTCGTACGAAATCAGCGGTAGTGATTTTGAGATCGGCGGCCCCGCAGGTGCGACAGGATAGCAGCCTGGGCCGCAGCGAGCGGAGGCCAAGGGAATCATCAAAGAAGCCGCCCTAGGAACCGCGGGGAGAGATAGTGGCAATCTCTCTCAATACCCGGTTCTTCACGTTTTCAGGGGTAGGACAGGCGTCCCGCATGGGTGCACCTATGGTACTTTGGAGCGCCTGGTTCGGGGATCGTCGAGCCAGAATATGCGGCTTTATTCCTGATTACTCAATTACGTCATCTTCTGCTCTTGCAAGCACTCATTAAGGCTCTTAATAACAGTAATATCGGGCTGAAAATCCAAAGATATGAACCGACAAGGACGCACAGGGTTCTGACAAAATAATCCGTGCTACAAGTCGACTGACGCGCAGAACGTTCGCCGCTGGGTTTGCCATGAAAAATCTTCACCTCCATCATGTTCTCATCGCCGTTGACGACCTGGAACGCGCGCGACGGTTCTACACTGACATCCTGGAAATGCAGGAAATCGACCGCCCAGCCTTCGACTATCCGGGAATCTGGTACAAGATTGGCGACGGACAGCAGCAACTCCACATCCTGGTTCGCTCGGATGCGACGCTCCGCCGCGACAAGTGGATCGACTTTGACGACATTCACTTCGCAATGCGCGTGGAGAGCCACCGCGATACGCTGGCGTGGCTCGCCGGCAAAGGTTTCCGCGAGGATCTTCCCGACGACGACTTCCGAAAGATAAAGCTCCGTCCCAAATCCGTCGCGGGCTACGCGCAGATCTATATCATCGATCCCGACCGCAACATCATCGAATTCAACTGCGAGACAATGGATTGAACCCACCCAATCTTCCGACCGTTTGGAAGGCAAATCTCAACTGTCGACGGGACCGTCGTCTTCCTGCGGTCCGGTCTTTTTCGCTGGCGCGGAGCTATGGGTCAGATACAGCGCGAGCCCGATTAGCGCGATCGCGGCGGCAACGTAAAGAAGATCGAGCGTGCTGTGCGCTTTGACGTCGTATGCATCTTTGAAGACTTCGACGATCAGAATGATCAGTATCACCTTTCCTAGCCGGGTTTTCAGGTCTTCTAGCGATTTGATTTGGAGAATTCTGCCGGAAGCCGGGGAAGATCTTGCCGCCTGGAAATCCGCCAGAAAAAGCTCATACATGCCAAATCCGAAGATGAACATAAACGCCCCGAGCAGATAACCATCGATCAGTGAGATCATGCGCAGTATGCTATCACGAAGGATCAATTCCTTTTGATCAACTCCCATCGCAAGGTCGGAAGAGCGGACCAAGTTCAGCAGAACGCGAAACGACTCCAACCCAATAACAAAGAACAGATCCAGGCCCGCCAGAACGCTCGTTACTACCGAGAACAGAACAATCAAACGGCAATTCCACAAAGCAGCCTCAAACACCTTCTTCCACCAGTTCGTTTTCACAGTGGGTTTCGGTCTAGATATTTGGCATCTCCTGCAACGGCCAGACCCGACGGTCGATTCCGGCAACGCTTTCGTCCATACTTTGGTGGTTCCAGCCAGAGTCAATCGGAAAATCCCATATTGTTGATCAGTGGATCGGCATTGGTAAACGCCCACTGCTGTCCAAAATAATCGCTAGTTGGACAGGTTGGTCTTGTATTCAAGCGCTTTGGCGGGGCTGTTGAAAAGCTTTTTAAAAGGAGGTTTCGGCGTTTTCCGCGCCAAAGGCGCACGAGAACTAAGCCCAGGGCTTCAGCCTGGGCTGAAGCCCATAAGCGCTAACTTATCGCAGCGGCGGGAAGGTGTCATTACGCATTTATCCCGGAGGGATCAAAACGAGGGTAGCCTGGCACGAAGTGCCTGGAAAAAGAAGAAAGACCCGTCCAGTCCCGTAGGGACAGTTAATTCTTTTAGAAAACGCCACTTGTACTAAGCGAAAATCTCATCGTCCCGTTTCGACGTACAAAATTTCCCGCGAGGAAATTTAAATTCCAGAAGGGGTTCTACGATCCCGCGTCAGGCAAGCGCACAGCCAAACAAACAGCTAGCAAAGCGGCTCCGCTGGGCTTTATCAGCCACAAAACATTGAGAACAAGGTCGATCCAGCTGAGATGTTTAATCAGGAGGATGAGCGGTGAACAAGGAAAAAAAAGTAACCCCGGAGCCGATGAGTGCCAGCGAAGTTACCGACTGGGAGAATTTCGAAGGGTGTCAGGTCCGTATCAACAACACACGGTTGCCGCTATGTCCCCGACCAACCAACCCAGCCCGAAGAAAGAATCCTATGTGCTTAACAGAATATACTGTGTCAGTGATCGGGGAGACTACACCCCGGATCGTTACCCGAGACCTAAGATGGGCAGTGGTCTGCAC
The DNA here is from genome assembly GCA_963750185.1 of uncultured Verrucomicrobiae bacterium. Classification (GTDB taxonomy): domain Bacteria; phylum Verrucomicrobiota; class Verrucomicrobiia; order Chthoniobacterales; family JAFAMB01; genus JAFAMB01. The sequence goes on from CAVVPV010000001.1 coordinate 158,031, forward strand.
CATGGAGTTAATATCGCACGGTGAGCACGCCCGCATAACCAAGAACCGGTAGAGACGTGAACGAATCAGAATACTACGCCAACGAGATAGCCGATGCCGAGTTGGACGCAATAGCCGATGCCGGGGAAATCTATCTGGAACAGTCCGGTTACAATTACCGGCCGACTCCTGCAGAGTTGGACCAGATGATCAAAGAGGGCATTCACTACGTGTTCACGCCCTACTTGTGCGACCACGAAACTCCACCGAACAACGGTCCAGATCACAACTAACCGTCACACGACCCTTGGAGAGAACAATGAAGAATTGCAGGCTCATTTCCGGTGAAGGCACCAAGAAGGAACAGGCGATGATAGACACCACGGTTCGAGACCGTATCGCCGGAGACGAGCCCACAAGAAAGGAACCCGCTATGAATACCGCACCCGTACCGGTACCCGTCCACCTGAACGTCAACTACATCGCTGACTTGAATCGTAAGATCGCCGAACAGCAGGCAACGATTACGGCTTTGACTGAAATTACCAAGAGCTTGTTTAGCGCGGCCGATAAGACCCGACCCTGTTTTCGCCACGCTGTCGAGTGTTTCAATGCCCTTTGGGAGACAGGCGCTGTATAGAGAAAACTATGAAAAGAAGCCTGGTAACACTGATGGTAATCGCCAGCCTGACCATTGCGAATACGGCGCAAGCCGTACTAGGTTGGACTCTTGACGAGTGCCAGCAACATTATGGAAAGCCGATCTCATCAACGGAGATGGCGGGATTTCCCGTTACTACGTTTGTTTACCAAAGCTATAGAATTTCTGTCCTTGTAAGCGACGGGAAGGTTGTCTTAAGCCTTTACATCAAGCCTAGCATTACCGATGCCGATCTAATGAGACTTCTGTTCGCTAATGGCACGGGCTGGGCTCCGGGTTTAGCGGATAGCAATGGTAAAAGTTGGCAAGATGCGAAGAAAGACATTGCCGCCTTCGTTCCGAACGCAGTAGGTAACGTTGACATGTTCCTAGTCGGAACGCCGGAAGCCGTTCATGCTTTCTCCGCTGCAATCCAGATTACGCCTGGTGCTAAGACGCCCGGAAACGATTTGTAGCCTCTAAACCGCCGATCAGCACACGAGAACCAGGGTGAACCAGCTAGTGTCGTGTCCCTTAATTACGTAGAAAGAATATCTGCCGCGGCGAGCGCTTCTCTGGCTCGTCGGATTTTTTCTAGGATTTTAAGACCGGAGGCTCGCCAAACATATTTCTTTGGATCCTGGTTGCGGTCTGCCAGATAGGATTCAATTGCACGCACCAACTCACGAGTGGATTGGAAGCTGCCTTCGCGGACAACGTCCGCCGTGAGTTCCCCGAAAAATCGCTCGACGAGGTTTAACCATGAGGAGCTAGTCGGAGTAAAATGCATGTGAAAGCGAGGGTGAGCCTTGAGCCAGCGCTGAACGGTCGGGTGTTTATGCGTCGCGTAGTTATCGACAATGAGGTGCAGATCAAGTTCTCGAGGGGTTTCCCGGTCGATCTGCTTTAAGAACCGCAACCATTCGATGTGGGTATGGGATTGTTCAGTTCGAGAGATAATTTTACCTTCCAGATAGCTCAGAGCGGCAAAGAGCGTGATCGTGCCGTGCCGGATATAGTCATGGGTCTGGGTGCGTGCGTAACCTTTCTTCAGAGGAAGGGGGCGCTGCGTGCGCTCCAGGGCTTGGCACTGACTCTTCTCGTCACAGCACAGTACCAAGGCCCGCTCGGGCGGATTTATATACAGCCCAATAACATCCCAGAATTTCACTTCAAAGTTCGGATCATTGGAAATCTTAAAGGTCTCCAGCCGATGTGGCCTAATGTCATTGTGGTTCCAGATGCGTTGTACGGTGCTCTTGCTTACCCTGGCTTCGCGCGCCATGGAACGGACGCTCCATCGAGTTCGACCCTGCGGCGGTCGAGTCGCCCGTTCAACAATTAAAGAGATTCTCTCGGCTGGCAGTCGGGCCTTGCGACCTCTTCCGGGCGCTTCCGTAAGCCCCGCTATTCCGTAGGCATCAAAGCGCTTTGACCACTTGCAAACCGCTCCCATACTGCATCCAAGCGTCCTTGCCACCTCCGTTTCGGCCTTACCCTCAAGCCGAAGCAGAATAATCTTTGCCCGGAAACGATCTCCTACCGATACTTTCGTGCCTCGGGCCATTCGGCTTAGTTCAACGAGTTCCTCGTCGGTTGCCTGCAGCTGCAATATCGGACGCGCCATTCATGTATGATAGCAGAAATTCAGTTCTTGTCACGTTTTTAAGGGACATAACACTAGTGTCACCCAAACGCATGCAATTAAAAAACATAGGGCTAGAGCGAATGCCAACCATTGGGCCCGCTCGCTCTGGCGGATTTGGGCGGAAATGATCGTCGTGCGATTTTTTTGTTCAGTCTCAGTCATCGAAAGAATTCGATTCGCTACGCCAGGAACAATGTGATCATAGGCTGCGAGCTGTTCGGGCGGTGGAATCGGTCCGGTAGTGAGTGCAACAGTTTGGCCAACTTGGACCAACATTGGCACTTGTCCGGTTGTTGGTGCCGGCTGAGGTTGACCGGGTTGGCCGGCTCGATCAGGCATTCTATTAGAATTCCCCTAAAATTCCCCCTTTGCCTTCAGAACGGTAGTTCAAGCTGTTTCGCTTCGGTTCCGGTTTTGAATTGCTCTATTGCCTGCCGAATATCTCTTCCGACCATGACACCGCATGAGTTTCTTCGGTCTCGGTTGCCTTAGTGGCTTTTGCTTCAACGTAAAACCTCATAAATAAGGACCCGCATTTTATCGGTGTTGTTACGGGATCAGCCTTTTCTGGATCCTCAAATCGACGTAAGTGGCGGATTTTCAAGGCCTGGTGCGCGATACAGGGTTCGAACCTGTGACCCCTACCGTGTCAAGGTAGTGCTCTACCACTGAGCTAACCGCGCCCGTAATCCAGAGGAGAACCTACTTAAAACCAAAGGAGGCACGGCGCAACTCTGTTTTTGACGTTTTGCCTGCAGAAGATGATTCACTGCAGAGGCACAGCGCGGCATAGCCGCAACCAAAGGAGAAGCCGTGTCGGCGAGGCCTCGAGGGGGGAACCTCACCTCGATCCAAAGGCGCGGAGCGCGCAGGCAGAAACGCCTACGCTACCTCCGCCCCCGCTGTTCAATGGTGCTGGAGTTTGGACATCTCGAAAGGTTCACGCTGCCGCGTGGCCGGTGTGGCGTCATGGTAGGGTCGCGCTTCCGCGTGACCGGCACGGCGATACCCCAAAAGCAGACTTGATAAACGTTGCCAGTCGATCTCTCGGAACCATCCGGTCGACTTAATTGAAAATAATTTATTCATAATTTCAGTGTGTTCTGGATACAGCTCCGTCCCACAGCGAATCCGGGCAGGTCTTGTGCAAAGGGTGTGCGACTGGCCCTACCGAGGTCAGTGTTCAAGCCGGGGTTCTGGTGGTAGGGCTTTTGGGGTATCGCCCCACGGTCACGCGGGAGCTTGACCCTACCATCGTGGCACACGGTCACGCGGGAGCGTGACCCTACCATCGTGGCACACGGTCACGCGGGAGCGTGACCCGATCCATCGTGGCACACGGTCACGCGGGAGCGTGACCCTACCATCGTGGCACACGGTCACGCAGGAGCGTGACCCGATCCATCGTGGCACACGGTCACGCAGGAGCGTGACCCGATCCATCGTGGCACACGGTCACGCAGGAGCGTGACCCTACCATCGTGGCACACGGTCACGCAGGAGCGTGACCGCAAGGGCCGCTACTCGCGGCCCTCGTCATCGTCGCTGCTAACTTCAACGTGCCCGCTCGTTGATTACTGATACGCCGGATTCGCCCGGAAGGCGGGATCGTTGATGTCGTAAACGAAGGCATTGGCCTCGCGCTTCTTCATGTAATCATTGAGGATCCAGGGGATCATTTTGCCTTTGTCCAGGGTGTCTTTCTCGAAGGGATTGAAGTTGACAAAGACAGCCTTCTTATACGGCTTTTTGTCGAAGTAGGCAGTGATCTGCTGGAATGCGATATCGGCCTCGAGCGTCGGGCATTGGTTGACGTCCATAGTGGTTTCACCTTTGGCGACCCAGTCCCACGATTTTTCTTTGCCGTTGCTGGCACCGAGCCAATATTTGCTCGGATCGAGGCCGGCTTCTTCCATGGCCTGCAATGCCCCAGTCATCATTTCGTCATTCTGGACATAGGCCCCGTCGAATCCGTCGGGCCCGAGAGAGGTAATCGCATCCTGCATCACTTTCTTGGCCGGATCCGCAAACCAACCGCCCGATCCCCAGAAGACAACCTGAAGATCTTTGCCGCCTGCCCCTCGCACTCCGACGCTGTCAAGGAGGCTGCCGATATCTTTCCCGGCTTTTTTGTAGCCTTGCAGGAACCCCTGGGTCTGACCGGCGGCTGTGCCTTGACCGAGTTTCCCTTCGATCATGATGACTTTTTTGGCGCCATGTTTCAGTGCCGATTGCGCGGCCAGTTCACCGTCGTAGACCCAGTCGAACCCGGCAAAGCCCGCGAGCCCTGGTTCATTTGGCGGGTTGTGCGTGAGATGGAACTCCGGAATCCCGGCGGCGTGCGCTTTTTTCAAACATTCCGAAGTTGTTTCCGGGGAGTTCTGGACAACGACGATTGCGTCGACTTTCTGGGTAATGAAATTCTCAACTGCGGCCACCTGTTCGGGGGCTGTTCCCTGGCCCACTACATCCAGGACCTGCCAACCGGCGTTCGTGGCTAGTGCCTTGAATACCTGGAAACCGGCTTTGTAATAGTCATCCGAGTTATCCATGTAATAACCGATGACTTTGCCTTGCCCGGTATCTGCCGCCTGGGCGGTGATACCGGCCGAAAGACAGCTGATGGCTCCCAGAACGGCTAAGCCAGCTATCAATGGGGTCTGGTGCAGATGTAATCTGCTTCTCCTCTGATTGTTTGTTTGCATCTATCGTGGATTGGTTCGTACTGCCTGATTTGTTATTTGCTCGATTCCATCGTTGTCCCCTTTTGCCCCAATGGTGTCTGGGCTGCGCCCAATCGCAGCTCTCTCCTCCTTGATAAAAACCCGGAAATTCTGGCGGAAACGTCACCCGCGGATACCGCAATGATTACGACAAGCCCTTTGGCAACAAACTGAACTTCGGAGGGCAGCCGGAGCATATTCATGGCATTCCCGATCGACCCGAGAAAGAAGACACCGATCAACGTTCCAACGATGTTCCCTTTCCCCCCTTTCAAGGCGGTTCCGCCGATGACGACCATTGCGATACTGTCGATCTCGAGACCTTGACCCAAAGTGATGATCCCGGTGTTGACGCGCGCGAGCAACATTACGCCGCCGAGACCGACTAGAAATCCCATGATGACGTACACGGAGAGTTTCATGTTCTGGACGTTGACGCCCGCCAGATAGGCGGCATACGGATTGGTCCCGACGGCATAGATCCTTCGTCCGTACTTGGTATAGTTCAGGAGCAAGCCGGCCAGGAGCGCGATCAGGAAGAAAATTAGGACGTAGGGCGGAATGATCAGATTGAGATGACTGACCGGATCCTTCGCGCCCTGGATGAGGTTGGCTTTGAAAAAATCGAGTTCGCCGTTCATGATCACTTCGCGCGAATTGCAGAGAAGCAGCGCGATGCCCTGAAATGTGATCATTCCGCCAAGCGTGATGATGAACGGTTCAACTTTCGTCCGGGAAATGACGTAGCCCATGATCGCCTCCAGCGCGACCGCGGAACCGATTCCCAGCAGAATCGAGGGGACGACGCCGTAGTGCCATTTCGAGATCCCAAGCGCCGTGACGATCGAAACGAGCGAAGCGAGCATCCCGACCGAGAGATCAATTCCGCCGGAGATCATGACGATCGTCATGCCGACCGCGACGATCCCTGGTACACCAACTTGCTGCAGAATATTCAACAGGTTCACCGGAGAAATGAACGTCGGGAATTTCTGTCCGCCCCACATGATCAACTGCAGGATGATGATGACGATGACGAACCCGACAAAGATCGATAATACCGTCAGGTTCTCGTGCCGCTTAAAGATAGAGTCAGCCCGCGGCCGCTTCTGTGGTTGCGGCTGCGCCGCAACTTTCTCGTTACTCATATCTCTTTGTGTCCGATCGAATAGGTAAGAATGTTCTCTTCCGAGATCTCCTTGGTAGTCAGTTCGGCCGCCATTTGACCGTTCTTCATAACCATCACCCTGTCGCTCATGGAGATAATTTCCGGCATGTCGGAGGAGACCATGAGGATCGCTTTGCCTTGTTTGAGGAGGTCGACCATGACCTTATAAATCTCCTGTTTTGACCCGACATCGATGCCGATGGTTGGCTCGTCGAAAATGAAAATCTCACCGTTCGTGTTGAACCATTTTCCGAGCACCACCTTCTGCTGGTTGCCTCCGGAAAGATTCACGACGCGTATCCGGGCATCGTTCGCTTTGATGTTGAGCTCTTTGATGAATCTTAGGCCGGTCCGCGAATCATCGGCCTGCCGGACCAAGAATTCCGGGGTGTTTACCAAGTTCGCAATTGTCACGTTTTGCGCGATGGTCTGAGGCAAAAAGAGTCCGGTGTTCTGCCGATCTTCGGTGATGAAACACATCTTGTTTTTGATTGCCGACTGCGGATTTGAATGCTTGACTGCCTGGCCGCGAATCAGGATTTCGCCCGATTCAAGCGGCGCGCTGCCGAACAGAACGTTCATGAGTTCGGACCGGCCCGATCCGGCCATTCCGGCGATTCCGAGTATCTCTCCTTTTCTGAGGACGAACGAAACGTTTCTTGCATCGTTGCCTGTCACGTTTCGGGCTTCAAAAACCACTTCGCCGATCGGCACCCGTTCGCGTTGATAGAAGGTGGAGGGATCGCGGCCGACCATGTCCTTGATCAGAGTCTCCCTGGTCAAACCGTTGATGTCATACACACTGACTTTGCGTCCGTCCCTCAAGACCGTGACGCGATCGGCGATTCGGAAGACTTCTTCCAGGTGATGGGAGATGTAGATGATTCCAAGCCCGGTTTTTTTTATCGTCTGAATAATATCCAGGAGATTCTCGATCTCGACCGAAGAGAACGAGGCAGTCGGTTCGTCCAGGATGATTACCCGTCGCTTGAACACCAGCCCTTTCGCGATCTCTACCGTCTTTTGTTCGCCGCTACTGAGCTCGCTCAGTTTCGCGTCCGGGCTGAGGTCGCTCTTCAGGTATTTCAGAACCTCAGCGGTCTGGCGCCGCATTTCGCGCTTCTGCAGCAGACCTCGGTTGACGATTTCCGAGCCGGTGAAAATGTTCTCCACGATGCTCAGCGTCTCGAAGACGACATGCTCCTGATAGATCGTCTGGATTCCCATTTTCATGGCGAAATGGGGGTTCAATACGATCTTGCGTCCTTCAAAGTATATCTCGCCTCCTTCGTCCGGTTGATAGGCGCCCGAAAGAATTTTTATCAACGTCGACTTGCCGGCGCCGTTTTCCCCGCAGAGGCAGTGAACCTCGTTCTCTTTCAAATCGAACGAGATGTTCTGCAGCGCCCGGACACCGGGGAACGTCTTTGATATGTTTCGGAGTTTAAGGATTTCGCTCATCGTTAATCTTATGTCCCGGTCCGGCTCGACATAGTAGGGTCACGCCCCTGCGTGACCGGTGTGGGGCCGTGGCTAAGCCGCTTTCCAGGTTTCCTGGATGAATTTATGGCCGTCCACTACGACCTCATCCGGCGACTTGAAGAAATCACGCCAGACACGTGTCGGCTCGACCAGATCAGGGAGTGCCCGCCCGAATGCTTCGATCGTCAGCCATCCATCGTAGCCGCTGGCCTTGATCGCCTTAAAGATATTTGGGAAATCGATGTGACCGCGTCCCGGTACGCCGCGATCGTTATTCGAGATATGAACGTGCGAGATCACATTCGCGTTTTCACGGAAGGCACTCGACTGGTCCACCTCTTCGATGTTCGCGTGAAAGGTGTCGTACAACGCCTTGAAATTCGGATGATCGATACGGCGCACATAAGCAGCGGTCGCCCCCATGGTGTTTAAGAAATAGCATTCAAACCGGTTCAAAAATTCGACCGCTAGCCTTACTCCCTCCCGCTTCGCTTCGTCTGCCACGGCGCGATGCACATCCATCGCAAATTTGAATTCATCTTCTGTCGGTCCCGTTCCGGAAAAGACGCCTAATGGCTGGTGAAACGGTCCGCACAGGATATCGGCTCCGAGAATCGCCGAATAGCGAACGATCGTGGTGAGTCGTTCGACGGCCGCTTTCCGGATGACCGGATCAGGGCTGATTGCACTGGCTTCCGGAGTGGCAACGGTGACAGTTGAACAGGTTAACTGCAGTTCATCCAGTTTGCGATGCAATTTTTTGTAGTGCGCTTCGTCTCCGCCGAAGATGGGGATCTCCACACCATCAAACCCGGTCGCTTTAATCTTTTCAAGTTGAGGGTAGTGCTCCTCGGTTACATGAGTCGCCCAGAGAAGCATGTTCATGCCGATTTTCATAGGTCGAGGTCCGGCTGTTCCGATTTTGGGGGGTGATTATTTGTTCAGCTCCGATCCGCCAATGCGGTCGAGTCTTTTTGACGAACGAACGTCGCTTCAATAAAACAGATTCGACAACATTGGGAGAGGGAAATCGCATTTATTTCGCTGTCGGAAGAAAAACGGGTTCACTAGTTTAGCGCGGATCGGGATTGAAACCAAGCTGGTGAAGTCTTATCAGATTTCATGAATAACTTCCCCAAGTTACACAACGCAATGTGGCCGGGACTCGTCGGTAAGGGACCTGGCTCGGAGCCCTTTATCGATCTCGACACCATGCTGAATCTCACTGCGGCGGCTGAGAGCAACGGCGCCCGGTTCGAAGGGGTGGACCTTTTCCTGTCCGATCCGCACATCAGCATCAATTCAACTGACGACCAGCTTAAAGCATTGGCGGATAAACTTGCTTCGAAGAATCTAGCGGCCGGTTCGGTTGTTGCGCCGGTGTGGCCGCCGACAGGAGGCGGATCCGCCATGGGCACGCCGGAGCAACGGCAGCGGTTCCTCGATCAGGTCCGGAAGGCATGCCGCATTTCCAGAACGTTGCGTGAAATCGGGATACGACCGACCGGTGTTGTGCGAGTCGATTCCGCGACGGATCCCGGGACCTGGGCCAGTGACCCGGAGGGATCGAAGAAGATCGCTTCGACGTTTCGCGAAAGTTGCCGGATCGCGGAAGACTACGGCGAACGTCTGGCGGCTGAAGGCGAAGTTTGCTGGGGCGGAATGCACAGCTGGCGGAGAATGGTCGAGTTGCTGGAGCTTGTGGACCGGCCGGAGACGCTCGGGTTCCAGGCCGACATGGCGCACACGTTGCTTTACACGCTCGGGGTGAACGCGCCTGAGGATGCGATTCTGCCACAGGGCTTTGACTGGAAAGACGAGAAGCAGTTGGACGATGCCTTGAAGACGATGACCGATGCGCTGCGTCCGTGGACGATCGATTTCCACGTTGCTCAGAACGATGGAACCGTAAAAGGAAGCGGCTCGCACGATAAGACCGGCCGGCATTGTTTGCCCGACGATCCGAACGGGAGACTCCAGATCGCGCATGACGCCGGGTATTGGCTCCGGGACAACCAGGGCCGGTTAACGAAAGCATTCAGGCACATCTGTTGGGATGGCTGCATGTTCCCGAACGAAGTGATGTTGAAACAGGAGACATGGAATTCGATTCTCGGTGCGATGATCGCAGTCCGCGAAGCGCACGGCTGGAACGAGTAAATACGACCTGTATGAACAAACTGAATATCGGCCTTGTCGGCTATGGGTTCATGGCACGCGCGCATTCAAACGCGTATTTGTCAGTCAACCAGTTTTTCGATCTTAAGTATCGGCCTGTGCTAAAGACTGTTGCCGCGCGAGACGCGGCAAAAGTTGAAAAATTTGCTCACAAATGGGGGTACGAATCGCACTATGCGGACTGGCGGCGGTTGATCGATGATCCGGAGATTGATATCATCGATATCGCGAGTCCGAACGACACCCATGCCGAAATCGCTGTTACGGCGGCGCAGGCGGGCAAGACGATTTTATGTGAAAAGCCGCTGGCGCGAAATCTCAAGGAAGCGCAGGCAATGGTGGATGCCGTGAAGAAAGCCGGGGTCCGGACAATGGTCTGGTACAACTATCGCCGGATTCCAGCGGTGACCCTGGCAAAGAAGATGATCGAGTCCGGTAAACTCGGCCGGATCTATCATTACCGAGCAAAATTCCTTCAGGATTGGACCATTTCTCCGGACGTGCCGCAGGGGGGCGCCGCGTTATGGCGGTTGGATGTTAATACGGCCGGAAGCGGTGTGACCGGTGATCTGCTCGCGCACTGCATCGACACTGCGATCTGGTTAAACGGAGGGATCGATTCAGTTTCGGCGATGACGGAAACGTTCGTGAAAGAGCGGAAGCACAATCTAACTGGTAAGATGGAAAACGTCGGAATTGACGACGCAAGCGCCTTCCTTGCGCGATTTCATAACGGTTCGTTGGCGACGTTTGAAGCGACCCGGTACGCCCGGGGTCATAAAGCGTTGTATACGCTGGAGATCAATGGCGAACATGGATCGATTGCCTGGGATCTGCATGATTTGCACAGGCTGCAATGGTTCGATCACAAAGACGAAGGAACGTTGAGAGGCTGGCGCTCGATCCATGTTACGGATGGTGATCATCCGTACATGGCAAATTGGTGGGTGCCGGGCCTGGCGATCGGATACGAACACTCATTCATCCATGCCATTGCGGATTTTCTGAATTCGATCGATGGAAAAGAACCCGCACAGCCCACGTTCGAGGAAGCGATGAAGACCGAGCATGTGGTGGATGCTGTCTTACGGTCGGCAGCCGCAGGACGCTGGGAGCGCGTCGGCGCGTAGCATACGCATCCCGCGTGTATTCTGTTCGGCGCGTAGCATACGCATCCCGCGTGTATTCTGTTCGGCGCGTAGCATACGCGTCCCGCGTGTATTCTGTTCGGCGCGTTATAGTGCGCGCAACTGAAAAACGATACACGCGGACGTGTATGCTACTTCGCCTGGCTGAAAAAAAGAAACTTCATTGAACGAAACAAGTCCGCGGTCGACTGTATCGGACCCTCTTACCCCCATTATATGCAAAAACTTGGATCTGGCGTAATCACGACGACAACGGACGTTGATCGCGTGGAATTTGACTGGGGAACCATTCATTTCCTCAGTGAACCGGTGGTGACCGGTGCGAATCGCTTCAGCTTCGGCATCGTTAAGCTGGCGCCTGGCAAAGGACACGAACGACATAATCATCCTGGATCGGAAGAGATAATTTATGTGGTCTCAGGAGAAGGCGAGCAGATGGTGGACGATCGGCCCGCGGTGACAGTTGGCCCGGGCGCGAGCATCTACATTCCAGCGGACATCTATCACTCGACGGTGAATACCGGGAAAGAGACGTTGGAGCTGATTGTTGTTTACTCGCCGGTCGGCCCGGAAAGGCTCCTTCGGGAAATTCCGGGATGCACAGTGACACCGGCTGTATGACCCGATAGTTTGTTAATTCTGCTAATTCTTACTGACCGCGTTAATTCAATCAATCAACCTGATCCCCAAGATGGCCGAAACAGTCTGTATGGTTGGCGCCTTCGACACGAAAGGCGATGATCACGCATTCTTGCGTGAAGAGATAATCAAGCTCGGAATACAAGTGTTAACCGTGAATATCGGAGTGCTTGGGAGTACGACGCTTTTTCCGGTTGACCTTGAAGCCGATGCAGTGTTGAAGGCGGGCGGACTGAATATCGACGAAATTCGCGCTCGGAAAGATAAAGCCGAGGCGATGAAAGCATTTGATCGGGCCGCGCCGAAGCTGGTCCGGGAGCTGTACGAACAGGGTAAATTTGACGGCATTATCGGAATGGGTGGTTCAGGCGGCTCGTCGATTATTGCGTCAGCCATGCGCGCTCTTCCGATCGGAGTTCCTAAGGTACTGGTGTCAACCGTTGCTTCAGGCGATGTTTCGTTCTACGTCCGAGGCAAAGATATCACGATGGTTCCCTCGATCGTGGATGTCGCTGGGCTTAACCGAATCTCGCGATTGATCTATAGCAGGGCTGCAGGCGCGATCTGCGGAATGGTGCAAAATGCGCCGCCTGAAGCGAGTGGGGATCAACCCATAATTACTGCGTCGATGTTCGGGAATACGACCGATTGCGTGAACGAATGCCTCAAGTTGCTGAAAACAGAAGGGTATGAGGTGCTCGTCTTTCATGCGACAGGAGCCGGAGGCCGCGCGATGGAGACGCTTGTTGCTGATGGATTAGTTGAGGCAGTCCTGGATATCACAACAACGGAATGGGCCGATGAACTTTGTCATGGAGTTTTCAGCGCCGGTCCAGAGCGGTTGGACGCGCCTGGTCAACGCGGTGTGCCGCACTTGATCGTTCCTGGTTGTGTCGATATGGCGAATTACGGTGCGCCATCGACGGTTCCCGAGGAATACCGGAAAGCGAAGCGGCTTTTTTATGAATGGAACCCGTCTGTCACGTTGATGCGAACGAATGCGGAAGAGAATCGCCAGATGGGGGAGATCTTTGCACGGAAAGCCAATGCGGCTACCGGGCCGGTCGCGTTTTTGATCCCAACGCGTGGGGTCTCGATGTTGGACGGCGACGGGAAGCCCTTCTGCGATCGGGAGGCCGACCAGGCGCTGATTGACGGAATCAAAGCGACCCTGAAACCCGAGATCCCGGTCGTCGAGCTCGATGCGAACATCAATGACCGGGCGTTTGCGTCAAAAGCGGTCGAGATGATGCTGGAGCTGATTCATCAGAAACATGCTAATTCGAGGACAGGACCCTTGGACCTGGATTCTGTCTCGGCCATCCCGAGGATTTAAGGAGAATTAGAAATGGCATTTACACGACAGCAAGTCTTGGAGCGGCTGCGAAGGATTATCTCCGAAGGACGCCCCATTATTGGGGGCGGAGCAGGAACGGGAATCTCCGCTAAATTTGAAGAAGCCGGCGGTGTCGATCTGATCATCATTTATAATAGCGGTCGGTACCGCATGGCCGGGCGCGGGTCGCTCTCCGGGCTGATGCCGTATGGGGATGCAAACGCGATCGTTTTGGAGATGGCCGGTGAGGTCCTCACGATTGTGCCAAATACTCCGGTGCTTGCCGGGGTTTGTGGGACAGATCCTTTCCGCCAAATGCCTCTCTTTCTAAGGCAGGTTTCCGATGCCGGTTTTTCGGGAGTGCAAAACTTTCCAACCGTCGGTCTCATCGATGGATTGTTCCGCCAAAACCTGGAAGAAACCGGGATGGGATTCGGCCTCGAGATCGACATGATCCGGCTCGCGCACGGGATGGATCTTCTGACAACGCCGTACTGTTTCAACTCCGAAGACGCCGTGGCGATGGCTCAGGCGGGCGCCGATATTGTCGTGGCGCATCTCGGTTTGACCACGAAGGGATCGATCGGCGCAACGACGGCGGTGAATCTGGAAAATGCACCAGCCAAAGTGCAGGAGATCGCCGACGCCGCCAAGCGCGTGAACAAGGATGTCATCGTCCTCTGTCACGGAGGCCCGATCTCGGAGCCCGAGGATGCCGAGTATGTGCTTCACCGCACGGAGGGAGTGCACGGCTTTTACGGGGCTTCGAGCATGGAGCGGTTGCCGGTGGAAAAAGCGATCACGGCGACAATCCGCGCGTATAAGGGGATCAGTCTGAGGAAGCGGTAGGGCGAGGCCTGGTAGGGACGCGCTCCCGCGCGATCCGGGCTCGCACGTCCAATAAAGATTGCACAGCCAAAACATCCCCCGATCGTGTGCGAAAAAGGCCGTCGAAACGTGCAACGCCGGATCGCGCAGGAGCGCGTCCCTACCAGGCCTCGCCCGTTCTAACCCACAATGACCTCGTTGCTTCGGTCCGGCGGCCGGCGGACGTGCTTTTTGCGGTTAGCCCCCGGCCATTGCGCCGATGATCATGAAAGGTTCGGCGCCGGCAACGATTTCAGGAGGCAACGGCGTCTCGGGCGGCGCGTGCGAAAGATCCTCTTTGCAGGCGTAATACCGAACGAAAGGTCTCCGGCGGAGTGTGTCGGGATCCCGGATCGTTCCGCGCAGGACCGGGAAACGCAGTTCAATTGAATCGAGCAGCGCTCCAAGCGTGACAGGTCCGTTCTGGGCGGAGCTGATCTCGAGCTCAACGTCATCATAGACCCGGGCCAGGTTCCGAAGATGAAATGGGAGGACAACGCGGATCATCGTTATGATTACGCAAGGACTTGGACTTCCACTGATAGTACTGCCGGGAGATCGCGTACGATCGGGTTCCAGGTGTCACCGCTGTCGGCCGACGCGTAAACCTGTCCGCCGGTAGTTCCAAAATAGATGCCGCAAGGGTCTAGTGAATCGACGGCCATGGCGTCACGCAGGACGTTGACGTAACAGTCGCGTTGCGGAAGGCCTTTTGTGAGTGCTTCCCACTCGTTGCCGCCCGTCCGGCTCCGGTAAACGCGGAGCTTGGCGTCTGGCGGGTAATGTTCTGAATCGCTCTTGATCGGAACGACATAGATCGTTTCCGGTTCATGCGCGTGAACATCGATCGGGAAACCGAAGTCTGAAGGGAGGTTCCCACTGACTTCGTGCCAGGAATCACCCCTATCGTCGGAGCGCATAACATCCCAATGCTTCTGCATGAACAGGACCCCCGAGCGCGACGGATGCCTCGCGATTCGATGAACGCAATGGCCGACCTCTGCATCCGGGTCAGGCAGTTCATAAGGAGATTTCAGCCCGTTATTGACCGGGCGCCAAGTGCCGCCGCCGTCACCGGAGCGAAAGGTGCCTGCGGCAGAAATAGCGACGAAAATTTCTTCGGGACGGATCGGATCAAGAAGGATGGTGTGCAAACACATACCGCCGGCGCCAGGCTGCCAGATCTTGCCTTTTGCGCTTCGCAAACCTGGAAGTTCCTGCCAGGAACGGCCGCCATCGACGGTTTTGAAGAGGGCCGCGTCCTCGACCCCGGCGTAGACTGTGTCCGGATCGGTCGGAGAAGGCTCAAGGTGCCATACTCGTTTGAATTCCCAGGGGTGTTGGGTGCCGTCATACCATTGGTGGGTGCCGGGATTACCGTCGTACTTGAACTCGTTGCTGACTGCTTCCCACGTTTTTCCACCGTCATCGGAACGCTGCAGGATCTGGCCGAACCAACCGCTGGTTTGCGACGCGTATAACCTGTCCGGATCAGCCGGAGAACCTTTTACGTGATAGATCTCCCAGCCGCCGAAATGCGGGCCGCTGACTTCCCAATCTTTGCGGGTCCCGTCGGCGGTCAGAATGAATGCACCTTTTCGGGTGCCGACCAATACTCGAGCTCGGCTCATAAGGGGTATATTTAGTTATGTTGTTCAGGTATGCGACGAATCAGGATGGCGAGTCGGGACAAATTTCATCGGCGGAGTGAGCAATGAGAATAATCCGCTATTTGCGTTTCGCCGCGTCCTCGTCAAGTGCGGCTTTAACGGCGAGCTCGAGATCTTCATAAAGGGTTTGATCTGCGCGCAGGGCTTCTTTGGCGGCGTCGCGCCCCTGGGCAAGTTGCTGGCCTTTGTACGAGATCCAGGAACCGCGTTTTTCGAGGATGTTTTTCTCTAAGGCGAGATCAAGCAAAGCTCCGACGTTCGAGATCCCTTCGTTGTACATAATGTCGAACTCGGCTTCGGTAAACGGCGGTGCGACTTTGTTCTTGACCACTTTCACTCTGGTCCGGTTACCGACCACTGTGCCATCAGGCTGCTTAATGGCATTGATCCGGCGTATATCGATTCGGACGCTGGAGTAGAATTTGAGGGCTTTGCCTCCCGGCGTCGTTTCGGGATTGCCGAACATGACGCCGATTTTTTCCCGGATCTGGTTAGTGAAAATACAGGTTGTCCGGGCTTTCGAAATCAGCGCGGTAAGTTTCCGGAGCGCGGCGCTCATGAGACGGGCTTGTGCGCCGACGGTGGCGTCACCGATTTCCCCTTCAAGCTCCGCCTTGGTCACCAGGGCCGCAACGGAGTCGATGACGATCACGTCCAGGGCGTTTGAACGGATCAGGGTCTCGCAGATCCGGAGTGCTTCTTCGCCGGAGCTCGGTTGTGAAACGAGCAGGTCGTCCAGATTGACGCCGAGCCGGCGCGCGTACTGCGGATCCAGCGCATGCTCGACATCGATGAACCCGGCCAGCCCGCCACGTTTCTGCGCCTGCGCAATAACGGTTAGAGTTAATGTTGTTTTGCCGGAAGATTCAGGACCGAAAACTTCGATGATTCGCCCCCGGGGAAACCCACCGACGCCAAGGGCACGGTCGATCAGGATATTGCCGGTCGGAATGACTTCGACCGGGAGAATATGATCGTCTCCGAGGCGCATGATGGCGCCTTCCCCGTAATCTTTGGCGATTTGCTGGAGGGCCAGATCCAGGTTCTTTTTGCGAGCGGTGTACGCTGGATCATTAGAAGTCACCTCGGGAGATTTGGCTGCCATGATCTCGTCATGATTAGCGAGGACGAGTCGGAAAACAAACACTGATTTATCCCGCCCCAAGTTCGCTAATGGATCAGCGGATATCGATCACAAGTTTGCCCGTTGTTTTTCTGGATTCGATGTCGCGTTGAGCCTGGGCGACGTCGGCAAGCCGATAAATATGTTCGATCCGGAGTTTCAGTTCCTTGGTGGCGACCCAGACCAAGACGCGGGTCGAACGGGCGGCGAAACTGGCAGCGTCTCCGGCATAGTGAACAAGGCCGGGGCGAGTCAGGAACAACGATCCTTTCTGCGTCAGGACAAGCGGATCAATCGGTGGTACCGGGCCGCTGGCGTTGCCGAACAAGACGAGCATCCCAAGCGGGCGCAGAGCGTTCAGGCTGCCTTCGTAGGTCGCTTTGCCGACTGAATCATAGACAACGTTTACTCCTTTGCCGTCGGTTAATTTTCTGGCGGCTTCAGCGAAATCAGTTTGGGTGTAGAGAATCGCCTCATCGGCACCGGCCGCTTTCGAGATCGCAGCTTTTTCCGGTGTCGAGACCGTGGTGTAGACGGTGATATTTTTGTTCTTCAGCATCTGGGTCAACAGCAGACCGGTGCCCCCGGCTCCAGCATGTACTAATGCGACGTCGCCTGCCTTTGCCGGGTAAGTCGTTTCACACAGGTATTGTGCGGTCATGCCTTGAAGCAGGATCGCGGCGCCGTTCCGATCATCGACCTCATCCGGGAGCGGGACGACTTTCCAAGCAGGAATCGCGGCATATTCGGCGAATGCCCCGGGGTGTAGCGCCCAGGCGACGCGCGTACCAGGCTTTAAGGCTGTCACGTTGGAACCAATTCTTTCAATAACGCCGGCACCTTCCGTTCCCGGGACGTACGGGAGCACTGTCTTGTACAGACCGCTGCGCTGGTAGATATCGATATAATTCAGGCCCGCGGCGTTTACCCGGATCAGCACTTCGTCCGGCTGAATTTCCGGAACAGGGATCTCTTCGAGTTGAAGGACCTCGGGACCGCCGTTTTTGTGAAATCGTATGGCTTTCATGGCATTGGCGAATTGCGTTTGGATTGGTCAGGAAAGCTCTGGCGGCGCGCCGACTTCGTCAAGGAGCCGGCCACAGTAGCATGCCGCATCCCGCGTGTATTCCTTTCTTTGCACGCGGCCATTGACGTCAACAGATTACACGCGAGACGCGTATGCTACTGCGCCGCCGTCGTTAACCTCGGCGTGCGAGGGGATGTCTCCTTGTCGGTTTTCAAACTCTGCCGAAGATAGCAAAAATAGCGAAGCGCAGGCCGGAATAGCCTGCGCCTCTGTACCGTTGTCGCTCGGATTATTGTGACCCCCGTTCGGAGGGCGTCTGAGTTAGTCGACCGTGATTCTTCGCGGTTTGACGGCCTCTGCTTTGGGCAGGGTCAAGGTCAGGACGCCCTGCTCAATATGGGCGGTGATTTTAGTGGTGTCGACCGCCGGATCGAGTTCATAGACGCGACGGAAATCGGCCCGCCGAATTTCCAGGTAGACCGGCTCTCCCGCAGGCGGTTCGACATGGCGCCGACCCACAATGGCGAGTTCACCTTTGTCGACTGTGATTTCCAGATTCGACTTGTCGACTCCAGGCATTTCAGCGCGGACAGTGTACGCATTTTCTGTGGACTCCACGTCGGCCAGGGGCGTGACGTAGTAGACTTGGCGTTGATCCGCAAATTCATTTTGCGGTGTGACCGTGCCATCCGGTGGAACGTTTTGATCACGAGTAAGGGTGTTCATGATTGACTATTGAAGGGTTTAATGTTTGGCCCCTGCCGGGCCGAGGCTTTGGGCGCCTCGGCCCTTTGCATTTGGGCTGATTGACCAAGTTCAGCGGCTTTAGGTTACAGAAACAGGGATCTGCTTCGGCTTGGCTTCTTCCGCTTTGGGCAGAACGACCGTCAGGATTCCGTCCTTGTAAGTGGCGTTCACCTTTTCGGCATTCACCGGAACCGGCAGAATCACACTTCGCTGGAACTTTCCGAAGAACCGCTCGGTGCGGGATCCTTCTTCAGATTTAGTTTCCTGCTTCCGTTCGCCGCTGATGGTAAGGGTGTCACCGTTCAGCGAGAGTTCGATCTCTTCCTTTTTGAGGCCCGGAAGCTCGGCATGGACCGTGTACTGATCCTTGTTCTGGTAAACGTCCACGGCCGGGTTCCATCGGTTTAACGAGCCGAGTGGCCGGAAGACTGAACCGAACGAGGTGTCAAACACTCGGTCGAACTCCTCCCGCAGATTGGCGAACCGATCAAAAGCCACCGACAGCTCATGGTGTGGCACTCGCTGGTATCGAATGATGTTCATTGGTTTTGCTCTCCTTTCGAAAATCTTAAGCACGGCATCATACGTAGCTTAAGGTATACCAACGATCGTCGAATCATATAACACATTGATAATTAGGCAGATACCACAGATAACCGAACTGCGGTCAAAGCGGTTGTGCGTCATTATGACGCGTATAAAGTGTCATGTTGACCGATTGTGCATATGTGTCACAAATCGTTACTTGAGGTTCGGCCTCCACGGACGCGTTTTGATCTGTTAATCCAGCACTTCCTCCAACCGGTCTCGCCGACAATCACAGGTCCGTGGATTTTTCGCTGCCCTCAGCAAATCGCTTTGTAAAATCTATTTGCAGAGTGCAACGCCCGGAAGACACTCTCTGCCAATCATCTGCAACTGACCAAATCATCACGGCTACCGAGCTTCCGCTATCTGAAGAGATCCATCGACCCCCCACTGAAGGTCTGTGATCTTACGCAGTTCTATTCTCCATTCAGCGGCGGAGTGAAACGCTACATTGGCGAGAAACGAAAATACGCCAAAGCCCTCGGGCACGAGCATCTCCTTATTATCCCCGGTGAAAAAACCGAGCATATTGAAACGCCCGAAGGGAAGACCTATTTGATTGGTTCGCCGCTTGTCTCCCGAACCTCTCGGTACCGGGCTCTGTTCAACCTGAATGCGGTCGAAGAAATTCTTGAGCGAGAGAAACCCCAAATCATCGAGTCAAGCGATCCATATCAGGTCGCCTGGAAAGCGATCATGTCCGGCGAAGCGCTGCATATCCCGGTCGTTGGTTTTTACCATTCTCATTTTCCTGAGGCGTACCTACGCACCACGATGAAGTACCTTGGCGAAACCGCGACCAACGCGATGATGGAAGTTGCCGAGTACTACGTCCGCAACCTCTACAATCACTTTCGGAAAACGTTCGTCCCTTCTGCCGGTCTGGCGCAGGTCCTTGGCAATTGGGGCGTCGAAAACGTCGAGCTATGCGAACTCGGAGTCGATACCGAGGTGTTCAGACAGGCGCCCGACAAGCTTGCCACGCGGGCGGAGTTTGGAATCCCGAATAATCGCATGGTTCTGCTCTACGTCGGGCGGCTTGCCCCGGAAAAGAATGTCAGAACGCTTCTCGAAGCGTTCAACATACTCTCGAAAAAGTCGCCTGGGCACTTCCACCTGTTTGTCGTCGGCGACGGCAAATACCGCGACGAGGTGACCGGCATTTGTAAGGCGACCGGCGCAACTACCTGGCTTCAATACTGCTCCGACCAGTCGAAGCTCGCGAGAATCTATCGGGCGGCCGATTTATTTGTTCACCCGAGCGTCCAGGAAACATTTGGCCTTGTGGCGCTTGAAAGTCAGGCATGCGCAACGCCTGTGGTCGGAATTCGCGGGAGTTACATGGACCGGATAATTTTCGCTGATCAATCGCACTGGGCCAAGGAGAACTCCGCTGAATCACTAGCCACCGCGATTTGCGATATGAGCGGGACCGACCTCGCCAAAATCGGAAAGGAAGCCAGTAGAAGTGTGATCCAACGGTACTCCTGGCGCAAAGTTTTCGACCGGATGTTCGAGATTTATCAGGAACTGCGGAGCTAGGGGACTGAGTTCGAAGTTCCGAGTTCCGGGTTCAAAGTTCCGGGCTTCGAGATCGGCTGCACAAAAAGTAGGCACGAAGCTGATGGTCGATGTAACCGATCGTTTCTGGCGCTGAGAAACGCTCACACTGAATGCACCGTACCCCTGAGGATTACGATACAAACTGGAGGCGCAGCCTTGAACCCTGTTCCGCTATGGTGAATCCTGTTCGCCGTGTCCGAGTTTAACGACTTTGAGGTGCGGCGGTATGAACCGGCCGATCGCGATGCGGTTCGGGAGATTTGCTGCGACACAGGGTTTCTGGGGAACGCGATTGATCCGGTGTTCGAGGATCGCGAGTTGTTTGCCGATTTTCTGACGGACTATTATCTGAAGCACGAACCGGACTCGGCGTTCGTGGTGATAAAAGAGGGACGTCTGCAGGGATACCTGCTTGGGGCCCACCAGATTTGGCGGCACCACCGGTTTAGCACCCTGCAACCGATCGGGTGCGCCGGGAAAGTTCTCGCCAGGTATTCCCGGTATAACCCGGCGTCCCGGCGGTACATTCACTGGATGATCACGAAAGCTTGGCGAGAGGTGCCGCCCGCGCCGCGGAACATAGGGCATTTTCACATCAACCTCTTGCCTGCGGCAAGATCGATTCATGTGTGTCGTGAGCTGCTCGAGACGTATTTGAGGCATCTGTACGATAAGGGAGTCAAACAGGTGCACGCGCAAATGGTGACCTTTGACGGACGCCGGGGCTTCAAACTATTCGAGCGATACGGGTTCAAAGTGCTGAACCAGTCGGAGATCACGAAATATCGGCAGTTCACGAATAGCACGGTGTATCTATCAACGATCGTAAAGGATCTCGAGAAACAGAGCGACCGCTTGTTGTACCAGCTCAAATAAGGGAACGGGTTTGAGACATATATAAACTAAGGTCCTAATCCCCCCCGGATTGCCAATCCAACGCTCGGTGGCGAAAGCATCAAGTTCGAGACAACTCTGATTGTCCGAACCTCGTCGGCCGGGTTTCCCGAATTTTCTCCTGGTAAGCAGAAATAGTCAGTCAACCCCTCATATCCCAATGTCCGAACGCTCTCCCCAAGAATCGCGGGCGAAATATACGCGCCGCGAATTCATTCGTCGATCCGCTGCGACAACCGCATTATTGAGTCTTGGCACTGCGGCGTCCGAAAAATTTCTGGGTAGCGCATTCGCGGAGGATGCGTACACAGGCGATCTGATCCTTGTCAGCCAGCAAGGAGCGAATCCTGATAAGGCACTCCCGAAACTCTTGGATGCATTCAAGGCCGCGAATCCCGGTATCAACCCAAAGACGGTGTTGTACCCGGAAGAAAAATTCGTCGCGCTATACACGGCGGCGCAGGCAGCTGAAGAACAGATCGATGTCCTGATGTTGAACGGCCAAGATCTTCGGCGGTATGCCACGTCCGGCGGACTAATTTCATTCGATGAGGTTCCATTCAAAAACCGATTCATCCCCGAGGCACTTGGGCCGTTTACGGTCGATGACCATTTGTGGTGCGTGCCGAATGGTGCAGTCTGGCGTTTTTCAATCTCGTTCGGATATGCCGGCTCGATGTCCGTTATCCTGCTCGCTTTGGTGGCGGCGATGTCGATCGTGATTCTTCGAATTACAAAATCAAAGACACTCTGACGCGCGATGAGGGGCCATTCACCACACGCAGACGACCGCGCTTAGTCGCATCGTTGTATGTCTCACGGTTCAATCTATACCGCTGCGGGATTATCGATGTGGCTGCTTCGGAAGATGTCGGGTAAGACGGTCACCTATCTCATTCTTTGGACAGTATTATTCTGTGTTATCTATCCGTTTCTTGTTCTGTTGTACGGCTCGCTGAAGAGCGAGGGGGATTTTCTGGCGAACCCGTTGAGTGTTCCGGTCACCCCGCGATTCGATAATTACATTTTTGCGTGGAACGCGGCGCATATCCCGACGTACACGGTGAACAGTGCGATCGTTGCCTGCGCAACGGTCGTGCTAACATTGATCCTGGCAGCGACAGCGGCATTCGGCCTTAGCCAGTTTCGATTCAAGGGAAGCAGAGCGATCTATCTCAGCTTTATCGTTCTTCTCACGATTCCGGTGCAGATCTATATTATCCCGCTCTACATCATTGTCGTCCGGCTGAAGCTCGCGAACAACCTGCTGGGGCTGATTCTTCCATACACAGCCGGCAGTTTGCCGCTCGCGGTATTCCTGTGCCGGACTTACTTCGATGCGTTGCCGGCGGATCTCGTGGACGCCGCGAGAATCGACGGGTGCAATCGCGCCCGTGCATTTCTGTACGTCGTCCTGCCTCTGGCCAAGCCGATTATCGCAACGGTCGCGATTTTTACGTTTGTCGGGGCGTGGAACGAATTTTTCCTGGCGCTGATATTTATCCACGACCCGAACCTGGCGACGCTACCGCTTGGGTTGCAAGCCTACTTTAGCATTTTCTTTTTTGTTTGCCATGCAACTGACTGCATAAGAAGACCTTAAACAGATTTCAGATTTCAGGAATATGGCTACAAACGCACTTTGAGATAGTCGAGAATTGTTTGCTGGTCGGGTTCAGGCGTGGTGACTTTCTCGAACTCCACAGAGCCCATCGCGATCTTGTCGCGACGGATCGCCACCAGGCGCTCAATCACGTTGCGCACTGTCCATTGTCGATCTTTGTGGGTGCCGTCGGCGGCGAATAAAGGTTCAAGCCGCTGCTTGAGATGCCACTGCAAGTAGTAGGCCAGCGTGCACAGGAAGACGTGACTTCTGATTCGATCATCGGTCTTGTGGTAGACGGGCCGTACTTCGAGTTGCACGGTCTTGAGGCTGCGGAAGGCTTCCTCGACTAAGCCTAGCTTTTTATAGGAGGCGACGACTTCGCTCGCAGCCATCTTCTCTTTGGGCAGCTCACCACTAACAATGTAACAACCGTCGAAGAGTTTTTCGGCGGCGATCTTGTCCTGATCAAAGCTCCATGAGAGCCGTCCATCGATCAGGTCCCAGCGGACGAATTTGCCCATCTTGGAACGCTCCAGTACCCGGCCGACGCGTGCTCCCAGCGTCTTTGCACTCGCTCGACGTTTTGAGCCGGCTATTTTGTCAAGTTCTGCGCGGGTGCGCTCCAGAAGCCGCTCACGCGTCTTGCCTTCGCGCCCGGCCGTCTGCGGATTGCGGCACAGACAGTAGCGCCGCTTGGGCTCTTCGGGATCAAAGACCTCAACGATCTTTTCCTCATCAAAAAGTTCCGCCGTGATAATCTTGCGTTCCAGCAGTTCGACAATCTGGCGATGGGTTAATGCCGAGATAGTGTGCAGACCTTCGGTCCCCTTGATCTTGTCAGCCACCGCTTTGGTAATCATGCCCCGGTCACCGACAAAGATAATTTCTTTTAATCCGTATTGGCGCTGCAATTGCGCGATCTTCTCAAGCACCGTGGAGGCGTCCTGAGTGTTACCGGCAAAAACTTCGACTCCGACCGGACAACCCTCCGCGCTGCAGAGTAAAGCGATCACCATCTGTTCGTGACCCCGCTTGCCATCGCGATTATAGCCGAAGGTGACGATGTCGCTCTGGGTGTAGGCTCCTTCAAAGTAGCTGCTGGTAATGTCGTAGAGCACCAGGTGACCATCCTGGAGATGACGAGCTGCCAAAGTACGCTGAATGGCGCTCTGGCGCTCCAGGAGCCGATCCATCGGCAGATAACAATGGAGGTCTACATCGACTTTGCCTTTCACGCCGGACAGTTCCCACAGAGCGGTGTTTTTCCACTGGTTGGAGAGTGCCAGTTTGCTGCCGGCGTAGACGATGCGTCCGACGATCATCGCCAGGCAATCCTGGACCCAGGCTTCTTTGCGCGAGTAAAGAGCGCGGTCCAATCCAAGTTCCTTGGCCAACTCCAGAAGCGCATAGCTGGCCCCGTATTCCTTAGAGGCGCGGATCTGGAAATCCTCTGCGGAGCCCTTGGGCACGACATCGCCGCGGAAGGCCGCCTGCAATAAATGGAGTTGCTCTAAGCTCAGGCCGGTGATGCGACCGTGAGTGGAGTGTTTGACTTTGCCGTTCTCGCGATAGGAAGAGCGGATAAGGCCGACCGGATTACCGCGGTGGCGCTGAATTTCAAGATGAAGGGGAAGAGGTTTGCGTTTGATGGCTACCAGAAAAGCAAACTAATCCATTAAAATCAACTAAATAAATACACAATGTATGGCTACAACTGAAATCGGAAATGGCTGCGGATTAAGTACTGAAGCGGTTCTCGCGTCAAATCATAAAAGAAGACGCGTCTTTATCAATCAGTACCAGACGCAATACCCACTGTTATTCGCGACGTTGATCGTTTCGATAGCGCCGATCCTCATCCTCTACCTCCTGTTGCAACGACAATTCATCGCCGGTCTGACTGCCGGTGCGGTGCGCGGCTAAATTATGAATGACGAAGGCAACAATTCGAACGGGCGCGACCTGATCCGTCTTGCGTATGTCGGGTGCGGGTTCATGGCGCAGAATGTGCATCTGCCAAATTTTTCGACGCTGAAAGATTGTCGCCTGGTTGCCCTAGCTGAACGCCGAAACGCGCTTGCGCACAAAGTGGCCGAGCGATTTGGAGTACCGAAGGTTTACGACGATCATCGACGACTTTTGGAAGACACGGAGATTGATGCTGTCGCGTTATCGGCAGATTACGCCCAGCAGGGAGAGATCGCCGCTGACCTTCTCAGAGGTGGTAAACATGTTTTTATGGAGAAACCGATGGCCGTCTCTGTGGCGCAAGCCGAGCGCATACTCGCTGCAGCGGAACAGGGGAATGCGCGGCTAATGGTTGCGTATATGAAGCGCTACGATCCGGGGAATCGGATCGTACGCCAAGTGATCAGGGAATGGAAAAAAGAACAATCAAAGGGACGGCTCCTATTTGCCAGGAGTCACGGATTTTGTGGAGACTGGATCGCAGAGCTGGACACGACTCGCATGATCGGTACGGATGAACCGATTGCGCCGACGTCTGCGGATTCCCTATTGCCGCATTGGCTCCCCGCTTTGTACAGGGGAAGCTACGTCTCGTATCTCCAGCAGTATACCCACAATGTTAACCTGCTCCGTTTCTTCCTTGATGTTAGCCACCGCGATCAGATTCATATCCGCATGGTGGATCTGGACGATGACGGTTACACTGGAACCGTCACGGTCCAGCTCGATGGTACGCGTTGTGTGATCGAGAGTGGCAGAACGAAGTTTCACAGCTGGGATGAGCACACGCAGGTCTATTTCGAAGGTGGGTGGATTCACACATGGCCGAAAGGGCTTTTCGTCCAGCCGCAGTTTTCCGAAGTCGAGATTTACGAGGGAGGCGGGACCGCCGGATACGCGTATCCTGTGCCGCACCCTGCGTCGGTCTGGCACTATCGGGAAGAAGCTGTGCAATTTCTATCGTGTCTGAAGAGCGGTGCGCCGTTCGAATCGAGCGGGGAAGACGCACTGATCGACGTGACGATTTTTGAAGAGATATACAAAAAGTACATCGGCGCCGAACTTTGAGCGCTTGGTGACTCGGTTACGATAATGCAATGAAATCTTGTTTTAACACTATCACGGCAGGACGCCACCGGTCGCTCGAGGAGATTATCCGTTGGAGTGGTCAGGCTGGATTTACCGGTTTAGAGATCGATCAGAATCATATCGCAGAAAGTCTGACACGCATTTCAATCGGTGAGCTGGCAGCGCGAATCGCGGATGCGGGTCTGGCGACTGCTTCGATAATGGCATTCAATCTCGCTCCGTTGGAAGAAGTTGCGCCGGGGATTGCAAGGGTCCGAGAGGGGGCCGAACTTGCGCGCGCACTCGGTGCACCGATCCTGCTCGTCTATTGTGCGACAAATATTCCGAAGGAGATGTCGGCGGATGAAGCGCTGAACCGGGCTGCCGAGCGCACGGCGAATTACGCCGAGGTGGCGAACCCGATCGCGATCGGTCTCGAACCGATTGGACGTACCACATTGATGGGAGGCCCGGCGGCTGCCCTCAAAGTTGCCGCGAGGTCGGGACAATCGAACGTTGGCATCGTGATGGACACCTTCCATTTTCATCTGTCTCAGATTCCAGACGTGGAAGTGCGCGCGATTCCGCGGGAAAAGCTGTTGTTAGTGCACGTGAACGACGCGGAGGATCTTCCGGTCGAGAAACTGCGCGATGGGCACCGGCTTCATGTAGGCCAGGGCGTGCTGCCGCTTGTCGAGACATTCAGGACATTGAACGAAATCGGTTACGACGGTTATCTTTCGATCGAGCTCTTTCGCGAAGAGTACTGGAATCAGCCGGTTGGGCAGGTTGTCTTCGAGGCGAAGCGGTCGCTCGATGCGGTGCTGACCAAAGCCGGCTTGCCGCCGGGATAACGAACAATGCGTCTGACTCTCGAGAGTGCGTGTCACGATAGCGCCGGAGCGGAGCGATACGGTTTAGAAGCTAATTATTATGAAGTTTGCATTCTACACAACAGTGTTAAGCGATTTGTCATTTGAGGAAGTTGCGGGCTGGGCAAAGGGGGCTGGGTTTGACGGCGTTGAGATCGATTTTGGGCGGCACATCCGAGAACCCGAAAACACGGCGACCGCGGCCGGGATTGCGCGCGAGACCGGGTTGGAGGTCTGCGCGATTACTCTGTTCGGGAACCTGCTGGACCGGGATGCCGATGCGCGAAACCGCACCCGGAATCGTGTGACCGAGGTCTTTGGGGAGGCGACTCGATTGAATATTCCAGCACTGGTGGTTTTTCCCGGGCGGAACGAATCGGTTTCGGAAGAACAGAACTACGAGGATATCTCAGTGTTCTTTGAAGGATTACTCGCAACGGGAAAGGGTGGAACAAAGGTTCTGATCGAGAACTGGCCGGGAATGAACAAGAACTTTGTCGCGACGACTCCAGGAGGGTGGCGCCGGTTGTTTTTCTTGGTGAAATCGCCAAGCCTCGGGCTCGAGTTCGATCCGTCGCATCTGCTTTGGCAGGGGATCGACCCGGTCCCGGTTGTGCGCGAATTTGGAAGTCGGATTCAGGTCGTCCATGCAAAGGACGCGAAGCTCAACCGGGATCGAATCCAGGATGTCGGGTACTGCGGGAACTGGTGGGAATACCGGTTGCCCGGGCGCGGTGAAATGAATTGGAGGGAGTTTCTTGGATTACTCGCGAGAGAGGCCGGGTTTTCGGGGTTCGCGAGCATTGAACACGAAGACAGAGAGTTCGGTTGGCCGGAGGGAGCGGTCGAGGCACGAAAGGAGGGGTTGGTGAGAGCGTTGGCCGTCTTGCGAGGCTGACGGGAAGAAGAGGATTCACCACAGAGACGCAGGGACACAGAGAAAGAAGAGAGAGAGAGAAGAATTACAGATTCTCCTTGGTCAAAGTGCTGTCAACAGGCGCCAAATTCTTTGCGCGCTAGTATGGATTGGATTGAAGGTGGTCCCGGAACAAATCTGCAAATTGGTCTAACTCGTGGCTGTCTAGCTTCGAAACCGCGATGTAATTGCACTGTGCATTACTCCAGGTGCAGACGTGGTATCCCTGGATAAGGTAGTTGCCATTCGACACGAGATCTCTGTTTACGGGCCAACAGAATAGGGTAACCACGTCTCCCTTTTGTTTGTAGACAACGGCTGCAACCGGACGGTTTCTGATAACATCTATGCGTCCTCCCACCAGGAGATAGCCCGAACCGGGGAGATCGACGACCGGAGGAGAGAAATCGAGTTTCGCGGTCAACCAAGGCCTTACAACTCCCAGATCCGCCGATGCGACGTCTACAAGATGATTACCAGCGAGCGATCGCGAATGATCCAGAACCGCCACACCGGAAAACTCCTTCCCGTTATCTGGAAATAGAATCGTCAAGGCAACATACAGGGTGAGGAGAACCACAGCGGCAGCAGCAGTAGCATACACCCAGGGTTCGCGCCAGATCCGAAAAGCGTGCTTGACCTTCTCATCGGGTATCATCGCCAGAATCCTGGCTCGCAGTGCAGGCGGCGCCTTATAAGTCGGCGCATTGGCTGAAAAAAAGGTTCGGAATTCCCGGCATTGCTGCGCGAGAGATTGGCAAGCTCGGCAACGGCTCAAGTGCCGCTCAATCTCGATCTGGCGTGTCAGTTCAAGCGCCCCATCCAGATACGCATCCATCAAGCGATCCGCTTCTTCACAATTCATTTCGCACCTCCGGATCTTGAGCTGCCGCCAGTTCACTTTGGAGGCGTCTCCGCGCGCGATTTAGTCGAGACATTGTGATTCTTCCTGACACAGGTACAAGACCGGTTATTCGTCTCTTTATTCCCGCGAAACTTTGGATCCCGTCGTAAATCACAGGCTAGCTTTTCGGTATGGCGGTTGAGCGGCGAATCACGAGTCCGGGTTCAAAGACGATGGTTTCGGACGCCGGTTTGCCATTGATCCGGCCTAAGAGAAGTTCCGCGGCCTTTCTTCCCATCGCA
>CAVVPV010000002.1:0-78967 GCA_963750185.1 uncultured Verrucomicrobiae bacterium
GATAACAACCTAACCTGTGTCCGGCGGCGGTGTGGCGACTGCCGGACTCCAGCCCAGGGCTCATCTCCGCTCGCGCCTTCGGCGCTTTCGCTAGGTCAAAGTATTAACCTAAGCCGGTCCGAAATTAACTTGACCGTCGCCCGCATGCCCTAAATCGTCGCGACGAAAAACCGCACTCCTCCGCGAACCGACACGACAACGGTTCTAGCCTTGCAATAGCAGCCGCGCCGGGGCCTCAATACAATCCTTTACCCGCACTAGAAAGGTGACTGCCTCCTTGCCGTCTACCACTCGGTGATCGTAGCTCAGCGCGAGATACATCATCGGGCGAAGTTCGATTTTTTCATCGATCGCAACAGGTCGGTTCTGGATCTTGTGCATCCCGAGGATCCCACTCTGCGGCGGATTCAAAATAGGCGTGCTCAACAGCGAACCGTATATGCCGCCGTTTGTTATCGTAAAGACTCCGCCGGTCAGGTCATCCAGACCGAGCTTGCCATCCCGTGCTTTCACCGCATAAGCGCCAACATCTTTTTCAAGCTCACCAAAGCTCTTCTTATCCGCATCCCGAACCACGGGAACAATCAGACCTCGGTCCGTCCCGACTGCGACCCCGATATCGTAATAATGATTCTCGATGAGATCGTCCCCGTCGATCCGGGCGTTCATTCCGGGCACTGATTGGAGGGCGTCAACGACGGCTTTAACGAAAAATGACATGAACCCGAGCTTTACCCCATGCCGTTTTTGGAATGACTCCTGGTACTGCGAACGGAGTTGCATGATCGCCGACATGTCGCACTCGTTGAAGGTGGTCAGCATCGCCGCGTTCTGCTGAGCGGCGACGAGTTGCGCAGCAATTTTCTTTCGCAACGGAGACATTTTTCGCCGCGTACTTCGAGCGGACACTTCACCAGGCGCAGGCCTCGAAACTGACTCCGGCACGGATTGAATAGTGGCACCGGGTTGCGGGAGCGATTGAATACCCGGCTGCGCAGGCACCTGGGCCGGAGACGCATTCCTGGATTCCAGGTACTGAATCAGATCGGACTTCGTCACCTGCCCATGTTTCCCGGTGCCGGTCACCTCGCCCACGTTCACTTTTTCTTCCTCAACAATGCGGAGCGCGGCCGGCGATAACGTCATGTTCACCTCCTGCGGCGCCGGAGAGGGAGACTTCGCTGCAGGAGCGAGCGCATCAGGACTCGGTGGCGATGGCTTACCTGCCTGGGCGGGTGCCGTGACATTTTCGTCCAGTAAAGCAACAACCTGCCCGATCTGCACCTCCTGACCGGCCTCAACCTGGATCTGAAGTTTCCCGGCTCGGTTTGCCGGGATCTCCGTCGAGATCTTGTCGGTTTCCAAAGTAAACAGCGACTCACCATCGCTGACGATATCTCCGGTGCGCTTATGCCATGCAGAGATGACGCCGGAGGTGATCGATTCGCCGACAGAAGGGACCCTAACTTCTATGCTCATTATCCGGTTCTTTGATGCGAGAGCTACCGACTACACGGTGAACGCGAGGTGAATAAGTTCCTTCTGCTGCTGGTCGTGCCAAGCCTTTGACCCAACGGCAGGGCTCGCCGCGGCAGGTCTCCCCGAATACTCGATTTCGTGACCGGCAACCCGCGCCAGCAACGGCGCGATGTAACTCCATGCGCCCATGTTTCGCGGTTCCTCCTGGCACCAAACCCATTTCTTCGCGTGCGCCACGTCGCCTAACGTCTTGGCGAGTCCTTCGAGATCGAGCGGGTACAGCTGCTCGATCCGAACGAGGGCAGCATTTTGGATCCGGTTCGATTCAACGTAAGCGGCCAAGTCGTAATAAACTTTGCCGCTGCAGAAGATGATCCTGTCGGCCTCCTTGGCATCGCCGATCTGCGTGGGGCCGATTACCGGATGGAACGCAGATTCGGTAAAATCCCCAAGCCACGACGTAGCCCGCTCATTTCGCAAAAGCGACTTCGGAGTCATAATAATCAATGGCTTCCGGAAATCCCGGCGAACCTGCCGCCTGAGTACGTGAAAGTATTGCGCCGGCGTGGTGAGATTGCAGACCTGAATATTGTCTTCAGCACAGAGCTGAAGAAACCGTTCCAGCCGCGCGCTTGAGTGCTCCGGACCCTGTCCTTCGTACCCATGTGGCAGCAAAAGCACAATCCCACTTGGGCGCTGCCATTTTGATTCGGAACTGACGATAAACTGGTCGATGACCACCTGCGCGCCGTTGGCAAAATCACCGAATTGCGCTTCCCAAAGGCAGAGCATGTCCGGAAAATCGAGCGAGTACCCGTAGTCAAACCCGAGCACCGCCGCCTCCGACAGCATGCTGTTATAGACACAAAACCGCGCCTGGCCCTCTTTGAGATTTGAGAGCGGAGTATACCGTTTTCCAGTCGTCGTATCGTATAGAACGCAATGCCGCTGACTAAACGTCCCGCGGCGGCTATCCTGGCCGGACAACCTCACCGGCGTTCCTTCGACGAGCAACGTTCCAAATGCGAGCGCCTCCGCGAACGACCAATCGTATGGGCCGCCTCCCTGATGCTGATTTCTCCGCCGATCCAGATACAGCTTCTTGACCTGCGGTTGAAGCACCAGACCGTCCGGTACCCGGGTAATTCGATTCACCACAAGGTCGACCAGTTCCTTCGACACTTTGGTGTCCGGTTCGCTGTGACTATACGGCGGTTGAAACACCGCGGTCGATTCTTCAAAACCTCGATCAAATTCCTTTTTTGAGGTCACGTCGGAGGTCCGGACCTGGCCAAGAGCAATTTCTAGTTGGCCCCTGAATTCGTCTTCGAGAGTCTGCGATTCCTGCTCGGTGAGCACGCCGGATTCCAGCATCCGATCTTTGAAGAGCCTGGTGACAGCCGGACGCGCGTGGATTTTCTTGTACAGCCTTGGCTGTGTGAAGCTCGGTTCGTCGGTTTCGTTATGTCCGTACCGCCGATAGCAATACATGTCGACAACGATGTCGCGGGAGAATTTTTGCCGAAATTCCAACGCGAGTTTCGCGACAAACTCGATCGCGATCGGGTCATCGCCGTTCACGTGAAAGATTGGTGCTTCGGTCATTTTCGCGACATCCGTACAATACATCGTGGAACGAGCATCATCCGGCAGCGTCGTAAACCCTATCTGGTTATTTACGATCACGTGGAGTGTCCCGCCAGTCTCATACCCTGGGAGTTGCGAGAGATTCAGCACCTCCGCCACCACCCCCTGCCCAGCAAACGCAGCATCGCCATGAATGAGAAGCGGCAACACTTTTTTCCGCTTCTCGGTATCCTCCAGAATTCGCTGGCGTGCACGCGCCTTCCCTTCGACAACCGGGTCAACGATTTCGAGATGGCTCGGGTTAGCCGCAAGGCGGATTTCGACCTCTGCTCCGGACTCTAACTTCCGAACACTCTCGTACCCGAGGTGATATTTTACGTCACCGTCCCCCGCAACGAGATCCGGAATGTAATTTTCGGAGAACTCCTTGAAGATCACGTCGTACGACTTTCGCAGGAAATTCGCCAAGACCGTCAACCGGCCGCGATGCGCCATTCCCATCACGATTTCCCGGACTCCGAAGCCTGGGCAACCGGCAAGAACCGTCTCCAGCACCACCATCAGACTCTCGGCCCCTTGGAGAGAAAACCGCTTTTGGCCAATGAACTTCGTATGAACAAACTGCTCGAAGGTCTCGGCTTCCATCAGGCATCGCAGCAATCGTTTTTGGGTCGTCGAGTCAGGCCGCGGTAACGTGATTCTTTCTTCCATTCGCTCGCGCACCCAGTCGCGCATTGCTTCATTCTGGATGTGCATAAACTCGACGCCGATCGGCCCGCAGTAGATCGCGCGCAGGGTGTCGATGAGGCTCCCAAGGTTCATCCGGCGCGAACGTTGAAAATACCGCGATGAAACAACCGTATTGAGGGGCACTTCATCGAGCCCAAGCGACGAAAGAGTCAATGCAGGCGACTCCGGACGTGGTTGCCCCAATGGGTCAACCTGCGCTTGGGTGTGACCCACCATTCGATAGTTGTAGATCAGGCCGTCCACCCGATCCTGAAACCGGTCGGACTCGACGCGGTCTACCTCGGTTTTGGGCGCGCTGCCCGCTCCACCATTGTGCCCCCCGGACGACCCGAGTTCAAAACCTTCGAAAAACGCGGACCAGCTCGAATCTATAGATGCCGGATCCTGCCTCCAGCGTTGATAGTATTCGTCTAGAAGATCGGCATTCCAATCATTCAAATACGAAGCATTCATTATTGCGCTCAAGCATGAGCAGTGGACAGAAAATCTAAGCGAACTTTGTCTCGACCCAAACGGAATTTATCACAAATTTAGAAAGCCGCAGGGTGCAGGCCTCTTTTGGGGCCCATCATCGCCCGCTTTAAGACGGGCGGCGCAGCCAAAAGCGGTCGTGCGTTTTGCCGAGTCACCGAATGATTAAAGTTGAACAGCTGACCAAAAGGTACCCCGGAGTAACTGCCATCAAGAGCCTGAGCTTCGACGTGGAAAAGGGCGAGATCGTTGGCTTTCTAGGGCCAAATGGTGCGGGCAAAAGCACCACCATGCGGATTCTGTCGAGCTTTATGCCGGCCACTTCCGGACGCGCCTATATTGCGGGGCATGACGTTTTTAGAGATTCACTCAACGCACGCCGTCATCTCGGCTACCTCCCGGAGAACGTCCCTTTGTATGGCGATATGCGTGTAAACGAGTATCTGCGGTACCGTGGATCGCTGAAAGGCCTGGCCGGTGCAAACCTTCGCAAGCGGGTCGGTGCAGTCAAAGAACTTTGCAGCGTCAATGAGGTCGAGAACAAATTGATTTCGACGTTGTCTAAAGGATTTCGCCAACGCGTTGGCCTCGCAGAAGCGTTGATCCATGAGCCGGACCTTTTGATTCTGGATGAACCGACAATCGGCCTTGATCCGAATCAGATCCGCCAGGTCCGGGAGCTGATCAAATCATTGGGCAAACGTCACACCATTCTGCTCTCGACCCACATTTTGTCGGAGGTCGAAATTACCTGTTCCCGTGTGATTATAATCAATCGGGGAAAAATCGAAGCCTCCGATGCGCCTGAAAATTTGGTCGGCCGCATCAGAACCTCGGGAACGGTGCGGATGGAAGCCAGGACAGGCGACGACAACCCAAGCGAACTGATCGAAAAAGTGGCCGGGGTCAAAGGTGTTTCCGCGACCGTCGATGAGGGGTGGCATCGCTGCGCAATCCGTGTGGAGGCAAACTCCGACCTCCGGGAGGAAATATTTCGCCTGGCGGTGGCTCGTCATTGGACCGTCCGCGAACTCACCCAGGATAAGGCAACACTGGAAGATGTGTTCGTTGAAATTACGCATGCCGACAACTAAAAGTTGGCCAATGCAGAGAGATCAATTCTAACGCAATGAGACGCCTCATTATTTTGCTCCGGCGGGAGTTGTCGGTTTTCTACTATTCACCAATTGCCTACATTGTTCTGTTTCTTTTCCTGATCCTCAACGGATTGTCGTTCTGGTTTGCAATTGCAATTTTGAATCGGGCACCTTCGGAAAACACGGTTGTTCAGGTATTTTTTAACTCGATCTTTTTCTGGATCGCGTACCTCCTCCTATTTCCGGTGATCACGATGCGACTGTTTGCGGAGGAATTTAAGCTGGGTACAATCGAAACGTTGATGACAGCCCCGGTCCGGGACTGGGAAGTCGTGACATCAAAGTTTCTGGCTGCGCTCATATTTTATCTCAGTCTCTGGTTGCCGAGTTTGTTGTACTTTCTTGTATTCGGCTGGCTTGGAAACCGATCAGCCATTGGTTCCGCAGGCCAGGTCTGGGCCCCCTATCTTTTGTTGTTAGTCATGGGTATGTTCAATGTCGCTTTAGGTTGCCTGGCCTCAGCGATGACGTCGAACCAGATCGTCGCTGCAATGATCTCATTAGTCCTAACAATTGGGTATTTCTTCGTCACTCTGATCAACTACGTCGTTAACAGTTCGTCGCCCTTTCTTCGGGAAGTCACCGCCTACGTGGCGCAACTGGACCATATGGACTCCTTTTCACGCGGCGTCGTAGATTCGCGCGTGCTTGTTTTTTATCCGAGCATGACGTTGCTTCTCCTGGTCATTACATACCAGGTTTTCCAGTACCGCCGCTGGAAGGCGTAAAGATTTCCGGATCTGCATGGCGATTCCTTCCACAAAGCCCGCCGAGATCAAGCGCTTCCGGATCGGCGCGAATGTCGTGCTACAGACGATTATCGTCGCAGTAATCGTTCTGATGATCAATTATCTCGGGTTCAACCGATATACACGATGGGACCTTTCCCGTTATAACAAATACGCCCTGTCTGACCTAACAAAGAAGCTGCTGAAATCGCTGAAAAAAGAGGTCAAAATCTATGTCTTCTTTGCGCCGACGACGCAGAACGCCGGCTCAGAGCTCTACTTCGATTTACAGAGCCTGTTAAAAGAATACGAGTTCGCCGCGAAGCGTAAACTTCAGGTCGAGATGGTTGATCCTTACCGCAACCTCACTAGGGCGCGGGAGTTGCAGGCAAAATATAATTTTAGTGCCGATGAAAACCTGGTGATCATTGACTATCAAAATCGCAAAAAAATACTGCGCGTAGCTGATATGGCGGAATACGATCAGCCCGGGATGTTTAGTCAGACCCCGCAAATCAGGGCCTTCCGCGGTGAGCAAGTAATCACAAGTGCGCTCGTCGAGCTGACCGAAGACAAAGAGACGAAAATCGGATTTATCACCGGTCATGGTGAACCGGCGCCGGATGGGGATGGGCCTATTTCGCAGTTTGTCCAGTATATCGAACGGCAGAATATCAAGCTTGAGCCCGTGGCCCTTACCAATCTGGAACGTATTCCGAACGACTATGCCGCTGTGATCCTGGCAGCTCCAAAATACGATCTTACCGATCGAGATCTCGGGCTGCTTCGTAACTATTGGAACGAGGAAGGACGGCTCCTTTTCTTGTTGGATCCAAAGAGCAAAACACCGAGGCTCGACCAATTCCTCGCCGAATTCGGTGTTATACCAGATCAAGATCTGATCGTTACTCAATTCAAAACCGGTATCGAAGAGCAATCTGTGACACTCGACGTCTATGGTCAGTTTTTGCCGGAAACAACGTTTCTCCGCGAACTCAGCCAGGCAACAGGGTTTTTTCCAGGCGATACCCGCTCGTTGTCGATCGACGAATCGGTCATTGCACAGCAGGGACTGACGGTGACCCGGGTATTAACACCGGCGGCCGGAGATTATTGGGGAGACAAAGATGAAATACTTAACTCCGACAAGACACCGACTTATGCTCAAGGAGTCGACCTTCCCCCACCGCTCTATTTTGGAATCGCAGTTGAAAAAGGTGCGATCAATGACTCGCGCGTACAGGTACGTTCATCATCCCGATTGGTCGTGATCGGGAACGCCGATTTTTTGCGTAACGAGTCGCTGAGCGAATCGCCACCCGATGTCGACTTCGTCATGATGACGGTTAACTGGCTCGCCGATCGGGACCAGCTGATAGGCATTGCTCCGAAGGCGATCAAAACGTTTACATTGAATCTCTCGGATGCCCACATGAATGAAATTGTCCTGATGACTGTCGTTGGATTCCCGCTGCTGGCGGCGATCCTGGGCCTCGCGGTCTGGTCAATCCGGCGTCGGTAGTCTCCTGTGCAAATGTGAATCGTGGTGTATCGATCGATATGATGAGACGAGGAGTAAGAGTGTCCGTGTCATCCGCATGAAGCCGAAAACGACGCTAATTCTCCTGGCCGTTGCGTTGATTCTCGGCGCATTCATTTTTGGGCTCGACCGGTTTTCACAAAATACCCGCGACATTACCGAACGAGCCACGCACGTCGTACAAATCAATCGGACAGATATTCAGAGTGTCACGATCGAGAATGGCGATAGTGTCATCAAGATCGTGACGGACGGAGACGACTGGAAGTTGGTCGCGCCGATCGAGGATGATGCCGATACAAATGTAGTCGACCAGTTGCTGGATGCGGTTCAAAATCTCCGCCCGGACGATCTGATCACCGACCTGGGTAAGGGAGCAAAAAAGCGGCAATCGCTGAAGGATTTCGGGTTAATCAAATCACGGCTTCGACTCAAGCTCGAAGGGAAACAAGTACCGCCCGAGATTCAATTCGGACAGGACACCGCCGTGCAAGGGCAGAGCTATCTGCGCGTTGGAGATGAAGACGCCGTTTATGTCGTGCAGAACGACCTTAAAAATATCGTGTCGAAACCGCCCGGAGATTTTCGGGACCATCGGATGACCCCTTTTCTGACGACGCTGATTGACCGGGTCATTTTTCAAGTCAGCGGCGGCGAAATCGAACTCGCTAAGAACCAGGACAACTGGCACCTCGTGCGTCCGATCAAGGCACGCGCCAGCAATGACGCAGTTGTCGATATCCTGACAAAGCTGAACCAGACACGTATTTCAAAATTTGTGGGTGCCGACAAATCGACCAATTTGAGTTCGTTTGGCCTGGATGCACCGGTTGACGTTTTGACCCTTTTTGGAGATGAAGGGAAGAAATTCGAAATCGAAATCGGAGGAGCGGTTCCCTCCAACCCGCAAGCGGTTTACGCAGGACTCCCGGAGCGCAATTCAGTTGTCGAAGTCAACAAGACCTTCGCAAACTTGCTCAGCATTACGCCGAACGACGTGCGTGACAGAAAAATTGCACGATTAAACTCTGATCTAATCGATCGCATCGCCATCGAAAACCCAGACCAACCAAAGATTCTACTCGGCCGCAAAGAAAATCGGTGGTTCTTCCTTAGCCCGGCGCAAGCCCCTGCGAACGCGAGTAATGTCACCCACCTGATTCAGGATATAAACGATGACGAAGTGAGTGAATTTGTTGCCGATACCGCGGCTGATCTCGCAAAATTCGGACTCGATCAGCCGAAGCTTCGCATTACCTTCAGCTCGTTCGCGAGTGAGAACACCGCCGAATCAAACGCCGGCGAAGTGGTCCTTTCAACGCTCGAGTTCGGCAAATCTGAAAATGGGGTGATCTACGGCCGCGTCAAAGAGGAACCGTACATCTTTTCAATCGCGGACCAGGTTTACGACTCTCTGCCAAAAACCAAATTCAGTTTCCGAGATCTCGATATCGTGAACCTGAACCGTGAGGACCTGGTGAGCGTCCATCTGGAGAAGGCCGGCGGACAACCGCTCGATCTCGTCCGGGATCCGAAAAGAATCTGGGAACTCAAAGGTCAAAAAGATCGCCAGAGCGAAAGCCAAATCCAGGTTTTTCTTACAGCTTTAACAGGATTGCGTGCCGCGTCCTGGGTGGGAGATCCGAGGCCTGCCGATGAGTTCAGTCAACCGGAGCTCGCGATCAAAATTGTTTATCAATCGGATGAACAGAATCGGGAGACGGAAATCAAGTTCGCAAAAGTCACCTCGGGCGAACAGCACCCGGGCATTTCCTCGGACGAAGATGGCGTATTTCTGCTGGATGACGAACAGTTCGGGCAACTGAATGCGCCCCTCACGCGCTAAGGAAAAGGCAGAAGTAAAAAGGCAAAAGGAGGAAGGAGTCGGTTAGAACGGTCGTCCTCGGGCACTAATTGATCGTCTTGATCGTGCTCGTTATCGTGTTTCGAAATCGGTCTAAGATAGCCCACGAACACACTGATACCTTTGCCTTTTGCCTTTTTACTTTCTACTTCTGCCTTTTCCCCGCTGGCCGGTATAAACCGTGACAATGCCCATCGTCAGCGGTTTCGCTTTGCACTCTGAAAAGCCGCAGCGATTCAGCAGGGCAATCATCTCGGCGCCTTTCGGAAACGTTTCGATCGATCCGGCAAAATACCGATACGCATCGGGTTCTCCCGTTACGACGCCGGCAAACCATGGCAAGATGCGATGCAGATAGAAACGGTAGAGCCCCAGCAAGGGGGGAGGCGGCAATGAAAAATCCAGGATTACCAGACGGCCGCCCTCTCGCAGAACCCGGCGTATCTCACTGAGCGCAGTCTCGTATGAAGCCATGTTACGAAGACCAAACGCGACGGTAACTACGTCAAAAAGACTATCCCGGAACGGTAACGCCAAGCCGTCAGCCACCACGAGTTCCGTGAACCCACGCCGGCGCGCGACGTTGAGCATGGGAGCGCAAAAATCCGCACCGACAATTCGTGCAGAGGGTGATTGGCGTTTCAGTTCCTGCGCCAGGACACCGCTTCCGGTCGCCAGATCCAAAATGGCGCCGGGTTGCCAACTCCTTACAATTGATCCCACCTTCAGTCGCCAAAGCGAATCACAGCCTAAACTCAAAAGGGTATTCGCGATGTCGTATCGATGCGCGATCCGGCCAAACAAACTCTGAATCGAACTCGGTTCCTTCTGCGTAAAGCCGGATTCCATGCGCCGAACAGACTCACTCGATGAA
This sequence comes from uncultured Verrucomicrobiae bacterium, assembly GCA_963750185.1. Lineage (GTDB taxonomy): Bacteria > Verrucomicrobiota > Verrucomicrobiia > Chthoniobacterales > JAFAMB01 > JAFAMB01. The sequence continues at coordinate 10,451 of CAVVPV010000002.1, forward strand.
ATAAATGAATGCTCACGAGAGGACTCGAACCTCCACGGGTTGCCCCATACGGTCCTGAGCCGTACGCGTCTGCCAGTTCCGCCACGTGAGCGAGAGAAATCGGAAGCTATCATGTAAAGGCAGAAGTAAAAAGGCAAAAGGCAGAAGTGCAAACGAATCGGAATCGCGGCTCCGTCTCGTGGTCATCCATAATTTTCGAGTCTCAATGCGAGCTCTCGTGAAGACTCGCGCACTCCGGCGAAGGCAAGTATCACCACAATTACCATCACTTCTGCCTTTTGCCATTTTACTTCTGCCTTTACTTCAACTCAAGCGCATGGGCATCAGGACATAGAGGAACGGGCCGGGAATCTTGATTACGCCGGGGCTCATTTCGTCGATAAGATCGAGGTAGACCTCGTCGTTCGTCAGGTTCCGCAGTGGGGCCATGAGAAATTCCGGATTGAACGCGATGGAAAAATCACGTCCTTTATACATCACCGGCAACGACTCCTTGGCTTCGCCAACGTCGGGCGTGGTGGCGACAATATCGATGTTGCTCTTCGTGAAAGTGAGCTTCACTGAGTTCGATTTCTCACTCGCCAGCAACGAGACGCGGCGAACCGCCGTCAAGAACGTTTCTCTTTCGAGTGTGATCCGCTCTTTCGCTTCGGCCGGGATCACCTGGCGGTAGTTCGGATAATTGCCCTCAATCAGCTTTGAAACGAGCAATGTCTGGTTCAATTCAAATGCAATCTGGTTTTCTCCGATCCGCAGTTTTACATCCCCTTCATCATGGACAAGGCGCTGCAATTCGGTGATAGCCTTGGTCGGCACAATCACGTCGAGTTCCTGGCTTCGGGGAAATTCGAGTTCGAGATCAACCAATGCAAGTCGGCGGCCATCAGTGGCGACCAGAGTGAGCTTGTTATCTTTAAACGAAAACAGGATCCCGTTGAGAACGTAACGCGTCTCGTCGGTCGAAATGGCGTAGGAGGTCTTTTTGAGTCCGTCCTTCAGTGCTTTCTGCTCAATTGTGAACTCTTTCGCGTCATCAAACCGGGCGAGGGGGGGAAACTCTTCCTCAGGTAGCCCGAGAATCTTGAAATAGCTCGATCCGCTCCGGATCGATGCGAGATTTTTCGAGTCGACGTCGAAATAGATCTCCGCCGCCGGCAGCTCTCGGACGATCGCAAACAACCTGCGGGCAGGAAGCGTCGTTGCGCCGATCCGTTCAACCTGTGCTTCAATGCTTCCACGAACTCCGACGTCCAGATCAGTAGTCGTCAGCCGAAGCTCTCCCTCGCTCGCCTGAAGGAACACATTCGATAATATTGGAAGTGTCGTCCGGGTGCTGACGACATTTTGAACGGTAGAGAGGCCCTCCAGCAGTTTATCCTTACTGATGCTGAATTTCATTTTGTGGGAGTATCAAATCATGTGCCCGAAATCTCCGCAAGTCGCTGGAAGCGAGGCGACGAAATGAATCACTCCCATGCCAACGAATTTCACAGGGCGCGGCTGAGCGCATTCCCACAGGGTGATTAGAGATTTTTATCCGCAAGGTCAAGGCGCCGTAGGCGAAGCGTCCTCGCTTTGCTTCTTCCCGAGAATGCAAAGCGAGGACGCTTCGCCTACATCGCAACCCTCCTGGCCGGAACCAGTTGGCTGTTTTTCCATCAAGATAGGGGTCTTCGTTCGCGCCTTGAATAAACAGCCAACTGACTCCCGGCAAAGTTCATGTTATTTCGGGGACAGGACACTAGCGCTCCAGCTGCGTGTCGAGCATCAGAATCAGCTGGCGAACCTGATCCTCTTTCTTCATTCTTTCGGTGATCGCTTTATAGGCGTGCAATACCGTGCCGTGATCGCGTCCCCCAAAAGCGTCTCCGATTTCGTTCAGCGAGGCTTTGGTATGACGGCGCGCGAGGTACATTGCGATCTGACGCGGAAACGCAATGTTCGCAGGGCGGCGTTTGCTTGTCATATCCGCAAGCCGGACGTCAAAATGTTCCGCGACCTTCTTCTGGATCTGGTCAATTGTGACGATTTTCTTTGCTTCCTCCTGCAGGATGTCTCTCAGGAGCTGTTCAACTGTTTCGCGTGAAACTTCCCGTCCGCTCAGCGAGACAAATGACGCAACTCGCATGAGCGCTCCTTCCAGGCGGCGCACATTTGTGCGGACCCGCTCAGCCAGAAATTCAAGAATTTCCTGCGAAAGCTGCACATGCAGGATCTGCGCCTTCTTGCGCAAAATAGCCATGCGCGTCTCGATATCGGGCGGTTGAAGCTCGGCGGTGAGACCCCATTCAAATCGCGAGACAAGCCGCTGTTCGAGGTTCGTGATCTCGCTGGCAGGACGATCGCTGGAGAGGACGATCTGCTTCCGGCCGTCAAACAGGGTGTTGAACGTGTGAAAAAATTCCTCCTGTGACCGCTCTTTGCCGGCAAGAAAATGGATATCGTCGATCAGAAGAAGATCGGTTTGCCGGTATCGTTTCCGAAATTTCACGAGCGTGTTGTGCTGAATCGCATCGATGAACTCGTTCGTGAACTTTTCGCTGGAAAGGTACATCACCTTGTAATTCTTTTTCCGGTCCATCACCTGCTGGCCGATCGCCTGCATCAAGTGCGTCTTGCCGAGGCCGACTCCGCCGTATACGAAGAGTGGATTGTAGGTCTTCGCCGGGGATTGTGCGACCGCAAGCGCCGCAGCGTGAGCAAATTGGTTATTGGACCCGACGACAAAGGTGTCGAAGCTGTTCCGGGGATTCATCCCCTGCACGCACGCGGGCTCAGGATCTTTCTCCGGGACTCGCGATGGCGCCGGGTCGCTGGACAGTTCGGCGCTCGGTTGAGCAGTTAGTTCTGCTTTTCCATTTTCACAAACACGGAATTTTATCTCCCGCGGACTGCCTAAAACGGTGAGGCTCGCAGATTCTACGAGGTTCAAGTAATTACTTTCGATCCAAAGTTGGTAGATGGTGTTCGGGACTTGAAATGTAAGCGCCAATTCATCTGCATGAACCAGCTCGATTGCCGCAAACCATCTCTGGAATGCGTCAGCGCTCACATGCGGTTGAATGCCGGCGGCGATCTTCTCCCAGATTCTGCGGTAGCTTTCATCCATAGGTGATTTATCCACACCACCCCTTGGTAGATCGCACCCGAGCTGCGTGTCTCGCTATTGGGAGACACAGAGACAAGGTATCAATAACGCGATGTGTGATTACAAAGATCACTTCCGGCAACGGAAACGTAAGTCATTTTAACTAAGCTACTTGTACTTCCCGGGCGCAATCAGGAGCGCCCTGAAGCGTTCGGTCGTCTCGCTTGCCGTCCCTTGCTCCCGGCCAATATCCATCCGCTCTATATGCCCGATCAACATGATTTATTCACAAGTTGTTCACACGCACCCGATAACACTACCCGGCAAGCGGATGTTACATTAATTACCAGCACGGACCACAGCAAGCAAAAATCCGCGAAATTAGAGGATTTATTCTACTACCTTATCAATACAATGCTTGACGAATGTAAGCCTGGTTGTTCCACGGCTATATTGCTTGATCGTCCGATTGACGCAGCCGTCCTTCGGCGCTCCGAACCCGTTCCGCAGGAGTCGGGAACATGATCGCCACCAAAAAACAGGCAAAACATCCCGTGAGAATCCACCAGGGCCACGAGACTGCCGGCCACCAAGCCGGGAGCCACCCACCGAATACCCAGTCCTGCGGCCGCAATCTGCCCCTGAACAGTAATTCCAACGTGTTGAATGCCGGGAGTTTAGTTTTGCAGAAAACTAATACGAATGCAATCCCTAGCAACATAGCTAGAACATTTGCCTTGTCGTGACCGCGGCGTTTTGTCAGCATGCCGAGCAGGAATACAGCCAGCAACGAACCATATGCATATCCGAAGCTTTGCAATGCCAACGGAATGATCGTGAGCTTGGAATCTTGCAAAACGGCATTCGCAGCCAACGTCGCAACGATAATCATTAAGATACCGAACACGACAGTCGCAGCTCGGGCGGCATAAACAGAGGATCTATTGGTTTCACCCTTCGTGAAGTAGGGTAGATAAAAGTCCTTGGTGAAGCTTGTCGCCAACGCATTCAGCGCTGCAGATGTCGAACCCATCATCGTGGCAAAGACACCGGCGATAATCAACCCGCGAATGCCGACCGGCATCTGGGTCACGATATAGTAGGCAAATATCTCATTGTCTGCGGAGGGAATATGTGGATCTGGGACAATGGCGTAATATACCCAAAGCAAAATACCGACTAGCAGAAATCCGAATGCGATCGGCAAATCGGCCAAGCCGCTCAGAATTAGCGATAGCCGTGACTTCGTAAAATCCTTTGCGGTTAACATTCTCTGGACGTTATCCTGGTCGGTACCGTGTGTCGCCATCGTGTAGAAAGTCTGGGCTATGAACGCCGCGAAAAGCGTATACGGCTCTTCAAGCATCGCTTTGAATCCTGGCCAGAAACCGGCTTTGAGATCGAAACCGGTCTGAAATAGAGCAGGCATGCCGCCTAACTTTTCCTGAATAGCCGCCAACCCGCCCGGCGTATGGTTAACCAATAACCATATCGCGAAAAGCATGGACCCCATCATCAAAGAGGCCTGAATGAAATCGGTCCAGACGACTGCCTTTATCCCGCCGATCGCTGTGTAGAGTGTCGTCATGAGCGTGACGAACAGGATACCCCAGAAATAGATCCAGATATCGATGTTGATTCCTGGAAAGAGGTACTCCCAGATCACCTTGATGATCACGCCGCCCAGATAGAGACGAACACCAATACCCAGCACCCTCGTAAAGAGGAAGATGGCGCTCGCCAGGTTCTTCGTCCAGGGCCCAAAACGGATTTCCAGAAACTCGTAAATACTCTGAACTCCGTACTGGTAGTACGGACGAATAAACGTGAATGCGATAATGATGCGCGCGAGGATTGTGCCTATCGTCAACTGGGCATAAATAAAGCTTCGGGTCTTGAACCCCTCGGCGGGAGTCCCGAGAAAGGTGGCGGCGCTTGTTTCAGCGGCGATGATTGATGCCAGAACGGCCCACCAGGGAATCGATCTTCCTCCAAGCGCGAAGTCAGTCAGCGTTTTGTTCTTCCTCCCTGCCCGGAGACCGATGCCGACGATCCCGAAGAAATAAAGGAGCAGGACGAACCCATCAATCCAGAGGTGCGCCGGACGAATGGATGGATTGAGCATCGAACCGGCGATCAATAAGTCAATGCAACGCCGCAACAGGGACCGAAACCGGCGCCAGATCCTTAACAAGAATTCGCGAGTTCCGACCGCTTGCATCGTATTTTGCCCGCCGTGCAGGCGGCAAAATCTCCGAACCCGCTTCTACAAACCCACCCTTCTGCTGGAAGTAGACAAAAGCCTGGGTCGATAGCGCGATCAGTTTCACAAATCCTCGCTGCCGCGCCAGGCTCTCAACAAATGACATCAGTTTTCGACCGAGACCCTGATTCTCGTTTGCACGGCTCACGTAAAGGCAAGCGAGCTCGGCCATTTTACTCTCCGGATAGGCATACATGGCGACGCAGCCGACAATATGGCGGTCGATCTCAAGCACCCAGTAATCATCGATATCCGCCAAGATCTCGACCCGCGTCCGGCGCACAAGTTCCTCGCTTCGAACAGATTGTTGGATAAGCGACATGACGGCTCGAATATCTTTTTTGTAGAGGTGCCGGACCTGCTCGTACTCGTTCGAGTAGACCATGGTGCCGACCCCGCCGTTACTGAAGATCTCGGCCAGCAACGCTTCGTTGACGTTTCCATTCAGCAAATGGACCCGCGGCACCCCATACCGGCAGGCCTGCGCGGCATGTTCGAGTTTGGAGAGGAAACCCTTGGGAAGGCTCGCGCCCTGCTTTTTCAGGACTTCTTCGAGTTCGGGCGCAACCAGGTGTCCGAGCCGCTGCCCGTTGACAATCAATCCATCCGACGCCGACAGATAGATGAGCTTTGTAGCATGCAACGCCTCGGCAACTTCCAAAGCCACCAAGTCGGAGTTCACCCGGAACGTCCGGCCTTCGCCATCGAATCCTAGCGGCGGAATAACCGGGACGATCTCGTCGTTCAGGAACTGCGTCAGCAGCTTCGTATCGACCCGTTCGACTTTTCCAGAATATTGAAAGTCGACACCCTTTACGATCCCGAACGGATGGGCGATGATACAGTTGCCATAAGCCGCGCGCAGATCAACCTGGGTAAGGCCTTCCATGATCTGGTTCGTCAACCGGATCGCGACATTGATCGAAAGCTGCAACGTGACTTCGTCGACCAACCCGGTTCCATCGCTATTTGAAACCCGAATCCCCTGCTCCTGGGCAGCTTGTTCGATCTGCAGTCCGGCCCCGTGAACAAGAACGATCTTGATGTTCAGGGAGCGCAGAACGGCAATATCGAGAAGAATATTTGCGAAGTTTTCGGAGCCAAGAATCGCACCGTCAATCGCAACGACGAAGATCTTATCCCGAAAACCGGTCACATACTGCAGAATTCCGCGAAGTCCAGGTAGTTTCATGAGCGCTTCAGCGAGTCGCAGTGGTTAGATACAGGCAGCGCTATTCGGAGGCAAACGCATTCCTCCCATTTGCGTTCGGCCACATGGAGCGCACCAGGAGGACACGGAGCACGAAGATTCACCACAGAGGCACGGAGACACAGAGGAGGATTTAGGGGTCTGAATCATCTTACTCCTGCTCGATCTCGTACTCGATTGGTGGAGCAATTTCTCCGCGCCCGCACGAATTTTGCCGAGTGCTGTAGAAATGTTCAACAATCGAGTACGAGCACGATTTCAAAGGCCCTAAAATCCTCCTCTGTGTCTCCGTGCCTCTGTGGTGAATCCTCCTAAGTGGGCTTAGCCGTTAACGTCGCCAACCGCTCGAGGTTGAGCTCGGAAGCGCTTTTGACGACGAGGTCGGCGATGCTCAGATCCTGGAGTTCGCTGAATCGGTTCGGAATTGCGATCGCCTTTAGACCGGCTCGCTTGGCAGCACGGCAACCTGGTTCGGAATCCTCAAGAGCTACCGCGTTGGAGGGTTCAACCTGAAGGGTCTGCACCGCCTTGAGGTAGATATCGGGGGCTGGCTTCGGATTAAGAACCATATCCCGGGTTACAACAACCTCGACGTAGTCGCGAAGACCGAGTCGTCGAAGCCCGCCTTCGACCCAGCCATTCCCAGAGTTGCTGGCGACCCCGATTCGCAATTGGTTCTCTTTGGCACTCTGTATCAGTTCTCGGATACCAGGCAATACGCGCGCCTCAAGGGTCAACTCCCAGTTCCGGGCATCTCGTCTCGGGATAATGTATGACCAGTCGAGTTTCCGGCCAAGCAGCCCTTCAAGGTGAATACCGGGGTCGAATCCGCCGACATAACCAGTCGCGTGACGCCAGTCGTCAATCTGCAACGTGGCGCCGAATTCCTGATACACCTCCTGCCAGCTGATGAAGCCCGGATTTTCCGTGTCAACAATCAGCCCGTCGAAGTCAAAAACCAGTGCAGCGAGTGTCATCCTGATTGAATGCGTTCTCCGTTCCGCGACCTCGCAACCTCATTCGCGAATTCGAGGCGGCATTCCGGTCGAGTCAACCCTTGCTGGTGAATTCGAAAAGCTCGCTCTCTGCAAAGAAACGCTTCAGCTCCAGTACGGCATTATCCGGGCTGTCGGAACCATGGACAACGTTGATCATCACATCTTTGCCGAAATCTCCGCGGATTGTGCCTTTTACCGCCTTCCTGGAATCTGTCGGGCCCATCAGATCCCGGACATGTGCAACCGCGTTTTCGCCTGACAACGCCAGGGCGATCACAGGGCTTTTTTGCATGAAGGTCCTCAATTCCGGATAAAATGGTTTGTCCAGAATGTGGGCATAGTGTTCTGCGAGAACATCCTCTCCGAGGAGCATCATCTTGCAGCCGACGATTTCTAAGCCGGATGCCTCGAATCGGCTGATCACATCGCCGCAATGGCGATCCGCGAGGCAATCAGGTTTTAGAAGTACAAGGGTCGTTTCGATCATATTTGCCCTTCTGGTTTCGCACGAAGCGCGAGTTTTTCAAGGAACAACCTCAATACTCTGTGTCGTGTCCGTTCGGTCAACGTTCGCCTTGGCAAACATTGACCGTACGGATGCCGTTTAATAACTTTCCGGAATTGGCGGCCACGATGCAACGGAAGCAACCCGAAACTGATCCCACACGGACGACCCGCGTTTCAATTCACGACGTTGCATTTGGCGGAGAAGGTGTCGGACGCGTTGACGGAAAGACGGTTTTTATCCCGTTCACCGTGGATGGGGAGGAAGTCGATGCAACGATAGTCGAACGACGGAAACGTTTCGATCGTGGCCGGCTTAACGCGGTGATTGTCCCCTCCGCTGATCGAACCAATCCAGTCTGCGAATATTTCGGTCATTGCGGCGGGTGCGATTATCAGCATATCGCTTACCACCACCAGCTCGAACTGAAGCGGCGCCAAGTGCAGCAGCTTCTGGAGCGGATCGGAAAGCTTTCTCACATCGAGGTCCATCCCACCGTGCCGTGTCCCAGTCCATACGGGTTTCGAAACCGGATCACCGTCCATTCTGAGGGGGGCAGAATCGGATTTTTTGAAAAGAACTCCCGGGAGGTTGTCGACGTGCAACGATGCGCGATTGCTCTGCCGTCGGTAAACGAAGCGCTCGAAAAATTGCATGCCACGGGCCTCGCTGCCGGCCGGCATCAGACACTCCGCGCACCGGCGGTCCCCCGCACGTTCAGCCAGACAAACGAAATTATTGGACCCGCACTTTTTGAATACGTTGCCCAAAAAACAACAGGTGAAGTGCTGCTCGACGCCTATTGCGGCTCCGGGTTCTTCGCGCACCCTTTGGCCAAAAAATTGCGCAGCGTTATCGGGATCGATTGGAATGAACCCGCGATCGATGCGGCCCGAATAATCGCGCTCCCGAACGAGGCCTATGTTTGCGACGATGTTGGGGCCGTGATCGATTCGCTGATTGCCGAACACCGGCCACACACGATCATTCTCGACCCGTCAGCGGATGGCATCGACGAACGCGTTGTCCGCGCGCTAAGAGATGATCCTCCGGGGCGATTGATTTATGTCTCCTGCAATCCGGCCGCCCTCGCTCGTGATCTCGCGGCTTTGAAGGAGGTCTATAAAATCGCCGCCATCCAGCCGTTCGACATGTTCCCACAGACCGCTGAGATCGAGACTGTCGCGGTGCTGGATCGAGTTTGAAGTTCGAAGTTCCTTGTTCGAGGTTCCGAGTTCCGTCAGACGAATTTCGAACTTAATCCGAGGATGCGGAGCCAACGTAGAACCGGCATTCTGCTTGTTCCTTGAGTTTGGACATTTTAAATAGGTCGTAGCGGTGTGCCACGATGGTAGGGTCGCGCTCCTGCGTGACCGTGTGGCGATACCCCAAAAGCCCTGCCACCAGAACCCCGATTTGAACACCTGGCCTCGGTAGAGTCAGTCGCACGCCCTTTTTACAAGACCCGCCCGGATTCACTGTGGGAAGGAGCTGTACCCAAAACACACTGGAAATATGAATAAATTATTTTCAATTAAGTCTACGCGTGGTTCCAAAAGATCGACTGGCAACGTTGATCAAGTCTGCTTTTGGGGTATCGCGCGCCGGTCACGCGGAAGCGTGACCCTACCATGACGCTACACGGTCAAGCGGCGGAGTGACCCTTTCGAAATGTCCAAACTCCAGGAACAGGCATTCTGCCTGTTCAGTTTCCGGGTGACCGCAGCGGGTTTACGTCTGTCCACAAGTTCGAAGACACTTTAACAACCGAGTACGAATACAGAGCCTCAAACCCTGCTCTGCGCCTCTGCGGTGAATCCCTCTTACATTAGCCCGAGTTTTCTCGAGAGCTCATCTATCTTGGCTTTCACGTTCTCGTTCATGCGGACCAACTCCGGCCAGCCGCGGTCGTATCCTTCAGAGGGCAGTTTTCTGGTCGCATCGATCCCCATGTGTGAGCCAACATTCGGAGCGGTCGGCGCGTGGTCGAGACTGTCGCTCGGGTTCTTAATAAACGTCGTGTCCCGCTGTGGATCGGTATTCGCGCAAAGCCTGAACAAAACCTCGCTCGTGTTATGGACGTCGCAGTCTTCGTCCAGAACAATAATGTATTTCGAGAACATCATTTGCCCCATACCCCATAACCCATGCATGACCTTGTACGCCTGGTACGGATACTGTTTGCGAATACTGACAAAAACAAGGTTATGAAATACCCCTTCAGCCGGTAACGCCATATCCACGATCTCGGGAAAATTCATTTTGAAGACCGGTAGAAATATCCGGACGCTTGCGCTCCCCATGTAAAAATCTTCCATGGGCGGAACCCCAACAATCGTCGCCGGATAAATCGCCTGTTTCCTGCGCGTGATCGCCGTCAGATGGAATACCGGGTATTGTTCGACCGGGGTGTAGAAGCCCGTGTGATCCCCAAACGGCCCTTCCGGATGGAGTTCGCCCGGCTGGACATAACCCTCGAGGACAAAATCGACATCGGCTGGAACCTCCAAATCCGACGTCTCACACTTGATCAACTCGACCGACTTTTTGCGAATGAATCCGGCAAATAGGATTTCGTCCAGGCCATCGGGCAACGGCGCCGTCGCGGCGAACGTGTACGCCGGATCACCTCCGATACAAACTGCAACTGGCATTGGCTCGTTGCGTTCGTAGTACCGTTTACCATGGCGCGCGCCGACTTTGTGGATCTGCCAATGCATCCCAGTCGTCCGTTCATCGTACACGTGCATTCGATACATGCCGATGTTCCGTTCGCCCGAATCTGGATCTTTCGTGTAAACAGTCGGGAGCGTGATAAAGCGCCCTCCGTCTTTGGGCCAACACAGAAGGATCGGCAAATCCTTGAGCGAAAAACTCGAACCTGTATCGAATCGATGAATCACCTCCTTGCACGGGCCGTCAGTGACTCGGTTCGGCCGGGCATGCAAGAGATCAATTCCCTGTCGCAGCAGCGACCAACCTTCGCGAAACGATGTGGGCGGTTTCGCCTTTAGGATGAGTTGCATCTGGTGCGCGATCTCGTCGATCGAATTCAACCCGATCGCTCGCGCCATTCGGCGGTAGGATCCCATGGTGTTGATCGCCACCGGGAACTCCGAAGCGCGGCCATTGATCGTTGGCTTTTCGAACAAGAGCGCTTTGCCGCCTCCAGCGGATTTCATTTGGCGATCTGCCAACTCCGTGATCTCAAGCTCAGTCGCTACCGGTTCGGCGATACGAACAAGCTCGGAAATCCGGTCCAGTTCATCGAGAAAATGAGCGAAAGAGCGGTAAGCCATAATTTGTCCGAACCATAGATTTGGACTAAGGTGCAAGTCCGTAATGTTAAGCTTGTTACTTCATTGATCAACCGCAGCGATTCGCCCCGGCACGCAACACCGCATCCGGGCGACGCTGGTTGCAAAAGATAGCCGCGATGCATAATTTCGTAAAAATGGAGGACCGATTTGGCCACCGGATCAGCTACCTTCGGGTATCGATCACAGACCGCTGCAACGAGCGATGTCTTTACTGCATGCCGCAGGAGTTGCAGGAATGGCTACCGCGCGCGGAGATTCTCAACTTCGACGAAATCACAAGGCTCGTCCGGGTCGCCTCTGATCTCGGGGTCACCAAGATCCGCGTCACTGGCGGAGAACCGCTAGTCCGCCAGAATGTCCTGGAAATTTTTCGCCAACTCGGTGAATTGCCAAAAATCAACGACATTGGTGTTTCCACCAACGGTTCGCTTTTGGCAAGGCGCGTCGACAACGGCGAAACAATGGCCCACGCCCTTGTGAATCTTCGGGTGCGCACGGCGAACATCTCGCTTGATACCTTGGATCCAAACGTTTACCGGTCAATCACCGGCAGAGACTTTCTTCCACAGGTGCTAGAGGGCATCGCTGCAGCAAAAGAGGCAGGATTCGAGAAAATCAAGCTAAACACCGTACTGATGCGCGGTCGAAACGAGGAAACACTTTCTGACCTGGTCCGGTTTGCGCGCAAAGAAGGTTTGTTGCTTCGGTTCATCGAGTTAATGCCGGTGAGCACCAGGGACGTGTTAACCGAAGAGAATTTTCTTTCTGTCGGAGAAGCCCGACGCTGTTTGGAGTCGGAATTCGGGTCACTGATCCCTGAACCGGAATTCAAGACGAACGGACCGGCGATGTATTATCGCCTGGCGAATTCCTCGCAGCGGATCGGTTTTATCGGGGCCATGACCAACCTGCATTTTTGCGAGAGCTGCGATAAACTGCGGCTAACCTGCGAAGGAAAATTGCGACCATGCCTCGGCAGCCATCTAGAGTTCGATATCAAGAAGCCGATGCGCGATGGTGCCTCTGACGAGGAACTTCGCGGTTTTTTCCGAGAAGTGGTCGACCGCAAACCGGAACAACACGATTTCCGTTACAATTACCAACCCGGCCGGCGGATGGTCGCCATCGGCGGATAAACGCATGGCAAACGAGCTATCTCACATCGCGGAGGATGGCGCTGCCCGCATGGTGGATGTCTCGGCCAAGCCGATTCTCAAGAGGGTCGCGACAGCGATGGGAACGATCGCTTTGGCACCCGCGACGATCGCGAAGATCGAATCAAATCAGATCGCGAAAGGAAACGTCCTGGCGACGGCTAGGATCGCGGCAATCCAGGCGGTCAAACGAACCGACGAGTTGATCCCCCTTTGTCATTCGCTTCCCGTACAGCATGTTCAAGTCGAGTTCGAAAATCGCGAGGGAGGCATACGAATCGAGTGTCGGGTTATAACGTCGGCGCAAACCGGCGTTGAGATGGAGGCGCTGACCGGTGTCAGCGTCGCCGCGCTCACAATTTACGATATGTGCAAGGCGATTGATAAAACGATGGTTATCTCCGATGTTCGCCTCTTGGCAAAGACCAAAGAAGCTCAATGAATAAAATTCAAGTGGGAGTAATCACAGTTTCCGACCGAGCGTCACAGGGTTCCTACGACGATCGCGGCGGGCCAGCTGTCAAGAAAGCCAGCGCAGGATTCGGCTGGGAAGTTCTCGCCGAAGCAATAGTACCGGACGATCAGTCAAGGATTCAGGAAACGATCCGGGCATTTTCCGCTCAAGGCTGCGGACTCATTCTCACCACCGGAGGTACCGGGGCCGGCCTTCGGGATGTAACGCCCGAAGCGATCCGTGCGATCATGCGAGTCGAATTACCGGGATTCGGTGAAGTGATGCGGGCCGGTTCACTGAAACTGACCCCAAACGCCGTGATTTCCCGATGCATGGCCGCGATCGTAGATCACGCACTCGTCGTTGCTCTACCGGGCAAACCACAGGGGGCCGTCGATTGTCTCGGTTTCGTGGCAGCGTCCATCCCTCACGGAGTAGCAAACGCAATGCAACTGCCGTCGACCTGCTAGAACGCGGATCCGGGACGGACCTGAGTCGGATTTCCGGGTTGGTCCGCCAGAAGGGCAGTCAAAACAGACGCATCTTGACGCCGATACGCCGACACCCTCCTAACCCAGCCATTCACCGAGAGCCGGGAGAAACAGAAGGACATCCGCCAGGAGACTCAGCAGCGACGGAGGCATGCGATATTTCAACGATCGGAGCAGACCGGCACAACCGAGTGTCAACAGAATCGGCATCAGGGGCCCGGCCAGCCGCAACCACGCAAGCTGCATACTGATCGCTACAAGCGCGGCCGCCAAAACTGCCAGCAACATGCGCGTCCCGTTCGGACCGAGCAACACAGCGATCGTTTTTGTCCCAACCAGCCTGTCGCCAGCGATATCGCGATAATCGAATATTAACGCATTGATCGTCAGGATCAGAAAGATCCAGACAAACACAAGCCAGACTCCCGGTTCCCCGAGTTTCCCCGACTCAAACGCCGGCCAGAGCACTAGAATCACCGTGATCACCGCCGGCGCCAGAAGCGACTTAAGGTACGGAAGATCCTTGAGCCGAACGCGGACCCCTGGGATCGGCCGCGAGTAGAAATAGAGCGCCCCAACCGCGACGGCAAACGGACAGAGCATCCAGACGCGGCCCGTCAGCACCGGCCATAGTGCGAGGAATGTACCGGACACCCAGACGAGTATCATCCGCCACGGCCTCAACCGCGGGCTCCATCGAGACCGTAACGGGGTGTTCGTCGCGTCGGCCGGGTCTGAGTAGAGCCGGTCCAGATTATAAACCAACACATAGCCGGCAAACCAGAGTGGCCCAGAGCGGCCCCAATCAATATCCAGAATCCGGGACGCCACAATTCCCAACGCCGTGACCGCCGACGCTCCGACGAGCTCCAGGAAATAGATCGAAATCAGAAAAGCGCTCATCGTTCTCGTTCCACCGTTCACCCTCCCTTCCCATTCAGCAAACGGCGATCGTGACATCGCGTGAGGCGCCCCAATGATGGTAAACTCGGAACTTTGGCCTCGGAACGCCGAACGCCCGGGCGAAGCCCGGTAATGTTTCCTTGACGATCCCGATCACTGTACCTAGATACAGGCAATCTGTCGGGAGGAGGTTCCGTGAAGAACCTGCGGACGAGACCTAGGACGCGAGGTCGCCCCGGCGGTGTGAAGTAATGCAATCAAGTTAAAAGGCGATTTTGAATGTTTAACGGCCTTCTCGGATTATTCTCAAATGACATCGGCATCGATTTGGGCACGGCTAACACGCTGGTATTTGTTAAAGACCAAGGGATTGTTCTGCGTGAGCCATCCGTTGTAGCGGTACGTGCAGGGACAAGTCAGGTCTTGGCGGTCGGAGATGAGGCCAAGCGGATGCTCGGTCGAACGCCTGGAAATATTGTTGCGGTGCGCCCACTCAAGGATGGCGTCATCGCCGATTTCGAAATGACCGAGTCTATGCTCCGGCATTTCATCACAAAGGTTAACACTCGCAAATGGGTTCGTCCGCGAGTGGTCATCGCTGTTCCCTCCGGCATCACCGAAGTCGAAAAGCGCGCAGTAAAAGAATCAGCTGCGCACGCCGGGGCACGCGAAGTTTATCTGATAGAGGAACCGATGGCTGCAGCGATCGGCGTTGGGTTGCCGGTGCAGGATGCCGCCGGCAACATGATCATCGACATCGGCGGCGGCACCACGGAAGTCGCGCTGATCTCGCTGTCGGGCATCGTCTTCAGCCGAAGCGTTCGAGTCGCCGGCGACGAACTCGATGAGGCAATCGCAGGCTACATGAAACGAGCTTACAACCTCATGATCGGAGAGCGAACCGCGGAAGAGATTAAAATTAAGATCGGCAGCGCGTACCCGATGGAAAAGGAGGCAGGGATGGAGGTCAAAGGTCGAGATCTCGTTGCCGGCCTTCCAAAAACTTTGACGATCACGTCTCAGGAGGTTCGAGAAGCGATGCTTGAGCCGATTTCGACGATTGTCGAGTCCGTCCGTGTGACGCTGGAACGTTGTCCACCTGAACTCTCAGCCGATCTTGTCGATCGCGGCCTGGTGCTTGCCGGCGGTGGCGCCTTGCTTCGTGGTCTGGACAAGTTGCTTCAGGAAGAAACGGGGCTCCCGGTCCACATTGCAGAAGACCCGTTGAGCGCGGTTGCGGAAGGCACAGGTCGAGCCCTGAGTGAAATCAAGTTTCTGCGTCAGGTGGCCTCCTCAGACAGACCGACCCGGTAATGCCCACTGCGGATCTCGCGGCTCTCATGAAGAGCTCTACCATAGCCGTCATCGGCATCTTCGCGATTCTCGTCATCCTGGTCTTTCTCTCGCCCCAGTCGGCGAAGCACCAGATGCAAGGCGCCCTGTTGCAATTGATCTCGCCAATCCTGCGAACCGGTGCCTCCGTTGGACACGAAATCGGGGGCGTCAGTGGCGGGCTCAAACATCTGGATGAACTCCAAAGGGAAAATGAACAGCTTAGGTCTGAAAACGAACAACTCCGGGCCGAGAACTCGCTTTTGGCGAACCTCGAGACCGAAGTCAACCGACTGAACCGCGCGCTTGGGTTTCGGCAGCAATCGCCGTTCAAATTGCTCCCGGCTCGAGTAGTGACGAGGGAGACTGCAACTTGGTGGAGCACCTGCACGATCAGCATCGGATCAAAGGATGGGGTCGCACCGGATATGGCGGTCGTCACGGAGAGCGGGTTAGTGGGGAAAGTCACCACGGTCGGCAAAGATATTTCGGTGGTTCTGCTCGTGTCGGACGAGAGCTTGAGAGTTTCGGTGTCGATCGAAGGAACCCAGGAACAGGGAATTATCAGCGGAACCCGCGCCTCTTCGATGTATGCCCCGGATTTACGGATCCGATTCCTCAGCAAGACCGCACAATTGCAGCCCGGAATGAAAGTGCTGACAGCCGGTACCGGTGGCGTTTTTCCGTCTGGCCTCGTCGTCGGTACCGTCAAAGATTTTTCGTCAAATGAGCTTGAAGGCATTGCGAAAGTCACACCGGCAGTCGATCTGGCTGAAATAGAAAACGTGTTTGTGATTCTCCGCCAAAAATGATCCGTTTTTTCGCTGCCCTCCTCGTTCTGACTTTCGGATCGTTCGTGTTTCAACTCTTTCTGCCCCCGGTTCTGTTGCTGAACGGAGCAGCGATTCTCTTTGCGCCGATTATCTATTTTTACGGATGCGTCTCACTTCCGTTCCCGCTGGTGCTGGCGTTGACGTTTTTTACTGGTCTGCTGCAGGATCTGTTTACCGTTCCTCAGGTCGGCCCTCACCCGGAGTACACTATCGGGGTTTCAATCCTCCTCTATCTGATTCCTGGCGTTGTTATGCACGGGCTGCGGCCGTTGTTCTTGACACACCGCTGGGGGATTCATTTTATGCTCGCCGAGATCGGCGCGGCACTGGCACCGTTTATTTTACTGGCGCAATACGCTATTTTAAGCGTTGAACGCACCAATTTCTTTTTCAGCGACGTTATCGTATGGCGAATCCTTGGCCCTGGTTTGATTTCTGTTTTGATTGCGCCATGCGTCTTCTTTATTCTTACCCCGCTGTCGCACGTATTGGGGTATCGACCGGGGTTACCTTTAGCGAGATGAATTAGTATGGCTCGACCCAAAAAATCGTCTGTTCTCGATTTTAGGATTCTTTTTCTGGCCGTTTTCATCCTCACCGCGCTCGGCGCAATTGGAATCCGGCTCTGGTTCGTCCAGGTGAAACTTGCCGATTATTACCGCGGCCGAATCCAGGGCAGCTCCGAAGTCACCGTTCGCATCCCGTCCATTCGCGGGGAAATCCGGGACCGGAACGGCGTCGCGTTAGTGACGAATCGTCCGAGCTACCAAGTCGATTTTTATCTCCCAGACCTGGTGACCGGGTACAAGAAACAGTACGGGCAACCGCCCATGGTCGAGTTCCTCGCGAAAGACGCCAACGGCATGCTTCACGACCGCAAAGAAGCGGACATTGTCCAGATCGTCGATAAAACGATCATTCCGCGTCTCGAGGAACTGAAAGTGGCCGAGCCGTACAATTCACAGCGGCTCCGGACGCACTATCGGAACAACACACTGGTCCCGTTCACTTATCGGGAGGACCTCGATTTCTCGACGTTCTCGAAGTTTGCCGAAAAAGATCTCGGGCTGCCGGGTGTGCAGGTCAATGTCAAACCAGTCCGAAAATACGTTTTCAACGCGATGGCTGCACACCTCCTGGGATACGTCGGCACTGCCCGCGATTTCGACAAGCTCCCAGACATTAAGGACTTCAACTTTTACGAGCCGGACATTCAGGGAAAAACCAACGTCGAATTCTATCTGGACGATGCGCTCCGCGGCAAACCCGGAAAACGGATCCTGCAAAAAGACGCCAAGAACCAGCTTGAAGGCGAAAAAGAGATTATCCAGCCGACGCCGGGCGCGAATGTTTACCTCACGATCGATGCGCGAATGCAATTCATCACCGAACGCGCTTTACGCGCGGTCGGGCGGGCTGCGGCGGTCGTGGTTGATCCAAATAACGGAGAGATTCTCGCGATGGCATCCGTCCCATCGTATGACCCCAACAAGTTTATCCCCGCAATTTCAGCCAAGGATTGGGCTGACATCAAGGATGCAGATGCCGATCCGTTGACCAACCGCGCGATCAGCGCGTTCGCGCCCGGATCGACTTACAAGATCGCTACTTCCCTTGCCGGCCTCACGAAAGGGCTGGCCAAGGCGGTGTTCACTTGCAACGGCGGCGTGACCTACGGCAACACCTATATGCGTTGCTGGATCCAGTCGGAGCATGGTGGAACTCACGGCCCGCAGACACTGACCGAAGCCATCAAGAATTCGTGTGACGCGTT
The DNA here is from genome assembly GCA_963750185.1 of uncultured Verrucomicrobiae bacterium. GTDB lineage: Bacteria > Verrucomicrobiota > Verrucomicrobiia > Chthoniobacterales > JAFAMB01 > JAFAMB01. Next base: position 28,776 of record CAVVPV010000002.1, read on the forward strand.
TTTTTATCAGTACGGAAACGCCGCCGGGATCGACGCGATCGACGCGGTCGGTAAGACGCTTGGACTTGGCGAAACCTCCGGGATCGAACTCACGAATGAAGCGCCCGGCATTCTTCCTTCTCCTGAATGGCTCCGTACGATGCACAACGAGCGGTGGAGCCAGGGGCAGACCGCAAACTCGTCCATCGGTCAAGGTTACGTCCTTGCTACCCCGTTACAGATGGCCATGGTGGCTGCAACCGTCGCAAACGGCGGAGTCTCGTATCAACCGAGCCTCATCTATAAAATCCAGGAACCGGACGGCACTTCAGTCCGCAGGCCGGACAAGATCCGTGCGGATTTGACCCAGATGAATAAGCTGACGCCGGACCAGATTGAGCTTGTACGAAAAGGAATGTGGCGAGTTGTGAATGATTCAGGAACCGGCACGCGCGCAACGGTGCCCGGAGTCGTTGTCGCCGGCAAGACCGGGACCGCCCAGGCCTGGACAGATGGTCAAAAGGACGATAATGCCTGGTTCATCGCGTTTGCACCCTACGACCATCCCAAACTCGCGCTCGCAGTGATCGTGCAAGGAGGCAAGGCCGGCGGCGACGTTGCCGCTCCAATCGCCGCCAAGATCATCGAGGAAAGTCTCGCGCTCAATCACGGATACGATCCCGGCATGAAGGCGATGGACCCAGCCATCGGCAATTTTGATGCAGTTACTCGCGTCGACTTTAAAAAATCTGATGTTCCTGCGCAGGTCACGTCAACGGATGACGAGACCGCTGACGACAACCCGGTTACCGACGAGGAAAAGGAAACTCGATCCAAACCGAAACGGCATGAAGTCGCAGAACCGGATATCCGTCCGGATGCAGATAATCACCGCGCTGCTGTGCGGGCTGAGCCGACCCCGGAGAAACGGCACAGCTTTTTCGATTTTTTCAGGAGAAAGCCACAGGGTGAATCCCAAAATCAGCAGCAACAGCCGGCACAGCAGCAGCAGAAGAAACATCATTTCCTATTCTTCTAACCACTTGGCTCCAACTTTCTCCTATCTAAAACAATGCTCGATAAAGTTAAAAATTTTCTCGGCCTATCAAATCGTAAGACCGGCAATCAATTAGTAATCAGTTGCGAAAAATTAGAGAGGCGTGTCGCGCTTCTCGAAGACGGTGTTCTCGAAGAATACAACATCGAACGAGACACCGACCGAAATATCGTTGGCAGTATCTTCAAAGGAAAAGTCAAAAATATCGAGCACGGCCTCAAAGCCATGTTTGTGGATATTGGCTTTGAGAAGAATGCATTTCTGCATTTCTGGGATGCGCTTCCCGGCCTCGACAGCGGCATCGAGGAAGTCAATCGCGCGACCGAACGGAAATCGAAAAAGAAAATAACCGCCAAGGATGTCCCGGAAATTTACCCGGTCGGCTCCGAAGTCATGGTCCAGGTGACGAAAGGCCCGATCAGCAACAAAGGGCCGCGTATCACGACCAATATCAGTTTGGCAGGGCGTTACCTTGTATTAATGCCGCACAGTGATCAAAGCGGTATTTCGCGCAAGATCGAGGATCCGAAAGAGCGCGAGCGACTCCGGACGATTCTGCAAAAGCTCGAAATCCCGGAAGGCATGGGAGTGATCATGCGGACGATCGGTGAAGGCCAACGAGCTCGATATTTCGTTCGAGATCTCGGACTGTTGATCGAACAATGGCGCCAGATTGAAGAGACATTCAAAACGAAACCGGCACCAGCGATTCTTTTCCAGGAGCCCGACCTCGTCGAACGAACAGTACGCGATTTTCTAACAGAAGATATCAGTGTTGTTTACTGCGACGACGAAGGCGCTGTCGCGCGGATGCACAACCTCGTCGGCCAGATTTCCAAGCGATCCAAGAAGCGCATTTTCCACTACACCGAATCCACGCCGATCTTTGAAAAGTTCGGCGTACAGAAACAGATCGATGACGCGTTCCATCGTCAGGTCTGGCTCCGTTGCGGCGGATACATTGTGATCGATGAGACCGAGGCCTTAATCGCCATCGACGTGAATACCGGCCGCAACAAAGGGGCGCGCGACGTCGAAAAAACGATCTTACAAACCAACCTTGAGGCGGCGGATGAAATCGCGCGTCAACTGCGTCTGCGCAACATCGGCGGCCTGATCATTGGCGACTTTATCGACATGAAGAACCGCAAGGATCAACAGATGGTCTACAACCGAATGAAGGAGCGGCTAAAGCGGGACAAGGCCAAGACCCACGTTCTACCGATCTCGCAGCTTGGTTTGATGGAAATGACCCGGCAACGCGCCCAAGAGAGCTTGACCGGCTCGATGTTCATTACCTGTCCCTATTGCAACGGGCGTGCGGTCGTGAAAAGCCCGATGACCATGAGCGTCGAAATTCAACGGGCGCTCCATGCCGTCCTGCGGCAGAAACCGGATGTTCATGATGTCCGCGTCATCGTCAATCCGGAGGTATTGAACCGATTAAAAAGCGAAGACGAAGAACTGCTTGTCGACATCGAACGTAAGTACGCCGGCCGGCTCACCTTCCGAACCGATCCCACCTACCATCACGAGAAATTTGTCATCCTTGATGGGACGAATAACCACGAACTAAAAGCCTGAGAATTTGTCTTCAGTCATCAAATGCCCGCAGCAAATACGCCGCGCCCACGCACATCACGACGGATCCCACTGCCAGGAAAAGCAGGTCTCCGGAGATCGCGGTGATATGGGCGTGGTGCATATTCACGTTCCGGAACGCGCGGCAAAAGTGCGTGAGCGGGAAAAGCTCCGAACAGATCCGGACCGCCCTGGGAAGCTGACTCAATGGCGCGAATGCGCCCGACAACAGCATCACTGGCAATAAAAAGAAAATCGAAATCTGGATCGCCTGCGTCTGCGTGCTCGAGAACGCAGAAATCAGCAAGCCGAGACCGAGCGAAAAAAGCAGAAACAAGAAGCAGGTGATCGACAGCAAAATCGGTTGCTGGAATTTCACTCCAAAGTGCAAGCTTCCAACTGCAATCGTGCTGGCGATCAAAAACATCGAAATCACCAGGTACGGCAGGACTTTGCCAATCACGATCTCTGATTGGCGCAGCGGCGTGACCATCAGCTGGGAGAAAGTTCCCACCTCGCGTTCGCGCGTGATTGTGCTCGCAATCAAAGTCACGGTAAGCAATTGCAGAATAAGGCCGACGATTCCCGGGACAACGTAATCGATAAAAAGTAGGTCGGGGTTATAAAGCGTATCGGTTTTAACCTCCCAGGGCGTCATCATCGAACTGAACTCGTGCCGGATTTCCAAAGGAAGCTGTTTCCCCAGATCGATGATTTCGTCCGGAAGGTTTTCGATCAGGTTGTCGCGCTGCTTGCTTTGATAATCCCCTAGTGTCTCCTGCAGCACCCCCTGCACGGAGGGCGCGGTATTCGTATCGGTTCCATCCAGAACCGCCAGAATCGGCTTGGGTTCTCCTCCCATTAACGCAGCTCCCCATCCTGCCGGAATCACGATCGCTGCTTCGACCCCAGCCGTGAACAAATCGATTTTTCCGTTTGGATCCCCCTGCCACGGTTTCCAGTCAAAAGTGTCCTTGCCTTTCACAAGCCCAAGGAATTCCTGGCTCCGCGGACTGTTGTCGGCGTCGTAATACATTGCAGGCACACCGCGGATCGATGAGTTCTCAAATGCGTGGCCGAACAGAAAGGTAAAAAATGGGGGCAACACCACGATCAAGAACAGGACACGTTTGTCGCGCCAAACGTGAACAAACTCTTTGTAGGCAATCGCCAGAATCGCACGCCAGGAGATCATGATCTGTGTACGAGGTGCGCGGATTCACGTTCCTCGGCGTGCCCGCGGTGATACCCCTTTGAGTAGGCCTGAAAGACATCTTCCATATCCGGTTCCACCCAATTGAACCCGAGAAATCTCAGCTTGGGGAACGGCCAGTAATTCTGCCACGAACGCAGCAATCCGTCCGGGTCCTCTGCGTGCACCCGCAAATTTCCGCTGCGCAAATCCACGCCGTAAATTTCCGGCAATTTCCGTAGCTCAAAAAGCGCATTCATTGCCGGCTCAACTTGCACCTCGAGCAGATGCCCAGTCAGGCTCTCCTTCAATTCGCGCGGCGATCCATTCGCGATCAAGTGGCCGCCATCCACAAATCCGACCTCGGTACATCGCTCCGCTTCATCCATGTAATGTGTCGTAACGAAAATCGTCGTCCCTGCCTGGCTGAATTCGTAAAGCAAATCCCAGATCCCCTGACGATGGGTCGGGTCCAGCCCCGCTGTCGGTTCGTCTAGAAAGAGAAGCTTCGGCTCGTGCATCAGGGCGCACGCCATCGCAAGCAACTGTTTGTATCCGCCGGACAATCGTCCCGCTCGCTCTTTTTCCCGGAGCCCAAGATCCATGTCGTCCATTACTTTCAGAATCCGGTCTTTTACTTTATTCGCAGGAACCCGGTACGCACCGGCGAAAAAACGAATGTTCTCTCCCACCGTGAGATCGGCGTAAAGGCTGAACTTTTGCGGGACATACCCGAACCGTGACCGGATCTTGAACCGGTCTTTCCAAATGTTCAAACCGTCGATCGTCCCGGTGCCCGCACTCGGCTTTGTCAAACCGCATAGCATCCGGATCGTCGTCGTCTTCCCGGCGCCGTTGGCTCCCAAAAAGCCAAAGATCTCGCCAGGCTGGATCGACATTGAGATCCTGTTGACGGCTTTCTTTTTGCCGAACCTCTTCGAGAGGTTCTTCAACACAATGAGCGGTTCAGGCATGAGATGGCGATGAGGATATCCCTCTCCTTCGATCCTCCGGAGATGGATACCCCGGACTTCCCACCAAGGTCAAAACTTTGCTGTTAGCCCGACCCGAATATATGGCGACCAACTTTCTGATTTGACCTTGTACCCGTCCCCTACTCGCGGGTAATCAAAACGTCGGTACGGCGTACAGCCACCTTCGACCTCAAAATCAATGTTGTTCGACACTTTCCAAGTGAGCCCGCCACCGGCCCGGACCTCGAAATAGTCAAGGACCGCATCATTCAGTTCCGGCATCCCGCGCACATTTCCGAACTGTGGACCCACCCGGAAAGTGGTCTCCCGTAAATCGGCGCCTGCAAATAATGTAAGGTTATCTGAAATGAGGTATTGCAGCTGTGGACGGGGTGCGACGCCTTCGATCACCCATTTGTCCGAGACTTTCCAGTGAACCCCGATCACCGGAAATACAGGAGTATCTGCGTTCACATCGACATGGAGCCCACCAATAATCAGCAACCGCGAACTAACAAAATAGGTGCCGGCAATTTCAAAAGGAACATTAAAATCCTTCCAAGTAGTATTAGTAAATTCGCCGTAAATACCGGGATGCGCTTCGATACGTAATAAGACCGCAGGCGAAACCTGTAGATCGGCGCCGATCGCCAGATCCACGCCCTGAACCGAATTCGGGATTGCAGCGCTCGACGAGGACGGGTCGAACGAATACAGCTGCCATTCGACCCCTAGCCGCAACAAAGCCTTGTCGCTAACCTGGGCCGACAACACAAAATCGGCTGAACTACTGATCTCAGTAATGTTCCCAACAGGTTGTGACCCTGCCTTTGCGTTACCTCGGGCGAAAAACGAACTCTCGCCGTCAATATCGTATGAGAGCGCCGATGCGGAAGGCACCCCGGATTCGCCGCCAATATTCTTAAAAGTACCCTGAGCGTAAACCGACGCTTTACCTAGGCCAAGAATGCAACACAACAGGAATAATAATTGTGTTTCAGAGAATGATCTTTTTCGGAGTTTCATGGACGATTGAGAGCGATTGGCGCCCATTATTATATTCTCTGGTCGAATTGTCGCGCAGAAAAGCGGTCGACCTGCCTTGTGGCTCTGAGTGGCCCCCGGTATCGTGTTCGCGCGCCGTAGATGGCTCCACCACCCAAGCCAGAACGTCGCCGGCGTCCAAAGTAGCATAGGCGTCTCGCCTGTGTCTTCCTCATCCGAGGAGCTTCGTGACGGACAACGCGTTACGGCTCCGGTCAATCGATACCCTTGGTGTCCGACACAGGCGAGACGCCTATGCTACTTTGGGCGCCGGCTCACAGCCACAGCGGGTCAAACAACCCGGAACCCCGAACTCGGAACCGCGCCGCGCGCTCCGTGCGGCGCGCCTACCGGCCGCCGGCCGTGTCATGCAGGAACGCTTTGACGCTTCGTTGAATCTCGCGCATCATCGCCGCCCCTGATCCCAGCCGTTCGACGCCGCGCAATTCCCCGAGTTCCGCGGCAGAGGTCATATCGACTCTCCAAACGAGGGTCGCGTCCTCGTTCCCGACCTTGACCGGCCAAAGCTGATAAAATGTGAGGACCGCATAAACGGCACCGCTGGCGTAATACTGGAGATCTGCTGATTGCCAGCCGTCCCCGACCGGATGTCCATAGGAAGCTGTGAGGCTCACTGCTCCCAATCCATCGGCGTCAAATAGCTGCCACGATTGCGACGCCGGGGACGAACCGCGTCCACCACCAATCGGCGTGGAAGAAATCAGCCCCCCGAAATACGATCTCACATTCCCGCTTTCTCGAATCAATTGGGCGACTTCTTGATCGACCCGAATTGTGCTCCCGGTTGTTTCATATGGCGCCTGCCCGCTCAAACCGCCTGACGCAAAACTCTGCGCCCTCTCCGCAAGCACTTTACTCCAAAACGTTACCACAGCGGGCGGAACGGTCCCCCCACCTGATCCACCGCCCGAAAATGATTTCGCTTCAGCGTTGCTAAGCTGGAGCTTGGAAGATTCCTGCGGCAATTTTAGGGTCGCATCCACAAACGCCTTCACCCCAGCACTTTCGCGCGCCTGTGCCAACCCCTGGAAATCGGAAGGACTCCCTCTGCCTGAAAAATCGCCCTGAGCGTAGACCTTGAGTTCCGGATGCCGCACCGGATTCCATTGCTGTTGCATACTGAGGGTCGTTTTAAGCGGCGCTCGAACAATATATGCACTTTGAACGGACAACCCGCGTGCAAAATTCATCGCCGGGCCTCTCGAAGCGAGCACATCGCCATTCGCCAGCTTGTTCAAGTCCGCATCCTTGAAAACCGATAACGAGCGAAGGTCTCCAATCGGGTCCGCGTTCGCGGGTCCAGTTGAACCGAGCACCCCGCCCATCACGATCACAATCGACAACAATTGAAAAATCCGGCGGGTCGCGCCACATCCTCGAATGGGGAGATTCATTGCTTTTTTCACGGTCAAAAACCGTACCCGTAGCAGGTTCGAGCGTCAACCCGGCTCCGACGGACGAGCGTATCGGCGTATAAGACGTATAAGGCGTGTCGGCGTGCTCTCCACCCCTTTCCAGAAAATTGCTGGCGCTCCAGACTCTCTTCCCTATGTTCAATCCGGGTTTATGGATTCAGAATTACAAGCACTGGTCGACGCGCAAAAAATTAATGTCAAAACAGGAAACGCTCTCGACCACCTGAAGCCGGAAACGTTTTGCCTTCACAAAAGTTGGGGATTCGGTCAGATCAACAGCTGGAATCTGCTTCTGAATCAGATTCTGATCGATTTTGATGCTAAAAAGAATCACCCGATGCAGCTGCAGTACGCCGCTGAAACGCTGCAACCGCTCCCGAAATCGCACATCTTCGTGAAGAAAGTCACTGAACCGGAGGCGCTTCGGGAACTTGCCGCACACAAAATCCCGCAACTCCTTGAGCTCGTTCTAGAGAGTTTCGGAGGGAAAGCGACCCAGGATCAACTTCAACACGCCCTCGCACCGCAAATCGTTGCGGAGGGAGATTTCAAAAGATGGTGGGACAACGCCAAGAAAGTCATCCGTAAAGACGGCCGGTTTTCGTTGCCGGCCAAGAAAGCAGAGCCGATCACGATCCGAGATGAATCGCTCTCGTTCGACCAGGAGGTGATCAATTCGTTCCGGCACGCGCGCAAGCTAAAGGATCAACTCAACGTTCTCGATCAGATCCTGAAGAACGTCGACGCATTTGCCGGCAAAGAGAGGGAACTCCAAACGGTCGTCACCCAGGTCGAAGAGATTGCTAACCGGAACATCCGGTTGAACCCCTCTCAAGCCGTTGAACTCCTGATTTCGCGGGACGAACTCTGTAGCCGTATCCCGCAGCTGACCAAAGGACCGGTCACGCTTGTCGACCTCCTCAAAGAGCACCAGCACAAGCTTGGCGAAATCATTGCACAAGTTCCCGCCGCCAAACAACGCCGGGTACTCGCCGAGTTTCCTCAGGCATTCCCTGCCGATTGGGTCACCCGCTTCCTGGCGATTCTGAACTCAGGCGCTTCGCGTCTCATCGGCGAAATCGCCAGGATCCTCGTGGAGAACGGTCAAACCGAAGAGCTTTATCAGGCTTTGAGCCGTGCGATCAAGGAACATTCGATCTCCTCCGAAGCGCTTTACTGGCTCTGCAAAGAACGCGGCGCCGAGTCGTTTGCGTCCCTGCTCGACTTCGAGCTTATGACTTCGATTATCAGCGCGCTTGAACGCGATCAAATGTCTGAAAACCGGCGAGGGTCCAGACTGCACGATCTTCTTCTCGACGACCGGGATCTGGTCTCCGATCTGCTGGTTAACGCCGATTCCGCGAGTGCACGCGATGTTATGCGCCGGATGCTCTTTACTCCTGCCTTCGAAGAGCTCAATAAACGCTCGCTTATGGCCCGGATGATCAAGACCCACCCGGAACTGCAAACGATGTTGAGCGGTGACTCCGAAGAGAAAGATGCTGCCCTGATCGTCTCCTGGCAGAGCCTCGAAAAGCGCAAAGCTGAATATGACGATCTCATCGCGAAAAAGATTCCGGAAAACACACGGGAAATCGCGGTTGCCAGGTCGTACGGCGATCTGCGCGAAAACTTTGAGTACAAAGCCGCCAAAGAGACCCAGACCGTCCTGATGCGCCGAAAAGCCGAGCTTGAACAGATGCTCGCCAGAGCCCGCGGATCCAGCTTTGAAAACCCGGACACGACCCTGGTTTCGATCGGAACGAAAGTCGGCCTTCGTGACACTGGCACCGGTGACACCATCGAGTACATCATCCTTGGCGCCTGGGACAGCGAGCCGGATAACCACATCATCTCCTATCAAACAGCCATCGGCCAGGCACTGCTCGGCAAGAAACCGGGCGACATTATCGAACTCCCGTCCGAAATCGCCGATCGCCAAGTCGAAATCACCGACATCGAACCCTACAAAACCGCCGAGGCGCTGGCATAAAAGGCAGAAGTAAGAACGGATCATCCTCAGCTTGCCCAACGAAGCCTTGGCGAAGTTGGGCCCTCAATCAGGAATCGGTCACTGAGCGTCGTTGTGGTGAATCCGCCCCAACACTCCGAACTCGGAACTCCGAACCCGGAACTCCAGAACCCGCGAAGGGCCGCAAGCGCTTCCGCGCTTGCGGCCCTTCGCGGGTTCTGGCACAAATGCCGCATGTCTCTAACGATCATTTGTGATGTCCGTGCCCGGCAGATTCTCGATTCGCGAGGAAACCCGACCGTCGAGGTCGATGTGGAACTCACTGGCGGCGCGGTTGGACGAGCGGCTGTTCCCAGCGGGGCAAGCACCGGAGAACATGAAGCCTGGGAACTGCGTGACGGGGAAAAGAACAAATACCTCGGCAAAGGTGTTTTAAAAGCGGTCGAAAACGTCGAAACCAAAATTGCCGAAGCCATCACCGGTCAGGATGCACTTGACCAGGTCGGAATCGATCATGCGATGATTGCGCTCGACGGCAGCGCAAACAAAAAAGAGCTCGGCGCAAACGCGATTCTTGGTGCCTCGCTTGCCGTCGCCCATGCTGCCGCTGCGCAACTGGATGTGCCGCTCTTCAGCTACCTCGGCGGGCCGAACGCCAAAGTGTTGCCGGTGCCGATGATGAACATTATCAACGGCGGCGCTCACTCCGATGCCCCGATCGATTTTCAGGAATTCATGATCATGCCAAAAGGCGCTCCGACCTTTTCCGAAGCCCTTCGCTACGGCGCCGAAGTTTTTCACGCGCTGAAGAGCGTTCTGAAATCGCGCGGTCTCTCCTCAGCGGTCGGTGACGAAGGCGGATTCGCTCCGAACCTCAAAGGAAACGAAGATGCGCTCGACACGATTTGCCAGGCCATCGAAAAAGCCGGCTACAAAGTCGGCGAAGACATCTATTTGGCTCTCGACCCAGCTTCCAGCGAGTTCTACGATCCCGCCTCAAATAGCTACATCTTCAAGAAATCCGACGGCTCGAAAAAGTCTGCGGAAGAACTCGTGGCGCTCTACAAGGAGCTCTGTTCGAAATACCCGATCATCTCGATCGAGGACGGCTGCGCCGAAAACGACTGGGACGGCTGGAAAAAACTCACTGATGCGCTCGGTTCGAAGGTTCAACTGGTTGGCGACGACGTATTTGTCACAAACGTCAATTTCCTTAGGAAAGGGATCCAGCAAGGAGTTGCGAACTCGATCCTGGTCAAAGTGAACCAGATCGGGTCGCTCACCGAAACACTGGACGCAATCGAACTCGCCAAAGAGAACAAGTACACTGCGGTCATCAGTCATCGCTCCGGGGAAACGGAAGACACAACGATTGCCGATATCGCTGTCGCCACAAATGCCGGTCAAATCAAGACCGGATCGCTTTCGCGCACCGATCGAATCGCCAAATACAATCAACTTCTGCGAATCGAAGAAGAACTTGGTGACAACGCGCAGTATGGAGGTAAGATGCGCTGAGTGAGTAACGGCGGCGGATACAGCGATTACGACGAACCCAGGAATGAATGGCTCCGCTCGTTTCTGAACCGAATCCTGTATCTCCTGATCTTCGCTGCCTGCCTGATTCTTCTGACCTGCTGGTTCCTGCCGCTGGTCAAAGAACGTGACCGTCAGCAACATTACCTGCAGAACTTAAAACAGCAGGTCGACGAGGAACGCGCCCTCTACAACAAGCAAAGCAAAAAGCTTAACCTTCTTGAGAATGATCCAGCTTATACCGAGCTTCTAGCCCGTGATAAGCTGGACCTCATGAAACCTGGCGAAACCATCTTCCGAATCGATCCCACCGGCCCGGATACGCCGGCCAATCCGAGCGCAAGCCCCGCTCCCCAGGCGCACCAATAGCCTGCAGCATAGACTTCTAGTCTATGTTCTAATCACACGAAGCGTCCACGCTTCGGTCGAACCTATTCACCTCTGATGCGGGCTACTTCAGGCCAATACTGAATCGAGAAACTTAACGAGGTGTGTGTTAACCTCCTGGATGTGTGGACCGTCAATTAATTGCTTAGGTGCGAGCTCCACATACGAAGCCCCAGGGATTGTTGCCGCCACGGACCGCGCGTAAGACAGGGGATGCATTGGGTCATCCGGAGTCGCCAGGACCAGAGTTGGCACGTTCACTGCCGCAGCGCTCTTCAGATCGACGCCGGGCTGGCCGCTCGGCAGATAATGCAGGCGGGCAAGAGCGGCCTCTCGAATAGACGGGTCTGAAACGACGCAGCGCACCTGGCCCAGCAGAGACTTACCTGCGTCCGCACTTTGTTTGGCGACTTCGCGGTAAACATCACTGTCTTCCAGTTTTTGCAGCGCGCGTTCCGGCGACGGCTCTTCTTGCAAATATTTGACTGCTTCGGTGTAGGCGGCAATAGCTGTTGCGGACATGGAACCGTCCAACCATGCCGGCCGGGAAAGAACGAGGGCAATGCATCGTTCCGGATAATGTAAAGCGGCGTTCAAGGCAACGGCAGCTCCCATTGAGATGCCACCTAACACCGCCTTTTCCACCTGGAGATAGTCCATAAACGCGGCAAGATCATCAGCGAATGCATCGAACCGCAGTTTCTCTGGATCTCCCACTGGCGTACGGCCGTGCGCGCGAAAATCAAAAGCCGCCAAGCGCAACAGTTGGATTGACCCGCGAAGTTTGTTGATGCTCGATCCATCGTCACCGAAGGGGTCCAGGAAACGAAGCGGCTGCGTATGAGTGCCTCCGATTCCATGCTGAAAGAAGAACGTGCTCGGTCCCGGGCCGCGAGTGGCATAGTTAAAGTGCAGCCCGTCTGAATAGAATGAGGCCATGCTTAAACATTCATCGAGCTCGCGGGTGGCTTCACCTCGCTCAGACATCTTCGGATAAATTCGACCGAGCGCGGAATCTGTTCCTCACTCAAGCCATGTAAGATGAGCGGTACATCTGTGGGCGCCAGTCGCCTCAGCTCTGAGATGTAGTGACGGTAGTCGAGTATACCTGTGCCGGCGGCGACATGAGTATATAGTTCTTCGCCATGCTGATGCCCCGCCCCCGTTTTCGGGGGTGCCGCAACGTCTTTGCAATGAGCGATCGCTGTGCGGTCGCCCAGGAGCTTCAAGGCGTGTGTAATTTCATGACCATCCCGGCGAGGATCCGCCGGCGGACGGTAGAGGTTGGCCGGGTCAAACACGATCCTGATTCGATTCGACTCTAACTCCGTGATCAAACGCACCCCATCATTTGCGCTACTAACCACGTTAGCAACCTCTGGTTCAATTCCGAGATTGAGGTCATGTTCACTCGCGATCTCCAATGCTCGCCGCATCCCCTCGACCATCTCCTGCCACGCCGCAGGACTCTGGTTCTGCGGATGATAGGTCCACATGTCTTGCTGGTTGCGGGTACCGCTGCATAAGGTCAGCAAGTCAGTACCGAAAATTGTGGCGCCTTGCGCTAGCACTTTCATGCGCCGAAAGTTGTCCGTGAGCCGGAACTTATTTTCATCAAGTAGATTGAAAGTCGCGGACAGGGCAACGACCCTGATGCCGGCACGCCGGGCAGCTCGCGCGGCTCTGCTCCACAGAGCAGCATCGATCTGCTCCGGCAGAGTGGGAATGCCCAGGCAGGCAGCATTGAACTGAGTGCAATTGAAGCCGAAACCGGCCAACGCGTCGAAGAGCTCTTCCGGCGTTTCCCTTGAGATGTGTTTAGCAAAAACGCCTAGCTGTGTATCCATCGGTTAGTTGAGTTAGCGAGTGTCTCTGCGATCGATCGGTTCTGAACCGAAGCCCGATCTCTGGAGTTCTCTCAATGGTGATAGACGATGCCCCGTGCCGGCCAGCTCCGGGCGCTTCAAGGATGAGTGTTCCAAGTCTCCCTCCACTTCTTCCACGCTAACCCAATCGCCACCGTGCCGCGCACTGTGACCAATAGCGACCATCGCCTTGACTGCCGCGATACCATCTTCCAGGTTTGCATTTACTAACGGGCTACCGTGCAGAATCGTGTCCGCCAGAGACTCCAGCTGCAAGCGGAAAGTACTGGCGTCCTGACCGTCTGGACGAAAAAGCGTCCTGGTCCCGGCGTCATAGATCTCGACTCGATCTTCCCTTTGAAACCAAACATATGGATATTCTACCAGGGCCCGTCCTAGATTCGTTTCAAGGTTAAAGCCTTCGGCGAACTCGCCATGCCGTGGCAAGACCAACTCGAAGTGGCCGGTTGCGCCCTCATTTTCGCCAAGTTTGGGGACGAAGCCAACGTCGATGTGCCAAACGTGTGACACAATCCTGGATCCAGTCGCGGATGGGCTGATATCTCGTTCCCGGTGAGTTGCGCGCACCTTTTCAATTGGCCCGACCAGGTATCCCGCAAGGTCGAGGAGGTGCGGAGAATGGGTCAGAAGATTATAAATCCGTCGATTTGTCGTCTTCCAATCATTACCCAAGTCCTTTGTGATCCGACCGGAGTTTTGCATTTCCAGTGGGAAAAGATTCGGTTGTGTGACCTGGTGACGAAAAGTAGAGTCGTAATAGAATGCGCTATAACTCGCGATGCTTTGCGAGCGGCGCGCAAAGGCTTTCGCCGCTCTCACCCCGGGCAGAAAGCGCCGGTTACAGCCAACGGCAAAAACCCGTTCAGGTGGTACTAGTAAACGCAAGCTCTCACACTCCTGAGTACCGACTCCCAACGGCTTTTCTACCAAAACATGCTTGCCGGTCCTGACTGCATTTGCTGCCAGACGTACGTGAAACCTATCACCCACAGCAAGTATTACCAGGTCAACATCCGGATCGGCAAAAATCTCATCACTATGCTCATATACCGACTGCGGACGATAGCGTTGAGAGACTCGCTCTCTTAACGCGGGGTCGGTGTCAGCGATCGCTTGCAGATGTATATCGCGCGCCTTCTCAATCGCGGGCAAATGCGCGTTTTGCGCGATTGGACCGCATCCAACAACCCCTATGCGAAGCTTATTCATGATTTACCATCCTATAACTATTTGTGTAGTTCGATCGGCCTCAGATCGTTCAATTAGATGCCGGTCTTAAACCCGTACTACGGCATCGTGCCTTCCCAAGTTTCAGGATTTTTAGGTTCGCATTGAAGAATCTCGGCGAAGCTCACCGACTGCTTAAGCGGCAGGCACTTACATCGGTCGCGAGGGCATTGTCCTATAATCGCTAACTTATCGCAGCATCGGGAAGGTATCATTACGCATTTATCCCGGAGGGATTAAAACGAGGGTAGCCTGGCACGAAGTGCCTGGAAAAAGAAGAAAGACCCGTCCAGTCCCGTAGGGACGGTTGATCAGATTTCTTGCAAATGTGTCATTTCTCCTTTCCTCGGTCTCAGGCGAAATATCATCGGACTCGAACTTTTCGAGAGGAGTATCTGGCGTTTTTAAAAGCGCACGATGTAAAGTTCGACGAAAAATATCTCTGGGACTAGTGAGCAGATCAACCGTCCCTCCGGGACGGGTCCGCTTTTCTCTTGTTTCCAGGCACTTCGTGCCAGGCCGCCTTCGCAGCGACTCGACTGAACTCGCCGAAGTCCTCCGCGAGCGCCTCGATTGGCGTATTGCTCGACACTCCGCCGTCCCAATACAGCTCGCCGTCGATCGAGATGCCCGGAAAGCCAGGCGGGAGAGCGCCGCTCGCCAGTACGTGATCGGCTCTAATCGCTTTGGGACCCCAATCTGGGTTCTGGGAAGCGAAGGAGTTGAAGAACACTACCTCACCGTCTCTGACGCGCGATGCTCCCAGGCTCAGCCGTGTCCCTCCGTCTTGGTTGATTGATCCCCACTCAACGTGCTTGTCGAGCGTCCTGCACAACCATTCAGTGTCGTAAAATGCCAACTCGCTCGAGCTTGAGGGAAGAATTATCCTGATTCGGCATGCAAATTACCTCTTTAGATACAATAGCCATGCGCACTGGGGAACCTGAAAAATTTTCAGCAACGCGATCTGCATACCCTATAAACTGAAAATACAAGAACCAGATTCTGCGCCCTCGTTCCTTGGGTGGACAGGCCAGACAACCGATGGGTAGCTTTTGTCAACGGACGTGGTGATCTCAGGCGAGAGGCGGGATAAAGAACCTTAACTTAAAAATTTCAGTTCACTGTGGGACGCCGAGAAGATTGGGCCGCGGTGACGGGTTAGTAAAATTAAATGCTAATACCTTTGGACACTAACATGACTGACCCTTATTTATTTTTAATTGTTTTCATCGGGGTTGCGGTGGCGTTTCCGTTGATTCCGCTGACCCTGGCGTGGTCATGGCGCCGGTTTTTTCAGCCTGCGAAACCGGGTGAGTCAAAGAACGCGATTTACGAGTGTGGTGTCGAGTCATTGGGACAGGCGCGAGTACAGTTCCGGGCGCGATACCATCTGTATTGCATTATCTTTCTGATATTCGATGTAGAGGCAATTTTCCTGGTGCCGTTTGCAGTAGCGTTTACCGGATTGCCCGTCGGCGCTTTTGTCGCGATTCTCGTGTTCTTGGTTCTCTTGGTAGAAGGTCTCGTTTGGGCCTGGAGCAACGGTTGTTTGAGCTGGAGTAACTAGATGGAAACCAGACCGCAAATTGACGAAGAGTTAAGAAAAGAGGTTAGCAAGCAAGGCATCGTCGTGACATCTCTCCAGGAAATCTATAACTGGGGACGTCGCAGTTCGATCTGGCCGATGCAGTTCGGGCTCGCCTGTTGCGCGATTGAGATGATCGCGGCAGCTGCCTCCCGATATGACATGGCCCGTTTTGGTAGTGAAGTTTTCCGTTCATCGCCGCGTCAAGCCGACCTGATGATCGTCGCTGGAACGGTGACGAAGAAAATGGCGCCGCTGGTTGTCCGCCTCTATAACCAAATGGCTGACCCTAAATATGTCATTGCCATGGGCGCATGCGCTATTTCGGGAGGCCCTTTTAAAGAAGGGTATAACGTTCTGAAAGGCATCGACCGATGTATTCCTGTGGATGTTTATATAACAGGATGTCCGCCCCGGCCCGAAGCATTGCTTCACGCCCTGATCGAGTTACAACATAAGATCGACGGTCAACAACTCACTGGACCATCCCGAGCCGAGTTTCTTGATCCTGGTCAACCGAGCGAATTTCCTATTCCTGCACTCGGCAAACATGATCTCGAACCGCCAGCAAATACGGCGTTGTTCCGGCCGCCATTAATAAAACGAGACTAAAAATGTATCCGATTGAACAGGTCAAAGCGCGGCTCGAAACAACTTTCCCTGAGGCAACGATTGAGCTTATCCCGAATCCGAGTCCAACGGGACAGCCTTCGGTCGCGGTGGACAACGCGCATGCGGTCGCAATTGCGACATTCCTCAGAGACGAGCTACGGCTCGACTACTGTTCGAATGTAACCGGAGTGGATTGGCTCGACCGAGTAGTCAGTAGGAAAGAGAAAATCACGAAAGTCGTCGACGGTAAGGAAGAGGTGGTTGAGGAAACAAAAGAACAAAAATTTACCGGTTACCTTGAAGCTGTCTACCACCTCTATTCGGTAGCTCAGAAGCAAGGTCCTGTTGTTATCCGTACGCGAACGGTAGACCGGGCTGAAAATGCAATTTTGCCTTCTTTAACGCCGGTGTTCCGGAGCGCTGAATTGCAAGAGCGCGAGATATTCGATCTTTACGGAGTGCGATTTTCAGGCCATCCGGACCTGCGACGAATTCTTATGTGGGACGGATTCACCGATCATCCGATGCGCAAGGATTATGAGGAACCGGACGATTACGAGTACGAACCGACGCCACACGGGGACGTTTTAGAAAAGGCGAAGCGCCATCACATGGAGGAGCAGTGATGACTGAGCTGATAAATGCCCCGTCCGCAACGGAATTTCAGTACGAAGGCGAGCTGCTTGAAATATCGTTTGGACCTCAACATCCATCTACTCACGGCGTTTTCCGGATGAACCTCGCCCTCGAGGGAGAGACCGTGGTGAAGCTGAAGCCGGTGATCGGCTATCTACACCGTAACCACGAAAAGCTCGCCGAAAAAAATACTTATCTTGGGGTGATGCCGTATACGGACCGGCTCGATTATTTTTGTTCGATGACAAACAACTGGGCATACGCGCTTGCGGTTGAGAAGCTCGCCGGCATAGCGGTGCCGGAGCGAGCGGAATACCTCCGAGTGATTCTTGCCGAACTAACTCGGCTCCAGAACCATGCGTCACTGATCGGATTTTTGCTGAGCGATATGGGGGCATGGGGTACGCCGTTAATCTATGCGTTTCGCGAACGTGAGAAGATATTAGACCTGTTCGAAGCGTTGTCGGGTTCACGCATGATGTGCAACTACATGCGTTTCGGCGGCTGTCACACCGATGTTCCGCCGGGCTGGATCGAGCAGGCCAGAAGGGTCGTGGAAGCGTTTCCAATCTTTCTGGACGAATTAGAGGCACTCGTTGTCTCGAACGAGATCGTCGTGGCTCGGACGCAAAATATTGGCCAACTGCCAGGCGATCTCGCGATCAACGCCGGCGTTTCCGGCGCGATGCTACGGGCATCGGGGATCGATTATGATGTGCGAAAAGTGGACGGTTACGGCATTTATCCGCGGTTCAAGTTCCGGGTGCCGCTGGGTGATCACGGAGATTGCTACGATCGGTTAATGCTGCGCTTCCTGGAGATGAGAGAAAGCATTTCGATCCTGAAACAGGCTTTAGCGGATATACCGAATGGGCCGGTCCAGAATCCTACGGTTAAGCTGTATAACTTTCGTCCGCCGGTTGGTGAAGCGTACGGACGGATTGAATCGCCTAAAGGTGAGTTGGGATTCTATGTGATCAGCGACGGCAAAGCGAATCCGTACCGATGCCGGATCCGTGCGCCTGGCTTCATCAATCTCACCTTGTTGGAACGATTATGTCTCGGCCACACGGTTGCTGATGTCATCGTTATCTTTGGTAGTATCGATATCGTCCTCGGGGAGGTGGACCGCTAGCTATGTTTGGTGCCGGAATTCTTAAAGGAATGCGCGTGACCGCGTCGAATTTCTTTCGCAGCTTCTATGTGAAGGAAAAGCTAACGACCATCCCATATCCGGAAGAGCAAAGGCTTACACCGGACCGATCCAGAACAATTCCGTTCCTTGTCTATGACGGCGAAGACCAGGAAGCTGGGCTGCGTTGCACCGCCTGTTGCATTTGTGAAAAGGCGTGTCCTCCTCAGATCATCTATATCGTTCCGAGCCGGGACGAGAAGAACCGCCTGCTGAAGCATCCGAAGGTATTTGATATCGACATCTCGGTCTGCATGGAATGCGGAATTTGCGCCGAGGTTTGTCCTTTTGAGGCAATCGTAATGGATCGGGTGTTCGAGCTGACTACCCGCGAACGGTTCGGATCGCTGCTCCTCAATAAGAGCGATCTAGCTAAATCGAATGCCTATTATCACCAGATTCATCCGATTGAAGCGGCGGCGGATGATGCAAAACGAGCTGCAGCCGCGGCCAAGAAAAAGAAAGCATAGACCACTTTTGCGCCAATGAACCTGGATCAGATATTTGTCATCGCGAAGCAGCAGGTCTTAGCCTGGTTGACCTGGGCGGGAGCGCCTGCAGGAATTATCCAAGTCATCTCGAGCCTGATTAATATTGCTGCTGTCCTGGCAGTGTTTCTCGCGCTCTTTGCTCTGATCTCAGTGATAGAACGGAAAGTTCTGGCGCGCATCCAGAACCGTTATGGTCCGAACAGAGTCGGTCCGTTCGGGCTATTGCAACCGGTTGCCGACGGAATCAAGATGCTGATCAAGGAAGACATCGTGCCGCACAGAGCTGACGCGTTTGTTCACTTCATTGCACCGGTTGTAATGTGTGCCGCGGCTACTCTGGCGCTCTGCGTGATTCCGTATGGCAGGAATATGACGCCGGTTGCTATCGACGGAGGAGTTCTACTTTTTTTTGCAGCGGGAGCGCCTGCGGAACTCGCGGTGTTCATGGCCGGCTGGGGTAGTAACAACAAATACTCGATGCTGGGCGCGATGCGCGCCATTGCGCAGATGATTAGTTACGAGTTACCCCTGATTTTGACTGCACTGCCAGTCGTAATGATCACTGGCTCGTTGTCACCGGATGAAATTGTGGCGGCCCAGGGTCATTACAGCTTTGGCACGGTGCCGCACTGGTTTGCGTTTACACCGTGGGGCGCCGTAGCGTTTGTATTATTTTTCATAGCCGGTCTCGTCGAATCAAACCGGACCCCTTTCGATCTGCCTGAAGGCGAATCCGAAATCGTTGCGGGTCATATGATGGAATATTCCGGATTCAAATACGCTTTGTTCTTCATGGCAGAATACTTCGGAATGTTTGCCGTGAGCGGACTAGGCGTGACACTTTTCCTTGGCGGATGGACGTCGCCGGTTTCCTGGTTGGAATGGATTCCCTCGTATATTTGGTTTTTTCTCAAGCTTTCCGTCCTATTGCTTCTGTTTCTCTGGATCCGAGGAACGTTACCTCGTCTTCGAATGGATCAAGTCATGAGCTTCGCCTGGAAGTTCATGTTGCCGATGGCCTTTGTTTGCATCATAGCGGCCGCGGTATGGCATTATGCCGGACGGGGCTTCATCGGGTGGGTCTGGTCGTTAGCCATTGTTGTTGTCGCTTACTTGCCACTAACTAAGTTGCCCTGGACACGGAAAAAATTCGCTGTGCGCCAGTATCGTTTCGCCGAATGACTATGCTCGTCATCATCGCCATCGTTACTCTCGCCAGCGCATTGGCTGCTGCCACCTTACGCAACCTGATGCACGCTGCGTTGAATCTCGTTCTGGCTTTCTTGGGGGTCGCAGCGTTTTACTTTTTTCTGAACGCGGAATTCGTCGGGCTGGTTCAGGTATTGGTTTATGTGGGAGCGGTGGCGGTGCTGATCGTTTTTACCATTCTACTGACTCGACGGGACGAAGAGAAGAAAAACGGTGTACCTTGGAGTGGCTATCTAGTCTCTTTGATTGTGTTCGGTGGATTGATCTGGGCGATTGTCAAAACCCCTATAACCGGCATTCCGACCCCGCATTTAGCTACTCTGAGCGTACACCGTATCGGCCAAATTCTCATGACTGACTATGTTTGGCCGCTGCAGGCTGTGGGAGTGTTGCTCACAGCGGCATTGGTCGGTGCGTTGATTCTTGTGATGGAGGAGAAGCATTAATATGCCGGTGGCATCCTTTTTCTTAATGATCTCGGCGACTCTGTTCTGTATCGGGTTGATGGCGACACTAACGCGGCGCCACGCGATCTTCATTCTGATCGGAGTCGAACTGATGCTGGCTGCGGCAAACTTGAACTTTATTGTATTCTGGCGATACGATTCGCAACCACACGACCACCCGGTCGGAATTCTTTTTACCCTTTTTGCGATCGCAATAGCAGCGGCTGAAACCGCCGTGGGGTTAGCGCTGGTGATCGCCGTTTATCGGCACTACAGAACGACGCATGTGAATAGCCTCAATCAGCTCAAAGGATGAACAATTTCTTTCTACAGTATCTATGGTTTATTCCCGCGGTGCCGCTGGCTGCGTCGTTGCTCATTCTGTTCCTCGCCCGTACGCGGCGTATGGCCGCCGGGGTGGCCATCTCTGGCCAGATTTGCGCCCTGATGCTGGCAGTAGTCGCGCTCGGGTGGAGCATACAGGCGCCGCCTGATTGGCGAGGTTTCTATAATTTTACCTGGTTTACATTTGGTGAGGCTGCGGTGCGGATTGGCTGGCTGTTGGATCCGCTTACAGCCGTTATGGTAGTGATGATCGCCTTGGTCAGCCTCTGCATCTTCATCTTTAGCGTCGGCTATATGGCCGAGGACAAAAATTTCGAGCGGTTCTTTGCTTATCTTTCCTTTTTTTCTGCGGCGATGCTGGGGCTGGTTATTGCCAATAGTTTGTTAAGTCTATTCGTTTGTTGGGAGCTGGTCGGGCTTGCTTCTTATTTGCTGATCGGCTTCTGGATTGAAAAACCGAGCGCTGCGGCTGCGGCCAGGAAAGCCTTCATTACTACTCGGATTGGTGACATCGGTTTATTCGTCGGTCTGCTTTGGCTCTATAGCAAATGCGGGACCGTGCTCTTTTATGACAATGGCAGCGGTTGTCTGGAACCGAAGGGACTTTTGCTTCTAGGTTCTAGTGCGACCTGGGTCGCATTGCTCATATTCTGCGGTGCGATCGGGAAGTCCGGGCAATTCCCGTTACACGTTTGGCTGCCGGACGCGATGGAGGGACCGACGCCGGTTAGCGCGCTGATTCACGCGGCCACCATGGTGGCCGCCGGAGTCTTCCTTGTCGCCCGGGTTTATCGGATTTTTTCGTTTGGCATGGTGCAAGGGGTGACTCCGGCATTAACGGTAGTAGTCTGGATCGGGGTGATAACTTCTCTGATCGGCGCTTCCATCGCGTTGGCGCAGCCTGATATTAAGCGCATTCTCGCGTATTCAACTATCTCTCAGCTCGGTTTGATGATGGTGTCTCTCGGGGTCGGGGGTGTTGCAGTCGGTATCATGCATTTGTTGGCGCACGGGTTTTTTAAAGCGCTGCTTTTCTTGGGCTCCGGTTCAGTTATCCATGGTTGCAGAAACGAGCAGGATATCCGGAAGATGGGCGGTCTGCGGCGATTGATGCCGGTGACATTTGCCGCTTACGGCGTAGGCATGATGGCGCTGAGCGGTGTGCCGCTGGTCTTTTCCGGCGCATGGACTAAGGAAGAAATCTTATCTGCAACCCAACACTGGCACGGGTCGGTCCTGCCTTATTATTTAATGCTTTTGGGCGTATTTCTTACCGCGCTCTATATGACGCGACAGATAATGTTCGTCTTTTTCGGCAGCTGTCGGGCGGCGGCCAAGGATGTGCATGAGAGCCCCAAGATCATGACCGTGCCTTTGCTAGTTCTGGCAGCCTGTGTCGTGCTTTTCAGCTTCGTGTTAACTCCGGCTTGGCCATGGCTGGAAAGTTATCTTACGGGTGAATCCGCGGCCCTGGACCTCGGGCAGTTAATTCAGCCGATCTTAATTCTCTCTTTAGTTCTGGTGGCCGGTGGCGTTGCCTCCGGCGTGTGGATATACCGCGGCGCCGGCGAATTGGATCCGTTGCAGCGCTGGATCCCGGCACTCTTTGGTTTCTTTGAACGGAAAATGCGGATTGATGAACTTTACGAAAATTCAATTCTGGCATGGAGTCTTGCCATCGCTCGGGGAATGGCCTGGATCGATCGGCACGTCTTAGATGGATGTGTTCGACTTGTTGGCGTCATCGCGCAACGCTTTGCCGCACTAACGCTTGTATGTGACGAGGAGGGGATCAATCATAGCGTCGATGGCGGCTGTAGTTTAACCGGCCAGCTTGGTTCGCGTCTTTCGGTTTGGCACTCGGGCCAAATCCAAAGCTATCTCCGGGCCATCAGCTTAGGTGTGCTGGCGTTAATCATTGTTTACCTATGGTTACTCTAACATCGCTCATCCTCATACCGTTGGCCGGGGCGTTGATTGTCGGTGTGTTACCGCGAACGTTGGCGCGGCCGGCAACTCTCGTGTGCAATATCCTGGTGGCGCTGCTCGCGATAATCCTTTGGAATCGATTCGATTCAGCGAACGGAGCCCTCCAGATGGTCGAGCGCCATCCGTGGATTCCGGCTATCGGCGCCGAATATGTGCTCGGAATGGATGGCCTGAGCTTGCTGCTGGTACTGCTCACGTCTCTCATCCTTCCGTTTGCCGTGCTGGCTCAGCCTTGCGGGCGGTCATTCTGTGCATTGACGCTACTCCTGCAGGCGACACTCTACGGAACATTTACCGCGCAGAATTTCGTTCTCTGGTTCCTGTTTTATGAAGTGAGCCTTTTCCCAGCATTTTTAGTCATCAAGTTATGGGGTGATGCGAATCGCGATGTTGCTGCTACCAAATTCTTCATTTACACGTTCCTTGGCAGCGTCGGGATGTTGTTAGGGTTCCTGGCAATCTATTTTGCTACCGGTACGTTCGATTTCGAAAAGCTGTCCGTGCTGGGGAAGAATGGCGATCTTGCGTTGGCGCTAGTAGGACATTTCGGAAACGTAGCGGTCTGGTTGGTGTTTGCCGGGATCTTTGTTGGACTCGCGGTTAAGGTGCCCCTGGTCCCATTCCATACGTGGTTGCCGGAAGCCTACGCCAGCGCGCCGGTCGGCGGCTCAATGATATTGACCGGTATCCTTTCGAAGATGGGTGTCTATGGATTTGTGCGGCTACTGTTGCCATTGCTTCCGCAGGAAGTTAGGCAGATTGAGCCGTGGCTGCTTGCACTCGCGGTTGGTACCATCGTCTTTGGAGCTTTTGCCGCGTGGTTGCAATCGGATCTGAAAAGGATGCTCGCGTATTTGTCGCTCAGCCATCTCGGTTATTGTATGCTTGGGCTGTTTGCCGTTGCTGGTGCGAGTGCAGGTGCCCTAAGCGATACCGCTGCTGCCTTAGGCGGCGTCTTTATGCAGATCTTCAATCATGGGCTCACTGCCGCTGCGTTATTTTACTATGCCGGTTTATTGGAGCAACGTTGCGGGCATCGCAGCCTCGCGGATTTCGGTGGCTTGATGCAACGCACCCCGCTGCTGTGCGGCTGGATGAGTGTAGCGATGTTTTCGTCGCTCGGTTTACCTGGGCTCAACGGCTTCATCGGTGAGTTCCTGATTTTTAAAGGAGCGTTCGTACTTTCGACGATTTCGACTTCAATTGCAGTCATTGGGTTGTTGATTACCGCCGTTGTAATCGTGCGTGCGATGCAGATCGTATTCAGTGGGCCGCTATCCCCGCGTTGTGCAGCATTTCCTGAACTCACGTTCAATGAGCGCTGTGTCGTCGTACCGGTGACGCTGCTGATGCTCGGGATCGGAATGGCACCCCAATTCTTGTTTAATGTCTTTAACTCAAGCGTTGTGCAGATGGCACGGCTACTCAGCTAATCATGATCGCGTATACTATTTACCTTACGTTTGCCGGGGCCATCCTTGCGTTACTGGCGCCTCGGGCGTTTGCGAAATGGGTTGCGTTAGTTGCGGCGCTCGCGGGTTGCGGTATCGCGGCGACCGCATTTCTCCAAGTATCTGACTTTGCTCAATTTCAAACAATCATCCGGATACCGTGGGTGCCGTCGCTGGGAATCGAATACCATCTCGCCGCCGATGGAATCAGTCTGACGCTGGCTCTGGTCACCGGCCTGATCGGGATCAGTTCTGTGCTCTTTTCGTGGAACATCGAAAATCGACAGAACGAATTCTTCTTTTGGCTGCTTCTGGTAGTTGGCGGTTCGTACGGAGTCTTTCTGAGCGCCGATCTCTTCTTGTTTTATCTTTTTTATGAGCTGGTAATCGTTCCGAAGTATTTCCTTATTGCAACCTGGGGTTCAACCAACAAGGCATACGGCGCCATGAAGCTGACCCTGTACTCATTTTTCGGAGGCGCCCTCGTACTGATCGCTCTGCTTGCTGCATATTCCGCCGGCGGCTCTCTGGATCTGCAAGAACTCTCACGGTTCCATTTTGCTTCCCAATTCCAATTCTGGACATTCCCGGTGATGTTCTTGGGTTTCGCCGTACTTGCCGGTATTTGGCCCCTGCATACCTGGGCGCCCACCGGCCATGTTGCAGCTCCGACGGCCGGTTCCATGCTGCTGGCAGGCATCGTGATGAAGCTCGGCGCCTACGGAGCGCTTCGAGTGTCGATGAACCTCTTCCCGGAAGGATTTCACATCTGGAGCGGAGCGATCGCTACACTGGCAGCGATCGGGATCGTCTATGCTGCGGCAATCGCGCTCCGGCAGCGTGACCTGAAGTTTGTCATCGGCTACTCGAGCGTTAGCCATATGGGATTCGTATTGCTTGGATTAGCAACGGCGCAAGCCCTTGGCGCCGGAGGCGCCGTACTGCAAATGTTTTCGCACGGCATTATTGCCGGCCTGTTATTTGCCGTAGTCGGCCGCATGATTTACGATCGAACCCATAACCGGGATTTGACCGTCCTACCGGGCCTAGCCTTGAACCGGGTAATTCCCTTCGCTGCATTTACGTTCGTCTTGGCATCGGCTGCAGCCATGGGAATTCCAGGATTTAGCGGATTCCCCGCGGAAATTACGATCCTCATTGGCACCTGGCGCGCGTATCCGGCGCTCGTGAGCATCGCCGGCGTCGGCATGGTGCTGACCGCTGCATTTATGCTGCGCGCGCTAAAGAAATCTTTTTTTGGCGAACCGACACCGACCAAGCGTCCGGATTACGCTCCGATTTCTATTCCGGAAAAAATCGGCGCAGGCGTGCTGTTGTCTGTGACTCTCGTAGTCGGACTTTTTCCTAACATATTGCTCGAACGAATCCTACCGGCGGTCGAGACGATGCGTTGGTTGAACAGATGAATTATCTTACTCTTCTTATATTTGCTCTACCCGAAGCGGTTGTTACCGTAACAGCGCTAGGCGTCTTGGGCGTTCAATCCGGCAGTCCCCGGCGGCAGGGATTATGCGAGTTACTAGCGGTAATCGGGTTGTTATTGGCAGCCGGTGTGGTGCTCATCTTACCGGCGCATGCGGACCTTTTCCGGGGCATGCTCGTTGCCAGCCCGCTCAATGCTCTCTTTAAAATTATCTGCCTCGTATTTGCCTTATGTGCTGTTGTTTATACTCGCGGCGAAAAACTGGCGCATCACGCTGAATATATCGCGCTGATCCTGTTTGCTACGATCGGGCTGATGCTCATGGTTGGTAGCGAAGAGCTGTTGATGATCTTCATCGGACTGGAACTGACCAGCCTGCCCCTCTACGTAATGACAGCGTTCAATAAGACGGATCGGCGCAGCGCCGAAGCCGGTCTCAAATACTTCCTGTTCGGTAGTACGGCCACCGCGTTTGTATTGTTTGGTCTCTCGCTAGTTTACGGGACGTGCGGTACCACCGTTCTTGATGCCATCGGAGAAAAGGTTGCGACCCAAACTGTCACTCCTTTGCTAGCGGTAGGTTTGGTAATGATACTCGCCGGTCTAGCATTCAAAATCGCTGCGGCGCCGTTTCATTTCTGGGCGCCCGATGCTTATGAGGGTTCTCCGGCTCCGACCGGGGCCTTTATTGCTTCTGGTTCCAAGGTAGCGGCTTTCCTTTTGCTCGGAAGAATTCTTTTCGTCGCATTTGGTTCTCTCCAGGGGAGCGCAGCATGGCATGGCTTCGTCGCGGGCTGGTCTCCATTGCTCGCATTGGTTGCCGCGCTCTCTATCGTGGTAGGGAGCATTACCGCGCTTGCGCAAAAAAACCTGAGTCGATTGCTGGGCTACTCCGCGGTGGCGCACGCCGGTTACACCCTGCTCGGTCTAATCGTGCCGGGATCCCAGGGCTTCGCTGCAACCTTATTTTATACGACTATCTACGGGTGCACACTCGTTGGTGCATTTGGGGTAGTTGGACTGGTCCGGCAGCAGAGTCGCGGGGATGCCATTTCCGATTTTGCCGGCCTCCGTTTTCGTTCCCCGCTGCTCGCAGTTTGTATGGCGATCTTCCTTCTTTCCTTGGCCGGGCTACCACCGTTGGCCGGTTTTTTCGGTAAATTCTATCTATTCGCCATGGCCATGCGAGACCAGAGAATGCTGTGGTTAGTCGCCATTGGCTTAGCCGGAAGCCTGGTATCCCTCTACTATTATCTCATCGTTGTCAGAACCATGTTCGTCGACTCTCCTCCGAGCGAGGTAACAACGATCGAGACCGGATGGACAGAGTACCTATTATTATCGTTGCTCGGCGCCGCTGTCGTCTTGCTGGGAATAGTTCCTAACCTCTTGCTGAGTCGCATTGAAGCTTCCTTGTGAGGCTTTAGCATTGTCCTTTTAGTCGGTCCGAAGTCCTTCGGATCGCCTGCGCGCCCTCGGCGCTGAGGTGGTCGAGGACTGGACACCTAATGAGAATATAAACCATGAATGAACTGGAACCAGTCAAAGAACACTACGCAATCGAAGATCTGCCTGGCCGAATAGAAAATGCCCTGCTTCAGGCCGGATTTGGATCGGGACAGATCGATTGGTCTAAGCTGGCTCTGCTCGACCAATTCCACGTGCGCGGTCTCGCAGCGACAAAGGAGTTGGCCGAAGGCCTGAATCTTGCGAGGGGCCAGAACGTCCTTGATGTTGGATCCGGGCTCGGGGGACCCGCCCGCTACTTGGCAGCAGTGCACGGATGTCATGTGACCGGCATCGAACTTACGCAACCTTTTGTCGAGGTTGCGGACCTGCTCTCAAAGAGAACGGGACTATCTCATAGCCTCCGATTCGTACAAGGCGATGCGCTCGACCTTCCATTCCCTCCTGAAAGCTTCGATCACGCCTGGACTCAGCATGTCGCGATGAACATTTCAGATAAAGAGCGACTCTATTCGGGAATCTACCGTGTGCTTAAAAAAGGCGGGCGATTAGCAATTTACGATGTTGTAAGAGGGGACGCTGAGCCAGTGATTTATCCGGTTCCTTGGGCACGAGAAGCTAAGATCAGCTTCCTTGCATCACCCTCAGAAATGGCCCAAGCGTTACGCGCTGCCGGATTTAGCGAAGTTTCGTCGGTCGATACAACGCATTTAGCATTGCCTTGGTTTGCCGAATTGTTGAGAGCGCAACACACTCCCGGGGAGGCAAATTCGCTGAATCTTGCAAGTGTTATCGGGCCGGATGTGAGACCAATGACGAGAAATCTTGTCCAAAACATCGAAGAAGGCCGCGTGGGGCTCATACAGGTAATCGTGCAGAAGGAATAAGCCCGAAAATGAAGTTGGATCAAAGGTCAGCGTTTAGAAGCACAACGTCAGGGGAAATGTGCAGAGTGATTCATAGGCGTCCGGCGCGATATTACATCGTCATCCGGTGAAGACCGTGCCTTCGAAGCTCATTGAAATCTGCAACTATCTCTGAGCGCCACTCATCTCGCGTTTTTGCTCTGGATTCCGGCCATCCCCTGGCGCACAATTGAAAAGCATTTATGGAGTCCCTTCTCACCGAACCGATCAAACCCGCGGCCCGGAAGTTTTCGGTCGACGAGTATTACCGGATGGCGGAGGCCGGCATTCTCCGGCCAAAAGAACGAGTCGAACTCCTCGATGGCCAAATCCTTTGCATGGCGCCCATCGGAGATAAACACCAAGACCTGATCGACACCCTTTCCGAAATCCTCGGCGACCAACGGAACAATCGCTACCGAGTGCGCGCCGGAGGGCCGATTCGCATCGAGCATTTCAACGAACCTCAACCGGATATCGTTCTTTACCAGCGAGGGGTGAAGAATCATCCCTCGCCTGGAGAGATCTACCTTGTGGTTGAAGTCTCCGACACCACGCTCGCCTATGACTCTGGCGATAAGCTGCAAGCTTACGAGCAAGGGGGAATTAAGGAATACTGGATTGTGGATCTGGTCAGAAAAGTCGTGCATATCCACCGGTTAAAAGAGGGCCGCTACCAGGTAACCACCCAAAGGCACGGTAAAATCTCCCCTGAGCATTTTCCCGACGTTACTGTTGATCTCCACGAACTGTTTTAGCGACCAACAACAGTTCGCGCCTTTATTAGTGGATTGCTTCAATCACTTCAACTAGCGGCCCACATTGGCTCTTGCGCCCGGCGGTCGAAATGGCTGCTTTGCCTGTCATAACGGACGCGGAAAGCCGACTCCGTAACTTCGAGCAACAAAGGCATCGGCCTTGCTTCAATGGGGCCGCATCCTAACGGACGCGGAAAGCTCCTCGAACCTGACGTACGGCTCGAATTTCAATCTGCTTCAATGGGGCCGCATCCTAACGGACGCGGAAAGGAGTCTCTCCAACTACCAACCATGCAGTATTGGAAATCGCTTCAATGGGGCCGCATCCTAACGGACGCGGAAAGTTCAATGTGCTCGAACAGCTTGGTTCCAGTTTTCTGGCTTCAATGGGGCCGCATCCTAACGGACGCGGAAAGTTCCAGCCTATGAAGGAACCCTCTTCCGGACATATCTTGCTTCAATGGGGCCGCATCCTAACGGACGCGGAAAGTTGGCGCGTTCCGGGTTCGCGATCAATTGTTCCATGTAGCTTCAATGGGGCCGCATCCTAACGGACGCGGAAAGGGTCTTGCGCGATGACGTAGGTCGTCAAAGCTTCTAGGCTTCAATGGGGCCGCATCCTAACGGACGCGGAAAGTACTCTTCCAAGATCATCATTTATATTCATATCTAAATGCTTCAATGGGGCCGCATCCTAACGGACGCGGAAAGTGGCGGAATTGGCAAGGGCATGATTGATCGTATAGCGCTTCAATGGGGCCGCATCCTAACGGACGCGGAAAGTCCTTAGCTTGTTGTTTCGCTTTGCTTAACCCTTTCTCGCTTCAATGGGGCCGCATCCTAACGGACGCGGAAAGCCGGCTCGCGCAATTCCGCATTCACGCTGGAATTCTAGCTTCAATGGGGCCGCATCCTAACGGACGCGGAAAGCTGGCAATGATCACGGTAATCGTAGTGTTTTGGGCAATGCTTCAATGGGGCCGCATCCTAACGGACGCGGAAAGGGAACTTCCGTGATAGTCCCATTTCAAACTCTTTTAGGCTTCAATGGGGCCGCATCCTAACGGACGCGGAAAGTTCCAATGCGCCATTCCTCGAGGATCACGATCATACTGCTTCAATGGGGCCGCATCCTAACGGACGCGGAAAGCGAAATATGGCGTGCTTAAAAGCGTCCAGTAATAATGCTTCAATGGGGCCGCATCCTAACGGACGCGGAAAGTGTCGATCCCATTGCGCAACCGGTGATCCCGATCGTAGCTTCAATGGGGCCGCATCCTAACGGACGCGGAAAGCTCGCAATCCTGCGCCGCTGCTCGCTCAGAATGCTGTCGCTTCAATGGGGCCGCATCCTAACGGACGCGGAAAGCTCCCGAAGCTGTGCCGCAGCATGTCTTGACTCAAGTGGCTTCAATGGGGCCGCATCCTAACGGACGCGGAAAGCTGCGCGGTGCTGAAATCATAGCATGAATCATACATCGCTTCAATGGGGCCGCATCCTAACGGACGCGGAAAGTTCCTATAGAGGGAAGAAGTGAAAATGTACCCTATAAGCTTCAATGGGGCCGCATCCTAACGGACGCGGAAAGCGGGTCCTTTGCAAGCCATGCTTTGTACCTCGTGCTTGGGCTTCAATGGGGCCGCATCCTAACGGACGCGGAAAGGGTTACGGCCGACGATTTCATGAAGGCTGGCGACATCGCTTCAATGGGGCCGCATCCTAACGGACGCGGAAAGCTACCGATGCAATTGCGATTTCGGATCGCATAGTTATGCTTCAATGGGGCCGCATCCTAACGGACGCGGAAAGCGAAATGCTCGCACTCGCTGCTTCAATGGGCCGCATCCTAACGGACGCGGAAAGCCGTGCAAGGTCGTGGATTGCTTCAATGGGGCCGCATCCTAACGGACGCGGAAAGAGCCGAAGTGCAAATCGTTCAGGCCGAGGGCCGCCGCAAAGCATTTGCGAGCGGTTCGCCCACCGGTCCATGGCGGCATCGTCGTGAACATTCGCATTCGTCATAAGTACTTCATTTCCAGCGTGCGAGCGGTTGCCTCAGTTTTCTCAGCACCTTCCCGCTCGCATACTGTCAGACTGTCAAAGAATCGGCGCGTCATCCAACGCAGTCAAGATGGCTATATCGTTAGCTCAAACGACGTAGCAGGGCGAATCAAATCGTGTGTAGGGAATCCCTAATGCCGTAATGACACGATCACCGCGACCCTCGGCCGGACCCAAAGCAATGAATAACGCCTGGTCCTCCCTCAGGTTCATTACGTCGCGTAGCTTTCGTTCAAGCTCAACCTTCTCCGATTGATTCAAATCACATTCGAAGACCGAAAACTGCAGGTGATTTCCATAGTTCCGGCAGACTTTGAATACTCGGCGCAACCTTTTCGGATCCGAGATATCGTAGCAGACGATGTAAGTTGTTCGCATCTCTGGACGCCTGATTTCACCGCGTTACGAAAGGGAGATACTCGGAGATTTCTCCAGTCAGAAACCTGGACAGCAGCCGGAACTGCAACTCGACCACCCGTCGATAGCTTACTTTGTAATCAAAAATCGGATGCGTTATGAGCGAGTTCATCCGTTGTTCGTACGCCTGAAAGAAGAGCTTCCGCCCTACAGGTGTCAGGTTCACGGCCTTGCCCGCCTGGACAAAATGTTTCGGGAATATCATCCGGTTGTTGATACATGTCAGGACAACGGAGTCGGCGATGAGCGGACGAAATTCTTCCATCACATCCAGTGCCAGGGCAGGCCGGCCGAACCTGGGTTGATGATAAAAGCCGACATATGGATCCAATCCCACTGCTATCGCTGCAAGTGTGCAGTCCTTCGCCAACAAGCTATAGGCGAGAGAAAGCAGCGCGTTTACGGGATCGGTGGGAGGCCGGCGATTACGTCCGGCGAAGTTGAAGCGCAGTTGCGGCCCGGGCTCCGGTACCGGGGTCGCAAACTCATCCTCAGCCTTCAACATTCCGGCGAAATGAGAAAAGTAGAAACTGGCGGCGGCACCCTCTGTGCCAAGCAGCTCGGACAGTGAGGCGGCCTCCAACGCAGATTCGGAAAGCGTTTTCAATTTCGTAACGATGGCTGGCGGAGGTTCCAGATGCAGCCTCATCAGCATTGTCCGATGATTGCGGATTTTGCCGGTAACAAATCGGCGCGCAAGCGTCAGACAACTTACCGGATCGGCCGCAAGGCGAAATTGCTGCATCCGCGTAAAAACGTTTTTGAGTTCGTGGCCGCGGGTGATGCCGTAAAACCAACCGCCCATCGAGAAATAGGTGATCGGGATCTCTTTCTCGCACAGAACCTGGATCGCCTGTGTCGATAGCTGAATATTTCCAAAAAGAGATACATGCCCGATATCTGCAATCCGAATTTCTTCGAGCGTCTTGTTCTCTTCCTTAACAGCCAACAGCTCGTCCTTTCGCCCAACACGAAGCCCCGCTTTGTTCAGATAGAGGACCCGCTCTTCGTCCCTTGGAGCAATTAACCGGCGAGGAACCGCGCCAGACGGAGACAACTTCGCGTCGATGGCTTCTGCACTTTGCACCGGAGACGGGCTCGCGTTACCCAATTCTGCAAGTAAGCGGGTTTCGTCCGGCAGGCAGACAGAGTTTAGCGAGCAGCGGACGCACTTTGGTGAATCCACCAATGGTGGAGGAATAGGGCCTGTGGCCGTGCGGCGAGCCGCGCCAATCTGTTCCAGGATCCAGGTCTCCAGTTCCGGCGTCATTTCGAGCAACACCCGCTGTTTCGTGCCGCGATAGTAGATCACGCCGCTGGTACAGGAGTAACCGTTATCGCGAAGCAAGAGAATCTGAAGTCCCAGCTGCATTTTATCCGTCGGCCAAAGCTCGTTCCCGTTTTCGCCTTCGCGCGGCGATCCTGCTTTATAGTCAACCGGCGAAACTTCGGAAGCCATGAGGGTTTCCGTTTCGTCCGTCGAAGCGGGGCGCATTTCTACGAGGTCCAGTTTCGCGGTAACTCCGAGTCTTTCCGAGCCGACTGAAACGGAGCGGGAATGAATTGTGTCGGGAGTTTCCGCGTCAGCTTTTGGAACTCCACCGCTTTCGGGTTTTGAGTTCGCTGTTTCAGTCGCACTTGCCGGCGCCGGCATTTCTCCGGTACCGGAGTCGACGCGCCGGTGAATGCTCGCACCACGCAAGGTATCTGCAGACTCGACAAACACCCCTTCGACAAACTCGTAGTAGAACAGACGTGGACAGTAAACGAACTCGTTTAGTGCCCGAGCAGGAAGAGGATCGAGGTTACGATCCTCAGAAGCCGCCAATCGCGATTCTGGCAAGGCTGTAGATGCCGGAGCGAGGGCTTGCTCAGAGAGATTAGTCGCCGTCTCGATCTTCGGCGCAGTGGGATCGGGTACAATCTCTTGGGCCTGTTCAACCTCTGGAGGAGAATCTATCGTGGGAGTTTCGGCCAATGACGGCTCGCTCGGGTTCGAATCTTTTGCTGCGACAACCGCCTTTTGTTGTAACCAAAGCTTTTCCAATCGTCGTTGGGCGTCATCGGAGAAAAGGTCGTTGGGCTCGGAGTTGTCTGTGTGTCGAGAACTCGAACGCCGGCTGTTTCGTCGTATTTGACGCATGGCTAGTCTTTCCTGCAGCTGCTGTTGCTAGTAACTTCGGACTCAGAGCAATCAGCTTTAACTTTCAGGTGGTTCGCGGCACGCCGTGGACTTATTGGTCAGCGGCTACGGGTTTTTTCCGCGAAGTGAAAATTTGGGCATAGGATCTGTCAGCACTCGTCGCTAAGGAGTTCTTCGGCTTCATGCTTTGAGCGTTGGCAGCCTGTGATTACATCAAACAGAAGCTTCTTCGCTTCGAGCTTCATAAATGACCTGGCGCGAGGCATCAACGGCCTGTCACAAATAGGGGTTTCGAATCGATTGCGGCATGACCAGATCAACGTGCCGGCCAAAGAGCGCTTCGAGAGCATTCGCGAAATCCAGGAAAAGCCCGCCCCAGGGTCCGAGCGGCTGACCGCCGAAATCGACTATTAAATCCAAATCGCTCGACTCCGTACGAAAAGCGTCCGTAGTCGCGGAGCCGAAAATCTCCAGACGTTTGACGTTAAACCGCCGGCAGAGTTCGGTCAGTTCCTCGATTTTGCCCTCGAACACCGGGAGGGATGCGTTCGGATTCTTCAATTAAAATATAGGACGCGATTCAGTGTTCGCCAAATTGACCAGTCCCATTTTCTCTCGTTTCAGCTTTGTGCGGACTCGCTCCTTTAAGCAAAGGGGATGGCTAGCAAACCCACAGCAGGCGCTTCGGCTTCTGCTCCGCGCGTCTCAAGGACTGTTTCAGAGGCGAAGATTTAAGCGCATCGTGATTTTTGAGGCAGCAAGCGTTACGAAGTCGCATGCCGGGCTGACGAATCCGCCAATCTTGCCGAGAGCCGCTCCTTTCGTTCGCGAATTGACCTGTCCCACTTTCTCCCCATAAATCTGTATTAAACAACCGGCACGAATAGCCCAAGACCAAAGTGGCAAGAGTGACCCAGTGACGGATACGGCAATGCTACCGGCTCAACAAACTCAATTTCGAAGAATATTCCAATTCGTCGTTCATGTCCGCGAATGCCGGTGCTGCCGTTGCGATGAACCGTAACAGTCGTGCCCTGCGAGGGAATCGCCCTCTCGGTCCCGGGTGTTCTCACGATGTCCCAATGGGGCTGATCAGCCAAGGGATTGCTCCCGAACGGTGATACGCGGCGAATTTCGCCACCAGTTGTCACTCCCGCTGCCTTAAGGCACTCAGCTAGTTGACGCTCAGGCTGATCTTTTACCTTGAGAGTCATTCTGCTGCCGGTCTTGCGATAGAAGTACCGCGGAGGCACGAATGGGCTGGCGCTTCGCCAAAAGCGCGAAGCTGTCTTGGCAGTCGCGAAAGGTGCATCTATCGGAGGCACTTTCGACATGGCGGTAAGAACAGGGCGCACCGGATATTTACCGCTACCCCAATTTAGCCTGGCAATGCGGAGAAAAACTTCAACTTCAGCTTGCGTGAAACCGAGCGGACACCAGACGTGGAGCTCGCGCAAGAAGCCGTCGCGATCTCCCTTGGCGCTCATGGGCAGATAAAACGCGTGTTGATGATCGCCTTCGGCATTTTCGGGTCGGTCTTTCGCGTGCCCAAGGATGGCGTAGCTGGAGACTTGATCGCCATGCACCTTGCACAAGTGATGGTTGGCTGCGTTGCGGAATTGCTCGGCCAGTGGCACGATGAATTTCGGCAGCAGTGGCACACGGCACTGCAGCGAAAAACAGAGATAATGGGCGACCTTTGGACCAGCAGACGGTAGCGGCTTCATTATGCGTTTGGCGGCGCGCGGTGTCGTGACTCTCCATTTTTCGGGCCATCCAGCGGGCATTTGATACGAAACCCAAATTGCGCCGTCGGCTTTCATGTCCCGTGACAAAAGCTGGTCTACAAAATGCATAGGAGCCTCTGGCGAGTCTGGAGGAAGATTCGCTGACCGGAGTGACCACAAGTCAGCGAATCGAAAATCGCGCGGATTTGGGCAGAAGACGTCGCGAAATTTCGAGGATATTCTGCGAGCCTTCACATCATTTCCGGAGAAAGAGGGGACACACCAGCCGACATCACTCGACGCCCCGTTATAGTCGCAAAGAGCGGCACGGCAAAGCGACTCTGCTCTCCCAAAATATGTTAATTCGTCAAGGAGCGCAGAAAGAGCGTCGATTTTCGATGAAGACAACTCCAGCTCCAGCCATTGAAACAAAATGCTACCGTGGACTGCGGCGAAGTGGTTTTCGTGACGCGTATTTTTATAGATGGCTTTCCGTCGATCCTTCGCTTCGGTAGCTCCGAAGTTTGGCTGCCAGTGGATGGTCTGGCCAAAACTCACTTTGCCGACTCCGATCTGTGGCAATTCCCTCCCCAGCGATTCAATAATTTCGACACACCTATTGTCAGGCACCTGTCCTGGATTTGCACGGAAGCAGGTCGATGCCAAAGCGCGGAGCAGCCGCCAAGGGCTCGGAGGCCATTCGGCCTCACGCAACCGGCTCGGATTGATTCCCCAAGGATGCGCATGGTAGCGCCCCCATGGGAAGTTGAGCTTGATGGTGAGCATGACGGACTACGCGGCAAACTGAAGAACTAGTGGTGATCGATTCTCAGCGCCAAGATGTGCGCTAGCGATAAAGTCGGTAATGGCCGTCTGCGCAAGGTGTGAATACGGAAAATCACCCTCGGACGAAGTTCCTCCACCCTCGAGCTTGACTTGTGGTTGCACAACTCGCTCCGCATCTTTGTCCGGTCTCGTTCGCACCAGGCGCAATTTACACTCCGTGCGAAGACTCAACTCGACATGCAGTAAATCGAGAAAGGCGGCTACCTTCCAGAGAGCTATCGCCAACAGGATTTGTGTTCGGCCGCTTGGAATTCTCCTGGTTGCTCATTAGCGGCAGGTTCGTCGAGTCGCAATGATTGCAAGAGCTCCACGTCAATCGAGAAACGAGCTTGAATTCGTTTCGCCGTCACTCGCGACTTTTGAAAAATGGCCTGGCCTGCATCGCCAGTACCGATCGGATCAAAGCGAATTCCAGGCACGACACTCGGTCGCAATTCAATCCTACAATGCTTGCGGAGATTGCTCTCGGAGACCGCAATCCCACGAAGGTTAGTTTGTTCTTCACCGAGATTTGATAGCCGTGGATGAGTGCCAAGGGATCGTATTCCATCGCTAAGCGGTGAATCTCTGGAACGTTTGCCGCCGGACATGAATCTTTTGAAGGCATGTCCAACCGCGCTTTCACCAGTTCGACCATCTCATCATTCTCTCCGGTTGGGGGCTGAAATGCTGACATTGTTCTAGCAGTTCCCTCCCCGCTAAGACGCTCTTTTGCCCCCATAATGTATTCTGAGGCAAAGCGGTGACCATCGATCGTCGAGCTTGTCTTAAAAATCCCATCCGGCAGGCCATTGTCAGTCAACTTGATGTACGGCAAGTCAGAGAATTCCGTTCTGAGTGTCCCCGTGTATTTATCGGCTAGACACACTGCCTCCAGCCAATTGGCCATTGAAGCTTCCGACTCAATCAAGCAAATGAGACTATCCTCTTCTGCTGGGTCGGGATAGAGAACGGGACCGATGTCTGGAAAGCCTGTCGGTTGAATTCGAGGATCGCCATTGGTAGACTCCAATTCAGCCGTGACAAAGATTCGGCGGCAGCCTGCGGGGATGGTCACGCCGCCGAATGAAAGCAGCGTTGCCGGCGTCGAGGTAGTGGGTGATGACATAGATTTTGTTTGAAGCAATGCGGTGATAATTAGTCGCCGGGTGGAAGCGAAACGGTTCGAAATAGTGTCCATCGATCTACCAACGCAGAGGAATGCAGACCGCGGCGGCAAGGCGTGCTGTATTGGTCGAAAAAGAGAGTGACGTCCGGTTCAGGCTCACAATATCTCGGCCGCAAAGACGTTTCTTTTCCCCTACAGCCTTGAGGCCGTGAGGATTGGGAATACCCCAAATGCCGATCGAGCGAAGCGCTTCTGTAACTGCGAGCGGAAGCGCCGAAGCCGAACGCTGGCAGAGTAGAGAGATCGGTTGCTGACTGCGGCGTTTCTTCGCCTGAACCGAGGACTGCGGCTCCATTCAATTTCAATCAGAGTGCGAAGGGCAGCATATTCGGGAGGAACAGGCTCCGGTTCCGTCTCCTCAGCCGGAACGGTTTCCTCGACTTGGATCAGTTTCCACCCAATGAGACTCAACGCTTCAATCCATCGGGCAACTAGGTTGTCATCAAGCTCTCCACGCAGAAAGTCGAGCACATCGCCGATTGGCGCTCCAAAGGCAGAAAGTAGCGCCGGTTGGTCATCGGTGAGGGAATCCATGTAACTCGCCTAAGTACCGCGCCCAGATCGTGACAAACATCCGTACCGGTCCAAACACCTTGATTTGAGCTGTCGCCTTTCTGCGGTAGAAACCAGCCAGTCGGCCCAAGCTCGAGAGGCAGAATAGAGCCGAGCATTGGCAGTGCTTTTGAGCTCTTGCCATCATGCTGCCGCAGCAATCCGGGTATTGAAGCTACGGCCCTCGCGATGCGAAACTCCGGCTTGTCGAAACCGGCAAAGAGCTCGTTCCAGGCACCCATCGGCAGCGGTCGGAAGAAGTGCGCTCGCTTGCCCGGCAACATATCGCGGAAGGATTCTGAAATCGCCATGTGACGACAGGCACGAAAGAGAGTACCCAATAGCTCAAGGCAATGATTAGGAGTCGGTTTGTCCACTGCAACTTCCGTCGCAGCGTTGATTTCAGAACGGTGCGGATGAGGACTACGCGCGGAAGCCTTGTTGCCCTTCCAAGCGATTTCAAACTGATCGAGAAAGCGGCTTTCATCTATTGGGTGAAGAGCGCCGTTTAGCCGTGTGGCTTCAACTCGGAACTGAGTCTCGACATACCGACCGGTCGTGATCCACGGCACGCGACTGATCTTCATTTTGAAGCGGAATTCCTGCCACCCGACAAAACCTGCATCGACGCCTTGTGCATAAAGGGCGCGCATGAACTCGGCAGTGAACCGAGCTTCTTTCGCCGGCAGCCGCGCCTGAGCATCGCTAACGAAGCTGGAAAGTTCTGCAAACGTCGTCAGCCTATTCCAAAGAGGGAACCATAACGCACGGGCAGTTCCCTTCACCTCATTCCCGTCGTCGACCATCTCCTCGCCTGAATCGAAGACGAATGGAAAAGCAGCGAAACGTTTCGAATTCGCTGCGAGTGTCCGACCGACGCTTCCCCGCATTGCGAATCCACCCTCGACTGCAAGGATATAGTCCAGCGCGTTGAAGGGATAGTTCTCTGTAACCCATCCAGAGCCGATGTTGTATCCCTTGATAGCGTCTGGAAAAAAAGGTGTGCCTTTTCCTTTGTCTGATTTCCGGCCTCCAGTATCTCCGCTAAACAAACTAACCTTCACGAGAGCGTTGAATGATATCCGATTTCGCTGGGTTCTCAGCCTATGCAGGGCGAAGCAATATTCCCAGAACGAACGCCAAACATGCGCGCGTCCTGCGATTCCTTTGCTCAAGAAAAGTGGGTTGTCCCCACCGGTGCTGAATCTTGGCGAAGCAATCGTATCAATAATCATGCTTATGGAGTCGATAGCTTCCTCGCGGTAAACGTCGAAAGCTTCGCGGGAAGTTAGCTTGTCACTATTCGCTGCCTTCTTTCGATCCTCAGCAGAGACCACGCGGTCGGAGAAAGAATTAGCGGTATCCCACGCGAGGCCGTGGCCAAGTTTCGCTGCATCCGTCTTAGTGCCTCCTGATTCGCTGTTCCAAGCAGCAAAGATCGCAGGGGGAGAATAGTGTTCAGCAAAGAATCCTGTGATCCGCTCTTCAGTCGGATAAATCGACGAGAGCAGACAGAAACAGCCGCGCTCCAAATCCCACCACCCTTCAGCCGTGGTATCACGGTGCGCCTCATCTGCGGAAAGCGCCAGCGCTCTCAAGAGACCGATAGCTTTGAGATAGTGACCTAGCACGTCATGCCGACAGCCATAAAGAAAAAGCGGTTCCATAACGTTTCAGGCGGCGGGTTTCTTCGCGGCAGTAATGGAAGCGCGAATATCCGCCGCACGGAACAGAGCCTCGAAATAAGCGAGACGGAAGGGGCCATATGTTTCAAGCAGACGAAGAACACCCCGTGTATAGCTTTCGTTACCGTCGACATCCCGGCCCATGCGGCGGCAGCCCATTGACAAGAACGCACAGCCGAGGTTTTCACCGTTGACGGCAATGGGGGGAAGTTCGCTTCCTTCCGTAATTCTGCGAACGGTGTCGTTGTCCTTGGCATCGGTCGGAAAACGAGGAAGTTCATCCCGCAGGACTTTTCTCACCCGTCCGTGATGACTCATGATGAGATATTCAGCGAGCAAGCTCGAGATGTGGCGGCCGCTGGCATGACGCGCCTGTTCGCTTTGACGGAAGGCGAGCGCCGATGCAACTTCGTGGGCCAGTTTCGGTCGAAAGAACCGGCGAAGTTCTTTGACTTTGCGTTTCAGTTCTGCTCCCGACAGTTCTTTGACCCGAGGACTGTCCGAAAGGGAGAATTTGGCAAAAGGCAGATATTGCCTATCGACAGTGATGCCCGCCTCGCGCAGAGCATCCAAAACGGCTCGCTGCCAGCCGGAGTGAATTTTGCCAACATCGTGCCAAGGCACGGCCGCAGTATAGGCTTCACGCTCGGGCGCGTAATCCTCTCGTGGCAAGAGCTGGTCTAGAAGATTTTCCAGTTCGCCGGCGACTTCGGCGGTGTGGGCGGCGATGCTGCGCCAGCCATTTGAAAGGCACGTCAGCATGTCCTCGTCAGAAGGTTCCAACTCCGATCGGTAATGGGACCTGTGGCGATTGTCTTCCGGTTTGCCGGTCCAACCGATCTCGGCGTCATACCCGCCTGTGGACAGCGGCAGGAGAATGGTCATGCCCGGAGCAAGGCCGGAATCGCGCACACTGATCCAACCGCTCTCTTTTCCCCGCCAAATCCAACCTTGATCCAAGAGATGTCGTGCGACGCGAGCTTTGCCGATGGGAACAGGACAGAGTTCGTCTCGCTGGTAATCCGGGAAGGGGTCCGGATGGCCGTCTTGCTCAGGCTGAAGGTCACGCCAGAGCACCTGCAGATCGGCATCCTCGTCCAGGCCACGAACGAAGGGAGAGACATCGGTGAAGCCGAGAGAAAGATTTGCGTCCGTATCGAAGAAGTCGAGCAACTCGTGCCGTTGCAGCGAATACGGGCAACGTGGAATAGACACCTCTATGTCGTTTTGGATAAGCGCCAAGTTCGCTGAAGAGGCATTCCCGTTCATGCTACTAAGCGATGCCCACGACGATTCGCACGCTTTCAACTCATAAGGCAGACAGCGCTTCGCGTTCCTTTTCACGCGTTCCTCCTGATCTTCCTTCTTCTCCCGCTCGGGCGCTGCTTCCACGCATACGCCAACAATCACAGCGACTGCAGTCCAATCAGACCCCTCAAACTCGCCGGCGCGGTTGAGTCGCCCGAGCCGCTGCACGAGCGAAGCAAGAGGTGCAACCTCAGTCCAGAGGACGGCACTTGAAAGATTGACACCCGCCTCAATCACTTGGGTTGCTATGATAATCTGTCCCGTCGGGAACACCGAAAGGTCCGGTGCTACGCCGAGACGAACCATTTGATCCTGGCGCTCCGGCGGACGAAAACGCGAATGAAGGAGAAGCAAATCCAGGCCTTCTAGTTTTGAGTATTTCAGCGCAGAGTAAATACTGATTGCTCGATCTACGGTGTTGCAAATAATCAGCGTGCGACGTGCCAACCCCGCGTTGGTTTGCGATCGTCCCAGTGCGGCGACCATCCTTTGGTGGCAATTCAGTATGTCGGCAATAACTTCTTTGGAAGGCTGAGTTTCACCGAAGTTCCATTCTTTTCGCAGTTCCAGTTTCTTAGTAGCAAAGCGTCGGTCAAAAATCGGTCCGGATGTCTCCGCTTTTTCCTCCTCACCGAGACCGAAACAGAAGTCCGCCGGACGGTTTATCCCGCGCCACTCGCGCGTCCCAAGGTGTCCAGTGCTGGCCGTGGCCGAGACATACCAAGTGACCGACCGATCCCTCGGAATTGTCCCAAACCCCTTCGGAGGAGAATCAGGATCATTCCCCTTTCTGAACGCCTCAAGCTGGCAAGCTGTGCTCAATCCCGGCCCCATGAGCTGCGTCTCATCGAGCACCCACAGCACATCGTTATTCAGCAACCCAAAGTGCATCGGCCACCGGTAACGACTCATCCCATAACCGCGATTCAGCGCCATTGATAGCAGCATGTCTTGCGTCCCAATGAGAATAGCATCGCCCTCCGGGTAGAGATCCCATTCGCCGTCGTCTTCTCCGCCCATTAGTATATGCAACCCGACCTTCCCGCACCTCTCAGGATTATCGCCCAACGACAGGTTCAGCCTTTCCAACCACTTTGTTACGCATTCGTGAGTTTGCTCCACGAGTGTCCGCATTGGTAAGCAGTAAATCAGCCGTCGAGGCCAGGAGTTCCGCTGGGATATTTCCGGATGAAGCACACGGTTCCAGAGCCATGCGAGCACGACGGCGGCCGTCTTCCCAAGCCCAGTCGGGACGTTGATGAGCTGTGATTGACAGGACGCGCCGCTACAAAGCGAATCAATATCCTGCAAAGCGGCATCAGGCCCGCAAGCGAGCCGGCATTGATACTGATACGGCTCGATCGATCCCATCGCTTGCCGAAAAGCTTGAAGGAAATTGGAATAGTTCATTGGGAATTTCCGACGGCACGCAAATTTCAGTACAAGCCTGTCATCCACCAATTTTCAATCATTATTCTCCGAACGATCCGATCATTCGAATGCTGCTTGCATTCCTAATCCGCAAACGATTCGTGAACCGTTAGGCCGGGCGATGATGATCGCTTCCGACTCGAACTCGATGGAATCAGCCGGGAATATTGTGTACGTGAAGAATGTATTTGCGACTCCATCGGTTGCTAACTCGGTAAATATGTTTGCAGGTTTGATTCACTACCCTCGCACAGGGGATGGGACATCCGCTGGGGGATACTAAACAAATTTCTCCTGCACCGTTATTTTTATCTTTAGTAGTTAAATCGGCCTCTGCGCTGCTAACGTTCTATTTCGTGCAATCTTGGGAAACTTTTCGGGCTAGGACTTCTAAAAGCGGGCTACCCAGTCTCCCGTCTCGCCGAAACGCCAAACTACGCCAAGGCTTCGTACGGCAAGCCGAAACGCCCACACGCCGACACCGCTTCCTTTGTGGTGACTTCCTTGCGATGTGCGTGCTACCGTCCTGCTTTCCTTACTTCGCGGTTTCGGATAAAGATGCTTCACATGACCCGGACCAGAATTGCGCGGGTACCCGTAACCCGGCCGCCAATGGCTCGGATGGAGCTCATTTACCGGAGGATTCAAACTGAGCGCCGTCCGAATTGCTCGACTCTGGCGAAAGCGCTGGAGGTTTCTCCGAAGACAGTTCAGCGCGATATCGACTATATGCGGTATCAGCTGACGATGCCGATCGAATATGACCGGTTACGGCACGGATTTTACTTCAGTGGGGCAGTCGGCGCATTCCCGTCGCTCAAGATCACCGAGGCCGAACTGGTCGCGCTATTCGTTGCGAGGAAAGCTCTCGAGCAATATGCCGGAACACCGTTTCAGAAACCGTTGGCTGCCGCGTTCGAGAAGTTGTCCTCCGGCCTGGAGAACGAGTTAACGTTCAATTGGCAGGACGTCGATGGAGAAACGTTTTTTCGGCCACTGGGACTCGCAAGACAAGATCTTGAGGTATTCGAACTGGCGGCGACCGCTATCCGGCAACGGAAGGAATTGGAATTCGCGTATCGCAAACTCAATAAGACTAAGGGAGACAATTCCAATAAGGCTGAGCTGCGCAGAATCCAGCCGCTCTCGATGCTCTGCGCCGAGGGCCAGTGGTATCTGAGAGGTAACGATTTGGTCCGACGCGATCTGCGCACCTTTCATCTTGGGCGGATGAGCCGGCCACGGATATTGCCTCACACTTTTCAGCGACCAGCCGGTTTCGACGTTTCAGAATCGTTCATCGACAGCATCGGGATTTATGAAGGACCGGATGTGGAACCGGTTCAGTTGCGATTCACTGGCTGGGCAACGCAGGTCGCACAGGAACGCGTCTGGCATCCATCGCAAAAAACCCGCCGCCACCACACGGATGAGTCGCTGGAAATGACACTGAAAGTCGCATTGACTCCGGAACTGGAGCGCTGGTTGTGGTCCTGGGGTGATGCAGTGGAGGTCGTCAAGCCGGTCGCGTTACGCGAGAGGGTTCGGAATATGCATCAGCGGGCAGCGCTGGTAAATCGGTGACGGCGCGAACAGGTTCGCGCCTCAGCCGGAAGAAGCGGTCTCGTAAATTACCCAAGAGATAAAAGATAGGTCATCAGAGGTCTTCTAAACGGCGGTTGCCCCCTGATGCGCGAACGTCGCCGAGTCCAAAGCATCATAGGCGTCTCGCCTGTGTCGTTTCCCTGCCGGCTTGTACAGTCATCCACCCAGGCACAGGCGGGACGCCTATGATACTTTCAGCGCCGTTTTGGGCAACGTCCGGTAGAGAAATCGCCGCCAAAAGCGACTCCATTCAATAAGCAGCTCCCTACGTCGTTGATAACGGCCCTGGCATGTCATTCCCAGACTTACTTATCTTTGAAATCACTTCAGGTCTGGGTTGGCGGCTCGCCTA
The DNA here is from genome assembly GCA_963750185.1 of uncultured Verrucomicrobiae bacterium. Taxonomy (GTDB): domain Bacteria; phylum Verrucomicrobiota; class Verrucomicrobiia; order Chthoniobacterales; family JAFAMB01; genus JAFAMB01. Next base: position 72,876 of record CAVVPV010000002.1, read on the forward strand.
ACGCCGTTTGAGGCACCTCCATTTGCTCGGAGCATGTCGCTCAGATCTGCGGCGGAAAATCCGGGCAGAGGGCCGATTTGTCGCTCTGCTCTACGTCGGGGCGAAGGTGAAACGTCATTGAGCCATCTAACCCGCATATCCAGATTTCTGCAGCACCAGCTTCGAAGTAGAGAGCACGTTTCTCGGCCATTTCCAGCTGGCTATTTGAAGGGGAAAGGACCTCAATGCAGATTTCCGGGGCGTGAAGCAGACAAGGGCCGGAATCCAGTTCCTGTGTTCTCTCGGTCGAGAGCCAGGCAGCATCGGTTACTTTCACGCCATCGGTCGTCGAGATAGCCGTTTCCGCGAGGACTTCTCCCTGGGGAAAGAATTCGTGCAAGCGGCGCAGTATCCTGGCGACGCGCTTGGTGCGATTCGAAGCAGGCGGTGGGCTCATAATAATGCGGCCGAAACGATCGGTTTCAATTGTGTAGGGAAGCCGAGCCAGGTCTTGATCCCGTTGCAGTTCGCCCCAACGCCGGAGATTGAATGCCGTTTGATTCTCTTGAGCTGGAAGTTGGATTGTCAGCGGCATAAGGAAACGTACATGGCCAGTGGCTCGAGTCTAGCCCGCAGAATCCGAGATCCTTGAATCCGTCATTCGCCTGCGGCGTGAGCCTCGCAGCCTCGGCGGTTTACAGGACAAGCTTCAAACCGTGTGGTACGGAGGTGTTGAAATCCTCATTTGCAGTTAAGAACTCAAGTACTCGAGCACTCAAGAAGAATCCATGAGCCGGCGGCGTCTTCTCATTTGCAGCATTCTTGAATCCTTGAATCCTTGAGTCCTTGAGTCCTCGAGTCCTCGAGGGCCTTTTTCCCGGAGAAGTTGGAGTTGTTCAGGGAAGTGCACTATAGACAAGCACAGGATATGCTCGAACAGCTCAAAGCGATGCTCGCAGAAATGTCCTTCATTCCATTCGTAGTCAAGGTCAACGATGGATCCGCTTACCCGGTGCCTTCGCGGGAATATGCGTGGCTAGGCAGCGGTCGCTCTGGGCTCTTGTTCGTCGAGGACGATCGCGGTTCAGTTCAAATCGTAGCGTTACGCAACATCGCCAGCCTGGAAATCTTGCGCGCATCTTGAATTCGCTCACACGCGGCCTCTCGCCGGCGAAATAATCTTTGTGGAGAACTTCGATCAATTTTCCTGGTCTAACCGCTTCCTGAAGTAAATAATCCTGCTGCAACGAAAATCGGCTTTTCGGCCGTTAAGTTTTATTCTCAACTAACGTCATGGAGGCAGTTGAGCGAAAGCGTCCGAAGAAACGCCCGGCCGAAAATGGCAAAAATTCGGACGACGAGCGGAGCAAGTTGCCCCGTAACTTCGATTGGCGCACGACGGATGAGGAGGAGATCGAACTGCGCCGGCAACGGGCCCGCGACGAACAACCGCGTATCCGAAACCTTGAGCCGGCGTGGCAGATTTTTTCCCGGTTTGAAGTCATCTCGCGAAGCGGGATGACCTATAGCGTCGAGCTGCGTTCGCTGGCCGGGCGCATATTCTCCTGCACCTGTACTGATTTTCGGGTCAATGGACTCGGCACCTGCAAACATATCGAAGCCGTGCTCCTGCATCTCGAGGCGCGGTTCCCAAAAGTTTTTGCTGAGGCAGCGAAGAACGGCTCTGATCGCATTGACGTGGCCTGGGACGAACCCCTCGACACGTTGCGGATTGAAAATGCAACGGAGGCAATTCCCGAGACGCTGAGCGAGTTTTTTGACGCTGAGCGATTGTTGCGCCGAGAATATGACGCTGAAGAGGTGGTGGAAAAGTTAGGCCGGCTCGGCATACCGGCGCTGCGGATCTCACAGGAAGTACCGTACCGGCTCGAACATCGACGGAGACGGACGGAACGTCTCCTTCTGCGTCGCGACTATGAGGAGAAAGTTCAGTCCGGATTTTATCCGCAGCACGAGACAAATGTGCCGCTGTTTCCGTACCAGCGTGAAGGAATGCTGCATCTCGCATTTAACGAGCGCGCCCTTCTGGCGGATGAAATGGGCCTTGGCAAGACGATTCAAGCGATCGCTGCTTGCGCCCTCCTGCACCGGATGGGCAAAGCCGAGAGAGTACTGATCGTGACGCCCGCTTCGCTCAAGACAGAATGGGAGGAACAGATTCAGCGTTTCACCCGGCTCTCATACCGGCTGGTCTTCGGTCCTCACCGAGAGCGGCTCCAGGCGCTCCAGCACCCTTCGTTTTTTACGATCGTCAATTACGAGCAGATGGTTCGCGACGCCCTTGAAGTGAACCGGCTTCTTCACCCGGAAATCGTGGTTCTGGACGAGGCACAACGGATCAAAAACTGGAGCACGAAAACTGCCCAGGCGATCAAGCGGTTGCAAAGCCGGTACGCATTCGTACTCAGCGGTACACCGATCGAAAACAGGATAGACGAGTTGTATTCGATTGTCGACTTTCTGGATCCAACTGTTTTCGGGCCGCTCTTCCGTTTTAACCGCGAGTTTTACACATTGAATGAGCGTGGGCGGCCGGAGGAATACCGCAACCTGGAGCTGTTACACGAACGGGTCCGACCTCTGCTACTCCGCCGCCGGAAAGCAGACGTCGAGACGGAGCTTCCCGGGCGGACGGATCGAAACTTGTTCATTCCGCTCAGCCATCAACAGCTCGATGCGTACCAATATCATGAAGCTGAGGCGGCAAAGCTAATTCATCTTGCCAAGCGCCGACCGCTTACAAAACAGCAGCAGGAGAAGTTGATGCGCGAGTTGGCGATGATGCGCATGATCTGTGACACGACTTATATTCTCGATGACGAGGACCGGACCTCGCCGAAAATCGATGAACTCGAAAGTATCCTGCAGAGCTGCCTTTCAGAGCCGGAAGTCAAAGTTGTGCTCTTTTCCGAATGGGAACGAATGCTGGAACTCGTTCGAGATCAGTTGCAGCGCATGCGCGTCGGGTATGCCTGGCACACGGGCAATGTGCCCCAGAAAAGGCGCCGGGCGGAAATCCGGGTATTCAAAAGCGATCCGCAATGCCGCGTCTTTCTCAGTACCGACTCCGGGGGCGTTGGGTTGAACTTACAGAACGCTAGTGTTGTTATAAACTGTGACCTGCCTTGGAACCCCGCGAAACTGGAGCAACGGATTGCGCGAGCCTGGCGCAAGAATCAAACGCGGGCCGTGACAGTCATTAATCTGATAGCCGAAAAGACGATCGAACACCGGATGCTCGGCACTTTGGCTGCAAAAAAGGGTTTGGCGGATGGGGTTCTGGACAGGATCGGCGACCTGAAAGAAATCAAGATGCAGGGGAGCGGGCAAATGTTCCTCAGCAAGCTGGAACAAATGATCGGCCCGGCTGTTCATCTGAAACCTCCCCTTCCGGCACCCCCTGCTGGCCCGGTCGATGCCGCAGAAGCATTTGCACGGCATGCGGCGCAGTTACTCGGCAACCAGATTGTCGCTTGCCAGGAACGCTTTCCGGAAGGGCAGACCAGCTCTGTTCTGGTGGTCGTGGTTGAGCGCGACTCCGATACGTGGCGTGAACGACTCCGGCCAGGCTATGAACAACTAATCACCAGTAATCGGCAATCAGGCTCCCCGGATGATATGCAGCTTGAAGTCGTTGATCGTTCCACCGAAGAAGCCGTCCAGCGTCTTTGCAAAGCCGGCCTGCTGCAGATGAGGATTCGCGCGACACGGCACTTTCATCCGGAGAATGGCGTTGCCTGTACGCCATTAAGCGACGAAGAACGCTCTCGAATTGCAAGCTGGCGTGATAGTTTCAAACGCAAACTGAAGATCGCACGTATTCTGGCTGCGGAAGACTTGCTGGACGAGGCCCGTGACGCTCTAAGAGACTCAATTTTATCTGCCGGACGCATTATCGCCGCCGAGGCTCGCCTGCCAGAGCCCGAAAAACCGGAAGAAGTGCTCTTCTCACCGCTCGCTGCTCGCTGGGGCGATAACCAACCATTGGTTCGCGAGTTCCTGGCTAATCCGGCGATCGACCCTGGGCCGCTCCTTCGGGCGCTGCAAAGCCTCTAGCCCGCGTCGATCATCCGCCTCGGCGGCACTGCTAGTCGAACCGTCTCGGTTTGCTCCCCCTTTGAAGCGCTGCAAAGCGGGGACGCTTCGCCTACTCCGGAAGCGACCAAAATTGGCCATTCTTGACTGTTATTCCTAACATATTAAGATAAAAATATGAAGGTAACGGTCGAGATCTCTGAAAAAGATCTCAAGGAAATCCTAAAAGTTACTCGCGAAAAAAGGAAAGGCGCGGCAATTCGTCAGCTTGCGATGGAAGCATTGGCGCTTAAGAAACGGCGCGAGATTCTCGACGATATTGAATCGGGGAAGTGGCGCGTTGAGATACCGACAATCGAAGCGCTCCGGGAGGAACGCAACCCGTGGCAGAGATGATCGATACATCTAGCGCAGTTGCTCGGACAGAAATGTCTGGATATCGGCTTTTTGCCTCCGCCGATGGATCTTTTGATTGCGCAGATTTGTCTTTATCATGGCATCACGCTGGTGACATTTGACGCGCACTTTCAGCAGATATCTCAAGTGAGCCTGTTGAAGACCGATTTGCGATTAAGGGCTCAGCAGTAGCGGTCTGATCGGCGGCGATGAAGGAATGCGTTAGCCGATTTCATGATAGAATACACGCAGGACGCGTATGCTACATTTTGTTCATCCTGCTTACTTGATCCTTCTTGCTTCTGCGCGCCGCTGTGGTGAATTGTTTGTGCGGGAGTTCAATCTCCTTTCTCTCGACCCTCACGGCGTACTTCTCCAATTCGCCCTTAGAACCATGTGAGCTGCTGTAGAGCTTGGTGAATTCCGCACCAAACAGGAGGATTTGCGCGGAGTAATAGATCCATAGGAGTAACGTTATCACCGAACTCGCGGCACCGTAGGCGGAGCCGGCGGCGCCGCTGGCGAAGTAGAGCCCGAGAATGAACTTGCCAATCATGAACAGGACGCCGGTTAATGAGGCTCCCATCCATACATCGCGCCACTCGGTCTTAATGTCCGGTAGATATCGAAATATTATTGCGAACGGAACGATCACGGTTCCGACATCGAGGAGCCGGAAAAGGACAAGCATTAAGAGGTGCCCTCCGGGAAACTGGCTTTGTATATAGTAGCTTAAGGCACTGAGAACACTTTCAATCGTCACGGAGACCAATAGCAGAAGGCACACTCCGCCGACCATTATAAAAGAGAGGATCCGCGCCGTGACAAACGGCCAGAGACCCGCTTCCGGTTTCGCTTTGACGCCCCAAATCGTGTTTAGCGCGTCTTGAATTTGGACAAAGACTCCGCTGGCACCAAACAATCCCACGAGAATACCGAGCGCGGTCGCCAGGTATCCGTTTCGAGAGCTCGAAATGCTGGCAGCGATATCTTTGATCACCTTGATCCCGCTGGGGTCAATCAGGTACTGCAATTGTTGGACGATTCTGTCGCGGGCATGCTCTGCACCAAACAACAGGCCAAAAAATGCGAGCAATATCAGCATAAGCGGCGCGAGCGAGAACAGTGCGAAGAAAGCGAGTGCTGCACCGGCTTGAGGACACTTGTCATTAACCCAGTGCCTCCCAGTGGCTTTCAAAAGCGACCAATACTTTCCGTGGTCTCGCACTGCGCGCGGTTAGCCTCCGGAGCCGCTGCCGACTCTTTCTCATTTGCCTGCGGGCTGGAACCTTTAGCCCGGAGACTGCATGACGCTTCGGCGCCATGCAATCTCCCCCGCGTCTGAATCTGATTCAGCGCGGCCGAATGCCTCAGGCACTAACTAGCCCTGAAGAACCACTCTGGCACAGGCCAGAGCGGCGGTTTCGCCCCTCCGGGCGGATTTATCATGAAAAATCCGGACTAGAAACAGGGCCGGCGTGCCAATAACCGTCCTCGTTGGGAGCACGCCGACCCATTTGTTGTCGCCTTTCGGCAAACAAGGTTCGCGGCGCGATCCGGGAATGGTCGTATCTCCTCTGTTTTGCGGGGATCCGTTACAGTGGATAGACAGCAGACTTGACTCGAGGACCCCGTCTCTGCGCAGGCCTTGACGCCCCAGG
>CAVVPV010000003.1:0-63531 GCA_963750185.1 uncultured Verrucomicrobiae bacterium
AGTCCCCTGCTCTAACCGCTTAGCTATAGGCCCTCTTACGAGGAGAATTGGTGTTTCCAGAAGGACTGAATTCTTGCACTTCTACGGTTCGTCTTATTGGGTCTGAGCTCGAGGCAGGCAGGACCTGGAAGAAGACTGGGATTCAGTTCCTCTGGCAGAACAGCAATCACGGCACCTATTATGCGCGTCTTTTCAGGGACGGCAAGGAACACTGGAAAAGTCCGAAGACCTCCGTAATACAATCTTCGCCTGCCTCCGAACTCGAAGCCTTGCATCCGCGATGCCCATTCCAATCTTGCCTTCTTTCACTTTTTCTTCTTATCTGACCTGTCCCTCTTTTGCCCCTCGCTCCCGGCGTTGTCTAAATAAAGCTCGCCAATCCGGTCGATTAAAGTCAAGGTTCTGCTCCTCGGTTGCAGATAGCTCAAGCCAAGAAAATGAGCGGGCAAATCTTCATCAGTTACCGCCGTGAAGATAGTTCGGCGTGGGCCGGACGTTTGTCCGACCGTTTGAAGAACCACCTTCCTTCGAATAAAATTTTCATGGATGTCGACACTATCGATCCCGGTGTTGACTTCGTTGAAGCCGTAGAGGAAGTCGTAAGCGCCTGTGATGTTCTGATTGCGGTTATTGGGAACCGTTGGCTGACCTCGTCTGACCGCAGGGGTTCGCGTCGCCTGGACATTCCCGAAGATCTCGTGCGTCTGGAAATCGCAACCGCACTAAAGCGAGGCATTCGAGTGGTGCCCGTACTCGTCGAAGGCGCTACGATGCCCGAAGCTGGCGAACTTCCAGATAACCTGAAAGCTTTGGTTCGCCGCAACGCTTTAGAGATTGGGCACACTCGATTCGATGCCGATTCAGAGCGCCTTGTTAACGCGGTAGGGCGCGCCCTGGAGAAAGTGAGGGAAAAGCGAGAGGAGAAGGAACGGCAGGAGGCCGAGCAACTCCAAAAGGAAGAACAGGAGCGACAGCGGGTCGAGCCACAGGCGCAGGTCCCCAGTTCAGTCCCGCCAGACGCACCGTCGACACCCTCAGCGAAGCCAGACGCGGGCGAGCCCTCCGCTGAGACCACAAAGGTGGTCGATCCGCGGCCGCAACCAGCCGAGGCAAAGCCTGTTGAGCCGAAGCCCGAAAAGCCCGCGCCAGCCCCTTCAGGCGGAACTGGACGAAAAAGTTTATCGAAGCCGTTAATCATTGCTTTCGAGGTCGCGGCAGCTGTGCTGGTCGGTGTCCTCATTTACCTCGCTTTCAGATCGTCCAAGCCACTGCCAAATCAGACCGCTTCAGTCTCAACCGTGACGCGAAATTCACCGGTGTTCGGCACTCCGACTGTTGAAAAAACGGCCGCCCCTACACCCATGGTTGCAGCGGCGATTCCCAGTCCGTCGACAAACGCCGCGTCGACCAAGGAAGAACTGCCGCGCACAGCATTGGATGACGCCACGAAGGACCGTCCGTGGGTCAACAGCCTGGGAATGAAATTCGTGCCGGTCGTCGGGACGCAGGTGCTCTTTAGCATTTGGGATACGCGGGTCCAGGATTTTCGTGTATTCGTGGAGCAGACTGGCTACGACGCGACCGGCGGAATGGATTCCTTCGGCAAAGATGGCTGGAAGGGGCGTGGGGCGACTTGGCGAGAGCCGGGTTTCAAACAGGGTCCGAGTCATCCGGTGGTAGGGGTAAACTGGGTAGATGCTACATGGTTCTGCTCCTGGTTAACAGAAAAGGAGCATGCGGCGGGGCAACTGCCGCCAGGACGGTCGTACAGGCTGCCAACCGATGCGGAATGGAGCACGGCTGTAGGGCTGGATCGCGAGTCAATATTTAGCTATCCATGGGGTGAAGAATGGCCGCCGCCCAAAGGAGCGGGGAACTTTGCCGGAGAAGAAGCGAAAGACGACGACTGGTGGTCGTTTTTGCCAGTGATCGAGGGCTACAATGATGGATACGCCCGGACCAGCCCTGTGGGCAGTTTTGCTGCCAACCGCTGCGGGCTCTACGACATGGGAGGCAACGTGCGCCAATGGTGCGAGGATTGGCTCGACGACACTAGACACTACCGTGTAATTCGGGGTTCCTCGTGGTGCGATTCCGACCCCGTTAATTTGCGGTCAGCATATACCTGGATAAACGAGGCTCCGGCGAATCGCTCCCCTACGTGCGGCTTTCGTTGTGTTGTGGCTCGAGAGTCTTCACAGTAAAGCCGGCATTGCCACGATGATCCGAATGTCCACCGACCCTAGGACTTTAGTTCAATACTAGGACCTCTGCGAATGGGCTGGCCTGTCCCTCTTTGTCCACTCCCCTCGAGGCATTCATTGAAAGTAAATGAATGGGCTCGACTAAACTCATTTAATTGTCTGAATATAGACGCTGCATCCAGGCCCCCTGTCCGAACCATTATGATGTTCCGGGCGATGTTCGATTTCCACTATGCCAAATAATTTGACAGGACTTTCTACGATTCGAGGTGTTTGCACTCATCATGCACCAGGAAAGCCGCACGGATGACCCCAGAAGCGTTTCGGTTATCGGCGGCTTTAGTAGGGATCCTTCTGTTGGTCCTGCTCGTAGCACGATTCAAATGGCATCCGTTTCTCGCTCTCATGTTCATCTCATGGGGGCTGGCCGTTACCTGTGGGATCGATCCGGTTCAAGCGATCGCGGGGTTCTCCAAAGGATTCGGTGACATACTAAGTTTTGTCGGGATCGTCATCGGGCTCGGAACGATGATAGGCGGCTTGTTAGTGTCTTCCGGGGGTGCTGACGCGTTTGCTAACGCCATGATCTCAATCGGCGGACGGAAGTACGTCCCTTGGACGCTTTTTTTTGCGGCCTTTCTGATCGGCTTGCCGTTGTTTTTCGAGGTCGGGTTTGTTCTCCTGGTACCGTTAGCGTTCGTGATGGCCAAGAAAATGGACGTGCCGATTCTGAGCCTCGGCTTACCTATGCTTGCCGGTCTCTCCATCGCGCATGGGATGACTCCTCCGCACCCGGCTCCAACATTGGCGGTCGCGACCTTCCATGCTGACGCCGGGAAAACGATCCTCTATGCGCTTGTCATTGGATTGCCGGTCGGACTGATCTCGGGTCCCGTATTTGCCTTCGTGCTCGTGAGATTTTTTGGCCTCCGCCGCCCAATCCGGACATCCACGGAGCAAAGCGGGCCGCACATCAGTCCAATAGACGAGATCACAGCAGTCACTGCGGAAACTGCGCATCGGACTCCGAGTCTGGGTGGGGTTCTCTTGGTAATCCTTCTCCCGCCCGTCCTGATGATGGGACGCTCAGTAGCGGAGCTTTTGCTTGCTCAAGGACCTGTGAAGGCTGCTCTCGACGTGATCGGCAACCCGATTGTCGCTCTGTTTATTACGGTCGTCGTTGCGGTGTTCGTGTTGGGCGTCCGCCTGGGCGAAAGTCTCGACGAGATTCAGCGTACGCTGAACAGGAGCCTGGAACCGATCGCGGCGGTAATCTTGATTGTAGGTGCCGGTGGAGGCTTCAAGGAAGTGTTATTGGAAACCAAGATAGCCGACGCCATTGGTCAGTGGGCGACAAACGCACACCTTTCGCCGCTGCTATTGGCATGGACCGCTGCGGCGGTGGTCCGCGTCGCTACTGGATCGGCCACAGTGGCCACCATCACCGGAGCCGGGATCGTTGCTCCGCTGATCCAGAACAACGCAGCGGTAAACCGGGAACTGCTGGTCCTTGCGACGGGCTCGGGTTCGCTGATCCTTTCCCATGTGAACGATGCTGGTTTCTGGCTGGTGAAGGAATACTTTGGCTTAAGCGTGGTAGAGACTTTCAAATATTGGACCACGATGGAAACATTGCTGTCGATCCTTGGTTTGGCAGGCGTTCTTTTGGCGAGTTTGATTACCTAGATGGTCGAGGAAATATTACTAACAGAACTAGAATATATAACGATATTTAAAGGGGAAAATAACGGTCGTAGCTGAAAATATTAAGGATTTTAAGAGTGGCAATTTTCAGTCGGTTCGGTAATTGGCTTCTGTGCCACCATTCCAAGTAAACGATTTGATTCGTCGTCGGTCTGCGTTTTGGCTGGCGATCTATCTGCTTGCCGTGGGATGTGCGATGCACAAGAGGCAACCAGAACCTCTGCCGACGTTTCCTGCGGTGCCCGTCACCGCGCTCCAACAACTGCCGGCGCTTCCTGCGCGGAACTCGTACGATCGAGTCGCAATCCTGACCGTGGAGGCGGAGCTCGGAGATCAGCTCGCGCGCTCAATCAATCGGATGCGAGAGACCGCGGCGCAAAAAGGGGCGGACGCATTTGTCGTGCTGCGCGATACCGAGTTCTCGCAGAAATCGGGTAACCGGCAGTTGTCGATCAGACGAATTACTTATCTGGCGATTCATCGCCGATAGCGAGCAACCAGGCTCGTTGCGAATGGCTGTTCAGCCCGCATTTTTCATGAATAATGCGGGCTACAGGTTCAGGTGTTCGCGGACCTGATCTTCAAACGCCTCCAGATCCGGACCGCTCACGTCCGAAATGCAGAAATAGTTGAAGCCCGAAATATTTCCGGCGCAGTATTGATAGCCACGCTGGCTCTGGAGATCGATATCGATCTTCCGATCTCCAGCGGGCCAGACAAATAGATTGATGACATGTTTGCCATGTTCATAAACGATCGCGGCCACCGCCCGGCGATCGAGCACATCGATTCGACCGCCCTTAAGCAAGTAGCCCGCCTGGGTCAGGTCGGGTACCGGAGGCGAGTAGTCAAGCTTCGCGGTAAACCATGGACGCACGATCTGCTGATCACTGGAAGTGCAATCGAGGAGATGCGAGACCATCAGGGAACGGGCATGGTTCGAAATTGCGTCGGCAACCAATTGGTTATCTTTGCGGGGCGCGACGGAGAACCAGGTCCACGAAAGCCCGAAGCCTAGAGCGACCAGAGCGGCCGCATAGGCGAGTTGTTTACCGTACGAAAACAACCATTCGTATCTGGTCCCGGATTCTTTCCGAAGAGTCGCGCGAATTCTAGATTGAAGCTCCGGCGGCGCTTGATAAGCAGGCATGTTCGATTGCAAAAGGGTTTTGAAATTGGCTATTTGTTCGACCTCCTTTTGGCAGTCGGCACATCCCTCCAGATGCGCTTCCATTTCCAACTGGCGCGAGAGGTCCAGCTCGCCGTCGACATATGCGCCCAACGAATTCCTGGCTTCGTCACAATTCACTGACGGCCTCCCCGCTTTGACGATGAGAAAACTCCTGTTGGAGACGCCGCCGCGCCCGGCTCAGCCGCGACATCACAGTCCCAATCGGAACGCCGAGCGCCAACGCAAGTTCCTTATACGATAAGCCATCGAACTCGTAGAGCACGATGATCTCGCGAAATTCTGCGGGTAATCTCTCCAAAGCATTCCTCAGTTCTTCCTTTCTTTGTTCATTCACCATCTCAGCCGCTGCGCGATCGAACATGATTATGTCAGCATGTTTTTCCTCCTCGTACGGAACGAGTTTCTCGTCCGAACCCCGTCTGCTCAGCCAGGTATAGGCGGTGTTTCGAACGATCGTCAGGAGCCACGCTTTGCTATTGCCTCCACGGAACCCGTGGAATCCTTTGAACGCCCGTAAGTAGGCATCCTGCACCACATCCTGGGAGTCCTGTTCATCACGAACAATCCAACGCGCAAGATTATAGGCGGCGTCCAGGAACGGAAGGAATAGCTGTTCAAACTGCTGCCGTTCGTTTCCCATCAGTGTATGGACATCGAATCCCTCCGGTTTATTCCTCGCACACCGATTCGCCGCTCAAAGGGAATATTTTGCGCGATCCAACTGTATTGCGATGCGGAGGGCGTTCGGGGTTTGGCGTTCGATGCCTGCAGACATCGAATTGAGGACTAGGCGTCGACCGCGACGACGATGATAACCTGCCCTTCGCGCCACTCCGGCCCTCGAATAAAGAGGGGGTTTCCTCGCCCCACTCTTGCCTGAGTTTCCATAATCTCCCGCGACCCTTCGACGAAAAGCAAACCAACCACGTAACGGCCGCCAGGCGCGGGCAAGAGACTCGTGATAAAAATATGGAGGTCGCCCGCGGACAACAGCGGCGTTTCCGTGGCTTCGTCCACGGCTATTTCGTATTGGGCCATGAGGCGATAGTTGGAAAATCCAAACGACCGCTTCAGCCGCGGGCCATACGCGGCCAACCGTTCCGGCAGTTCGGCATGGGGTGCCACATTTGATGCGTACAACAGACAGCTCCATGCATGAGCAGCACCTTGAGCAGGGGCGCAGACAACGACCGCTAAGAGAAAAAGAGCAGCGATCGACCAAAATCGGCGGTCTCTCACCCTGGTGAGTGGTCCGATGCCCCTAACTCTCCCCATTTCTCAACGTCATCATTGTATTTGCGACCAATGAATCAGTGGTGGAGATCCTGCCCGGGCGGCAACTTGTCCAGGCCCTCGAGCTTGATAATGGTCATATCCTTTTGATTATCGACCGTCGCCTTGATTTTCGGAGCCGCGGTCTTCGTTTTCAAGACCTCGGCGACATACTTGGCGCGCGGATCGGAATAATCGTTCCACGGAATGCAGGTGAAAAACAGCGCAAAACCGACGCTCAGTACTCCAAGCCCGCCCCACGCAAGACGCGGCAGCCCAAGCCATAATCTTGTGCCGGGTTTCTTTTTAGCCGCTCTCTCCCGTGCGATCTCGGCCATGATCTGCGAGTTGAAAAAATCGGGATTCGCAAGCTGCGGACGATAATCAGGACGTCGGAGCAAACTCCGCAGTTTCAAAAAATCGCTCTTTTCATGCGCCAATGACGGATGCTCGCGTTCGAACGATCGAAGCTCTTCGCGGTCAAGCGCGCCGTCGAGCCAAGCGGTAAATCGTTCCTCAAAGGTTTTCATACACGTCTCGTAGCAGGACCTGCAGCTTCTTGCGGGCGTAAAACAAACGCGACATCACTGTGCCGATCGAGCAATCTAGAATTTCCGCAATTTCGCTATATTGCAAGTCTTCCATTTCCTTCATGACAATCACCGCGCGATGTTCAGGCGAAAGCTTAGCGATCGCATCGTTGATCCGCTGACGAATATCACGTCGTTCCAATTTTTCATAGGGTAGAGGGTCAGCCGCAGGGGTGGTCCGCGACGCGGGCTCGACATTTGCGGGGGCAATCTTGTCGTCGAATTCAGCCTCGCCATGAATCCCTTTGCGCCGCAGTGAATCAATCGTCACGTTGGTCATGATCCTGTAGAGCCACGTGTAAAACGAGGACTCCCCTTTGAATCGGTGAATCGATTTCCAGGCTTTGATGAAGCCGTCCTGAGCAAGATCCCAGGCGTCTTGCTCGTTCTGGACCATCCCGTACACCATCATAAACGCTTTGCTCCGGTACCGGGCGACCAGTTCGTTAAAGGCGTCAGAATCTCCAGCCTGACATCGTTTCACCAAGGCTCTATCGTCTGGCTCGACCGAATCGCTTTGACCCGCTTCTAATTTAGACGCGCGGCCGTCTATTTCATTCAACGCGAGAATTCCTGGTTATTCCTCTCACGCGCCGTACCGTCTTCGCCACTCGGCTCGGAGATCACCCATCATGACGATGATGCTGTCCCTGACCTGGAAGATGCGATCGTAAAGCTCCTGGAATTGCCGGGATTTTAGACTGCCGTCATGGCTCATCTGATTCGCCGCTTCGACGGCCGTTGAGATGGCACGAAGCGCTCGTTTCAGGTATGCGATCGTCATTCCGATTTCTTCGGTGTCCCGATCGCTTAACGCCGCAGCCAGCTTCGCGCTTGCAACCGCCACATGAGAAGCGAGCTTCACACCGACCGGGCTCGACGCCACGCTCGGCATTTCGTCAAACAACTGATCGATCCAGACGGTCAGCGAGAAAGCGTTTTGATACAGCGGATGCGATTCGAACACTTCCTGGCTATCCTCGTCCCCCTCTTCTTCCACTTCGAATTCGGGTTCGAACTCTATCCCCTCGGCGTCGTCGGCAGGCTGGTCAACCAGATGGGTCCAACCCATCTCCTGAGCGATGATCTGATCGCGATTGGGGTCATCAATATATTTCTCAAACAGCTCCATATAGCGTTCTGTTTTGCTATCCTGTTGTTGGAGAAAGCGCTCCCAATCGTACTCATCCCAAGCACGCTCTGGCTCATCGTAGAAATCAGCCATACGCCGTTCCTTTATCTCAGGTTACCGGAACCTGCAAAGCTTTTGTCTCGCAGTGTTTGGAGACGAAGCTGGCCGCAGGCCGCATCAATGTCATGTCCTTTCTCACGCCTGATCGTTGCATCCACGCCGTTCCGTTCAAGGGAGCGAAAGAAAACCTGCTGGCGCGTCTGCGATGGACGCTTCCAGCAGAAATCATGGACGGTGTTATAGGGAATCAAATTAATCTTTGCCTTCAGTTTTTGCGCTATGCGGGCCAGTTCCGCGGCCTGGTCCAAACTATCGTTGACGTTTTCAATCAGGATATATTCAAACGTAATCCGCTGCCGTTTCTTTTCGGTATAGTATGCGCACGCATCGATCAGAGTCGCGAGGTTATACTTTCGATTCACCGGCATGATTTTTTGGCGGACCTCGTCCGTTGCGCCGTGCAGCGAGATCGCTAGCCGGATCTGGATTGGTTGATCGGCCAGCTCACGGATCCGAGGTGCGAGGCCGCTCGTTGAGACAGTAATATGGCGCGCACCGATCCCGACACCCCACGGAGCCCGGATAATCTCGACCGCCTGCAAAACGTTTTGATAATTCGCGAGCGGTTCCCCCATTCCCATGAAGACAATGTTATTAATCTTCTCGCCGCTCAATGCTTCGACTCGCAGGATCTGTTCAATAATCTCGCCGACATCCAGATTTCTCGTCCAACCATCCAGCCCGCTTGCGCAGAATTTGCAGCCAAAGGCGCACCCAACCTGTGTCGATACACAGATTGTCTTGCGATCAGACGGCAAACCATAGAGAGCCGGGCTAGCCGGAATTAAGACAGATTCGATAAAATTTCCATCGCCGAGAGCGAATAGGAATTTCTGAGTCGTGTCCCGTGACCCTGTCTTTCGCACACAGGCAAGCGGTTCCAAACGGAAGCTCCGATCGAGTTCGCCGCGCAATCGTTCAGAGAGATCGGACATCTCCTGGAAACGAGAGACCCTCTTCTGGTAAAGCCATTGTAGAACCTGTTTTGCACGATACGCAGGTTCGTTGCGCGCAGATACCCACGCCTCGATGCCCGACAAAGGCTCACTGAAAATTGACGGCTTTTTATCCATTTCCCTCGTCTCCCGTCCCCGAGATAGTATCTCTCTCAGGCATAGGACACTAACTAAGCTGTAAGCATCCCACAAATCACCCCGGGTTCAACCGGTAGAGCCGGACCGCCTGCAACGCGAGATATTAAATTGCACGGCTGATTACTTATTAAGATGCAAAAGGGCGATTCACCGGATCACGCTGAAAACCGCTCCTGTTCGATGCGTCGACACAAAAAACCTCTGGACTTGAGACCGGCGATCAATCAATCGTTCGCCCCTACCACCATGAAGTGCTACGAGATCTTCAGCAAGTTGTCCCCGGAGCTGACGAACGAAATATTCAGTTACCTGCTGGAGTCCGAGAAGGCGGTTTACAAAGCCATTATTCAGAATGTCGCGTCACGGCGTAAGCTGCGCCCAGTGTTTATCGAGCGAAAACCCAGGAACGAGCGGCACGCTTGGTTGCACCAGGCCCTATCGATGAAAGGGACCGATGACATTACGACCCAGCTTTTTCAAATCTGGCTGCTTGGCGCGCACCGGGAAATGATTTGCGAGTTTCTCGATTCACTCGGAATAGCGCATGACGGTAAAGGCGTCGTCGAAAGCTTGCCCTCGGAACCTCCTCGCGAAGAACTGAGTGAAATAATCTCAAAACTGCTCAACACCCATACTCCCGAGGTCGTCGCCGTCTATCTACACGCGTTCCAGGCGATGGATGACACCGGTTGGTCGGCGCTGAACGATCTCGTCGCGGACGATCCGCGGTTGACATTGGGGAGGACGCAGAGGGAAGAGGAGAGCGCATAGAAACACTTTGAATTGATTCTTTCAATTTCCTACGGGCGTCTTGTCCTTGATAGTGCTCGAGCGATCAGTATTCCCTTGATCGAACGACATGATGAAATCGTACCGCAAAGAACTCTGGTTCGAGACCGATCGGCGACGGCAATTTATAAGAATCACACCGCAAGTTGAACAGTGCGTCCGAGAAAGTGGCGTAGCCGAAGGACTCGTTCTTGTGAACGCAATGCACATCACTGCAAGCGTCTTTATCAACGACAATGAGAGCGGATTGCATCAAGATTTTGAGCGCTGGCTCGAGGAGTTGGCGCCGGAGAAGCCACACTCCCAATACGAGCACAACAGCTCGGAAGACAACGCGGATGCCCACCTCAAAAGGACAATCATGGGACGAGAAGTCGTCGTCGCGATTACGAATCGGAAACTCGACTTCGGTCCGTGGGAAGAAATCTTTTACGGCGAATTTGATGGGAAACGGCGAAAACGGGTTCTGGTGAAGATCATAGGCGAATGACAACAGCCCTCGAAGCAGACGTACTGAAGTTTATCAACGAGCCGGAACCGGACAGATTCGAAGAACTGGCGATTGAATTGTTCAACTACCAGCGGCGCGTCAATCCGGCCTACGCAAAGTACTGTGAGCTTCTCGGCACGCCGAACAGAATCAATTCGTGGGAATTGATTCCCGCGGTGCCACAAGTCGCGTTTAAACGATCCGCAGTCCGTTCTTTTCCTGCGGACCAGACGGCAATTGAATTCCGTACCAGTGGCACCACCGGGAATGGCCATGGCAAACATTTCTTCCCGTCATTGCAATTATACAAAGCTGCTGTCCAAAAAGGTTGGGATTACTTTTGTCTGCCGTGGAATCGCTTTGTAATGCTCATGCAACATCCGGAGGACGCACCATTTTCGTCGCTCAGCTACATGGGCGGCTTTCTCACCGCATCCGAGCGCTCCCGATTCGTGGTAGGAAAAAACGGTGATCTTGAGATCGAGCGGCTGGTGCAGTTGCTTGATAAACGCTCGGAACGGCTAACCCTGTTCGGCACAGCACTCGCGTTTCTGCACTTGGCTGAGCGGTTTCCGGATCTCCGTATTCGGCTTCCAAATGGAAGCATCGCAATGGAGACAGGCGGTTTTAAAGGGAGCGGACGGGAAATCAGCAAACGCGATCTCTACACCCAAATCTCGGACCAGCTGGGGATCGGGATCGACTCAATCTGGAACGAATACGGGATGACCGAACTCAGTTCGCAATTCTATTCCTGCAACATCGGGTGCTCCCACCACGGGCCACCGTGGACTCGGTTCCAGATCGTCGACCCGGAAACGAACAGAGCGGCAGTACCAGGTAAAATCGGCCTTGTCCGCGTTATCGACCTTGCGAACGTCTGGTCGCTAATCGGGATCCAGACCCAGGATCTTGCAGTTGAACAGCCAGACGGTGGGTTTTTGCTCCTTGGACGCGATCCGGCTGCATTGCCTCGCGGCTGCTCTCGCGCGATGGACGAACTTTTGAAATTTGCACGAGCCTGAGCGGGCGATGGATCTGGAAGTCAGAATTGCAGCGATCGCAGCGGCCGCGGGACGCTTCCCATGGCTTGGTGACTTGAGCGCTCCGAGCATTTTGCGCTGGATTGAATTGGAGTTAGGGAAGTCTCTTAACAGCCCCCAGCCCCTGGTTTACGGGAGACAGAAATATCTGGTTTGTCCGCTTGATCCCGTCCTGCACATCGTCAGCAGCAACACGCCACACGCGGCGCTTCAAAGTCTGATTCGTGGAATTGTCGTTGGAGCGACAAACTGGATCAAATTGCCGAAAGAAGGCCTGCCGGAGGTGGACGCTTTCGTCGAAGCGCTGCCACCGGATCTGAGACCAGAACTGGCAACAGCTCTTCCTGCGACCTGGATGAATGAGGCGGAAGCCGTTGTCGTTTTTGGCTCAGACGAGACGGTCCGGAAGATTTCGCAACGAATCAGGCCTGCGCAGCGTTTCATCGTGCATGGACACAAAATCAGCCTAGGACTAATCAAGAGTAAATGCGGCGCCGATCTGGCTAGACGGATTGCCGACGATTTCTTCGTGTTCGACCAACTCGGCTGCCTTTCGCCTCAACTATTGTATGTCGCGGGCAACTCGATCGAGTTTGCCGGGGCGCTCGCGCAGGAATTTCTGCAAACTCGCCCCGCAAAGAGTCGAGTTGTCCTTGAAATCGCGGCGGCGCTACGGGTTTTTCACGAGGAATGGAAGTTTCGGGCGGCCACGGAACCAGGGGTCTTTTTCTGGGAAAGCCGCGAAGCATTGGATTGGGCGGTAATTCACGATTCCTCGCCTGCGCTTGCGCCAAATCCACTGTACGGGACAATTTTTGTAAAGCCGATGCCGGCGGACGTCGGATTGGTGCCGGTACAAGTTCGCCGCCATGTTGCCACAGTGGGGGTGGATCCACTCGATTACGAATCGGTAAGAACAGCGGTTCGCCTCGGAGCACAGCGAATCTGTGCCATCGGCCAAATGCAGAATCCTCCGATCACTTGGCATCACGACGGCCAACCGACGCTGGCGAACCTCGTTCGCTACGTCGACGTGGAAGGATTGACGAACTGATTTCGTGTCGGGTTGTCGCCGTGCGGGAGGGGGCGATGCTAGCAATGACTTCCATCCTTCTTGGAATTTTCAGAGAAACACTTCATACTGTTCGGTCTGCCAGTCGTGTCGTGTCCCCGAAAGAAATGCCATTTCGAGGAGAGGACACGAGATTCGTTTGCCGGCCCGGAAGATTTATACATGACACAGCAGCTTCAAAGTTACCTCGGACATTCGTACCCGTCGCAATTGGCCGAACTCGTCAAGAAAGTGTGGCCAAATCATCGGCTGGCACAATTGCCGCAAGAACATCATCTCCGGCAACTGTTCGACATTGCGTACCACGCAAGCCTGATGCGCGACGAAGATCGGCAGGTGACGTTCAGGCTGATTTTCGGCGATCCCGGACTGCTGCCACCGGACGAGGGGCCTCCGAGCGGCCTTATGCCGTTGAACCTGGATCGGCCGCGGCCATTCAACGAGCAAGAGATCCGGCGTCTCTCGATGGCTGCGATATTTTTCCGGTCGATGATCGGGGTCTGCCCGAGTTCGCATCACGACCTGCACATCTGGGGCATGGTCGTCTCCGGGACGCGGTGGCTTAGTAGCATCGCCGGTGGCCGGTACCACGGAGCGCCCGAACCGGACTCGCTTGTTATACATTCTCTCGGTCCGGGTCGATTGACAATTCATCTCGGAAGAAACCGGATTGCGACCCTCGCTGGGGGCCGAATCGAATCCAAAGCGTTCGACCTTTTCGAATCGAAGTGGCTGCAAAACATCTTTACCGAAGTTCGGAGCAGTTTCCTGAATGAAGCGTTCGGCGGATACACCGATGCGAAGTACGTTCCGGTCGACGTCGATTTCGTGAGAATGATGACCTACAACATCATTCTTCGGGCGCTCGCGGTCGTCCGAGACGGGCGACACGGCGGAACGATGGTAATTATTGATCCGGATGACGAAGCCATTCTTCGCGATCCGGCCGCTGCGGTCCGATTTAAATATCTGATTGGCGATTGTCCCGCACGCCGGCGTTACGCGCACATGCTCACGCAGGCGATCCTGCGGCTATCGAACCTGGCGAGCGATCTTAGCCGGCCGAGCGCCGGGTGGTCCGAATACCAGACGCTCATGGACACCGAGCTGAGCGATCTGGACGAAGCCCTTTTCGAATTCGCTCATTTCCTGGCGGACCTGATGGCTGTCGATGGCGCCCTCGTCGTCACCCAGGCATTGGAACTGGTCGGTTTCGGCGCCGAATTGCGATACGAAGCCTCGCACTTGAGAAGCGTTCGGCACGCGCTCGATCTGGAAGGGGAGATTTGGGCAAACGAACCGCTCGACAATGTCGGGACGCGTCATCGTGCCGTTTACCGGTTTTGCAAAGGGTACCCAAATTGTTTGGCAATCGTCGTTTCGCAGGATGGATCGGTTCAGTTTGTGCGGAACCACCACGGCGCCGTGACCTTTTGGAACCAGCTTTCGTGGTAGGCACCGATGCCGATTAGACTCACCCGAAAAAGGGACGAGGAGCTTTCCCTCGATGAAGCAAGAAGAGCGATCCTCTACGCTCAAGGGTTCGGTGACCGGCACACGACACAGGTGACGCGCAGGCACCTGCACACCATCTCCAAGCGGATCGGGATGCTGCAAATCGATTCAGTGAACGTTTTGATGCGGGCGCACTACCTACCGATATTTTCGAGACTTGGCCCCTATCCCATCAATCTCCTGGACGAAATTAGCTACTCGAAGAAGCGACGACGCTTTTTTGAGTATTGGGGCCATGAAGCATGTTTGTTGCCGCTGGAACATTTTCCTTTCCTCCGCTGGCGAATGGAAAGGGCTCGAAACTACGTCGGCATTTGGAAAGGCGTCGCTGATTTCGCAAAATCGAAGCCGGAATTCATCGAGCGTGTTTTTGAGATCCTCCAGGAACATGGCCCGTCGAGCGGTGGAGAGATAGCGAAACACGTCGCTGAAGAACGCCAACGCGGTACGCGAGGTTGGTGGGGCTGGTCTGACAGCAAATCCGCGTTGGAGTTCCTGTTCTGGTCCGGGCGCATCACGACGGCGGTGCGCCGTAATTTTGAGCGCGTGTACGATCTGGTCGAGCGAGTGATCCCGAGCGAGATCATGAACCAGCGAGTGCCTTCGCTGGAAGAGGCGCAGCGCCGGCTCGTGGCCACCGCGGCACGCGCACTCGGAGTCGCAACGGAGGCTGATTTGCGGGATTACTTTCGACTCCCGACGCATGAGGCGCGGGCCAGAATCGTGGAGCTGGTTGACGCTGGCGATCTCATCCCAGTCACCGTTGAAAAGTGGAATGCTTACCTGCATCGAGACGCGAAGATACCGCGCCGAATCGATGCTCAGGCGCTTGTTTCGCCGTTCGATCCGCTCGTCTGGGACCGCGCCCGGCCGGAACGGTTTTTTGGTTTTCGGTACCGGATCGGGATCTACACTCCTGTAACGAAGCGTGAGCACGGCTACTACGTGCTCCCCTTCCTGTTCGGAGACAGACTGGCAGCTCGGGTGGATCTCAAAGCAGAGAGAAAACGCGAGACGCTCCACGTCCTCTCAGCAATTGAGGAGCCCGGCGTCGATCGATCGAAAGTTGTGAACGCGCTGGCGGACGAGCTCGCAGTGCTTGCGCGGTGGGTTGGTTTGCAGGAAATATCCGTTTCGGACTGCGGCACACTGGCGCCTTCCTTGCGCGCCGCCGTGCTGAGGAGTGGCTGAGCGCTCAGAAACGTGTAGTCTGAGTTTCTGCTCGTGCGTGACTTCGGAGCAGGGATGGTTTTTTGCGATGAAGCCTACCCAACCTTTGGCTCGGGCCGGTTTCATCGCAAAAAACCACTTGGAAGATCCTCAAATCGTTTCCATATTCTCGCCCGAAATGAACCAGGCTCTCATCGCTCTTGAAGATGGCCGCACCTTTTCCGGAGAAGGATTTGGAGCTTCGGGGACAACGGTCGGCGAAATCTGCTTCAACACCTCCATGACCGGGTACCAGGAGGTGCTCACCGATCCGTCATATCGGGGCCAGATCGTTACGATGACCTATCCGCTCATCGGGAATTACGGCGTGAATCCGTTCGACGAGGAAAGCCTTAAACCGCACGTCCGAGGATTTGTCGTGGGGGAACTTTCGCCGATTACGAGCAACTGGCGGGCGAGCGGTTCGCTGCATGACTACCTAAGAAAGTGGAATATCTGCGGAATCCAAGGGGTCGACACGCGTGCTTTGACGAAGCATCTCCGAGTGCGAGGCGCAATGAGGGCCTGCCTCACGACGGAAGTCAAAGTTCCGCAGGAAGCTGTGCAACAGGCATTGAACTCTCCGAAAATGCAAGGCTCCGATTATGTCAGGGAAGTGTCCACTCGCGAGTCCTACGAATGGGATCCGGAGGACAAGCTAAGTCGCGACTGGACGATCATTAAAGGAGCCGGGGAACAGTCCGGCGAGGTACTTGAGAATGGGCAGATCTTGAAAACGTTACCGCCGGTCCGGCACCGAATCGTCGCGTACGACTACGGGATCAAATACAACATTCTCCGGAGACTGCGCCAGCATGGGTGCAAGGTGACTGTTGTACCTGCCGGCACGAAAGCGGAGGATGTCCTCGCTCTGAAACCGGACGGTGTCTTCCTTTCGAACGGTCCAGGTGACCCGGGCGCGTTACCTCACCTTTCCAACGAGTTGAAAAAGCTGTTTGGCAGGGCCCCGATCTTTGGCATTTGCCTGGGTCACCAATTGCTCGGGCTCGCGTACGGCGGAAAAGAATTCAAATTGAAATTTGGCCACCGTGGCGGCAACCAACCGGTCAAAGATCTGAAGAGCGGAAAAGTATCGATTACTTCGCAGAACCATGGATTTGCAATCGATGCGGAGTCCCTCCCCTCCTCGGTCGAAGTTTCGCACATTAATCTGAACGATCAGACAGTCGAAGGAATGCGGAACACCGAGTACCCGATTTTCAGCGTACAGTATCATCCAGAGGCTTCCCCCGGCCCGCATGACGCCAGCTATTTTTTCAAGGAATTTGGCAAACTGATGGATGAGCATCGCTCCTGAGATCGTTTGCCCGCAGACTCCGCCCTGGGACCTGCACTCACTCGATGCTTTGGCTTCCATATGGGCAAACAGCGCGCGGAGCACTCTGCGGGAGAATCTGTATGGACTTGCATGAGTCTTGATTTTTCCAGTGCAACGGACAGACTCCGGGGTTACTGAACATTAACTGCGAGTAAAGCAGATCCACCGATTGGGAGGAAATACTATGGATGAGCAACAGGACCCACACAATGCGGCCAATACCGCCAATGATCAGGGAAGCAGCACCCCGGACGATTTCAAAGCTGCGGCTGCCGCGAAAGCTGCAGAGATTCGGCGCGTAGCCGAAAAGAAAGCGGAAGAACTCCGGCAATTAGCGCAGGCAAAAGCCCAGGAATTCAGCGGAGTAGCCGGGACCGCGTGGACGGATGCGCGTTCTCGAGCAAAAGACTGGCATTCAGGCAGCGAAACCTACGTCCGCGAGAATCCGACAAAAGCGATATTGATCGCTCTCGGTCTTGGATTCCTCTTGGGACTGATGTTCCGGAAATAGTTCATGAATCCAGATGCTCCGGGCGAGCCTCGACCATCGAAACAGTCGACCGGCGACTCAGTTCGAAACTGGGTAGCCTCGTTTATTGGTTATTTGGAGCTTAGGCTTCGGCTGCTCGGACTTGAATCGAAGGAAGCCGGAACACACTTGCTGGTGCTGGCGCTGCTATTCGCCGGCACCGTTGTTTTCTTTGCCGGTTTCCTCGTCATGCTGCTCGTATTTTTGCTCTACCTCCTCATGCTGATTTTCCATTGGGGATGGGGCTGGAGTGCTCTTGCCTGCGGGGTAGTCTACCTCGTTGTGGCCGTTCTCGCTGCGGTGGTCCTTCGGTTCCGAATTCTTAGACCGCTCTTTCCAACAACATTCGCCGAATTTAAACGAGATCGTGAATGGCTGACTCACAAGACGAAAGAAAGCGAATAACCGAAGAACTCGCGCGGACGCGCGTCTCGCTTCGTGATCAGACTCTGCTGTTGCGACGGAACCTGGACGTCGGAGCACGTATGTCCGAGTCGCTGAGGAAGCATTCCTGGGTTTGGGTCAGCATCGCAGCGATCTTCGGCTGGATCCTCTCGCGATTACCGGCTCGAAAGAAAAAGATCTATATCCAAACGGCGAATGGCGGGAAGCAGTCAAGTGGGGGTGGCGGCGTAGTGACTAACATCTGGAAAGGGATCTGGTCGATTGCGAGGCCGGTCCTGACGGCGTACCTAACAAAAAAGATCGCCTCAAAAGCAAAGCTAGTCGGCACAAAATAGGCATTATAGATAAAGCCCCGAAAACCACATCTTCGTATTGAGGGTACTAGCGCAATTCCGGCTCCGAGAGGTACTGGAAGATGAACTCGGTCTTGAAAATGCGCCCGAGATCCCGATTTGCGCGGTAGAAAAGGTTCTTGGCGCTGAAGCCTTTTTACAATCGTTGGAATTGTTGTTTTTCTGCGAGGAGTATTAAAACGAACCAGCGCGATTGGAGGTCGCGAGCCGAAGAGCGTAGGCATTCTGCCTGCGCCGCATAGTGCGTGGACGCAAATCAGCGGACGTCCCTATAAAATAACATCGCTGTTGCCGAGGCGAACTCACCCGCTGCGGTCACCCGGAAACTGAACAGGCAGAATGCCTGTTCTACCTTGGCTCCGCATCCTCGGTCAAAACTTCGGAATTTGGGTAATAACCACGCAGTAAACTGAATAACAGGGCTCAGACCTTGCGCCCGAACTTTTTCTCCAACTCTCCGTAGCCGATCTGGATCATCGTCGGCCTCCCGTGCGGGCAGCAATAGGGCAGCTCGCAGGCCATCAGGTCACGAAGCAGCTTTTCAACTTCGGACGTGTGCAATTCGTCGTTTGCCTTGATCGCGTGGCGACAAACAGTTTTTGCAATCACATCTTCCCCCATCCGCAAGCGGGACGTTGTGCTTGTCATGGACCGCAATTCGTCGACAAGTTGCCGGATCGCAACACTCGGATCATCTGTTGTGAAATACGGAGGAATCCCGTCGATCTTTAATGTCGAGTAGTTACCAAACGGCTCCATCGCAAACCCCATTTTTTCGAGTGTCTGCCCGTTCGTCGCGATCCAATCGTAATCTTTTGGGGTGACGCTGACCGTGAGCGGAATGAGTAAACGCTGAGTCGGCACCCCTTCGGACTCCATCTGAGTTCGGAGACGCTCGAAGAGTATCCGTTCATGGGCGGCATGCTGATCAACTAGAACGAGCCCATCGGCGCTCTCCATCAGGATGTAAAGCTTGCCAAGGATCCCCAGGAGTTTAAATTCCAGCGGTGCAACCGGTTCAACGGTTGCAATCGGAACTGCGCTTGTAGCGGGTGCTGCGCCGGCGGTGATTTCAAGTTTCTCTGCTGCTTGAACCGCAACCGGAGACGGCGCGGGAGGGGCAGCAAGAGTCGAATGGAACTCCGCCCAATCACGCCTTAACGCAAACTGCTCACTGGTCGGGATGAGCACCGGCGTAGTTTCAATGACCGGCAAGTGCAAGGCCGGATCTTCGACCGGTCTCTGAAATGCTTGCGTCCAACGCCGCCGGTCCGCTTCAAGCGTTTTGCGAACGGTTTCGGAGACACAATTCCGGACCGTATCCGGCTCGCGAAAACGGACCTCCCGCTTTGCCGGGTGAACATTCACATCCACGCTTTCCGGATCCATATCGAGGAAAAGAAATGTCAGAGGGTATTGCCCCTTCATCAAGGCGGTATGATAACCTTCGCGCAATCCCTGCTGGATCGTAATGTTGTCCACCGGGCGGCCGTTTACGAACAGGATCTGCTCCGCTCTTGTTGAGCGGCTAGCCCCTGCTTTCCCAATAAACCCTGAGACAGTGATCCCGTCCGTGGAAAACGCCTCAATCTCGAGCAACTGCTCGAGCAACTCGGGCCCGCGGAGATCCCGGATTCGGTCGGCAAGCGCTTTTGCGGGCGGAGTCTGGAATAACAGCGTCTGGTCACGAATCGAAACGAAGCCGACTCCCGGATGCCCGATCGCCTGGAGGAGAAGTTGATGCTGGATGTGGCTTGCCTCCGTGTTTTCGCTCCGCAAAAACTTGCGACGCGCCGGCAGGTTGTAAAACAGCGAACGAACCTCAATCTGGGTCCCGGGGGCGTCACCAGCGGCGCGAACGGATTCAATCTTGCCGCCGTTCACAATGATTTCAGTCCCTTCCAACTCGCTGTGCGGCCGGGTCGACATTCTAAACCTGGCGACGCTCGCGATGCTCGGCAGCGCTTCCCCACGGAATCCAAGGGTATGAATCTTCGCAAGATCGTGGCCGGTCCTGATCTTGCTCGTTGCATGTCGTTCGAGGCTTAACAGCGCATCGTCGCGATCCATCCCGATGCCGTCGTCGACAACGCGAATCATTGAAGCGCCGCCCCGCGCAATCGCGACTTCGATCCGTCCTGCACCCGCGTCGATGCTGTTCTCAACGAGTTCCTTTACAACTGATGCCGGCCTCTCGATCACTTCGCCGGCGGCAACCTGGCTTGCAACTTCGTCCGGCAAAAGCAGAATTCGGGGCATAAACCAAAACTACAATGTGCTCACTCAGTTGTCGTCCGTTGACTTTCTCTCGATGTCTCGCTTAATTGTTGTGCGCAATGATCACTGTGACAGATTCTGCCTTTCGACGACTGCACGATCTCATCACGGAAAATCCGGAGTACCGGCATAAGGGCCTTCGGATTTCTGTTGAAACAGGTGGTTGCGCCGGCATGCAGTATGGAATGCAGTTTGATGAGGCAAAACAGGGAGACCAGCGCTTCGAACAGGATGGGGTCGAAGTTTTAGTCGATGCGTACAGCGCAAATTTTCTCACGGACGCAACCGTCGATTATCTGGATGGTCTGACAGGAACCGGGTTCAAGATCACCAACCCGAACGTTGCGCGAAGCTGCGGATGCGGAAGTTCATTTGAAGTCTCTCGTGAAGCGTAACTGTTCCTGTTGTGTGAGCGTCGGCTGAGTCATGAAAACGCTCGAGCTTGGACGATCCGACCGGAGATCTCGCCAGCAACCCGAAAGCGACAATCTTTTCGGCTGGGCGGTCTTCATTCTGTTGCTGTGCGGGTTCGCTGTAGCCTGCTGGATCGGCACTTTTTACGTCTTCACGCACCCGGAAGAACCGTTTAACTATCACATTCTCACAAAGCTGAAAAAACTCGACCCGCCGAAACGGTTCGAATTGACCGCGGCGCCAACAGGGGAATTTCTCGCGCCTGACAAACTGTTGGCGAAGTACGGCTCGATGAACTCCTGGCAGCTGGAGGAGGAGAGCAAGCGGTTGCTCCGGGCCTATCTGCGAAACTACGACCACCAGGTTGGCAAGATCCCGTATGTAACCGGCAAATTCACCCTGCTCGACAGCATCCCACTGTCTCCGTCGAAGCTATGCGATTCCGGTGTTGCACTCATTGCACAATCCGTTGATGTCCCGACCGTTTACATCGAACACATTTTTCCGGCAAACAGCGACCAGATCCCGGCAATGCAGCGCACATTGACTACCGGCCTCGGGATTGAGCTGCGACGTTCTTACGATTTGTCGGCCGTCGTTCACATCGAAGTCCTCGGTGGCGGCCGCTTGCTATTCACTTGTATGCCGCTGTTGTACGGGCCGTACGGCACGACGCAGGGCGGCTCCGGTTTTCACCTGGATCCACCGGGAACGCTGAATCTGAAAGGCGGACTGCCGCTTGTCACCCAGGCTCAGTTCCACGATGCCGACCAGCGCCTGGCGGAGTATCGCCGAGCAATGGCGACCCAGCAAACCACGGCAGCTACGCAGTCAAGCGCGAAATCGCAAGCGAGTCTTGTGGGAGCGCAGCCGACCATCACTCCGACCCCTGCGACGGCCGAGACGAAGAAGGCCTCTGCCGGCTTAGCAGCAGGCGCGCCAAAGTCGGAGTCGACGCCGGCCCCCGTAGCAACACCGAAGTTAACCGCACATACGGTTGTGGCCGCAATGCCGGCTCCGACCCCAAAGGCAACTCCTACGCCCGTCGCAGTGGCTGCCGCCACTCCGGAACAGCCGCTACAACCGTTTCTGACCGCTTCACCGACGCCGCCTACCGAGGGCCGCGTCGAGACCTGGCAAACTTATCATCCCGGACAGATGCCGCGCGGCCGCCTGCTTGATGTCGATCAAACGACCGAACTCGCTGACAAAGGCGTTGGCGGAGCGACGATGTATTTGCGTGGCGACTTTACGGTCACTGCGGTGCGAGATAACCGGGCGGTGTTACGGTCTCGCCAGTCGTTTGCCGATCACATTTTCAACCGAGGCAACGCGCGCGTAATCGTCGAATATCAGCGCGGCGCTCCGACTCCTCGCGAGGGAGACAATTTCCAACGCGGCAGCAACCGTCCATTCCAGATCGTTGATATCCGCCGCGGCGCAGACGGCCAGGTCAACATTTACGCACGCGAAGTGACGAGCGAGGAGTAGGCAGCGCGCGGACGCGAGGCTGAGTTCGAGGTTTCAAGTTCCGGGTTCCGGGTTCGGCGTCTGAACGTCGTCCTCGAACCCGGAACCCCGAACACGAAACCTAGGCGACCTCAGGTCGCCTAGTACACGTCCCGCTTATAGCGTTTCTCTTTGCGCAGTGACTCCACATACGCCGCAGCGCCTTCTGGAGAGACGCCGCCCTCCTTCTCGACAATCTGGTGTAGAGCCAGATCGACGTCCTTGGCCATTTTGGCTTCGTCGCCACATACAAAAAAGTGGGCGCCTTCCTGAAGCCAAGAGTACACCTCCTTTGCGTTCTCGAGAAGACGATGCTGGACATAGACTTTATGCGCCTGATCACGCGAAAAGGCAGTGTCAAACCGGGTCAGGACACCCTCTCTCTGCAGAGTCTCGAATTCTTCACGGTAAAAGAAATCGGTTTTCGAATGTTGCTCGCCAAAGAACAGCCAGTTCTTGCCCGTTGCGCCAGTCGCTTTGCGCTCCTGTAAATACGCGCGGAACGGGGCGATGCCTGTTCCCGGCCCGACCATGATAATCGGTTTGTCCTTCTCGTTCGGAAGCCGGAAACCTTTTGCGACGTGCACGAACATTGGGACCGGCGTCGACTGCTCGATCCGGTCAGCGAGATAGGTTGATGCAACCCCTTCCCGCTTACGCCCGCGGCTTTCGTACCGGACGATTGCGACGACAAAATGGACCTGCTCCGGAAACGCCTTCAGGCTGGACGCTATTGAATAAAGACGCGGCTGCAGTTTGCGTAGCTTGGTGAGGAATTCCTCCGGGGTAAACCGGATTGAAGGCGGATCGAGCAAAAAATCGATAACCTCAAGTCCCCAGAGATATCGGTCGAGCTCTTTTTTCTTGTCCGGGTGCATCAAGTCCCCCAACTCACCCGAATTTCCCCTTTTTTCGATCACTGCTTCCAGAAACTGCTTCGAAGGGTGCGTGATTTGGTAATGCTTTAATAGACCTTCTCGGATCGAAAACGTTTCCCCCTCCTTGCTCGTCACTTCTTCATCACCCGAGAAGTGCAGCGCCTGCAAAAGCTCTTCGACCAGCCGGGGATTGTTCTGCGGAAATATTCCCATTGAATCTCCCACCTCATATTGAAGACCGGATCCGACTAGGGAAAACTCATAGTGCCGAGTCTCCTTCCCTGACCCTTCGCGAGTTAGCTTCTCGGTTACGAGGAGTCTCGCCGGAAACGGATTCTTGCGTGAAAACGGAGCCGTTGGCGAGATCGTAGACATATAGAAGCCGAAACGATATTGGCGAGGACTTATCGGTCAAGAGGATTGCGGAGAAGGATTCGCCACAGAGGGTATTTGCAGTTTTTCAAGGACGACGACGAGGACGATTAGGCCGAACCGGAGGCCCCTGGCGCTACGCTGCGCCCTTCACCAGGGGCTTGAGCAGATCCTCGACACTCACGATCCCAAGTGTCGTTCCTTGCTCGTCGACGACGACTGCCAGGTTGCTGCGCGCTGCCCGGAGCCGGCTCAAAACTGTGAGCGTCTGATCGTCCGGTTTCACCGTCAAGACTCGTCGGACATATTCGCGAACCGTTTCGGTCAGCGTTTGATCCACAATCAGGTCGAACACGTTCACGACCCCGCTGATCTTGCCGGTCGAACCAACGACCGGATACCGGTCAAATCGGTGCGTTCTTGAAAGCTCAATGAGCTGTTCGATGGTTGTTTCCGGTCGCACGGAGACAACGGCGGACGCCGGCACCATCACATCCCGGACTTTGACCAAACGAAGATCGAAAACGTTGTGAATCATCTGCCGCTCAATGCTGCTCAGCATTCCCATCCGTTCGATCTCGCTCGTCACATCTTTCAAATCTTCGCGGGCGACAAAGATTTCCCGCGGCCTTTTCAAGCCTACAAAACGCCTGGCAACAGTTGATCCAACATAAATCAAAGGTGTTAGTGCTCTAGCAGCGAACTCGAGCGGAAGAGCGAGATATGCGAGTTGCTTGTACGGAACGCGACGAAAAATCGCCTGTGGCAGCAGCTCCGAGAATAGCAAAAAAAGGGGCAGCGCGACTACCAGTGTAACAAAATAGCCCACCCAACCGAACCAGGCGACGAATGTGTGGACGAGAAGCGCCAGCGCGAGGATATTGAGCAGCCCGTTCAGAACGAGAGCTGTCACAAGCAGACGAGCCGGCTGCTCCAAAAGTTTCTGGAGTTGAACCGCCGCACGGTCTTTTTGGCGGGCCAGCCGCCGAAGCCGTAGCCGATGCAGGGAAAGAATACCGGCTTCTGTGCCCGACACAAAAAATGATGCCCCAAGGCAAAGCAGAAGGAGAAGCCAAGTCATCGTTCTGGCTCCGGCAAGGCGGCATCCAGCTTTTCCACCGCAACTTCCAGAACTCTCTTCCGGCCGGTCTGGCGAATCTCAAATCGGAGTGGCGGAATCTGGAGACAAACCCCGGGCTTTGGCAGATAGCCGAGCTGATTAAAAATCAATCCGCCAATTGTATCGAGTCCCTCCCGATGCAAATTGACGCCGACAAGCTCGCCGAGGTCATCCAGGCGCGCGCTCCCGCTAGCCAGCCATTTCCCTTTGCCAACTTCCTCAATATATAGCGCGTCGTCTCCGCGCGGCACTGCATCACCGATGATTTCTTCGACGATATCATTGAACGTCACCACTCCCTCCGTCCCTCCGAACTCGTCCACCACGATCGCAAGACGCTGGGTGTGCTTTAGAAAGCCGCGAAGCAAATCAACCGCTCGCATCGTTTCCGGCACAAATGAGGGAGCCTCGAGGTGCTCGGTATAGTGTTCGGAATGCTCAAGCAGAAACCGTTTCACGTCGAGGATCCCCACGATCTCGTCGGGGCTGTCCCCATAAACCGGCACTCTCCCATGACGTTTGACCCTGATCTGAGCGATAACTTCTTCGTTCGATAGGTCATCCGGAATCGCGAACGCATCGACACGGGGAGTTACACAATCCTTCACCGTTTTATCTCCCAGCTTGATGATTTCCCGGATCATTTCCATCTCCCCGGCGCTAAGTTCTCCCTCGTCCACACCCATTTGCACCAGCGTCTCGAGTTCCTCATCGTCGAGGTGTTCCTGCTGCACTGGCCGTTCCGCGGCAATGAAGTCAGCCGTTCGCTCGGCTAGCTCCTGAAGGGACCGGGAAAACGGTTCGGCAATCGGTATAAGAACTTTCAGAATTCGGATGGCGCTTTTGGAGAACCGGAACGGATCCGCGAGCGCGAGAACCTTCGGCAGCAGGTCGCACACAAAAACGATCAACCCGAAGATCACCAACGTCTTCATCCAACTCGGGACCGGTGCCGGTATCGCGTTAACGAACACCAACGCAATGATGATCAGCGGGATGTTGACCAGCGCCGCCGTCAGAAGAATGACGCTCAGAACACCCCTGGAGTTCGTCATCAGTTTTTCGAACTCCCCGGCCACAACCGGCTCGCGCTCTTTCCATCGGCGCACCTGAAATCCGTTAATCGAAAAAAGCGCGGTCTCCATGCCGGAGAAGAACGCAGAGAGACCAGCAAGCAGGGCGAGAACAATGCATGTCAAAACAGCCAGTGATATCGACATTTTCCTTGACTAGCCTCAGCGGCGCTCCTGGTTGGACGGAATTTTCTTTGCGATCGACGGACTGACAAGCAAATTCACCGGCAGCCGGAATGAAAAAGGGGGAAAGAATTCAAAAATATGTGGAGTCGTTAAACACGGGGTCGCGGCATCATCCCTGTTACGAAGGCTACTTTGTCTGCTTCAACGAGCAAAGGTATTACGAAGCGCACGATGTTCTTGAACATCTCTGGCTCGGTGAGCGTGGCCCCGCGAACCGATTCTTTAAAGGCCTTATCCAGCTCGCAGGCGCCTTCGTCCATCTCCAGAAACAGTACCTGCACCCGGAGCATTCAACCCATGGACGCAGGCTTCATCCGGCCTGGCGTCTTTTCAAGCTTGCCCGAACGAATCTCGAACCGTTCGTTCCGACGTTCCTCGATCTCGACGTCCAGTCAGTGCTCGACCTCTGCTCGAGAAATATGGTCGCAATCGAGGGTGCAGAGTTTACGCGCAATCCATGGAGCCCGGACTCCGCGCCGACACTCTCACTGGAGTCCCTTCCATTCAAATAATCGTCCTCGTCCTTCTTCGTCGTCCTCAGCCTGCCCTACGACGATTCGTTATTGCCATGGAAAGGAAGAGAAATAGACTGTGCGCAAGTTTTCGAAAAAATGCGGAACGTTGTAAATATTGTGGTTATTGCAATGACCGTCCTCGGATTTGCGTCCAGGGCGCAGGCGCAAATGGCTGCCGCCTATGCGATTACTGATCAGACCACCGGTTATGTCCTCGATTCTTATAAGGGCGAAGAGAAGCGCCAAATCGCTAGTCTAACGAAGATAGCCACGGCAAAAGTCGTACTCGACTGGGCGACGAAAACCAATACTGACCTGGCAGAACAGGTCGTCATTCCCGAGCAGGTTATCGAAGAGCTGAGCGGAAATAACCCGATGGGTCTACAGGCAAATGACCTGATTAGCTACCGAGACTTGCTATATGCAGCGCTGATGCAGTCCGATAACATCGCCGCCGCAACACTCGCCTACTATGTCGGCGCGGCGTTGCGTCAGAATGGCGACGGTCGCCTCCGCGAACTTGGGGCAGAGGAAGTATTTGCGTCCCAGATGAACGCGCTCGCTCGTCAACTTGGCATGGAAAGAACCCTGTTTGTCAATCCGCATGGCCTCGAACCGCGCAAGGGACTCCAACCCTATTCGACCGCACTCGACATGGCAAAACTTACTGCTTACGCAATGAAGGACGCAGCGTTCCGTTTCTACGTCTCCCAAAAGGAGCGCAAAGTCTCTTTCAACCGAGGTGGACAGGTGTCCCAATATCTTTTGCGGAACACGAACGATTTGGTTGGATCCAATGGAATTGACGGGGTCAAGACTGGTCAAACCGCAAGGTCCGGCGAGTGCATTATCATTTCCGCTCAGCGCGATCCTGAGATCACGCAGCAAGGAGAGACGACGCTCGTAACGCCTCGACGGCTCAATGTCGTCGTTCTTGGAGCGACGGACCGGATCGCCGCAGCGAATGAACTCCTCCAGCGCGGCTGGGGCCTCTACGATCAGTGGGCGGCGGCCGGGCGGCCGGGCGCATATCAAGGCATTCCAAAATGACGCCAGAGGAGAACTCCTGCAACTGCTGACTCCTTCACTTTGGCTTGTGAGATTTTCGCGCTGGAGATAAGTTGCGCCCCCTATGGATCCCTTGCTTGAGCTCCTTCATCAAAACGCCAATATCCCTCGAGAGGACCTGGCGAAAATGCTGAATCTTTCGGTCGCAGAGGTCAATCAGCGGATCGAACGCTACGAAAAAGAACAGGTGATCCTGGGGTATCAGGCCGTTGTTGATCCCGAGAAGATCGATGCGGATGCGGTCACCGCATTTATCGAAGTCAGCATCACCCCAGAACGAGGAGGCGGTTTTGATCGCCTCGCCGAAAGAATTGCCCGTTTTGACGAAGTCAAAAGCTGCTGGCTGATGAGCGGCGGGTATGACCTGGCGATTATGCTCGAAGCCGGTAACCTCCGGGAGGTCGCCCGGTTCGTCTCCGAAAAATTGAGCACGGTCGACGGTGTCGTCTCCACCGCCACTCGCTTTCGTCTGAAGACCTACAAACAGAATGGCATGCTGTTGAGCCAGCCGGCCGCCGCCGAGAGGTTGCCGGTAACCCCCTAGTGTCCTGTCCCGAAATAACATGAACTTTCGTCCGGCCTAGGCCGGATCAGTTGGCTGTTTTTCAAGGCGCGAGCGACGAGCGTGTTTGAGACAGCCACCAGTTTTTCCCATGGATTTCTCAAAATATATCGCTGACCGGGTCCTCGATATCCCGCGCTCCGGGATTCGGGACTTTTTTGAAGTGGTTCAGACGATGACCGATGTAATATCGCTTGGCATCGGTGAACCGGATTACGTGACCCCCTGGCGGATCCGCGAAGCCGCCATCTTTGCCATGGAAAAGGGAAAGACCGGGTACACCTCGAATCTCGGGACGCCTAAACTTCGGCATGCGATCGCGAAGCACCTCGAGCAGCGGGTTGGCATTATGTACAGACCGGAGACCGAGATACTCGTGAGCGTCGGGGTCTCGGAGGCGCTCGATCTTGCGCTCCGAGCCCTCCTGAATCCAGGAGACGAAGTGATCTATCATGAGCCGAGCTACGTCTCCTACAACCCAAGCATCGCACTCTGCCACGCCGTACCAGTTGCTGTCCAAACATCGGCCGAGCATGAGTTCCGCGTGATAGCGGACGAAATTGAACGTGCAGTCACTCCCCTGACGAAGGCGCTTCTGCTGAGTTTCCCGACGAATCCAACGGGTGGCGTGCTTCGGGCGAGCGATCTCGAACCGATTGCCGAGGTTTGTCGCCGGCACGATCTGATCGTGCTTTCTGACGAGATCTACTCCGAGCTTGTGTATGACAACACACAGCACACCTCAATCGCGTCGTTACCGGGCATGAAAGAGAGGACAATCTTGTTGAATGGATGTTCAAAGTCCTATGCGATGACCGGATTTCGAGTCGGATACGCCTGTGCGCCGGGACCGATCATCGAGGCGATGATGAAAGTTCACCAATACGCGATCATGTGTGCGTCGAACATGTCGCAGGAAGCGGCGATCGAGGCGCTCGAGAACTGCCAGAAGGAGGTCGAAGTCATGCGCAGCGACTACGAGCGGCGCCGCAACTTTGTGGTTCACCGGTTTAACGAGATCGGGCTAAGGTGCCATCTGCCGAAGGGCGCGTTCTACGCGTTTCCGAGGATCACTTCGACCGGATTGACGAGTAAGGATTTCTCGCTGCAGTTGCTTAAATCGAAGCGAGTGGCGGTCGTGCCCGGTAGCGCTTTCGGATACTCAGGCGAAGGGTTCGTGCGCTGCTGTTTCGCAACCGGATTGGACAAACTGAAGGAAGCAACGGACCGGATCGAGCAATTTGTCGGAGAACTCCGGCAACCCTGACGCATGAAGCGGCGAGTCACGAAGGCGATCATCCTCGCGGCGGGGCGCGGGACGCGAATGCGAGAGTTAACCGATTCGGTCCCGAAACCGATGGTCGAAGTCGGCGGAAAACCGATTCTAGCGCACATCGTGGAGGGCCTGAGGGATGCAGGCGTCTCTCATTTTCTGATTATTGTCGGATACCGAAAAGAGGTGATCGTGAACCATTTCGGGGATGGTTCGGCGTTCGGCGTCGTGATTGCCTATCGGGAACAGATCCACCAGGACGGCACCGGCAAAGTCGTGGCGCTGGGCAGGGAATTCTGCCAATCAGACCCGTTCATACTGAGTTACGGAGACATTCTGGTCGATCCGGCAAGCTACGTTCCCCTCACCCAACCCGGTGAAGAGGAGATGATTCTGACTGTGCGCTACACTGAGGACGCATCCAAAGGAGGCGCGGTGTACGTAAACGAGCGGTTTGAAGTCGTTGACCTGCGCGAAAAACAGCTGCCGGAAGAGGCGCGAACCAATTGGTATAATGCAGGCATTTACTGTTTCAGAGCAACGATCTTTCCTTACATCGATCGGCTCGAGAAATCGCCGAGAGGCGAGTACGAATTGACAGATGCAATCCGCGCGATGGCGCACGCAGGCAAAAAGGTTATGGCGCTCGAAATCAAAGGATTCTGGGCGGATGTTCGTGACCCGGAGATCTTATCAGCGTTAAACACGACGGTTGGTGTCCTGCCCCGAATTAGTATGTTATTTCGGGGACAGGACGCTAAAACAAAGGAGCGGTAGACCGCCGCCGAGTATTTCGATTTGTTCAGAACAGGATTCCAAAATATTTTCAGCCTCAAAATATGCGGATCGGTTTTGCACAGATTAACACGACGGTCGGCGATATCCTTAAGAACAGCGACCGCATTCTTGCAGCCTACGCAAAGGCGGTTTCGCTCGGGGCAGACCTGGTATTAACGCCGGAGCTCGCGCTGACCGGGTATCCTCCGCAGGATCTGGTATTTAAATCGCGATTTGTCCCCGAAACTCTCTCCGCGCTCGAGGGGGTCCGGGCGGGTGTTGGCAATGTTCCTCTGCTCGTCGGCTACGTCGACTTCAATCCCGCCAAAACAGGAAAGTCGTTTGTTAATGCCTGTGCAGTGCTCCAAAAGTCGCAGTCGATTCGAAAAGTATTCAAGACTCTG
Source organism: uncultured Verrucomicrobiae bacterium (assembly GCA_963750185.1). GTDB lineage: Bacteria > Verrucomicrobiota > Verrucomicrobiia > Chthoniobacterales > JAFAMB01 > JAFAMB01. The sequence goes on from CAVVPV010000003.1 coordinate 30,481, forward strand.
CTGCCGACCTACGACGTATTTGATGAAGCCCGCTATTTCGATCCCGCACAGGACCAGCGGCCAATCGAACTGCTCGGAGCGAAAATCGGTGTCACGATTTGTGAAGATATCTGGACAGACGAATATCTGAACTTGAATCGGGATCTCTACCGGCAAGATCCGGTCTCGGTCCTCATTGCAAAAGGGGCGCAGGTCATCGTGAATCTGAGTTCTTCGCCTTACAGCGTAGGAAAACCTGCGCTTCGCCGCAAAATGGTGCGCGATCTCGCCGAAAAGTATCACGTGCCGTTCTTCTACTGTAACGCAATCGGCGGAAACGACGAACTGGTTTTCGACGGCAATTCGTTCGCGATCGATTCCGCGGGTGACACGATTCTGCAAATGCCTGGCTTTCGCGAAGAGATCCGGGTTGTCGACGCCGCGACACCGCCCGTTGACACACACGATTTGTCTCCGGAAGCGGAGATTCACGAAGCGCTCGTGCTCGGTGTTCGCGATTACTTTTCCAAATGCGGTTTCAAATCCGCAGTCATGGGCCTCAGTGGAGGAATAGATTCAGCCGTAACCGCAGCAATTGCGGTAGCAGCCCTCGGAAAAGAGAACGTTGTCGGGGTGTCGATGCCTAGCCAGTACTCCTCCCAAGGCAGCCTCGATGATGCGGCGGCATTGGCCAGAAATCTCGGCATCGTCCGGCACGTGGTTCCAATTAAGGAACCGTTTGAGGTCCTCAAAGAGCAGTTCAAAGAAATATTTGCCGGCAAAACCGAAGACACGACCGAAGAGAATATGCAGTCCCGGTTGCGCGGACTCATTCTGATGTCGATGTCGAACAAGTTTGGTCACTTGTTGCTGACGACCGGAAACAAAAGCGAACTGGCGGTCGGGTATTGCACCATTTACGGCGATATGTGCGGCGGACTTGCTGTGATCAGCGATGTGCCGAAAACTATGATTTACCGGCTCGCGCACTGGATTAATCGCGAGACGGAACTCATTCCGCACGCCTCAATTGAAAAACCGCCGAGTGCGGAATTGAAGCCGGACCAGACTGATCAGGACACGTTGCCACCCTACGATATGCTGGACAAAATCCTTGAGCTATATGTCGAGGATCACTTGAGTCCGGAAGACATCACAAAGCGCGGGTTTCACCCGGATACCGTTCGCTGGATTCAGCGTCGTGTGGACATGAATGAATACAAACGGCGTCAGGCAGCCCCCGGTCTTCGCGTGACGAGCCTGGCGTTCGGCATCGGCTGGCGCATGCCCATCGCCCAGCGTTATCTCCGCTGATTACCTGAAAATGAAAGAGTACCTGATCTCGCACCAGCAAATGGTTGATGCTGCCCTGCAGCGGTATCTGCCCAAGCCAACTGTCAAACCATACACGATCCACAAGGCAATGCGGTACAGCGTGTTCGCCGGGGGCAAACGACTTCGGCCGATATTATGTTTGGCGGCCGCGGAAAGTTGCGGCGGAGAAGCGGCTGCTGCGTTGCCGCTTGCGTGCGCTGTCGAGTGCATCCACACCTACTCCCTCATCCACGACGATTTGCCGTGCATGGACGACGACGACCTGCGGCGAGGCATGCCGACTTCCCATAAAGTGTTCGGAGAAGGAATCGCTGTGTTGACCGGAGACGCCTTGCTGACATTTGCCTTTGAGCTTGCCGCCGAAGCACTGGGTTGGCCGCGATATCCGCTGAAAACGATCGTCCAGGAACTCGCAGTCGCTGTCGGGAGCCGAAAATTAATCGCCGGTCAGGTCGTGGATCTCGAAAGCGAAGGCAAGCGCGTTCCATTACCGCTGCTAAAGTTTATCCACGAATCTAAGACCGCCGCGTTGTTGCGCGCGTCGATTCGGCTTGGGGCGATGAGCGCAAACGCGACCCCGGCGCGCCTCGAAAGTCTCTCCCAATTCGGCACGGCACTCGGGCTCGCATTCCAGGTGATCGACGACATCCTGGATGTCACGCAGAGTTCCGAGACCCTCGGCAAGAGCGCCGGTAAAGATGTCACCGCCGAGAAAGCAACCTATCCGTCGGTCGTTGGCCTGGAAGAGTCGCGTAAAGCGGCAAAGAAATTAACCGAGGAAGCCCATCGTTCATTGAAGGCATTCGGGCGAAAAGCCGATATCCTGCACGGAATCGCGGATTATTTGTTGAAAAGGGAGTATTAGGGGAAAGGCAAAAGTAAAAAGGCAAAATTAAGAACGAGAAACCTGCCGTAATCGTCCTCTTCATTCTTGATTTTGCCTTTTGCCGTTTTACTTTTGCCTTTTCCCGCTTCTCCGCAAAAAAATATTTGTCAGTATTGGTCCCCTATGGCAGTTTCGCCCCTTTCCAATTAAAGACTGACCATGGCGTACGCGATCATCCGTTCCGGAGGTAAACAATACCGAGTGAGCCCCGGGCAAACTATAGCAGTTGAAAAACTCGCAGCAGAAGCTGGAGAAAAGGTTACGTTTGGGGAAGTTGTGTTACTCGCCGATGGCGCGACCGTCACTCCAGGCGACCCAACCGTTTCCGGGGTGACAGTAACCGGCGAGGTCATCGAACAGTTCAAGGATAAAAAAGTGATCGCGTTCAAATACAGGCGGCGCAAGGGTTATCACCGGACGGTGGGTCACCGACGTGCGCTGACGCGCGTCAAGATCGAAGCGATCGGGTAATTACCAGCCGCCAATTGTAGAAACGGAATTTTTTATGGCTCACAAGAAAGGTCAGGGCAGCGTTAAAAACGGGCGTGACAGCGTCAGCAAACGGCTCGGCGTTAAGAAATTTGGCAGCGAACAGGTCGTTGCCGGAAACATCATCGTGCGGCAACGCGGGACAAAGTTTTTGCCTGGTAAGAATGTTGGGTTAGGTCGGGACTACACCATCTTCGCTCTCGTTGACGGATTTGTACGTTTTGACAGGAGCGGACGCCGTGTGAACGTCGAACCGATCGAAACGGCGCAAGTGGGTTCGACCAACTAGTCCGGCAATCGATATTCCCTCCCGACGGAAAAAGCGCCTCGGACCTTGAGGCGCTTTTTTTGTTTTTTGCGATGTATGTTTAATGTTGTGCTGGTTGAACCCGAAATTCCGCCGAATACGGGCAACATCGCGCGGCTCTGCCTCGCGACAGGAAGCCGGCTCCACTTGGTGGAACCGCTTGGATTCGCGATCGATGATCGCCAGCTTCGGCGTGCCGGAATGGACTACTGGCATCAGGTGGATTTGATTTACTGGAAAAATTTGACAGAATTCGAGAGGGCAACGCGCTCTCCTGTCCGCCGGTTCCTCCTAACAACAAAGAGTCGCCGAAACTATTGGGACGCGAGATTTTGCGACGGCGACTATCTCGTTTTTGGCCGCGAAACAAAAGGTCTCCCGGAGAGTCTTCTTTTGTCACAGTCAGAGAATTGTTTAACGATCCCGATGGCCTCGGGAGCGCGCAGTTTGAACCTTGCGACCGCAGTGGCGGTCGTGTTGTTCGAAGGTGTTCGTCAGCTTCGATCGGATCGTGAATAATCAGCCACAATTAACCGCAAAAGATCTGTATCGCTCTTTCAAGATCGGTCCCCGCAAGATCGAAGTGCTTCGAGGGATCAGCCTGGAGGTTTATCGCGGGGAATCGGTCTTTCTGTGCGGCGTCTCAGGCGCCGGCAAGACAACCCTACTCTATACTCTCGCCGGTTTGGAGCGACCGGAATCAGGCGAAGTGGTCTTCGAAGGACACAGACTTTATCGCAACGGTTCGTCGGCGGATGCTAAAATCCGCAACGAAAAGATGGGTTTTGTGTTTCAGAGTTACTTTTTGCTGCCGGAACTAACCGCCCTCGAGAACGTTCTTGTTCCCTCGTTAATCAGAAACAAGCAGCAACTCGGAACCGCGGTCGATCTTCTTGAGCGAGTCGGTCTAGCGGACCGGCTGAACCACTTGCCGGGCGAGCTATCCGGCGGCGAACAACAGCGGGTCGCAATCGCACGCGCGTTAATCAATGATCCCGCAATCATTTTTGCCGACGAACCTACGGGCAATCTGGACACCGCGAATGGGAATGCGATCATGGAGTTGTTGCTTGCGTTGGCCAGAGAGAAGCAGAAAACATTGGTGGTCGTAACCCACGATCAACGGCTCGCGTCGGCGGGTGACCGGCGCGTTGATATCCGAGACGGATTGCTGACCAACTAGTGTCCTGTCCCCGAAATAACAACTCAAACCCTCAGCTTATGAACCTTAAAATCTATATCGACGGAAACTTTTACGACCAATCCGAGGCGAAGATTTCCGTATTCGACCATGGGCTCCTCTACGGCGACGGAGTGTTTGAGGGGATTCGATTTTATGATGACCGGGTATTCCGGTTCGAGGAGCATATCGACCGTCTCTGGGACTCGGCAAAAGCAATCGCCTTGGAGCTGCCAGTCTCGAAACCGGAGCTCACTGCAGCAACACTCGAAACGATCCGCCAGAACGATCTGCATAACGGCTATGTCCGGTTGCTTGTGACTCGAGGTGTCGGATCGCTCGGGCTCAGCCCCGATTCCTGCAGGCGCCCAAGCATCATCATTATTGCGGCGACAATCGCACTCTATCCGGAGGAGCCCTACCATAAGGGGTTAACGATGATCACCTGTGCGACCAGGCGGACTTCTCCAGCCGCTTTGAACGGGCGAGTCAAATCGCTAAATTATCTAAATAACATCATGGCGAAGCTGGAAGCACAGCACGCCGGCGCCGGCGAAGGCGTGATGCTCAACGAGCAAGGCTATGTTGCCGAGTGTACAGGCGATAACATTTTTGTCGTAAAACATGGCCGGATCGCAACGCCCGCACCGAACTCCGGCATGCTAAACGGCATCACCCGTGGTGTGGTGTTCGAACTGGCGGAAAAAATGAATATCACGATTCGTGAACTCAACCTTAGTCTGTACGATATCTACACCGCGGATGAATGCTTCCTGACCGGGACGGCTGCAGAAGTGATTCCTGCGGTCCAATTGGACAAAAGATTGATCGGAAACGGCTTCCCCGGTCCGATCACGCTGAATTTGGTGGAGAGGTTCCGTGAGTTGACACGCACAACCGGCACTCCGATTTATCAGTAGTACGCTTTAGCGACGATAGGTCCGGTCGAAATAATGGGAGTAAATAACAGACATGATTTGTGACGTCTGCAAAACAAACACGGCGACAGTTTATCTGACGCAGATCGTCGACGGGAACATGAAGAAGATTAATCTCTGCGAATCGTGTTCCAAGGATAAAGGTGTCTCCGATCCCACAGGCTTTGCTCTAGCGGATCTTCTGCTTGGCCTTGGCGAAACTCAGCAGGTCGAACAAACGGTTCCCACCGAACATTGTCCTGTTTGCGGATTTACGCAGGCCGATTTCAAAAAAACGGGGCGGCTCGGGTGCAGCGAATGTTACGGGACGTTCTCCGAAGGACTGGCTTCGCTGATAAAAGCAATGCACAAAGGGACAAAGCACACCGGCAAAGTCCCCGCCCGGCTTTTCAGAGGCATCGTCCGGTCCGATAGGCTGAACGAACTAAAACGAAATTTGGAAGAAGCCGTTTCAAAAGAGGATTACGAGTCCGCGGCAACGATCCGCGACGAAATCCGTCAGCTGGAGCTCGAGGAGGATCATTAGCATGAAAATCGGCTCGATCTTGAAATCTCGCGGCGACTGGTTGTCAAACGGTGGAGGTAATCACCCCATCGTCATCAGCAGCCGCGTCAGATTGGCACGCAACCTTGCCAAAATGCCCTTCCCGGGTTGGGCCAAAAAGACTGAACGAGTCCGGATCCTGGACGAGATCAAACCGGAAGTGGATAATCTGGCGCAGATGCGTAGTTCGTTCTCAGAACAACTGAACGAACTTTCCGCAATGGAAAAACAGGTGCTGGTGGAGCGCCATCTGATCAGCCGCGAACACGCCGCAAAAGGTATGGGCAGCGCGGTCGCGATCAATCCGACTCAGACGGTCAGCATCATGATGAACGAGGAAGATCACCTGCGGATGCAGGCGATGACCGCCGGGCTCGATTTGCAAAAGACCTTTCGCACGATCGATGAAGTCGACACGGCCCTCGAGGCTCACCTCGATTTCGCGTTTGACCCGGAACTCGGCTATCTGACGGCTTGTCCGACAAATGTCGGCACCGGAATGCGCGCTTCCGCAATGGTTCACCTCCCCGGGCTCGTGCTCAGTGAGCAGATAAACCAGGTTATAAACTCGATCAATAAGATTGGATTGGCCGTCCGGGGATTGTACGGCGAAGGGACCGAGGCAATGGGTAACCTCTTCCAGGTCTCGAACCAAACGACGCTCGGCGAAAATGAAACGCAGATTATCGAACGCCTCAGCAAAGTAATCGAGACGTTGATCCAGCGGGAGAACCAGGCTCGTGACAATCTCCTTGAAACCAAGCGTACAATGCTGATGGACCAGGTTGGGCGCGCGTATGGCATTCTGACCCACGCGTATTCGATTTCTTCAAAGGAAGCATTAAACTTGCTGTCTGTGATGCGCCTAGGGATTGACTTGGGGTTTTTCCCGGAAGAGGGTCGGGTACTTACAACCTCATTGTTGATGGAAACACAACCGGCACATCTTCAACACATTTCCCAGCAAAAGCTGGCAGCCGAGGAGCGCGACCACCTACGCGCCGATATCGTCCGGGAAAAGTTGAAAAACTTTCCTAAACCAAACAAAAAAAAGTTGCCGGGCGGTCAGGCGGAGGGCCCGGCATCGGAAGCGCAATGATGAATAACTTTACTCCACGTGCCCAGCAAGTCCTGGCTCTCGCCCGAAAAGAGGCAGATCGGTTCAACCACAACTATGTCGGAACTGAGCACCTTTTGCTCGGGTTGATCAAACTTGGACAAGGCGTTGCAGTCAATGTGCTGCAAAAAATGGGGCTCGACTTGGAGACGGTACGGATGGAAGTCGAGAAGCATGTCGGCTCGCATCCTGAGACCAAGATGGTTGGGAACATTCCGTATACGCCGCGCGTAAAGAAGGTCCTCGCGCTCGCCGGCAAGGAGGCCAAAGCGCTAAACCACTCCTACGTAGGGACGGAACACATTTTGCTGGGGCTCTTACGTGAGGGCGAAGGTGTTGCGGCCCGAGTTTTAAAGAGCTTGGAAGTTGATATCGAACGAACTCGAAACGAAATTTTAAAAGAATTGGACCCGAATTTTACACCGCCTGAGAGCGACGCTGAACCGCCGCAGGAGGGCAACAAAAAAGACGTTAAGACGCCGGCTCTGCGGGCGTTTGGACGGGATCTGACCGAATTGGCCAAAAAGGGCGAATTGGACCCGGTTATCGGCCGCAAAAACGAAATCGAACGTGTAATCCAGATCCTCTGCCGGCGCACCAAGAACAATCCTGTGTTACTCGGGGAAGCCGGCGTCGGAAAGACTGCGATCGTTGAAGGGCTCGCCCAGGAAATTGGCGCCGGAAATGTGCCGGAACTGTTGCGGGACAAACGAGTGATCACTCTCGACCTGGCCCTGATGGTGGCCGGCACGAAGTATCGCGGGCAGTTCGAGGAACGGATCAAAGCGGTGATGGATGAAATTCGCCGCTCGAAGAACGTGATTTTGTTCATCGACGAGCTGCACACAATCGTCGGGGCTGGTTCCGCCGAGGGCGCGATGGACGCTTCGAACATCATCAAGCCTGCGCTCAGCCGGGGCGAACTCCAGTGCGTCGGTGCGACGACCCTGAATGAATACCGAAAATATATAGAGAAGGACGCAGCTCTGGAGCGACGGTTCCAAACTGTGAAGGTGGAAGCGCCTTCCCCTGATGAGGCTGTCGAAATCCTGCGCGGTTTGCGTCCAAAGTATGAGGCGCACCACAAAGCACGTCTGACAGATGAAGCGCTCGATGCGGCCGTTCGGCTCTCCGATCGCTATCTGACCGGACGTTTTCTGCCGGATAAAGCAATTGATGTCATGGATGAAGCCGGCGCACGCGCCCGGATTAATGCCATGACCCGGCCACCGGATGTCAAGGAGATCGAAAAAGACATCGAAACGATTCGTGCCGATAAGGAAGCCGCCATCAAAGCGCAGGATTTTGAGAAGGCAGCTTCATTGCGGGACCTGGAAAAGCAGACCAAAGACAAGCTTGAGCGTATCCTGGCCGAGTGGCGTGAACAACGCGAAGAACGCGAAGTGATCGTCACCGAGGATGACATTTTGCACATCGTCTCCAAGTGGACCGGTGTGCCGCTGAACCGCATGGAGCAGAAGGAAGCGCAAAAGCTTTTGAAAATGGAGGACGAACTGCGGACCCGCGTGATCGGTCAAAACGAAGCAGTCATTGCGATCAGCAAAGCATTGCGACGTTCCCGTGCGGACCTGAAAGATCCACGGCGCCCGATCGGTTCGTTCATTTTCCTGGGGCCGACCGGTGTCGGAAAAACGTTCCTCGCACGCTCCCTTGCCGAATTCATGTTTGGAGACTCGGATGCATTGATCCAGATCGACATGTCGGAGTACATGGAAAAATTCACGGCCTCGCGTCTGATCGGTTCGCCTCCCGGGTACGTTGGATATGAGGAAGGCGGCCAACTCTCCGAAGCGGTCCGTCGCCGCCCTTATTCTGTCGTGCTGTTTGACGAAATCGAAAAAGCGCATCCGGACGTCATGCACCTCCTGTTGCAGATTCTGGAAGAAGGCAAAGTCACGGACAGCCTTGGCCGCAAAATCGATTTTCGGAACACGATCATCATCATGACCTCAAACGTCGGCGCCGAATTGATCAAGCGGCAGACTTCTTTGGGATTTGGTGCCAGCTCCGGGACCGATTCGTACGAGCAGATGCGCGACAAGATTCTTGAGGAATCGAAGCGAACTTTCAAACCGGAATTTCTGAACCGTTTGGATGACATGATCGTCTTCCACACGCTTGGCCGCGAGGATTTGGCCAAGATTGTCGACCTCGAAGTCGCGAAGGTCATCGGACGCATCGGAACGAAGGCCATCAAAGTCCAGCTCGATCCGTCCGCCGTAGAATTCCTGATCGACAAAGGGTACGACCCGACCTACGGCGCGCGCCCGATGCGGCGCGCAGTCGAAAAATTCCTCGAGGATCCGCTTGCTGAAGAGCTCCTGCGCGGCAACATCAAACGGGGCGACACGCTTGACGTCCATGCCGCCGGCGAATCACTCGAGTTCAAGTCGATTCACGCAGAGGCCAGTCCGGCGACTGCTTAGTCGTTCGCGCCGGTAGTCACTTTACGGCGTTCACCGTTACCGGTGAACGCCGTTACTTTTGGGGCGTCTCGTTCTCTCGTCTTTGCAACTGGGTGCGGCGGGCCTCGATTTGCCTGTCCGTATTTGAGCCGTATACGTCGTATATGTCGTATATGTCGTATTAATTGAACGTCCTGCTCGTCCTCGGCCCTAAAGGCCAGGTCAACCGGCATGCGGTCAACTCTGTCAAGCTGACTGCATGCAGTCTCACTTTTTCCTTCTTGCTTTTTACCTCCCTAAAACCCCTTGCCAATCGTGGTATCCACTGCCGAGTGTGTGATTAGCATGATCTGGAGACTTCGAAATCGTCGCTCGGTCGACCTGAGCCGGTCGGGTCTGATCATGGGGGTGTTGAATGTTACACCGGACTCATTCTCCGACGGGGGACGATTCCTGGAAGCAGAATCCGCGTTCAGGCACGCGCAACGGATGGTCAACGAAGGGGCTGATATACTTGATATTGGCGGCGAATCTTCCAGACCGGGATCCGATCCGGTGGCTCTCGACGACGAACTCCGGCGCGTAATTCCGATTCTCAGGCGAATTCGTGCCCGTTTCCCGGATCTACTACTGTCGGTCGATACCTGCAAGGCGGAGACAGCCCGGCAGGCAATCGCCGCCGGCGCAGACATTATCAATGATATTTCTGCATTAACAGCTGATAAAGAAATGATGGCCGTCGTCAAAGATTCAGATGCGGGCGTGATTTTGATGCACATGCGCGGCACCCCAAAGACTATGCAGATCGATCCTCACTACAAAGATGTCGTGCCCGAGGTGATCGATTTCCTCAGAGAAAGACGGGACGCACTGGTTCGCGCCGGGGTCGACCGGAACCGGATTGCGATCGATCCCGGCTACTGTTTCGGGAAACGTCTCCAGGATAACGTTGATCTTGTCCGGGGTCTGAGCCGGTTTGCCGACTTGGAGCAGCCAATCGTCGTCGGAGTCTCAAGAAAATCGATGATTGCGCAGCTGCTTGGAGATCCGAAGTTGCCATGCGGCGATCGAATATGGCCGACTGTGGCTCTCACGAGCCTGCTAAGGGAACAGGGAGCACACATTTTTCGAGTGCACGACGTACGCCCGAATCGTGAAGCGCTGCGGATGACCGAATCGATCCTCTTCAATGATTAATCTGATCCTAGAGCTCATCGGCGAATATTGGAACGCCGCGATTGAGATTCTGCTGCTGGCGGTGGCGATATATTACGGCTACCTCTACTTCCGCGGAACTCGTGGCGCCAAGGTTTTGACTGGGCTTGCGATCCTTTTCATCACGTTGACACTCGTCTCCCAGATCCTGAACCTGACGGTGATAAGCTGGTTGCTGCGGAGCCTCACCGCGTTCATCGCGATTGCGCTTGTCGTCATCTTTCAACCGGAGCTGAGGCGGGCCCTCGCCGAACTAGGCAGTAGCCAGTTTTTCTCTTCGGCAACGCAGAAGAAAGAAACCATCGACATTATTACCGACGCGGTCTTCGAACTTTCCAACCGCCAGATCGGGGCATTGCTCGCCATTGAGCGGGATACCGCAATCCGGAGCTTTGCCGAGAGTGGTGTCAACATCGATTGCGAAATGTCGGAGGAGCTTCTTATCACGATTTTTTTCCCAAAAACACCACTTCACGATGGCGGTGTGATCATTCGGAACGACCGGATTATCGCGGCGGCCTGCATCTTTCCCGTCAGCCAACGAGAGGACCTCGATCGGACTCTGGGCCTGCGACACCGGGCGGCCCTCGGGGTGACTGAAGAATCAGACGCGATTGCAATTGTCGTCTCCGAGGAGACCGGAAGCGTCTCGATCTGTCACCGGGGCAAAATTGAACGCGAATTCAAGCCGGGCCAATTCGAAAAACGTCTTTCCGAACTCCTGATGCGGGATAGCGACCAATCGGACAGCAACGCGAGCAGTACGTTGCCTGAGCCGGACACAACGCCTTGAAGTAATGAAACGACTTTTTCTCGAAAACTGGCGCGCAAAGCTGATGTCCTTGATCGTGGCGACAGCGGTTTGGTACCTGGTAAAGAAGAACGTCGATGTTTCGCCTGATCGCATCGGGTTTGAGCGACGACCGACAGCGCAGACCGCCGGCCAGCGGTGAGGAAGGAAGAATGAACCGCCAATTACCAGTTGATCTCACGAACCAGCCTCGCGAACATAGCCCGTGTCGCAGAAGCTCTTTGGTACGGACGGCGTCCGCGGAACCGCAAATCGTGAACCAATCACTGCGGCATCGGCTCTGAAACTGGCACAAGCGGCCGCGCGTGTACTGGTCAGGAATGCAATCTCTCCAAAGGTCGTGGTCGGGAGAGACACACGCGCATCCGGTGAGATGTTGGAATCAGCGATCGTAGCCGGTCTAGCTTCCAGCGGAATCGAAGTCCTGCTGGCAGGCGTTATTCCCACCCCTTCGATTGCCTATTTGACGGTCACTAACGGTGCAGCATTCGGGGTCGTCATCTCTGCGTCGCACAATCCCTTTGAAGACAACGGCATCAAGTTCTTCGGTCCGACCGGCTACAAATTGAGTGATGACGATGAAAGCGCTATCGAATCGGAATTTGAGCGGTCCGACCCTGGAACCTTCCCAATCGGCAAATTAGTTGGCCGCGTCCTACGGCTTCCGAATGCGACCGAACAGTACGCAGAGTTCGCAGCCTCGACGTTTCCCAGGGATTTATCGCTCGCCGGAGTCAAAATCGCCCTCGACATGGCGAACGGCGCGGCGTTCCAGACGACTCCAATGGCCCTGGCGAATCTTGGTGCGGAGCTGGACGTTCAGTATGCCGCACCGGATGGGTTTAATATCAACTTGGAGTGCGGCAGCACCCATCCGGCGACTCTCTCACGGATCGTCAAGAATTCGGGTGCGACATTCGGGCTAGCCCACGATGGCGACGCCGACAGGCTCCTCTTTTGTGACGAGCACGGCTCGGTTCTTGACGGAGACGAGTTGCTAGCCATCGCTTCGGTCGATCTGATACGGCGAAATCAGCTCCAAAAGAATACAGTGGTTGCAACCGTGATGAGCAACTTCGGCCTGGACGATCTCCTCCATGAGCACAATGGGAGCGTCCTGCGCACCGCGGTCGGGGATCGCTTCGTTATCGACGCGTTGGTCCAGCATCAATTGAACCTCGGCGGCGAACAAAGCGGCCATATCATTTTCCGCGATTTTGCGACGACCGGGGACGGATTGGTCGCAGCGCTCCAGGTTATTGCCGTTGTCATGCGCACCGGTAAACCGCTCAGCGAACTTCGCCAGGTATTGTCCAAGTATCCCCAGGTGCTCCGAAATATTGAGGTCCGCGAACGGGTCCCGTTTGAAAACATTGGAGTCCTGAACTCGAAACTTCGCGAAACAGAGTCGCAGCTTAAAGGGAAAGGACGCGTCATGCTTCGGTACTCTGGAACCGAGCCGATAGCGCGCCTGCTTCTGGAGGGGCCTGATGCCGGTGAGCTGCACCAATTGGCAAGCTCAATCGTGGCAGAGTTTGCGAAGCACCTCGGCCCGTGAACTATCTCGTTACAGGCACCGACACCGGTGTCGGCAAAACGTTCATCACCAGCGGACTCATCCGATTCGCCCGTTCCAAAGGGATGGACGTCGTCGGCATGAAACCGATCTGCACCGGTGACAACAGCGATGTGCGCCAACTCCTTGATGCCAGCGGCGGTTGCGAACAAGAACAGATCATCAACCCGATCTGGTACCGAACTCCGGTCGCGCCGTACACCGCTTCGATCATTGAAGATCGCCAGATCGATCTCGACGCGATTCGAAGAGCGTTCGAGCGATTGGCAAAACATCATTCGAACGTATTGGTCGAAGGGTCCGGCGGTATCGCCGTTCCTATTCTGACCAACTACGACTATCGCGATGTAGCACGGGATCTCGGTTTGAGTGTCATCGTCGTTGCGGCGAATCGCCTTGGGGTCCTGAACCACGCGCGGCTGACGGTTGAAGCGATTCAGGTGGCCGGTCTTAATTGCACGTTGGTGGTGTTAAACGTCGTAAATCTCGATTCGGACCTGTCGCAATCAACAAACCTGAGCGTTCTCGAAAACCTGGTCAACGTACCAGTGTTGGGTGTCGAATATGGTCAGACCAATTTTGAGGAAATCGTCCACCGTCTTTGATCCGCGTAATTTGTGACTCGGCAACGTTCATGCTTCAATAGCGGGGCCACAGTAATCAACTGCCACACTCGTATTTCGCAACCTCGACGACCTCCGCGCAGCAATGATCAAAGGGACAGGCACCTGCCGTTCACAAACATCCCGTCCCTATCGCCTCTGCGGCCCGAACGTCTCCTGGCGTAAAGTATCATAGGCGTCTCGCCTGTGTGCTTTTCGGTCGCGACTTGCCGCTTTGAACTTCTGTGAAAGTTTCCCTGCAATCAGCTCTTTTGGGGACAGGTGCATTCGGGGGCTGAATGGGCCGGAAGAGATTCACACAAAAGACCGCAAAGACTTTTTCTCATAAATCGTACGTCACTGAACGTTCGATCCAGGATCGGATCTTTGGGATCTTCTGTGAAAATTTCTCCTGAGCCGTGTGCCGCCATCTATTCGACTCGCTAAGCAGACTCCACACTTCTATCCGCGGAAATCAGGTGCGCCGCTTGTCCAGGCTCACACTGACGTATGCATCAGCTCTTTTGAGGACAGGTGCATTCGGGGGTTGAATGGGCCGGAAGAGATTCACACAAAAGACCGCAAAGACTTTTTCGCATAAATCGTACGTCACTGAACGTTCGATCCAGGATCGGATCTTTGGGATCTTCTGTGAAAATTTCTCTTGAGCCGTGTGCCGCCATCTATTCGAGTCGCTAAGCAGACTCCACACTTCTATCCGCGGAAATCAGGTGCGCCGCTTGTCCAGGCTCACACTGACGTATGAATCAGCTCTTTTGAGGACAGGTGCATTCGGGGGCTGAACGGGCCGGAAGAGATTCACACAAAAGACCGCAAAGACTTTTTCGCATAAATCGTACGTCACTGAACGTTCGATCCAGGATCGGATCTTTGGGATCTTCTGTGAAAATTTCTCCTGAGCCGTGTGCCGCCATCTATTCGACTCGCTAAGCAGACTCCACACTTCTATCCGCGGAAATCAGGTGCGCCGCTTGTCCAGGCTCACACTGACGTAGGCGGTATTCCGCAGGATATATTTCCGCAGTTCAATTTGGAGGCGATGTATCGGAAATCGAGCCATTAGCGCGTCGCAAATCTGCACAATCAGAGTTTCGATTAAATGCGCGCCTGTCACTCTGACCACCTTCTCGACTTCTGCCGCAACGCGCGCGTAATCGATGGTCCTTTCGAACCGATCTTCCAAGGACTGGAAAGTCTCGGAAATCTGGAACTGCAGCGAGACTACCAACCTCTGAGGATTTACCCGCTCCTTTTCCGGAACACCGATTCTGCACTTTAACTCCAGCTTATTGATTTCGATCCATTCACCAGAGAGCTGCTGATCCCGAGTTTCAAGAAAATGGCGAAGCGCGCTTAGATCCCGAATAATCAAATCGGGATCGCTGGAAACAAGCTTTTCGACCGGGTCAAATCCCGTCGAGACAGCCGCGGCGATAACCCGACCAGATTTTGCCGCCTCAACGTCATGCACCAGATCCCCGACAAACACCGTGCTCGCCGGGTCGAGATCGTTTTCTCGGAGAATCGATCCAATGACTTCGGTCTTGTCTCTTACGCCGACGTACGCTCGGGTGAGGAACCGACGAATACCAAACACTTCGGATTGATGCTCGAAATGCTCGGCATGAATCGTGCTCAATACAAATAGGCGGCGGCCGCTCGCAACCGCAAAGGCACAGAACTCCGGCGCGCCTGGAATCGGTTTTATGCCAATCTGCCGAAAGGACTGCCGATAGATAGCATCGATTTTCTCCATCGGTACGCCCGGCACCAGGCGCTCGTAAAAAAGAGCGAGCGGCAGCACGTACAAGCGCCGAAACTCCTCCTTTGACAGGGACTTCGAACCGAGCTCGATCAAGGTCGCATTTGTCGCGAGGAGGACTGCGTCCAGATCGTCGGCGATTGTGCCGGACCAATCCAGTATGATGTTCCTTATCATGGTTTTGCTCCGCATCTTCGGATCGAGGATCCGTTAGTTCTAAAGTCGGTAGCATACGCGTCCCGCGTGTATTTTGTTTTCCAATTCTGTGCCTGCGTGCAACCAAAGGAATACACGCGAGACGCGTATGCTACTTAGCCCAAACGAAAGCGCAGATCCCGGATGAGCTTGCCTCCGAAACGCGCCTGCAATTTTTGCAGGACCAGCGATTTCCACTGTCGCTCGAGCTCGTATAAAACCGTAGGCTGGAGCACATGCACGACGAGCATGCCCTGGTGCAATTTAATCGGACGGGAATGTTTGGCGAAGAAATCGCCGACGATATCGACCCAGGCGGAAATGATTTCCTCCTCCCGGAGCCGAGCCTCCAACCCGAGTTTAGGCGCGAGTTGATTCAGGACATCGCGAATTGGTAAAAGACGATCAGCCTTCTGTTCGGGTTCCGGGAGTCCGCGCCATTCCTGGAGGACTCGTCTACGCAAGGAGTGCGCCATAAAAGTAAGGACAGTCCGGTCAAAAAACGCGGACTGTCCAAATTGTGTCGCAGAACAATCTGCCGCCGTTGCCGACCAGGTTGCTATCCATTGCCATCGCTGCCGATGGCTTCCACGGGACATCCCTCCATCGCCTCTTTGCACAGAGCTTCTTCTTCCGCGCTCTCGGGTTGCTTATAGACATAGGAGTGACCGCCGTCGTCGTTACGGGTAAAATTTGCTGGGGCTGTTTCGCGGCAAAGATCACAATCAATGCATTGATCGTCCACGTAAAATTGTCCAACTACATTCTGCGGATACTTATTTGCAACATCAGCCATAACTAACCTTGTAACCTCCTTCGCGACTCCTGCATGGATTCTTCTTTTTCTCTCTGCCTCCTCCCAAAAGCGCGCCAATCTAACGAATCAAGCCAAAACTGCAAGTCACACTTCAAAGGGCACGGAGGGATAGGAGGTCACAAAGACCAAGATTCACCACGGAGCCACAGAGACACAGAGAATTCTTTAGATTTTTTTGACCGCCTCGGAATCGCGCCATACTCGCTCGTTATTGCAATCGTCTGCCCGCGGACGGATTACCGCTATTGAAGTCATCGATTTCCGAAACAAGTCAAACACTGCGTCCTTTTTGGTTGCGGCTACGCCGGCCCATGTCTCTGTGGTGAATCCTCTTCCTCCGTGTTCTCTTTCCCCTTGGACACCGGTCGGAGTCGACGTAGCGTTTGGTATGACAGACCGGCCGGCGTTACGTCCAAAAGAAGGGTGGCACGTTTTGCATCTCTTCTACCGAGTTGAATTTGGTCAATGGCAGCTGCTGAGTTCCGAAGAGCGCCTAGCTGCAAAGACCAATCTCTCCAGGCTCATCCAAGAGGTTCGCGCGCTTCCGTCGACCCAGATCCTGACCTTCAGCATCATTTCTCCGAAAGCTGATCTCGGATTTATGCTGTTAACGGACGATCTCCACGCCATAAACAGCATCGAGAAGAAGCTCAGTTTGTCGCTCGGCGCAGACGTCATGACGCCGGTGTTCAGTTTCTATTCGCTGACAGAGCGCAGCGAATACACCACCACCGAAGCCGATTTTGGCGCGTCATTGACTGCTGAAAAAGGACTCTCACCCGAGTCTTCGGAGTTCTCACTGGCAATGGAAGAGTTCCGACACCGGATCCAAAAATACCTTCAAGATCGCCTCTATCCGAACTTGCCAGACTGGCCGGTGTTCAGTTTTTACCCAATGACCAAACGGCGAGATGCTGGCCAGAACTGGTACACCCTCTCGTTCGAGCAACGAAAAGAACTTATGCTTGGTCACGCGCGCATCGGACGCCAATACGCCGGAAAGGTTCGTCAGCTGATCACCGGGTCAACCGGCCTGGATGACGCTGAGTGGGGCGTCTCCCTTTTTGCCAACGACGTGTTCGAAATCAAATCGATCGTTTCCGAGATGCGGTTCGATGCGGTGAGCGCGCAATACGTCAATTTCGGCGAATTTTACGTCGGATTGCAGCTGCCGCTCGATGACCTGTTCCGACGAATCCAGTTGTAAATGGACAACGCCGAAGACCTCCTGACCTCCGCCGGCACAAAGGTGTGCGAACTGCGATCGGTCCTGAAAGGGGCGGGGCGGCTCCTAGTTGCATACTCGGGAGGCGTAGACAGCACATTTCTGCTAGCGGAAGCCACGGATATTCTCGGTGAGGCCGCCGTTGGCGTCCTGGCGGACAGTCCAAGTCTTCCACGTGCCGCCCTCCAGGGTGCAGTCGACGTTGCGAAGTCTTTTGGAGCGAAGGTCGAAGTGATTGCCACGGCCGAGCTCGAGGATCCTCGATACGCAAGTAACCCGTTCAACCGTTGCTACTTCTGCAAGTTCGAACTTTTCACCCGAATGCAGGAGATCGCAAGCACGCGCGGATTTCCCGCATTGGCATACGGCGAAAATGCGGAGGATGCGTTTCAGGTGCGGCCGGGAGCCGGAGCGGCGCGTGAGTTTCGTGTCCTGGCACCGCTTCGGACGGCCGGGCTGACGAAAGCGGAGATTCGGTTTTTGTCGCGAGAAAGAGGCCTGCCCACAGCCGACATGCCGGCGCAGCCCTGTTTGAGCTCAAGAATCCCGCACGGAACGGCCGTGACGCGCGACGCCCTAAAGATGATCGAGCAGGCCGAAGAGTTCGTGCGCTCGTGCGGCTTTATCGTGTTCCGAGTTCGATACGTCGCCGTTGCCGGAGAGCTCCCCTCTGCGAAACTCCAGGTCGATCCGCCGGAAAACGCAAAATTGGTGCCGATGGAGGGAACAATCCGGCAAGCCCTTCGGGCGATCGGGTTCCAAAATCTGCTTATCGACCCGAATGGATACAGGCCCCCAGTATAGAAATTGTTTTGATCCAGCCGTCTGTTTGCGTTATTGACTCACTTCCCCTGTTCCAAAGGCAAGACCTTCGTCAAGGGTTCAGTATGCATGCCATGATCTCAACAATCTTTTTTCTAGCTCAACAAGCCCCCCCCGCAGGAGGCGCACCCCAACCTGATCTGCTTCAGACGCTTCTGCCTTTTCTGTTCATGGGCGTCATCTTCTATTTTTTGCTGATTCGCCCGCAGCAAAAGCGTCAGAAGCAGCATCAACAGTTGCTTGCCAATCTGAAAACCGGGGACCGCGTCGTCACTTCGAGCGGGATTCACGGTCTGATCGCAAACGTCAAAGAGACCACGTTTCTTCTTAAGGTAGCCGACAACGTAAAGATCGAGGTTGACAAAAGCGCGGTCTCCGGAATCGAAAAATCCGCAGAGACGAAACCGGCCGTCTCCGAAGCAAAACCAACCACGTAGCAGTTTGTTCGCGATGAATGCGACGTTGACCTTCTTTTTCGGGCTGTTCGTTCTTGTTCTTTTCGCTTGGTACTTTCTCACCACGAGGGAAAAGACAAAGCGCTGGCTAGGCACGGCTCTCGCCCTGTTGCTGTGCGCCTTCTCCATTGATGCATTTTTGCCGTTCCAACAGAAGATTCATCTCGGTCTCGACCTGCAGGGGGGCACCTCGTTCCTCGTCCGGCTCGTCCCACCCGTTCCCGAGCAGGGTGGCGCACCGCGCGCGATCACGCCGGAGATGCAGGAACAGGCAGTGGAGGTCATCCGAAAACGCGTTGACGAATTCGGCGTCAGCGAACCAGTCATCACGAAGCAAGGGACCGACCATATCCTGGTGCAGATCCCCGGTCTGAACACGGCACAAATTGAAACTGCGCGGCAGCAACTGCAGAAGGTTGCGAAACTCGAATTTCGTCTTGTCCACCCTAACAGCGATCAGCTTGTGCGGCAGATTGAGGCAGGAACCGGATTTCCCCCACCCGGGTACGTCGTACTCACCTCGATCGAGAAACGGGACGGGCAGCCTGAAAAATTACTCGTGAAACGCCGTCCGGAACTCACCGGCCAGGATGTAGCGAGTGCGCGGCCGGTATTCGAGCAGCGTGGCTACGAAGTCTCGCTGAAACTCACGCAAAGCGGAGCCGAAGCGTTCCGCAAAGTGACACGCGATTACATCAATAACCGCCTCGCCATTGTTCTGGATAACGAAGTTGTCTCCGCGCCGAACATTCAAAGCGAAATTCCAAACGGAGAAGCGGTCATTACCGGTAACTTTACAGGCGACGAAGCAAAGAACCTCGCCACCGTCATGGAGAATCCGCTGCAGACCCCGGTCGCGATCGACGAGACCAGAACGGTTTCCGCAACGCTGGGACAGGATTCAATCTTTCGCGGAATTGCGGCCGGGTTAGCAGGCTTGGCAGCCACTCTGATCTTTGTTTTTATTTATTATCGCACGGCGGGCTTCGTTGCGTTCATCGGTCTTGCGGTAAATGGCATCCTCCTGTTCGGTGTGATGTCTTTGTTCGGTTTCGTCCTTACGCTTCCGGGTATTGCCGGCATCATCTTGACGATCGGAATGGCGATTGACGCGAACGTCCTGATCTATGAGCGCCTGCGAGAAGAGCTCGAACACGGTAAGAACCTGAAGCCGGCTATCGATACCGCGTATAAAAAGGCGTTCAGTGCAATCGTTGATTCGAACCTTACCACGCTCCTGAAAGTCGCTATTTTGTTCTGGCTCGGCTCCGGCCCCGTCAAAGGTTTCGCGATCACGCTCACCATCGGCATTATCGCGTCGATGTTCTCGGCGCTATTGGTCACGCGTACAATCTTCTCCTGGGGTTTGCAGCTTGGTTTCATCAAAAGCATTTCGATGCTCCACCTCATCAAGTCGAAGAGCTTCGATTTTCTCGGTAAATGGCGCCCTGCATTGATCGGGTCGGTCATTTTGCTGGCCGCGTCGCTCGCGGCGTTCGGTCTCCGAGGCAGCAAGATGTTCAACATCGATTTCACCGGCGGCGATTTTCTGCTGGTCAAATCAGCAACAGAACTGCCCGAAGCTGACATTCGCGCGGAACTTGGAAAGATCGGGCAGGGAAGCGCAGTCATCCAGCAGGAAGCCAGCTCTGAACAGAATCAGGTATCCCACTTCATTTCGGTGCGATCGCCATTTGGCACTGCCGACAAGATCGCACATCAACTGGAGCAAGGATTTCCGAAAGCAAATCTGACCGTTGAGCGCTCCGAAGGGGTCGGTCCGATCATGGGAACCCAGTTGGCGACGACTTCATTGTTTGCGCTTGGAATCGCGATTCTCGGCATCCTGGTTTATGTGACGATCCGATTCGAATTCTCGTTCGCCATTGGAACCATCGTCGCGATGCTCCATGACCTTGTGATTACGCTTGGCATTTTTGTGATGACCGGACGGGAGTTTTCGCTCGTGATGGTCGGTGCAATTCTGACGATCGCCGGTTATTCCATTAACGATAAAATCGTCGTATTCGACCGAATCCGCGAGGGTCTTCGCTCCGGCCGCAAGGGCTCCATTCAAACCCTCATGAACGCGAGCATCAACGAGACGCTGAGCCGGACTATTCTGACCAGCGGTGTGACGCTGCTCTGCATGCTTTCCCTGCTGTTTTTCGGAGGCCCGGTACTCGCTGATTTTGCTTTCACAAACGTCGTTGGCGTAATCGTTGGTACTTATTCTTCCATATTCATCGCGGCGCCGATCGTCCTCTGGTGGTCGAATCTGCGGAGAAGGAACCTGCGGCACGAAGTGTCCAAATCGGAACGGGAAGCTGCAACAAAAAGCAAGGAAGCTGCAACAAAGGGCAAGCAAGTTGCCACAAACTAACCGTTGATAAAATAACCCGTAGAAGATTAGTCCGATGAAGAGGGGCACGGCCGCCGGTTGATCAATCGACCCATTTTTTGCTATGTCGACCATCAAGGACGTCGCAAGTATGGCGGGAGTGTCCTATACGACCGTCTCGCACGTGATCAACAAAACGCGTCCGGTCAGCACCAAAGTGCGCGGTGATGTCGAAGCGGCGATCAAGCGTCTCAATTACATCCCCAGCGCCGTTGCTCGATCGCTAAAACATCAGTCCACAAATACGATTGGCTTGCTCGTCTCCAACAGTTCAAATCCTTATTTTGCGGAGCTGGCGGAAGGAATCGAGGACACCTGTTACCGGGCAGGGTACAACGTAATCCTCTGCAACTCAGACGATCAGCCCGAGCGACAACAGGCCTACGTTCGCGTGCTTCTCGAAAAGCGAATCGATGGACTGATCATCTGTTCAGCCGGTGACGACGTCGGCCTGGCGAACCATCTCAGAGCAGCAAAAGTCCCTGTAGTCATCCTTGATCGTCAGGTCAAAGGGGTTAACTCCGACTTTATCCAGCTCGACCACTTCAAAGGCGCCCACATGGCAATCCGGCATCTTCTCGAACTCAAGCATAAGTCGATTGGTTGCATCGCCGGCCCTGAGACGACAACCGTCAGCAGCGACCGTCTGAACGGCTATCGCAAGGCTCTCTCCGATGCAGGTGCGCCGTTTCAGACCGATTGGGTCGTCCGCGGAGATTTTACGGCCGAAGGAGGCTACAAAGCCGCGCGTATCCTCCTGAAGCGAGCCAAAGTCACCGCCGTGTTTGCGGCCAATGATATGATGGGAATCGGGCTCCTGCGATTCGCCGAAGAACACGGCATCCGCGTTCCGAGCCAACTTTCTGTCATCGGGTTCGATGGGATCGATCTCGGCCGGTACATATACCCGGCTCTTACGACTGTCGGTCAATCGATTCGCCGACAGGGCAAAGTTGCTGCAGCGACCCTCCTGGAGCGAATTCGCAAAGGGGGCGAAGGGCGAGTCCGGAGAATCACCATCGACCCGGAACTCATCGTCCGCGAGTCAACCGGCCCACCGGCGCAGTTCGTTCTGAGCAGACACGAATAGGAGGAAAGTAAAAAGTAAAAAAAGGCAAAATCACGAAGGAAGGCTTATCGTCTTCGTCCTTTCCTTCACAATTTTGCCTTTTGCCTTTTTACTTTTTACTTCTCGCGCTCCAGCGCGAGAACCTGCTCCCAGCTGTCGAGCCCTTCGGTTGCGCCCTGTTTCGTGGTTGCCAAAGCGCCGGCGGCATTCGCGATCCGGCCTGCCTGATTCCAGTCCAGTTTTCGATGCCACGCCGCGAGGATGCTGGCAACGAATGCATCTCCGGCGCCGGTACTGTCAATCGCATGAACCGTATACGCGTGTAAATACTCCGGGGCCCCGTTAACCGGACAAATATAAGCTCCCTGTTCGCCTCCCTTGATGGCCACGAACTGCCGGACGCCGGCTTTCACAAGGCACGCGGCCGCTGCCTCTGGATCTTTCTCGCCGGTGATCGCTTCCGCTTCCCGACCGTTGGGGCAGAATACGTCGACAAAGGGCATTAGCTCCAGCAACTTTGACCAGTCTGGTCCGGCAAAATACGCAACATCCAGGGAAACGAGCATCCGAAGTGATTGGCCTTGTTTAAAAAGCTCGAGCATCGGCTTTCCGTCGAAGTTTGGCAGAAGTAATGCGTATCCAACATGCAGCGCGCACGAACCGCGGGCCAATTCCGCTGTAAGGTCCAGATCGGCGGCGGAAAACGCGGAGCACGCACCGCCTGCATACAGAAAGCTTCGCTCGCCGTCGCGGAATATGTGCCCGACGCAACAGGTCGTCTGCAGCGTCTCGTCCACGGCGAGAGTCACGGAGTCGGCCCACTTCTCGAGTTCCCCGCGAACGAGATGCCCAAATGGATCTCGGCCGATGCGGCCTACAACCGAGACAGGCACTCCCAACCGGCTCAGAACGGCCCCGGTATTTGGCGCTGCACCACCCAGGTGGAAGCCGATCTGGTCGACTAGCGTCAACGATCCGCGAGGGGGCTCGTTCTCCAGCGTTCGAACAAAGATGTCCCCGATTACTGTTCCGGCAACGGTGATCATGAATGCCCTGTATAGGAATTCAGCGCCGCCGTAAAAACGATGTGCGTCTGATGCGCTTCGTCGGGAGTAGCGCAGTAGAAAGGCTGAAGCATCTTCTCTCTGCCGTTGGCCAATTCATCGCAAAATGCCGCCCACATCTGGAGGATGCAGTCCGTAAAGCCGAATTCGAAAATGTTTCCGGTGATCGTCGGATAAGCGCTTTGGTACCCTAGGTCGATCTGTTGCCATGCCTGCGTTCCACCGGGCTCATATTCCATCACACTCAATGTCTTCGGATACTTGGTCGAAAACGCCATCGACCGCCTCATTCCAAATACTCGGATAAACCAGGTGTTCGATTCACCTGGTGCGATGCGCTTGGTATGGAAACTGATCGGGAAGGCGGCTCCATCTTTCTCGACCTCTCCATAGATGGTCGCGTTATCCCAGGTTTTGCACGGAACGCGCCCCCCTTTTCCGTCCGGCCGTTCTTTCACGATCTTCGATAGCTGTGCGTGAACCCGCCGCGGAAACCAACCGAATCGAAGCGGGATATGAAGCGCATGCATCCCCAGATCTCCCATGCACCCGTACTCGCCATTGAATTCGACCATTCGCTTCCAGTTGATCACTTTTTCCGGATTGATATCCGACGAATGCAATAGACCGCTTTCGACTTCAATAATTTGCCCAAAGTCCTCATTCATGAGGGCCTGAATAATTGCGATCCCGCCCGGAAAAAAAGGAAGC
Source organism: uncultured Verrucomicrobiae bacterium (assembly GCA_963750185.1). Taxonomy (GTDB): domain Bacteria; phylum Verrucomicrobiota; class Verrucomicrobiia; order Chthoniobacterales; family JAFAMB01; genus JAFAMB01. The sequence continues at coordinate 54,428 of CAVVPV010000003.1, forward strand.
TCTGAAGAACAGCGGACCATCACCTTCGGATTGGCTGCAATGACCTCCGTGATCTGCTTATTTGCATTCAGATCGATCCCGAACGGCTTTTCTCCGAGGAGATGTTTACCTGACCGGACTATGTCACCGTAAAGCTCCGCGTGGAGATGATGCGGCACCGCACAATACACCGCATCGACATCTTCCCGGGCCAGAAGCTCCCGATAATCGGTCGCGATAAAGTTCAGCGTCGGAACACTTGCCTTGAACCATTCGGACGCTTTTGGATTCGAATCGCACGCTGCGACGATGACCGGGCGGACATCAAGACCGCTCAAATGAATCCATCGCGCCGCCGCGCTCGCAAACTCGCGGCCCATCAGCCCTAAACCAATAATACCAAATCGGATCTCGGTTGGCATAAGCCTCATTTCAGGAACGTCAGAGCCGTTTTCGCATCCGCGCCTTCATGAACGATGCTCATCAGTGCACGCGTCATTGCCGTCGGCTTCTCATGTTGGATTACGTTCCGCCCGTACACGATTCCTTTGGCCCCCTGCTTCATCAGTTCGACCGTTCGATCAATAATCTCTTCGTCCGGAGCCTTGCCTCCACCCCGAACCAGGACCGGAACATCGCCCGCAATCTCAATCACCTTGTGATACTGCGTTATGTCCGTACATGGATCCGCTTTGATGACATCGGCGCCGAGTTCGACAGCCTGGCGAACCAGCGCGAGAATCAGCTCCAGGTTGCCGTCAACCATGTACCCACCTGCTTTTGCGTTGTCCTGCATCACCAGCGGCTCGATCATTAACGGCATTCCGAATTCGTCCGCTTCGGGCTTGATCTCGCAGATGTTGTCGATACATTCTGCGTACACTTCCGGCTGCCCAGGAAGCAGAAACAGATTGATGCAAAGGCACGCCGCATCCAGGCGCAGCGCCTGTTGAACAGGGTCACTGATCATTCTGCTGAACAGGTAACCCGGCAGTTTCTTTCCATAGACATTCGCTACATCGACGCGCAAAACGAGCGCCGGTTTTTGTTTGCCTGGGATAGATTGCAACCGGTGCGCCTGTCCAACAGTGAGCTGTACCGCATCCGGACCCGCCTCCAGCACAGCTTTTACGGCGTTCGACATGTTCTCGATGCCGGCCATCACAGCCAGTTCGTTGAAGAATCCATGATCGATCGCCACATCGAAGCATTTGCCATCGGCGCCAAACATCCTGTTGATTCGTGGTTTTCTATGCATCTAAAAATAAGCAAAACATGTGAATTGAGATAGGCTCCGGCCAAACCCCGTGTGGCAGGATTCAAGTGGATGCGTTTCTGGGGGATTTCAAAAATTGCCGTTGTGCGGACCTGTCTGTCTCTTACAGGCCCTTCCCTTGTTTGACAAGCGATGAGCTTCTCGGACAAGGAAGTCATGGTCGTTATGGGGTGCTCTAGGCCGATCGCTTTAGAGCAAGTGATTTTTGACGTACCAGTCAAACCGGGGTAAAAGATCTTCGCAATGAATCAGAACGATCTAGCCGAGCTTCTCGCTGAGGAACGTTTTGGCCCTTTTGTGATTACGACCTTTGACGGATTCAGCGTTTCCGTAGGGCCGGAGGAGCGAAAGCATTTGTTGCCGGCAGCCCGTATGGTCGTGATAATGGATTCAGAAGGCAACTTGATTCATATTCCCTATCGCTCGATTGCGCATATTCAAGAAGCGCGGTCATAGGCGTCTCGCCTGTGTCTGGTCGGATGACTCCAGAATCCGCTAACCCGTGCTACGATCGATCGCCACAGAGGCCGTAATTCGCAATGAAAAACCGATGTGCCTCGCTTCTTGCAGCGTTGTTTGAGATTGCTCGTTTGTCAGGCGCTACTGTCGCCATACCGTTGGTGACGGCCGCTGCGAATTTGTTCCTGCCTTTTGCCTGTTCGATTCGAGCGAAGTGTAAGCACTTCTTAGCATTAGAATTTCGACTTTCAGCGCGCTCAAAACAGCGACTGCGGCACTTCGATTTTGTCGCCCGGTTGAAGCGGGATGTCGAGACTAGGATTTCCTCGAATCTTTTTGACATCGACAATCGTTACCTGGGTGCCGCGCAAGAGACGGACCCTCCGTTGATCCGCATACGATGAAAATCCGCCGGCCGCATTGATGCATGACAAAACCGTTAGATCGGGCGTGTACGGAACACGCTCAGGAGCTTTTACCTCCCCTCCCACGTTCACCCACCTCGACTGCGGTTGCATCGTGATGATGATCGTCGGGTGAGTGTAAATCTCCCTCGCCGTATAGGCATTCTGGATCGCAGTTTCGGCCGCTGCCGGAGAGAGACCTCCAATTCTCACTTTTCCGATATTCGGCATGTTCACCAAACCATCGGCGTCAATCTGGTATTGACCGCTCACCGACTGCGTTTCGGTGCTGGGAACGCCCCCCAGTTTCAGGTCAATCATATCGCCCGGCCGCAATGTCGCATCGGATGCGTGAAGCCGAGTCGGACAAGAGATCCCGGCGAAAATCAGCAGCGCAGCAAAGAGGAAAATGCGGGCGCAATCTCCGGCGGTTTTAGTATTCATCATCCCCAGCTGAAGACCTTTTTGGTGACTTTTCTTTGCCGTTCGAACTTTGCCGGGTCTTAATTTCCGGGTTTGGCTTCGTTCTGCTGCCACTTGCTTCCTTGCCGACGTAATCACGATAGCTTGTGTAAAACTGATACTGATTGTCATGGCGAACATCGACATTGTTCAAGACAACTCCGAGCACAGTCGCCTTCAGGGAATCGATGGTGCTCTTCACGCGAAGCAGCATCGTGCGCGGAAGCCGGCGATGTTGAACAACAAGCACGCATGCATCGACCAGGTTCGTAACGACCGACGCATCGCTGACCCCAAAGATCGGCGTGCAATCGAAAAGAACGACGTCGAACTCCCTCTTGACCGTATCGATCAGGTCGAGCATCCGCGTCGATTTCAAGAGCCCGATGACGCGGGATGACTTTGAAACACCAGGCAAAATGTAGAGATTGGCAATCGAGGTCGGGTGGATGGCCGCGTGTAAATCCGCTTCGCCGGAAAGGTATTCTCCCAGCCCGACCCGGCCTTCGCACTCAAGCAGCTTGTGCTGAGTCGGACGTCGCATGTCGGCATCGACAATAAGGATACGTTGGCCGGCCGCTGCAATCGTGATTCCGAGATTGCAAGCTGTCGTCGATTTTCCTTCGCCCGCGGTTCCGCTCACGATACTGATCGTCCGGGCACCTGCCCCGCCCTTTTCCCAGCGAAACTCGATGTTGGTGCTGAGAAGGCGATAAGCTTCCGCGTCCGGACTGTCTTCGCTGACGCCGGTAAGCATTCGGATACCCTTCGGAACAACGGCCAGGACAGGCAGATTAAGAAATTTTTCGATGTCGTCCATCGTCTTGACGCTCGTGTCCAGGTACTCGATAAACAAAGCTAACCCGACGCCAAGCATGAGGCCTGCAGCAGCACCCATCAGGAGGTTCATGAACATCTTGGGCCGCACCGGGAACATCCCCGGCTCCGCCGGATCCCGGATTGCGGCAGACTCTTGCGGCATTGTCCGTTGCATCGTCTCGGTGTTCAGGCGGGTCTTCGCGGCTTCGAGCAGCTTGCGCTCCTGCACATACCTGTATTTCGCGTCGATGTATGCAACGCTGGCCGTTTTCATCTTTTGTTGCTGATCCTGGGTTGCGCTCAGGTTTCCCTGCATCGCCAGCAACGAATCTTCAGTGATCTTCAACTGTGCGGCCAAACCCTTTCGAAGACTGTCAATCTGCTCGTTCAACTGCTGTTCGAGGACATCGATCTGTGCCTGGATCGCTTTTACGTCGGGATGATTTCTCCCAAGACCGGAATTCAGCATCCGAGCCTTTTCCGCTACCGCAGTCTGGTAGACCGGTAACTTCTCCTCGATGATCGGGTCACCCAGGTTCAACAAGCCGGCCGCTCGCATCAAGTCGCCGCGTTTCAATCGGTCGAGCTGCTCCACCCGGCTGCGGAGCGTCGCCAGTTGCGATTGCGTTTCATCCACTTTGGATTGATTGGCAAGCACGCTGGAATCCTCGACCCGCATCGAGTTGTCGAGGCTGTCCGGATTCGGATCCACGATCCCATTTTCAGTTCGGAGCTTCGACGCTTCCGCGTACGCATCGTTAAGGTCCTTCTCCTTTTCCTTCACTTCATCCCGCAACTGTTCGAGCCCTTTGGCGACAAGCGCCTGCCGCTCGCTGATACGCTGATCCATGTAGGTCTGTGCAATCGTGTTCGCGAGAAGAGCGGCCTCGTTTGGATCAACGCTCTCGACAGTAATCTGAATCAGGTTCGTATTGCGTACCTCCTCCAAAGACAACATCCCGCGCAGCTTGTTATAGGCCATCCCCTTCGGGAGCGGCTCCCCCTTCACGGCCCACTTCTTCTGGAGATCAAGCTGATCGATGACCGGGTAAAGGACCCCTTTGCGACTGATGATCTGGAACTGCGTCGGAATGAATCTCTGATCGCGCCCTGAGTTATCGACCGATCCAGCTTGCTCGTCGAATATCCGGACAGGAGTCATATCCGGTTTGAGTTCAATTGTGGCGAAAGAGCTATACTCTTTCGGCGTGAAATAAGTCACTACCCCATCGGTACTAACAACTAGTATAAACACTAAAATGACCAGACCCAGCCTGGAGCGAATAATACGCCAGTAATCTAGAAAATGTATCCTTGACTCGGGCGGATTTTCCATAGCAGATCACGTGAGGTTCGGTCGCACGTTAGGGCTGCAGGACCGAATGTCAACCCTTCGAAATCCTCATCGTCACTCCGAGGCGCGCGATTTACCAGCCCAATCGACAAAGAATGTTACATTTTCGTAACACTTTCTATAGAGCCAACGTCAGCAGTTACGCTAACTTTTGCGCATGCAGTTCGCGTTAAGCTTTCAGCCATGAACGCCAATCTTCCGGATTTATGAATCAACAAAAATCTCTCCGCTCGAAACCGGCCGCGCCTGGCGCCTGGGCGCTCAATTAGCTCACACAAAACAGCTGGAAAGAATACAATAATAGGAGGGAATAAACAGTGCCGGCGAGCCTAGGACCCTTGACTGCCAGGAGGAACAGACGCAACCCTGTGGTTTTAGGGCAAAGTCAGGAAATCCATACGCAGTTTAGCCAATTGACCGACGCAATTCTGCTCGTCGGTGCACTTGCGCTAGGCTATGGAGTTCGTCGCGAGCTCGGTATCCGCGTCGACGCTGTCCCGCCCATCGAACCAGTTAGAGCATTCCTCTGGTGGATCGTGTTGGTTATTCCGTTTGGTCCACTCTTATTAGATTTGCAACGCTTTTATGATCAACCGCTGCGGAAGAATGCGTTGAAATCAATAAAGCAGGCAGGCATAGCGCTGCTGTGGCTTGCAATACTGATTTGCGGATCTGCATTCTTTTTTCGGCTGTATCTACAAAGCCGGTCTGTTCTCCTGCTGTTTTCTATTTTCGGGACGGCCATCCTTGTCATTAAAGAGCGATCCATCGCGGCATATCTGCGCCGGCGCATTGCCCGCAGCGAACATCGGGAAAAAGTGATTCTGGCCGGTTCCTTTGAGGAAATTTGCACTTTTCGCGAGCGGCTTAAAAACGAGCAAAACGCCGAGGTCGAGATTGTTCAAACAATCGATATATCGGTTTCGCCTATTTCCGAACTGGTCCGCAGTTTGCATGAATATTCCGTTGGACGCGTCATTTTTTCCGCTGCCCGAACGGAACTCGGCCGCGTGGAAGAGGCGGTCGCTGCATGTGAACTGGAAGGGGTTGAAGCCTGGCTGATTGCAGATTTTATTCGCACTTCGATTGCCCGGCCTGCATTTGAAGTGTTCGGTTCGCAGCCGATGCTAGTGTTCCGGTCGACCCCGGATCGCTCCTGGGCTCTGGAAAGCAAACGAGCCGTCGATATCGTTGGGGCGTTGCTCGGACTGATCTTTTGTTCGCCCATCATGCTTGCCGCAGCGATCGGCATTAAGCTAACGTCTCCCGGCCCGATACTTTTTTCGCAGATGCGGTCCGGCAGACATGGTAAGCCGTTCAGGATGTTCAAATTCCGCTCGATGTATACTGACGCTGAGCAGCGTAAACAGGAACTCGAAGCGTTCAACCAGATGAGCGGTCCGGTCTTCAAGTTGGACAACGATCCGCGCGTCACGCCGATCGGGCGCTGGTTGCGCAAGACCAGTATCGACGAATTGCCGCAGCTTTGGAATGTCCTGATGGGCCAGATGAGCCTGGTCGGTCCGCGGCCATTGCCGACGTACGAGGTCGATAATTTCGAAGACCCCGCGCAGCGCCGGCGCTTAAGTGTGAAACCCGGGATCACTTGTCTTTGGCAGATCAGCGGCCGGAATGAGGTTCGCGACTTTGCAACCTGGGTGAAACTCGATCTCGAGTATGTGGATAACTGGTCGATCTGGCTCGATCTCTGGATTCTTCTGCGTACGGTCCCGGTTGTGCTCATGGCTCACGGTGCGAAGTAGGCGTCCGCATGGAACGCACAGGCGAGACGCCTATGATGATCTCCGTCGGACGGTAAAACGACTTGTCCGTAATTCGCGATTGTTTGCCACTTTGCCAGAACGCCGCAGATTCGCAACGACCATAGGGGCTCCGAGGCCGGAAGGCGGTCTCCTCGGTTGCCGGTGCACCTCCCCCTCGACACAGGCAGAATGCTTCTTCGAGCGGTCCAGAATCTACAATGTAAAACCGGCCTTCTCCGCGTCCTGTGCGAACATTCTTACGGTGTCGAGCGATAGGGCATGTAAGTCCATTCCGACAAGCTTCAATGCCTTGTTGAGAATGTCGTGAGGTACTGTGACGATGTCGCATCCGCAGTCATCCGCCTGAAATAGATTCAACACCTCCCGAACGCTTGCCCATAAAAGTTCCGCCTTTGGCACTTCCTCCAACAGCGCCTTACTCGCAGTCATGATGGGAACAGGATTTGTTCCTGTATCAGCAATACGCCCGGCGAAAACAGAGACAACAGCCGGAACGTCAGGATTCAAAGCTTCCGCAACCGCACGGACCTGTTTCAACGTTAAGATCGCAGTGACGTTTAATTGGACGCGCGCCTCGGCAAGTTCTCTGATCAATGAGATCGACGACTCGCCCCGCGAATTGGTGATCGGAATTTTTACATAGACATTCTGCTGCCAATCGCGAATTCGCAGCGCTTGCCGTTTCATCTCAGCAAATTCATCTGAGAACACCTCAAATGAGATCGGCTTATCTTTGATGAACCCTAAGGCATCTTTTGCGAACGATTCGTAATCCTGGATCCCTGCCTTACGCATCAGTGTCGGATTCGTCGTAAGGCCTTTTATCAATGGATTGCGATAAAGGCTGATCATACCTTCGAGATCAGCTCCATCCGCAAATATCATTATCTTCAGGCTTTCAAGTCCTTGCATCATTTGTCTTCTCCAATTGCTCGATCAGTTGCGCCGCAGCGGGGGAGATCATGCGCTCGAAAGTCCGGATCCCGCTTCAACTTCTCCTCGTAGCCCCAATCAATGAAAACTGTTTTGCATCCTGCGTTGAAACCGCAGTCTACGTCTCGCCATCGATCTCCGATCATGAAACTTTTTGCAAGGTCTATTTTGAGCTCTTCGGCCGCCTGGAACAGCATCCCGGGCCGGGGTTTCCGGCAGTCGCAGGGATCTCCGTAAACGGCCCCGCCGTGATAGCAGGTCATAACACGATCGATCGGAAGCTGTCGCAAAAGCGATCGATGAATGGTCTCCACGACCTCGCGAGCGAGAGTACCGCGACCGACATCCGGTTGGTTTGTCACTACGACAAGGAGAAACTCTAGGTCCTTGAGGGCCTGGCACGCCTGAGCTACACGAGGCAAAATTTCGAATTCAACCAAACTGCTTGGCGGATAAGGCTTACCCGCACGAATTAGGGGGCGATTGATTACGCCGTCGCGGTCCAGGAAGATAGCTCGACGGCCGCCAAGGGGAGTGTCCGAGACGAATTCTGTTGTTATTTGATCACACACAAAAGTCCTCAGAATGGGAAAATTATATATCGTTGATTTGTCTGCAACGAAGGGGTCTTAAGTGTCAATTCTTCTCTATTTGTCCTTTTGTGTGGCGTGGGTCAGACAGCACTTTGACCTATCGTGTGCTCTCCCATTTGGTCTCTTGGGCTTTCAGTTTCGGATGCGAAACTAAAAGATGCCAAATCACGGCCTGAAATGCCTCTGAATGAGGGGTGACGTTTTGGGGATTCACTGTCGGAACGATGCAGCATGCCTTCGCGACTTTCGCGGCGTAACCGCCGTCTCGACCTACGATGCCGAGAATCGATGCGCCAACTTCTTTTGCGTGTTGGAGCGCCGAAACCAGATTCGGACTGATATTTTTCTCCATATTTCCTCCTCCGACCGAAAATACCATCAACGCATCTTTTGATTGCAATCGGCTCCCCTTCAACCATTCGACAAACACGGAGGCCCAACCTTCGTCGTTCGTCCTCGCTGTGAGCTCCGATACGTTGTCGGTCGGCGCGTAAGATTCGATCCCTGCGATCTTTCGGAAGTCGTTCACCGCATGGGAGGCATTTGCCGCGCTGCCTCCGACACCGAGAAAGAACAAACGGCCACCGCGGGCACGAACATCCGCGAGCAAATCAACCATTTTTTCCAGGTTTTCAGGATCGAGCTTTTGAGTGATATCCGCTGTTTCGGCTAGATGTTGGCTACTGTAGGAGGGCATAGGAGGAGTGTCAATTTCTGGAGGTAAGCGAAGCGTCCCGCTTTGCCTTCTCCGTAACCGAAGCGTCCCCGCTTTGCAACCAAGTAAGCAGAGCGTCCCGCTTTGCCTCCTCCGAAAAAGAGTAAACCGTGACGGTTCGCTTGCATTGCCTTTGACTGTATATGCACTATTTTAAAACGTTATCACGAAAGCGAAGTTTTTTAGTTAAATGGGCAAAGCGGGACGCTTCGCTTACTATTCCAAAGCGAACAATTACATCGGCGCAGAGCGAACCGCGACGCAGAGGATTACCTCCGTGATCGCATTTCGTTTCAGCAGCTCGACCTGATGTTCCAGAAACGGCC
>CAVVPV010000004.1:0-204608 GCA_963750185.1 uncultured Verrucomicrobiae bacterium
TTATTTTTTCGAAGCCCACCACGAGGTCCGGGGACCGAGATGAACCTGGATCGTTTTGAGTTCGGTAAACTCTTCGATCGCGAATCGGCCAAGTTCGCGGCCGAGCCCGCTCTCTTTGTAGCCTCCGAACGGAAGTTCGGCATAACCGTCCATAAACGTATTCACCCAAACTGTCCCAGCCCGCACGCTGCGGCCGACGGAAAGCGCGTTATCCAGGTCGCGTGTCCAGACGCCACATGACAACCCGTAGTTTGTGCTGTTGGCCATCTCGATCGCTTCCTCTCTGGTGTCGAATGTCAGAATGGAAAGCACCGGTCCAAAAATTTCTTCGCGTGCGATCGCCATGTCGGCGCGCACTTCGTCAAACACGGTCGTTTGGACAAAGCGGCCATTCAGGATATCAAGCGGTTCGCCGCCGAGCTGAAGACGCGCTCCGGCACGGCGCCCCTGATCGATATAACCTATAATCTTGTTGAATTGCTGTTCATTCACAATCGCACCGATTTTCGTGTTCTCGTCAAGCGGATCACCGACTGGTACGGCACGTGCCAGCTGGACAACTCTCTGAACGAACTCCTGTGCGACCGGACGCTGAATCAGAAGGCGGCTGCCGCTGTTGCAACATTCCCCCATATTAAAGCAAATCCCGAAAACCGCTGCATCGAGCGCCGCGTCGAGATCGGCGTCTGCGAAAATGATCTGCGGGTTCTTGCCTCCGAGTTCGAGCTCGACCTTTTTCAAGTTGTTGCGGGCGGCGTTGACGACCGCCTTACCGACATTGGTCGAACCGGTGAACGACATCATGTCGACGTCCGGATGGAGGCTCAACCCGCCACCAACTGGGTCACCGTACCCGCTGAGGATATTGACGACGCCTTCCGGGATTCCGGCCTCGGCCAGAATCTTACCTAGGCGCAGGGTTGTGCCCGATGTCAGCTCGCTTGGTTTAATGACACAGGTACAGCCTGCTGCGAGAGCAAAAGGAAGTTTCTGACTGATGATCAACAACGGGAAATTCCACGGTGTGATCATCCCGACCACGCCAACCGGTTCACGGATCACCAAACCGAGCATCGCTGGGCCGAGCGCGTTGTAACTGTCTCCGTGGATGTGCCGGCAAAGCGCCGCGGAATAATCCCAAAGGCCGGCGGCCCAGTCGACTTCGTCGCGCGCTTGTGAAATCGGCTTGCCGCTCTCGAGAGTCTCGATCAATGCGAGTTCTTCTTTCTGCTGACGAATGAGTTCGGAGGCTTTTAGCAGCGCCTTCATGCGGTCGGCTCCCGAAGAATTGGGCCACGGGCCGCGATCGAATGCTTGTCGAGCTGCCTGGACAGCCGCATCGACGTCGGCAACGCCGGCTTCCGCGTACTCTCCGACAAGGGCGTCATGCGCAGGACTTCGGCGCTCGAATCGTTTCCCGGATTGGGCTGGGATCTCCCTGCCGTTAATCCACAAATTGTATTGAAACGGAGTTTTGGGAATCATGCGTTAGTAACCTTTGAATTGTGGGGGGCGTTTTTCGCGAAAGGAGGCGAGTCCTTCTTTGGCGTCTTCTGTGAATGCGTTTGTAGCGGAAGCGACCGATTCCAGAATTGCCATGCCGGGTTCGGCGATCAATTGCTTGGCTGTCTGAACTGCGATCGGCGCGTTGACAGAAACGGATTCTGCAATGGTTGTGACGCGCTCCCGGAGCGCTCCGAAGGGCACTACCTCATTAACCAGACCCCAACGCTCTGCTGTCTCTGCAGTGATCTGGTCTCCGGTAAATATCATCTGTTTTGCGCGTGAACTTCCGATCAGTTTGGGTAAGCGGCTGGTGCCGCCCCAACCGGGTATTGTGCCGAGCTTCACTTCTGGCATCGCGAACCGCGCGGAATCGGCGGCGATTCTTAAATCGCACGCGAGCGCGATCTCGAGGCCGCCGCCCAAAGCGAACCCCTGAATTGCGCAGATCACCGGTTGCCGTGCGCGTTCAAGCCGGTCAAAGATTCTATGGCCGCGGCGGACCCATTCCGACCACATCTCAAGCGGCGAAAGAGCTGTCCATGCGAGGATATCGGCACCGACACAAAATGCCTTTTGTCCCGTGGATTCGAGGATGATCACCCGGATCTCGCGGGATTCTTCCGCATGGTCGATTGAGTGCTCAAGCGCAGACAGCATTTCCGGATCCAGCGCATTCAACTTTTCGGGCCGATCCAGAATAATCCGCGCGACGGCACCGTTGATTTCGAATTCTACTTTGCTGGTTTGACTCATCGATTTTCTCCTTTGATGAGCCGCGCGGTTAATCTTTCGGCGGCCCGGTAAACGAGGGCGAGCAGACCCAACGTCGGGTTGATCCCGGGGCAGGTGGGAAAAGCGGCGCCGCTGAAAACATACAAGCCTGCGGTATCGTGCACCTGCAATTCCGAGTCCACGACACTGGCGTCAGGGTTTATTCCCATGCGCGCTCCGCCGAAATCGTGACTGCTGCCGACGCCGGTGAAGCGGTCGCCCCGCCAGGTCTTGGTAGCACCCATGGTTCGAAGTATTTCTTCCGCCTTGGATTCCATCCATTCGGCGAGCCGATGTTCATTTTCCCGGAGGTCGTATGTGATTCGGAGAACCGGATCCCCGATTCCGCTCTTGTCCCGGAAATCCGGGTCGAGGTCCACAAAGTTGCTGGAATAGGAGAGAGTATCGGGCTGGATGCGGACGACCCCAAAATGCTGCCACTGCCGCAGGTGATCCCTGTACGGTTTGCCCCAGCGCTGGACATCGGGTGGAAGGGTTTCCCGGCTGATCTGGATTGGCAGGAACTGTTGTTCGGCTCCTAACGTTGCGCCGCCGATAAAGCCGTGCTGGAGAGAGTCGAATTCGGGTGAGAAAAAATCGTCGAGAACGACTCCTTGCGCGGCAGGCCCGGTGTGGCGATTGAAAATGACATCCGGGAAAAAGCCATCCACATGAGCAAACATTTTCGTCATGAAATATTTGCCAAGCTGGCTCCGGTTGTTGCCGAGTCCATTTGGATGTTTTGAATCGCCCGAAAGGAATAAGAGCCGGAGGCTCTCGAATGTGTACGCGGACAGGATGACAATGCGCGCTTTCTGAAAACGGCGCTGCCCGTTCGGGTCGATGTATTCGGCGCCATTCACGTGGCCCTCCGAGTCAGTCTGAAGGCGGATCACCCGGCAGTGGGTTCTGAGGTCCAGGTTTCCCGTGGCAAGAGCTTCTGGAATTGAAGTAAGCGATGGATCCCATTTATCGCCGGTGTACGAGCCGAACCCGTTGCTCCAGGCGCAATACGTGGTTGCGGGCCGGTCGCCATACGGAACGGTATTCACTCCCACGGGGACAGGGTGAGGGTGCAGGCCCATTTTTTCCGTTGCTTGTTTATACAATTCGCCCAGGCGGAATGGGCGCATCGGCGGCATTGGTAAGGGCTTGCTCCGCTTAATGAAAGGGTTGGACTCATCCCCGGCAATCCCGATCTCGTGTTCGAGGAGCGTGTAGTATGGCTCGAGCTCATCGTAGGTCACCGGCCAATCAGCCAGCTTGCACCCCGCCGGCAGCGAGCCTTCGCCCCACCTCTCTTTCACGTAGCTCAGCATCCGTAGATGATGCGGATGAAAGCGCCGTAACCACCCGCCGTAGTGGATGATTGAACCGCCAACGCTGTTCATCATACGTCCCAGCGAAAATGTCGCCTCCTGCGTGGGTTCCCCTTCGTTACGCCGCCAGCGCGGGATTTCGCTCAGGAACTTGGAGCCCATATTTGCGCGACAGTAATAGGTCGCGCCGAGTTCATCCGGAAGATAATCTGCCTGCGTGCGGTACGGGCCCGGCTCCAGTGCGACAACCTTAAGTCCGGCCTTTGCGAAGATTGGCGCGACAACTGAACCGACAGTTCCGGCACCTATAATTAGAATATCGGCATCCGGGACCGGATCATTGTCGCCACTGTGAGGGTCCAACATACCGATCCTCGTTTTGCCTTCAAGGCGGGGAAGCCGCAGGTCGGCGAGCGATTGGATTTCGCCGCCTTTGTCTGCCGGCTTGTCGGATAGATTCTCTTTCGCGCTATTTTCCAGCCAGACCCCAGGATGCCCCAGGACCCGCCAGCCTAATTTGTTTCGATTTCCGCCATAGATCGGGTCGGCAAAGAGGCCTTCCTGGAGATGCGACCTGGCTAGTTCGAAAAATGTCTTAGCGCGCACCGCACGAAATTGATCTGCCGCTCCGATTTCGAGGAGCGTGATGAGACGGCGTTGGCATTCGGGCATCAAGCCGAGAAAATCGAGCCCGTAATGCGAGAAGGCTTCTCGATTTAGTGCGATGACGCCAAGCCGGTAGTTCTCAAGATGGCGCGCGTACGGGCCGCTAAGCGCCCGATCGAGGTATTGCACGACGCCGATCGAAGTTGCGCCAGGTCCATTTTCATCGGCAGGGAAGAGGTGTTCGAAAAAGACCTCGAGGATCTCGGCTTCGGCCTGGTTTAGTGCTGTCAGAACGCGACGCGGGGGTGAAGAGTCTGTTGCCATGAGGGAGTGTTTCGTTTTGTGATTCGGTGCTTTTTAGCCTGACTTGCGGCCCTCGATATGATCCGCGACTCGTAGTGCTTGCGCTGCGATTGTCAGCGCCGGATTCACCGCCGAGGAGGAGGGAAAAAAGGAACTGTCGACAACGAAGAGGTTTGGTAAATCGTAGCTCCGTGAGAATGGATCGAGCACCGACTTTGACGGATCGTTCCCAAACCGCATCGTGCCGCACTGGTGCGAGTTCGTCTCGATCCCCATCCGTTGAATGAGGACGATCGGAAACCCAGCCTTTTGCAGCATTCGCTTTGCTGCCTGAACCAGCCGGTTGTGCGCGCGCAGGTTATTTGGACGATACCGGACCTGAATTCTGCCGTCGGCCCCGAGTGTGACTCGGTTTTCCGGGTCGGCCAAATCTTCCGACATCACCCACCAATCCACACTTCGCCGGGCGGATTCGCGCAAGATCGACTTTGGCACGAGGCGCCGATTGGCGGTTAGCATGCCCGCCTGCAGTTTGCCGAGAAGTTGGAGATTCCCCAGCGGATACCGATGCCCATTTTCGCCCTTAAAATAGAAGTCGTTCACGGCCATCGTTTTTTGGAAAACGGTCGGATTAACTCGAAAGGGATTGATTGCCATCAACGCCGTATTCGTGTGTACCATGTAATTTCGGCCGATCAATCCAGAGGAATTGCCGAGTCCGTTCGGATGAGCCGAGGAGGCAGAGCGAAGAAGCAAAGCGGATGAGTTTACGGCGCCGCAGGCGACGACGAATGTTTCGGCACTGATGCGCTCCGTTTGACCGTCACGTTCGAATTCGACTTCGGTAATTCTTTTGCCATCGGAAATAAGTCGCCGGACGAAAGAGCGCGTTATCAAATCGATGTGGCCAGATTGCAGAGCGGGCCGGACGCACGAAACATCGGCTTCCGATTTCGCGAGCACCTTGCATGGGAACCCGTCACAGGTTTTGCATCGGATGCATCGGCCTCCCGGTCGGAGATCGATGCCGAGTGGAATGAAATAGGGGTGGAGGCCTTGATGTTCCAGACTTTTCTTGAGCTCCTCAACATAGATTTCATTGGGAACGGCTGGAAAGGGAAAGGGAGCCGAGCGCGGCGGTTCGGTTGGATCATCGCCCGGTTCGCCATGCACCGAGAGCATCGCTTCGGCCCGGCAATAGTAGGGCTCGAATTCTTCGTACGAAACCGGCCAGGCGGGGGAGACGCCTTCTTCGTGTTCGATTTCGGAGAAATCCTCTTTCCGCATTCGCTGAAGTGCGGCTCCGTAGACCTTCGTGTTGCCGCCGACAAAATAGTGGACGCCGGGCGCAAAAGGCTGGCCGTTTTCGTCGAACCATTGTTCATTCGGTTTGTATCGGGTCTGGGCGAAGACCGCGTCCGGGCTCCAGTTTTCCGGCTCGGACGGCAGATAGTCGCCGCGTTCCAGCACAAGAATTTTGCGGCCGGAATCTCGTAACCCGTAGGCGAGGGCGCCGCCGCCCATCCCGGTTCCAATAACGACGAGATCGTAAGTATTCATCGTGAACCGGTTAAAATTCGCCGGTTCTTGCTGCGATTAGATCGATCTAGTTTTCCGGGCATATTCAGGTCGAATCTGGCTTGATTGTTCCAGGGGTTGCTCACGGTTCGCTTTGTGCGATTCAGCGTGGCCTTTGACACGTTGCGCAAGCACGGTGCCTCACCTCACTCTCCTTTGACGGCGTGGTTGCAACTCGAGCCCAAACGGTTCCGGCTGAAAAATCCGTTTGTCCATTACCTTCAGGTCCTCGCTTACTCGCAACGGAATGTCCGCCTGAGCAAGTACGTCTCGTTTCAGGTCAATGCCGGGCGCAATCTCAATGACCGTTAATCCTTCCGGCTCAAGGCTCAGTACACAGCGTTCTGTGATATACAGTGCTCGCTGCTTCTGTTCGTGGGCACGACGCCCGCTGAAAGTCACATGCTCCACTTCCGGGACAAATTTCTTGTTTTTCCCTTCTTTGGCGATCCGGAGCTGATTGTTTTCGACCCGGATGTCGAGACCTCCCGCCGTGAAGTAGCCGCAGAAAGAGACCGCTGGCGCAGTGGCGGTGATATCGACAAATCCCCCACACCCGGCTGTGACGTGCGGCCTCAAAGCGAGTCTCGAAACGTTCACATTACCGTGCTGGTCGACTTGAAGAAACGAAAGACAGCTACTGTTGAAACCGCCGCCCTGAAAAAATGTAAACTGGTCCGGAGAGGCGACGATCGCATCCGCGTTGGACGCGCAACCGAATGCGAAGCCGAGCAAGGGCATACCGCCAACGGCACCCTGCTCGATGACCCACGTCACTTGTCCATGCAGGTTTTCCTCAAGCAGGATACGAGGAACGAGCGCGCAAATGCCGAACCCGAGATTAACGACGTCTTCCTCACAGAGTTCGAGCGCGGCACGGCGGGCGATGAGTTTGTCTGTTCCCCAATCAATTGGCTTGAAGTCCCACAGCGGGCGAAATACTTCACCGCTGATCGCCGGGTTGTAAGCAGTATGCGTTGTCTGCTGCTGGTCGGGATCGATCACCACATAATCGACCAGAACTCCAGGTACCCGGACCTGTTGCGGCCGAAGTGTGCCGAACGCCGTCAAACGTTTTACCTGCGCGATCACGATTCCGCCATTGTTCCGAGCCGCCAGCGCCTGGTCGAGGACTCCGAGATAGGCGCCTTCATGTTCCATTGTCAGATTGCCGCGTTCGTCCGAAGTCGTGGCCCGAATAATCGCAACGTCCGGTGGAATCGACGGAAAAAACAGCCATTCGTCTCCTTCGAACTGCACTAGCCGAACAAAGCCGTCCGGAGCGCGATTATTCATGCGCGCACCGTTGCGTCGAGGATCGACAAACGTGTCCATTCCGACCTTCGTCAGCACGCCGGGCCTTCCGGCCGCGGATTCCCGGTGCATATGAAACAGAATCCCACTCGGTACGTTGTACGCTTCGACCTGATCGTCGATGATCATCTGCCAGATCTTCGGACTCGGCATGTTGGATGGCCCGCTCGGAAACGACCCGGCGATGACCCGTTTTAGAAGGCCGGGATGCGCGATGTGATCGATTCCTTGAATCCCGTACATATCACCGGCTGCGATCGGGTGGAGCGTCGTCAGGTTGCGGGGAGTGGCTTTCTCTTGAAAGTGTTTTCCTATCGCGCGGAGTGTCGCATCCGGACACCCTAAGCCGCTTGAGGAACTGATAGTAACGACGGCACCATCGGGAACCAGTTCACCGACAGTTTCAATCGGGATGACCTTGGATCTCACCATAACGTCAATCTATATGTTCCGGCCTGGCGGCCTTTTGCTCTTGGGTTGGCGGGTTACTGCAGGAGTTTTCCGTTGGACTCTGCTCCACACGATTGCCGGATAATTAATCGCGGTTGCAGGATAACGGTACGGATTGGTGAACTGCGTTGCTCGATTCGTTTCAATAGTAATTCAGCGGCTGTGCGCCCGAGTTCGTGTGGCGAGGTATCGACCGTCGTTAGTCCCGGCAGGCATTGCGCTGCTTCCGGGACGTTGTTGAATCCGACTACTCCAAATTCTTTTCCGGGACAGACTCGGCGGGTCTGGAGGGCTTCCATCGCCCCAAGGGCAACAACATCGTTGTAGCAGACCGCGGCACTGGGCGGGTTCGCCAGTTGCAACAGACGTTGGACACCGTTCGATCCCCCGCGGCGTGTCGGTGCACACGAAATCACCAGACGTGGGTCAAATTGGAGCCCGAGTGTACGGAGTGCTTTTTGATACCCTTCAATCCGCTCCTGTCCGGTTGTCGTCTGCGGATTACCGCCGATAAAAGCGATCCGCTTGTTGCCCAGCCTGGCCAGATGTTCGACGGCAAGATGGGATCCCTGCGCGTTGTCGACGCCGGCGTAGTCGAGTCCGTGCAACCGCCTCGCAAAGGCGACCGTCGGGAGCTGTGCTGTTGAGGCGGCAGTCGAGTTGCCACGTCCTAGCGCCGGGCAAATAAGGATCCCGTCCGCGGGAAACTCGCTCATTGTATTCAGCAGACGCGCCTCCTTGGCGTGGTCTTCGGATGTGTTTCCGAGGAGTGCAACGAGTCGGGCTGCGGCGAGACGATCTTCGATCGCGACGATGACTTCCGCAAAGAAGGGGTTTGTGATGTCCGAGACGATCAGACCGACAGCGTGCGATTGTTGAGTCCGCAAACTGGCTGCACCGCGGTGGTAGACGTAACCGAGCCGTTTAATCGACCGCTGGACCCGTTTTCGTGTAGAATCAGCAACGGTCGGCACATTGCGGATCACCAGAGAAACGGTTGCGCGGGAGACACCGGCATCTGCGGCAATATCCAGGAGTGTAACGCGTTGTTTGAGGACTTCATCCATGCACCATTAACAAATAGGGTGGAATTCAGGGGGAACACCGCGCCAACGTGATCGCGCAGCAGACCGGATTTTTTTATTTAGATCGATCTTATTGATTTCACAAGCCATTTCTTTGGCTCGGCGTTTATCAACCAGAGAAATTTAACATTCCCCACCCGCGGCTAAAGCCGTGTCTGCAGTTTGGACATTTCGAAAGGTCACGCCGCCGCTTGACCGGTGTGGCGTCATGGTAGGGTCACGCTCCTGCGTGACCGTGGAGTTTGGACATTTCGAAAGGGTCACTCCGCCGCTTGACCGTGTAGCGTCATGGTAGGGTCACGCTTCCGCGTGACCGGCGTGGCGATACCCCAAAAGCAGACTTGATCAACGTTGCCAGTCGATCTTTCGGAACTACGCGTTGACTTGATTGAAACTAATTTATTCATATTTTCAGTGTGTTTTGGGTACAGCTCCTTCCCACCAGAGAATCCGGGCGGGTCTTGCAAAAAGGGCGTGCGACTGACCCTACCCAGGCCAAGTGTTCAAATCGTGGTTCTGGTGGTAGGGCTTTTGGGGTATCGCCACACGGTCACGCAGGAGCGTGACCCTACCATGGAAAGCTCCTTCCCACCAGAGAATCCGGCGGGTCTTGCAAAAAGGGCGTGCGACTGACCCTACCCAGGCCAAGTGTTCAAATCGTGGTTCTGGTGGTAGGGCTTTTGGGGTATCGCCACACGGTCACGCAGGAGCGTGACCCTACCATCGTGGCACACCGCTACGACCTATTTAAAATGTCCAAACTCCACCCACGGCTAAAGCCGTGTATGAATGCGAATGGTTTACCCGCGCGAAGTGGCTAGCTTGACCTGATCCCGTTGACCTGATTCTCTGCAAAGTAACAATTGGGCGGAGTCTTACTGATCGCGAATTACCGGCTTGACGGCCAGCAAAGCATGGCACGATCCGCCGAGCTGATTGAGACCGGGCTTCGATCGCGCGGGATCAATGTGGAAGTACTGCGACCGGCGCCTCTATTTGGGTTGCTTGCCAAAGGGAATGCGAGGAAATGGCTGAGTTACCTGGACAAATACATTCTATTTCCGTTCCAACTCATGATCCGAGCGCGGCAGTGCCGGTTGGTCCACATAATCGATCACTCGAACGCGGTGTACGCATTTTGGCTGCCGCGGACCAGAACCATTGTCACCTGCAACGATTTATTGGCGCTGCGATCTGCGCTTGGTGAGATTCCGGAACATCGGACTGGACTCACTGGGCGATTGCTGCAGAAATGGATTTTGGCTGGCCTTAGGCGCGCTGACCACATTGTTTGCATTTCGGATGCAACTAAATTGGATGTTTTGCGATTGGCGAATACAAGTAAGGCGAAGGTCTCCAGAATTTATCTCGGTCTTGACGCCGTGTTCGAAGCGGAACTGAAGCAGCGATTGCCGGAGCCGCTCACAGATCCCTCCGGGCGCGTGCGGAGTCAACGGAGTTCAAGACCGACGGAGCCTGGCCGCACAATGGCAAACGAATTCGCGGGGCCTGCACACCCGTATATCGTGCATGTGGGAGGCGACAGCTGGTACAAGAATCGCCATGGAGTTTTGTCTATTTACCGCGAAGTCCGGCGACGCCTGGGCGAAAGTGCTCCGAACCTCGTGATGGTCGGGCCGCCGCTCAACACGGACGAAGAGGGAGTGCAGTTCTTTCAAAATGTGCCGGATTCAAAGCTTGTGGAGCTCTATCGTAACGCCGAACTGCTCTTGTTCCCGTCGCTTTACGAGGGGTTCGGGTGGCCGGTCATTGAGGCAAACGCATGCGGCTGCCGGGCGATAGTGAGCAGCGCCCCGTCGCTGGTTGAAGCCGGGGGCAGCGCGGCCAGCTTGATCGTTGACCCCCGCGACATTCAAGCAGGGGCTGATCGAGTCATTGACGTCCTCAGTCAGCAGAGTGCCGTCAAGGAACGCGGGGTGCAAGCCGGTTACCGGAATGTGAGTCGATTCAGCCGGCAGGTAATGATCACGGAATATATTCGTCTGTACGATTCAATTGCACCGGAATGATCCAATCAATTCTGCACTTGATTCGCACCATGGACCCGGAAAGAGGGGGGCCGGTGAGCTTTTTGAGAGAGCTATGCACTGCGCACGCCGCGATGGGCCTACGAGTTGTGATACTTACCCTCGACCGGCACGCACCGGCTTGGAGTCCCGGTCCCCGGATTGCAGTAATCGAGTGCGGGCCAAGCCGGGGGACCTACGGATACAATCCCGCTCTCAAAGATCGGTTGGCCGCCACCGTCGGTACTTTCGACGCGATGGTCGTTCACGGGCTCTGGCAATTTCACGGGCTGAGTGCAATGCGGGCCTCCAAGAGGAGCGGGGTTCCCTACTTCGTTTTTCCGCACGGGATGCTGGACCCATGGTTTAAAAGGGAGTACCCGGTCAAGCATTTGAAAAAACAGGTGTACTGGGCACTCGCCGAACGAAGGGTGTTGAACGAGGCCAAAAGTGTTCTGTTTACTTCTCGCAATGAGATGCGCCTCGCCGAGAGCACCTTTGTGCCCAAGGCTCAATACCATGCTCGGATCCTTCCGCTTGGTGTCCAGAAAAGCTCAGCAGAGGGTGCCCAACTGCGCGAGGCGTTTTTCCAGCGGTTCCCGACAATGAGAGGCCGCCGTTATCTCCTTTTTTTGGGTCGCCTTGATCCGAAGAAGGGCTGCGATCTGCTGATCGAAGCGATCACGCGAATACGACCTCCTCTGGATGTCGTCTTTGCCGGACCGGTTGCTGACGAGGCATATAAAAGCAAACTCGCACGATCAGCAGTCGGGCTTCCAATCCAACTGACCGGCATGCTTCACGGCGAGGTTAAATCCGGCGCGTTGGCGGCCGCCGAAGCGTTGATACTGCCGTCGCACCAGGAAAATTTTGGACTGGTTGTGGCCGAAGCGCTGTCGTTTGGGACTCCCGTGCTGCTGTCGAACCAGGTAAACATTGCTGAAGAGGTCGCCTCTTTCGGCGCAGGATTCGTTGAGCCGGATACGTTGGCAGGGACTGAACGGCTAATTGATCGCTGGTTGCGGGAAGGAAGTCTCGCGATGCGAGACAAGGCGCTGCGTTGCTTCGCGAGTCACTTTGACATTGAGCACTCAGCCAGAGAGCTGGTGAACATTCTTTCTGCCAATGGGTAAAGAATATACCGTCTCAAACAGACTCGCACGACTCGCTTGGTGGGCTGTGTACCGGCTGTTGTTTCGTTGGTCTCCGAGACCGCTCCATCATTGGCGTTCTTTTCTTTTGCGCTGTTTCGGTGCACGCCTGGGACCGGGTTGCCACATTTATGCGTCCGCTAAGATATGGGCCCCGTGGAACCTGGAGTGTGGCTCGCGGGCCTGCATTGCGGATGGGGCGGAGGTTTACAATCCTGTGAAAATCTCGATCGGGGAAGGCGCAGTCATCTCACAGGATGCCTACCTCTGTGCTGCTTCGCATGACTATGCGGATCCGGCGTTTTCGCATATCCATGGAACGATCGTTATCGGGAAAAAGGCGTGGGTTGGGGCGCGTGCGATCGTTTTGCTGGGGAAGACAATCGGGGATCGAAGCGTGGTTGGCGCGGGAAGCGTTGTGACAAAGGATGTGCCACCGGACAGCGTTTGCGGAGGAAATCCGGCGCGAGTGGTTAAAAAGATCGAGAGATGAAAGTCCGAGTTAGCGTCATAATCCCGGTCAAAAACGAAGCGCGGAACCTGAAGCGTTGTCTGCAATCGGTGGCATGGGCGTCGGAGGTATTTGTCGTCGATTCGCGGAGCACGGATGCCACTTGCGAAATCGCAGCGCAGTTTGGTGCGCAGGTTGTGCAATATGAATACGCGGGTGGCTGGCCCAAAAAGAAGAATTGGGCGTTGCAGACGATTCGTTTTGCGAATGATTGGGTTCTTCTGCTGGACGCGGACGAGGTGGTGATGGAGGGCGCGGCGCGAGAGATCGCGGACCTCATTGAGCGAAGTGATTCCGTGGCCGGGTACTGGATTAATCGGCGATTCATGTTCCTCGGGAAGTGGTTAAGGCACGCCTACTACCCGAACTGGAATCTGAGACTGTTCAAACACGCTCTAGGCCAGTTTGAGCAGCTCGTAGAAGGAGAAACGGATAGCGGAGATGTCGAGATTCATGAGCACGTTTTTGTTAACGGGCAGACTGGCCGTTTGCGGACGGAACTGGAACACTATGCGTTTCCAACCGTGGAATCGTTCATCGAAAAGCACAACCGATATTCAAACTGGGAAGCACAGCTTGCGCTGGAGCTGAGCGGCAAGAAGGCCAATGCGCGGCCACAGCATAAACGTTTGAGTTTGCGTCGTCGTTTGAAACTCTTCTCCAGACCGCTTCCGATGCGTCCGTTCCTTCGGTTTCTCTATGTCTACGTTATTCAGCGCGGGTTCCTGGACGGAATTGAAGGCTATTATTTTGCGCAACTTCACGCTTGTTACGAATGGATGTCTGTCATTAAGACCTATGAGCGAAAACGCTATGCGAATCGTCGTGTGGGGGATTAACTACGCTCCGGAGCTGATTGGAATCGCGCCCTGCACCGTCGCGACATGCGAATATCTTGCGGGAAAGGGATGCGATGTTACGATGCTGACGACGTTTTCGTACTATCCGGCTTGGAAAAAACGGATGGCGGATCGCGGTCGGATATTTCAGTCGGAGATAATGAACGGGGTCCGCGTTCTGCGTTGCTGGCACTATGTGCCCGCGCGAGCGAGTGCGGTACGGCGAATTCTGCACGAGTTAAGCTTTGCCGTTCATTCCGTAGCGCGGTTAATATTTCTGCAACGACCCGACCTATTTATCGTCGTGTCGCCACCATTGTTGGTCGGGGTTTTTGCCCGGCTCTATTGCCGGATAAACGGCGGAAGATATTGGCTGCATTTGCAGGATTTGCAACCGGATGCGGCCATTAACCTTGGGATGGTCAAGTCGCGTCTTCTAATCCGCGCGTTCAAAGCGCTTGAGTCGTTCGCGTACCGTGGCGCGTGGCGAATCTCATCAATCAGCGCCGGTATGCTCGACATCTTGCGAAAACGTGGGGCCGACGGATGCAAGCTACGATATTTTCCTAACGGCGCCGAGCCGTTCATCGAGGTGCCGAAAGGACGGTTTCGGGTTGTTAACCGTTTTGATCCACAAAAGTTTCTCGTCATCTACTCAGGGAATCTCGGTGTTAAGCAGGGATTGCAACACTTGATCGAGGCGATGCGATCCGTCCGGAACTCGGCAATAAATCTGGTGGTTTGCGGAGAAGGCGCCGAAAAGAGTCGTTTGCTTGAGTCGGCAGCCGGACTGCAAAATGTCTGGTTTAAAGGGGTCCAGGATCCGGTGGATTACAATTTCATGTTGATGGACGCGGATCTGATGGTCGTGTCATTGGCCCCCGGATCGGGGAACTCATTTTTCCCGAGCAAGCTTTTGAGCGCGTGTGCTGCAGGCAAGCCGGTTCTCGCGATCTGCGATGCTGGCTCTGAACTAGCATCCGTCGTGCGGTCGAATCAATGCGGTGTCGTCGTCCATCCGTTGGATCCTGAAGCGATTGCTCAGTCAGTTGAAGAGCTGGCGACTGACATCGAGCGGACGATGAAAATGGGTGCTTCGGCAAGGCAAGTAGCAGCACGATTCTCCTGGAGTGCGATACTCGAGCAGTTCGCCAGAGAAGCCGGAATCGTGAAATAAGCGCTGGTTTAGAGCTCCGTTCGAGAAAAATGCTCGACAAAGATGAGGGAGCAGGATTGATCTGGATCAATCCTGACACCGTGAAATCACGGGAACCCGCGATTTCACCGCGCCTTGTTCGGCGGGAGGATGAGGTGTAGAACCGTGCGGAAGATGATGCTCAGATCGAGGATCAACGACCAGTTCTCGAGGTAGACCAGATCGGATTGCAAACGGGCGGCAATTTGTTCGCGGGTTGAGGATTCACCGCGAAACCCGCGTACCTGCGCCAGTCCAGTCATTCCCGGTTTAACAAAGGACCGGATGTGATAATTCGATAGAATCTCTGCAAATTTATCATTGTGCTCGACCATATGTGGACGCGGGCCGACGACGCTCATCGAACCATTGATGACGTTCAGAAACTGTGGAATCTCATCGATGCTGAATCGGCGAAGAAACCGACCGGCCGGGAAGATCCGAGAATCGTTGGGACCAACTTGCCTAGCTGCGTTGCTGTTCCCGACGTGCATGGTTCGAAATTTTAGAATTTCGAATTTTTTGTTCTGGATACCGGCCCGTGTCTGCCGGTAAAGCAACGGCCCTGGCGATTGAATGACATGCACAAGTTTGACCACCAGCGCGGCTATTGGAAACGCGATCAACGTGGCGGGCACCGCGATCGCCATGTCGAGGCATCGCTTGACGACCCTGTATAACGGATTTTCGAGCGGTTCGAGATGGAATGTGAAGAAGCTCAAACCGCTGTCGTCGAACGCGAAGACCGGGTGGCGGAGCTGTTCTTCAAGATTGCTGAGGATCAATAATCGTGCGCCGTGTTTGGTAATGATTTCCATCATTTCCTGAAATCCGGAGGTGGCTTCGGGAAGCTGAAGGATGATTACCTGGGTTACTGCGCGCTGAGTCAGGATTGCGTTGAGCTCAGAGCTTGACCCTAATACTTCCGGCCACGGGTTAGGCACGTTCCGGTCGTCGGTCAGGATTCCAATTGTGCGAAAACCGTAGGCGCGTTTTGCGACTAACCAATCGCGAATCTGGTTGGCTCGTTTCGGGCTGCCGATCAAGAGCATCCGCTCTTCACGGGAGCCGCGGAACAGGCGCCCGGCCAGCACTCTAGGCAAATAGTGGCCGCCAATCAGCAGCATCGCGTAGAAGGCCGGAATGAATGAAAGGAGGAAGACGCGGGATAAATAGCGGTCTTTGCTGAGGACCAGGACGAAAAGCAAAAACCCGATAGAGATCGCAGTTTGTCGCAGCGCGCGAGGGATTTGGCGAATCATCGTTGGCCGATCGACAGGAAAGTCAATTAGTTTGCGGCTGATGAATATTGATTCGAGCAACAGGCCGATCACGATCAGGATGCTGTAGCCGGTGTAACTGACGAGGTTGATGCCGTCACCACCTGGGACAAACGTTTGATAGAGGACGATCCAGACCGAGAAAAGCAGCAGGGTGAACATGGCCTCGGAGGCGAGAACCAGGTTTGAGATGCCTCGGACTCGATGCTGAATCATGCTAAAGGGGCGCTAAATTAAGGTCCGCGAGCTGGCCGGAAGGTTCTGTATGACTAGACTTGGGAACGTCCATATATCACCAAGTGGGCATTGCAGTCAACGCAGGCTCGGTTTCGGCCCCGCGGGCGGATTTTTCATGAAAAATCCGGGTTAGGCTCGTTGGCCCGACGCGTACGGCAGTCGTTGATTCTTGTTGCCGTCCGCCGGCTAGTGCAGATAGAGGTCAATTTACTTGAGCGATCGGTCCGAGAAGAGAGTAGAGGCTGGCGGTGCTGCGAGGCGAAACTTTCCATTCGCGCGCATCTCCAGCGTTGGAGACGCCTGGGCGCATGGATTCCGAAGCTCCGCATTGGTTGCGCCTGCGGTCGTTTTCGTCGCATTGATCGCTGCCTTCCTCGGCGGTGATGGCTCGGACTACGGAGAAGCCATCCCTGTGATTGGAGTCGGTCTTCTTTTCTGGTTTCGGCCGCTACGGGCTATCCCCGCGGATGCCGTGTTAGTCGGGGTAATTGGACTGATTATTTGCGGACTGATTGGCTTTTTGCCGGCACGTTGGTTTGGCGAGCCTGAGTGGCATTCAATGATTCGCCAGACGATCCCGGGGCTTTCGTGGATGGTGACGCTGCAGCCGTATCATAGTCTTGTGCGGTTTTGCGTGATGGTATCCGCGATCCTGTTTGGGGTTTGGGTTTTGCAATGGCGTGAGAACCGGCGAATCTGGGGGATTCAGGTCCTGTGTTGCGGCATCTCTGTGGTGGCGGCCGTTGCGCTTGCGGCGCATTTTCTATCGATTGCGATGCCGGGCTGGCACCCCAGCCAAGGATTTGGGCCGTTCCCCAATCGAAATCAAACCGCCACCTTGATGGGACTTGGCGCCATGCTGGCGTCGGGTTTGTGCGTCACCTCTCTGCAGCATCGGGAATGGCACGGAGCTTTCTGGTTGTGTCCCCTTGGATTGTGCCTGATTGCGCTGCTTTTAACGAATTCACGGACGCCTCTTTGTCTTTTCGTTGGGGGGATATTTCTTTGGTTGATTCTTCGGCAGAGGTCAATTTGGGAAAGGTTGGCTGTGGCGGGCGGCGCCGTCCTGCTGGTTTGTTCCGCTACGCTGATCATTGGGGGAGGCGTGGCGAGCCGGTTGCCGGACGTTTGGTCGTACGGACTTGGCTTCAGATCTTACATTTATCAGGATGCTCTACGACTCTCGAGCGAGTCACCGATTGCAGGGATAGGTCTGGGAAATTTCGAGGTGATCTTCCCACAATTTCGGCAGACTAGTCTGAACGATGAACGAGTGATCCACCCTGAAAGCGATTGGCTGTGGATGGTAAACGAGATGGGGTGGGTGTCTATACTGTTCTGTGGGCTCGCGGTTGCCGGAGTATTTTTTCGAAAGGCGCGGAGCGCGTTCCGACATGAAAATGGCGTTCGATTTGCCGGTCTGGTCGCTCTCGGAGCGTTTCTTATCAATAGTCTTGTGGATGTTCCCGGGCATCGTCTTGGAACGGTTCTGCCGATCCTGGTGTTGGCGTCGCTCTGCACCCAGCCGAGGCTCATCTTTGGAAGTTCGAAAGTGCTCGTCTGGGTAAGCCGATTTTTTAGCATCGGGATGATCGCGCTTTCGGGCATCCTCATCAGGGACGCGGCGATCGAAAAAAAGATTCAAAGGACGGTTGCTGCGGCAGACTGGGACCGCGCGCAGGGGGCAATCGCGGACGGACTCCGCCGAGCGCCGTTGCGGTGGCCTCTCTATGTTTCACGCGGCTTCGCGGATGTGTATGAGCGGCACTGGAGACAAGCGATCGTGGATTTTCATTATGCGGATTTCCTGGAACCAAATCTCGCCCTTGTCCCGTTTAGTGAGGGATTGGCCTGGGTCGGGGTTAATCGCACGCTTGCGATCGCTGCATGGCGGGAAGCACTGAGGCGAAGTCAACCGGAAGAAAAAAAATCTCTCTACAATCAAATGTTGGGAGCGTCATTGCACGATCCGCAGTTGCGCCTCGCTACGATCAGTCTTGCGGACGGTTCGCCGTCACTTGCCGTACTTGCTCTTGACCCGACCAATGTGGATCCTCGCACGCTGGAATTTCTCGAATCTAAAAGATCGCAATTAACTCCGAATGAGGGCCAGGTGCTGACTCGGGCAGAAGCGGCCAAAGCGGCGATCGACCATGATTGTCAAAAGGCATACACGATCGCAATGCGCGTGATGAGGCCAATTGCCTTCCCGAAACGAAGCGGGCAATCGGAACCCTTCTGCCGGGACGCGCTTTCGCTCGACCCTCGAGACTATGCCGCCGCATTCAATCTTTGTTCGATCCTCGACGATACGGGACGCTGGAACGAGGCGCTGGAAATCCTCGAGCCGCTCACTCAGAGTCCGAATTGTCCTGACTACTTTGTATTGATGAAAGCGGAAGCTTACGCGGGGGCAAATCGATGGTGCGATGCCTGGAACGTGGCGAGCGGGTTAATGCGGTAAAGCCGCTCTAACCTACGTTCTGACTGCAGCTGCACCCTTGAACCTTGAACTTCAACCCCCTACGCCTACGGGCTGTTAGGCGGAGGCGTTGGTGGAGGCGTTGACGGAGGATTATCGTTAATCGGGTTGTCGTTCGCTATCCCGGTGGTGCCAAGAACCGGATAGTAATTCAGTTCGTACGCGGTTGCTCCAACCAGAAGAGCCTCGTCATAAATTGCGTCAGATAGAGGTATGCCCTCATACGACTCGGGTCGCGAAGGGCAGCCGCAAGCGTCGGATTCCAGACTCGTTCGCGACACACGAGCGTTAGGATCGGGCACCGCGGCGATTGCGGCGTGCGCGATGTCCTGATGGAACGCGCCTGGCGTGTCCCGTATTGCAACGCACACGATATCAAGCGTTTCACTCGGCCGCGCGCTTACGGCGGCATAGACGATCCGGGCGACCACTACCCTCGTAGCCTTTTTTCCCATAGCCGTGATGGCTACCTGCACGATTTCGCAGCTCGTCGGAATCGGGCGGGGCACATCGGTTTTGATTGATTGCGCAACGATGTCAGGGGCTTTAAGCGGGTCCGTCTGGACCGCATCTCTGACCTCATCCAGGGCGACGCGTTCGGCTGATACTGAGCCGTTCGTTCGCTGCGCTTCGATCGACGCGGCTCGTTCGGTTGTCTGCGCTTCTTCCGGTACGAGGGACTCGCGGTTTTGATCTCTCGATTCCTGTTCTTGCCCGATCGCAATGGACTGAGACTGGGTAAGTAATCCTACAATTGCGAGGAGTACTGGAAATGTAATTTTCATCGGCCCGTCCGTATGAATAACGGGATAGATTAGAACATTCTTAAGACAATTGGCGAGCGATTCTTGTGAGACTTCGTCCAGCAGCTCGCCTCGAAGATGCTCTACGGTGTCGCGAAAATAATGCTATCGGCTAAAGGCATGATCCGTTAGCCCGACAATTGAGCCAACATGTTGGCGACAGCGTTTTGGTCCATTTTCGTTCGGCCACCAACAAGCACGTGGTGTGGCGCGAAGACAAATGAAGCCTGGAACTGTAGCTTTTTTTGCTTGCTTTGATTGTTTTGATTGTTTAGTCATGGGAATCCGGACGATAATGCGGAGGCACGGTGCGACTTTTTTGGTTTTATCTTTTGTATATTTTGGGTGCCACAGCATTGAAGCGCAGGAGTCGATCCGGCCGTCCCTGGCAGGTTCACAAAGTGCAGAGGCGAACAAGCCCGCGATAAATCCTGGACAATACAACCTTCAACTGGGCCCTGCCCTCGTTGGATTTTCCGCCGATGTGGATTTGCTCTATAACGACAACATCAATCTGGCAGAAACGGGCCGCAAAAGCGATCTGATCATCGAGCCGAGCGTTACTGCGAATGTCTTGTGGCAGCTCAGCCAGGACAATGTCATCCGCATGAATCTAGGAGCTGGATACGTAAAATATGCGAATTATCAGCAATTTGATTCCTCCAGCGTCGCGATTACCCCCGATTCGCAGCTCGCTTTTGATATTTACGTAGGTGATTTCAAATTCACGCTATTTGATCAAATTTCGATCCAGCAAAACCCGATTGACGAGATCGATCTGAGTCGCGTCGTCCGATTCGAGCGGCTTCAGAATGCTGCCGGGCTCAACGTGACTTGGGATCTGAACAAGGTGATTTTATTTGGCGGGTATACGCACTACACCCTTTACTCCTTCGACTCCGCCTACGACTTTTTGAATGAGAACGAGGACCAGGTTTATCTGTCAGGGACGTTGCTTCTGAGTGACTCTTTGTCGGTGGGTGTCCGAGGGACGTTTGGGCATGTGTACTACGAGCAGAACTTTCAAAACGACAGCGTCGGCTACAGTGCCGGCGTGTTCGCGACGGCCCAATTGACTCGGTATGTGAAGGGGGAAGCGGAGGTTGGTTATCAGGGCGGGAGCTTTAACACCGGAGGCGGCAACGGGGATTCTTCGCAGCTCAACTCTCCTTATTTCCACGTCCAGTTGGATCATCGGCAGAGTCGATATTGGACGAATCACGTTTCATTCGGGTACGAAGCTCAGCTTGGGTTGACGACCAATTACACCAACGTGTTTTACGTTCGGTATGAAGGAGATTGGCGGGTCAACCGCCGCACAAACGCTGCAATTACGGCTTATTACGAGCACTCCGCCGATTCATCCGGAACGTTCGAAGTCGAGCACATCAACCGGGTCGGAGCGGAGATTCTCTTGAGTTATGCCCTCGGACCGAAAGCCAATCTCCACGCCGGCTACCAGATTATCGATAGCAATTCGGACTTGATCGAGCGCAGTTTCTATCAGGATCAGGTCCTCCTTGGAATCAGTTATGCATTTTGATTCGTTCCACCGATGTTCCGCAGCGACGATGCTGTTTCTGTTGATCGGGATCGTGCACAACGTCGCTGCGCAACAATCAACCCGATCGGAGCAAAACCGGGTGTCGCGTGATTCGCCTTCAGCAGCCGCGTACACGAATTCGATGGACGTATTGGATGATAAACGTTCCCTGAGAGTCGGCGATCAGCTGAGCATGCGCGTTGTCGAAGACAAGGAGCCTCCGGTTTCACTTCTTGTGACTGATTCCGGTGAAGTCGAGGTCCCGCTGATTGGCCGGGTGCATGCCGCGGGCAAGACGTGCAAGGCATTGGCTTATGAAATGAAGGGACCGCTCGAACGCGACTATTACTACAAAGCCACCGTGATTGTGGCGCTGGACGCGAGCGGTTTGAAATCGCCGGGAAGAGTGTATATTACGGGTCAAGTCCGCAGCCAAGGCCCTCTTGATATCCCTCCGGATGAGACACTTACGGTCAGCAGGGCGATACTTCGGGCTGGGGGGTTCGCAGACTTTGCGAATCGGCGGAAAGTCAAACTGATCCGAAAAGCCGGAGGTCCCAACCAGACCATTTTTGTGAACGTGGACGAAATCGTTAACAAGGGAAGATCCGACAAAGACCCGGTGTTGGAAGATGGGGATACGATTATCGTTCCTGAACGGCTTATCAATTTTTAAGCCGAGTTCAGCCGGTCCGATTAATGGATGATTTATTGAAAATTAGCGCGCGGCAAGATGGCTGGTGGGAACGCTTCAGGGCGCGACTGTTCAGAGTTTTTCGATCATTTGCCCACTTCTGGTGGATTCCCTTTTTTACCACTGCGACCGGTTTGGCGATCGCCTCCTGGCTGATCTTTCAACAACGCGTGGTCTATGTTTCCTCCGGCCGAATGATGGTAAGTGGGCGGATCAATATCCAGGAGGGAGCCGTTTTCAGCGAGGAACTCGCGAACTTCTTTGGAACTCAGGCTGAACTGATGAAGAGTTCAGAGGTTCGGACAAAAGCGGTCAATCTTCTTGCCTCAACCGACCCACAGCTCCAGCCGGTTCCCGCAACGCTGACGGTTTCGCAACTGCCACAAGCTTCTATCTTCGTCCTGTCGACGACCGGTTCGGATGCGGAATACGTCCGGAAGTTATTGGACGCGATCATGACCGAGTACATTGCGACGAAGAAAGAGATGCGGTCAAGCAAGTCGGAGGACACCCAGGCTGCAATTATTGAGGAGATATCGCGCGTGGAACGCGAGATGAAGCAAAGCGAACAGGATCTGCTGAATTTTCAAAAAGCGAACAACGTTGGATATCTTGAACAGGAGGGAAATAGCGCCGGCGCCTACGTGGCCAACCTCAATCGGCAATTGGCCGACCTGAAAACGCAGTACCAGCTTTTTGGTACAATGGATCTCGATGAGATCATCGCCAAGACGCAAAACGATCCAGGGCACGCGGGAGATCTTGCAGCACGCGCGAGTGACCAGCAGTCTGAGGGATTGTTCGGCACCGGGATGCAGCCGGAAGATCAATATCTTGCGGCCAAGCAGCAGCTTGCCCTGTTGAAGTCCGATCGCGACGAGCTGGCGAAGACGTTGCGCCCGAAGCATCCGCGGATGGTGGACCTGGCCGATAAAATCTCACAGGAAGAGATCCTGATCGCAACTCTGCGGCAACAGAGTCTTGATCGGTTCAAGAATGTGCGGGATTCAATCAAAGGGCAGATCGATAACCTGACGAACGTTATCGCTGAGTGGGATAATAAAGCCCTTTCTCTCAGCGAGCGGCTCGCTGAGTACAACCGAATCAAGGGGGACTTTGATCGCACGAAGGGTCTGTATGACCGCCTCGTGAATAACCTTCACGAAGTCGATATCAGCCGAAACGTCGATCAGGATCTGATTTCGATCCTGGAAAAAGCGACCCCTGCGGAACCGATCAAACCTGGATTTGAACGCGTACTGGTGGTCGGGGTCTGCGGCGGATTGGTGCTTGGGCTTGGCATCATCTTCTTCCTGGATTTCATCGACGACCGCATCACTTCGACAGCCGACACGGAGTCGAGGCTTGACGAACATGTGCTCGCCCAGATCCCGACCCAGAAACAGAAGGGTGTACTGACGCCGTTGCGTGAAAACGATTCGCGTCACGCTTTCGCCGAGTCACTTCGCGGACTACGGTCTTCCTTGCTCTATTTGCCGGTTGACGGTGAACGGCCGAAAACGATTCTGGTGACCAGCGCAATTCCGAACGAAGGAAAGTCGACCATCGCTTTGAATCTTGCGATCACAATGGCGCTGGCAAAAGTACGTGTGTTGGTTGTCGACGGCGACCTCCGTCGCGGATCGCTTAATCGGTTGCTCGACCGCCAGAGCGGTCCTGGTTTGAGCGACTTGATCCAGGAGAAATCGAGTGTCGACGACTGCATCGTTCCAACTTCGGTGCCGGGGTTGGATCTGCTTCCGCGCGGGATCGAGGTGCAGAACCCCGGTGAACTCCTCCTTGGTCCGCACCTCGAGCACGTTTTGCGTGAGATATACGGTCGGTATCAGTACGTTATTTTCGATTCCTCCCCGATCATGGCCGCGGATGATTCGACCAGCCTCGCACCGAAGTTGGATGCGACGATCTTTATTGTGCGTTTTGGCCATTCCTCCGAAAAAGTCGCTAGGCGGGCGCTCGAACTTCTGCGAGATCGGCAGGCAAACGTCCTCGGGGTCGTTTGCAACGATGTGTCCGAAGTCTACGGGGAATACTATCAATACAAATACTCACAGTACTATGGGTCGCAGAAGAGCGCGGTTTAAGTCATGGCCGACAACTACCATATCCGGATTCGGCCTTCCGCGGGCTTCGAGTGGCCCAACGTCGCGGAATGCTTCCAATTTCGTGGATTGCTGGCGGCGCTGGCGGTGCGAGATGTTAAGCTCCGTTACCGTCAAACTGCGCTCGGTGTTGCGTGGGTGATTCTGCAGCCGCTGCTCGCGTCCGGTATTCTGGCGTTCGTCTTCGGGACGATCGCGGGCGTGACGAAACCTGGAAGGAGTTCCGTCTTTGTTTTTGTCCTTGCGGGATTCATTGGTTGGACCCTCTTCAGCGCAGCATTTACACGGGCCGGCCAATCTCTGCTGCAGCATTCGGCCTTGATTTCCAAAGTCTACTTTCCGCGGCTTGTTTTGCCCGTTTCCGCCGTCGCTTCCGGGCTTCTGGATGCGGGTGTGGGTTTTGCGTTTTTTGTTCTTCTGCGGCTGGTTACAGGGCCGCCGTTCGGGTGGGAAATTATCGCGTTACCATTCTGGCTGGCAATATTGTTGATGTTTGCGCTCGGATTAGGGCTGATCAGTGGCGCGCTTTCCGTGCGGTTCCGCGATGTCCAGTATGTCGTTCCGGTGCTGATCCAGTTGCTGTTTTATGCCAGCCCGATTGCCTACCGGACAGCAGCGGTTCCCGAAAAATGGCGTGGCACATTCTCACTAAATCCGCTGGTACCTATTTTTGAGGGACTCCGTTGGAGCCTTTTAGCGGAGGGGGATTTCAGGTTTTGGAGCCTGGTCTACGTTTTGATTGTCTCCGCCTTGGTTCTCGCATGCGGGCTGATGCTTTTCAAGCGAGTGGAACGCGAATTTGCGGATGTCATTTGAAATCGGCCTTTTTTTTAAAGCCGCGCCTGGCTGTTCCTGTGTTCGAACCGGATGTAAAGTTCTGCGAACAGATAAGTTTCAGATCGGAAAAGATGCAGAATCTCCGTTATTTCTTCGCGGGTTGACCACCGTTGCGATGAGAGGCGTCCGCTTTCGAGCCAGGAAAGATTGAAACTTGGCCGACCAAACTGCGAAAGGTGGTCAATGCACCCCAGAGTAACGTTTGTCAGTTCCGGTACCCACTCAATCGACATAAGAGAAATCGGTCGGCTCAGACCTTGAATCACCTCCTGCTCAAATCCTTCGACGTCGATTTTCACGAAATCCGGTGCTCCGTACTGGGCGATCAGCTCGTCCAAAGTGGTCACGTCGACTTCTTGCTTCTTGGTCCAACTAATTCCCTGGAACCGCCCAGACTGTTTTGTTGCCGCAATAAATTCGTTCGAGAAGGTTGATAGCGTATTTGTGTTGGAAATCATCATCATGGCTCTGCCGGATGTTTTGCCCGCGGCCTTCTTAACGAGTTTCACTCCAGGATCCGTTCCAAATTTCGAGGTCAGGAGAGAAAAACAGACTTCCTGCGGCTCGACTGCGATGACGCGAAATCCCTGGCGGCGGAATGCCCCGACCCGCTGCCCAATATTTGCGCCAATATCGAAGCAAAGCCCTGCCGGTCGAATCAAGGTCGCAAACAGGAGCTCGTGTGTTTCTTGAAGTTCGACCGGCGCCTTTTTGCGGCTGAGAAGGCGCAAGACTGCCGGAGGCAACCAATCGGCCGCGATAGGTCTCGCGGCTCGCTTCAGAAATCGGGTCCAATGACTATGCGCTAGCATCGCGAATAAGATCCGAACGAAATCAATATCCCTGCATCGTATGCCGACAATTCAGGTATCGACATGGTTTGACTGCTTCGGAGTAATCATGGGTCGTGCAAAGCTTGCTACCAGACCGGCGCCTGAGGTTCGAAATGGTTGTTGTTCAACAGCGACATCCAGAATTGAGATAAGACAAAGTCCTTCGTTATACAAGATCGTGCGCTCAAAAGTCGAAATTCCCAAAGTTAGACTGATTTCGCCAGCACTGAGCGGCAGGTCGCAAAGGAATTCAACGTCGTAACACCCCGGCATAATATCAGCCGGCTGCGACCAGATCGACATGATCGGGATCTGCGTCACAGTCTGCAAGCCGATCGCTACGATCAGATGCTGAATCGATTTCGAAACGCGAAACTCAACCGTGACGAGCCATGGTTGACCAATATTGAACGTTTTGGTCGGCTGACGTTGAGCATCCAGCACGTCGACGCAAAGTTCCTCAAACGGTTGCGGGATCTCGTCCCTGAGGACGTTGGATCCGATCGTATCCGGTTTTGACAGCTTCGCGAGGTATTCTCGAATAACTGGCTGAGTGCTTCCAGCGGTCTCGATCCGGCCGGCATTCAACAACGCCACTCGAGTGCAAAGTTTGGCGACGGCCGGCATATTGTGGCTGACAAATATGATCGTTTTGCCCTCTCGCCCTGCGGCTTCCTCCATCCGCGCAATCGATTTGCGTTGAAATTCCAGGTCTCCGACCGCGAGAACTTCGTCGACAATGAGAATCTCGGGATTCAGGTGGGCTGCAACGGCAAAGGCCAGACGGACGTACATTCCGCTGCTATATTTTTTAACCGGCGTTTCTAAAAATTGTTCGACTCCTGCAAACGCAACGATTGAATCAAATTGGGCGCCGATTTCACGCCGGGACATCCCGAGTATTGCCCCGTTCAGAAAGATGTTTTCGCGCCCGGTAAGTTCAGGGTGAAATCCGGTTCCGACTTCGAGCAGGCTTCCGACTCTGCCATACAAGTCAATGACGCCTGATGTCGGCTCAGTGATTCGACTTAGGATTTTAAGTAGCGTGGATTTGCCGGCTCCGTTGCGGCCGATGACTCCGAGCACTTCTCCTTTTCTGATTTCCAACGAAACATCGCGAAGTGCCCAAAAATCGGTTTGGCGATTAGTCGCTCGAGGCAACCGGGTCAAAGCTTCTGCTAATGTAGTAGCCCGTTGTCGCGTATCGATGATCCGGTACACTTTGCTTACATTTTGGATGGACACGGCGATATCGCTCATTCTATTCGATCAATCCGTTTATTCAGAGAGACTGGAGGATTTTTTGTAAGTCGCGCTGTTCATCGCTGGACCGTGCCAATTGATCGGGTTTACGCAGTTCGAATATTGCCAGGGCAAATCGATAGGTGCGGGAACGATCGACGGCGGAGTACAAATCTGCATGAGTGTGCAGATCTCCAGAATCGTCCACCATTGAGAAATCAACGATTTGCAGGCGTGGCTCAATCAAGTCCACAATCGTTCTGAGATCGAAGACACGATGAGCATTGTATTCAATTCTTTCCACCCCGAATGGCATCGACAAGTAGAGCGTTCCCCCCGGCTTCAACATCCCTGTCAAACTCGTCAAACCCTTCACGTGTCCATCAAGATCAATTGCGTCACCGAATCGCCCAAGACCAATGTGCTCAATCACGTGCAAACAGGAGATCGAATCGGCATACTCGTGGAACTCAGGCGGAAGACTGAGTAGATCGCACGGACGAAAGAGGATATTTGGAACAGCCGAGGCAAGTTCGCGGATATCCAGGACTTCAATGCGTCGAAAGCTAGCGACGTGCGCGACAAAGCCGTCGATTCGCGAGCCTACGTCAACGTGTCTCAGGGGCTGTCTTTTGAATATTTTCTGCGCGACCAGTAGGTCCTGATGGAAATAATGACCTCGCGCAATGCCGCTCTGATCGTAGAAGTCGTTGAGACAGGGATAGTTCGGTTTGATGTCCCATCGCCCACAGGATTGAGAATTCAGCGTTTTGATCCTTTCGTAGTCCGACCAATACCGTCGCAGCCCTTTCAGCGCGGTATAGGCATAGCCGAAATGAAAACCGAATGCGCTAAACCAGCGATTTACCTGTGAAGGTATCATCTGTTGCTATTAGCAGTCCGTTTATAAACCGCAAGATTCGGAATGTGGGGAGCGAAAAACGGGGAGAGACGCCGGTTGGGGTGCGCGTCTGTACTATCAAATCTGTGCGATCTG
This sequence comes from uncultured Verrucomicrobiae bacterium, assembly GCA_963750185.1. Taxonomy (GTDB): domain Bacteria; phylum Verrucomicrobiota; class Verrucomicrobiia; order Chthoniobacterales; family JAFAMB01; genus JAFAMB01. Next base: position 27,727 of record CAVVPV010000004.1, read on the forward strand.
TGGTTATTCTCTGAGTTACACGTTCCGATTGAATGAGGATCTTTTACGCAGCCGCGAATTCGCCGAACATCCAGCTCAGGTCCAATGTCTGGCGCGAGAATCTGCGCGGATCTCTTGCGAAGCTCGGACACAAAATCATTGATTTCGACTACGATCTGGATGGAACCTTTGAACGCCTCGATTCCTCGAATCCTGGCCAGCTTGAATTTACTAAGTGCAATCGTCCGTGCCTCAGTGAGGAATTGTTGTCTCAAATTAAATCGGCGCACTCGAAACGCGCGGTCGATCTCTTTTTCAGCTACTTTTATAATGCGTGTGTCGAACCGGGTGCGATCCGCGAGATCGGAGCGCTTGGCATTAAAACAATGAACTGGTTCTGCAACGCGTCATACCAGTTTCATTTGGTGAGCGAAATCGCACCGCAATACGATTTCTGTCTTGTTCCGGAACAGGATCGGCTTCAAGAGTACAAGCGGATCGGGGCGAACCCGATTTACTGCCAGGAGGGAGCAAATCCCGATCTCTATCGGCCATACCCTGAGACGCAGAGGTTCGATGCAGGCTTTATCGGTCAGGCATACGGCGAACGGCCCGGGCTAATCGAGTCGCTGATAGAACAGGGGATCGATGTGAATGTGTGGGGGCCGGGTTGGGAATACTTCACCAGACGACGGCATTCACTGCATCCATTGCGCTGGAATTGGGGTGGCAAGAGGCGCGGGATACCAAACCGTTTCATAGGAGGAGTTCTTACCGACGATGAAATGGTGCGGACTTATAGCCGCACGAAGGTGAACCTCGGATTCGCCGCGTGCTGGACTTCGGGGACGGAGCGGATCACGCAGATACGGTTGCGTGATTTCGAAATACCAATGAGTGGCGCGTTTTATCTGACCGAATATCAAGAGGAACTGGGCAATTTTTTCGATATCGACCAGGAAATCGTCTGTTACCGGGATCCGGACGAACTCCGCGACAAGATCCGGTTCTTTATTCGCCATCCCGCCGAGCGCGAAAGAATTCGTGAAAACGGCAGACGCCGTTGTCTCAATGAGCATACCTGGGAGAAGCGGTTTGACAGGGTTTTCCGTACGGCCGGATTGACGCATTAGGAATTTAAGTCGTGCCTCGCGTTGCAATCATCATGCCGGTCTACAACAGTGCTCCCTTCCTGCGGGAGTCAATCGGGAGTGTGCTCGATCAACGTTTTCGCGACTTCGAATTGGTTGCGGTTGACGATGGATCGACGGATCAGAGTTGGGAAATTCTGCAGAGCTTCGAGCACGACCGGCGAGTAAAGTCTATCCGTCGCGAAAATAATCAGGGTGCGGCCACGGCGCGCAACGAAGGGATTCAAAGGAGCGACTCCGAGTTTATCGCGTTTCTTGACGCGGATGATTTGGCGAAACCTCACAGGCTCGGAATCCAGGTTCGGGCGTTGGAGAAGCATCGACGTTTCGATGTCGTGTTCGGGCGCGCGGAATTGATTCAAAATTGCCGTCTCAATGTTGGCCGGCGGAGACCGTTAACGTACGCCGAAGTTGGGCCGACGCTGCTGTTTCGAAATTGTATTGTGCAATCCTCCGTGATGGCGCGCCGCAGGCGGTGGCAGCCGTATGACGCCGAGTTCGAACCTGCGGAAGACTATGAACTTTGGACCCGAATCGCACCGTTTCGTTCTTTTTTTCCGCTTGATACGATCCTGGTCAGTTACCGCGAACATGACCAGGGCATTAGTAAGCGATTTCCTGAAATGATGAAAAAAGCCGTTGCCGCGATTTACAGAGGGCAATTGAAGCGTCTTGGGGTGGCTGATCGGGTCGAGCTTCATAGCCGCTTGATCGCCTGGCCGTGGGATTCGGATGTCCGGCAGCTCAGAGCGGCTGAGGCGTGGCTGGTGGAGTTGCTGAGCGCAAATCGGATTTATCAGCCTGTGAGCTTCAGGAGGGTAATTGAAAAGATCTGGTTTGAGGTATGCATTCACTCTTGGGCGCTTGGTCCAGCCGCGTTTACGATCTACCGCCGTTCAAAGCTAGCCAGCCTGACACCTGGTCGCTTCTGGGAATTTGCGCGAAGATTTGGCCGGAAAGCGTTGATGGGATCGCGAATTGGGAGCAGCGGCGGAGGGCCGACCTGAATATGGAGGTCCTCCTGGTTAACAATCAATTCCAGCTTGGTGGAGCGGAGACGGTTATTCATCAACTTCGGTCCCGTCTCCGGAAAGCACGGTTGTTGGTCACCGAGACTCCGGAGCGCACGGCCGAAGTGATGTATCCCAGGGTTCTGAGCCGATTGAGTCGCACGCGTTTTCATGACCTCGTGGAAACGATGTGCCCGACGTTCGAGTGGACAAATCGATGCTTCGCGAAACTTCGAGACGATCCCGCAGATATTATTCATATCCACAATTTTCACGGGCAATATGCTTCTATTGAGAGCCTCGCGGCGTTGGTTGCCGTGAAGCCTGTGGTCTGGACTTTTCACGGACTCTGGGGAGTGACGGGCGGGTGCGATCATCCGAGAGGGTGCCACGGTTATCTTAATCAGTGTGGACAGTGTCCACAGCTTGGTCTTTGGCCAATCGGCAACATCGATCGGACAGGGGAAGAATTGCGTCGAAAGATTGGCGCACTCGGTGGCATCTCACTGACCGTAATTGCGCCGTCGAAATACTTCTACGAAACGATTCGATCCAGCCAGGTCGGAAAGGAGTGGAAAGTGCATCATATTCCGAATGGAATTGATGCAGGCTGCTTTGCACCGGCCCAGCGAAAGTCCCGTCGCTTGAAAATTCTGATCCTAAATCGGAATTTCCAGGATCCGCACAAGGGATTTCAGTTTGTCCAGGAGGCGTTGAATCTTTTGGAGTCCGCAGACGTTGAATTGACGCTTGCAGGTTCGAACAGCGGTTGGGCGATCGCTCGATTAAAAGGAAGGTACGAAACGCGCGACCTTGGTTACATTTCGGATCGCCGGACGATAGCGGAATTGTATGCCGAATCGCATCTCTTTCTCTTCGCGTCCCCCGCAGAGAATTTTCCGTGCACGATCCTGGAGGCGATGGCTTCAGGTTGCTGTGTCGTGGCGACACCCAGTGGCGGCGTGGTCGAGCAGATCACGGACGGTGAGAACGGTTTTCTTGCTGCAGAGATTTCCGGCGTCGCTTTGGCGGACGCTCTGCATCGGGCTCTGCGCTCGCGGGACGAGATCTCCAGGATCGGAGAAAATGCCCGCCAAACGGTGATTGAAAAGTTCAGCGAAGACGCAATGATCGACGCGCACATGCGGCTGTACAAAAGCATGATCGGCGGCGAACAGGTTTAGTTAGCGGCTTACAAAAATCATCGTTGGCGGGATGCTCACTTCGCAACGATAAGCATGAGGAGCGAGAATTCGCGCAATCGCGTCGCGCTCTGCATCGCCGAAGGCTTCAATGCTCAAGATCGCAGGGTGGCATCGATCGAGATCCAGACCACGAAGTATCGCCAGGTCGCTGCCTTCGCAATCGACGTTCAGGTATTGCACCTCGTTCAATCGAAAAGGCGACTCTTCAACAACGGCGGTAAGAGTCGTTGTGATTGCCGATGAATAGCAGATTGGCATTTGCCCCACGATTGAGAGTTTTTCCGTGTTTCGCGGATCGACTACACGGTCTGTGCTCGGCATCTCGTAGTGGGCGATCTCGACCGGCGCCACTCTGTCCGAAAGACACGCCACAACGTTGTGATCCCTCGGTCGGTAGCGGTCAAACTCGGCTATCCGTGCGGTAGCAAGATCGACGTTGATTCCTCGCCAGGACCATTGCCTGGTAATGCCGCAAATAGGTTACGCGTGAATCTCGGCGTAATCCAGCGCCTAGCACTGAACGGACCTGTAAGGAGGAGGAGCGGAGGGTTTCACGTGCGACGATGCAATGTATGATTTACCTTACGTTCTGTTCGCCTGGTCATTCCAGCTTTAAACCGAGTACGCACAGATTGGCTCCGCAATTTATGGCTGAAAATTCCAGGATACCGGGTTTCCAGAGCGACCGGCTGAAGAGTTTTTGCGACGGGCGACGTGAAGCCTTTTAGTCCATGGAGGCTCGGCCTACCCGCATACCGTCGCCTGGGCTGGAAGGCAATTTACTAACTTTTTGTGGATGGCCGCTGCGTTCGCTGATCTGGCCGTGCACACGCCGGGCGATGGCGAACTACGGAGTCGAGAACAGGCGATCAACTTCCTGGGCAACTTCTGCGGCGGAGAACTGCTCAATCCCGAGGTCGAGGAGCATCTGGCATGTACGCCGAAGTGCCGCGTCGTTGACGTCGGGGTAAATCTCGGATCCACCGTCGCGCATTGGTTTGCGCTCCAACCCTCGGCGCGAGTGGTGGGCTTCGAAATGATGGAGGAAGCACTGTCGGCGGCCACCGCGGCATTGGCGGTCTCGCACCCCAGGGTCGACTGGCGGCCTGTGTGCGGGGTTGTCACCGACGCACCGGGTGAGGTAAGGCTCCGCTACGACGATCCGCGCAGCGGCCTCAATTCGGTTGGCACCCAAGCGGGCCGGCAGATTCGCCGGGTATGGGGCAACACCCTCGACGCGTGGCTGGCAGCCGAAGGTGTCGATTCCGAACCCATTGACCTGGTCAAGATAGACGTAGAGGGTCACGGGGCGGAGGTACTGGCCGGAGCGGCAGGCTCGCTCGAGCGCACGGCCTACCTCGTTCTTGAATTCCATTCCCCGACAGAGTTAGAGCGCTGCGCCCGTAACCTGTTCAGGGCCCGCATGGACCTGATCGCGGTCACCGGGCGCAACGCTTGGTGGCGAAAATCAGGACGAAGTGCCCCTATTGGCCGACCTTGACTTCTTGGCCTCTCGATTTTTTGCTAAAACCGTCGGTATGCCTGTCAGCGCTTACATTCCCTGTCATAATGCCGGGCCAACCATTCGCGATGCTGTAAAATCTGTGCTCGGGCAATCTCGGCGGCCGGATGAAATATTTGTCCTTGATGACGGTTCAACAGATGGTCTTCCGGAGATAGAGGGGGTAAGGATAGTTCGTCTGGAAGTGAATCGAGGTCGCGGGGCAGCCAGAACGAGAGCGATGCAGGAAGCGAATTTTGAGCTCGTGCTCGGATGCGACGCGTCGCTGGTGCTTGATCGAGATTTTCTTTCTCACGCTTTGCTTTGGTTCGATGACGAGAAAGTTGCCGCGGTTTTCGGATGGATCAAGGAAGCTGGATCCCCAACGGTCTCAAACCGGTGGCGGGGCCGACACCTGTTTCGGTCAAATATGGAGCGCGCCATATCCCGCGACGCGGCGCTGGCTTCGGGATGTTTCGTCGTTCGAAGATCGGCCGTTGAAATCGTCGGCGGATTCAACGCAGCCCTTCGCGCCGGAGAAGATGCCGATCTGGGGCGACGGTTACGCGATGCGGGTTACGCCGTCGTATTCGATCCCAGCCTATTCGCGCGATCAGTTGCCGACAACGGAATCTTTGAAGTTCTGGAACGTTACGCCCGATGGAACTGTCCGGACGGGATGGGAATTCGGGATTATTTACGTCAGATTAATTACGCCTTGAAGGTGATGGCGACGGCAGATCTCAAGGCCGGAGACATTCCGGCGGCGTGTATCAGTCTGCTCTGTCCGCACTACCAATTTTGGACTCGCAAATGATTACGGTTGTTATCCCAACCTGCGAACGGCGTGAGTTGGTCGCCAGATGTCTGGAGAACATTAACGGTGCCGACGAAGTGGTCGTGACCGACGACAGCAAAAGTGACAGGACCCGGCAAATGGTCCGTAATCGGTTCCCCGGGGTAAAGTGGGTCCGCGGACCAGGCCGCGGACCGGCGGCGAACCGGAACTTCGGTGCGAGCCAGGCGACCGGCGATCTCTTTGCATTTGTTGATGACGACTGCATCCCAGCAGAGGGTTGGGTGGAACACATCCGAACCGCGCTGGCCGAAGCGCAGGTCGTGGAAGGCAAAACGATATGCACGGGCAAAACAAGTCATCCTTTTGAAGAAGTAGTTGAGAATCTTCTCGGAGGCCTACTCTGGAGTTGTAATCTGGGCATTCGAAAAGATCTCTTTTTGCGCATGGGCGGGTTCGATGAAGATTTTCTGGAAGCTGGAGGCGAAGATCTCGAATTTGCGTGGCGACTGAAGGGCAACGGAATCATAGCGGCGTTTGCCCCGGCCGCCGTCGTCTATCATCCCGCAAGGCGCGTCACGATTCGCCGCTGGTTCTACCGTGTTTTTCAAGATCGTTGGCATCTGCTCTACCGGCTCAAAGCAGCGCAGCCCAGCTCGGCGACACTCGGCGAATGCGTTTATTTGGTTCGAAGCACGGGTCGACTGTTACTTGGGCGTGTGCAAGACCAATACAGAGCGCGGTTTTTCAGTGTTTTGGTGCGTTGGGTGCTATTTCCGGTCTGGGTGCTGCACCTGATCAAATGGGAGCTTCGATTCAGGAGAACGTTACAGGAGCGACGTGCGCGGCTGATCGGTGCGCATCCGGAAGCTTAAGACAATGCACTCGAATGTCCTGTTGAGTGTTGCCCTTGTTACAAGGGACCGTCCGGCATCGTTGGAGCGGACTCTTGCGAGTCTTCGGGCCCAGGAAGTTCAACCATTCGAAGTGATCATTTCAGACGACTCCGATCCGGACAATGTGTCGGCGATCGAAGCGCTGGCACGCAGATTTGGTTGCAGTTATTTGCGTGGACCTGGACGAGGTTTGTATGCAAACAGAAATGCGGCCGCGACGATTTGCCGCGGAACACACATCCGAACGATGGACGACGACCATCTTCTTCCTCCTGGCCACGTTGCCGCATGCCTGGCGGCAATTCGCGAAGATCCGCTCGCAATCTGGACGACTGGCGAATATGGATTTATCGAAGGGCACTGCGTGGGTCACGCGCCGGCTGCTACACAGCTCGGGCCTGCGGGCGTTGGTGAGCCGGTGAAGAACGTCGACGATAATTGGGGCATCGCAGACGGGTCGACGATTTATCCGCGTGAGGTCTTTGATCAAGGATTTCGGATGGTCGAGACGTTCGGATTTGGTACTTCGTACCTCGAGTTTGGAGCGTTTCTCTATCACCACGGTTGGAAATGCCGGTGTATTCCGGGTGCGGCAATCGAGCATCACGTTAACGAACTAAGTGCACCTGATCCGCTCAGTCTGAGGTTCGCAAGCATCTGTTATAATTGTTACTTCCAGCCTGATGCATTTCGTTTGGTTCGCCATCTGGCCCCCCACATGGAAAGCTGGACGAAACTGCCGGATTTGTTTCGGATGGCCGGTCGTCGATGGAAAAGGCATTGAGACGCTCAATTCACCGGCTGCTTGCGAGGGTTCCGGCGCTTTACTTGGCGGTGCTCACGGTCTTGAGGCGGGGGTCACCGGAGAAACGGATGTACCTTGCGATCGTCCGAAACAGGGATGTTGTGTTGGACGTCGGAGCAAACGTCGGACATTTCACGCAACTCTTTTCCGACTTGGTCGGTTCAACCGGGCAGGTCCACGCGTTTGAGCCGGTGCCTTCGACCTTTGAGCTGCTTTCCGGGAATGTCGCCCCGTTGAGCTTGAAAAAGAACGTGTTCTTGAATTGTGTTGCTCTTGGCGAGCAGGATCAAGAGACCGTCCTATTTATCCCCAATGAAGATCATGGTCAGGCGGCACTGGTTCGCCACTGCGCCGGTTCCTGGACGAGCAATCAAATCCGCGAAGTCAAAGTACAAATGATCCGGCTGGATCGTTACGCGGAACGGATTCCAAAAATCGATTTCATCAAATGTGATGCGGAAGGCGCTGAGTTATTGATCCTTCGCGGGGGTGAATCGACGCTGCGCCGCTGTAGACCGAAGATTTTTCTGGAAGTGGAAGAATTTTGGACTCGTTCCTATGGCTGGACTCCGGAAGGCGTCGTCCGCTTTTTGCGGGAATTAGGATATCAACATTTTTATCGGCTCGGTCCGCAAGGACTCGAACCGGAATCGGACAGCTTTGCCGGCGGCGGTCTGTTGTGTACGTGGGAGAAAATGAGTGGGATGGCGTAGGAGCATTCTGGAAAGTTTCGTCTGGGCCTCTGCTCTGGTTGCTCCCAAGGCGCGCCGGTGCCCCGATCTCCCGGCAAAGATTTTTGTGCTGCGCAACAACGACATCGGGGATCTCCTCGTCATCACGCCTCTGTTCGAAGCACTGAAACGAACATTTCCCGACGCCGAAATTATGGCGGGGATAGGATCGTGGAACACCGGAGTACTAGTAGGCAATCCTTACGTCGATCGAATCGTTCCTATAAATGGGCCGTGGCACAATCATTTTGTACAACCGCAGACGGTCATCAGGGCCGCTGGCTTTGCCCTTTTCTCCGATGAAGCAATGGCCCTCCACGATCTGAAGGCAGACTTGGGTATCGATGTGCTCGGCAGCGGATTCGGCTCGCTTCTAATGATTCGCGCCGGAATTCCGTATCGGCTCGGCGTACGTGGGTATGCGGGCGGCCACTCCGGCGTGCAGTCGGCTGTCGACTATAATCCCAACACGCACGTCGGACGGCAGGCCCTGAATATCGCGCAGATTCTTGGCTGTTCCGACTTGCCTGAGAATCGGCCGCAGATCTTTCTCGAGGTGCCGATTCAGTCTCACGGAGCGATTGTGTTTGCGCCGGGATCGGGCGATACAAACAAGGCGTGGCCTGGAGATTATTTTGTTAAGCTAAGCGGTTTACTGCGGGATCAAAAATTGTTCGTGATCGGTTCACAGAACGACTTGAGCCTGGCCGAGAAGATCTCTCGCAATCATGGTGCGGCGCGGAATCTGGCGGGGAGGCTGACGTTGCGAGAGAGTTTTGGTGTAATCGGTGGCGCAAAGCTTGTCGTCTCCAATTCCAGCATGGCCATGCATGTAGCGGCCGCATTCAGACGCCCCTGCGCGACCCTCCTAGGTGAAGCAGTTTCGTCGGCGTCGCAGCATTACCTGCAATGGGGCCATCCCGAAACGCTCATGCTTGGCCGCGACGTGGATCGTCCGGAGATTTTCAATCCCGAAGAAGCGGCAGACAAAATCCGGACACTCCTTGCGCAGGTGTAATGCAGCGGCTCGTACAGAACGCGCCGTAAAATCAGTTGACTCTCCGCGCACCGGATTTAGGTGGGCGATACAGAATGATCGATGGTGCAAGACTCGCGGCGACCGTCCAGTTTCTCTTCAACGCCGACCAATATGGCAACCCAAGCTTAAAATGGCTTTATCATACCAGCAGTCGCTGCGATGCCCGATTTGAAGCTCGGTTTGGGGAAGCGTTCAATCGGGTTCAATCGGACGGGGAGTTTCAATATGTCGTCATCAATGGCGAAACATTTGTTTGGCCGAAGTCATCGCCGATTGATCCCTTGAAACAGCTCCTCAGCGAATTGATTCAACAGAATCATCCCCATCATTACGACGTCCCACCGACCAATATCACCGCGGATGACATTGTCCTGGATATCGGTGCGGCGGAAGGTGCTTTCGCCGCTGCGGCGGCCTCAAAAGGTGCGGAGGTGGTACTGGTCGAACCATCCCGGACGATGCAACGAGTGATCTCCCGTCTGTTCGAGCTGCGAAACCTGGGCGAACCACGCCTTTTTGGATATTTGCTGGGCGACGTTCACGCACAATCCCAATTTCTCGAAGAGATAAGCAATCCGGGCGGGAGTCGTCCCGTTTCTGCGCAGATTACTGGGACTTACCCGGTAGAAACCGTTACATTGGACGAGTTTGCTTCGCGTCATTTGCCACAAGGCGTCACTTATATTAAGTGCGACGCAGAGGGGTGGGACTACAAGATCTTAAAATCCGGAAGCATACTCCTTAAAAAATATCGCCCTAAAATATCGGTCACGACCTACCACAACCAAACGGACTATCGTGATATTTCAGACTTTCTGTTCGGGCTGGATTACAACTGTTCAGCAAAGGGTTTGCTTTATAGCGGCGGCGCGCTTCGGACGCTGATGCTGCATGCAGTGCCTCCTGTCCCGTCTCGCCTACGATAATCCTGAACTGCAGGCGGCCGAACACGCCCAAGTGAAGGCCTTCGTTTTGTTTTGTGGTTTTGAAGTATCGGATCCGTTTGGTAGAGACGGATGGGTTCTACCGACGCCCGACCTCCGACCGACTAAAGAGGAAGCCATGCAGAGCGGACGCAATCAGCTGCATGCACCATTGTAAACCTCGGACAGTGGGGTGCGTTAAAAATTTCACCAATGCCACCCGAGCCACCTTGAGATCGCGGAATGGCTTATGTACAGAGTAATAGTACTTCCTCGCATCTCGTAACAGCAGGGCTTCGTGCGCATTCTTCGGCTTTCGGTCGTCCCACTTCGAGCGAAATCCCGTGTAAGATCGCTGAACTAGCGCTCCGTTGCTCATACCTTGGGCCGGATGCACCCGCTTGAGGTACAGACGGTCGGGCAAGAAGTGAATGTTGCTGAGAAGCGCCATTTGGCAAAACATGTCTGTGTCTTCGTGCGGCCAAATGGTCGGGTCCCATCCTTCCGTTTGGACGTATACCGATCTTCGATACATAGCGAACGGTCCCTGACCCGTGGCACAAAAGAATGTGACAAAGGGTGTTTCGACTTCGTCATCTCGCAATTCACGTGGAAAGATCATCCCTGGAGCCCACCTGCTTCTCTTCCCAGTCCCTAATTTGCGTCCGTCAGCGCTGATATCCTGAAACTGACACGCCAGCAGACCAACGTTTGGGTGTGCATCCAAATACGCGGCCATTCGCCCAAGAGCGTTCGGCTCCAGCTGATCGTCGTGGTCGAGGAAAAAGATATAGCGCGACAATGGATTGACCCTCCCAAAGCCGTAATTCCGCGTTTTTGTCGTTCCCTCATTGCTTTTGCGGAATCCCATTATTCGGGGATCGACGCGGATGTAACGGCTAATGATCTCCCAGGTTGCATCATCGCTCCCATCGTCCACAAGGAGGAGTTCCCAGTCGGACAGATCCTGACAAAGGACGCTCTCAATCGTCGCGTCTAAAAATTGCGCGGCGTTATAACACGGGACGATGAGCGATACGGTGCTCATTTGGACTCCTTCCGTTGGTTGACGCCAGCCGGTTATCCTGCCACATGTTCGAAGCAAATCCTGTATTGATCCCCTACTTGCAGAAGTCGTGTTCGGCGCACCCCAAAGTACGCATGAGCATCGTTCGTGGATGCTTATCCGATCGCACAGGGTTCTCGCCATTTCAGAGTAGCTCAAAGTTTACCGAACGTCATTTTATTAAGATTAAGAAGCCGGGGCTCCCGGCGGTCAGGGCGTTTCCGTGAAAATCCTTTTTTTAGCCGGTTCAATTGAACCAGGGAAGGACGGAGTCGGTGACTATGCCCGGACTCTAGCGGGCGAGTGCGCGCACGGCGGACACGAAACATTCCTATTAAGTCTAAACGATACCTGGGTATCGGATTCGGCTGAGGCGCCGAGCGAGCTCAGGCTCGGTCCGCGAATGCCCTGGCCTGACCGGGTGAACGCGGCGAGAGCGTTCCTGAGGCATTCACCCGTGATTGGGTCAGCCTCCAATATGTTCCATATAGTTTTCACCCGGCCGGATTGAACTTTGCCTTGCCTCAGATTCTGAGCGCAATCATCGGGCGCACCCAGAGTCAATGCATGTTTCACGAGATTTGGATTGGAGCAGAGATAGCAGCGCCGGCAAAGGTTCGGGTTTTCGGATTTTTCAGCGACGAATCATCCAATCGCTGCTGACGAAGATAAATTGTCGATCAAATCACACCTCAAACCGTGTTTATGTTGATTTATTGGCCCGGCACGGTATCAAAGCGACGGAACTTCGCTTATTTGGAAGTGTCCCGGTCGTTCCGAATCCAGGCGAGCTCCCGCGCGGCAACCACAGTTTGTCCCTCGGTCTGTTCGGCTCGGTTCATCCGGAATGGAACCCCGACGAGATGCTCGCTCAGCTTCAAAAGCTTGGACGCCCGATCCGGCTTACCCACGTTGGACGGATCGGCCCCGGGGAATCGGTCTGGAGCGATTTGATCGGAAGGCACAAATCGGAGATTGAACTTTGCAGGATGGGTGAACAATCGTTGGAAAACATTTCGCGGTTCCTAATTTCTTTGGATTTCGGCGTAGCCACAACCCCGCTTTCTCTGGTTGGAAAAAGCAGCACCACAGCGGCGATGTTGGACGACGGCCTGCCGGTGATCGTGAGCCGTAACGATGTGCATTTCCGCGGAATTTCGGACGCCATACAATACCCGGACTCGGTGATCCCGGTCGACAGCAAATTTCTGGAGCGGGTCGCGGTTGCAAAGCGGACGACTCCGAACCCACGTTTGCCCGAGATAGCGAAACAGTTCTTGAATGACCTGAGCGGATGACTCCGAAAGGTTTTCCGGATCACTATTTCAGGCTAAAACCATTTCGCGCCCTATTCGAGACCGGGTTGCCAATCCTCCTCTATCATAAAATTGGCAGGGCCGGATTCCGGGATCGTCGCAAAGGATTGTTTGTTTCGAAAAACGTTCTGGCCGATCAGCTGGCTGAACTGAAGGCGGCCGGTTTCGAATTCAACGCCCTTGGGCAAACTGATTCGACCCGGAATATCGTGGTCAGCTTTGACGATGGATATAGAAGCTGTTTTGAGGAGGGTCTGGGTGTTCTCGAAAGCTTCGGATGCAAAGCGATCCAATTCCTTGTGAGCGGGCGTATCGGCAAAACAAATGATTGGGATACAACAGGGGAATCGCTGATGGATAAAACGCAGATTCGTGAATGGCTCGCGGCTGGCCATGTGATCGCATCCCATACGGTGTCGCACCCGGATCTGACCAGGCTCAGCATCAGCCAAGCGAGGGAAGAAATCGGCGCCAGCCGCAAATCGTTGGAAGACACGTTCGGGGTTGCCGTTGTGGATTTCTCCTATCCAAATGGGATATACAATGAGCGGACTATTGACCTGGTCCGGGAGGCGGGGTACAGCGCAGCGGTCACGACCGTATTCGGAGTGAACGATGCGGCAACAGATCGTTATAAGCTGCGGAGGATATTGGCCTACCGCTCAATCAAAGAATCCTTTGGATCATTGTTTCAGCGCACCATGAGAATTCTGCTTTCCTCACACTTCTTTCATCCAAGTGTGGGAGGCATTGAGCAGGTCAGCCTGGTGCTGGCGACCGAGTTTGAGCGTGCCGGACACCCGGTGAAAGTCGTCACGGCGACACCTGAATCAGATGGAAAGAAATTTCCATTCGAGGTTGTTCGCAGGCCGTCCCCTTCGCGACTACTTGAGCTTGTGCGCTGGTCGAATATTGTATTCCACAACAATATCAGTCTGCGGACATTTTGGCCGATCTGGTCATCCGCCGTCCCTGGGTGATCTCCCATCATACCTGGATCGCGAGAACCGATACTTCGCTGGGCTTGCGGGACCGCATCAAACGTTTTCTGGTGCCGTTTGCCACCAACATCGCAATTAGCCGGCCGATCGCCGATCACCTGAGCGTTCCGTCCACGATTGTCGGTAATCCGTATCGGGACGAACTCTTTAAGCGAGATGGTTCGGCCGAGCGAAAGCGCGACTTGATTTTTGTCGGCCGGCTTGTCCCCGACAAAGGAGTCGAGATTTTGCTCAGCGCACTAAAACAGCTGAAAGAGCGAGCTTTCCTTCCTTGCCTATCCATCGTTGGCAGCGGACCGGACCTCCCCAGGCTGGTGTCGATGGCCGAACAATTCCAACTCACAGATCAAGTCACGTTCCTTGGTGCGAAGACCGGCCAGGACCTTGTGCGTGAGCTCAATCAGCATCGCGTGATCGTTGTGCCATCGCGGTGGCAGGAACCATTCGGGCTTGTGGCGTTGGAAGGAGTAGCTTGCGGTTGCCGGGCGATCGTCGCGGACAGTGGCGGACTCAAGGCAGCGGCGGGTCCGCTCGCCGCGGTGTTTGAGCATGAGAATGACTTCGCACTTGCCGACGCAGTCGAACAAACGCTGACCGAACCGTTCGATTGGCAGCAGTATTGGCAGGACCTCGGTCCGCATCTCCAGTCCCACTCCGCGGCCGGCGTCGCCGAAAAGTATCTGGAAATCCTCGAAAAGGCGGCTGGAGCGGCCCGCCGGCCGCCGTCGGCCTAAGCCGCTGTTGGGATCCCTCGGTCGTGTCGTCGGGCTTGTCATGGCTGAGCGGAACGATTCTCATCAACGAGGACTCTGGGTTCCAGCTCTGCAAACGCCCCGAATCTTTGAGTACCCGACAGAACCAGCCGTTATCGCCTCGATCGATATCAGCAGTGATACGCGCTTTCGCATTGCAAACCTCAATCTTTCCTACCAAGCTCAGAAGTACGAAATCCACAGGCGTTATCTTTGTTGCAGTCGTTGTATTCGTTGCGGGAATCAGTTTCTTCGCCGCGCGAGGATTTTCTCAGACGTCGGTGCCAAGCTATCAGCAGACAGCTTCGGTCGATGGAGGTTCACTTACCCTCAGCCAGCCCACTACTGGTCTCAATCCTCTAACCGGACAGTTTACGGCCGCTCAAACTGACATCGAATTACTTCCCACGATTTCAACGGAGTCCAAACTCTGAACGGCACTTCAATGAGTCAGGTCAAGACCGCAGGCTCCACAAGCTCAACGGCTTCTGCATCTACCAAGGCAGAGTACATTGTCGAAGTCGACAGCTCTACCTCAGCGTCTGTAACATTGGATATCGTTGGAACTCTAGTCGGATCGGTCGGCACCGCCCAGGGCGAAGCTTTTGCCTTAGTGGGCTTCGATGAGGCCGCATTAACCGGTGCCAGTTTTGATATCACGACAGGGGCAGCGGACGTTAACAACCAGTTCAACGTCCCGGTCAATGTTCCAACTAATTTCCCTCAGTTCATTGAACTTGTCACATCGGTCTCCTTGTCCGGCGGGTCTGGTACGGTTTCCGCCCAGATCGACCCCTACGTTCAAATTGATCCGTCGGTGCCGAATCCCCGGCAATTCCTACTCACATTTCACACCATTCCGCCATCGCAACCTGAGTTTCTCTATGTGGTCGATCCGAGTACAGGCATCATAGGGTTTAGCATCGGTTCTGATGGGGTTCTGACGTCCATCGCAGGTTCGCCGTTCGCTGTGAACAATCCTAGGGGAATAGCGGTTGTTCCCTCGGGCAAGTTTGCCTACGTGGTTAACGGCAACCTCCTTGCGTATGCATCGGTTCCAACGGAGCGCTGACGCCTATTCCGGGTGGGCCTTACGCGGCAGGAAACGCCAACGGAACACGCGAGTGCTACGGCGTGATAACGGATCCTCTAGGCAAATTCGTCTACGTAGCAAACGCGCTCCGCGAAAGCGGCCAGATCTATGGGTTCAGTATCGGGTCGGACGGTAAGCTGACACCGGTCCCGGGTTCGCCAATCGCTGTCGATGAAGGAGCCAGGATATTGGCAATCGAGCCTGATCGTGAATTCATGTATGTTGCAACTGATATCTGCCCGAAAAACAGAGCGGCTGTCTCGGTATATGGTATCGGCCCCGACGGAGCATTGACGGCCCCGACACGTCTCGGTTTGCCTATCGATAAGCTTCCCACCTTTGCAGCGGCCCCGGATCCGAATGGCGAGTTTCTTTACGGACTGACCGGCTTTCATGATATTTCCGGCTTCAGCGTAGGTGCCGACGAAGGCGCACTGACGCCGCTCTCGCGCTCGCCGCTTGGTTGGAAAAGAACCGCTGCTTCTTTGACCGTGGACCCGATGGGGACGTACGTTTACGTGACCCACTTTTTCGGCTCCTATGTCTCGGCATATAGCATCGCTTCTAACGGTTCTTTAAAGCTGGTCCCAGGCTCAAATGTCGCTACGGGAGTCGGTCCCAATACGATAGCGGTGGATCCCACGGGCCAGTTCGTCTACGTGGCGAACGCCGCCAGCTCCAGCATCTCAGCTTATCGAACCGGTTCTAACGGCGTCTTGACGCCGATACCGGGTTCACCATTCCCAATATCTCGCCACGCGGAGCCTCTTTCATTGGTTATTGCGCCTTAGACGCGCGCTTACGGGAAATTCTGACGGAGTTGAGGGCGCGCCCGTTGCAAGCTGCTCGAAAAGGGGCGTGAATAAACGGGAATGCAAGTATTGCGAAGAATCCGTCTGACGGTTCCAGATGGACGACCGGGTGCTTTTTCGCTGGCTTTAACTGAGTTGTCTCCGATATCGAGGCAGTCGGTAGCGTCCTTGGCAAGACCATGCCAACCATCCAATAAATCAAGACAATGCGGTTACTGAGATCCGCGCTGCCTTCTCGACCGAGAATAGGGCGCGTTATTCTGATTGCGTATAGGGCAGATAATCCATAAACTCTCGCGCATTTGGGATCGTCAAAGTATGGTAATATCGAGATTGTGCGGCCGTTCTTATATTTGATCTTCGGTCTCGCGCTCTTTGTCGCGAGTACCTGCTCCGCGGCAATAATCACTTTTCTCGGCCAGAATAGTACTAACGCTGGAAGTTGGAGAACTTCATCAGTGGCCAAAGCCATAAATCCGGCCAACAACAACATTTATGGCAATGACGGGTATGTCATGTTTAATACCGCTCCGACTAGCTCAACCCTTATTCAATCAAACTCCCCGGTAAATCCATTCACGTTCAGTATGCCAACCCAGAATCTGGCGACTTTGACCGTGACTCCCAGCTACGTCAGCAGTTTTACGGCTGGATCGTCATTTAACTCCGTGTACACCTCGAACTCATACTTGACTATGGACAAACCGGGGGGCGGTAGCATGCTAAGCGGGGTGGCGTACGAAGGAGGCAGCACAACAACGTTCACCAGCCTCTTTTCTTTCACAGTAAACAGTCATGTGCCCAGCACGTTCGTCGTTGGATTGTTTTTCAACAACGGTCTGGGTGAATGGTCGCAGGCCGAGATCACGGGAGGCGGGGCAACTACTCCTGGTACGAGAACCGTCTTCGGTAATATCGATGCGCTCTTTTTCAGGATTACTGGCGCAACAAATGGCGACGTGTACACAGTGTTGGGTCTGGCGTCTACTAGGGCTGAGGCTAACGGCAACCTGGACATAGTGGGTATCACTTTCGACTCGGTTCCCGAACCAACCACGCTGGGTGGAACTGCGCTCGCTGCGTTGGCCTTGATTTGGCTCGGTCGAAAAAAGAAAGTCCAGGCTTAACGGAACGCTTAACGGCGCGTTTGATCTGCCGGAAGCTTTTGGTAATATCGTCCGCGTCGATGACTTGAGATTTGACACCTAAGTTGAAGTTAACTCGTTGGTGGATGTTGGTCGCTACAGTGGTGTTGCTCGTGGTAGTGGTATCCGCGGGATGGTTTGTTTTCCAGGATCAGCGCCGCCGCGTGTACCTTCGAAACGGCCGGGAAGCGCTGGCTCGCTCGGCCATCAACGACGCATTGTTCTTTAGCGAAAAGGCAGTCAAAGCAGATCCTGAGAGCGTTGAAGCTTGCCGTTTGATGGCAGATGCTTTAGCGACAGCAAAGGCTCCCGAATGTGTATTCTGGCGGGCGCGCGCTGCAACGCTCGAGCCGGCAAAGATCGAGAACTACCTGGCTTGGGCGCAGGCGGCGTTTGACATTGGTCGGAGCGATTGGGCCGCTGAAGCATTGACAAAGGCTCCCAAAGGGGCAGAGAACCGGGCCGATTGGCAGAATCTCATGGGGGGCGCGCAAACCAATCTCGGCGAATTCGGGGAAGCGGAACTGCATTTCGAACGTGCGATCCAGTTCGAACCGGCCAATCCCTTCTATGGCGTCAACCTTGCCAGTCTGCGGCTCAGCTCCCCGGATTCTGCGATCGTCGATCGCGCGCGTCAGGAGCTCAATCGACTTTCAGCGAGTAAACCAGCCGGAAGATTGGCGTTGGAGGCACTGCTTCGGGAGGCACTACATTCGGGTGACCTTGATAATGCCCGGATGTACAGCTCAAAGTTAGAAGCTCGCTCCGATCAGAATTGGGATGATAAGTTGCTGGAACTGGACACGGCTTTTCAAGGCGCAGGATTCAGGAACCGACTCGCGAATCTCCGGCAGGAGAGCGCTACCGATCTCGGTAACCGCGTTGCCCTGGCCTATTGGATGATCGGACATGGTCTCGCCAAGGATGTCACCGACTGGTTCGACGTCGGAGGGAAATCTGCGTCCGTTCCTCTTCAGATGGCTCTGGCCGACGCCTTCCGCGCTCAACAGAACTGGCCGAGACTTCGCGAAATGTTGGAGTCGGCGGATTGGGCGGCAAACGACTTTATCCGCAAGGCGCTGCTCGCGCGCTGCGAACGGAACGCGCCAGCATTTCAGGATCGGTGGCAGGAAGCGTTGCGGTCTATAGAAGCAGATCCGGAAAAGAAATTTCGTCTTGGCCAGCTTGTTTCCTCGTGGGGCTGGTACGCCGAAGGCTCGCAGTTGTTATGGGACGTCGCGAATGCTTCCCCACTCTGGCGCTCCAACGCGCTGAGCGAGCTCTGGCGGAATGGCGTTCTCGAGAAAAATGCGGCTGCGATGCTCCGAGTAGCCGCGGAGCGGTACCACGACAGCCCGAAAAATGCAGGCGCGAAAAATAATTATGCCTTCCTTCTGCTTTTGCTCGGCGCCGACGACAGCCGGGCCGAAAAGTTAGCAGAAGAAGCATGGACCGAAGCGCCCCTGCAGCCCGACATCGCTGCCACCTATGCGTATGCCACATACAAGGAGGGCCGGACCGGGGAGGGGATTAGGGCCATGGAGCAACTCGCTGAGCGTTACCGCGAGCAGCCTGAAGTTGCTCTCTACTATGCAGCATTGCTGGCCGAAGAGGGTCACCGCGAGGAGGCATCTCGGTACTTGGCCCGGTCGGACGGCTCATCGATACTTCTGCCGGAAGAACATGCATTGGCGATGAAGATAAAATCGAAACTCGGGCAGCATTGATTCCCGGCACAGCGCGGGTCTGGTAAAGTGCGTTGCTTATGGATGGATTCCGAACATTTCAGATTGCCCCGGTCGACCCACTGCGCGTATCAAGCCATCCGAGCACGACGGCCGGGACACTCGCTGCCGGCGTTCTGGCCGCCCTTTTGAGTTTGCTGACCTGGCATCTTTTGTTTTTCTGGGAAGTTAATCCGCAATACAGCTACGGCTGGGTCGTGCCGGGGCTTGCCATCTATCTCTTCCTGCGCCAGTGGCGTACGCGACCTTACCCCGGACCCGCCCCGCGCTGGACATCGCCCGCACTGATCCTCTGTTTGATCGCGCTGGCTCCGATCTGGCTTGTTCGGGAAGCCACCCCCGACTGGAGCATTGTAAGTTGGCTTCTCGCTTTGACGATTATCGCAGCTCTTTTACTGGTAGTGTATCGGCACGGCGGGACTCCCTGGCTGATCCATTTTGCTTTCCCGGTCTGCTTCGTCCTTAGCGCGGTCCCGTGGCCGCAACGGATCGAGTTAGCTCTGGTGCAAGGCTTGATGCGGTTTGTCGCCGGCGGAGCCAGTGAGATGCTCAATTGGATCGGAATCCCGGCCTTTGCCGCAGGGAACCTTATCCGCTTGCCTTCAGGTAGTGTCGCCGTTGACGAAGCGTGCAGCGGGATTCGGTCATTGCAGGCAATGTTGATGATATCACTATTTTTAGGTGAGTTCCGCAACCTCAGTGTCTTCCGACGGGCAGCACTGGTAGCCTTCGCAGTCGGCGCGGCTCTCGTTTTAAACCTGATGCGAGCTACCGCGCTGGTCTTTGTCGTCGCCCGCTGGGGCGTATCTGTCTTTGATGTCTGGCACGTTCCAACCGGGCACGCCCTTTTCATAGCAGGGCTAATCTTGTTGAGTGGACTGGCATTTCTCCTCACCCCAAGTCCCGAACGCCCGGGCCACACCGAGCTGCCGCCATCTGATGACTCGAAGATACGGCCGCTTCCACCGCTCGCGTCTCCGACCATCGCTCTGGCTTGCGGCGATTGTTGGCGCAACCGAGCTGTGGTACACGAGCAGCGAGAGGAAACTCCCGCACACGACGCTCGAGGTTACCTGGCCCGAAACCCTGCCAGACTACAAGGAACTTGTGGTTCCGGAGAGCGTCCGTCAGGTAATGTTATCCAGCAGTGGGCGAATTGCGACCTGGCGGGACGGATGTGAGTGGATCTTGTTTACGTTTCGGTGGCGTCCCGGGCGCACCGCAACGCAGTCTGCGCGGATGCACCGCCCAGATACCTGTTTCCAGGCTTCCGGCGCGGTGCTCGACCGAGAACTCGAGCCGGTGACCGTCACCGTCGGCCCGGCGAATTTGAGGTTCAAGAGCTATCTGTTTTACCTGAGCGGACAACCGCTCTTCGTGTTCTTTACAGACTGGGAAGAAGCGAACTGGATGGAACATCGCGCACGCTGGGCCAAGATTGGAGCGGCTGGAGCCGCATTCAACGAGCATTTGCCCAGCAGCGAAACCTTGGCCAGCAGAGCCTTGAATTCGTTCTTTGCGGCGCGGAAAACTACGAAGAGGCGGTCGGTCTGTTGAAAGCCCGATTACCGGATTGGTCAGTCCCGGGCAGTCAATGGCCTGTCCGTCTACAAGAGCAGGGTCGACTTGCTCACAGAGCTGATGATTACGGTCAGTCATCCGCAGGTCAACCAGTACGTACGCGCGCTGTTGGCGGGGCTTCGAAAGACCGGCTTCTTTACGAGTTCTGCACCATACTCAGCCGGCAGGCGACGGAACGACGGTCTCGGTATCGAACCAAAGGTGCGCCAGTTTCCGTGTCGCGAGTTCGCGCGGTTGAGTGTCCAGCACTTTGGCCAGGAATGGCTCACGCGTCCGATTCGGGGGTGCTTTCCAGCCACGCAGTGGCGCGCGAGTTCGATGGTTACGTCTCGAATCACTAAAATCTTCTTCGGCGGCTTATTGCTACGAAGATTGAGCGCTTGAGAATCGTGCCACCGAACGGATTCCGGATTCGCCGTTTCTCCGGCTGCCCATCCTCTACTGGGAGACCGCTCAGAAACTGCTGCAGGAAGAAGCAATTCGCATTCCACAATGGGAGCAGACATTACAGGCAACAATGGATTCGCCGGCGAAACTGGAACGGAAGTCGATGGAATTGAAACTGGCGGATAGAGTGATTTCTCCAAGCCGCGAAGTGCAGCGGTCGCTCCCGACCGGGACGATTTCCATCGTTGCGGAGTACGGATACCGCCGGTGGTCGCGAGCCGGCCAAGCAGAGTAAGTCGCGACTGAGAGTTTTATTTCTTGGGACGATGACACAACGCAAAGGATTGGCGGACCTGTTGTAGCGGTCAAGCGGCTCGGTGATCCAACGTCGAATTGGTCATCTTGGGACGCCGCTGCTTCCTTTGCAGTTTTATCAGGGGGAGTATTCGGAATTTAAATATGAACCCCCGAGGCCCTACCGCGCAGTGCGCGAGTTGATGTTGGCCTGCGATGTACTGGTCCTGCCTTCGATCGTCGAGGGGAGGGCAATGGTTCAAATGGAGGCGCTCAGTTGTGGTCTTCCGATTGTCGTAACGCCAAATGCCGGCGCGGAGGACCTCGTCGAGCCGGGGCGCACAGGCTTTCTGGTCCCGATCCGCGCGCCGGAGGCTCTGGCCGAGGGCATAAACTGGATTGCAGATCACAAAGATTGGGTTCAGGATATGCGCCCAACAATCGTGGAAAAAGCGCGTCAGTCCAATTGGCAGCGATATGCGGCGAAAGTATTGTCGGTTCTCCTGTAGCGGATGACCATTCGTCAGACTACCAGCTATCGACTGACGGGCTCTCGCCGGCCCGGAAGAAGGGAACGGTCGCCGCCGACGGGTCGCGGGCACTTTCGCATGGAGCACCGCAAGCGTCGAAATATCGGAATGTGGTCTTTTTGATCTCAAATCTCTTCGGCTTCTTATCTTTGAAGGAGCGTTGCGGAAATGGTTATTTCCATCGTTGTCCGCGCCTCTCCTGATCGTTCGGGACCCGGTCGTGATCCTGATCTACATTGTCGCGATCGCCGACTGGGTGTTCCCGGTCAATCGGTTCTTCGCGGTAATAGCCGGGCTGGCCATTGTGAGTTTCCTCGCATCCCTGGCTGTCTTCGACAATTTGGGGGTCATCTTATATGGCGTAAGAACCGATTTTCTTCATCTGCCACTGATATTCGTGATGCAGCGGGTAATGGTTCAGGAGGACGTTAAGCGTTTGGCCAGGTGGGTCCTATTGCTGGCGATTCCAATGACGTTCCTAGTCGCCTGGCAGTTTGCAGCTCCCCAGGGAGCATGGATTAACGCGGCAGCGGGTGGAGACCTCGGTGGACAATTGCTTTCAACCGGGAACCGGATCCGACCGGCCGGTATGTTCTCGTTTGTAACTGGAATGGTCTCCTATTTAAGCCTTGTGGCCGCTTTTCTTTTGGGCGCATTCGTCGACACGGACAAACTGCCAAAATGGCTTCGGTTGGCGGGAATCCCTTGCATCATTTTTTCATTGGCTACTTCCGGAAGCCGCTCGGCGACGGCTGGCGTCGTGATTATATTGATCGCGGTGTTGGTCGTCTGCGTTCGCCAATTTTCACGCTTTCGCACGATCCTGATGCCGGCCATTTTGACAGTCGCCGGGTTTCTTGCGCTTTCGCAACTTCCTTTGTTTCGAGAAGGGTTGGAAGCAAGTGAGGCGAGATTCCGCGCTGGAGGTGGGGTGGAACATGGGATTGTGGAAAGATATTTCGGCGATCTCGGTGAATCTATTGATACCGCCGCGGGAACCCCTCTGTTCGGGCGCGGGCTTGGAATCGGAACGAATGCTGGGTCGGCCATTTTGACGGGTTCCCGATCGTTTCTTCTCGGGGAGAGCGAGTGGTCAAGAGTCGTTGCCGAAAGCGGACCGATCCTCGGGTATGCATACATTCTTCTGAGGCTCGCAATCTGCGTCTATCTGATACTGGAGGGTTGGAAGGCGCTCGGAAGGGGGGAAGGGACGCCGATCTTACTGGTTGCGGCAAGCCTCGTGGATATGGCTTCCGGGCAATTTGGCCAGCCTTCAACGCTCGGCTTTGCGGTGTTTACTGCCGGCGTCGCCCTGGCCTCGATGAATCGATCTGGTGTCACTTCGCCCTCAACGGACACTGGCGCTACGCGCGCCCGGCGAGAAGCATTGAGAATTCTCGAGGCCCCGGATCGACCGACGCGACTCATCCGAGGACGATCCCGAATCGCGGAGGCAATCATCAACGCTCCGGAGACCGAGAGACCACCTGCCGTCGGCCCAGGAGCTGCGTATCCGTCCGATACGGATTGCGAACGCGAATGAATCGCGAGCAAGGTGGCTCGGAAGCTTTGTCAGATCGCCTCCGGACGGTGGTTCAGACGATTGCACCTGGTTTTATCGATTGGTTTCGCTCGTACCGCCAGCGGAAGTACTTCTGCAAACAGTTCAAGTTCGACCAGCGGATCTTTAGAGTCGCGTTTTACCTGAAAACATGACACCGGAAGTATTGACCGGCCCATTCTGTGGAATGAAGTATCTGGACGAAATGTCTGGGGACCAATCACTCCGAAGTGGGCTGGGGCGTACGAGATGGAACTGACCGATATCGTCGCCGCAATTCCCGGAGTTGGATATGATCGCATCGTGAATATTGGATGTGCCGAGGGCTACTACGTCGTTGGCCTCGCGCTCCTTGATCGAAAAGCCGACTTACTTGCCTTCGACCGGATCCATTTGCCCGTCGCCAGTTGAAACGTCTCGCCGAATTAAATGGTGTCTCCGAACGAGTTCGCATCGCGGGAAACTGCACACATAGCACACTCAACGAAGCGATCAGGGGAAAGGTTCTCGTGATTTGCGATGTCGAAGGTTTCGAAATAGCTCTCATGGATCCGGACAAAGCGCCCGCTTTGCGTGCGGCGGATCTTCTGATTGAGATTCACGAGGAACCTGCCGGTGGCAGTATAGGTGTAGTCGAGAATCTGATCGCACGAAGATTTTCAAGCAGTCATACGATCGAACGTCGTGTGTCTTTTGGCCGGGAGGCTTGGATGGAACAGCACAGCGCCGTCTGGGAGGGTCGAGTCTCTCGCGCGAGGATTGCAAAGTCGTTGGACGAAGCGCGCATCGGTCTGCAAGCTTGGCTTTGGGCGAGGGTAGCGTAGGCATTCTGCCTGCACCGCGCTTTGACACTGATCTATTCGCAGTGTTGAGAACGGCCCGAGATTTCCATGAACCAGCGAGCGGTTTTGACGAGACCGTCTCGGAGCTCCGTGACGTTGTAGTCGCCCAGCAGGTCATTGGAAAGCTCGATGTTCGCCCTGGAGTGCTTGATGTCACCCTGGCGTTTCGATCCGTAGATCGGTTCGCTCTTGGAGCCGAAAATTTGGTTGAGCAGGCTCACAAGTTCGTTGAGCGAAATACTTTTTCCCGTCGCGATGTTCACGACCGAACCGGACGGAATAGTGCGATGGACTGACCGCAGTACCGCTTCGACGATGTTATCGACGTAGGTGAAATCGCGCGTTTGCGTTCCGTCGCCGAAAATGGTTGGTCTGTTTCCTTCGGCGACGTTTCGGATGAACAAAGGGATGACCGATGCATAATCGCTTAGGAGACTTTGACGTGGACCAAACACGTTAAAATAACGAACAGAGACTGTCTCAAGAGCAGTCTCTCTGGCGAAATGTGCGGCATAGAGTTCGCCCATCCACTTCGACAAGGCATAGGGTGAAACCGGGGAAGGCGTTCCACCCTCGATCTGGACCTCCGCTCCATTGTTCCCGTAGACCGACGAAGAGGACGCGTAGATGACCCTGCGAACCCCGGCGCGAAGGGCGGCGCTAAACACATTGAGAGTGCCGGTCACGTTGACTTCGTGCGTGTAACTTACTCTATCGAAGCTTTGAGGCACCGATGAAAGAGCGGCATGATGGAGAACTATCGCAGCGTCGTAAAAAGCGGCCGCCAATCCCTCCGCGTCGCGAATATCCAGATTGCGAAAGTCCGTTTTGGCACGTACGCGGGCGAGGTTACTGATGCTTCCGGTCGTGAGGTTGTCGACAATGCGAACGGTATACCCCGCTCGTACGAACCCTTCTGCTAGATGCGAGCCGATGAATCCGGCACCACCTGTAATGGCAACCAGTTCACTCATCAGTTCGTTTCGCTATGCAGGTTGCCGCGCTTTCCGAAGCTTTCGGCAATGCTCGGTCTCGACTGGTCTGTACCGATCAAGTCGGTGCCTTCAGCCGAATCTTCCCGGCGCGTGAGCCTTACACCCACTAGCTTCTTGATTCCATGTTCTTCCATGCCGAGTACTCATAACATTCGCAGAAAAATTGCGTTGTTTGAACCGAAAACGCCATTTCTCTGAAGTGAACCTGCACTATAATTTCTCGCTTGGCCGTCTTAAGCTGGTCGGTTTACCTGATGCCGAGATGAGCGCCAACCGAATAGGAGAGGAAGTAATTTTGATATGCAACCTGTGTGAGCAGTTGGTTTGTTTTGGCGCTCTCAGACTAGTAAATCAGTAAATATGGGTACTTAGTTCGGTGAAAAAAAGACAAACTAGGATACTTTCGCTATTCGATTGCTTATGACAGTAGCGCGCGAAGCGGATTGACAAAATGATGCGCGGTACGGTAGATCGAGCCACGCTCTCTGCAGTGCAGGTAATTCAGAAGAGAAAACAATGGCAACGACTTCCGAAATCAGCAACCAGGTCACTGTGCTTACGGATTCAGCCCGCAATCTTTCGGTCCGGGAATGGAAACTTAGTTCGCATGATGTGGGCGGCGAATGGGCAGAATCGAGTTGGAGTATCACGAAGCGAGTGCTGGCCGGCGGCCGCCAGGATGGCGTGGAGGCGATCGAAGTGAATAACGGGCTTTTGACATTCACAGTTGTGCCGACTCGTGGCTTCCAAGTCTGGGCGGCCAAAGCCGGCGATGTCCGGTTGGGATGGGATTCGCCCGTGAAAGAGATTGTTCATCCGAAATTCGTGAACCTCACCGAGCGAGGAGGGCTTGGATGGCTGAACGGGTTCGGTGAGATGGTATCCCGTTGCGGTCTGGAATCATTCGGTCCGCCATGTGACGATTCTGGGCGCGTATACACGCTGCATGGGCGGATCAACTATATCCCGGCCAGTTACGTCGAGGTCCGGCTAGAGTCACAGCCGCGTCCGCGGATCGTGCTTCGCGGGGTGGTCGACGAGTCGCTTATGTTCGGTCCGCAACTTCGATTGACTTCGGAAATTTCGACCGAGCTCGGCTCTACTTCACTCAGGTTCGATGACACCGTCACGAATCTTTCTGACCAACTGCAGGAAATGGAATCGCTCTATCACTCGAACTTTGGATCGCCACTTCTGGGACCTGGGGCGCAATTCATCGCGCCAGTGAAGAAGGTCTGGCCGCGAAACGCGCGAGCCGCCGAGGGCGATATGATTGGTTGGGACCAATACAGCGGTCCGCACGGATCCGACTACACAGAGCAGGTTTATTTCATGGAACTTCATGCGGATGGAGCCGACCAAACAGAGGTGTTGTTGAAATCTCCGGACGGATCGAAAGCGGTCGTGGTGTCATTCAACAACCGGCAGCTTCCGTGCATGACCCTGTGGAAAAATGAAGGTCCGGCGCAGTCAGGGTACGTGACCGGGCTGGAGCCGGGCACGAGCTATCCGAACCCGAAACCGGTGGAGCGGAGCTTCGGGCGAGTGCCTAAACTCGTCGGCGGAGGGAGTCACAGGGCGACGGTGAAATTCACTCTTTTAAGGACGACGGAAGATGTCGACGCGTCTGTGAAGTTTATCCGAAGTTTGCAGAACGGAGTTCCAGAGATCGTCCGCCAACCATATTAATAAGATAATAAGATAATAAGAAGACCTGTCTCGCGGATGCGCACGGGGTAACCTGTAATCAGGCAACTCGGTGGCGGAGAGTTGATTGGCCCGAGGTTCAAAGCGATTAAGTCGTTAATCGAAGCTCAGCCGTACGTATCAACTGATCGGGATTACGATCCGTCGACGGACATTCGCAATCCATGAAGGCGTTACGCTCTGGCCGACAATCGTGGATTGGCTCGACCGGGGGCGGGGGCAGGTTATTGTCGGAGACAGTCGTGGTCGACGGGCGAGGATGGGGAAGCCAAGGCGAAACAGGCATTCTGCCTGTTCGGGTATAGTAGCATACGCGTCCCGCGTGTATTCTGTTCGGCGCATCGGTCGCATCGCGCGACAGACAGAGATTGACCAAGCCCGCGCTGCTCGACCGCTCGACCAGTGCGGGACGACGCGAATTTGACGGCCGAACAGAATACACGCGGGACGCGTATGCTACTGTACCCGGCGACATGCCCCCTCGCGCCGTTCTTTGAACGTTTACGGGCCACGTGTAGGTTACGAGTTTACCGGCGATGCATTTTATTATTCTTTTGTTTCTTTCGTTTTTGGTGGGGCTTAGCGGCGCGATCTATTTTCGAATATTCCGGCGCGTCTACGGACGGGAAGGAGGGAAGGTGATTGCGGACCGGTTTGGGCCCGTTGACGGCTATCTCGCTCTTGGTTGCATGACGATCTTTGCGGTTCAAACCGTTCAGAACCTCCATGCAAGCGAAGAGGTGATTCCGCGAACGATCGATACGGGCTTGCTCGTTTTTGTGCAGCTCGGATTCTGGTTGTTCGTGGTTGGAACGATCCTTTTTTCGTTCCTGTTGCGCCGGATGCGTCCGGCGGATCTATTCGGGTTCGACCGGCTCAGTTTTTTGAAGGTGTTTCTCTGGGGAGCTGGACTACTAGTTGTCGCGCTGCCGCTGATCTTTGCCAGCAGCGCGCTGGTCTCAAGTCTTCTTCATCTGAATCAGGAAAGCGACTCGCAACCGATCGTACAGCTGTTTGAAGGAATTGCTGATCCTGCAAAAAAAATCCCGATTATCGTGCTTGCAGTTGTGATTGCGCCGCTCGCGGAAGAGTTCGTCTTTCGCGGTTTCCTGTACGGAGTCACCAAACGCTTCGCAGGATCGTTACCGGCCCTTGCGTTAACCGGTCTTGCGTTTGCGTTGGTTCACCTTCATCTGCCGTCGTTGTTGCCGCTCTTTTTGTTGGCGTGCGTGCTGACGTTTGCTTACGAACTGACGGGCTCGCTCCTGGTGCCAATGGCCATGCACTCGCTATTCAACGCAATCACGCTCGTCGGAGTTTTCTTTGTGGGTAAATGAAACTGAGTGAACTCGGAGAGGATGCAGTTGTCAGTCGGTTGACGCGCTCGCTTCGCTTGGACGGCAGGGTCGTTGTGCGTCCGGGGGACGATTGCGCGGTGGTGGAGACTACCGGGAGTCTTCAGTTGTTGAAGACTGATTGCATCATCGAAGGGATTCACTTCTTGAGTGACGCGAATCCAAGATTAATCGGCTGGAAAGCTATGTGCCGGCCGATCAGCGACGTTGCTGCGATGGGCGGTACGCCGCGTGATGCGCTGGTTACGCTGGCGGTCAGATCTGACGTGGAATTCGCCTGGCTGAAACGGGTTTATTCCGGTCTCGAAGCCGCTGCCAGGATCTATGGCGTGAATCTCGTCGGTGGTGAGACAGCGAAATCGCCAGGGCCGCTCTTTATATCGGTTGCACTGACCGGATCGATCGCCGGCGGAAAATATGTGGGGCGGTCCGGAGGGCGGAAAGGAGATTGGTTGTACGTGACCGGGAAGTTGGGAGGATCGATTAATGGCAGGCATTTGCGATTCCGGCCGCGTCTTGCCGAAGCTCTGTGGCTCGTGGCGCAATTTCCTATCCATGCCATGATGGACTTGAGTGACGGGCTGGCGAGCGATCTTCCGCGATTGGCGGCAGCCAGCAAGCTCGGATTCGACGTCGATTCTTCGAGTCTGCCGCTGCATCATGGAGTGAGCATCGGCAACGGACTGCGGGATGGGGAGGATTACGAACTTCTGTTTGCGGTTCCTTCCTCTGTTAAAACCCGGCTGGAAGCCGAGTGGCGCGCGAAATTCCCGAAACTGCGACTTACGGCGATCGGCCGGCTGGTGGAGAAGGGCCGGACCCAATTCAGCGAGAAAGGGTACGATCATTTCGGGCGATGAACGAAGCTTCGGGAGTTCGTCAATTTTCGAGCGATCCTGACCAGACCCGGTCACTGGGTTCTACGCTTGCTAAGAAATTGCCGCTTGGAACGGTATTGAGTCTGGTTGGCGATCTTGGCGCCGGAAAGACCGAGTTTGTCAAAGGGCTTGCAATCGGGCTCGGGTATAGCGGTGAGGTTACCAGTCCGACCTTTACGATTGTGCACGAGTATCGAGGAGGACGGCTGCCGCTGTTTCACATGGATTTTTACCGGCTTCAGGATGAGCGGGAATTGGACGAGATCGGGCTGGATGAATATTTGAGAGCCGGGGGGATTTGCGCAATCGAGTGGGGTGAAAAATTTAGAGACCGACTGCCAGCCGGCACGATCAACGTTCGTTTTGTCGCGACCGAAGGGGATCTAAGGGAAATCGCTTGGTGAAAACGCTTCTGATAGAGAATTCAACCGACTGGGGGACCCTGGCGATGGCGGACGATGGTGAGATCGTGTTCCGGCGGAATTTCGCCCGGTCGGGCGATATGGCTGGAGCGATCCAAGAGGTTTTTTTAGCGGTTGGTGCTCCGGACGAGATTGTTGTCGGGATCGGTCCTGGATCTTATACGGGACTTCGCGTCGCTGCAGCGACTGCGATCGGCATTCAGGTGGCGCTTGGGTGTGCTGTGTCCGGGTGCCCGTCAGTTCTGGGGTATCCGGCCTGTTGCTATCATGTCGTCGGAGATGCGAGGTTGAGTGCAGTTTTTTTCGCGAGCATTGAGGACAAACGGATAACGCGCGGGCCTGAGCTGATCGCTGTCGAGGAGTTTCAAGAGATCCGGGCAACATTGGGTGACGCACCGCTGTTCGCGGTAGGATCAGTTCCAGGCTGCGATGACCTCCAGATTGTACGGCCGGCAGCGGAGTATTTGATTGGATGTCGTGAAAGTTTCGTTCCCGCGATCGAGCCGCTTTATTTGAAGGAACCGCATATCACGGTAAAGCGGAAGGCTTAATAATATCCGGTGGGGTCAGGTCGACGAACGATACTCTTCCGGTGTGCGCGGATTGGCATGACGCAAAAACTCCGGATACGCGTTATTCCCGCAGAAGGTTTTTTATCGGCTCGTGGAGTCATCCAACGAGACACAGGCACAGGCGAGACGCCTATGCTACTTTGGGCGCCGTTTTTTGGCAACGTCCGGTGAGAAGTCGCCGCCTAAGGCGCCTCGTCGTTCATAACGCCTTTGGGTACTCGAATTGTGAAACGGCGGTTGCCTCCTGAGGCACGAACGTCGCCGAGTCCAAAGTATCATAGGCGTCTCGCCTGTGTTCTTCCTCATCCGAGAAGCTTCGTGACTGGAGAACGCGTTACCTCTCCATTCTCGCCCAACTACGCCAAGGGTTCGTTGGGCAAGCTTAAGACGAGGACGATTTTGAGGAGAGAGCGGTCTGGACGAAGAACTCACCCGTGTATTGGTGCAGCCTGCATGAAAATCGTCGTCGCTTATTCTGGAGGACTTGATACGTCGGTCATCTTGAAATGGATCAAGGAGACGTATGATGCCGAGGTCATAGCGTTCTGCGCCGACATCGGCCAAGCGGAGGAGCTTCACGGTCTCAAAGAGAAGGCTTTAAGGACCGGGGCGTCCAAGTGCTACTTGGACGATCTACAGGAAGAGTTTGCGCGCGATTTTATTTTCCCGATGCTGCAGGCGTCGGCACTTTACGAGAATCAATATTTTCTTGGAACGAGCATCGCCCGGCCGCTCATTGCGAAACGGATGGTTGAAATCGCTCGGGCGGAAAAAGCCGTCGCCGTCGCTCATGGTGCGACCGGGAAAGGAAACGATCAGGTTCGGTTTGAATTGACCGTTGCTTCGCTGGCTCCGGAGATTCAGGTAATTGCGCCGTGGCGATTGGACGGGTTTCGGGAGAAATTTCCAGGTCGTGCCGAGTTGATTCGCTACGCGGAAGAGCATGATATCCCGGTCACGGCGAGCGCGAAGAAGCCTTATTCGAGCGATCGCAACCTGTTGCATATCAGTTTTGAAAGTGGTGTACTCGAGGATCCGTGGTACGACGCTACCGGACCAGAGTTACACGACATGTATAAACTGAGCGTTTCTCCGGAAGACGCGCCGGATGTCTCCGAGTCTCTGGAATTGGAGTTTGATCGCGGCGACTGTATCGCACTTGGCCACAAAGAGGTGAGTGAGTTGCTGGGTCGCGTCGGATTCAAAGGAGAGATTGCTACAACCAGCGAAGGGCGCGTGCGGCTTTCTCCGATGTGGGTCATGAAAGTGTTAAATCTGCTGGGTGGTCGAAATGGAATCGGGCGTGTCGACATGGTCGAAAACCGATTTGTCGGGATGAAAAGCCGCGGCGTCTACGAAACACCCGGCGGGACCATTCTGTTTTTTGCGCATCGCCAGATCGAGTCATTAACGATGGATCGCGAAGTGATGCGCATCCGCGACACGCTGGGCCCGAAATATGCCGAGCTGGTTTACAACGGATTCTGGTTCGCTCCTGAACGGGATGTTCTGCAATCGCTGATTATGGAATCGCAAAAGAATGTGACCGGGGTTGTGCGGGTAAAACTCTACAAAGGGAACGTCTCCGTTGCAGGACGCAAGAGCGCAGTGAGCCTTTACAATCCCGATATCGCAACCATGGAAGCGGATCCGACCCAGGCGTACAACCAGTCGGACGCGACC
Organism: uncultured Verrucomicrobiae bacterium; assembly: GCA_963750185.1. Taxonomy (GTDB): domain Bacteria; phylum Verrucomicrobiota; class Verrucomicrobiia; order Chthoniobacterales; family JAFAMB01; genus JAFAMB01. The sequence continues at coordinate 59,500 of CAVVPV010000004.1, forward strand.
GGTTTCATCGCGTTGAACGGTCTTCGTCTAAAGGTTGCCGCCAAGGTTCGGAGATCCTGATCGCTCCATCGTGTCTCATCAAGATCTTCAACCAACCTCGGACAAATGCTGAATATATAAATCTGACTCTCTCGCAACAATCTTGACTGGACGAGAATGAACTGAGAAAAGTCAAAGGTGCCGCGGCAGGCAAGATACAGAGCATGGTCACGCCTGAATCTTAATCTTCAACAGATCTCCAACCATATGTTGAATACCTAGATTTAACCCTCTCGCAACGACCAAACCTGATCGGTTCCCCCTATGACTATATTTGCGAACCTCCCACGTTGGTGGATTACGGTCGCTGCTCTCACCGTAACGGCGGTCCTGCTATCTCCATTTTATTGGGTTTTGATCGGTAGTTTCATGACCCCGGCAGAGCTCTTCGGCGGGCACATGTCCCTTTGGCCGAAGCATTTTGCGGTCGAGAACTGGTCGGTAGCCTTCGGCCGATTATGGCCGCATATTCAAAACAGCCTTTTCGTGAGCGCGGCAGCATCTATCGGTACTCTCTTGATCACCGCACCAGCCGCTTACGGGCTTGTGTGGCGGAAACCACGGGGGCGTCAGACACTTTTTGCATTCACGCTGATGACCCAGATGTTGCCCGCGATTGTCTTTGTAATCCCGTTGTTCATCGTGTTCACCAAAATCAATCTCGTGAATACGCTGCCGGGGCTAACTCTGGCCGACATGACTTTTACGATACCTTTCGCATTGATAATGCTGTCCGCGTACATGAAGGATCTGCCTTATGAGCTCGTCGAGGCTGCGATGGTTGACGGGGCGGGCCAGCTGCGAGCGTTTCTCATGATCGTTTTGCCCATGACGCTTCCAGGTCTCATCACCGTCGGCGTCTTCAGTTTCCTGATTCCTTGGGGTGATCTCATTTTTGCGTTGAGCCTGATCACTGACGACAGTTTGCAACCACTCACGCTCCAGCTTTACAAGGCGTTCGGCCAGTACGGAATTGATTGGGGGTTCTTACTGCCAGGAAGCGTTCTGACGGCTATTCCGGCCGTGATTTTCGTCGTCGCGGCCAGTCGGTTCATCGTAGCGGGTGTGACTCGCGGCGCCATCAAATAACCGCGAAACGGCGATGAGAACTAGCGCGAAAATGGCGGCGGGAAAGGAGACGCAACCTGCAGTCGCAGAACAATCCTGGCGGTCGCGAATAAAGGCGCGTTTCGACGCCTCTCCCTACTTATTCATTCTGCCCTTCGTCCTGTTCTGCCTAGCGCTGCTGCTATACCCAGTCGTATACAGTGTAACGTTGAGCTTTCGGCAAGCCACAGTCGACACCTTTGTCAGCGGAGACATGCCGTTTAACGGGCTGACGCAGTACCAGGCCGCCGTGGCCGACCCGGTGTTCTGGAGAGCGGTCGTCAACACCATCCTGTTCACGTTTTTCAGTATCCTGTTCCAATTCAGCATCGGGTTTCTCCTGGCGCTGTTCTTGCAGGCGAATTTTCCTCTTAAAAATTTATGCCTGTCATTGCTGCTTATCCCGTGGATCTCACCGGTACTGACGGCTGCGAACATTTTTAAAGGGCTGTTCAATGAGATTGGCCCGTTCAATCAGATCTTACATCTGATTGGCTTGGGCCCATTCCCATGGCTGGCAGATCCCGCCTACGCGTTTCCCGCCACGATCGTGGCGAACATCTGGATCGGATTTCCCTTCAATTTTATCCTTTTGTACGCTGGAATGCGCAGCATCCCAATCGAGCTCTATGAGGCGGCCAAAATTGACGGCGCGAATTTCTGGAAACGGGTCGCGTACATTACCGTGCCGATGCTGAAACCGGTTTCCGTGGCAGTCCTGACGCTTGGGACCATTTACACCGTTAAGGTTTTTGACCTCGTGTTCATTATGACGGGCGGCGGTCCTGCGAACGGGACCCAGCTACTTTCCACCTACGCATATCAGGTGGGATTCTCCGTATTGAACTTCGGGGAAGCCGCCGCGATCGCTACCCTCATGGTGCTGCTTGTGCTTTGCCTTAACCTCGTGCAACTGGTTCTGCAGCGAAAGTGAGCTTATTTCAAGCTCAAGCTGCTCATAGAATGCATTTCGGCGTCTAAAGTAGCATAGGCGTCTCGCCTGTGTCGGACACCAAGGGTATCGATTGACCGGAGAGCTAACGGGTTCTCCGTCACGAAGCTCCTCGGACGAGGAAGACACAGGCGAGACGCCTATGCTACTTTGGAGAATATTAATCCATAGCGGGTGCTCTAGCCGGAGGAATGAATCACCAACCACAGACCAGAAACCCGCCGTCCCATTCTGCAACTTCTGAACTCTTACAGACTTCTGCCCGCTTGCGCGAGCGGCTCAATTGCTCGCTAGAATCGTCTTAATCTTTGCTGCGGCGTCCTTGAGCGCGTCTTCAGCGCTAGCCTGCCCCGTGAGCGCGCGCTGAATCGCGGTTCGAGCCGCCAAAGAGATGGCCGGGTACTTCGCTCCACCGTCTTGCGACCTGGCCCGGGCAGTATCCATTTGATCCACGAAGGGCTTCAATTCGGGATTAGCTTCGCCTTGCTGCTTGGCGACGCTGCGGACCGATGAAATGTAGTTGAAGGTATCGCAGATCTTCCGCAGACGGTCCGGCTCCTGTGTAAATTGGATAAACTTGACCGCTGCCTCTTCCACTTTTGGATCACCTTTCAGTACGCACCAGACCTCGCCGCCGAGCGGGACAACCGGTTTCGAACCCTCTTTCGGTACCGGAATGGTCACAATTCCGAAATCGACACCGCTCTTCTTTACGTTCGCGAGCTGCCACGGCCCCATTACCATTGTGGCTGCGCGCCCGCCGATAAACTCGTTAGGAACGTCGCCCTGGTTCCAGTTGACCACGTCTTTGGAGGCGTAACCCATCTTGACCCAGTCAACCCAAAGCTCCAGCGCGACCTGAGCGTTGTTTGAGCTCAGATCGAGGAGGCTACCGCCGTTACTCCAAAGGAATGGCTCCCACTGCCATGTGGCTTCCTCTGTGTTCACGGCCGAGAAAGCGATTCCGTACACCGGGCTTTTGGTTGTTTTGGCGGCGGTATTGGTGAGTTGTTCCCAGGTCTGTGGGGGTGTAGACACGCCGCCATCGGTAAGCAGCTTTTTGTTATAGTAAAGTGCCAGGCTATTGCTGCCGATCGGGACACCGTAAACTTTGCTGCCGTCGGTCACCGCGGCCTTCGGGCCCGGGTAGACATCACTCCAGAGCTGGATCTTAGCGACATCAGTGGAGATATCCTTGAGGATGCCGGCTTTGGCGACCCGCAGCACGTCGGGGTTGTCGACCGCGGAAATGCCCGGCGGTTTGTGCACTGCAGCCATCTGCAGCGTGCGGCTGACCAACTCCCCAAACGGTACATACGTGAAATGAATCTTTACGTCGGGATTGGCGGCTTCAAATTCCGTCTGAAGATTCTTGAGGGCATCAAGCTGACCTTGCACGTTGAAGTAGTGCACGATTTCAACTGTGGTCTCTTCGGCCGGTGCGTTAACCAGCCCGAGACCGGCGAGGGCGGAACCGAGGAGGATCAACCAGCGGAACCGGAGTTTTAGATTAATATGGCTTTTCATTGGATTTAACTTTGGGTTGTAGGGGGAAAACGGTTTTGGGGAGGACGCACTGTTATCGGCTTAATTTCCGCGCCGCATCCAGATTAACATTTCGCCCGGGGCGCGGTTATCCCAAGCGTAGTACGGAATCATCTTGATCGTACAAGGATTCGTCTCCGGCGCTGAGCGAGAATAAAGCGAGTTATCCTTCTCTCCCTCTCTGGTGCCTTGCACTGAAAGTGAAACGATCTCACCCAGTTCGCCGTTCTCGCGATTAACCTCGGCGTCCTTCTCCGGATTGATGGCAAATCGGTCGAGATCAGCGGAATTGTCAATCTCTTCTGCGCAGTAGATCAATGGGCCGCGACTGATCGCGACTCTGCCTCGATTCTCTTTCACGTTGTAGTTCGAAAAGTGCATTTGGACCGGAATTTCAAATCGGGCCTTCACTTCGTCACCCGGGTCCCAGGGGCGCGAGATCGCTGCATATCCGGCAACAATCTCCGGTACGACTTCCTTGCCGTTTATTGCGAAATGGTGGTCGCCGGCCCATCCCGGGACCCTGAGCAGAACTTCAAACGGAGTGCCGGGGACGGTTTCAAATCGAATCGAAGCAGTGCCGTCCAGGGGAAATCCCGAGGCAACGACCAAGCGGGCTTCCCGGCCATTAACGGAGAAACTAGCCTCGCTGGAAATATAATGATGGACCGCGATTGCATCGGAACGCGATGAATAGAGGTAACCGGAAATTGACAGGATCAGCCGAGACAGATTTGCCGGACAACAGGGGCACCACCAGGGCCAGCTGACTCGATGTTGCGAACCGTCACTGGCGAGCGGGTTATGGTAAAAGAAAGTTTTCCCGTCAATCCCGAGCCCGGACAGAATGGCATTATAGAGTGTTGTCTCCATCATGTCGGCATACTGGCTGTTCATATCCAGATGAATCATCCGGTGAGCCCATCGGAAGTAGGCGATTGCGGCGCAGGTTTCAGCGTAGCTGTTGAGGTTTGGCAAATCGTAGTTCTTGGTGAATCCCTCGTTCTCAGCGTCGGATCCGATCCCGCCCGTAACGTAGAGCTTCGTGCTGTAGAGATCCTGCCAGAGCATTTTACAAAGGGTTACGAGTTCCTCATCGTGCAACTCGTACGCGAGATCCGCGATCGCGCTGTAAAGGTACATTGCCCGAACGGCATGGCCGACGACTTCCCGTTGGGCGCGAACCGGGATGTGCGCCTGCATGTAGGCGTATGGCGACACCGGATGAGTCGGGCGGAATGGTACTGAGTCGAGCCGTTCGACGGCTTCCCGGTCGTAGTAGTGTGGCTTCTTACCGCGCTCGTCGATGAAGAACCGGCAAAGATTCAGGTAGCGTGTTTCGTTTGTAAGACGGTAAAGGCGGATCAAAGCCAGCTCGATCTCCGGATGCCCGCAGTAGCCGGGGATTTGGCCAGAGTCGGCGCCGAAAACCGTTGTCAAATAGTCTGCAAATCGGACGGCGATTTTGAGCAGACTCTGTTTTCCCGTTGCCTGATGGTGGGCAACAGCCGCTTCGATCAGGTGTCCAGCACAATAGAGCTCATGCAGGTCGCGCAAGTTTTTGAACCGGTGCCGCGGACGCCAAGTCAGAATATGGCTGTTGAGGTATCCATCCGGTTGCTGGGCGTTCGCCAGGAGTTCAATCGTTCCGTCGACGAGCGTCTCGAGCTTTGGGTCTTTGTGATGTTGGAGATAAGCGCTTGCTGCCTCCAGCCATTTTGCGATGTCCGAGTCCCAGAAAATGCTGCCGCCCCAATACCAGGTGCTGGATTCCTGCCGGCCCCGATGCATGCGTTGATCGAGCCGGAGTGCATCCAGATGACCCTGATGCCGCATTTCATTGTAGATATGGCCCAGGGTGACTTGTCCGACCTGCTGCTGGAGCATCTGCCAAAAACCGTTGGTGATTGAGACGCGGGTCTGATCGAGCGGCTGCCATTTGGGGGGCATAGGTACGTTTTAGTACGAAACCGGGTCGTCGCACAACGGGAGCAAGCGGTAGAAAACCCGGACGATTCCGACTATTGGGAGGCGCCAAATGACATAAAAAGGAGGATTCACCTCAGAGGCGCAGAGAGACAGAGGAAAAGAACATGCCTCTGTGGTGAATCCTATCTTTTACCCTGGTAGACCGAACTTCGGAGTATAGAGGTGATCTGAGAGGTCGACGGTTTCCTTCCATAAGCCTTGGAATTCAACTGTTACGGATTTCAATGCTTGAGGGGTTCCGGACGGGAACGTGAGCATTTGCTGAATTCGGTTCGAAAAACCATCCGGCTTTCTCGGAAATCGCTCCACCGCTTCGAGGCTGCCTTTGTCGCCGAAGTAGTATTCGCCGTTAAGCGCGAACAGAGTCTGGCAAAGTGCATACGCGACTTTGGTCAGGCAGCCGACGGTATTCAGGATGTCGCCTCGGTCCGAGAATGTATGAGCGTGCGAAAGGGTGAATTCTGCGACCATAAGGCCGTCGTGGATGAGTTTGCGTCGGAGTGCGGGCGGGTAGGTTACGAGTCTTTGTTTTAGCCGCTCTAGAAGGTTTTGAGGATCGCACAGCGGGATGCAGCATTTGGTTTCAGCGAGGTAGATTACACTAACAAAACCGAAGGTGGGTTGTTGATAGTAGTCGTGGTGATAAATGCCATTTTCGCTCTCATCAAGGACCCGGCGCACCTGGTCGGTGTTGCGATATAACAGGTCCAGTTTGCCGGCGGACGTCTGGATCCACGCGCCGCCATTGACCCAGGGCCCCCATTTGTAATATCCGGCGACGGTCGGCGGATGGTTTGGGATGGAGATCTTTTCGGCGCAGCGGCGTATGGCTTCAATCTCGGGCGGCGAGGATTCAGCATAGTAAAGGGCGACATCGATGTCCGACTCCGGACGCGCCGTGCCGCGGGCGTAGGATCCGCCAAGGACGACTGCTGTTACGCCGGGGATATTCGCAAGATCAAAAGTGATCGTGTCCAGGAGGGCTATCTGGAAGTGGGTCAAGCCAACAGACTCGAGCATGGGAGTGACAGGAGTGGAGAAAATCAAGCCAACAAATTATCGGCCGCGCTGCCCTCGCGCAGAAAGAGTGGGATACGCGCCAGTGGTGCATCCACAACACTTATCTGTCCTCCTTCGGCCACTTCGCGACTTGCCTGGTTGCGCCATCGGCAACCGGCAGGCAGATAGACGGCGCGCTGGCGCATGCCCTCGTACAGAACCGGTGCGACTAGAATGTCCGGTCCGAACATGTACGCATCGTCGATCTGCCAAGAGTGATCGTCCTCGGGGAAATCATAACAGAGGGGCCGCATTAGCGGCGCGCCGTGCTCGTGAGCCTGACGCATCTGTTCACGCAAATACGGACGCAGCCGTTCGCGCACTCGGAGATAAGAGACAAGGATCGTCTCGACCTCCTCTCCAAAACTCCAAATCTCGTTGTCCGCTCCGCTGATGCACAATCCACCGCCTCTGTCGCTCAACGCTTTTCTGTGCGGTTCGCGGTCGCCATGCATTCGCAGTACCGGCGAGAATACGGAGAACTGAAACCAACGCACCAGGCATTCGCGGAACGACGGATCGGTAGTGATGCCGCCATGAAAACCACCGGTGTCACTGGTCCACCAAGGGATACCAGCCATCCCCATGTTGAGACCAATCGCAAGCTGATTACGAAGCGACTCAAAGCTCGAGTCGACGTCGCCGGACCACACTAACGCGCCGAACTTCTGACTTCCTGCCCATGCGCAACGCACCAAATTCACGATGCTCGCCTGCCCCTGGTTCGACATCCCCTCGTAGAACCCTTGCGCGTAAGTACGCGGATAGATGTTGCCGACCTGGAGATCGGTGCCGGCGTAATACCGGTAGTTGTCAAAATCATAAACCGAATACTCAGGTTCTGCTTCATCCAGCCAGAAGATGCGCACACCCTTATCGTAATAGTTCTTTTTAACGAGTTGCCAGATATAGTCGCGCGCCGCCGGATTCGTGGCGTCAAAGAATACGGTGTTACCATGGAAATCCATGGTCATGGCAATGCCGCGTTGAGTTCCGACCAGAAGCCCGCAATCGCGCATCTCCTGAAAATGGGTCGATGTTTTATCAATGGTCGGCCAGACTGAGACCATGACCTTGGTACCCATCGCCTCCAATTCAGCAATCATACCCTCCGGGTCCGGCCAATAGTCAGGATCGAAACAGTACTCACCTTGCTTAGGCCAATGGAAGAAATCGACAACGATGACGTCTAGAGTGATGCCGCGGCGCCGGTATTCGCGCGCGACGCTGAGCAATTCATTCTGAGTCTGGTACCGGAGTTTGCTTTGCCATAAACCGAGTCCGTATTCGGGCATCATCGGTACGGTGCCCGTGGCAAACGCGTAATTCTCTACGATACGTTTAGGGGTGTTCCCGGCGGTAATCCAGTAATCGAGCTGCCGTGTTGACCGGGCGATCCATTCGGTCACGTTCTTGCCGAACGATACGGAACCGATGGCGGGATTGTTCCAGAGAAAACCGTAACCGAGACTCGATACTGCGAAAGGCACACTGGCCTGCGAATTGCGCTGAGCCAATTCCAGCAAACATCCCTTGTGGTCGAGGAACCCATGCTGGTACCCGCCCATCCCATATATCTTCTCATTCGGCGTCGATTCGAAACGCATGCCTAGAGCGAAATCACCACCAACTTGGGGCGTGAATGTGCGGGGATGAATGTTCAGCGCGCTATTAAAATAAGAGACCGCTTTTTCATCGATCTGGCCAGTACCGGTTACCATGTTACCCAGACGCAGACGCATGTATTCAGCCAGAAGTAACTTGCCGGTACCGTTGTAGTAGCTGATTTGTCCCCGCGGATCGATGCGCGCGACAATGTCGCCGTTGCGGATCGACGCGCTTTGTCCACCGTCGTCAATCCGAATATCCGCCGCACCGGGCGGTCGGCCGTCAGCCAGTGCCCAATGCTCCGCGTCGAATTTGGGGTACATTGTGCCGCGCACTCTAAGCGCGTCCTTACCCCAAGGCTCAATCAGCAAACTTTCTCCGGCAAATGTTCGAAGCAGGCCTCCGTTCTCGATGCTGAACATGCAATACTCCAAATCAATTAAAGTAGTGGCAAAGCGCGGCAGAATAGCCTCTCGCGGGCGTGCCGCCTAAATCAGGAATCTGATTCATCGTTCTGGTCGCGCCTTCAGCGTCTCCAACCCGCGCGCGGGTGTTTTTCACTCTGGGCGTCTGGGTGAGCGCCTTATGAGCGCTTAAGATCGCCGCAAAAGTAAGTTAGCGTCTAACTCCCGCGGCTCCGATGCGCTCCATAAGCGCTAACTTATTGCAGCAGCTGGAAGGCGCCATTGCGCATTTGTCCCGGAGGGATCAAAGCGAAGGTAGCCTGGCACGAAGTGCCGGGAAAAAAAAAGGCGCGTCCAGTCCCGTAGGGACGGTTGATCAGCATTTAGTGTGAGCGTTTCTCAGTTGCCAGAAACGATCGGTTACATCCACCATCAGGTCGAACATCATCGGACTCGAACTTTTCAAGAGGAGTATCTGGCGTTTCTAAAAGCGCACTCTGGGACTAGTGAGGCAGATCAACCGTCCCTCCGGGACGGCTCTACTTTTATCTTGTTTCCAGGCACCTCGTACCAGGCTACTTTCATTTGGTCCCTCCGGGACAGGATCCAATCTTTCGTTGTAAAATTTTCCTTAAGTTAGCGCTTATGCGGCTGCGCTCCACCCCAGGCTGTCACACCAGGCAATCCCAGACCGTTGACCGATCTGAGATCGCCTGAATGGCAAGGTTGCTAAGCACGACTATCGGTATTTCTGTCCCGGTTACAGCCAGGCTTTGGCGCGGTCAAGAGCCTTGTTCCAGTGAGACCGGAGATTTTGGCGTTCCTCGCCACCCATCTTCGGTTCGAATGTACGATCGGAACTCCATTGCGAAGAGATCTCGTCAATCGATTTATAGAACCCAACAGCCAAGCCGGCGAGATAGGCCGCACCCATCGCGGTAGTTTCGGGATTCGCGGCACGAACCACCGGTACCCCGAGAAGATCGGCCTGGAACTGCATCAACAGGTTATTTGCACAGGCGCCTCCATCGACGCGGAGCTCAGCCAGGTTAATCGACGAATCGGATTGCATGGCGGTGAGCAGATCAGCGACCTGGAAGGCGATGCTCTCCAACGCGGCCCGCGCGATATGCGCGATAGTGCTTCCGCGGGTCAGTCCGACGATCGTACCGCGCGCATAAGCATCCCAGTGCGGAGCTCCGAGTCCGACGAACGCCGGGACGAAATAGACTCCGCCATTGTCCGGAACGGACGCAGCCAGAGGTTCAACATCGGGCGACGAATTGATGGCGCGCAGACCGTCGCGCAGCCACTGCACAACTGCACCTGTGATGAATACGCTTCCTTCGAGTGCGTACTCGGTGACATTGTTTCTTCGCCATGCAATGGTCGTCAGCAGGTTATTTTTCGATGGGACAGCTTCCGTGCCGGTGTTCATTAACATGAAAGAACCGGTCCCATAGGTGTTTTTGGCCATACCCGGTTTGCTGCACATCTGGCCGAAGAGCGCGGCCTGCTGGTCGCCGGCGATACCTGCGATCGGAATTCCTTCCAGCGCTCCAACGGCCGTCTCGCCGTAGACTTCGCTGGAGCTCTTTGCGGCAGGCAGCATCGAGCGCGGAACATGCAGCGCATTCAGCAATTCATCGTCCCAGTCACGGGTATGAATATTGAACAACATCGTACGAGACGCGTTACTCTCGTCGGTCACATGCACTTTGCCTTTGGTCAGCTTCCAGATAAGCCAGGAATCGATGGTGCCGAATGCGAGCTCACCTCGGTCCGCCTTTTCCCGCGCCCCTGGAACGTTTTCAAGGATCCAGCGAACCTTCGTCCCCGAAAAGTAAGCGTCGATCACGAGCCCGGTCTTTTTCTGGACAAGCGGGACAAGACCATCTGCGCGCATCTGATCGCAGATCGGAGCGGTGCGTCTGTCTTGCCAGACAATCGCGTGGAAGACCGGGTCGCCCGTGTTGCGATCCCAAACCACGGCCGTTTCGCGCTGGTTTGTGATGCCGATTGCTGCAATATCTTTGTGGCTAATGGTCGCGCGGCCGATGGCCTCGGCAACGACGCCAATCTGGCTTGCCCAAATCTCGTTTGCGTCATGTTCCACCCAGCCTGGTTGTGGGAAAATCTGAGTGAATTCTTTTTGGGCAACTGCGATCACTTTCCCTGAGTAATCGATCACCAATGCGCGAGAGCTGGTGGTGCCTTGGTCTAATGCGAGTAAGTATTTCATATAATATTTCCTGAGATAAGTTTGGGATTAGTGAGGCGCAGGTGCAGTGCCGAAAGTGGCGGCATAAAGAAGAGCGCCGATGATACCGCCGATGATTGGCCCGACAACTGGAACCCATCCGTAGGCAAAATCGGAGTCACGTTTGCCCGGAATTGGCAATATTGCATGGGCAATGCGAGGTCCGAGATCGCGAGCCGGATTGATGGCGTAACCAGTGGGACCACCTAGTGACATACCGATTGCCCAGACCAGGATCACGACAGTCCAAGTTCCCCAAGTGCCTCCGAGCCAAACCGGGTTGTCTTTGCCGGCGAAATAGGTCATCGAGAGAACACCGAAAACCAGAGTAAATGTCCCGATAATTTCGGTCAACAGGTTCGATCCATAACTACGAATGGCGGGACCTGTGCAAAAAACAGCGAGCTTCAGGTCAGCATTTTCCGTGGCCTCGAAATGTTGCCTGTAAGCGAGCCAAACAATGACGCCGCCCAAAAACGCGCCGATCATCTGGCCAAGGATGTAGATAGGCACACTGGCCCACGGGAATTTACCGATGGCAGCCAGGCCGATTGTAACTGCCGGGTTAATGTGAGCACCGCTAATGGGCCCAGCTGCATATACGCCTACGGCGACTGCCATAGCCCACCCGGTTGCTATCACGATCCAGCCGGAGTTTTGTCCCTTTGTCTTACTTAAGACGACGTTGGCGACAACGCCGTCTCCGAATATAATGAGCAACATCGTGCCGATGATTTCACCGACGAATGGAGAGTTCATGAGTAGTTTTTTTTGGAGGGTACTGGGGGGTACCTAACAACAAGGTCCTTTGAGAACCCGAACGCAGGTTTTGACTAAAGTATCTATGTAGTAGGATTCGAGAACCGCGGGCGCAAGCTAAATCTGCCGGAACAAGCGTAAAAATGAGCCGACAGCTGATTTATATTATTTGTCATCCGTATTGCAGTCCTAAAGTTTTCTGTATGGGTTGCTACTGTTTCAGCGATCTGGAAAAAGCTCGTACTTCGAATGGAGCGGTAAAAGTATGGAGCTTGGAGTCCAGCTGCTTCGCAATCTTCAGCGTGTCGAGTTGGCGGACCAGAGATTTGGTCGCCGGGATTGCCGCTGCGGTGACACTGAACTCGCGCAGACCAAGCCCGACGAGGATCGGAATAGCTTCAGAGTCCGAAGCCGATTCGCCACAGATCGATGCCTTCTTTTTTTGGTGGACCGCCGCGTCGATTATCCGCTCGCAGATTTCCAAAACCGCAGGGTGAAGCGAGTCTGCAAATTGCGAAAGTGAAGCCATCCCGCGTTCGGCGCAGAGGAGGTACTGAGTGAGGTCGTTTGTGCCAATGCTTATAAAATCGAGGTGCGCCAGTAGTTGGTCGATGAGAATTCCGGCGGAGGGCGTCTCAATCATCGCGCCTACCGGGATCGGCCAGCGATACGGGGTCTCTGCCGCTTTCAATTCCCGCGCGATTTCAGCCAGGAGTTTCTTTGTAAAGTGAACCTCCGAGACATCGGTGATCATCGGTATCAGGAGCTGAACCGGAAAAGAATTCGCCAGCCTGAGGATCGCTTGGAGGTGCGCCCTGAAAAATCGTTCGTGCTTCATCAGGAGGCGGATGCCGCGGACACCGAGGAACGGATTGGCTTCCTTCGGTTGCGGCAAAAATTTTAACGGCTTGTCGCCGCCGACGTCCAACAACCGGATCGTGATAGGTATCGTCCCATTGGATGGAGCCAACGCCTCTCGATAGGCGGCAAGCTGCGTTTCAGCGTCCGGTTCCCGATCATGTTTCTGGAACAGAAATTCAGAGCGGAACAGACCTACAAATTCTGCGCCGTTCGCCATTGCGCTTGAAATATCATTGGCCGACCCCGCGTTGGCGCCGACGTGGACGAGTATCCCATCCTTCGTTCGAGCGGGATCACGGCTCGCCTGGCGAGCCTGTTCCTTATCGATTTTTTCCTGTTGTTGACGGCCGAGCAGCTCCTCTAAAACCGTTTGCGGAGGATCGATCCAGAACAAACCCTTAGATCCATCGATTGCAACCTGCTGACCAGTTTTCAGTCGCTCGAGTTGACCGCGTGCACCGCCGATTGCAGGCAAAGCAAAGGCGCGAGCGAGGATAGCGCCGTGAGAAGTTGTGCCCCCGCCGAGTTGAATCACTCCCGTTACCGCGTCTCGATGAAATTGTTCTGTGAGCGTCGGCGTGAGTTCCTCGCAGACCACGAGGGTTGGGACCGCGAACGCCTCGCGTGGCAGTCCGGCGCCCTCTTTTTCGTCAACGAGGTAGTCGAGTACCATTCGGTCCACCTCGCGAAAATCCGCTGCACGCGCCCGCAGATAGAGGTCCTCGACCTGTTCCTGGTCAGCGGCGTACCGCGAAAGAACCGAGTGCCAGGCGGCGGCGGAGTTCAGGTGCTGCGTTTCGATCTGAGTGCGAACCTCCTGGTAGATTGTTGTGTCGCCGAGGATCATACGCTGAGCCTCAAAGACACCGAGGTGGTCATCCCGCAGCGTTGGCCTCAGACGCTCGATGCGGATATCGAATTGTTCGGTAGCTGCTGAAATCGCCGCCCTAAGCCGCTCGGTTTCTCGCGCTGCATCCGCCTCCGACTCGACTTTGCGTGTTGGGATCACCGGCGCAATCGAGTCGAGAAACAATGGGCGTCCAACCGCGATTCCGCTGGAGACACCAAATGTCTGTGAAGTCTCTTCGACAGTGGTGTGAGCTTCCGTCTCTGGAACCGGAGCTTCACCGAAGCGGCTTTCGACGAGTTCGCGAATCGCGTCGGCAGCCGGCTTTGGATCGGAGGCCGAGATTGAAAACCGCACAGAATCACCCTCGCGAATCTGCAATCGTGTAACGTCGACTAATGAGCGCACCGGGACCGGGCCGCGGTTGGCCGTGCGATTCTCAATCAGCACTTCGCCTGGAAACCGAGATAACGATTTAATGAGCGTTGCTGCGGGGCGCAGATGCAATCCATGGGGATTCAAGATGGTCACGTCGATTATTTCGGACGGCGTCATTGACTCACGGCTCATTACGGCCTGAGGAGGAGGTTCCTGATCCTGGATCTGCTCCTGCTTTGGCAAAAGGCTCTGGCGAGCGGCATTTGCGACATCGTCGAGAGAGGATCCCAACTGCGCCTGGATCGCTGCGGCGATACCGCCTTCTACGAGCGGCGCGGATGTCAGTCGGACCATCGGCTGCTGTTCGGGCTGCAGGAATTCCCTCGCTGTTTCGGCACTTAGAATCGCGCTGCCCATGTCCATGAGTACCAGCACTCCGTCGTCGGAGTATACGGCAGCAATCGCCTCCTGAATTTCAACCGCGTCCGTCCCGAGTTCTTCGCGGTTGTCACCGACCCCTCCAGAGCAGGAGAGCTTCAAATCCGGACTATTGATAGTTTGTCGGATCAGGTTACCGGCTGCGTCGGCCAACGGGCGACTATGGGAGACTAAGACAAGGCCTACCATCGATCGAAGCGTTTGTGTTACAAAAATTCAGTCGTTGAGAAACGGCGGCTCTCCTGCGAATATCGGCGCTGGGAAATTGAAAAGTCTTTAATCCCCTCAGCTCATAGTTTCGGCTGCCGAACGAAAGAGAAGCAGGCTGGAGGTGGCGCCCGGATCTGCATGTCCGGCGCTGCGTTCACCAAGATAGCTCGCTCTGCCTTTGCGCGCCACCAGGGGAATCGTTGACTTAAGTCCCTCCTCGGCGGCGGTCACTGCAGCGGAGAGAGCCGTATTCATGGGTTCACCCGCTTCGACGGTGCGTTTGTAGGCTTTGATGGCCGGTTGCAGGGCGTCGACCATTGTCTTGTCGCCGATTGCTGCCTTCCCTCTTAATACGATACCCGCCAGACCTTTTTCGAGTACTGCTGCAAATTCGACGGGGGTAAGTTCTGTTTTCCCGTTTGCCATCGAGCTTGCCTGTAAAAAGAAGGTCCCATACAGAGCTCCGCTTGCGCCTCCGACCGTCGAGATCAGGGTCATAGCAACTAGCTTCAAAAAAGCACCAATATCGCTTACCGGTTGATCCGCCTTTTTGGCGAGCACGGCTTTGAAGCCGCGGTGCATATTTGCGCCGTGGTCTGCATCGCCGATGGCGGCATCGAGCTGGGTCAGGTAATCTTTCTGTTCGGCGATATGCGCGGCGTACCGCTCAATCCAGGAAACGATTTGAGTTGATGAAATATTCGACATAAAAGTTGGGCGGACCATGGAGGTCCGCCGCTATTCAATCTGGATCAAACCCGGTGATCTCAAACGCCCCAGCGCAGAGCCGGCGTCAGAACTGGTGCGTCCCAATACGCCGTGAGTTCCTTGTCCAACTTTAGCACTGTGATCGAGGCCCCTGCCATTTCGAGGCTCGTGATGTATGGACCTACCAGGTTTCTGGTCACTTTGATCCCGGCTTTTGACAGGATTTCATGTGCTTTTCTGTAGACCACAAAGAGTTCCAGCAGCGGGGTGCCCCCCATGCTGTTCACGAATAGCAACACTTCATCGCCGGCCTTGTAAGGAAGATCTTCAACAATCGGTTCGAGAAGCATTTCAGTGATTTCGTCCGCACTCTTCAGTTTGGTTCGTTTGCGTCCGGGCTCGCCGTGGATGCCAATGCCGATTTCCATCTCGTCCTCAGGAAGGTCGAATGAAGGCTTACCGACTTGCGGCATGGTGCAGGAGGTCAATGCCATCCCCATGCTGCGTCCATTCGCGTTTACTTTGTGACAAAGGGCAGCAACCTCTTTGAGCGAATGCCCGGCTTCGGCGGCCGCACCGCAAATTTTCTCTGCGAGAACGGTGGTCCCGACACCGCGCCGGCCGGCTGTGTAGAGACTGTCTTTCACCGCGACATCGTCATCGATCACAACGGCCTCGACGTCGATTCCTTCGGCCTTTGCGAGATCGGCTGCCATTTCAAAATTCAGGACATCGCCGGTGTAATTCTTAACAATGTGCAGGACGCCTTTGCCGCCGTTTACTGCTTTGGTTGCCTCAAACATCTGGTCGGGCGTCGGGCTGGTGAAGACGGCCCCGGGACAGGCTGCGTCGAGCATGCCGCGGCCGACAAATCCTCCGTGCATCGGTTCATGGCCGCTTCCGCCTCCTGAAACGAGCGCGACTTTGTCTTTAACGGGAGCGTCTGCGCGGACGATGTAGTTCGGGTCCGTGTGGATTTTGATCAGATCGCTAAAAGCGGCACCGAGGCCGGTAATGGATTCGAGAACAACATTGTCGGGCGAGTTGATGAGCTTCTTCATGTGTTATGGGGGGTTGTGAACAACAATTTTATCAGATTTTCGGATTATGGAGCAAAATAAAGGATTGGAAATTGAACAAAAGTCAGGTGTCCGGCCGGGACTGGATAAACCAGCCGACCGGTATAGCAACCAATTTCTACCGATCCATTCATTGGCGGTCATAATTACGAGCTAGAGCGGTCAAGTTCTTCGACCATATCCAACATGCGCTGCGTGACTTTTCGAATTTGGCTCGGCGTCAGAAAGGAGAGATTGAGCAGCTCCACCAGCAACAAACCCTGCGAAGCGAGAAAGAGAATGGCGACGTCCTCCATCCGCAGATTTAGCTCTCCACAAAGGGCTTGAAAATCGTTCCGGAACGATTCGCGCACCGGTTCGACGAGCTTCGGATCACTTGCGATAGCGGCGATGACGGCTGTAAGAACGGGACGCTGGCCTTCAAGGTGACGTAACGTCCCTATGATATTCGCCTTCAGTTTGCCGTTGCGCTCGCCGGTCAGAGACTCGGCGACTTTCGTGTGCTCGCTCTCGAGGAGTTCCATCGCACGCCGGATCATTGCCTCAAGCAAGGCTTCCTTCGATCGGAAATGATAAAAGAGACCGCCCTTGCTTACTTTGGCCTGGGCCGCGGCGGTTTCCAGGGTCAGATGCGCGGGGCCGCTTTTGGCGACGATCTCTTCGGCGGCTTGAAGGATTGATTCCCGAGAATCCCTTTTCCGCTTAATGAGCATCGAGGAGGAACTGGGGGTGGCGCTCATAATTCGACGCTAGGTTAAACCGGGCGTTTAGTACACTAAAATGCTCGCGCCGAATGAAAAAAACGCGGAAAGCATAAACAACATATAAACCGGAAAAACCGGTAATATTATGTTCCTGCCGCCTTGCGAAGAGAGCACTGAAAGTTTACTGAAGGATCCGAAAGGAAAAACGAATCATGTTCGGCTTGCTCGGTGCACTCATTATTGGATTAATCGTCGGAGCGATCGCGAAACTGATCGTCCGCGGTGAGGAACCTGCCGGATGCCTTGTGACGATGTTGATCGGCGTTGCAGGCTCCTTTGTCGCTTTTTACATCGGACGGTTTTTTCACCTGACGGTGGGCCATCCTTCAAATCTGCGGCCCGTTGGATTTATCCCGTCTCTTATCGGCGCGGTAATTCTTTTGCTCGTCTATCACGCGATCAGGCGGAGCAGGAAGTAGTTCGTTGGAGGAGTTCAGGAGGTACAGGAGCCGGGAACAAATTCTGGCGTCGAATCGACTTGCCGAAAAGCTTCCGTCTCATTCTGCAACTCCTGTCTTCTCGGATTAATCAACAATCTGCACCGGGGTGCCGAGTTCAACGTTGTTAAAGAACGTCTCCGCCATCTTGCCCGGCATCCGGATACAGCCGTGCGAAGCGGGATACCCGGGCAAATAGCCTTCATGCATTCCGACGCCGCCCACAATACGCATAAAAAATGGCATCGGAGCCCCTTTAAAGATTGCACCCGGCGGTTTCGGGTCCTTGCCGAGCTCAACGTCCTTTTGAACAACACTTCCAGCTGCATCGACGTAATCACCGTAGAGGCTCGAAGCGTGATCTTTATCTTTCTGGATGATCTTGTAGTTACCAGCCGGCGTATTGTGGCCTTCCCGACCGGCAGAGACTTGCGACTCGCCGACAAGTACATCGGCCTTGTAGAAATAAGCTCGCTGTTCCTTGAGATAAATCTTCACGGAAGGCGCTCCCTGGACGCCGTCTCCGTCCCAATAGGAAATTGGATCATAGCCCGATCCCGGTTCTGAAGAATTTGCCGTAACGTCGCCGGTCGCCGGAAGATAGGCTGTATTAGGGTTGTCCAGTCGCGCTTTTTCCCCGTTGTTGCACCCTGCAATGTACAAGGCTGCCAAAAGAATCGGAAACCATCGAATACGCATACGCCGTAAATCAGGTCCGAATAAACTTTCTTGGACAAATCGTCAAGTAGCCTCCTTGGCGGAAAGTCGCAAAAATTGATATCTCAGGCGCCGTTTGCTGCGAGGGGTTGCCTCTGCTATATCGTGAACGTCACCTATGCCGACGTACGAATATCAATGTGAAAAGTGCAATCAGACCTTTGAGGTGTTCCAATCGATGAAGGATGAGCCATTCACTGTTTGCCCGAAACAGCTCTGCCGCCTCGAAACCTGGGGCGAAGGTAAGGTGAAACGTCTTTTTGGCACCGGTGCGGGTCTGATCTTCAAGGGATCCGGATTTTACGCTACTGACTACCGAAGCTCCAATTACAAGGAGAGCGCCAAAAAGGATAGCGGCTCCGGTACGAGCGAAGGAACAAAAGGAAATGCCGAAAAGGGTGGCGGGTCCACGGGATCGAGCGGCTCAACTGGTCCTTCCAGCTCATCGAGTCAAACACCTTCGAAGAGCAGTTAGGCGGGAAGGAGCATGACATCTATTTCGGGGACAGGACACTAGGTGACAAAGGCGTTCGATGGCATATAGTTGCGAAATGTTCAGATTGACACGGGGCGAGCAGTTGCTGGTTGTAGGGCTAGGAGTTGCGCTGCTCGTTGGAGCCGTTGTCAAACACGTTCGGGAAACAGTTGCTCAGCAACAGCAGGTTGAGTCCAGATAAACAAAATGCAGAGATCTTTTAACGAAGTTGTCGATCAGATTATCGAAAAGGATCCACGTTACGGCAAAGAGGCGTACATCTTTCTCAAGGACGCTCTCGAATTCACAATCAAACAGCGGAAACGCGGTAAAGCGGAACCGGGTGCGCACGTAAACGCCGGCGAATTGCTCGAAGGATTTCGTCAGCTCGCGCTAAAAGAGTTCGGGCCGATGGTCATGACCGTTTTCGACTACTGGGGAGTTCGCAGTTCGAGTGATGTCGGACAAATGGTATTCAATCTGATCGGAGCGGGCGTATTCGGAAAGACGGATTCCGACTCGGTGGAAGACTTTAATCGGGCGCTCGACTTTCACATTGCATTTGTCGCACCGTTTGAATCGCGAAGTTCAAACCGGGCGAACTCCTGAGTCTCGAAAGGATGTTAATGTGGATTCCGGAGGTTCATCCTTCGCTTTTCGAACTTTCGAATGGGCTGACCGTAATCGTTGCAGAGCAGCATTCGGCTCCCGTCGCCAGCGTCCAAGCCTGGTGTCAGACCGGCAGCATCCACGAAGGAGAATGGCTCGGAGCCGGTCTAACACACCTGTTGGAGCATGTGTTATTCAACGGGACAGAACGCCGCACATCAAAGCAGATCAGCGACGAAATCCACGGAATGGGCGGGTATGTGAATGCGTATACCTCGTTCGATCGGACAGTCTTTTGGGTTGATTGTCCCACTTTGGCGGTACGGCAATCGATCGATATTCTGGGCGACATGCTGTTTCGGTCGCTAATGGATGAGAAGCAACTCGGGCGAGAGATGGATGTCATCCGCCGAGAGTTCGACATGGGTTTGGATGACCCCGATCGTGTTCTGAGTTACCTCATGTTCGAGACGGCGTACCAGGTCCACCCTTGCCGGTATCCGGTGATCGGAATCCGAAGTGTATTCGATCAATTGACGCGGGTGGATGTTCTCCATTATTACCGGCGTCGCTACCTTCCCAATAATATGTTCCTCGTCGTAACCGGCGACGTCGAAACGGAGCGTATCCGGGCTGATGCCGAGGAATTGCTTGGATTTGCGAAGCGCGGGCCGCTTGAGCCGGTAATTCTTCCGGAAGAACCGCCTCAGCTTGGCCGTCGCGAAACCGCACAGAATTTTGACGCCGACCTTGCATGTTTCAATCTGGGGTGGCATGTGCCGGAGGTTTCGCATAAGGACATGGCCGCAGTCGATGCTGCGTCGGTTGTACTTGGCGGCGGCGCGAGCTCGCGGCTTTTTCACCAGCTCCGTGAGAAAGAGGGGCTTGTGTATGGGATCGGTGCGTACGCATACACTCCAAGTTTCCCGGGACTTTTGACCGTTTCCGGACAGTGCGCCAAGGAGGTCGCCGACGCCGTTCCGGCTCGGATCGCCGAATGCATCTCCAACGGCGGGAATAGCAGGATTCCGGATGCGGAACTTTCGAAAGCGAAAAGGATCATTACAGTGAACGCGATCGAGCAGTATCAGACCGTAAAAGGCCTGGCGTCGGACCTCGGTTTGAACTGGCTGTACGCGCGGAATCTTGACTTTAGCCGCCACTACCTGGAACGCCTCCAAGCGGTGACTTCGGACGATGTTGAGCGGGTCATTTCCCAGTACCTCACCGATTCCAATTTGACGGTTGCAATTCTGCGCCCGGGAACGGCATCCAAGCGAGTATCGATCTCCAGAAAGAGTAACGAAGAACCACAACTTCACAGACTTCCTGACGGGGCACGCGTAGTTTTGATTCCCGATCGGCGCCTCCCGATGATTTACGCTTCCGCGGCGTTTCGAGGCGGTTCGCTGTATGAGAATCGCGTCAGCAGCGGGATCCACCGGCTTCTGTCGCAAGCGATGCCCAAAGGGACAATGAGCAAGTCGGCGGAACAAATAGCAGAGCAGATCGAAAGTGCCGGAGCTGTGCTTGCGGTCGAGTCCGGGTTTAACTCGATTCGGCTCGCTGCCACCGCACTGACGGACGATTTCGCCGACATTTTTGACGTGATGATGGATGTCGCTGTGCATCCCACTTTTCCTGATGAACCGACGGCCCGGGAGCGTGAAAGTCAGATCGCTGCGATTCGGGCTGAAAAAGCGCAGCCACCGCTCGTCGCGCGAAACTTGTTGCGGGCAGAGATTTACGGTGATCACCCTTACGGTTTAAATTTGCTTGGTTCCGAGGCGACTGTTGCTGCGTTTACGCGGGAGGAACTTATTCGCACGCATCGAGCGCGGTTCACGCGTCCGGACGTTGTTTTTGGGATTTGCGGGGATTTCGACACGGACCGAGTGCTTGAAACGATCAAGAGCCGGCTGCAGGCGTTGCCTGAGGGGGCATTTGGCTCTGCGCTCGCCGTTCCGGAAGTGCAGGAATTTACGAGTCGAACAATCGTGTCCAATGACGGCAGGAATCAGGGCGTGGTGTGTGTAGGATTTCTTGGCTGCACACTTGAGAGTCCAGACCGTCTTCCCCTCGAACTACTGGACGAAGCGGCCGGCGATTCGAGCTCACGCTTTTTTGTAAAAATCCGCGAGGGCCTGGGCTTGGCTTACTCAATTGGAAGCTCGTTATTCATTGGAGTTGCTCCGGGTGTGTTCAGCCTTCACGCGGCGACCGCGCCTGAGAAGGTGGAAGAGGTTGCAAAAATCCTGAAGGACGAACTTGAGATTTTGTGTAGAGAAGGTCTCGAGCCTTGCGAGTTCGAACGGGCCAGAACTCGAACATTGTCCCAACTGGCATTTCAGCTCCAGAACATGGATGGATACGCCCATAGCGCAGCGCTGAACGAGCTCTACGGCCTGGGATACGATTATATCTACCAACGCCGGAAGGAGATAGAGCGGTTGACTATCGAGTCTGTGAATGAAGTTGCCAGGAAATATTTAATGGATAAACCGGCAATTACAGTCATTGTTAAACCTTAACTAAAATATAATTCGATATGGCTGAGTACCAGAATACGACGGTTTCCTCCGGCGAAATGACGCAACGGTTTATTGAGTTCGTTATGATGCAGGCCCAGAATGCCGCGTTCATGTTGGGGCAAATCCCGCATCCCCAGACAGGGAAAGCCGAAGTCAACCTGGATATGGCTCAACTTTTGATTGATCAACTGGTGATGATTCAGGACAAGACGAACGGCAACCTGAACTCGGACGAATCGAAGATATTGGCCGGAGCGATCTCGAACCTGCAGATTGCGTTCGTCGAAGTCGTCCGGACGAAGGAGTCGGGAGGTGTTTCAAGTGCGGTTCCGAACCAGTCTGAAGCAGCGCCGAAGGTTGAAGAGCAGAAGCCTGCCGACGTAGCGGCGGCACAGCAAACGGACCTCGAAGGAAAGAAGAAGTTTGTCAAGAGCTACGGGTCCTGACGCGGCTTGTTGGCCACGGACGGAACCGTGATGGTTTGGTCATTTCCGGGCCAGCCGTTGATTAGTGAAAAGATTCAAGATAAGGGGCGTGGAGATTGGAGGAGGCCAGCCTGTTTACATCCTTGGCCCGTGCGTTATCGAGTCGGAGGATTTCGTTCTCCGCATTGCTGCGGACTTAAAGAAGATTTGCGACGAACAGGGGCTTTCATGGATATTCAAGGCGTCGTATGACAAAGCGAACCGTACATCGGTCAAGTCGTTTAGGGGCATTGGATTGGAAGCCGGATGTCGGTTGCTTCGAAAAATCGGCGATGACCTCTCCGTTCCGGTAACGACCGACGTCCATTCGGCGGACGAAGCGCATGCGGCCGGGCAATACATCGATCTGCTGCAAATTCCAGCTTTTCTTTGCCGTCAGACCGATCTGATTCGGGCAGCGGCGGAAACCGGTCGAGGTGTAAATGTCAAAAAGGGACAATTTCTTGCGCCGTGGGACGTTCGCAACATTGCCGACAAACTCGAAACCTTCGGATGCTTATCATACGTCTTTACGGAGAGAGGAGTCAGTTTTGGTTATAACAATCTTGTGGCAGACATGCGGTCCCTATATTGGATTCGTGAACTTGGCTATCCGGTGATTTTCGATGCAACCCATTCGGTCCAACGCCCGAGCGGTGCTGGGGAACGCAGCGGTGGGGACGGAGTGTTGGCGCCGGTGCTTGCCAGAGCCGCGAGTGCCGCCGGATGCGATGGAATATTTATCGAGACTCACCATGATCCCGGCGAGGCGCTCTCCGACGGGCCGAACCAGATCCCATTGCGAGATCTCCCGGGCCTGCTGCGGAAGCTCAAGCAAATCCATGAGATCAGCCATTAGAGCAATCGTCGCGTTTTGTCTGCTCGGCGGTTCGGCGGGCGTAATGGCCGACGATACCGACCAAGGCCGACGAATCGAGTTGCCTGTGCCAATCGGCCACGACGTGAAAGGGCTTCGTCTACCGGTTCGGAACGATCAGGGAAAAATGGATATGCAATTTGATGTCGAGACAGCCCGGCGTATCGACGACCAGAACGTCGAGATGCACACGGCCGTGATTCAAACCTATAACCAACAGACCGAAAAACCTGATGCGAAGATCTATTTGAAAGATTCGGAAATGAATCTTGATACGGAAGTGATCACGACAAAAGACCCGGTCAAGATCACCCGGGAAGACTTCCTATTGACTGCGGACTCGGGGCGATTCAATTCAAAAACACGCCAGGGGGTTGTGTACGGCCACATCGATCTTGTCATATACAATCGCAGTGAATTTCAAACGAAGTCCGGCTCCGATGGTCAACAAGAACAACAACGTCAGTGAAAAACATATCAATCTTGTTCGTCGTAATCGGGCTTTTTGGTGCACTGCGTGGCGTAGCGCAGCAGACGACTCCCTCTCCGGCGGGCAAAACTGGCGGTTCATCCTCCCAAAGGGCCACCGGACGTTCGGTGGGATCGGCGCAATCGCCTGGGGCCGGCAAGCAAGCCGGATCCGGGGCCGGCGCAAACTCGAAGAGCGGATCGAACGACTTGTTTGGTGGAGGCGACAAAGATTCTGCAAAGGGTCCGACGGAGATCACTGCGACTCAAGAAGCGCAGTTCGACACCAAGACCCGCTCCGGCGTATTCATCGGGAACGTCAAGGTCATCGATCCGCAATTTACAATGACGGCGGACCGGCTGACCGTTCACTTGAACCGGGATGAAGACGGAGGCGGCTTGAGAGAGGCGGAAGCCGAAGGTCATGTGGTGATCGTCCATGTCAATCAGCCGAAAGCAACCGATCAGCCGGGGACACCGCGGACCGGTGCGACGCCGGTTGCAGCGGCGAGCGGTCGGCCAGGGACATCCGGTCCGATGCCCGCACAGAGCCAGCAACCGACAACGTCGACCGGCCGGGGCGACAACGCTTTGTACGAGGCAAAGGATGGTTCAGTCACATTGACCGGTTGGCCGCAGGTCAACCAAGCTGGAAATACGCATATTGCGACCGCGCCTGGAGTGAAGATGGTGCTCTTCCGTGATGGAAGATTGCAGACGTATGGCAGTACAAGAACGTTGATCGAGGATAAAAGCACTACGAGTAATTCAAATGCCAATGGCACCCACTAGACTAGAAGTTGAATCCCCGGTTATGGAAACGAGGCGGCCGGTCGAGAAGCTCATTCTGCGGACCGACAAACTGGTCAAGATTTACAGTGGTCGGTCGGTGGTGAATGGCATCGACATTCATGTGAACGAAGGGGAAATCGTGGGATTGTTGGGACCAAATGGTGCTGGTAAAACCACGACGTTTTATCTTATAGTAGGACTAGTTCGACCCAACGGCGGCAGAGTTTACTTTCAGGATCGTGATGTGACCGGGTTTGCGATGCATCGGAGAGCACGGATGGGAATGGGTTATCTTCCCCAGGAAGAGTCCATCTTCCGAAAACTGACCGTCGAGGAGAACATGCTGGCCATCCTGGAGACGCGCGGAATTTCTCGTAGAGAACGACACCGCCGGTGTGATGAATTGCTGCGGCAATTCGGTATTGAGAATCTCGCCAAAAATCAGGCGCTAACCTTAAGTGGCGGAGAGAAGCGTCGTTTAACCATTGCAAGGTCCCTCATTACCAACCCGAAGCTGATGATGCTTGATGAGCCGTTCAGTGGAGTCGACCCGATCGCGGTCTCGGAAATCCAGCAGCATATCTCCAATCTCAGAAAGGCGGGTCTCGCAATTTTAATAACGGATCACAACGTCCGTGAAACGTTGGAGATCGTTGATCGGGCTTATTTGATTTATGACGGTAGAGTCGAGAGCCAGGGAACTCGGGAGTTTTTGATTAACGATCCGATCAGCCGGCAACTCTACCTCGGCGAACGTTTTCGAATGTAATCCTCGAGCCATGTCGGCAATTCTGTGTCCCCCCAAATTGGAGCCAAGAAACTTGGCTCCTCGCGCGATGGGTACGTTTTGTGCTTACTCTCCCTTTCAGCGGCCCGGTCCGCGGTCCATAACCCAAAACAGAAAGCGCCCAACTATGCAGATTCAAAATGCAAATCCACCGATCCAGGTGACTGGGAGGCATGTCAGTGTCACGGAAGCGATGAAAGAGTATTGCCGACGTCGATTGGCATGCCTCCACCTAGATTATCCAAAGATTATTGAAGTACAGATAATCATGGATGTTCAGAAATACCGTCACATGGCAGAGGTGATTTTGCATTGTAGCAACCACATTACGCTGGAGGCTACGGCCGTCAGCGACGACATGTACGCTTCGGTTGACGAAGTCGTTAACAAAATCGGGCAGCAGATGCGCAAATATAAGACCCGCCTCATGCGGCAGCATCGACCCCGGAAGGATACGATCCGGCATCTTGAAGAAAAAGTGTTGCGTTGGGAGTGGGCCGACAGCTCGGACGAATTGGATCACAGCGCCGGTGCCAGTGAGCTTGATTCCCAGACGGAAGCACATCCGGAGGAACCGTCTGTAATTCACAGCGAAAAGTATCCTGTAAAACCGATGTTTATCGACGAGGCGGTGCTCCAGATTGAGATGTCGTCGAAACAGTTTCTCGTTTTTCTGAACGCTAAAACGGAGCGTGTGAATGTTATCTACCGGCGGAAGAGCGGGGATTTCGGTCTAATCGAACCGACATTCAACTAACCTGTTCTCCTCATCCGGCCCCAGCCGGATGAGAAGGGCACCCATTGCAAGCTGCCTGGAAAGCAGCTTGCGGGGGCGGGAGCCTTTGCGGTTAGCCCAGCTCTGCCTATGGTGAATCGGCACTCAGTGTGGGCTAAGACTTAACGGAGCAGGTTTGTGTGCCCGGGGCAGCGCGGCATATCGAACGCTGTGCCCGGGCACTTTTCGTTATTCCAATGGATGCGCAGGAAAAGTTTGCTACTATTGCGCGGATAAACGCTGTGAAGCGGCGATAAGGAATCAGTGGAACCTGATGTGCCAAACGTGAGAGACCAAGCTACCAAATAATGAGACAAGGGAAGTTACCTTTTATCAGGGTTGGCGAATTTTACACGCGGCACGCTGAGGCATTACAGCTCAAACTGCTTGGACCAGCTCGAGGTTTTGACCGTAAAATTCGCGAACCGACGATCAATCGCCCTGGTCTGGCTCTCTCTGGATTTTTCACCTACTTCGCCGGCAAACGGATCCAAGTGCTCGGCAACGCAGAGTCGAGCTATTTAAAAAGTTTGCCGGAAACCGAGCAGCAGATGCGATGTGCGCAGCTCTGCGAGCGGTCGATCCCATGCATCGTCTTGTCCCGGCATTTGCCCGTGCCAAAGGCCCTGTCGGATGCGGCAACTCGCCTTGACATCGCAATATTTCGGACACCGATGGTCACGATGCGGTTTATCAACGCGGCGACAATTGGGCTGGAAATGGATTTTGCACCCGCAACAACGGAACATGGAAGCATGGTCGACATCATGGGTGTCGGGGCACTGATTCGAGGTTCGAGCGGCGTCGGGAAAAGCGAGTGCGTTCTCGGGTTGATCGAGCGTGGGTACAGCCTCGTGAGCGATGACGTTACCCGATTGCGCGTTCTGGATGGCCGCGAACTGGTTGGCACCGCTCCGGATTTAACACGATATCACATGGAGGTGCGAGGCCTTGGAATTATAAATGTCGCCTCTATCTTTGGAGTTGGTAGTATCCGGATCGAGAAGCGACTCGATCTCGTTGTGACGCTCAGGGACTGGCAGGAGCTTGAAGAGGTTGACAGGATTGGACTTGAGCAAGAGTTTTATGAGATTCTGGGGATTCGCATTCCGCACATCACCATTCCAGTCCGGACAGGCCGCGACTTGGCTCGACTGGTGGAGGTGGCTGCGCTCGATCAAAAGCTGAAAAGCCTTGGTCAAAACAGCGCAGTGGAATTTAACCAACGATTGCTGAATTTAATGCAAGTGAGCAAGGAGATGTGATGGGTTTACTGCGTAAGCGAACAGCTGTCGCAAAGGTTCAAAAGGAAGTCACCATTTTGAACAAGCTCGGCTTACACGCCCGTCCGGCTGCCATGTTTGTGCGCGCCGCCAACAGGCACAGGGCGGAGATCTGGGTCGAGAAGGCAGGCGAACAGGTCAACGGGAAGAGCATTATGGGTCTGATGATGCTTGCGGCAGGCCAGGGAACGAAACTCACTATTTCTGCGGAAGGCGCCGATGCCGACCTCGCCATTCAGGAACTCGAACTACTGATTGAGAAACGGTTCGATGAGGAATGAGACCTGAATGAGCACACGGGAGGCAAGATTTCACGGAGTCGGCGTTGCTCCGGGGATTGCGCGGGGCGTGGTGTTTCTTCATAAACCCGATGACGAAGAGCCGCCAAAACGAAGAATCGATGATTCAGAGGTCGCCAAAGAGATCGTTCGGTTCGAAAGCGCCCTGATTGCGACGCGCGCTCAGATTCTCGAAATGCAGCAGCGGATCGCAGAAGCGATCGGGGCCAAGGACGCTAGTATCTTTGATGCACACCTACTCGTTGTTGAGGATCGTACGCTGATCGACGAAGTGCTGCGCAGCCTTGAGAAAGAGAAATTCAACGTCGAATTTGTCTTTGCCGAGGTCGCAAACCGGTACGCACAAACTCTAAGTGAAATAGATGATCCCTACCTGCGGGAGCGGGCGTTTGATATTCATGATGTCACGCGGCGGGTGATCCGGAATCTGCTTGGAAGATCAACCAAGACGCTCGGGACGCTCGATGTACCGCAAATTGTGGTCGCTCATAACATCACCCCGTCGGATACGGCGATGCTCAATCGCCAACTGGTGCTCGGTTTTGCGACCGATGTTGGGAGTCGAACCTCCCACACGGCGATCATGGCGCGCTCGCTGAACATACCTGCCGTGGTTGGACTGAAAGATATATCTGAACAGCTACGACCCGGCGAGCATGTTTTGTTGGATGGGACGAATGGAGTGGTGATTCTTAACCCAAGCGACCAGACGCTTTGGGAATATGGTGAAATTGAAGTCCAACTGGAGCATGTCGAGGAGGTTCTTACAGGACTACGGGACACAGTCAGCACGACTTCAGACGGCCGTCATATCGTTCTGTCGGCGAACATCGAGCTCCCGGAAGATGTTCCGTTGGTGATCGAAGCGGGCGCGGAAGGGATCGGTCTGTACCGGACCGAGTTTTTCTTTCTTAACAAGAACGATTTACCGACTGAGGAAGAGCAGTACGAAACCTATCGGTCGGTTGCGGAAGCAATGCAGCCGGAATCGATTATTATCCGAACGCTGGATATCGGCGGGGACAAATTTCTGAGTCACTCGCATCTGCCGGCGGAAATCAACCCCTTCCTTGGCTGCCGCGCGATCCGGTTTTGTCTGGACCGGCCAGATATTTTCAAGGCGCAACTTCGCGCGATTCTGCGAGTCAGCGCGCTTGGCAACGTTCGGATGATGTTTCCAATGATCTCGGGCCTCTCCGAACTCCGCCAAGCCAAAGAGGTCCTGGAGAGTTGCAAGGCGGAGCTGCGTGAAGAGGGTAAACCGTTCAAGGAGGATATCGAGGTCGGCATCATGATCGAGGTGCCAAGTGCTGTGCTGGTCGCCGATGCCCTGGCAACTGAGGTGGATTTTTTCAGCATCGGAACAAACGACTTGATACAATACACGATCGCCGTAGACCGCGTAAACGAGCGGATCGCGCATCTATACGAACCGACCCATCCGGCGATATTGCGGCTGATCGAAATGACAGTGTCGGCGGCTCACGCGCATGGGATCTGGGTGGGCGTCTGCGGTGAGATGGCTGGTGAAATCACACTGACGCCGCTGCTGCTGGCACTTGGTGTGGATGAACTAAGTGTCAGCACCGGATTAGTTCCGCGGGTCAAAAAGGCGGTGCAGACGCTGGACACGCAGGAATGCAGCAAGCTGCTCGAAGAGATTCAAGGACTGACATCGGCTACTGACATTCTGGCTCGCTGCGAAGAAGTGGCGCGCAAACACTACGCGGAGTTGCTCGCATAGAGGGTCATTATTTATCAGCGCTTTGCAGCTTTGTAGAAATTTGTTACGCGGGCGACGCACAGCGACCGACCGGATTCTTCGTGCGAAATCTCGACGTTGTGCACAACCAGCTTGGGCGAATGCCGGACAACGGCGGACCGAGCGAGGACGTGACCGTCCGAAATCGAACGGATGTGGCTTCCATTGATTTCGATTCCAACAGGAACCATTTGATTCAAATCGATACCCCAACAGGCGTGCAGACTTGCTGCAGTTTCGGCGAGAACCATCGATATCCCGCCATGCAAAAGACCAAATGGCTGGCGAGCGCGATCCGCCATCGGCATCCGGATTAGCAAGTGGTCTGCGTCCACCGAGAGTATTTCTACGCCGAGAGCCTCTGCAGCGGTTTTTGGAAGGAGAGCGCGAAGCTGGTCGACCGTGTTAATCCTTGTATGAGCGGAAGACATAGAGGCGGAGAAACGGGTCTATTGTTCTCCGGCGGTGGCTCAGCTGCAACTCATAACCACACGAGGCGGACGACGTCGGCGACGCTAAGATCGAAAGTCCGGGCGGCAGAGGCCGAAGAAAGGGAGATCTCCAGGTACCCGGCACTGCCCCGAATCAGAAACGGGCGACTCGCACGCACCGCCTCCTCTTCGTAAGATGATGCCAATGTCCGAATGATGTGCCCCTTTACTTCCAGAACAAAAGGAGGGGCTTCTGTCGTCGCCGGGAAAAGTTCCGAAGGGAGATTCGTCACGCAATTCCCAAAATGATCGATATGGAGGATTTTGCCTATAAGAGATCCGTCAGGGAGTGATTCAAATCTTGCCAGTTCCAGTCTAACCGGGTCGTCAACGACCGGACCGAGCTCTATGGGCAAGATCCCGTTGGCAAGGGCAGCCGCAACCGGCGCGAAAATGTCTCGTCCGTGAAACGTCGTGCTCGGTTTGGGCAGAAAATAGGCGCTGTTTGTCAGATGCCGGGTTTGCGTAGCAGATCCTTGATCCAGGGCCAGACTAAAGAGACCGTTGTCTGGCCCGACAAATAGATAGCCGCCGGCCTCAACCAATATCGGCCGGCGATCCGAGCCGACTCCTGGATCAACAATTGCAAGATGAATCGATCCGGTCGGGAACCAGGCATATGCTGCATTCAGCGTAAACGCTGCAGTTTGGATGTCATGCGCGGGAATTTCGTGCGTGATATCGATCAGCACGGATCCCGGGCTGCGCGAGAGGATTACCCCCTTCATCGCACCAACGAAGTAATCTGCGACGCCAAAATCTGTAAGGAGCGTGATGACTCGGTTTGGCACGGCTATCTGCGTACGCTTACGCCTCTCGTCGATTTGCTTTGAGCCAATCGAGGGTCTGCTCGGCACTCTCGTCAGGTGGAAACACCGGGTAGAGCACTTTTGTGATCCGTCCAGCGTCGATGATCAAGGTCAGGCGTTTGATCAACGTCATCGAATTGAATTGAAAAGTTGGCAGTTCAAGCGCATCGGCAAATTTCAAGTCCCGATCACTCAGCAAAGCGTAGGGAAGAGAAAGTCGTTCAGCCGCTTCACGCTGGTAGTCCGTGTCCTGCGTGCTCAACCCGAAAATATTCGAAGCGCCTGCAGCGATTAATTCTCGATGGCGATCTCGGAATGAGCGGCATTGAGGAGTGCAGCCTCTTGCACCGGGAATAGCATCCCAACCTTCGGGTACCGGCTGGCCTGGCTCACCTGTGCGCGGGTAGCAAAAAACAATCGTTCGCCCGGCGAGCTGGGCCAGATTTACCGAATCCCCTCTGTTTGTCGAAAGCGGAAGCTCAGGAAGCCGCATGCCTTCCAAGTGCCTGCAGGCGCCGTCATCAACGGGGACGGGGAGGTCGGCCGGAAGATCCAATGAGTTAGACATAGCCCTAATCTAATTCCTGAACCGCCCTTCGCAAAAGCGGCGACATGAGCAGCTAATTGTAAAAGACCGGGCGTTGGCGTATCCTTCCGAGACCAACGACCGGCGGTTACCAGAGGAATACGGACTCCAGCACCAATACCTGTTCGTCGTCGGTCTCGCTCTCGGATGCTGCACGCAAGTCCCCCGCTCGATCAATCGCCATCCACTTTGTCGCCACTGCGAAGGGATTCCGGCATTCCAAAACCGCCCACTGGGTGTACGGCAACCATCGATACGTATTCATCGATATCGAAATGGATGTCGCAAATTTCCGATAGTCGATTGATTTCTGCGAGACGGCGAATTTCGTCAATATCTGGCAGCTTGTAATTAAAAGTCTTGCTTAAGATTCACGGTCGCTGTGGCGGGCCGAGCTACATTGTAGCCTTCGCCAGGCTCGAGTGTAACTATCGCAGATTGCGTTATGCCATCTTCGAACAGTTCAAAAATTGACGTCACAGGGACAGTGAATTCTGCGTGCGACTTACCCGCAGGAATCGTTACAGTTTTGGTGAAGATCTTGTCGTCGTTTTGTTCTGAAGCCAGGTCCTTCACGCTATAGTTCACGACAACATCTTTCGAGATATCTCCATTGCGCGTTACCACAAATTTAGCAGTCAGACTCCCTCCGTTGAAGGAGAGGTCGTCGTCCCGAAAAATGCTCACCTCCGGAATTGCTGGAATAAAGAACGCGCCGTGCGGAGACTGCATCCCCGTAACAACGGGCGTAACGAAACCGGTGCTCAAATCCACCTTACCCAGTATGCCGGTGGTGCTGCTTGCTGCTGAGTAGGCGCCACCCGGTTGATAGGCGTTGCTCTTGATGGCATAAACTATATCCGCCGGAGTGTCGGCAACAAGGATCGTTCCGCTTGGAGCGCTCGGAAATACCGTGTCATCAACGGTGATTTGAGTTGATGTGCCATCGGTCAGGTGCAAGCGAAGGCCTGCCTGGTTCGGTGAGCCGGGGCTGTTAAGGAATATCAGGTCGCCATCTTGCTGGCTGTCTAACACGAGATCGCCGGACGGATCCGCTTTTAGCGAGTCGGGATCCGACTGCTGAGCGACGATGGTTGCACCGGTTGCAATATCGATCAACGGAGCATTTCCGTAGAGTACTGGCGTCACAAAGACCTTCCGTCCAACGAGCCGCGCTTTAACAACCGACGGGAAGATATTCTGACCGTTGGGTGTTGAAGCGGTTGGAGGTTGGGTGACCGGATTTGAAGCGGCGATAAAAGCCTCACCGTTCAAGAAAAGGATATCGTCGTAACCGCCACCATGAGCCGGAGGCTGAGCAAACGTATAGTCCGTTGTCGTTCCGCTCCTCGGATCGATCAGAGTTAAAGCTGGGTTCGCATATTCATTGCGTGTGGCCCAAATTTTGTGGGTATACGGATCGTACTTCAATCCATCGTTCTTGCCGGCGATCGAGTAGGTGCGGATAATCTTTCCGGTCGGGCTGTATTGTACAACCGTGCTCGGTCCTTGCGTGCCATCCGGCTGGGATTTATTTTGGTAGCCAATAAAAATATCGCCATCGGCCACAGTGATGTCATCGGGATTTGTCAGCCCCGCCCTGCAGCGAAAGTGACGTTTTTGTTACAATTACTGTAGGCGTGGCTAAGGGAGCCGCTACCAGCGCAGTTCCTTGAACCGGCGAGCGGCTTCGCGGGCGTTCTCGCGCGAATTGAAAGCCGAGACGCGGAAATAGCCTTCGCCTTGAGCGCCGAATCCGGCACCGGGCGTAACGACGACCTGGATATCGTGGAGAATTTTATCGAAGACTTGCCAGCTGCTATAGCCTTCAGGCGCGGCGACCCAGACATAGGGCGCGTTCTTTCCGCCAAAGACTTCGAGTCCGGTGGATCGGAGGGCTTCCGTCAGGATTGCAGCGTTGCCCATATAGTGATTGATCAAGGATTTTACCTGATCCCTTCCTTGCTCAGAATAAACCGCTTCCGCTCCGCGCTGCACAATGTAGCTAACACCGTTGAATTTTGTGCTGAAGCGCCTGTTCCAGAGCGGGTGCAACATTTTCTTTTCCCCGTTCAAAGTCAGCACGGTCAATGACCGAGGCAGAATAGTGAATCCGCACCTTACCCCGGTGAATCCAGCATTTTTCGAAAAACTCCGGAATTCGATCGCACAATCGAGCGCTCCCGGAATCTCATAGATGGAGTGTGGGACGGACGGGTCGGTGATGTAAGCTTCGTACGCAGCGTCGTAGAGAATGACCGCACCAGCTCCGAGGGCATAGTCCACCCAGCGCCCGAGTTGCTCTCGTGTCGCCGCCGATCCGGTTGGATTGTTCGGGAAGCAGAGATAAATCAGGTCAACGTGCGAAGAGGGAATTTCCGCGACAAATCCGTTCTCTTTTGTGCACGGGAGATAGACCAGGCCCTCGTATGCTCCGGTATCATCTGCGGGGCCGGTGTGCCCTGCCATGACATTTGTGTCGACATAGACCGGGTAGACAGGGTCGACTACGGCTATGCGATTCTGGTGGCCAAAAATGTCGAGGATATTTCCGCAATCACATTTGGAGCCATCCGAGACGAAGATTTCATCGTCGGCAACGGCGATTCCGCGTTTTCTATAGTCGTTTTCTGCGATTGCGTGCCGTAGAAATTCGTAGCCTTGTTCGGGCCCGTACCCGCGAAACGACTCACGATGGGCGAGTTCATCGATGGCCTGATGCATCGCTTCGGTCGTTGCAAGGGGGAGCGGTTCAGTGACATCTCCGATGCCGCAGCGAACCAGCGACTTGGCCTGTTCCTTATTTTCTTCTGCGAATTTGCGAACTCTGCGAGCGATCTCCGGAAACAGATACCCGGCTTTGAGTTTGAGATAATGGTCGTTGATGAAAGCCATAGCTTGAGAGCGTATCGGCGGGTCGGCGTGTCGGCGAAATTCAGGCTAAAGTGACCAGGAGGTCTCGACGGTTTTGATGCCACTTTTCAAACGCCGACACGTCGATACGCCGACCCGCCGATACGTTTCCCCTCCTGCCTGTTTTCAGACCGCCGCTTCGTAGTACTGCCCGACGACGTCCCAATTGACAACCGCCCAGATTGCTTTCAAATAATCAGGGCGTCGATTCTGATACTTTAGATAATAGGCATGTTCCCAGACATCGACACCGAACACCGGCTTGAGTCCGTCCATGATCGGACTGTCCTGGTTCGGCGTTGAAATCACTTCGAGTTTGCCCGCTTTATTGACAACCAGCCAAGCCCATCCGCTGCCGAATCGACCGGCGCCTGCGGCTTGAATCTTTTCTTTAAACTGCTCAAAACCGCCAAAGGTCGAGTTGATTGCCTCTGCAAGCTTGCCCTTCGGTTCACCGCCCGCATTCGGACCGAGGATTTTCCAGAAAAAAGAATGATTCGAATGTCCGCCCGCATTGTTTCGGACGGGGCCACGGATTGCTTCAGGGACGGCGCTCAAGTTTGCAATCAGTTCGTCAACCGGCTTTGATGCGAGTTCGGGATAATCCTTCAATGCATTGTTGGCATTCGTGACGTACGCCTGATGGTGCTTGTCGTGATGAATCTCCATTGTCTTCGCATCGATTTGTGGCTCCAGCGCGTCGAATGGATAAGGTAAAGGAGGTAGTTCGTAAGCCATAGGGTTAAAGGGATTCAGATGGTTAAGTGCGAACCGACTACAACTTGCAGAGCTCGCATCGGCCAAACTAGAGCAGGTACGCACCGGACGTCAAACCCGTGCGGCAACCGCTCTGCTTCTATCCGGCAAAGAGTTCCATCTGCCCGGCAGGTCGCCCAGGCTCGGTGTCCTGCTCCGGCAGCCCTGACTGGCCGTTTGGACGATGTTTG
The DNA here is from genome assembly GCA_963750185.1 of uncultured Verrucomicrobiae bacterium. Classification (GTDB taxonomy): domain Bacteria; phylum Verrucomicrobiota; class Verrucomicrobiia; order Chthoniobacterales; family JAFAMB01; genus JAFAMB01. The sequence continues at coordinate 94,529 of CAVVPV010000004.1, forward strand.
CCGTTTGCCGGTGCCAGCTGTTCCGGGTCGGATTCATTCTGCTGCTGTTGTTGCCGGCTGAATTCAAGCTTTTGCATTCGATCGAGGCCGCGTTCGATTAACTCGGCCGCGCACGCGTGCAGCGGTTTGCCGGCCGCATCGCTATATTGCCGAAGTGCCACCAGCATATCGTGGCTCAGAATGATCTGGAGGAAGCTCTTGGATTCCTCCTTCAATCTGGCGCGCCGCCTACGTTGTGCCTCGCGAAGTTGGACGCGACGTTTCTTGCGCTTCTTGGGGGGGAGTTGCGCCATGAGATTACCTTTTCATCATAACTGCCGCGGCGCTCAAGTCGAGTGCATTCCGTTGACAATCCTTCGACGAGGCTCTAGGTGGAGACTCGTGCTGCCGTTGGTGTACTCTTCTACTTTGAATGCGGATCTGCGGGACGAATTAGAATCGTTGATGTTTTTCCATCCGGAGCAACGACAACATAGCTCTGGAATCAATGCGTCGGTCAGGAGTTACGGTTTTCCGAAGGTGATCGATGAGGATGGGAAACTCCGGATAGGAATCGATGGGCACGAGGTCCAGACGCTTTATGCATTCGCGGATCGCGGGACCAAAAAAGATCTGGCCGGTGTTCTCGTGTACACGAGGGTTCACGACGATACCCTCGTGCTTTTGCACATGGCTGTGCGCCCCGAGTTTTGCTACTCGATCGGTTTCAAAAACGAGCTGGTTCTGGTCCGGATTCTTTGCCAGTTGCGCGCGATCGCGAGACGGATCAGAGGAATTAAGAAGATTTCGATTCTTTACGCCGGTAAAGAGATACCGCGTCCAGTGACCTTCAATAATCTCCCCTCTCCGAAATAACATGACTTTCGCCGATGTTAGACGCGATTTGTAGCTTTCTTGACGGGTTCCTAAGAATCAAGGATGTCGAGGATTACCCCAATGCGCTGAATGGGCTGCAACTTGAAAACGATGGGCGCGTGTCCAGGATCGGTGCAGCGGTCGATGCGAGCGAAGCCGTAATCGAAATGGCCGCCGCAGATCAGGTCGACCTACTGTTCGTGCATCATGGGCTGTTCTGGGGCGGGCTAATGCGCTTGGCCGGCCCACAATTCCGGAAGCTTAAGCGGACCATTTCATCCAATATAGCGATTTATAGCGCGCATCTGCCGCTTGATCTCCATCCGCAGATTGGCAACAACAAGCTCCTGGCTCAAAGACTTGAATTGGGGCAACCGGAACCGTTCTTTATGGTGAAGGGGCAAAACCTCGGCTACGCGATCTCCGCTGAAATCGAGCGTGACGAGCTCCTGAGCCGCTTGAAAACGGTTCTCGGTCGCGAATTATGGGTCTGCCTTGCTGGTCCGCAGCAGGTTCGCCGATTGGGTATCGTAACGGGCGGAGCCGGCAGTCAGGTCGAAAAAGCCGCAGCGGAAGGTGTTGACACATTTATCACCGGGGAGGGACCGCACCACACATTTTCCTTGGCGGAAGAGCTCGGCATCAATTTGATCTACGGCGGCCATTATGCGACCGAGACGTTCGGCGTGCGGGCGCTTGCAGAATTTACCGCAACAAAGTTTGGGATCCCGTGGACCTTTCTGGACCATCCTTCCGGCCTGTGAGATTTTCGCGCGATGGAGCCGCTTGGAAAGCGGTTCGGTTGGCAAATTGAATTTAAAGAGCGCGGAAACGGCATGAGGGCTCTTTCCCAGGTTTTGTGAGCAATGCCGGTCCAGTCGGCCAGAATAAGTGCCGCACATGCAACTTCAGCGAACATTTTTTCAAGCGGACCCGGTGACGTGCGCAGAAGGGCTCATTGGGTGCGAACTGGTCTGGGGAGAAACAGCTGGGCGGATCGTCGAGACGGAGGCGTACGCGGAGCATGGAGACCAGGCATCGCATACGTTCATGCGACGAGGTACGCGAGAATTCATCGATCAGCACCTCCCTGGAACCCTCTACGTCTACTTGAATTACGGAGTGCACTGGTTGCTGAATTTCCTTTGCAAAGGGGGCAGCTCCAACGGTTTTGTCCTGGTTCGCGCCCTTGAGCCGACGTCCGGCCTCGAGCTGATGGCGAAACGCCGGCAGACTTCCGTCCAGGTTAACTTTTGTTCAGGTCCGGGCAAATTGACCCAGGCACTCTCAATTCGCCAGGAGGCGCATGGCAAGGATTTTTTTCAGATCAAGGGAGCGTCGCTCCGGTCTCGCGAAAAGGTTTTTCAGGTCGAGATTGACCGGCGTGTGGGGATCACGAAGTCGGTGCATCTGGATTGGCGATTCCTTGCCGCCGGCTCCTCGTACGTCAGCATCCCGAAAGCCATAAAGCCCCAAAAAGGAAAAACCCGCCTCAGAGCAGACTGAGGCGGGTGCAAATCCTCTTAAGGTCGTAACCTTATTTGGAGTACCCGGTCGTTGCGGGAGCTGGTGGTGGCGGAGGAGGAGTCTCCTTTTTCGCACAGGCGGAAACGCCAAGCGCCGCAGCGGCCAAAGCCGCTATCGCAAAATATTTTACAATGTACATCAGTGTCGCCTCCTTTCTTAGCTAGCAGCACCACCGTATTAGGCTGAACCTATCGTGGACACAAATGGATTTTCAGAAATTCGTTTGAAGCTGGATTTGAATAACTCTGATTCCGAGTGCATCAAGCCCGGGGATAGCCCAGCCCCTTCTAATTCGGGTTTCACCCGCTGATTTCGACGATCGCGCCCTCTTCTGCAGCATCGAAGAGTTGCATCAGGTCCGCGTTGCGCATTCGGATTCAACCACCTAAATTGGGGTCCATTTCATGAGTACTGGATTCAATTTAGCGATTGTTGGAGCAACCGGCGCCGTTGGGGCCGAGTTGCTGCAACTTCTGGAGCAACGAGAGTTTCCTCTGCGAGGACTCAAATTGCTGGCCTCTTCCAAGTCTGTCGGGAAAGTACTCAAATTCAAGGGGGAAGAAACCCCAGTCGAAGCGGTGTCAAACGAGGCTTTTCGCGGGATAGACCTCGCCTTCTTCAGCGCCGGCGCCGGAACCTCGCGCGAGTTCGCGCATACCGCAGTCAATGCGGGTGCTATCGTTATCGATAATTCGTCTGCGTTCCGTATGGAACCAGAGGTTCCGTTAGTCGTCCCGGAAATCAATCCGGATGACGTCCGTGCGCACAAGGGGATAATCGCCAATCCGAACTGCACGACCATCATTTCGTTGATGGCCCTCTATCCGCTCCACCGAGCTTTCCGGATACGGCGGGTGATCGCCGCGAGTTACCAGGCAGTTTCCGGTGCGGGTGCTAAGGCGATTCGCGAGCTTTCGGACCAGACGAAATCTTTCTTTTCCGGTGAGCTTTCCGTCCCTGTCGTCTTTCCGCATTCGATCGCATTCAATGTGCTGCCGCAGGTCGATGTCTTCCTCGAAAACGGATACACAAGAGAGGAGATCAAGTTCGTCAATGAGAGCCGCAAAATCATGCACCATCCGACGCTCCGTGCCTCGATTACTTGCGTGCGTGTCCCGGTCTTCCGCGCTCATTCCGTCGCGATCCATGCTGAGTTTGAACAGGCAGTCTCCGTTCAGCAAGCTCGAGATGTGCTGGCCAAATTTCCGGGCCTGGAGCTCGTCGATGACCCGGGTTCAAAAAAATACCCGATGCCGCTACAAGTCGCTGGAAAGAACAACTGTCAAGTGGGCCGGATCCGGGCCGATCTGGCGCTCGACAATGGCTTGGCATTCTGGGTTTGTGGCGACCAGATCCTGAAAGGCGCGGCGCTGAATGCGCTTCAAATCGCCGAGAGGCTGGGACCGTTGCCCTTCAGCTTCAGGGGGCAACGGACCTGAGCCCACCGCTTTGGCCGCGGGTGAGACATTATAATCGTTATTGCATGCATGCGAGCGCCGAAGTCGCGAGTGGAGAAAAGCCTGGGGTGGAGCGCAGCGGCATAAGCGCTAACTTACGGAAAATTTTACAACGAAAGAGTGGAGCCACGCTCCCGCGTGACCGCCATGCCAGAGGTAAGGCGTGATCGGCGTTCGCTGTGTCAAGGTGTGTTCACAACGCTGGTTAGAATTCAACCGCGTAACTCGAAAGTTCGACTTGCGACGCTGAACCAAGTCGGGGCCCGAGGCCATCGCCAACCCGGTCACGCGTGAGCGTGACCATCGCGGCAAAACGGCACATTCACGTAAGTCGTGCGGAAAACAGTAAATAAAACAATGGACAAACGACCTAATACAGGCACATTCATGCGTAAACATGAAATTTCAGGCAGGATCCGATTTTGAAGATGTCTTTCCAATTGAGCGGCGGCAGATGATCCTGACTGTTTTGCGGGAAGAGGGCAAAGTCATCGCTGCTGATTTGGCCAATCGATTGAAAGTTTCCGTCGACACGATCCGCCGGGACTTGAATCAACTCGCGATGGAGGGGCTGATCCAGAGAGTTCACGGAGGTGGATTGCCTGGATCGCCGGCGCTGAATCCGGCACTTGAACGGCAGTTTGAGAACCAAAAGAGTAAGGAAATTATTGCGGAAAAAGCTGCCCAACTCGTTCAAAATGGAAGTGTTGTGTTTCTCGATAGCGGTACGACTGCTGTCCAGGTGGCCGCTGCCATTCGTCCAGAAAAGGAATTTACGGTGATCACACACAATCCCAGGGCCGCGCTTGTGCTCGCCGAGAAGGGCTGTCGAGCGGAGATCATACTGTTGGGTGGCAGGATCGACCATCACGACTTGGTTGCCATGAGCCCATCGACGATCACGGAGGTTCGAAAATATCGGGCAAGCCTATTTCTACTAGGCGTCTGCAGCATTCACCCGGCGCTCGGAATTACCTGCCGAACGCTGGAAGATCTTGAAGTCAAACGGGCTATGGCTGAGGCCAGCGCGGAGGTTGCCGGGCTTGCTACGGCTGAAAAATTGGGGACCGCGGGACCGATGGTATTGGGCCCTGTCTCGATGCTAAATCACCTTGTGACCGACGCATCCGAAGAATTCACGCGCGAGTACGCGGAAGCGGGGGTGTCGATCCTTTAGTCTTTATGTCACCCTTGGTGGATAATTCTTCGCCGGTTCCGACCAGTGCCAGAGCTACAATTTCTTTGGCATTTTTCGGAAGTGGATTCCTCTTGGCGAGCTGGGTAGTGCATATTCCGAGGGTTCGTACGCTTCTTGGTCTGAGCGACGGTGAGCTTGGGTTAATCCTTTGGGCTGCGACTTTTGGGTTGTTGCTCGGGATGACGCTTGGCGGTTGGATTGTTGAACGCTTTCGTAGTCAGCGGGTTACCGTCTTCACGCTCTGTTGCCTCGGCGTTGCAACCGTTCTGACGGTAATCAGCACGAACCGGTTCGCACTGGCGCTCGCTCTGATCCCGTTTGGGTTTCTTCACGGGTTGATCGATGTGGCAATGAACAGCCAGGCTGCTGCGTTCGAACAGCGTACCGGTCGCGCGGCGATGTCTTCCTTTCACGCCTTTTTCAGTTTGGGCGGATTAATAGGAACTCTGTTTGGAGTTGCGCTGCTTGCCATGCGACTATCCCCATTCATCCAAGCGCCCGTAACATCGTTGCCTTTCACGATTGCCGGCTTGTTCATGTACCGCGGATTTATCCCGGAAGAACGCCGCGAGCATGGCAATGGCTTTTTTGTCAGCTTCCCTTCAGGAAAAGTGCTACCGCTTGCCTTGATGGCATTTGTATTCTTCCTCACCGAAGGGGCTATCTACGATTGGTCGGGAGTCTTCTTGCGGACTCATCTGGGGGTGGACATTTCAGCCGCCGGAATCGGTTATGCAGGATTTTCGCTGATGATGGCTGCCATCAGATTTGGTGGCGATTTTTGGGTTGCACGGTTTGGGCGATTTGTCGTCTTCATTACGGGCGGTCTGGTTGGGGCCGCGGGACTGGCGCTTGCTTGTCTTAGCGGATTCTTTCCGATTTCGGTTGTGGGATTCGGATTGGTGGGAGTTGGGCTGGCGAACTGCGTTCCGCTTATCTTTTCGGCAGCGGCGCGCCAAAGTGAGGAAGGGTTTGGGAGAGGAATAGCTGCGGTAGCGTCAGCTGGCTACATGGGCCTCTTCGTTGGGCCGCCAATGATTGGGTCGATCGCGCAGGTAATCGGCCTTCAAAGCGCTCTGCTGCTCGTCGCCGGATCGCTCGTTCTGACGCTTCTTGTGACGCGCGCCGGACTCGGCCGACAAGAAGGGCACAGCCTGCAGGGGCGAACCCCGGAGGCTTTCGGGGAACCCCGATCCGCCAATGGCGGATCGGCACTCCGTGCGAATTCCTCGCGGGGCCGTGATAAATGCGGGCTAGGCGGATGAGCGATGCAGGGCTATGAACGGCTCCCGTTCGCGAGATATTTCTCGAGGAACTGCTCCATAGCTTCGTAAAAAGAGAACCGGTTTTCCTCGTTGTGAAATCCGTGCCCTTCATCCTGCTTGACCATGTATTCCACGTCGATCCCGCGCTTTTTCAGGGCGTCAACGATCTGATTGGATTCGTTAATATTGACCCGAGGATCTTTTGCACCTTGGGCCACAAAAAGTGGGGTTTTGATCTTCTCTGCGTTGAGTGCCGGAGAGTTTTGCTCAAAGAGCGCCTGGTCTTTTTCAGGGTTGCCGACCATCTCGTACATCATATCCAGAAACGGTTTCCAGTAGGGTGGTACCGTTTTCATGAATGTGAAGAGATTGGAGACGCCGACATAATCGACGCCGGCCGCGTATAAATCGGGCGTCTTAGTCAAACCCGCGAGTACGGCATACCCCCCGTAACTACCGCCATAGATTGCCACCCGTTTTGGATCCGCAATTCCCTGGTCGACCAACCATTTGACGCCATCGGTGATGTCATCCTGCATGCTCTGTCCCCATTGACGGAATCCGGCTTCCCAGAATTTGCGGCCGTAGCCGGTCGACCCGCGGTAATTCATCTGCAGGACGCCGAAACCGCGATTAGCCAGGAACTGGACCTCAGGATTGAAGCCCCAGTCATCTCGTACCCAGGGCCCGCCATGCGGGTTCACAACCATTGGCAGATTTTTCGCCGGTTTACCTTTCGGCACCGTCAAATAGCCATGAATAATGAGTCCGTCGCGAGCGGCGTACTCGACAGGTTTCATCTCGGCCAACTCATCTTCTTTGAGCCATGGATTGCGGTCCGCAATCTTGGTCAACGCGCCAGATTTCGAATCGTAAAGGTAAAACGCTCCCAACGACCGGTCGGTAATGGTGCGTACGATGAACGTGTCTTCTTCCTTATTCGCCGAGACGATGTAAATATCGTACCCGGGCAGTTTCCCAGTCAGCGTATCGTAAAGCGCCTCCGCAACTGGATCGAAATATTTTCGTTCTTCCTTCCACGTCGTAAAACTCGCACTCGTGATCACCTTTCGCTTTTTCGAGTAATTAAGTCCGGATACATCGACATCCGGCCGCTCGAACAGTACCTGGGTTTCTTTCCCTGATTCGGGATCGAACTCGACAACGGCCGCTTTATCCCGGCCAATGTTCGACACACCGTAGAGCGCCTTGTTATCAAAGGTGAAGAACTGTGGAGTAAAACTTTCTTTGAAGTTTGTTGTGATCACCGTCTTCCACGGGTCGCTTTCAGTTTTGCGATAGAGAAGGCTCGTATTCACGCCATCCGTCGTCGTCGCAACCCGGATATTCCCGTCGTGGTCGGTTGACCAGGAAGCGATATTCCCCGGGTTTTCGGCGACCATTTTCAAGTCGCCTGTTTCGACATTGAGCCGGTAGGCGTCGAAGACCTCTTTGTTTCGTTGATTAAGCGCAACGAGAAGATCGGTCGGATGATCTTCCAAGTCATCGATAACCTCTGCGCGCACCCCGTCAAAAGGTGTCAGGTCACGCTGGCCGGTACCATCGATTTGGGTCACGTACAGATGGAAATTTTCATCGCCGCCGTTGTCTTTAAGGAACAAGAGATACTTGTCTCCTTTCCAAAAGAAGCTGCGAATATCCCGATCCTTTACTTGTGTGATCTGTTTCGCATCGCCGCCGGATTTCGCCTGGACGAAAATATTCAGCCTGCTGTCGACTGGTTTCAGGAATCCGATCAGGTTCCCGCTGGGTGAAAGTTCGTAGCCGGTAGTTTGAGGATTTTTGAAAAAATCACGCAACGGAATGATTGGCGGCGCGCTCTCATCGGCCGGAGCAGAGGAAAGAATCGACATAAGTAATAGCAGACTGGCTGGGATGATCTTCATTCGGACAATCCACAACCCTTAGCACTATGCACCCGTATGACAACTGAGTGTTCCTCCGTGCACCGAATGTTGGGCCTGCGAAACGTTATCGATTATTTTGCGCCAGCGCGCGACAGACGAAATTTTCTGTTGTCGTTCAGGCCGGTCTGTTGTCGTTTGCCGGAACGATCTTCGAGCACGAGTCAGTTGGATCGGGTTTGAACGCACCGTAATGAGCTGGTTTACATTTACTTGGCAAAACTTTATATTTTCCTTTCTGGCCCTGGCGTTTGAAGGGCTACCGTTTGTTCTGATCGGCTCGCTGATTTCGGGCGCGATTGCGGTGTTCGTCCCGTCGAAAATTATTACGGGGTTCCTCCCGAAAAATGGGATCCTCGCCACGGTGGTCAGCGGCCTTCTCGGTCTCTGTTTTCCGATTTGCGAATGCGGCATCGTCCCGGTGGTTCGCCGTTTGATGGACAAGGGTCTCCCGATTTCATGCGGCGTCACGTTCATGCTGGCGTCGCCGATTGTGAATCCAATCGTCGCGTTTAGCACGTTCGCAGCGTTCAGAGCCCAGGCTCCATGGCTGAACATGGGGACGCGACTCGCGCTTGGTTATGTAATGGCGGTGGTGGCGGGCCTCGTTGTCCGAGGAATTGATCCCGCGTCGATTTTGCGCACCGGCGCGGTTAGAATTCCGAGCCGGAAACGTCTGGCATTCAGCGTGAGTCCGCTTCCCGATACACCGGGCTCTGGAATCGGCGCCTCGTTTAAGGAGAAGCTTGTGGCCGCGATTAGAATGGCTTGCGACGACTTCATTGACACCGCGATTTTCTTCATGGCGGGAGCGGCCGTGGCCGCCACGTTCAACACAGCGGTCGATCAGCAGATAATCCTTCCGCTGGCTTTAAGTCCGATGCTATCGACGTTTTCGATGATGGCGTTTGCGAGCATTCTAACGCTTTGCAGCACGTCTGACGCATTTATTGCTGCCACGTTTGTCAGCTTTCCAATATTCGCGCGGATGGCTTTTATGGTGTTCGGGCCAATGTTTGATTTGAAGCTTTTCTTTCTCTACAGCGTCCTATTCAAGAAACGATTCGTAATCGGTTTGGGTGTTGGACTATTTATTTTTATAGGGATAATCTGCAGTCGCGTTTTAATTTATCTGTATGCGGGCCAAGCTTTGTAGCCTATTGAACGGTGTCACTCTGATCGGACTCGGCGTTGTCCTTCTGGACTTCTACCTCACTGGGCGGTTGAACCAGTATTTGCATCCGCAATTCCGACCCTGGACACTGGTCGGAGGGATTATTTTCTGTCTCGCCGGGATAATTTATGCCGGCGCGAAGGCGACGACGGAGTGCTGCGTAGAGGGAGAATGTGTACACCGAAATTCCAATAGTCTCTTGCGCAGTGCGCTCGCCTTTTTTGTTTTGTTTGTTCCCATGGCAGCCGGTGTCGCGTTGTCGAAGGACAGCTACGATCAGCATGCCGTGTTGAATCGCGGGTTCGTTGAAGATATGTCCACACTTCCAGGGCGTTCCGGCGTTCCGATGCAAAAGCCGTCGAGTGATCCGGTTATCCCTCCACAGGCGTTAGGTGCCGACAACGACGAAAGTGCTTCTGAGCCGTTACCGCAGGATATTCCAAATGCGCAATCCGATCCGAACACTGCGGCGGCAGCGGATCAGGCGAATCCGAATGTCCCGTCGCCGAGCGAACAGGGCGGCGACCAGTACCTTCCAAAAGCGGCCGATGGCAATGTTGCGCTCGAAGTGACGGACCTTCTCTATGGCGAGTCGGAAGAAAGTCTTAGAAAGATGTTTACCGGCAAAACGGTCGAAGTGATCGGCCAATACCTGCCGGGATCAGACGCGAATCAATTCAAGCTGGTTCGAATGTTCATTGTCTGTTGCGCAGCCGATGCGCGGCCAATTGCGGTTCCTGTTCAGATATCTGGTCCGACAAGTGCCACGGAAATGGGGTGGGTGAAAGTCATCGGCAAAGCCACTTACACAAAAAACGGTGATCGAGTTCACGTGATTCTAAAGGCGGACGAAGTCGAGCCGACGGATCCACCGGCCGAGGCAATGTTGTATTGAAAGGGCTTGGCTGCAATCGGGACTCACATCGCCACCCCACCGTCCACGGCCAGCACCTGACCGGTGATGTACTTTGCTTCCGGACTCGCGATGAAAGCCACCGCGGCAGCGATGTCTTCACACTCACCGAACTTCGCCAGCGGGATAATTGTAAGCAGTTGCGTTTTAATCGCTTCGGGCAATTGATCTGTCATGTCTGTCCCGACAAACCCGGGTGCGACGGCATTGACGGTCACGTTTCTGCCGGCGAGTTCACGGGCTATGGCCTTGGTCAGTCCAATCAAGCCCGCTTTGCTCGCAGAATAGTTGGCTTGGCCGGCCTGGCCAATAAGACCGCTTACTGAACTGATGTTCACGATTCGGCCGTACGATTGCTTCATCATCGGGCGCTCAAGCGCCTGGATAAAATTGAATGCACCTTTCAGGTTCGTGTCGATGACAGCGTCCCAATCCTTTTCAGACATCCGCATGCTGAGCCGGTCACGCGTGATTCCGGCATTGTTTATCAGAACGTCGACCTTCCCAAAGTCTTTGACAATCCGCGCACAGAGGTCAGCTGTCGCGTCGGTATCTGCCACGTCGACCGAGTAAGCGCGCGCTCTCTCCGCGTGAAGAGCGTTGATCTCGTTGGCGGTAGATTGTGAGTTCGCCTCTGTGCGGCTGACCACCGCTACTTTGGCTCCTTCATTAGCGAGACGGAGAGCTACTGCCTTTCCAATCCCTCTTCCCGCGCCGGTCACTACCGCTACCTGATCGACAAATCGATTCATGGGAACCGAATGAAAGAGAGGGGTCGAGTCCGGTCAAGGGGAACTTCACACGGCCTGATCTTCGGCCACTTTCAGTTCATTCAACTTGTTCCGAAGCGTGCGAATGCTGATGCCCAGCATTTGTGCGGTGTGTGTGCGATTACCGTTCGCCTGACGAAGCGCGTACAAGATGTATTCGCGTTCCAACTTTTCCAGTGGCATCACGCGCTCCGGGAAAACGAGGCTGGAGTTCGATGCGGGAACCGGTTCCTGCACTCCGTCTTTCCAGGATGCGTCCAGTAGCTCGACAGGGAACATCGGCTCGAGCAGGTGAGGGGTAATCTCTTCGCCCGGTTCGGAGAGAATAACGGCTCGTTCCATCACATTCTGCAGCTCGCGTACGTTCCCGGGCCATTCGTAGGCGCGAATTACATCGAGCGAAGCCGGGCTCAGGATCGGGGGCACAGCTCCCGTTCGCCGCGCAATTCGGCACAGAAACTCCTGGGCCAGGGCCGGTATGTCATCCTTCCGCTTTCTCAGAGGTGGCACGATGATGGGGAAAACGTTGAGCCGGTAGTAGAGGTCCTGCCGAAATTGCTCGTTCTCCACGGACTTTTGAAGGTCTCGGTTGGTCGTTGCCAGAACGCGGACATTTACCTTGATCGTGCGGTTTCCACCCACGCGTTCGAATTCGCGCTCTTGCAGAACCCGTAAGAGCTTTGCCTGCAATTTCAGAGAGATTTCGCTTATCTCGTCGAGAAGGATCGTTCCGTTGTTGGCAACTTCGAAGCGTCCTTCGCGTTTCTCCGTCGCTCCGGTGAATGCTCCCCGTTCGTGGCCAAAGAATTCACTTTCGATCAGTGTCTCGGAAATGGCAGCGCAATTCACCTTGATGAACGGGGCCTGTGCGCGAGTGCTGGATCTAAAAATCTCGGTTGCAACGAGTTCTTTGCCGGTCCCATTCTCGCCGCATATTAAAACAGTCGCTTCCGTGGGGGCGACCTTCTGGATCATTTGCCGCAATTGTTGCACTGGCCGGCTTTCGCCGATGATTGCGGCCGCGTCGAGCGACTCCTGGGCGAGCATCCGGCTGATGCGAACAGCCTGGTTGAAATTATCGGCTTTGCGTAAGATAACCTCTATCTGGCTAGCAGAGAACGGCTTAATGATGTAATCGAACGCGCCAGAGCGAATGCAGTTAACGGCCGATTCAATCGTTCCATATCCCGTCATCACGACGATCAGCGGCCGCTCCGGACTCGGCGCCATGCGATTTAGCAAGTCTGTGCCATCTCCGTCTGGGAGTCGCACATCAACAAACATAAGGTCGAAGGAATCCCGTGCGATAAGTCTTTCGGCTTCGGCTATCGTCGAGCAAAGTGAAACAGACAAGCGCTTGCCCCGAAGCTGTAATTCGAGTGACCGGCGGATAATGGGTTCATCGTCAATGACGAGTACCTTTTCAATAGCCATGCGATTTGTACAGGGGCAATAGATCTGAGGCCGTCAGTCCGCGGAGCTCGGACCTAACGGCAACACAAATCAATAATAGAAGTTAACAGGGTTTGCCGCAATGCTTTTTAACCTGAACTTCTCATCCGGCCCAGGCCGGATGAGAAGGGGATTTTTGAATAGTTCCATTGTGCTTTTTCGTCACTCTCTGCTAAATATTGTAAACCCGGAGTCGATCCTTAAGGAAGGTTTCTCTTGGAAACGAAGAAAAAAGTAGAAAATTGTAACTTGGAAACGGTGGCCGAGGAATTATCCGAAACCCCGAATCCGAACCGGATCGTAAGACCCGCAGAACAATCGGTGGAAAATCACGTCGAAGCGAACAAGGATAAATATTTGGATCCTGACTATCCAAGCCGCGAAATCCTTCTTGCAGTTGCCGAAAAGCTACTGCAGGTATTTGAGAAACGTGATCGTACCTGAGTCAAGCGGTTCTGGGTTCAGAGTTTCTTTGGAATCTATTTAAATGACGCACGACGGGCCGGGATCTTTTGACCGCGCTTATACTGAATTTCTTCTTCGTCGGATCATCCACGACCTCGGCAATTCGATTTCCGGAATCAACTCGCTAAGCGATTACCATTTGCGCCGCGGCGTGAACGATGCCGGGCTAAGCGAGAGTCTCACCCTGATCCGGGAAAGCGCCGAATCATCTCGGGAACTGCTGGTTGCAGTCGGCACTCTTTTGCAGCCGCCGGAAGTCGAAGAAGAATTGGTCGATGTGCAGACGTTGATCGATGAGACGGCCAAGCAGCTTTCGTTATTGATTCCCCGGTCTGTGAAGCTGGAAACAACCGGCAACGGACAATCGGATACAGTGATCTCGGTCGTACGTGGTGGTTTTCTGCGGAAGATCATCGCTTTGGCGGCAATGGAGTTGGTGAATGTCCGAATTGCTTCGGGTTACCTCAGGCTGGGGTGGGCGCGTGAGGGTAATAACGAGGTGCGCGTTCAGTTTTGTTCCTCCGTCGGCACTGGCTCGAAATTGGCGGAAGAGGCGCCGGAGTTTCTGGCTGATCTTAGCCGGCGCTTGGCGGTTGTCGGCGTCGCAGAGGGCGGCGCCAGCCTAGTGACGATGATATTCCCGATCATTGAGTTCAAAGAAGTACCGGAATAACATTCCGGTGCGAACATGGACTACCGCCAGAGCGCCGCGACGGACATAGCTGATCCAACATCGGGACCAGGCGCCAACAGCACAGAGGAGATCTTTCGCGAGATCATTTGTCATGTGGATCAGGCGGTTTCGATCAGCAATGCTGAGTCCAATCGGGTGCTTTACCTGAGTCCAGTGCACGAACGGATCTGGGGCCGCCCTCTCGATGAGCTGTACGAGAACACCGATGTCTGGGTCGAGTCGATGCATCCTGCCGACCGTGATCGCGTCCTGAATGCGGCAATGGTGGCGAGTAAGACAGGCATTTATGACGAACAGTACCGGATCGTTCGGCCGAACGGCGAAGTTCGCTGGGTCAGGGACCGGGCATTTCCGGTTTTAAATAGCGACCAGACTGGCCGCAAGGTCGCGGGGATCGTTGAAGACATTACCGATCGAAAAATCGCAAGCGAGCAGCTTGAAATGCGGGTGCACGAACGAGAGGAAGAACTGGCGTGGGCAAATCTGGCTTTGGAGTCGGAGATTTCCGAGCGTCGCCGCGCGGAAATTCAGCTGCGCGAGACCAATCAGCGCCTTCAGAAAGCGGTCGACGAATTGCATTCGACCCAGCAACAGGTCATTCAGCAGGAGCGGTTTCGTGCGCTCGGAAAAATCGCAGGAGGAATCGCGCATGACTTTAACAATGCGTTGATACCAATCCTTAGACATGCGGAGCTCTTGATTGACCGTCCGGAGCTTCTGAGCGATCGGGTGACTGCATTACAATATTTGCGACTGATGCGCACGGCGGCCAAGGATGCGACCGGGGTGGTTGCCAGGCTCCGCGAACTCTATCGGCAACGCGATGAGACCGAGATGTTCGAACCGGTGGATCTTGTTGCGGCTCTTAGCGAGGCGGTTTCAATGACGCAGCCCACCTGGCGGGGTGCCGCACTGGCGGATGGACGGCAGATTGTGGTTGAGCAAGAGTATCAACCGGTGCCGTTGATCGCGTGTCACGGCGGAGATATCCGGGAGGCGGCCACAAACCTGCTATTGAACGCAATTGACGCGTTGCCGGAGGGAGGACGGATCGTCGTAAGAGCCTATCCGAAAGAGCACGAAGCGGTATTTGAAATTGAGGATAACGGCATTGGGATGACCGAAGAGGTTCGGGCACGGTGTATGGAGCCGTTTGTTACAACGAAAGGCAAACATGAAGCCGGTCTGGGGCTGGCAATGGTTTATGGAATCGTACAGAGGCATCACGGAACCATTCAGATCGAAAGCAAGGTGGGCGAGGGGTCCCTTATCCGTGTTGGTCTGCCGTTCGCGCGATCAGCCGCCCTGGATACGCACCCGGACGATATCTCGGAAGAACTCCGATCGGCGATCGCGGAAATATTTGAGGAAGGATGAAGTCGGAATGATGAATGAAAAAGGATCAGCAGATCAGAGATGTTTCATTGCAGGCAACGAGTAGACGTTCTGGACTTCGTCTGTGTCGGCTTCGACCTGTTTTGCGTTGAGATAAATTTCGCGCGGATCTTCGTCGAATTCGATTTTGTGGTACCCGTTGATCGGGCTCTTTACCGCCTCGGCAAAATCATCGAGGCTGAGAATTTCGCGTCCGTTTAACCTCGTCACGACCAGGTTGCTTAACTGTTCATAACCGACGGTATCCTTCGTCGGCAAAATCTGCGTGAGGATGACGACCTTGCGATTTTCAGGAAAGAGATCTGCCTGGAACCGGTCGTAGTAAACGAGCCGTTGCGGTGCGTCTTTCAACCAGTTCGCACCCCAGGACCGCAAATATTGCCGCGTGAGTTCCTCAAAGACAAGCCCGCCAAGAATGTAGTAACGGGGCTGCTTGGCAATCGTGTACGGCTCGATCGCATAGTCCTCCAGGGGGCGTCGGAACAACTCCACATTGAATTGCTGGCGTTGGCCGTTCCGGACCACAGTCATTGTGACTGATTGACCGACATACGCTTCCGTCGTCGTGAGATGATTAATTGAAACTTTTCCGTAAATCGGGTCAAGGTAATTGCCGTCTTGATCGACCTGCTTGTCACCAATTTCCACCAGGATATCGCCTTCTTTGATTCCGGCCTTCGCGGCGGGTCCGTTTCGATCCACCTGGTTGACGTACACGCCTCCGTCTGAGTCCTGCAACTTCATGTACCGGCGAAGCTGCGGATCGCGCGTCGAAGAATAATCGAGTCCTGCTCTTGGGAACCCTTTGTACGGATGGTGATGTGCTTCGACCAGGAAATGATTGATCACCGGGCTCGAGATCGCATCGATCGTCTGCGACCGGCTATCGAAACGCATCAGATAGGCGGCCAGTTTGTTCCCTTTGACGATCGGCAGCGTAAAACTGTTTTCCCGAAACTGCAGCGGACAGCTCATCCGAAACATGAGATAACCTGAATCCTCCAGCGCATATTTTCCGACCTCGACGCTGGTGACCAGAGCCTTGGCTGAGACCGGCGTTCCGTTGGACTCCAGTTGCAGAACGGAGAGTTCGTCGCCGGTCTTCACGTCGGTCGCAACGCTCAGAGCCTGCATCCCGCTCAGAAAATTCTGATCGTCGACGGTGAGCGTCGCGAGATTTGCCTCGTAGTCTATAACATCGATCTTTGCTGTTGCTTTCTCGCCACCAGATCGCACGACTTCGATATAATCGTTGTTTGCAACCAGTTCGGCGGTGACAAGGATTTTACCGCCGTCGATCAACACACCGAGCCCTTTGCGTGCAAAAGGAGCATCCTTGCTCCATGGATGAATGAAATCGTAGGCTTGATTGGTCGAATTCACGCGGAGAACAGATCCTCTCTGTTCGGCCTGCGCGATGGTTTCTCTTGGTGTTGGCTCACCGGCACATATATGAGCCAGCCTTAGCACAACGAGGAATAGTAACAACGGTCTCATCGCATCAGGCCACCTTCAATGTATTGTTCTTTCGGCACGTTGTAATTTGTCAGGATCCGATCTCTGGCCTGCTCAACCGCTGAGCGTTCCAGCACCGCGGGGCGCGAACTTCCGACAAAGTTGATGACGTAGTAGTCAGATTTCTGCGCGAATGCGTCTGCCATATCCTGCAGGGTTCGGATTTTCTTGTTGTTGATCTGGTCAACGATCTGAAATCGCAAATCGGAAAGGTAAGCATTGACAGGGTCGGGAAGAATGTTCGATAGAACGATGACCTCAGTGTGCTCTTTAAAGATCTCGTCGGTCACGAAGAAGTCGTAATAGTACCGCAATCGGAGATCATCCACCTGGTATGCGTCCATGAAATTCTTCGTGAGGGGCTGGAAAACCAATCCGCCAAACAATATGAAGCGTGGCGGGGAATCGTAGCGATTGGCTTGAATGAGGTAGGGCCAGTTGCCTGACAATTCGATTTCGACGCTCTGCTGAGTTTTATCCCGCCAGATGTCAAAATGCACTTTGTCTCCTTTGAACTTTCGTTCGACGATTTCAGGCATCTCGACCCGTTCACCATCGAGTTGCACAAAGCCGTCGCTCGCGATCGGCAGTCCATCAATCGTCAGAAGGACATCTCCTTCCTTTAGAATTCCATAACTGCACCCGGCCGAAGAGACTGAACTCACCATCACTCCCTGCTCGTTATCCGGCAAACCGAGTGCCTGGCGCTCAGCCGGATTTAGCAGTCGGAAATAGGTCAGCGACAAATCCACATACCCGTCGTAGTGCCCGCTCGAGATATCTTTAAGGAAGCGATCAATGACAGGAATCGGGATCATGTACCCTACGTTCTGGGCGACGTCGCCGCTGTAGCCCTGGAAAGCGACTCCGACCACTTTGCCATCCTGCATAACGGGTCCGCCAGAGTTTCCGGGATTGATCGCTGCGTCAATCTGCACCGCGAGATGCGAGTCGATCCCCGAATGCGTGTAGATCTGAAAGTCGATACGCGAAATAATCCCTCGAGTGACAGATAGCCGGTCACCGCCGATCGGATAGCCGTAAACGCTGACCGGCGACTCGATTGCCGGAATTCCCCCGGGTATTAACGGAACCGTGTTTTGAAAGAAGCCCTTATCGAGGATGCGTAGGACCGCAAGATCGCAATCGTGTCCTATAAACTGGACCGTTGCTGTGTAATGTTGCGGGTCATCCTCTTTTTCCACCTCGATAAACCGGGCGTTGCTTACGACATGCGCGTTAGTCAAGATCCTGTCGCCATCAATGACGAATCCTGCTCCAACCCCCACCGACATCGAGCCGGGATTCCAGGGAACCTTGTAATCGGGTTCCTGCGAAGTGGTGGTGATTCGAACGAGGCTTTTTCGAATGTCGCCTCCTCTTGGGACTTGCGCATTTACATAAGCGGCTACGAACAGCGTGAGGATAAGAACGACCCTGCGAATCATCGGTGTGAGCGGGCAAAGTGACCCATAAGAGCGCGCTCGTCAACGGACGTCGCCTGCAACAGATCAAACGTTGAAGCGAAACTCCATGACGTCGCCATCTTTGACGACGTATTCTTTTCCTTCAATTCGGAGTTTGCCGGCTTCCCTGCCTTTTGCGAACGATCCCAGCTGGACGAGATCGTCGAAATGAATTGTTTCCGCGGCAATAAATCCGCGCTCGAAATCGGAATGGATGACCCCGGCGGCGGCTGGAGCTCTGTCGCCGGCTCGGATGGTCCAAGCGCGAGTCTCTTTCTCTCCGGTTGTAAAATAGGTGCGAAGTCCTAAAAGATGAAAAACGGCGCGAATCAATTTACCGACGCCGCTTTCGCTTACGCCCAAAGCGGAGAGGTAGTCCGCCGATTCCTGAGGTGAAAGGTCGACCAATTCACTTTCGATCTGTGCGCTGATCACGATCGCTTCCGTTGCGAGATGGGTGCGTGCGTACGTGGAAACAGCCGCGAGATGTTCGGCTGCCCCAGTGCCCGTTGCGCCTGCTGAGAATGCGCCAAGATCGGATTCGGAAACGTTGCACGCGAATATGGTCGGCTTTGCCGTGAGAAGAAAAAACGACCGGATTAGGTGCTTCTCGTCGGCGCTGAGTTCAAGTGTGGTCGCTGGTTTTCCGGCGTTCAAGTGGGGGATGAGTTTTTCGACGAGGGCCGACTCGGCTTTCGCCTGTTTGTCACCGGTGCGGACCTGCTTTTGCAGGCGTTCGAAGCGTTTCTGCAGCGACGAGAGATCGGCAAGGATCAACTCCGTATTGATGACTTCGATATCACGGATCGGGTCTACTGACCCGCTCACATGGTGGATATCGGAGCTCTCAAAACAGCGGACAACCTGTACGATGGCATCGACTTCGCGAATATGGCTCAGAAACTGGTTGCCTAGCCCTTCGCCTTCGCTTGCACCTGCAACAAGGCCGGCGATATCGACGAATTCAATCGCCGCTGGGACCGTACGCACCGAATGCGACATCTTGGCGAGCGTCTCAAGGCGAGGATCCGGGACGGAGACAATTCCCTGATTCGGATCGATCGTACAAAAGGGATAATTTGCGGCTTGGGCTTTGCGTGTGCGAGTCACTGCATTGAACAGCGTTGACTTCCCGACGTTCGGCAACCCCACGATTCCTGCGCTCAACATAAGGGCCGGAACGTAGCGCCTGAGGTTGTTGCAAGCACGTGAATTCTTGACATTCCGTTGCGGGCTTCTAGGATCAGAAGAGGGCTTCTACAAATCGATATGACTGACGTTATTCCACCACTCCCGACTGCAAGCGAAACAGGCCTACCTTCCAACATCGCAGCCGGGATTTGCGCGATTTTTCCCCTTGTTGGCGGGATCATTTTTTACTTGATCGAGAAGAAGGACCAATTTGTGCGTCACTGGGCTGTCCAGGGGATCTACTTCGGGGGCGCCTGGTGCCTGCTTTCAATCGCGATCAGCATCCTGGCCGGAATATTTGCTCACATGCCGTTCATTGGTCTTCTGTTTATAATCCTGTTCGGGATGCTGCAGTTTGTTGTGGGGCTTGGCGGCCTTATTCTCTGGATCATCGGGATCATCAAGGCCTTCACAGGCGAAAGATGGGAGTACCCATACGTTTCCGCTTACGGCAAAAAGATCCTCCCAAACTTGTCCTAGTTGACTGACGTCGCTTGCGCCTAAGCGTTAACATCAGCGATTCAGAGCTCGCGGAGGGTCAAATGTAGGCAAACCGTCCCGGTTTGCTCGACTCTGAGGAGGCGCAAAGCGGGGACGCTTCACTTACTCTCGTTCGCTCCGGCGCCGGCTTGATTTGACGGCTTTTGTCAGGGGCTCGACAAATTCTCCGATTCGTTGCGGCAACTCCTTGTCTTTGCCGAGCTCGCCGATACGGCGAACGATCGCGCTGCCTACTACCACGGCGTCCGCGAGCGTTGCAACCTTCGCGGCCTGTTCGGCATTTGAAATGCCGAACCCCACTGCGATGGGCAGGTTGGTTTCTCGTCGGATCGATGCAACTCGCTCGCCGATCGTTTGCGCCAGGGCGTCTTGTTCTCCAGTCACTCCTTCGCGCGAGACATAATAGATAAAGCCCTGGGCGCGAGAGACGATCTGTTTAATTC
The DNA here is from genome assembly GCA_963750185.1 of uncultured Verrucomicrobiae bacterium. Taxonomy (GTDB): domain Bacteria; phylum Verrucomicrobiota; class Verrucomicrobiia; order Chthoniobacterales; family JAFAMB01; genus JAFAMB01. The sequence continues at coordinate 114,735 of CAVVPV010000004.1, forward strand.
GCTCGTTCGGGGTCGTCGGAGCGATGAGGCGAATCCGGTGGAGAGCGCTCTTCTGGTTGTCGGGCAGCAATGTCTCGTCGGGAGGGAGATCCAACAACAACAGTCCGTCTACACCCGCGACGGCTGCGTCACGTTCGAATCGCTCCAGTCCATACTGAAATAACGGGTTGAGATAGCTGTAAAGAATGATTGGAAGATCGAGACCTTTTCGGATTTGCTCAATTGTCTTCAGCAGGATCGGGACGGTCGTGCCGGCTTCCAGGGCTCGTTGAGCCCCAAGTTGATTTGCGAGGCCGTCCGCCAGAGGATCGGAGAAGGGAACGCCGATTTCCAAAAAGTCGATCCCGGCATTGGACAAAGCGCGTGCGATTTCCACGGTTTTTGCCGGCGTCGGATCGCCTCCGGTGATGTAAGCCATAAAACCGCTAACTCCCTGCTTTCGAAGTAGCGAGAACCTTTGGTCAATCCGGTTATCCATACAGTTGTCATAAGCTTTATTGTGCACTCTGCCAAGAGAGTGCCTTGGCACACCGAATGAGGCGGTTTATTAGAGGTTTGTCGCATGACTTCGCCTTCCCGGATGGCCAAGGTAGAAATCGTGACGAAATTGTACAAACTTCGAGGCCAGTAGTGTAAGTAATAATTATCGAGAAAACCGTGAAGCCGACTGTTACAGCCGCGTTGCTGGCCGGAGGCAAATCGAAACGGATGGGTCGGGACAAAGGCTCACTTCGAGTTGAGTGGAAGGGCGTTTCGACGTTCCTCTGGGAGCGGCAAGTGGCGGTGCTGCGGTCAGTGGAACCTGATGAATTGATTATATCCGGTTCGAGAAAAGAAGGGTACCCGGAGGCAGTTTCTGTGGTGCCGGATCGATGGCCGGATATGGGACCGCTCGGAGGGATTGCGACCTGCCTGGAGCGGTTACGGACCGATCTGCTCCTGGTATTGGCTGTGGATCTGGCGTGTATTCAGTCGGAGTTTGCAAGAAAATTATTGGGATGCACCAGAACCGGCTGCGGGGTTGTCCCGGTCCACCACAATCGATTTGAGCCACTTGTTGCCGTCTACCCGGTGACTGCGGTTGGAATTGCGATCGCGCAACTCGAAAAGGGGGAGCTTGCCGCTCAGCGTTTTGCCGAGCGCTTAATGAAAGAGGGGAAGATTGCCGGCTACAATGTGGATCCTGCAGAGGAGATTCAGCTCACAAACTGGAACAGACCCGACGATATCGTGCGCGTTTCTCACGGGTCGTGAGAAATGCGCTAGTACATCGTCACATAAGTCGGAGGCACTAGTCGTCGGCTTCATTGCCGTCATCATCCTCCTTTTCCGATTGGAGACGGTCGACTCGGATTAACTTCCCGTTATCGGCGATCTGCAGCTCCAGTATCGGAACATGATCCAAATCGATTTCGACGCTGTAGATTGTAACAGCACCCCAGTTGAAGGTTTCGGCCTTCGTTGCGACCCCGTCTCCTTTTTCCATATCTACTGTTTCTCTGACGGCTTGGGGCAATGAATCCAGAGACGAGTCCTGCCCGAACGCGAACAGTGGCATAGCGACGAGGATCAGGAAATCGATAGAACGCATCAGCAAAATTACCGAGAAACCGCAAAAAGCGAAGAGAAGTATGGCGTCGCCTTGAAATCGACTTGAATCCAGTTACTCTCTGGCGCGGCAGTGGTGTTTGCCATCTTTCGCGAGGCGCGAAAAGAGAACCGCAGCGGACCAACCGGCGCCAATAACGCCTACCAGAGCTCAACGAACGGGTCGGATTGTTAAATCCGGGCTGGCTGGTTTACAATGAGAAACTATGTATTGGTGGCGATCGGCGGTGGGATTGGAAGCGCATTGCGATTCGAAGTGGGCGAATGGCTGGCGCCCTTTCACCCCTGGCAACCGCTTGCGACACTTCTCATCAACGTCTCCGGCTGCTTTATCATTTCGTTTTTACATTTTGTATCGGACCCAACTGGGAGGATCTATGTGGGACCAAGGAGCCGACTTTTTCTGCTCGTCGGCTTTTGCGGGGGATACACGACGTTCAGCACTTTTAGTTTGCTGTCGCTCCAGGCCGTGACTCGACAAAACTGGTTCGACCTCTGGGCGAACATTCTCTTGTCGCATATTCTCTGTATGGTGGCAACGTGGGCAGGGTACGCGGCGAGCACTCCATTCGCGTTGTCGCTTGCGAAAGTCTCGAGAACAATCCGGCGAATTCAGATTGCGCGTGACCGCGACTAATATGATAGGCATCCTGTTAGTTTTGGTCGGAGGGGCGATTGGAAGCATGTGCCGATTTTGGTGGTCGGGCGTTGTTGGACAGCGCCTCGGCGAGACCTTTCCCTATGGAACATTGTTCGTAAATTTGGTTGGGTCCCTTATAATAGGAATTTCCGGAGGCATTCTGGACAGGGTGCCAGGTGTCTCTTGGGAGCAACCTATGCGACTGTTTGTGAGCGTCGGCATCTGTGGGGGATTGACGACGTTTTCTTCGTTCAGCCTGCAAACAATGAATTTACTTTTAGGCAAGCGCTGGGGAGCCGCCGCCGCGAACATCGTATTTTCGACGATATTCTGCTTCGGACTCGTCGCAACGGGTTGGTGGATCGGTCATCTTGTGTAGGAGGATTCGCGAGGCAACAAAGATGGAATTACAAAAAGAAGCCGTGCTCCTACGAATATTCATCGGTGAGGACGATGAGTTTGAAGGCGCTCCTTTGTTTGAAAAGATTGTTCTAGAGGCGCGTTCCGCCGGCCTTGCCGGTGCAACAGTCCTGAGAGGCCCGCTTGGGTACGGTAAATCGAGTCATTTGCACACCGCAAAGATTTTGCGGCTCTCACTCGATTTGCCAGTGGTTGTTGAGATTGTCGATCGAGACGAAAAAATTCAGGCGTTTCTGCCCGTTGTGGATAGGATGATCAAGGGCGGGTTGGTGACGCTGGAGAAGGTCCAGGCGATAATGTACCGTGGCGCGCCAAGCGAGGCTCGCCGCTAACCGGACCTTCTCAAAAGTTTGTCAACTTGATATACGGTTACCGGGGGACGCAAGCTATACCGCGTCGCGGACACGGCTAAATCCAGAGTACAAGTTAAACCGATTTTCCCGTAAAAAACCGATCAACGTCGAACCGTATTCCCGCGCAAGTTCCACTGACGAACTGGACGGGGCGCCGATCGCAGCCATGAACGGGATACCGGCCGAGATTGACTTCTGCACAAGTTCGAATCCAGCCCGGCCGCTCACGAACAGCATCAAATCACCAAAATCAGTCCGGCCGTCCAGCAATTCGGCTCCAATCAATTTGTCGACCGTATTGTGGCGGCCTATATCCTCACAGATCCGAATAGCGTTTTGATTCCGGTCGAAAAGAGCGGCTGCGTGGAGCCCGCCGGTTCGATCGAAGATCGATTGCTTCTCGCGGACAATTCCCGGAATCCTGACGAGAAATTCGAGTGGGTGGGTTGGTTGCGAGGGATCGAGCCTAATCTCGCGGTTAATCTGTAAGGCTTGGAGAGACGTTTTGCCGCAAACGCCGCAGCTTGAAGAGGTGTAAAAGTGACGCTCAAGCCGGTTCACATCGACGTCGGTGTTCACGGTCACAATCACGGAAGAATCGGCCGCATGTTCCAGATTTTCGATCGTTCCCTTTTGATGGAGGATTCCTTCGGTGAACAGGAACCCGACGGCCAGTTCCAAGTCCTGACCCGGGGTGCGCATGGTAATGGAGACCGGTTTGCGCACGAGCAAACCGCGCCTCCTGAATCGGAGGACAATCTCGAGCGGTTCTTCAACCGCCAGCTGGTCGATCTCGTTTGCAGTTGGTCCGGCGGACGAGTGCCGACTGACGCCAAAATCCCGCACACTCGGGGAGTCTTCAATCCAATCGCGATGCATTGCTTGCGCAGGTAACCATATCCCTGATCATCGCCTCAAACTAGTATTTACCTGCAAAATCAGAAGCAAGGAAGCAGGAATCTGGGTTTAACCTGCCAGCTGGAGGGCGCCAGCGAGACCGGCGGAACGAATGGAGTCGATGTTACTGGCATAGGCTTTCGGACCCCCTTTGAAGACCGCAGAACCCGCGACCAGCGTATCCGCGCCGGCTGCAGCGACCAGTCGAGCGGTATCGGGATTAATGCCGCCATCGACTTCCAGGCGGATGGGGCGTTTGCCTATCATGGCGCGAATGCGCCTGATCTTTTCGAGTTGCTCCGTGATGAAAGATTGACCACCGAAGCCTGGATTCACCGTCATGACCAGCACGAGGTCAACTTTATCGAGCACATAACTCAGCACGTTCTCCGATGTCGCCGGGCAGATCGTCACACCGGTCTTCTTGCCCAGCCCGCGAATTACTTGAAGGGAGCGATCCAAATGCGGATTCGTTTCTGCGTGGATAGTGATGATATCCGCGCCCGCTTTCGCGAACGTTTCCAAATAGGGGTCGACCGGTGCGATCATGAGATGCACATCGAATACGTGATCGCTATAGGGGCGCAACGCCTTCACGACTTCCGGTCCGAAGCTGATATTCGGCACGAAGTGCCCATCCATCACATCGAGATGTAACCAATCGGCTCCTGCCGCCATCACGTCGCGTACCTCCTCACCGAGGCGGGCGAAATCGGCCGCAAGAATCGAAGGGGCAATAAGAATCGGCTCAGTCAAAGCTTCTTTCCGTTTCCTCGCTCAGCGAGGTTTGAGTCGCCGCGCTCTGCCCAAACACTCGGCTCGCGAGCAAATCTGGAGCGTCGATCGTTGTGAGATCGTTTGCTGTGATTTTGCCGGTTGCCGCGCCACGGACGAGCCTGTTGGCCTGACGCAAACGTGCGCGGTCCAGGGCATTGCGAATCGAGCGTGCATTCGCAAAATGAGGTTGTTTCTTACGCGCGACGATGTAATTCGCCATAGCCTCCCGGCCGGCTGGGCTAAACTTATAGTTCTGCTTGGACAAAATCAATTCGCCGATCGCTAGCAGCTCTTCGTTACTATAATCGGGAAAATCAATGTGATGAGCAATCCGCGAACGAAATCCGGGGTTGCTAGCGAAAAATGTGTCCATGCGCTCGACATATCCGGCCAGAATAACGACGAGATCCTCGCGATGGTTCTCCATCACCTGCAGCAAGATCTCGATCGCCTCCTGCCCGTAGTCGCGCTCATTCTCGGGGCGATAGAGATAGTAGGCTTCGTCGATGAATAGCACACCGCCCATGGCTTTCTTCACGATCTCTTTGGTCTTGGGCGCCGTATGACCGATGTATTGGCCGACCAGGTCGTCGCGGGTGACGGAAACCAGATGACCTTTCCGGACAAACCCGAGGCGATGGAGAATTTCCGCCATTCGCAGGGCGACAGTCGTCTTGCCCGTACCCGGATTGCCCGTGAAAGACATGTGCAATGTTGGCGGATCACCGGATAAACCGAGTTTGCGGCGCAACGCTTCCACCAGAAGGAGAGCAGCGATCTCGCGAATGCGAGTCTTGACGGGAGCTAGCCCGATCAGTTCTTTGTCGAGGAGTTCGAACACATCCTCGATGCCCGCGTCCGCCAGCTCATGGGCCAGATCAATCTGCTCGCCCAACATATCGACATCCGGCTGATTAACTACTTCCGGAGTAACTGCAAAGACCCCACTAACAGTTGGCTGTTTGTCGACGCCAGGCTCTGTGATCCCAGGATGGTTGTAGACTCCTTCCGTGTCGGTCATCGGGAGTTTCCGCTGCCGAGGCCGGAACCAGCAGAATCCTTATTTAGCGAGACGCGTGGGTCGCCTGCTTTGTTCGTTTCAATCGACCGCGAAGCGTAGCGCTCGCCTTCCGGCCGATCGGCCGCATACGGGTGCGTCGTGTAACGGATGTTGCGTCCATTGGATTCCTGCCTCTGGAGATGAAAGCCCGGCTCCTCCTCAGGTCGATTAACTAAGAAAGAAATCCTTAGCGATTCCCAGCCGGCAGTAGAATCGATGGCTGAAATCCGGATGTAAAGGTTTCCATACGCCTTTCGGCAATCCGCAAGCTCCATCATCACCGCGGCGGCGTCTTTGATGTCAAACATCGGCAAGCCCCACATCTCCCAGTAGGTATTACGGGGATGCGGATCATCAGTGAACTCGATGTTCACCGCCCATCCTTTGTCGATGCAATACTGCACCTGTGCCCGGATCTGATCGTCCGTGAGATCGGGCAAGAAAGAAAAACAGCCTTGCGTTATTCTCATAATAGTGTCTCCAACTTAGACTGCGAGGTTAGGGGTGGGAACAAAATCGGGTGTGTCTGTGGCGGCATAATTAAAAGTGACGTCCTTCCAGATTTCCAGCGCCTGCCTGAGGGGGAGACAGTGCTTGGCTGCCGCCTGCAAGATCTCGGGACCCTCGGCTAAAAAGTCGCGGCCTTCATTGCGAGCCAAGATCATGGCTTCCAACGCGACCCGATTCGCCGTTGCGCCGGCGGCGATGCCCATCGGATGGCCGATCGTGCCGCCTCCGAACTGTAGAACGACATCCTCACCGAGATGATCCAAAAGCTGGTGCATCTGACCCGCATGGATACCACCCGACGCAACCGGCATCAGTTTCCTCAGCGATACCCAATCTTGGTCGAAGAAGATTCCGTTCTCGAGTTTTTGCGGCACAAAGCCCTCGCGGCAGATATCGTAATAACCGTGAATGGTGTTTGGGTCGCCCTCAAGCTTCCCGACCACCGTCCCGGCATGAATGTGGTCAACGCCCGCAAGACGCATCCACTTGGCGATGACACGGAACGATACGCCGTGGTTCTTCTGGCGCGTGTAAGTCCCGTGACCGGCGCGATGCAGATGCAGGATCATGTTATTACGGCGCGACCACTTCGCCATAGACTGAATCGCGGTATAGCCAATGACCAAATCGATCATGATGATTACTGAACCGAGCTCCTGGGCGAACTCGGCGCGCTCGTACATGTCTTCCATGGTCGCGGCGGTGACATTGAGATAACTTCCCTTGACTTCGCCGGTGGCAGCCTGAGCGCGGTTGACTGCTTCCATGCTGTAAAGAAAGCGGTCTCGCCAGTGCATAAAGGGTTGCGAGTTGATGTTCTCGTCGTCTTTGGTGAAGTCGAGGCCACCCTTCAGCGCCTCGTAGACTACACGCCCATAATTGCGTCCGGATAGACCGAGCTTCGGCTTAACCGTGGCGCCTAGGAGTGGACGACCGAACTTGTCAAGCCGCTCACGCTCCACCACAATCCCGGTTGCAGGCCCATCGAAAGTTTTCACATAGGCGACGGGAAGCCGCATATCTTCGAGCCTGAGCGCCTTCAGCGGTTTGAAACCGAAGACATTGCCGATAATTGAAGCTGTAAGATTGGCGATTGAACCCGGTTCGAATAGATCGAGGTCATAGGCAACAAAGGCGAAGTAAGAACCGGGAGCATTCGGTACCGGATCCACACGATAGCATTTCGCACGGTACTTCTCGCATGCCGTTAACCGGTCCGTCCAGACAACCGTCCAAGTGGCCGTTGAGCTTTCGCCCGCCACTGCGGCTGATGCTTCGATCGGATCGACACCATCCTGTGGAGTGACTCGGAACAGGACTATGATATCGGTATCCTTCGGTTCATAGTCCGGCTCCCAATAGCCCATCTTCTTGTACTCCATCACGCCGGACTTGTAACGGTCCTTGCCCGTAACGGTCATTTGCTTTGTCCCTGGCGTTTTGGGGGATTTTGATTCCAGCGTTTTCACTGTCGCATTCATAAGGGTCACCAAACCTAGTTCCACCCAGCGCAAAGTAAATTGAATCTTATTTGATTTATTTTTAAAAAAATTGAATTTATAAATGCCTCAAATGGTCACATCGCTGCTGCGATTTACCGGCGATTGGTAACAAGGGGGTGGAACTAGTGTCCTGTCCCCGAAATAGGAGGTACTTTGTTGCGATCAAAATGGGCCGCCGGCAAGGCGGCGTAGGCGAAGCGTCCTCGCTTTGCTCTTCCCGAGAGTGCAAAGCGAGGACGCTTCGCCTACATCGCATGGCCGTCAGCCCATTTTGATCGCAACAAAGTACCTCTTATTTCGGGGACAGGACACTAGCCTGCATCGATCACAAATCCCTTAGCGATTTGTGATCGACGCAACTCAGGCAGCGGAACTCTCCGGTTACGCCGGAACCCTTACCCTATGCAACGTCGGCATGGGGTAAGAATTCACTGCCTTTTTTCACCATGAATGTCCACATGGAGCGGCCGGCCGGCGATAGCACTCGGTCCGCGCGATGCAGAGCGAACCACTTTCGCATTATCGGGAGGCCCTCCATTTTGAGAATGACCATCCTCTCGCTCGCAACCTCCGCCTCAATGGTGTGCGCAGAGATGAGCGAGATACCAAGTCCTGCCATCACCGCCTGTTTGATGGTTTCGTTCGAGCCGATCTCGAATCTGACTTTTTGAGAAGGCATCGCCAGTCCGGCGAAAAAGTTGTCGAACATACTCCGGGTTGCGGAGCCCTCTTCGCGCACGATGAAATTCTGATCGGCTAGCTCGGTCTTTGAGATCCGGGCCTTATTGGCTAAAGGATGGTCGGGCGCCGCGATAACTACATGAGGATGCGGCCCTATCGGTTCACTTTTTACGCTAAAGTCCTCCGGAGGGCGCCCCATCAAAGCGATGTCGATCTCGTATTCGCGCAGCAATGAAACAATGTCTCTCCGATTGCCGATCGAAAGCCTGAGATCGATCTTCGGGTATAGCTTCATGAACGCTGCGATGAGCCGTGGCGCAAAATATTTTGCTGTCGACCCAACACCGATTCGAATGCGCCCTCCCATCACTCCACTTGTGCCTTGAAGCGTTTCAACGAGGTCAGCGATGACATTGTCGATACGAGCGGCTGCGGCAACTACCTCCTTGCCGGCCTCCGTCAGCCGGAAACGGCCCCCGAAACGTTCGAACAGTTGAAGCCCAAGGTCCTCCTCAAGCAGTTTGACCCGAGAAGTCAGAGCCGCTGGCGTTACGCAGAGGGATTCTGCGGCTTTAATCATGGTGCCGCACCTGCCCACCTCGCGGACCGTTTCCAGTTGCCTGAAAGTCAGATTATGCATCGGCCTGGTTTCCAAATTATTTTGAACAGAAAACAAATTATATTCAATTTACTTTGCTATGCCAGCTTGTTAATTTCAAAGAGCGTAACCGGGGCTTAATCGGGAACTCGGGGGACCGGTGATGTAGTGCAAGTGTCAATCAGAAACTCTGGACGAAAAATGTCAGCGGCAGCACCATGTAATATTGATCTCGATGCGTTTCTCACCACATTGGGCCAGGGTGATGACACGTTGGCGACGGCAGGGGCCGTACTTCGCCGGATAGCCTCCGACGCGATCGAATTGGCGCGGATCATTTCGCTTGGACAACTCTGGGGAGGGGAAAGCGCCGCCGCCGGGACCGAGCATCCCGACGGCGACGCCCGAAAAAAAATTGAAGTTGTCGCAAACGAGATGTTCATCGATTCTCTTCGGCGCTCTCCGGTCGCCGCGATTCTCTCTGAGGAACTCTCTTGCCCCCTCGTTTTGGATCCAGCCGCTCCTTTGGTTGTTGCAATTGATCCGCTTGACGGCTGTTCAAATATCGATACGGCGGTTTCGGGGGGCACTATATTCTCTATTCTCCCCGCAGCCATTAAAGCAACACGACCGGAAGAGCATTTTTTGCGTCCTGGCCGCGAACAGATCGCCGCCGGATTCTTTATCTACGGGCCGCAGACTTCCCTGGCATTGACGTTCGGCGATGGTGTGCACATTTTCACTCTCGACCGCGACACCCGTGTGTTCCGGCTCGCAATTCCGAAAGTCTCAATTCCACAGGACTCGGCGGAATACGCGATCGATGCCTCGAATTATCGTCATTGGGGAGATTCCGTTCGCGCTTACGTCGACGACTGCGTTACAGGACTCGAAGGACCATTGGCCCAGGACTACAACATGCGCTGGGTCGCTTCCCTCGTCGCAGAAGCATTCCGCATTCTTGCGCGCGGCGGCGTTTTTCTTTACCCTGCAGACGAACGCCGCGGCTACGTCGCTGGCAGACATCTCCTCATTTACGAAGCGAATCCGATTTCGTTCTTGATTGAACAAGCCGGCGGCGCTGCCACTGACACTGAACAACGCATCCTGGACTTGCGACCGACCGAGCTCCACGCGCGCACCCCTTTTGTGTTTGGTTCGTGTGATGTGGTGCATCGAATTGTTCGCTATCACACGGATCCGCAATTCTCTGCTGAGCGCGCCCCGCTATTCACTCGACGCGGTTTACTTCGGCTCTAATCGGAGCAAACACCGACGATGTCAAAAAAGCATCCAATCATTTCGGTGACCGGTTCTTCGGGAGCGGGCACTACCTCGACCAGGAAGACATTCGAGGAGATCTTTCTACGTGAGAAAGTTACGGCGGTCTTTATCGAGGGCGATGCCTACCATCGTTACGATCGGAAGGAGATGCAGGCGATTATTGACGAAGAGTCAACCAAGGGCAACGCCCATTTCAGCCATTTTGGTCCCGAAGCGAATCTGCTGAAAGAGCTGGCGGAGACGTTCAGAAGCTACGGCGAGAGTGGGAAGGCGCGTACGCGACATTACATACACGACGCCAGGGAGCGTGACCTTTACGGCGCCGCACCGGGTACTTTCACGGAGTGGGCGGACTTGCCCGAAAATACCGATTTGCTGTTTTACGAGGGGCTGCACGGCGCCGTCGTTACAGAGGAAGTCGACATTGCTAAGCATGTCGATCTCAAGATCGGCGTTGTGCCGGTGATCAACCTTGAATGGATCCAGAAGATTCACCGTGACCGGACGACGCGGGGGCACTCTCGTGAAGCGGTGACCGACACAATCCTTCGCCGGATGCCGGACTACGTGGAGTTCATCTGCCCGCAATTCACGGAAACCGACATCAATTTTCAACGTGTGCCAACCGTGGACACGTCAAACCCGTTCATCGCTCGCTATATACCGACGCCTGATGAGTCGATGGTTGTGATACGCTTTAAAGACCCGCACGGATTCGATTTTTCCTATCTGCTATCAATGATTTCCCAGAGCTTCATGTCTCGAAGGAACTCGATTGTTATACCCGGCGGCAAGCTTGACTTGGCCATGCAGCTTATTCTTACTCCGTTGATTCTACAGTTAGTCGAACGGAAGCGGAGAACCCCAACGCGCACTGGCTAAAAATCGAATCGCAAATCATGCGACGCATTACCCCCGGACAATTGCTCTATGATGCGTCAGGGCATGCTTACGGCCTCCCGGCCTTTAACGCTCCTTTGCCGTTGGGATACCGGACTTGAGTTCGACTTTACGCTTCATCCGGTGCGGCGTATGGTTGCTGGCGTGGTAGGTATCGACTTTGAGATTCGCCATCTGTTCATTTCGGCTGGACACAATTTTGTCGGTCATCATCAGAAACCGCCTGCCGACTATACGAACGTCGAAGTGACCGAGATTCATTGCGTTACCCGCCAGGGCATCACTGGGGATCGATATTACGGGCACAAAAATGGACGTAAGGGAAACATCACTTTTTTCGAGGAAGAAACCTATCAGGATCTCTGTGCCCAATTTTGCGTCTGGGATCGGGGACCGGACGTGTTCAGGCGCAATGTGATTACGCGCGGGATCAATCTCAACGAACTGATCGGCATCGAGTTTGAGCTGCAGGGCGTCCGTATTTTTGGAGATGAAGAGTGTCGGCCTTGCTATTGGATGGATCGCGTATTTGCAGCCGGCGCAGAAGACGCAATGAAAGGGCGAGGGGGGCTTCGCGCAACGATTCTGAGCGACGGAGTGCTAAGGAAAAAGGAAGAATGAAGAAGTGGTTCGCCACTTAAGCCCGAACGTCGCTTTAGTCCAAAGTATCATAGGCGTCTCGCCTGTGTTCATTGTTTGTGCGAAGGCGAAACTCATACCGGGTCGGCACAGGCGAGACGCCTATAATACTATCGACCAAGCGACGTTCGGGCAGTCGCAATGATGCGCGCCCGAATCGAGTACGGGCACGATTAAATAATAGAGCCAACTCGCCGCATTGATTTTTTTGCCGAACCCGCCGACGTTTCTGCCCGCATTCGTGGAGAACAAAACGCTCAGACTTACCGTTAATGAGATTTACCGCTCGATCCAAGGGGAGAGCACCTGGGCGGGGTTGCCATGCGTTTTTGTGCGTCTGACGTTCTGCGATCTGCGATGCACCTATTGCGATACAGCCTACGCCTTTTATGCCGGCATAAAAATGTCGTTGGCGGAGATCGTCGAACGCGTGCTCGAATTCGAATGTCCGCTTGTCGAGATCACAGGCGGCGAACCGCTTCTGCAAAGGAACGTATTGCCGCTGATGACCGAACTCTGCGATCGCGGCAGACGTGTCTTGATCGAAACGAGCGGGGCGCACGATATTTCCGGGATAGATCAGCGCGTGCATCGGATCATGGACCTGAAAACTCCCGGAAGCGGCGAATCGGATCGGAACCGCTTCGAAAACATCGCCTGTCTGACGGAGCGCGACGAAGTGAAATTCGTGATCGGGTCGCGCGAAGATTATCTATGGTCCCGAGAGAAGGTCGTGGAGTACGATTTAGCCAACCGTTGCGGGACAGTGCTGTTTTCGCCAATCTTCGGACGCATTGACCCTCGCGAGATCGTTGAATGGATGCTCGAAGACAAGTTGACGGTTCGATTCCAGTTACAGATTCACAAGTTTATTTGGTCCCCGGAAGCCAAAGGCGTATGAGAGCCAGGCTGACCAAAGACTTCTTTTTCGAATCTGCGCAGACTTTGCCGAAGGTGCCTCCGGGTCACAAATGCGGGAAGATGCATGGGCACAGCTTTCGGGTGGAAGTTTCGGTGGAAGGGGAGGTGAATCCGGAAACCGGCTGGATCTACGATCATGCCGAAATCGGCAGGGCGATGAGCCCGCTGATCGCGCAGTTGGATCACGCCTATCTGAACGAGATCCAAGGTTTGGAGAATCCAACGATTGAATTGATGGCGGCCTGGTTTTGGAAAAAACTGGCGCTGCAATGTCCCGGTCTCTGTGAAATCGTCATTCACGAGACGCCCTGGGCTCGCTGCAGTTACCGCGGAGACTAATGTCCTGTCCCCGAAATAAGAGGTGCTTTGTTGCGATCAAAATGGGCCGCCGGCAAGGCGGCGTAGGCGAAGCGCCCCCGCTTTGCTTCTTCCCGAGAGTGCAAAGCGAGGGATATGCCCCTTGAACTCCTGAACTCCTGATTTCAGGCCACACCACCGAAGCTCACGAAATCGTCCAGGTCGAGCATATCGAACCAGGTGGCAATATCGTCCCGCGCGGGCGCAATTTTCTGCAGTGCCTCGTTAAAGTATTGCCGTCCTTCGTTGTCGGTTGGACCGCGGCTCAATTGATATTGTGACCAGGCGACGATTTCCCAATCCTCTTTCTTGGTGTGTTCACGAATCCACGCGAGCACTTCGCCGTCGGTTTTCCCTAGTTTCAGCAGATTGAGAATGTCTTCGGCGGTCAATTCTGTGAACGCAAGGAACCGTGCGTCGAGAGGACAGGCGTAGTGGTATTCTCCTGATTTACCGGCTAATTGAGCGCGGCCTTTATCAAGCATTCTCGGCAAGATCACGTACCCCCCAAGCTTTAATCTAGGGCTTCTGGGAGGGCGTTGGGTCAAGTCTGTCGTGTTCATGGGCGTAAATCTCAAACCGGCCGATAAGAAGTCAATCGGCGGAGATTTTATATTTGTAAATCCGGTCGCAGCTTCGGTGCTCATGGGACAGAATCTTCTCCCAAAAAAATCTTAACTTGCGTTGAATTCTGCGGACAGGTTAGTAATGCGCGTTCATGGTCCGCTCTTCTCTCCTGGCGTTCGCTGGCATTTGCACAATCAGTGCGGCGCCGACTTTCTGTTTGGCGGACTCATTCACGTTCGACTTGAACGCGACAGGCCGCGTAGAGTTTCCGGCGTGGATGCCGGACAGACCGCTCGCGTATCCAAAGTCGCAATCGGAACTCTCATTTCCGGTAGTGCCCGGTGCGGACGACAATGACCTGGCGCTCACGGTGGTGTTCCAGGAAGAGACGGGAGGGTTTCTCAGTGTTTATTGGGAAAACTCGTTTGGGCAGCGGCAGCTGCTCGCCCCGAACCTCTTCGAGAACATTGGTTTGCCGAATCAGAGGACGCTTTTGGTCAACCGTCCTACGATGGGTGGTCCAGGGAAGATCGTCCTGAAATCGAGCCAAGCTGTGCTCAATGTGTTGCGTGTGCGTCTCGATTGGGCGCGCCCGGGAGTCGTGCGCCTTGTGGACAACATCCCGAACGGCGCATTGGTTACGACAGGAGGAAAGATGTTTGCTCCGGAGGAAGTAGATGGCTCCCCGCTTACGCCGATCGCGGATTCGTGGGAGGGCCGGATCTTGACCACGTCGGTAACCGATCACGCTGAACGTATCGAACAGGGGATCGATTTTTCTGTGACGGTGCCTGATAAAGTTGCCAGAGCCCGTCTGGAAGTGATGGTCAACGGTCTGCGGATCGATCAGAAGCTTACACTTTGGCTGAACGGTGTGGTCTTTGGGACGGTGGCACTCGAAGTCCCGGATTTAACAGATCCGGGTTATGAAAAAGCGGGTGACGCCACAATGCGCTATACCGGGTGGCGAAAAGGGGTTTTGCTTATTGGCGGCGAAGAACTTCTGGTGGGAGAAAATCATTTTCAATTCGAGACTCCTTCGGGAACGCAAGTCGCAATCCGAGATTTCCTTTTGCAGCTTGAGTACGCCGCGAATTGACTTCGCGACCTCTTGATCTAGGTTGGGCCGATCCACTAGATTTGCCTTATGAAAAAGCCCCCAGTTTTATGTCCGAGGGCAGGCGGCTACACCTTGATGGAGATTATGCTCGTCGTTGCGATCATCGCAGTGATCGCTGGAGGTGTAATCGTGAAGATGACCGGCGCTTTGGACGTCGCGAAGATTCAGAGGACTGAGCAGGACATCAATAATATCTACGGCGCACTTAAACTTTACGAAGCGCGCAACTATCAGATGCCCGATCAGGGTCAGGGGTTGGAAGCGCTTGTCTCTATGCCCACTACCGGGACGCACCCGGCAAACTGGACCAAGTTGATGGATAGCGTTCCGGTTGATCCGTGGAACTCCCCGTATCAGTACAGGAATCCGGGAAAAAAGGATCCTTCCGGTGTTGATGTCTTTTCGTTTGGGCCAGACCGCAAAGAGGGACCGAATAACATTTACCGGCGCGTGAACTGATTGTATCGCCATGAGGAACTCGAGCAGTTCGTCGCTCTGCAATCGGTTCCACTGTGCGACGTACGGTTTCACGCTGCTCGAAGTTTGCGTTGTCCTCTTTATCGTCGCCGTTCTATTTGTCGTCACTGTGCCTCCCGCTGCGCATCTGCTGGACGAGGAGAAGCTGCAGAAGCCGATTCGCGAGCTGCAGAGCTTCGCGAGAACCGCGCGCCGCAACGCGATGATGGAGAATCGGACTTATGAAGTGCTCCTGCTTAGTGAGTCCTATCTGCTCCGGCCGGTGGACGAGAAAAAAGGTGCGAACCAGATGGAGCAGACGTACGACCTCCCGAGCGATGTGACTTTTGCCATAAAACGCCTTGGGGATCGCGGATTTTTGAAGCAGACAGACGGAACATGGCTCTTTGCGCCAAACGGAATCTGTGAGCCGATGAATTTTATATTTCAGCGAAAGGGAGATTGGGTGCGATTCCAGGTGGACCCGCTTACCGCAACAATTCAGAACGAAGAATCATCAATCCAGTGATCGAACCTGTTTGTTCGAAAACCTGTCTGGCGGGACACTTACTGCAATGTCGATCGCTCCGAATCATAGAATCAATCACCGACCCGGCGGATTTGTCCTTTGGGAGGTCATGCTGGCTCTGACAATTTTTTGCGTCGTCGCCGTAGCCCTGACCTCTGCACTGCATCAGACCGTCGATGCCTCGATAATGCTTCGAGACGAATCGCAGGTCCGCATTGAACTTCAGAACGCCCTGACGATAGCGGCCTCGGAGAAATTGAAAATCGGCAAATCCGATGTGCAGGAGGGCGATGGGCGGATCCACTATGAACGAGAGGTTCGCTCGGTGCTGGCGAAAACCGCGAAGGGGGTCGTGGTACCGAATCTTTACGAGATCGTTGTGCGCGCATTTTGGAGATCGGCTGGCCAGGATCGCTCAGAACAGGCAGAAGTGATCGTGTATCAGCCATGAGACAACCGAACAGGCGGAACTCCGGATATCTGCTGCTTGAGGTTCTTCTTGCGCTAGCGGTTCTGAGCATTGTTGTGGTGATGATTTTCCAGATTGTTCAGACAACCTTGAAAGTAACCGCTGACATCGACTTTCTGCAGGTTCAACAGAGAAAGGTGGATGGCATTTACGAGTTGATGCGGCGCAACTTCGATTCAATGCCGGCCAGTTGCCTTTTCCAGACACGCAATGCGGGCGGATCAACTCAGCTGGTGTTCCGCTATGCTCCATTTAATTTTACCTGGGCAAAGGCTGGGGCAAGTTTTGGGACGGTGATCGTCGCGGATCGTCCGCAAGCGGATGGCAGAATCACCTTGAGTATTCTGCAGCACATCGGCAATTCCCCCTCTGACCAAATCGGCCGCGACGATGACAAAAATGCCGACTGGTTCCCATTGCTCAGCGATATCGAACGGATCAGTTGGCGATTCTTCTCTGAACAGAACGGAAAATGGACAACGGATTGGCCGGATATCGGAGCAAAACCAAACATGGTGGAACTCACGTTTAAACTCGCCGGACGCAACCACACGGATACGTGCATTTTTCGATGGCCTATCGCCCAGACTGGAACCTAGCGAGGAAGCCGCTTCCCAAGCTGCTTGCAACGGGTCGGAAGGGCGGATCGCATACGCTTGAGAGTTGCGAACGCGGATCCGCGCTGCTCCTGGTGTTATTTGCGATTATTTTGCTGACCGGTCTTGTTACGGCGACCGTCGATTTTGTTGGAATCGACGTGGATGAGTATCGTGCGCTGAACAAGGAATTTCGCGCGCGACAATTGGCGGAATCGGGCGTGGCTTTCGGGACGAATCCACAGGTCCAAAATCAGGATAGCGCGCTTCTTGATCAGCAAGCGCCGGATGGCGGAAGATTTCACGTCGTGATATCAAGCGAATCGATTAAACTGAATATTAACTTCATTATGGCAAACGATCGGGACGATATTCTGGAGGCCCTCTTCGGCAGCTGGGGTGTTGCTCCGAAAGTTTCCGACACCGCAGTTGAGGGACTGCATAAGTACCTGGACAATCTGCAAAACAGCCAACCGCTGGCTGCAACAACCCAGCCAGTGGCGGCGACAAGCCAATCCGCTGTCACAACCGCACAGCCCGGGACACCGAATACTCAACCGGCGACGACTGCCGTTCAGCCTGGAACACAGCAAACACAGGTGTTGACTCCCCAATTCGGTTCTGTGGCAGAGATGAGCCTCGTCCCGGAGTTCGCGCCCGTCATGAAGGCGCAACCGGATTGGATGAACTATTTTACGATTTGGGGGGACGGAAAAATTGACGTTAACTTGGCAGATGCCGGCACAATCGCTCTGGTCACAGGGGTGTCTCCGGCGACAGCGGATCAGTTTGTAAAGTACCGGTGGGGCCCCGATGGCAAGCCCTTCACGGCGGATGACCGGGTCTACACCACGATGGATGAAGTTCGCGCGGCGCTTGGGCTCAGCACCGAGGAGTTTCAACTTGTTCAAAACTACCTCACGCTCGATAGCGAGGTCGACCGAGTCGAGAGCACCGGCATTATCGCCGGCTACGAGAAGAAAGTGATCGTTGTCACAAGCCGGAACCTGGTCCCGATTACCTATTTGTCATGGCAGGAAAACTAGACAAACCACGAGTTCATTTCCTGCGCGCTGTCGACGGAGATCAGTGGGAGCACTGGATTTTTGCGGATAGTAAACAGGCGCAATTCGTCCGGCGTCTAGCGTCTCCTGCGGAAGTTCACCAGCAGGTGGTGGTTTCTCTGCCCGCGCAGTGCACCGTCACGTTTCCGGCTTGGTTGGCGACGAACGACAGGGAAGTGATCCCTGAGATGCTGCATCTACAATTGGAAAAGAGGGGATTGTTGGGACGCAACGGCGGAGTTTCGGCGGCTGACTATCGCGTCATTGAAAGCCGCGAAAATCAGACGCTCGCGATCGCAACGATTTTGCAACCGGACTTTCCCAAAGATCTGGTCTTCGAAAAAGTCCAACGATACGAGCCTTCGGCCTACACTTTTTCTTTGCCTCCGGACAGACTGATCATCTGGAGAGAGCGAGGGCGATTGACCGTTGCTGCCACGCGCGGCCGGGAACCAGTCGCCGTGCAGGTTCTCGGGGATAGCGCCCTTTCCGACACTGCTGCGCTTGAACTCAAATGCATCGCGTTTGAACTCGAGTCACGCAGGCTATGCGAACGTCTGCTGGGGATCACTTTGTGGGGCGATTTCACGGTCGAAGATGGGGAGCGGTTAGAGCGGTATATCGGAATGAAAGTTACAAGGGAAAGCGTGCCGCCGCCGAAGCTGCCGAAGATCAAATCCAAATTATTGCCACCGGAAGTTTATTTGTTGCACGAAAAGCGCCGGCGCAGGGGACGGATTGTTGCGGCAATAGCGTGGCTGGCCGCCGCGTACGTTTTCGCAGTGCTTGGAATGATTGGATATATCTTTTGGCAGAGGCAGCAGGCCGACGATCTTCGACGGGAAATCGACCGGCAGGGCCCGGTAGTTGCCGCCATTCAGGAGACGGCAGATCGCTGGCGCCAGATGGAATTGGCCATCGATCCGAAAGTCTACCCGGTCGAGGTGCTTTATCAGGTCTCCGGTGTTTTGCCGCATGACGGGTTGCGACTGACCGCTCTTGAAATACAGAACGGAAAAGTCGTCATCCGCGGTGAGGCAAGCACTGCACCCGCCGCTTTCAAGTTTTCTGAGGACATCAAAGCTAAGCCGGAACTACAGATGTTTAGCTGGCAAATGCCGAGTCCGACGTTGAGACCGGATGGTCGCGCGGAATTCACCATCGAAGGAGACCCGAAAGTTGCGAGCATTAACTAAAGGCGAGAGGCGGCTCTCGGTTATCTTCACCGTTTCCCTTTTCGCGATGGCGAACTTTTACGGTCTCGGCTACCTTTACGATTTGATGTCGGACTCTTCCCGGGACCTGGCGGATCTTCGGGGTCGCGAAAATGCGAACGAAATCTGGCTGAAAGAGAAAGATATCTGGCTCAAGCGCAAGGAATGGATCGAGAAAGTTCAGCCTCGCATCCAATCCAATCAAGTGCCGCAGTCAGAACTCCTCGAGTCATTAACAGCGAGTGCGAAGGCAAATCAATTGGAGATCGACGAACAGAGCTTCGGCGAAATCCGGTCGACACCAAATTACCAATCAGTATCGGTTCGGTTCAAGCTCAGCGGCGCATTGCAAAACGCTATTAAGTGGCTCGCCCAAGTGCAGCAACCGGAACTGTTCCAGGCGATCACGAGTTTTTCTTTGAAAAGCGGGAACGAGCCTCCTACTGTCAGCCTCGAGCTGGAGATCGCACGGTGGTATGCCCCGAAATCTTAAATCCAGACTTCGCTTTGGTTCATTGTTAGTCGCGAGCCTATTTGTCGCGACCGTTTGTTGGTCTGCGTCTGCGTCGGACGAAATTCCGTCCGGTTTTCGAGCCGACCGCTACCAATCGGTTTGGGAGCGCAATCCTTTCACGCTGGTAACACCAGTTGTACAACAGGCGAAGCCGAAATTCTTTGATAAGCTGGTCCTCGTCAGTTGGCTCAACGATAGCGGCACCGACGTCGTATTTGTTGCGAACACCGAGACGAACGAACTGCAGAAAGTGACAAAGGCGCCGAACGAACATCATCTTCGGTTGGTCTCGATCCATCGCGACGCCGATCCGGAAAAGGAGGAGTTCGTCCTTTCCGATGGCAACGAACAAGGGGTGGTGAAGTTTCGCGCCAATACGGGAGCGACTGCAGGCCAGAATCAGGCCGGAGCGCCTGGCGGAACTCCGGGTGCGGTTGGTCAGAATCCAGGCGTACAGCAGCCAGTCCAGCCCGGACTCCCGCGGCCGGTCCCGCGGTTTAGAAATGGGCAGACGCCGCCCGCCGTTGGTCCGGCGGTGCAAGGGGTGCAGCAACCGCCCGTGGTGCCACAGCTACCCCAAATGGATGCAACAACAACAATGTCTCCGCCGCGCGCCTCGGAAGTGCGACGCAAAAGGATTACGCCACCCCCGGTTGTTGAGCAGCCGGTCGGTGAGCAGACCCCTTCGCAGAATGGTTCCGTACAACCGCAAACGCAGTAAGAATTAATTAAGCTGTACCCTCTCGAAATCTCATGCGCTTTCGCCATCTATCGATTCTTCTGTTCGGCTCGATCACTTACTTTTCCATGGCGAATGCCGGGCGGGCGGCGGATCCGTCGCAGGTCGTCAGCACGACCCCGGGGGCGAACCCGGCGCAGGGAGTGCCTGGATCCCTGGGCCAGACTTCGACTGCGAATGAGCCTCTCGGTTCATTCCAGGCAATCAACGCGAATGTCGACACGGTGCTAATGCAGTACGAACAGCTTACCGGCAAGGTGCTGATAAAAGATAGCAACCTCGGCGCCAACGTGCTTCCGATCACGATCTCCGTTCCACAACCAGTGCCGAAGAGCGAGCTTATCCGGATCATCGAAGCGTCTCTCCTGCTGAACAATATCGTGATGGTTCCGGCACAGGAACCGAACACGGTGAAAGTGATCAATATCAATACCGGCAAGAATCCTCGCAGTGAAGGAGTTCGATTGTACACCGGACCGGAGTCGCTACCGGAAGGGGAACAGGTGGTGAGTTATTACATGCCGTTCCAGTATATCCCGGCGAGCGAAGCATTGACCGTTTTCCAAACGCATATTCTTCCCAGGGCGTACACTTCGTTCGTTCCGATTAACAGCGCGCAAGCTCTTTTGATCACGGAAAGCACGACCGTCATCCGCCAACTGATCGCGCTTCAGCAGCTAATTGATATTCCACCGGTAAAGACAGTTTCCGAATTTGTACCGCTTGTTCGAGCGGATGCGGAACGCGTGGCAGATACGATTAACAAACTGTTAGATTACGAAAGGAAAGAGCGTGCGGGTCTGTCGACAGTGCCGGCGGCTCCTGGTGCCGCGCAAGGTGCAGCTGCACCACAGCCAGCGCCGGGCGTTGCGCCAAGTTCGGATGCAGGCCTGCTTTCCAGCCAGATCCAGGTGATCGCCGATACCCGGACGAACCGAATTCTGCTCGTCGGTCATCCTGATGCGCTTCCCTATTTTGAAACGTTAATTAAACAGTTCGATGCTGCAATCGGAGCCGTAGCGCCGCTGGAATACCATCTCCGGTATATCCCCGCCGGCGAAGTCCTGCCGGTTTTGCAGGATCTGCTCTCGGAAGACCAGACGCAGGGCAACCAAGGGCAGGGGGTCGGTGCAAATCAAAATCAGCAAGGGCAAAATCAGCAGCGGACGGTCAACCTGGGCGGTCCGAGCAGTTCATCGAACAGCGCGGGCGGGTACAGTCCTGTCAGCGGAACGGCCGGGTCGGTTGGGGCCGGCGAAGATTTGCTTCAGGAACCAAACGATCTATTGGGCCCGCAGGCGGTGAGCGTCGGTCGCTCCAGAATTATATCGGACGCGAAAGACAACAAAATCCTGGTAATTGGCCCGCCTGAGGCCGTTCGTAAAGTACAGACCATTCTCGACCGGCTCGATCGGCGTCCGCAGCAGGTGTATCTCTCAACGGTTATCGGGGAGCTGCAGCTCACAAAGGATTTCCAATTTGGAGTCGATTTTACCCAGACATTCAAGAAGTTCTCCGACCACGCCGGTATCGCTTCCGCTAACTTGAACTCGCAGGGGATTGTCAACAGCAACGGTCAAGTCGTCGCTTCTCCACCTTCTATACTTTCGACGGCCGCGGTTCCCGGATTGTCGGGACTGACGATCTACGGCCAGATCACGGATGCTATTTCGTACTTTGTCCGAGCGCTCGACAGCAAGAGCGATTTCAAGATTCTCGCGCGACCCGCCGTTTACACGGCGAACAACAAACGCGCTGTCATCTCCAGCGGTCAGCGTGTGCCGGTCCCTGAGAGCACTTTGAGCAATCTGACGACAGGAACGACCGGCGGTATCATTAACAACAGCAGCAGCACTGCGGTTGCCGCAACGGTCGGCTATGAAGATGTGGAGCTCCGTCTCGAAGTGATTCCTCTAATCAACTCCAACAACGAAGTGACCCTGAAGATCGCCCAGATTAACGACACCCTCGGAAACAACGTTAATATCTCGGGGAACGAGGTTCCGATTGTTAACAGCCAGCGTCTGACGACAACTGTGACCGTTCCGAGCGGGGCCACAATCGTTCTTGGCGGTTTGATCGAGGATAAAATCACGAAGGATGACAACGGGATCCCGTATTTAATGGATATCCCGTATTTGGGGAACGCTTTCAAATACAAGACAAATAATCGTGAGAGAGACGAACTAATCATCTTTATTCAGCCGACCGTCGTCAACGACGACATCCAGACGCTTCGCGCCAGTCTGAAAGAGGAGCGCCGGACCAAGATCGGAGCCGACACCTACAAGCTCGCGCATCCGGACGAGGTTTCCGAACCAACCCCGACTCCGTCGAAGAAGCGGAAAGGCTATTCTAAAGAGTATTAAGCGTGGCAGCGAGCATCAACGCGGCGCCTGCCCCGTCCCTGAGAGACCATCTTCATCGCGCGCCCAGGGGTTGCTGCCGCAGGCGGAATATTTAGCTCGCACCCTTCCGGGGCCGGCACGTCTCGAAAATTAGGACCTCTCCCCTAAAAGCCCTTTCCAAGGTACTGATCGACGTTAGAGGCGTCCACGCGAATTGATTTAAGAACGATCTGATTTGGCACCTGTTCGCCAATCGCAAGATTATAGGCGTATTGGATTCCTTCGGGTGCACAGAATGGATAAGTAAATGTGGCTGCTAATTTGCCGTCTTTAATCGCTTGAAAGGCATTGTTTTCCCCGTCAATACCCACAATCGCAATCTCCTTCAAGCGGCCGGCGGCTTCGACCACCTGCATTGCGCCGAGAGCCATTGCCCATCGCGTTTGTAGACAGACTGGGCCGCAAACCAATTGGATCACCAACGCCATCGTGGGTATGACGTTCCTGTCGCTCCTCGCCGGGTTCGGCAACGGCAATACGTTTCTGCTCTATGGTGGGCTGAACGTACTCTTCATCATCTTCTTTGTGATCTTCGTTCCGGAGACCAAGGGTGTGTCGCTCGAGAAGATCGAGGCGAATCTTCTAGCGGGGCTTCCGTTGAGGCATATCGGGCGACCACCGCGCGCCCGCACCACGTCGTCGTTCTCGACCTCGCTCTTTGATCGTTGATCTCGGTTCACGTTCAGGTTCCGGTTTTTAGCTGTGCCCCTGTCCGGCAGATCGAAGCCACCACCCAGTTCCAAGAACGTGAACGAGAACGACGACGAGGACGAGAACGACAATACCGCTTAGCATTAACTTCGACTATGCGGTGCCTGCAAAGTCGTGTTAATCTTCATAGCTGTATTGTAAGTCCTACGTAAGCGAAGCGTCCCGCTTTGCTTCTAGGCACTAGCCAGGCAAAGGCTGGAGCCTTCGCTAACGACGCAAAGCGGGACGCTTCGCCTACGGCGCGAGACGCAAAGCGGGACGCTTCGCTTACGGTGCGAAAGCTTTTAGGAATTTTTCCTGGGAGATCAGTGAAGCCTGGCCGCGCTCCAGGCCCTTACCTCGGTCGCAAAGGAAGTCTCCTCGCCCTAAGAGCCTTTCCGCGCCCGGTTGATCAAGAACAATAGTCGAATTCACCGCGTTGGTAACTCTGAAGCAAACCTTCAGAGGGAGATTGGCCTTTAGCAGGCCACCCACAGTTTCGCGATCGGGGCGTTGGGTCGCAACGAAAAGATGGACGCCTGCCGCTCGGCCCTTGGCGGAGATCCGTGCCACGAGGCGTTCGAACTCTTTCCTTCCTTCTTTTCCGGAATGCACAAGATCAGCAAATTCGTCAAATACGAGGACAGAGAACGGGATTTCTTTCTTGCCTGATGCAAATCGATCGCTCAGTTTGGTGAACCCTTCCTCCAGTAAAACTTCGTAACGCCGATCCATTTCCTCGGCTGCATCAGCAAGGCAAACCAAAGCTTCTTCGAGCGAAAAGATCACCGGACCCGCGAGGTATTGACTGTTGCGGATCATCCCGAACGTGAGGCGTTTCGGATCGATCAGAGAGAATTTCAGCTCTAACGGCGAATTTCGGGCAGCCAGCGTCGCGACCGCGGTTTTCAGAAATTCGCTCTTGCCGCTTCCGCTTGTGCCCGCTATGAGCGCATGAGCCATGTTGGGGTCGGACAAATCGGCAACAATCGGTTGATTATCGACGCCGATACCTATCGGAAACGCGGTCGAACTGGGATGCTGTGAAACCTCGCGGAGATTGAAGACCTCGGACCACGCAACCGTGCCAGGATCAGGTTTTGCGACGTCAAAGAAGACGAAGCCTGGACCGGCAGAGATCATTGGCTCAGAGGGCAATGACAATGCGATCTTGAGATTAGTCGAGTGTTGCTCAATTTGATTGAACTTTACTCCCTCGCCCATTTGGAGCCGGTAACGGATCAACTGCGGAGCTTCCAATCGATCCACCACCTGAACGGTGACGCCGTAGGTGCGATAAGCATTGACGATCTCGGCGTCTCGGTCGTGAGACGACTTTTGCGCGGAAAGGTCAATCGACTTTCTTGGTTCCGGAGGACTTTTGGAGAAGTGCGCAGCAAGTTCCGCGAGCGTTGGTGCGACAAGCTCGTCGAAGAGCTTTCCGACTTGGTCGGGTCCCTGAGGGATCACGTGAAGCTGCGGCTCGTAGTATTCGAGGCGCGCGGAAGTTGGCAACCCCGGATGGGTGCGTTGCAAGAGGGCGGCGTAAATCGCGGCCTGGAGCAGATCCGTTTTGAGGTTCGCACCGCGCGACAATTTGTAGTCTACGACAACAGGGCCGCCGGTTTCCAGAACAACGCAGTCGGGCCGTCCGGCGACATGGATGATTCCCCGGGCGGTAGTGACGGGAACATCGTCAAACTGGTATTCAGAGGTCAGAATAAGGCTTCGCCAATTTTTGAAGGGCGCGGTAACAGAACGCTTCGTGACCAGTTCTTGGGACCAGTTTTTCAGTGCTTTTGTCAGGTGATCGGCGGATTGAGGTCCTTGCTGTTCCAGGAGTCCAAGCAGTTCTTTCTTCGCAAAGTTGTTCCAGAACGCATCCCAGACATCTTCGTAACTGGATAGTTTCGCCGCGCTCCGGAGGTTCGGTTCCGCAGTCAGCCAGTCGGAGAACCGGTCGACCAATCGATGGAATAACAAGCTGTTTACGCGGATGCTGTTTTTCGGCGCGCGGGCAATCGGGACCGGGACGGACGGATCAAGAATCCAGGCGGCACGCCATTTCTTATCAAGAGAGGCGTGCTTCAGCTGCGTGACAGTTATCCTTGCCATATCAGCACGACCATGTTCGGGTGAGCGATTTTTTGGATTTGCGGAATCTTTTCGCATGCCTCGAGCACGAGGTCTTCGGTGGTTCCGGAGCCTAGCTTTTCGAGCGTATCGCTGAGGCTCAGGAATTTTTCGTGTTGCACAAGGATTCGTAACTTCTCGAGGAACAATTGTTTTGGAGGCGGTGGCGGCGCCCGCTGTTCTTGCTCGGGGATGTGCGCCGGCGACTGAGGCTGCAGAATTCGCTGGCGCCATGGCGCCAGCCGTTGCTGCAAGAACCGGAGGACATCCTCACCAGAGTACCCTGACACGTTTCCGGAAACCGCTTCGAGATAGAGATCTCGCGCCGCGTTCAGTTCTGAGCTTTCCTCTTTGCTCAGGACGAGCAGCCCGGATCCAAGCGCGGCGCGGATCGCCGGTCCGCTTTTTGTCCACGTCGGCTTTGGAATGGGATCCAGTTCTTCGGACCGAAAATAAATAATCTTAGCGATTTTGCCGGGATGTTTTGCACGCCATGCTTCTGCGACGTCGGCTACCTTCTTCCATTGGGTAAAGTGCATCTCGCGGACAAATCCGAAGAGGATCTCTGCCTGTCCACCAACGCTCCATTGGAGTTCGGCAAAAGGGGTCTCTTTTTTGTTTTCCGAACAGACAATCTCTGGATCTGCTGCGAGCGGACCTCGTACAAGCCACCGGAACACATCGGGATCAAAATGTCGCCGGCGCGGGTTGACGCGATATTCGGACAGGTATTCGTCGAAAATCTGGTCTAATCGGAGTTTTGGAGTTGGCGTTGTTGCTCCGGCCCAACGATCCCTGCACTTGTGCATAAATTCGCGAACAGGAATTGTCTTGCGGCCAGAATAGATCGAATCGAGCCATTTTTGATCCCGGAATTGTCGAAGGAGTTCTTCGGAAGGCGCGAACGGGGCGAGTCTCAATTGGATCAGTTCTTCGGCTTCCCGAATATCGAGGCCCCTGAGTTGCTTCGGGATTGAAAAACGATCGTGGTGAGCATCCTCGATTTTCGGGACAACTTTGGAATCCCAAATCGATTGGTTCGCGGTCACGACTGTGAGGTGGTTTGGCGCTTCGTTCACCAGTCGTACCACGACTCGTCCAAACTGTTGCAGCAATTCCAGGTTTGTTTGGTAGTCCTCGGTCTGGTCGAAGCAGAAAAGCAAGGGACGGTAATAGCGTGCAAGCAAGCAGAGATCGTGGATTCGAAGCCAGCAAGCGTTGTTGACGACGTCCACCGGTTCGCTCCTGGGATTCTCTCCTGGCGCGATCCCAAGAGTTTTAACCATGGAGTCGTCGAGGGTCTCATACCGGAGCCAGGCCAAACAACCTTGCCGGATTTCAGACCCTGGCGAAGAGGTCAGGTAATGAAACAGCACCTTTAACCACCCAGCCGAAGTTAACTTCAGCGGGGAGAGTTGCTGCTGGCAGAGAGGAAGAAGTTCGTTGATGAAATGGTCGCGGAGCCAGGTGCTCTGTGGGTCCGAGCCCTTGCCTATCGTGATCTCGGATCCCTGGCGCAGTTGCTCGCGCCGCAACTCTCCCTGCACGATAGTAACAAGTCCGCGATCGATAGCATTGGCGACAAGATTTTGCAGGACTCCTTCCGCGAGCGAATTAAGTTGCGTCGGCTCGTCAACGGCCCACGTGGTCTGGTCGGTGGTGTCGGGATAGTCAAGCTCGTTGACGAGATGGAGCAGGATCGACTGCCAGCACAACGCCACGGTTTGGAATGGAGTCAGATAAACCTGAATTGCCCGGCGATTCAGTGCTTTGAACAGGCGTCCGATCAGATGACTTTTTCCGTAGCCCGCGGCAATGGAAAGGATGAGCTGGGCCTTGTTTCCAACAACGATTCGATCCTCGTTTACCGCGCTGAATGCGGAAATGAGTCCTGACAAGACGTCTTCGTTGAGCGTAGCGACCGAGCTCGGGCACTCCCGCGGCTTGTGGACGATGTCTTTCTCAAATGGGTTGATTGACAACCCGGGTATATCGAATTTCATGGCTCGATGGCGATGTAGAGTCGCTGGCGGCCATCTTGTTCGATGGCCGCGGCACGCTCCTCTTCGCTTGCAGACGCCCAATCGCCTTGGTCCAGTTGGACCTTTAGGGAAGGTATGCCGGTGTCGATGATCCAGGAGCGAACTTCGCTTGACGCGAGGCCGGAACGCTGGATCAATTCGACTATAGGGATCGATCGTCTTTGCCGCGCAGCGGAGCCCTCGCGGTAGGCCGCAAGAATACGCTCTTTTGTTGCTTCCTTGTCTATTGTCTGGTGAGCAGGCTCGCCGCGACTTACATGGCGGCGATGGATATAGAGCAATTGAGATCCTTTGCCCTCCAACGGCAACTCCAACACGATACGCTCGTCGACAAGCTCGGCGAGCGCGGAGCGCGCGAGAGGCTTCAGCGCCCGGTTTACCCGCAGCAAAGACGAAGCGGGAAATAGTTTCGGTTTCGTTTCCAATAGTTTTGCTATCCGTGCCTTTTCGGTATTAACAGAGGGTTCGTGTCCCGCCAGGTAATACGCGCCCAATTTCCGGATTGCGCCCTCGGCTAGCAGTTCATTCAGAGCGGATTGGACGGCGGCCGATTGACTGATCTTCGATGGGTTTAAACGAGGGTTCCGGGCGAATTTCTTCAGCAGTTTTTCTCGGGGGCTCTCCATGGTCGCAGTACAAGATGTGTAGCATAGAAGGGCCCCGGTGGGCGAGGATTTCCGGGGTTTCAGGCTGGTTCGACGCTGATGGTCCGCTATCCGGGATCGCTGTCGTTTTGGTCGTTGAGGTAAAGGCGAGTGCGACGCCAGATAGAAGGGATAAACCGCGATTGACACTCCGAAAATGATGCTCTACATGACCGATCACGTGATTGATCATTAAGTCGGTCATCACTTCAACGGAACGATTACCCCCGGGCGTTTTGAGCGAACTATAGCGCTCTTCCCTTAGCCAAACCTCGTAAGAACAATGAAAGCTCCAAAATTGCGTTTCCGAAATATACGTCTCCTTGCCGTGCTCTTTGCGAGCTCGGTTGCGGCGATGGTGAGTCCAGTGACCGGTCAGTCAAAAGACCATGTCGACCTCCAGTTCTGGGATATGATCTGGGGTGGGCCGGAATATATCGATGCCGGCAAAGCGCTTGTTGCACAGTTCAACCAGGAACACCACGATATCACTGCGAGTTATCGATCTATTCCCTGGACAAACTGGTACCAGACATTTCTTACCGCGATTGGCTCTGGAACAGCTCCCGATTTGAGCACTGGCGCCGGCTACCAGGCAGTCCAGCTCTACGATCAGAACGCGATCTTACCGATTGATGACCTGATCAGCGATTGGAAGGCGAAGGGCAAGCTCGACGATTTTTTGCCCAATACAGTCGAAATTTTGAAATACGATAATCACTACGTTGCGCTCCCCTGGGCAATCGATATTCGGGTCTGGTATTATCGAAAGGATTTGTTGCAACAGGCGAATGTGCAGCCTCCGACGAACTGGGCCGAGTTCAAAGCGGCGGCGCAGGCGCTTACGAAGCCGGCGAATGACCAGTATGGCATGGTCGCTGCAGGCGACACTTTGGGAGAGCATCTTTTGCTGACGCTGATGTTTAATAACGACGGTGGATTGTTTACAACAGATCGAAAGCTCGACCTGGCCTCCGATCGAAACATGGAGGCCCTGAAATATCTGGGCCAATGGCCGGCAACTTTTCTGGTACATCACACTGCCGCATTTGAAGAACATTTCGATCATTCAGGCGATCCTGATGACAATATGGAGCATCAATGACTTTGAGACGCCTTATCTCCTTACTCAAGGAGGTCCATCGAACGCTACAGAGAATCTGATACTGCTTTCTTACCGCTTCACGTTTGGCCGTAACGATGTTGGCCGGGGTTCAGCGGTCGCGATTTTGACGCTCGTCGTCCTAATGATTTTGTCGACAATCATTATGCGGCAGCAACGCAAAGCGGTGTAGCCGAGCGCCTTTGGATGAAACAGTATCGCAAATGGCTTCTTCTGGGCGTCGGCCTCGTGATCGTCCTGCTCGTTGACTTCCCGATCATCACAGTCGCGCTAAATTCCTTTCGGACGACAGAGACGATTATCTCCTCCCACAGCATTTTACCCACCCAACCGACGCTGGCGAATTACCTGTACATCAACACGCGAACCCGTTTCTGGACATTTTTGATTAACAGCGGAATAGTTGCCGCTTGCAGCACGCTGCTTGGGATCGTTCTGGCATCGCTAGCCGGATTTGCGATGTCGCGCTATCGGGCCAGGATTCTAGCCTCCTATAATCAGGCGTTGCTGATTGTTCAGATGTTCCCGCTGATATTAGCAATCATTCCGCTGTTCATCTTTTTCCGCAAGCTCGACATGGTGAACAACTTTGTTCCTGTGATGCTGGTTTACACAGTGACGCAACTGCCCTTCGCGACCTGGATGCTTCGTTCGTATTTTGACAGTATTCCCCGGGAACTGGATGAGGCGGCGACAATGGACGGATGTTCGCCGCTTCGGATTTTTCTGCAAATTATCTTGCCTTTGACCGTTCCCGGGATCGCTGCGGTTGCGATATTCTCATTCCTGTTTTCGTATAACGAATTTTTTATATCGAGCGTTTTCCTGCGGGACGAAGATCGAATGACGATGCCTGTCGGCATCCAATCTTTCATGCAGCAATATTCGACCGATTGGGGAAGTCTGATGGCTGCAGCCACTCTGGCAATGGTGCCGACACTCATCCTGTTCCTGTTTATCCAGAAGTACATGATCTCCGGAGCCACAGCAGGGGCGGTTAAAGGTTAGGAGAACAATTTATGTCACCAAAATTAACAGAGAAATCGATTGGGCAATCATCCGGTGAATCATCGGCGAATCGACGATTGAGAATCGGGATCGTGGGCTGTGGCGAAGTGACGCAAATAATCCACGTGCCGGCTCTCTACCAGTTGCCGGGCCGATACGAGATTACCGCGTTGTGCGACGTGAGCCCGGCTGTTCTGGAACAGTTAGGAAAGCTCTGGAATGTCGGCATCCTGGAGACTGACTACCGAGCACTTGTCGCGCGCGCCGAATTGGACGTTGTCCTGATTGCAAATCCGAACGCCTATCATGCGGAAGTCACGCTGGCGGCGCTCGCCGCAGGGAAGCATGTGCTCGTCGAAAAACCGATGTGCGTTACCTTGCGGGAGGCGGATCTGATTGTCGCGGCACAAAAGCAGAGTGGGGCCGTGGTGCAGGTTGGCTATATGCGCCGCTACGCTCCGGCGTTTCTGGATGGATGCGCGTTAGTTCGCGACATCGGCGAAATAAAATATGCCCGCGTGCGCGACATCATCGGAGCGAACTCGTTGGTCATAAGCTCGACCTCGCGCGTGATCCGTGATCCGGCGCTCCTTGAGTCGATCGAAAAGGAAACTAAGAATCGCGAGAATGCCCTGGTGGAGGAGGTTCTGGGAGCAGACGCGAAGCCTTCATTGAAGCAGGCGTACAGGCTTATGCTCGGATTGAGCAGCCATGATATTTCGGCGATGCGCGAATTGCTCGGTATGCCCAAAAGCGTGCTCTTTGCCGCAGAACGATTCGGCGGAGGCTATCTGTCGGCAGTATTCGACTACGGATCGTACGTTTGCCAATTCGAAACTGGCGTCGATGCGATTCCTCGATTTGATGGTCACCTCGAGGTGTACGGTGCTCAGAAGGTTGTGCGAATCCAGTACGATACTCCCTACGTGCGCAATTTGCCGATTCGGCTGTTCGTCACTGAAAGCAACGGTCGCGGTGGTGTTGAACGCATCGACTCTCATCCCAGCTGGGGCGACCCTTTTATTGCTGAGTGGAACGCGTTGTATGACAATGTTGTCGGGAAGCGCGCGCCGAAAACGGGGCCTGAGGATTTTGCGCAGGATCTTGAACTCTTCGGCGAAATGGCGCGGCTGATGCGCGAACCGAACGGTTGATGTTGCTCTACAGTAGGCGAAGCGTCCCCGTTTTGCACCTCTTCAAAGGCGCGCGAACCGAGACGGTTCGCCTATTTCTTGGCGCCTCCACGAACTTCTGACCCATATCAAGGACGCCGCTGGACTGGCACGCGCCGTGGAGCGGTTCGCGACTTTCAGTTACCGCGCTGTTGAGTTGGTTCATCGACTGAATGTCGTACGCTGTACGAATTGGCTCTCAAAATAAATCCCGGGTATGCGCTAGCGCACCGCAATCTTGGCAATGCCTTCTATCGGGAAGGCCAATTCGCCAATGCGATAACGCAATTCCAGGAGGCCTTACGATTAAATCCTGCTCTTAGCTCTGTGCAAGACAACTTGGCAAAGGCCCAAGCTTTGCTCAGGGATATCAGTAAATAGGAGAGCGTTTTTTCGCGTTGCTCGCTCCTTGCGCGTCGGTGTAGATAGATATACTCGCCGTTCACGAGTAGGCGAAGCGTCCCCGCTTTGCACCTCTTCAAAGGTGAGCAAACCGAGACGGTTCGCCTACTTTTTGAAGCCTCCGCACGACACTAAATAGACCTTATCAACCCCAAGACAGCCACCCAGTTTTTTTATGAAACTTTCTCAAGTTGGAGCGCAGCTCTACACCGTACGGGACCATATCAAGGATGCAGCCGGACTTGCACGCGCCGTTAAACGCCTCGCGTCTTTCGGTTACCGCGCTGTTGAGCTGGTTCATTCGGACACGATAAGCGACCAGGAAGTCGCAAAGATATGCAGTACCGTCGGAGTGGCAGTCGCCGCCGCGCACCTTCCCGCGCAAATTGTGTTGGAGCACCCGCAGGCGGCTATAGAGAAACTGCAGACTGTCAACGCAAAGATCGGTGTATACGGATTTCCCAGGGGTGTCGATTTCGCCTCGAGATCCTCCGTCGAGGCTCTCGCGGAAGGGTTACAGAAGAGCGCGGGGTTATTCAAGGCGGCGGAACTAACCCTGGCCTATCACAATCATGCGGTCGAATTTACTCGCATCGGTAATGAACTGGCGTATGAAATCATCCGGTCCGGAGCGCCTGGCATTGCCTACGAGCTTGACACCTACTGGGTGCAATATGGCGGGATGAGCCCTTTGCACTGGACTCGGACACTCGGCGAGCAACTGGTCAGTCTGCACTTGAAAGACTATGGAGTGCCGAACAAGCACGGGGAGGCGCCCTTCATGACCGAAGTCGGCGCGGGTAATCTCGATTTTCCCCCGATCGTCGCGGAGGCCGAAAGGAACGGTTGCGAATGGTTCATCGTGGAGCAGGATTTCACTCCGGGGGATCCATTCGATTCGCTCGAGCGCAGCTTCGAGCATATCGTGACGGATCTTATCCACTGACTTTGCTGAGGTATACCTCGGAAGTCTCCTTTGCCAAAGAAGGTACCCGCCTTGTCGTCTCCGGTCTACGGCCCGAAGAGATCGCCGATACCATCGTCTTTGTCGCCTCGCAAAAAGCTTCATTCATCACCGGAGCCTCGATTGCCGTCAATGGCGGCAAGTCGGCCCTCTAGACCCAAGTGATGTTCAGCGCCCAACGGTGGGACAATCATCGTGAACGGTTCCACCGTTTCCATGGTGACGGTCGAGGCAATAGCAGGGAGACTTTAGAAAAACGACGGGCCGCCTGTGCCGATCCATCTTGCGATATACTCGCCGAATCGAGCCACCTTACCAAGGTTCGGAGTGTCCACTGAAACGTAGCCCTGATTGCTTACGAAATGACCCGTCTTCGTGTCGTACACCATGACGCCTTTAAGCTCCAAGTCGCTGTATGGATTGCTTTCATCGACCCTGGAAAGAAAGCTGGCTGTGGTTTCAGAGTTTATTAGCTTTGGATAAAGGCCCCCATATGGAAACAATTTTGACGTCTCCACAGCCAAATACCTGGGTTCGGTCCCAAAACGCGCCCCATTTTGATCCCAATAGGTTCGCGCACGCCCTTCGGCGAGCTGAATTTCGTTCGTGGTCGGAAAATAGGTATCAATAGCGAAGTTCCGATTGTCCACGCCGTTACCTGCGGCACAGCCGAGAATGGTTAGGCAGAGACAAATCAGAATTATCGGTTTCACAGCGACAACGTTAACTAGCGAACGGCAAAGCGCCAATTTTCCATTTCACGCTGAGCCAGGACAGTTTCGATCGGAGGGCTGATGCGGTTTGTACCGTCCTGCACGAGTCACTGCGGTCGTGCTTTTCGGTATCTCCTGCAAGCTTGCAAATCTTTTCAAACTCAATCTGGGCGCCAACAGGCCTTCGAGGACACGGCACTTTTACACAATTGGGCGTTGGCTGTCCTGATTGCGCCAATTCATTCGTCGCAGAGGTGGAGATCAAAATGAATAAACTCGTTTCTCTCTTATTGGAAAACGACGTGGCTAAGCGACAACCGGCTGAGGTATTTCAATCGGAAAAACTCTTGGCGGCAAGCCGCCGGCCGACAGCGATTCTCGGTGTTGATTCTCGTCGTGCGGCTGGGCGATATGTGCAACAAGTTCGAAGATCGTTTGGCAGTTGTCTTCTCCAAAGTGCGCTTGTTCGCGTTCGGACCGGAATCGCGCCGCTGACGAGGAAGCCGCCTCAATATAAACGAGACATGTCGGTCTCCAGTTTCGTACTCGTGCTTGTCTTTGTCGGAGTCGCGCTGGCCGCTTTTACTGACCGGTCGCCGGAATTTTCTTCGTTCCAGGGGCCTGGTGGCGCAACCCCTCCAGCCGTCCGGACTCAGATGGGACACATGCATCGCAACTGAGGCCGGGTAAAGTCCTACATCATTCGAACCAATAATCCAACGTTCCGTCGGACCCTTTTCCAAAGTCGCCTTCAAAGCCGCCCTCGCCGCGCAGCCCGGAAAGATCACCTCTCCCCGATCCGGGAACGACAAACCATGTCGCCTTGACCTTGCCGTTCTCGACGATTTCCTGACCTTGAAGCACAAAGGTGCCCTGGCGTCCGCCGAGCTTTCCGCGGAATCGTTGCTCGCTGACGAGGCTGGCAGATTGATCTTCGAGTAGGACCTGTAAAGCCCGCACCGTTGCTTCGCCATTGATATCTCCGGTGAACGTTTCGCTTAAACGGATCTCCATTAAGGCCGGGCTCGCGGTTTGGTCGTAGGGCTTGGCTTCAGAACTGTGCACGGTAATCTTTGTTTCAGCTCGTGCGCGCGTACGCGGCTTTACGGTTTTCACGTCCTCTTGGTCCTTTGCCTGCGGACTCCCCGCGAATAGCAGAGTGCAGAAAGTTACGAGGGACAGGATCAGAATTCTTATAGTCATGTTCATTACCTCCATGAAGGCTCATATATTCGGCGGACCAAGGCCCAGTAGGAGTACTCCGATACTCGCCTTCGAGGATAAGGACTTCCGTTGTTATTAGTTGTATCTACGTGGTTCGCTCATTATGCGCCCGAGCTGAGTTCAGCTCTTTCGGGCTTTGGAACACTATGACAAGGTTTTTCCCATCGAAGGCGGTCTGAAAATCCGATGAATCGGCGTCAGCACGGCCATTGGCATCGCGAGATATCTCGGCTAGATTCCTGATGGTGTCGCGAGGAAGCCAAAGTTGTTCGAGTTTATACGCAATGAAGTCCGGTGGAGCAAGCTTAGTTCCGCTTGAATTGGCGGGTGAGGGGCGGTTTGTGATTCCACGCAATGAATTCACTCCCGCCTATGTGAAAACATACGAGGAGGGACGGTTGCAAGAGAAAGCAGAAGAGGCGCTTGAGATGTTGCGAAGCTGTCAGGTCTGCCCGCGCGATTGCGAGGTTAACCGGCTGGAAAATGAGACCGGCGTATGCAAAAGCGGGCGGCTTGCGCGCGTGACAAGCGCGTTCACGCACTTCGGAGAGGAGGATTGTCTCCGTGGATGGAACGGGTCGGGAACGATCTTTTTCGCCTGGTGCAATCTGCGGTGCGTCTTCTGCCAGAACTTTGAAACAAGCCAACAGGGCGACGGCACCGAAGTCTCGGCGGCGCACCTTGCGGCGATTATGTTGCGGCTACAAAGCGCCGGCTGCCACAACATTAACTTCGTCACGCCGGAGCACGTGGTACCGCAGATTTTGGAGGCGCTGCTCGTAGCAATCAACGGTGGGCTGCGGCTGCCGCTGGTCTATAACACCAGCTCATACGACAGTATGAACAGCATCCGGCTCATGGATGGGGTGGTCGACAT
This sequence comes from uncultured Verrucomicrobiae bacterium, assembly GCA_963750185.1. Taxonomy (GTDB): domain Bacteria; phylum Verrucomicrobiota; class Verrucomicrobiia; order Chthoniobacterales; family JAFAMB01; genus JAFAMB01. The sequence continues at coordinate 150,550 of CAVVPV010000004.1, forward strand.
TTACATGCCGGATTTCAAGCTCTGGGATTCGCAGCGCAGCCTTAAATACCTGCTGGCGCGCGATTATCCCGACGCTGCGCGCCGGGCTCTGAAGGCGATGCATGAGCAAGTGGGTGAGCTGCGCGTCGACGAAAATGGCCTTGCGCTTCGGGGCGTGATCGTGCGCCATCTGGTGATGCCGGGGCTGCTCGACGACACAGCCGGGATCGTGCGCTGGGTCGCTGGCGAGATGTCGCCCGACACTTACTTGAACCTGATGGACCAATATTATCCGGCATGGAAAGCGAAGACCGAGGCGAAGTTTTCCGACATCAACCGCGAGATCCTGGAGAGCGAGTTTGAGCAGGCGCTGGCTTACGCACGAGAGGCCGGCTTGTGGCGGTTGGACAGGCGTTGGCGCCGCGTGCAGCCGAGGCTCGAGTTTATCGAGATTCCCGCGGCGGGTTAAAGCTGTCGGCAGGTTGGTCAATAGAAATTCGAATTCTTCGCGAAAGTCTGGCCAATCCCGATTCGAGCGCTCATCGCTGCTCCTGCAGCTGCAGAGCCTGGAAATTCGCGAGCGCGTTAGCGCGTGAAATTCCCAGTCTAACGCAATTTGATCGTTGGCGACGACCGCGGTGAATTTCCCCTCAATGATTGGTGATAAGGGAGAAGGTTCGGTTATACTTGTGTATGACTACGATCGTCGCCGTTTCGTCGCGAATGGAGCAGCCGAAGGTGAATCAATTGCTCGGTCCGGCATTGAAGAGTCTTTATGACATCGAAGTTTATCTCAAAAAATCGACGCTCGAGGCTGAACTTCGAGAATTGGTGAAGCTGCGTGTCTCCCAGATTAATCGGTGTGCTTATTGCATTATCTATCATCGCAGAGATGCTCTCAGGCTTGGAGTCACTGAACGAAAGATTCATCTTCTTAACGCCTGGCAGGAGGCGTCCGAATATTCGGATCGAGAGCGCGCCGCGCTGGCCTGGGCGGAAGCGGTCACGTTAATCTCTGTGCATCATTTGCCCGACGAGGTCTACGAGCAAGCCGTCCGCATTTTCTCCGAACAGGAACTCGTTGACCTCAACCTCGCCGTGATGAGCATTAATTCGTGGAACCGGCTTTCGATCGCTTTTCGGTACGAACCGGAACGCGAATGAGATTGAGGTAACAATGTTGACGTAAGCACCGAAGGGGCTCGCTCCGTCGGCGCCGTGAAGCAGCCTTGTCGTCAGAGGTGCGTGAAAAACGGGAGCCCTAAGGGAGCGTAAGATACCCCTCGCATGACCGTCCCACTCTCCGCGGTGCGGAGCACTTCAAATTTCTCGCCCGCTGCCGCGGCTGCATTTGCAGCGGAGAGTTTATCAGTAATCACAACCAACTGATTCGGGTCCGCGCCTTGGTCCCCGGAGCCACTGACCGTCGAAGTCACGGCATAAATCGTGACCGTGCCGTCACGGTTCACCTTTCCTGCAATCTGTCGCAGACCATCTGGGGCGGGAGCCCAGTTCAGACCGGTTACCGGGTTGATACCAGTCGGATAGCCTGGCACAGTGTAAGTCTGTCCAAGGCTTAGCCCCGCGGTCAGAGTGTAAGCCAGTTGCCACGTGCTACCAACCAGGACCCACTTTTGTAAACCACCAGTGCCGGTCGCCGCATCGGCCAACGTGCCGTCCCCTTCGTCGGCGACGTAAAGAGTTGTTGAATTCGCGAACCAAATACCGAAGGGATAATAAACCGTACCGCTCGTGCTCTTGGCGAGCGTTGTTGAAAATCCGGGCAGAATGGTGATCTCGGTCGTTGCCGCCGAAGCGAACGTGGGCAACTCTCCCGTCGTTCCGACTTGAAACACGGTGTTAATGCCGTTGCTTCCGCTCCCTTTGCTGACATAAAGCGTCCCATTGAAAATGGTAATCCCACGGAAATTATCGTCTTTCCCAGAATTATCTGCCGCGTAACCGTACTGAGTCACAGAATATCCGTATTGAAATCCTTTCGCTGCACCAACCGTCCCTTGCAATTGGCCAACAACGGTCGAATCGCTCCCCCCGAATATCTGAAGAATTTGCACGCCGGTGTTATCCACAATTTGCGGTAAGCCTTTCGTCGTGCCATTCCCGGCGTTGCCGGTCATATAGAGAATCCCCTTCGAAAGGATTGCACCTCGGCCATTGTTGCCGCTATAAGCGTTCACAGGCTGACTCCAAACGTCGCCAAGGCCGTCAACGAGACCAATCGCACGCTGGTAGGTCGACGGAACCGGGTTTGAAGGATCAAAATGTCCAGGAGTGTTCGAATTGGATACGTCTAATGTGTTGACCGGTGCGACGTACCCCATGAATGTTAGCGCGGAATTGTCCAAAGAAAGATGTATCCCCAGTTCAGACTTGGAGCTGAAACTTGTGGTCATTTTATTTGTCGGTACAGGCAAATGGCGAACGACTTCTCCGTGGCTCGTCAATTCCAAAAGATAAATCGGTGAGGTAATCCCAAAGCTCGAATCCACAGTTGCATTGTTGAATACTTCCGGAAAACCGCCGTCAGCGATCGCGACAACGCCGGTTGGAAGCATCGTCGTTCCGGCAACGATTAAAGATGGGTACCCAGCGTAAACGGACTCGGTGACGACGAGGTTGTCGCTATCACGAGCCGGACGGAACCCGGGAAATTGCGGATCGGATTCAGCCGTTAAAATCGGCGCCACGAGCAAGGTGCTCACAGCGGCGAATCTCACAATATGGGCAATCAACCGGACAGGAGGGAATACCCATGAGTCAAATTCGAGGGATCGATAAATCGACATATTGCGGAAATCACAACACAGCAATGTTACAGGTTCGTGTCGAAGAAGTGATAAAAACAAATATTTTGGCCCAGAAAAAACATTCGTGTCACCAGGGACAAAACCAGGAAATCCGGACGCTTGAAATCGGTTGGATATTATTCGCTAAATTATGACATAATGAATGTTGAGACTTTTAGCATGATGACGCCCGAAAAGCTTCATAAGCGCATCGATGCCGATCTACGCGCGGCATTTCGGTTTTTGGTGACGGGCATTGGGGCCGACGAAGGAAGCCTCTGGATTTTAGATCCAGACGGAAGGAAATTGCGTGTAGCCCTCAATTCCGGAAGCCGCTACTCAGAGCTTGAACTGGCCCTCGCCACGAACATTGATGGCAGCCAGGTGGGCCGCTGCTTTAAAGAGGAGCGAATCATCCGGGACACATCGACGTTCGGCGGCCCGGAGCGAGATCTTTCGATCGATAAAGCTCTCCATCAGCGGACTTTTTATCAAATTTCGGTTCCATTTCACATGGGCGATAAGTTGCTAGGAGTCCTCTCTGTCATTCAGGATCAGAGCGCGAAAAAGTCGATCGAATGGGGTTTCCAAAGCGACGATGTCGATAAGACACTGACGACTGCAAAGATTCTTGCGAGGCTTTTGTCATAGACAATCGCTGACTTGACGTGATCCGGTTTGCTGGAGATTCCAGCTGGCTATTCAGCCACGGTCCTTTCGAAGGTTACGGCAAAAAACTTTGAGATAGAATGTCCAGAACGTGCCGGTTCGTTCGTCGTAATCTGGAAGTGAACGGTCCGCCTGATTTCAGGCGACAGAAAAGCTTCTCACAGGAGAACACGCACACAGATGAACACCGAACCAAAGATCGAACATCGAAATGAGCTGCCCTACATGGGGATCCGAGCGCAGGTTACAATGCAAGAATTGGGAAAAGTGCTGCCGCCACTCTGGGGTGAAGTGTATGGCTGGTTGGCGAGCAAAGGCTTAAAGCCCGCCGGCGCGCCTTTGTGGCGCTATCGCGTCATTGATATGGCGGCGAAGTTGGAGATTGACGTAGCCGTTCCGGTTGCAGCGGCTGTGATAGGCGATAACCGCATCATTGCAGACATTCTGCCGGCAGGACGCTATGCCACTCTCATCTACACCGGACCTTACGAGGGTCTCATGCGGGCGACCTCTGATCTGTTGGCTTGGGCAGAGAAGAAAGGCATTGTTTGGGACAAGCGGCCTGAAGGTCTCAAAAGCGAGGCTTGGCGGGCACGTGTCGAGAACTACCTTACCGACCCAACCAAGGAGCCGGATCCAGCGAAATGGGAAACAGAGCTAGCGTTTAAGCTGGCGGATGATCAATGAGCGGGTTGAAAACCGAACAACAGTGGTCCCGAGTGAGTATGACCGGGAAAAAAGGACTAATCGGGCTGGCTTTCTTGTGCGTGGCTATTCCGCTTATGCTGGTTGCACAACCGGTTGAGAAAAAGACGTTGGTGGGGGTGTGGGACGTGCAGATATCCGCGGGGGGCGTGCCACCACCGCCTCTGTTGAGCATTGCGAGCTTTGGCGGGGACGGCAGCTTTACTACGACCGGTAACACCAAATTTTCGCTCGCGCCGCCGAACCAAGGCCTTGCGGATGAGCGCGGTCCCGGATACGGCCGCTGGGCGCAAACGGGCGACAGAGAGTTCAAACTGACGTTTTACGCGGTGCTATTGAAGGACGGCGAAGTGAACGGATACCTGCAAGTCCATAGCACCTTGATCTTGTCCGAGTCAGGGAACGAGTTTACGACCGGCGACTGCAAGGTGGACTTTTTGGATGCAGACCGGAAGGTTTTGGACAGCGACAACGATCAGGTGAAAGGCACAAGACTAGAAACACCGTAAACGCCGATGGCAAATTGAGCCCCGGCGTTCTCCGACCGGAGCCAGTCGCGCAATTCTCTCCGAGTCGGAGTCGCCAATGCCTTGGGAGTCTCGAGCCTTGCCGTCGTTCGGGTGCCCCCTTCGCGGCTGTTGATCGTTGATCGAACCTGGCCGCCGAACAGCTGGGGATGGCCTCCATTCTGCCGCGCTTTGCCACTAATTTAATTGATTCCTGGGGCTCCGCTGCGCTCCATAAGCGCTAACTTGAGTAAAATCCTACAGCGAAAGAGAGTATCCTGTCCCGGAGGGACCAAATGAAAGTAGCCTGGCACGAAGTGCCTAGAAACAAGAGAAAGCGGATCCGTCCCGGAGGGACGGTTGATCTGCTCACTAGTCCCAGAGATATTTTTCGTGGAACTTTACATTCGTGCGCTTTTAAAAACGCCAGATACTCCTCTTGAAAAGTTCGAGTCCGAAGATATTTCGCCTGAGATCGAGGAAAGGAGAAATGACACATTTGCAAGAAATCTGATCAACCGTCCCTACGGGACTGGACGGGTCTTTCTTCTTTTTCCAGGCACTTCGTGCCAGGCCGCCTTCGCAGCGACTCGACTGAGCTCGCCGAAGTCCTTCGGCGCTTAAGACCGCTGCCATTTTAAGTTAGCGCTTATGGGGATCGCCTCCATCCCCGGTTCGCCCTTCGCTTGGGTACTTGACAAAGCATAACCGGCCAGCAACCTTTCATTTATAGCCATGAAGCTATTGGTTTCTATGCGCACAGCGCCTGACGCAATCTTCAAGTCTTTTAGACTTACTCGAAAGGTTGGACTAATGACTATGGCCGCAACGGGCTGAGGGCTATGCCTCCCCCTGCGGGTATAGGGCCGGCTGGCGAAACGAAGGAACGGAGAGAACATGAAGCCGACAAGTCATCCGAATAGCGGAGCCGCTTCAGCGAACATCACCAGGCGGATTCAGGAGCTAGCGGATTGGAGAGGGGAGACCCTCGCTCATGTCCGTCAGCTCATCCACGATGCCGACCCCGACATCCAGGAGGAGTGGAAATGGGAGAAGCCAAAATCCCCCGGAGTCCCCGTCTGGTCCCATGACGGCATCGTCTGCACAGGGGAGTCGTACAAGCAGGCGGTGAAGCTCACCTTCGCTCGCGGAGCCTCCATCAAAGACCCGAAGAAGCTCTTCAATTCTAGCCTGGAAGGGAACACGCGGCGTGCGATCGACCTCCGCGAAGGGGAGAAGATCGACGAAGCTGCCTTCAAGCAACTCATTCGCGCCGCGGTGGAGACCAACTCCGCAGCGCGCGCTCAACGGGCAACCAAGAAGAAGTAAGCCCGGGATCTGAACGGTGATACCGTGGAAGAGTTAACGTATCGCATAAGTTTTGATGAACGCGATTCAGCCGGCAAGCAGCGCTTTGTCCTGAGACGGATTACGGGCCCCGAGGCTGTTGACTCGCACGCACCCGGCACAATCGTTACCCAGGGAACTACTGGCGAGACCGCGACCACTGCATCCGGTCTCCGTCTTTGGGCTGGCAAGGCGGGCGACCCCTTCTGGATTGAACCTGATGTGCTGCACGCAGTTGGTCACGCGTTCCAGGACGGGACCAAGGTCGATCTATCTGGCTGGGACCCAGCCCATGCGAAAAACCTGTTTGCCGGCCATACGGTCTACTCGACCGTGCTGGAAGTGCCCGACGAAGAACTGCCCCCTGAGAAAGGAGAAAACCGCCGCATCGGTGTGTGGGCCGTGTCAACAATGGCCACCGATGCCGGAGGATGGCGCTCAATAAATCGGTCCATCCGACGATTTCGGAACGTACGGCAAAACCGTCATCAAGGCCGTTGCCGGTGCTGTCGCTGCTAATGGAACTGCTGAGGATCCCGAGGCCTACGCGGTGAAAGTCGCTCATCGGATCTTTCCCAATATACTTCCCTATACGGTCGGCACTCCGGCCCTGTTCGGCTTCGCAGAGTGGAACGGTCGATCTTTAATCGATAACGCACCGGACGTCATGTTTTCGTTCGCGTCAAACAGTCCCGTTCGGCTCGGTATTGGAAAGGAGTCGGTCACCTTGAAGCCCACAAAGGTGTTCCCGTATGTTGCTCCCGTCTCTTAGAGAGAGCGACTGAGATTAAGCCGGTTTGCTTTGGATATGGTCCCTGTGTGTGGACCGGCGTGAAGGGCGCCACGGACGTTGCGAACAACCTTGACTTCTTTAACCACTGTCCAGCCAAATATGAGATCGCCCAGCATCGAAATCCGATCAAAAATCATCTTTGTGGCAATCATCCTCCTCAGCATGAATGTGCTGGCTTGGCTTTGGGCGCTGATTTCTTTCCATGCCTTTCCGCTTCTAATGGGGACGGCTTTTTTGGCCTACACTTTCGGCCTTCGCCACGCCGTGGACGCTGACCACATTGCGGCCATCGACAATGTCACCCGCAAACTAATGCAGCAGGGACAGCGTCCCGTCGGTGTCGGGTTATTTTTTTCGCTAGGCCATTCAACTATCGTATTCGGACTATCCGTGGTGATCGCCGTAACGTCGGTGACTCTAAAGGATAAATTCGATTCCTTGCAGAGCGTAGGCGGAATCGTTGGCACGAGCGTTTCTGCTTTCTTTCTTTTGGCCATTGCAGCGTTGAATATCCTGGTCCTGATAGGTATCTGGAGAACCCTTGAGTCAGTAAAGCAAGGCAAAGCCTACGTCGATGAAGATCTCGATTTGACACTCGCCAAGCGCGGGCTTATGGGCCGAATTTTTCGGTCACTGTTCCGGTTGATGACCAGCAGCTGGCAGATGTACCTGGTTGGCTTTCTCTTCGGGCTCGGTTTTGACACCGCGACGGAGGTAGGGCTGCTCGGCATTTCGGCTACACAAGCGTCGAAGGGTCTCCCCATGTGGTCGATCCTCGTCTTTCCGGCCCTTTTCACCGTCGGAATGTGCTTAATCGACTGTATCGACAGCCTGCTCATGCTCGGGGCTTACGGTTGGGCCTTCGTGAAGCCGATCCGCAAACTTTACTACAATCTCACGGTTACTTTTGTATCCGTGGTCGTAGCACTGTTCGTAGGCGGTCTCGAAGCCATCGGTCTCTTGAAGGACCAGCTAAAATGGAACGGAGGGGTCTGGGACCTGATCGGCGGCTTGAATGATAACCTTGGTTTGCTTGGTGTTGTGATTTTCGGAGTTTTCCTGCTCGGCTGGATCGGGTCTGTATTGATCTATCGCGTCAAGGGATTTGACCGGCTTGGATCGGGTACAAGAGTCTGAGATTAAGTCCGATCTTTAGAAGCCAGAGAGCTTTCGCTTTCAGAAGGTGATTATCAATCATCGTAGCTAACACTGGATCTCTGCAAGACAAATCAGCATCAACAAACAAAGAATAGATATTATTATGAACTATCAAAAAGAGCCAATTCTAGAACCAACAACGCAAGCATTCGTCGATAGCACACGCGACGCGTGGCAGACACTTTATACACTTTCCTATTCAGAAGCCCGCCAGGTTTTGGAAGGGGCACAAGCAAAAGAAGTGGGAAAACTGCCTGCCGATATTGAGGAAAAGATTCTTCCGGTGGGACCTACCGGCGAAGTTTCCGTTCGCATCTACCGGCCAAAGGGTGCCAAGGGTAACCTGCCGGTGGTAATGTACTACCACGGTGGTGGTTGGGTATTGGGGAGCAAAAACACGCATGACAGATTGTTGCGCGACCTCGTCAATGGCACCGGCGCCGCTTTCGTCTTTGTGAACTACACGCCCTCTCCTGAGGCACAGTTTCCAGTTCCGATTGAACAAGACTATGCGGCCACCCAATACATCGCCGAACACGGAAAGGAATTTGGTCTTGATATTGGTCGGCTCGCGGTGGCAGGTGATAGCGTCGGCGGAAATATGGTCGCTGTGGTTGCGCAGCTCGCAAAAGAGCGCAGAGGGCCGGCGATCCGCTACCAAGTCCTTTTTTATCCTGTGACCGACGCGAGTCTGTCCCAGAGATCTTACGAGGAATTTGGGAACGGTCCGTGGCTGACAACGGCTGCCATGGTGTGGTTTTGGGATGCTTACGCGCCTAATAAGGAAGACCGCAAAAAGACAACAGCTTCTCCTCTATCGGCGACCACGGAGCAGTTAAAGGGCTTGCCCCCGGCACTTATCATTACGGACGAAAATGATGTGCTTCGTGATGAAGGCGAGGCGTATGCCAGGAAGCTTATTCAAGCGGGTGTCGATGTGACCGCAGTACGTATGCTAGCAACTCATCATGACTTCGCGATGTTGAACGCGTTGGCCGGCACGCCCGCTGCCAAGGCAGCGATTCAACTGGCATCGGAAAAGCTCAGCATTGCTTTCAACGGGTAAGGAGGAGTCGTGTAGGCGCATCCTCCTGTCCGCTGATCAGTCGTGAAACTGCCATGCGTATGGTTGCGCATGGCAGAGGATTATCGTTTTAGAAAATGGCGCGCAGGATTCCGCCTTCGCACCGGAGCGCGGCACCGTTCGTGTTGGAGGCAAGCGGGCTGGCAAGATAGGCGACGAGGCTGGCCACCTCGCTGTCTTCCGCCATTCGTTGGATGAGTGAGGTCGGCCGTTCTTTTTGGAAGTATTCTTTCTCGACCTCTTCGGTGCTCGCATTAGGGCGGCTTCGCTGGAGACGAAGATGACCCGACCCGAGTTGCGCTTGAGCATGGCGGGGAAGTAGTGCCGCGCCAGCCGAATCCCTCCCAGAAGATTGACCTCGAAATAATGCAGCCAATCCTCGTCAGTGATATCCGTAAAATCCTTCGATTCGTAGATGCCGAGATTGTTCACGAGGATGTCAGTCTCTGGCACCTGCGCGATGAGTTTGTTGGCTCCTTCTGCCGTGCCAAGATCCGTTTCGATGCCGTGCGCCTTACCCGAGAGCGTGGCGATCGCTTGGTTTACCTTCTTAATGTTGCGTCCAGGAATGGTTACCTCGACCCCTTCTTCAGCCAACATGCGAGCGATCGCGAGACCGATCCCCGCCGAGCCACCGGTGACGATCGCTCTCTTGCCTTTCAATTGCAGGTCTATAGTGAATTGTCCTTAGTTGTTGGGTTTTGGTTGTTAGTTGGTTGCGATTTTAATTGGCTCCGGCGCATTGACCTTGACCAGCGTACCGTCGCTCAAAGTGTCGGTCGGATTCGCCACAAAGCGGGTGCCTGGCTCCAGACCGGTAGCGATCTCGACGGTTTTGCCAAAGTCGCGACCTAGCACCACAGGACGGAGGGTAACGCGACCATTGCTATCGACCGCCGCGATCTGTGGTCCGTTGGCCTCGATGATTACGGCGCGTGATGCGACCACCACCGCTGGGTGCTCTTGCAGGAGATTAAACTTCACCTCCGCATAGAGGCCGGGTATAAGCTCGCCTTGTTCGTTTGGCACCTGTACTTCCGTGCGCAGCGTTCGCGTGTCCGGATCCAGAGCTCCTGCGGTGCGCACCACCTTGCCCATAAAGGCGCGACCGGGAAACTCGCGGAAGGTAAGCTCGGCGGGAACGCCCTCATTGATCAGGCGATAGTGGCTTTGCGGTACATTGACGAAGACGCGGAGCGTACTGGTCTGCGCGATGCGGAAGAGCATGCGCGCGCTACTATTATCCCCGCTGATGAGCGCACCGATATCGGTGTTGCGAATGATGATGGTGCCGGCGTACGGAGCGATAATCTTCTGGAATTCCTGCATGCGAGTGAGACGCTGGACATTTGCTTGTGCAGCGGCGACGTCGGCTTTGACGGTTTCAAGCTGCACCCGGCGCTCATCGTACTCCTGTGCGGCGACAACCTTCGACTGGAGTAGTCTCTTCCACCGCTCAAAGGTCGTCTGCGTGAGACTGAGGTTCGCCTCGGCCTGCGCTAGTGAGGCCTGTGCCTGGCGGAGCTGCTCGTCGATTTCGGGCGTCTCGATTTCCGCAAGAATCTGGCCGGCCTCGACATGAGCCCCAATGTCCACGGTGAACGACCTGAGGTAGCCGTTAGTGCGGGCGTAAATCGGTGTATCCCGTACCGCCTCGACGGAGGCAGGCAACATGATTTGCACGGTGGCCGCGCCCGGTTGGGCCGTCTCGACGATCAGGGCCGAAGAGGATGGTGCGGCGGACTTCAGTTGCTTCGCGTGGCTAAGCTTTGGCAGTACGCCGACGGCAAATAGCCCGCCAAGCCCGATGACCAACCCGACGATGAGCACTGGCGAGAGAAACCGGCTGGCTGGTTTTTTTACAACGACTTCAGGGGCCCGGTCGACCGCTGCATTTTCAGTTCCTGTGTACATGGTTTTCAGCTGTAACTTGATTCTCAGCGACCGTTACCGATCGGTGTGTTTTCCAACGAAAGGCTCCATATCGATGGTGCAAGCGTCGGGCTTGACCACAGTGCCCTCCGCCAGGATAGGGTTCGCTTCGCGCCGCAGGAGGCTGAACACGACCGGTACGAAAAAGAGTGTCGCCAGAGTAGCCACGCTCAGGCCGCCGATCACGGCGCGTCCCAAGGGGGCGTTCTGCTCGGCGCCTTCGCCGAGCGCGAGAGCCATTGGGAGCATACCGACAATCATCGCCGAGGCAGTCATGATAACGGGACGCAGACGAGTGCTGCCGGCCGCAAGAGCAGCAGCGATAGATGTTTTACCCGCGAGCATCTGCTGGTTTGCGAACGTCACAACCAGGATCGAGTTTGCCGTAGCGACACCGATGGTCATCATTGCCCCCATCAGCGAGGGGACGTTGAAGGTCGTACCCCAAAGGAAAAGGCTCCAGATGATGCCGGCGACTGCGCCGGGCAACGCCGAGATAATAATGAGCGGGTCGACGAGCGATTGGTAGTTCACTACCATCAGCAAATAGGCGAGGGCGATGGCCGCAATGAAGCCGATGCCGAGGAGCAGGAACGCGGAATCCATGTTCACAACCAGACCGCGCACGAAGATCTGATTGCCGGGAGACATCTTCTGCTCGTACTCGGCAACAATTTTATTGATGTCGGTGATCACGCCGCCCAGATCCCGGCCCTGCGCGTTCGCGTAGATGTCGTAGACAGGCTGGATGTTGAAATGATTGATGACGGATTGTGTCTGGCGGCGCTCTAGCGTGGCCAGGTTTGCGAGCAACTGCGGCTCGCTGCCGGTGCGGCTTGCGACCGGAGTGTTCATGAGCGAATCAATGGAATCGATTTTGGTCTCCGGCGTTTTCACCGCGAGGAAGTTGGGAATGCCGAGAACGGGATCGACCCAATAATTCGGCGTGACCTGTGTACTAGAGCTGAACGAGATCAACAGATCATTCGCCAGGTCCTCCTGGGTAAGACCGTTCTTCGCTAGAAGCGTCCGATCGGCGTTAAGACGCAGCTCGGGTGCATCCATTTGCTGGTGAATATGGACGTCGACCGCGCCCGGAATCTTTGCGATCTGGTCGCGTAGTTCTCGGGCGATCTTCACGTTGTGCGCCCGATCGTAACCAGCTACACGGACGTTGATCGGAGACTGCAAACCGAAATTCAGGATCTGGCTGACGATGTCGGCCGGCTGGAAGTAAAAGGTGAGGTCGGGAAATTTCTCCTGCAGGCCTTTGCGTAGGACCTCCGTGTAAGCCGGTGCGCCCTGGCTGCGTTCGTGGGTGAGTGAGATTAAGATTTCGCCGTCGGAAACACCGACCGTGGCGCTATCACCGAATCCGCTGTTGTAAGCGTCCGCGGGGACACCGATGTTATCGAGCACGAGGGACAAGTCCTTGGTCGGGATGATGCGGCGGATTTCCTCCTCGACTGCGGAGAAAACTTTCTCGGTCTCTTCGATGCGCAGCCCGGTTTTAGCGACAACGTGGAGGCGGATCTGACCGGCATCGACAGTCGGGAAAAAGTCGCGCCCGACAAATGGCGTCAAGGCGAACGCGCTCCCGAGCAGCAGCGCAAAAAGGGTGATTACGGTCAGGCGATGATGAAGAGACCAATCGAGCGCGGCGGTATAGCAAGCGCGAACAGCCTCGAAGCCGCGGTTGAATCCATGCTGGATACGACCGAAGAAAGTAGTGGGTGTCGCGTTCTCGGGCAGGTGTGTTTCGTTTTTCAGCAGGTATTTCACCAGCACCGGCACGACCGTGCGCGAAAGGATGTAGGAAGTGAACACGGCGAAAACGAGCGCGAGGCCGCCGAGCGTTATTACATTGATGCTGTAGCCAAGCGCGCTCAGGATCGCCAACGAAGTCAGAATCGAGAGCGGGATCGAGATGAGCACGATGAGCGTGCTGCGCCATGAGCCGAGAAAGAGGAGGATCAATGCGCCTGTAAGGCAAGCGGCAATCAGGCCCTCATGCAACACGCTCTCGATGGCGTTATCAATGAACACCGACTGGTCGAACAAAAGCCCGATTTTCATCCCTGGAGGTGCGGCGGCCTGGATACCGGGAAGGAGCTTTTTCACGTTATCGACGATGTCGAGCGTGGAGGCCTTGCCGTTTTTGAGGATCGTGAGGAGCGTGGACCGCTTGCCCTCGGTGCGCACAATATTTTGCTGTGGTGCGAACCCGTCATGCACATTCGCCACGTCGCGCACATACACCACGATACCGTTCTCGGTTTTCACAGGGATGCTGCTGATAGATTCCAGCAGGTCCGGGCTGTTGTTGACGCTTACGCGGTACTCGGTGTCAGAGATTTTTGCGTTGTCGGACGGGAGAGCAAGGTTCTGCAGGTTGATTGCGTTGTTCACGTCACGCGCAGAAAGGCCTTTTGCTTGGAGCGCAGCGGGATCAAGGTCGATCATGATCTGGCGCACCTTGCCACCGTAGGGAGCGGGAAGGTTGATGCCATTTACCACCGCGATCTGCTGGCGGACGCGGAAGATGCCGTAATCATAAAGCTCGGACTCGGAGAGTTTGTCGCTCGAGAGGCTCATCTGTACGATCGGCACGCTGGCGGCCGTGTAGCGGAGGATGAAGGGGGGCTGCACGCCGGAAGGCATGCGCCGGAGGATGGCCTGCGAGATCGCGGTGGCTTGCCCCAAGGCCTCGGATATTTTCGCCCCCGGATGGAAATAGAGCCGGATGACGCCGAGTCCATCCAGTGTCTGAGCCTCGATCCGCTCGACATCATTAACAGTCGCGGAAAGGGAGTATTCGCTATAGACCGTGATTCGCCGCTCGAATTCCTGGGCAGGGAGACCGCTGTACGTCCAAATCACACTGATAACCGGGATGTCAATATCCGGAAAGATATCCTTTGGGGTGCGGATGAGAGCGGCCGCACCGAGGGCGGTGAGTAACACTGACATCACCAAGAAGGTGTACGGACGGCGAAGAGCTAGGCGGACGATCCACATAAGCTAGTGTTGGTTAACGCATCGTTGAGCAAGACGGGCCGTCTGCTACCTCAGCCAAACGACCTGGTTTTGTGTTCATATGCGAGCGTAGCCATCCCTCCAGGGTGGGTTCAATTACACCTTGGTTTGTATCGACTAACCAATTTCCTACCCTTCTCTGGCGTTGCTTAATCGGGTAACGTATTGAGCTTGACCTAGCTGGGTTCCACACCCGGTCCGCGCACGGTTTATCCCTAAACCCTTTGTGATCTTTCCGGTCTTTTGTGCATTTGCTTTTTGTTACCCATCGAGCCGGATGCCAACAAGAGCCTGAGCGGGGTTCTTCTCGAAGTTAACCAACCGCTGGCGGCGATAGTGACAACGCCGAGGCCTGTCTGCGCTGGCGCTGCGCGGGCGATGATGTCCCATTCAGCGGCAGGCTATCCGCGAGCATTATTTCGTAAGGTTTCATGACTTCGGTGGCGAGTGCCTCCTTACTTTTGAAATGGTAGATTGAGCGCCCGAGGCTTATCCTGAATCGGCGGTCATCGCTACCACTCCGGGGTGCTGAAGCCGGCGTTGGGCGGTAATCGCGAATATTTCCATTCGCAAACCTTTGGCGATTCCGATTGTTTGTAAGCGGGACGAACGCGCGATTTCATCTAACACAGCCGAATAGACCGGCACGAATCCGAGTCCTTGAGTTCCTAGATCTGTTAATAGCGCCGTGTCTTCGACCTCGGCCACAACCCGGGGTTGAACACGGCGCGATTCGAACCAGTGCTCAAGCTGACGGCGAAGGGACATCTCAGCCACTGGGAGTATTGCGGGCGCGCCGTCCAAGGAGCGCGGAAAATCCTTGGCTAGGCGCTTTGCGAGGAGTGGAGCGGCGCAAATCACGACATCCGAGGTGCTCACGCGCTGATTGAATGTCCTTACGCGTAGAGCGCTTGTGGATGGTTCGTCCGCCAGGACAACATCCAGCTTGTGCCCAGCCAACTGCGTGATGAGTTCGTCCAGCGAAGCTTCTCGGGCAATCACGCGCACCGATCGGCCAAGTTTGAATACCGGGGTAAGCTGCTGGCGCACGATTATTTTCGGCACCGAATCGGCTACACCGACGTGCAAACGGAGAGGACGTTGACCCGGCTCCTGGTGTACTGCGGTCAAAAGCTCACGGCCTAAAGAGAAGATCTCTTCCGCATACTGGAGAACCGTCTGTCCAGTATCCGTGGTAATTGAGGATACTCGGTGACATTAGAATTTATGGAAGATATTATTCGATTCTTCGTATTAGGAACTTCGATTAGCCAAGGCGAATGATTCAGCAAGACGAAAACCATCGCATTAAAAGACAAAATACGAGTACCCACGCCATTACTTTAGTACCAGCACTTACCGATGATTCCGCCGGCGATAATCTGCCTATGCGATTCCTTCAGATCGACGGTGACTTCCAACATCAGTCAACCTTCAGAATAACGTCTAGACATGAACTACCCATATCCCATATTTTATCTGGACGTCCAACTGGCAAAGAAACGATTAGCGCAGGTTTTCGAGCCGGAACGCGATGTGCCCGCCGACAATCTGTCTGCGCCGATCACGAGAAGCAGGCCCACTATTACATCCGTATGAAACATGCTACCGGTTCGCTGGAATTTCTGCGCCGCGTTTCACGAAGACGTCGCTCGGCTCAACGCAGCGTAGCGTCAATCTCCGAATACATGGAGGAGGGGGCAGCGCTGCTCACGCCCGGACACCTTGACGATCTGCGGACAGCGCTACCGCTCCTGAAATCGGCTACGCCGATGATTCGTTGATCGTGCGCACAGTCCTGAACCGGCACCAGGATGTTTTCCACGAGTATTGCCGTTTTCGAAACATCCGCTGGGAGAACAGCATCTTCGCCCCTTAGCAAGCAGCGGACTAAACCCTGTTCTTGGAAAAGCATGTGTTACCGTATCCTGAATCAGACAATATTAGAAAGAATGGGCCCTGATGAGTGACACCAATTACTGATATTGCTTGCGAAATCTTTCTATTTTCCAAAATGAAGTCGTTGCTAAAACCGTCACTGAACTGGCTGCTGGTTTTTGTTCCTTTAGCCATCGTGCTGCGCATCTGGCCGCGGTTTGAGAACGAAACAGCTTTGTTCGTCTGCTCCTGCGTTGCAGTCGTTCCTCTGGCAGGCTGGATGGGCCGTGCGACTGAGGAACTCGCCGAACATCTTGGCCACGGAGCCGGAGGACTATTGAATGCCACTTTCGGTAACGCTGCCGAGTTAATTATTGCACTGATGGCGCTGTCGAAGGGGCTGACCGGTGTGGTGAAGGCGTCAATCACAGGCTCGATCATCGGCAATGTGCTGCTCGTCATGGGAGGTTCAATTCTGGCTGGTGGTCTGAAATTTCGGGAGCAACGCTTCAACAAAACTGCCGCGCGGGCCTCGACGACGACGCTGACACTCGCGGCCGTTGCACTGGCCATTCCCACGGTCTTCCATGTGAGCGCCTCCGGACGCTCCGGCGGGTGGACACAGGCGACCGAGCAAAAGCTGTCTCTTGCCATCGCGGTCGTTCTTTTCGTGACTTACGCTTGCATGCTCGGCTTTGAGTTGGTTACCCACAAGCAACTCTACGCCGGAGATCCACAGGACAGTGGCGAATACCGGAAGGAAACCAGCGGCTGGTCACTGTCCAAGTCGGTTCTCGTACTGATCATTGCCACGTCTTTGATCGCCCTGATGTCCGAGTTCCTGGTCGGCGCGGTGGAGGTCGCGCGAACGGCTCTGGGACTCAGCGAGGTCTTCGTTGGTGTCATTGTGATCGCGGTGATCGGTAACGCTGCCGAGCACTCTACGGCCGTAATGATGGCGATGAAAAACAAGATGGGTCTCAGCCTTGGCATCGCCGTAGGGTCGAGTTTACAGATCACGCTCTTTGTCGCGCCGGTGCTCGTCTTTTTCTCGTATATTTTCGGCCGGCCAATGGATTTGGAGTTTACGGTGCCTGAGGTTGTGGCGGTGATTGTCGCTGTACATCTGATTTTTCAAATCAATGGTGACGGTGAAACCAATTGGCTTGAGGGCGTGCAGCTTCTGTCGCTCTACCTGATTCTGGGTATCTTGTTTTTCTACCTTCCTGAAAGATAAGGTCGAGGTAACTGCGCGAAGATTCTGCTTCGTTGGCGACTGGCTCAACGAGTCTTCCAATTATATTTCCATATCTCTTTTTTCTAGTTGTTGAGTGATGAAACAAGAGGCTCCCGCCTCGCGTTCGGTGTTAGCGTCGATAGACAATGGGATTTGAGAGACCGGCTGTTTCTTGTCCCATTTGCCCTTGATTTCATGTGGCCAGAATAGCCATCCCTTGACATAACGCTTTTTCGTTGGAGTGGTTGACAACCCGCCATGCTTTATGAGGGATTTAGCCAAATACTCGCGCGCAATTGCTGAATATTTGTCCGCCGGCGTCGCCCTCGCATTTATAACCGATCTCTGCTTCCAACTCCGACTGAATCTCGCGACTCCCGCTTTGCTGTATCTTATTGTCATCGTGTTGCTCTCTCTCCGCGGCAGCTTCCTTTCTTCTGCCATTTTCTCGTTCATCGCGGTTGGCCTCTTGGCTTACTATTTTGTGCCACCGGTTTTCTCTTTCAGCGTGGCTGATTCGTTCGATCTAGTGACCATCATTGCTTTTTTGACGACTTCAGGAGTTATCACCCGTCTGGTCTCGAGGCTGCGCGAATTGATGCAGGAAAAGCTGCGCCAAAACGAGGTGTACTTGGCCGAAGCGCAACGTTTGAGCCATACCGGTAACTTCTGCTGGAAGACATCCACCGGCGAAATGCTCTGGTCGGAGGAAATATTCCGGATCTTCCAATACGATCCGTCGACAAAGCCGAGTCTGGGACTTATTCTCCAACGTGTTGATCCTGAGGACGCTAGCTTCGTGAAAGAAACGATCGAACGCGCAGCGCAGGAAAAAAAGGATCTCGAACTCGAACACCAAATGCTGATGCCGGATGGCACCAGGAAGCATGTCCACCTTGTGGCCCATGCCGAAAGAAATAAGTCAGGCGAGCCACGGTTTATCGGAGCGGTGATGGACATAACCGAACGCAAGCGGGCCGATCAAGCATTACGCAAAGCGGAAGCGAATCTCGCTCGCGCGACGCGCCTGACGACGATGGGTGAACTAGCTGCCTCTATCGCGCACGAAGTTAACCAGCCGCTGGCGGCGATAGTGACAAACGCCGAGGCCTGTCTGCGCTGGCTGGACCGTCAATCTCCCGATCTCGACGAAGCCCGTGATGCTGTCCAGGAAATTATTCGCGATGCAAACCGAGGCAGCGATGTGATTGCGCGGATTCGGAGATCATTGAAAAAGGAGCCACCCTCCAGGATGCGCTTGAACATTAACGAGATCGTTCGGGAGACAATCGCCCTGGCGCGCGTGGACTTGCAGGGTACGGCAGTCCAGACAGAACTGGCTGGTAGATTGCCAGACGTGAGTGCGGACCGCGTCCTATTGCAGCAGGTACTGCTGAATCTAACGGTGAATGCGATTGACGCTATGAAACCAGTGACAGACCGCCCTCGCCTCCTGCGCATCCGTACGGAGGATCATGAGGGCCCAGCGATACAGGTCTCGGTCCAAGATTCGGGAGTGGGCCTCAATTTGAAGCAGCTTGACCAGATCTTTGAACCATTTTACACGACTAAAACCGATGGGTTAGGCATGGGACTTTCCGTTTGTCGCTCGATCGTCGAAGATTATGGAGGTCGCTTGTGGGCTGAGCCTAGCCCGGGAACAGGCGCGACATTCCAGTTTACCTTGCCCGTAGTATCAGGAGGCGCCGCATGAAACCGGCGGCTACACCATCCGAAAAACCATCGGGCCCCACCGTGTTCATAGTCGATGATGATATATCCATGCGGGGAGCGCTCATTCGTCTGATCCGGTCTGTCGGCTTGCATGTAGAGGCGTTTTCCACAGCTAGGGAATTCCTTCGTCAAAAAGAGCCGGAAGTTCCTGCATGCCTCGTGCTCGATGTCCGTTTGCCAGGCTTGAGCGGGATGGAGCTTCAAAAGGAAATGGCATCGGCAAATTGTCGGATTCCAATCATTTTCATCACCGGCCATGGCGATGTTCCTATGAGCGTGCGTGCGATGAAAGCCGGCGCGGTTGACTTCATCACGAAACCGTTTCGGGACCAGGATTTGCTCGACGCGATTCAACATGCGATTAACCAGGACACCGAGGCGCTCAGGCGGCGTTCTGAGTTGGTGGAATTGCGATCCCGATACGAGACACTGACCTCGCGCGAACGGGAGGTTATGGGCTTGGTCGTCCGTGGCCTGTTGAACAAACAAGCCGCTGCCGAACTTGGCACGAGTGAAATTACTGTGAAGATCCATCGGGGCCAAATGATGAAAAAGATGCAAGTTGAATCCGTGGCCGACCTGGTGCGCGTTGCCCAAAGACTGGGCCTTTCGTCCTGATCCGCATACGAGGTCTTTAAGAAGCTTTTCTATTTCCGAAGACCGCGGCGCCGCGCCCCATAAGCGCTAACCTTAAGCAAAATCCTACAACGAAAGAGCGTATCCTGTCCCGGAGGGACCAAATGAAAGTAGCCTGGCACGAAATGCCGGGAAACAAGAGAAAAGCGGACCCGTCCCTGCGAGGTGTTCCCGCCGTTCCCACAAGAAGGTCGGGGAGCCCATACCAAGGTATGGATAGCCGGTAGGGCCAAAGAGGCATTATTATCGATCCGTGCAACAACCAGCAAACCATCTCATAGCGATGGTGGACGATGACCCGTCAATTCGTGAGGCAACAGCTAGGCTCTTGAGGTCCTGCGGATTCCAGCTAGAGAGTTTTCCTTCCGGGGAGGCATTCCTAGATTCGCCGCATCGGAAGGACATCCGGTGCCTTATTCTCGACGTCCGAATGCCGGGAATGAGCGGCTTGGAATTGCAGCGTCGGCTGGCCGACGAAGACCCGCGGATCCCCATCGTCTTTGTGTCTGCTCACGGGAATGAAGCGCTCCGCCAGGAAGCCATGCAAGCCGGCGCTATTGACCTATTATCCAAGCCCTGCAGTGCTGAGGCGCTGCTACAAGTCGTGCGCGCTGCGTTGGAGAGTGCCACATAAAGCCGAAGAAACCGGAATCATTGGCTCTTGGGTCGGACGAGCTCGGCTCGTTCAACAATTCGGCCATTGACGACCAGTTGAGCGCGTTTCACCTCCGATGTGTTGACGATTAATTCGGCTCTGGGAACAGGGGTTGAATCGCTCTCTCCCTTGGCAAGACTCTGGCCAGGGGTGGTTACAGGACTCGTTTGCCCCTGGTTTTGTTGTTGGAGCAGATCATCCAAAAATTTGCGATCTTCCTTACTGAGAGCCTCGGGGACGGCGCCGTTGCTTGAATTGTCCCTGTGCGCGGTCATAGGGGCAATCATGAAGGATACTAAGACCAGGCATATGGAAGCCCCAAGAACAGGGACAAGGACGGATTTCCCGTATCCTCTTACCGAAAAATATAAGAACGTGCCAGCCGATAAAACAGCCAAAATCGGCAAGATAAAGTTCATATTAGCATCGAAGATAGACACCTGGAGCGGGCCAAGTGTTCATCCCGTGCTTGTATACCCACCGTTGAAGAGAAAATGATCACCGAAAACCCCGATGAGACGTTGCGAACTGCAAGCCGCACGGCGCGCCCTTATGAGCGGTGGATTCTTTTCTCTGGACTATTCGATGACCGCGAACGTGGCCGGATATTCATGCGGCGGCTGATTACCATCCGAAATTGCATCTCCGCAACGCTTATCCCTGAAGTGGTTCGTGAGCGCGAGTTTTGTTGGATTTTTATGGCGACCCATGGGCAAAGCAACATTTGACTTCATTGCGGATCTGTACCCAGTTTTGGAAGAACTGGTCTTCGGCTCTACTCTGAGCCAGTCGCGCAAATTTTTTGTTCCGCGAGTTACCGAAGGGAACAATGTCTTGCTGATTGGCGAAGGGAACGGACGATTTTTGTTTGAAATCGTCAAACAAACTTCGTCGTCCACTTTCACGGTGGTCGACTCAAGCGCAAGGATGCTGGCCGCAGCAGCACGACGAATCGCGACTCTTGATCGTTGTCCTGAGATCGAGTTTTTTCATGCGGATATTGTAGAATGGCGATCACCGGTTCCGCATTATGACCGGATTGTAACGCATTTCCTCATGGATCTTTATAGGCCGGACAGTATCCGGCGGATCGTTAATAAGATTTCCCGGCTTTCTACGGAAGAAACCTTGTGGATCAACGTTGATTTCACCGGTGCCAATCAACTGCTTCGTCAGAAGCTTTTGATGTGGGCGCAGTACCGCTTCTTTCGATTATCCGCCCGAATCGAAGCACCGCGACTCTTCGACTCGCGTTGCTATATCCGGCAGGCAGGGTGGCGTATATTGGAATGCAGATCACTTGAGTCGGGCTGGATTTCAGCGCATCTAATGTCCAGACAGCGTGCGAGTATGCGGGCGTAACCTGCGACGGGCGTGAATGGTTTTGCAGTTATAACGGCGGGACGATCATTGATCGTGAGAAAAAGATAACAATTAACAATCGGCCTGAAAAGCATGCATCGTATAGCGAAAAACAATAAGACGCGTTCCAGAAATCAACAAAGCCTTGATTAGAGGTTCAAGGATCGGGGATCGAGGCCTGAAAAAAACGAAGGGCTGGCATTAGCCGGCCGCTTCGGACTTATGACGCTTGCAGAACGTTGGCTCTAGTGTCGTGTCCCTTAATTACGTAGAAAGAATCTCTGGCGCGGCGAGCGCTTCTCTGGCTCGTCGGATTTTTTCTAGGATTTTAAGACCGGAAGCTCGCCAAACATATTTCTTTGGATCCTGGTTGCGGTCTGCCAGATAGGATTCAATTGCACGCACCAACTCACGAGTGGATTGGAAGCTGCCTTCGCGGACAACGTCCGCCGTGAGTTCCCCGAAAAATCGCTCGACGAGGTTTAACCATGAGGAGCTAGTCGGAGTAAAATGCATGTGAAAGCGAGGGTGAGCCTTGAGCCAGCGCTGAACGGTCGGGTGTTTATGCGTCGCGTAGTTATCGACAATGAGGTGCAGATCAAGTTCCCGAGGGGTTTCCCGGTCGATCTGCTTTAAGAACCGCAGCCATTCGATGTGGGTATGGGATTGTTCAGTTCGAGAGATAATTTTACCTTCCAGATAGCTCAGAGCGGCAAAGAGCGTGATCGTGCCGTGCCGGATATAGTCATGGGTCTGGGTGCGTGCGTAACCTTTCTTCAGAGGAAGGGGGCGCTGCGTGCGCTCCAGGGCTTGGCACTGACTCTTCTCGTCGCAGCACAGTACCAAGGCCCGCTCGGGCGGATTTATATACAGCCCAATAACATCCCAGAATTTCACTTCAAAGTTCGGATCATTGGAAATCTTAAAGGTCTCCAGCCGATGTGGCCTAATGTCATTGTGGTTCCAGATGCGTTGTACGGTGCTCTTGCTTACCCTGGCTTCGCGCGCCATGGAACGGACGCTCCATCGAGTTCGACCCTGCGGCGGTCGAGTCGCCCGTTCAACAATTAAAGAGATTCTCTCGGCTGGCAGTCGGGCCTTGCGACCCCTTCCGGGCGCTTCCGTAAGCCCCGCTAATCCGTAGGCATCAAAGCGCTTTGACCACTTGCAAACCGCTCCCATACTGCATCCAAGCGTTCTTGCCACCTCCGTTTCGGCCTTACCCTCAAGCCGAAGCAGAATAATCTTTGCCCGGAAACGATCTCCTACCGATACTTTCGTGCCTCGGGCCATTCGGCTTAGTTCAACGAGTTCCTCATCGGTTGCCTGCAGCTGCAATATCGGACGCGCCATTCATGTACGATAGCAGAAACTCAGTTCTTGTCACGTTTTTAAGGGACAGCACACTAGCTCGATTACCCGATATTCGGCTATGTAGTTACCTCAACCCTGTTTTGTCAGATCCCGCCTTTATTGCTTGTGACATATTGACCGGGCCAAAAAGGCCAGAGCGTGACCGACGTAAGGACCGCGTGGTCTTGAATCCTCACATGTGAGCGGAGTTAACCTACGTGACTGGCCTCCCAGACGGGATTGCACGACATGGCGATAGTTAAAAACCGCAAATCAGATGTTACGTACGTTAAATCGAGCGCTCGCTCTTGCTCAAGAAACCGAATTCCGGTGTAACGACGCTCCTTAACCCATACTTCCTTGACTTTGAGCGGGGCTGGATCCTTTGCATTCCCCGGAATAAGAAGGAAATGTTGGAGATCCAGGGCTTTATCAGCTGGATGGGAATGACGGCCGGTCACCGCGTGATGACTGTGACCGCATGGGAGACCCCGGAGGATTACTGCATTTAAATCGTGGATTGCCTGGGAGCGCGGTCTACGATTTAAGTACAGAGCGACAGCTACACTTCCCCGAGGCCATGAAACCGGAATTCATCGTCTTGACGCTCATTCTCTTAGGGGCCCTTTACCTCTTCTGGACGCAGAGACTGCGGACAGACATCGCCGCTCTACTCGTGATGTTGTCCGTGGCCCTTCCTTGGCCACGACCGGACGGCAAATGGTCTGCCATCCTGAGCCCGCAGGAGGCGTTCTCCGGCTTTGGCAGCGTGGCGGTGATCATGGTCACGGCGATGTTTGTGTTTAGCGCTGCCATGGTCCGCACCGGTGCCGCCGAAATAATCGGCGGGCGCTTATTTAGGGTCTGTGCTCACAACGAACTCCTCTTGCAGATCGCAGTACTGTTCGTCGCAGCCGCCTTTTCGATGTTTATCAATGAAACGACGATTGTCCTCATTTTCATGCCGGTCGTTCTGGGGGTGTGCAAAGAGCGCAACCTCTCGCCTTCGCGCTACCTGCTTTGTGCCGCTTACGGCGCGGCGCTCGGGGGTCAATGGACGTTGATCGGCACCCGCAGCAACATCATCGTGAGCGATTTACTCCGCCAGCGAACGGGTCATGGAATTAACTTCTTTGATTTCACGCCGATTGCCGCCACCGTTTTCGTTGGCTGTGCGGCTTATTTTTTTCTGTTCGGGCGGAGGTTTCTGCCGAAAGCCGAGGTGCAATCGTTGGAGCAGGAACTGGGCAAGGAGTATTTGACCGAGGTGATGGTTACGCCGCAATCGGCCACCGTCGGATTAACCCTCGACCAACTCGACTGGGCTAAGCGGCAGGATGTAACGATTGTCGGCGTCATCCGCGAGGGTGAACGGATGCCGCCCAACGGGTGGCTGAAATTGCATCCCGGCGACGCGCTCATCATGCAAGGCGCCGTGCCGACGATCGGCAGCCTGCTGAAATCGCCCGATTTTCAATTCATGGAGGAGGTCAAGATTGGCGAGAAGACACTCCGGAGCCTGGACCTTATTACCGTCGAAGCGTTGCTCTCCCCGAACTCCCTGTACACTGGGCGTACCATGCAGCAGACCAATTTTGGTCGCGACTATGGTTTCAGTGTGCTGGGCATTTCTCGGCACGGGCAGACCATCCATGAGCGACCCTCGGCCACGCGACTCGAGCATGGCGACTCTCTTCTCTTGCTCGGCCACAACTCAAACCTCGAACGACTAGAGCGCAATCCGAACCTGATTCTGCTCAGCCAACAGCAATTCCCGACTTCGAGCAAAAAGCAGGCGATAATCACGATGCTGCTCCTGGGCGGCATCATCCTGACGGCGATCACGGGCGTTCTTACGCCGGCACTCTCCATCCCACTTGCTGCCGTCGCCGTGCTCTTATTGGGGTGTGTCAAAGTGACTGACACTTACAAGTCGGTCAACTGGCAAGCCGTTGCGACCGTCGGTGGCATGATGTCGGTGGGTCTCGCGCTGGAGAAAACCGGTGCCGCGGGAGCTTTGGCTCACGTCATCGTCATCCATTTACAATCGGCCGGCACGAATTTGATTCTTTGCGCCTTACTGGCGTTGACGGTTGCACTGACTCAATTGATCGAAAACGCGGCGGTGGCCATCATCCTCGCGCCGATTGCTTACCAAATCGCGCGTGAAGGCCACGCCGATCCAAAGCCTTTCATGGTGGCATTGGCCATTTGCATTTCAACGTCGTTTTGCACGCCCGTCGCCCACGAGACCACCATGCTGGTGATGGGGCCCGGCCGATACCGTTTCAAGCACTACCTTTTTATAGGCAGTGGAATGGCCGTCATTGCCTGGCTGCTCACCACGTTCGTGACCCCGCTAGTTTGGAAGTTTTGATTTACCAGATTTCACTCAGAATCGCCTTGAAATGGATCCGCATTAATGCCGAGTCCCGCATCACCGGCATGCAGGGCGTTTATGTTCTTAGTTCGCTACGGCTAGTACCCGGGGCTTTGTCACGTCCCCAGCCACGAATTGCGGCGATACGCGGAGCCGGGCGTGATAATGCCGACAAGGTTCGGCGGATCCCCGGCGGCAACATCGGTTTGAAATTATTTTTTGATCGAAGAGCTTGGGATGATTCGTTCAACCGCTTCAATCGCGTTGATCAATCCAAATCCATCGAATGGGCTGTAACCGAGCGTCGGCTGTCCGTTCAGAATAGACGCGGTCACCGAGTTCTTCGATTGACCACCGAAATTGACGGTGAAGGTTCCCCCCGAGCCCAATTGCTCGGCTTCGGATCCGACTCCAGGCAAGGGCAAGTCGGCCGTAGCGCCCGGGTACATGCCGGCATTATTCTGGAGAACCGTAAAGCTGATCGAACCTCCTGTAGTAAACGTGCCGCTTTTAAATTTCAGCGTGAACTTGGAAGCCGAAGTCGACACTGGGTCAATTTGCACGTCTGATGGATTCACACCGATCGTCGTTCCAATCGTGAAGCCGAATGCCGCACTTGTTGTGTTGAACACGAGTCCTGCCGCCGACCCGTCAATCCTCAGGCTTTCGATCGATTGGCCCGGAACTCCGACGTAATTCAAAGTCAGATAGTCAGAACCGAAATAGGATTGACCAACTGCTGTGACGGTTGCGGAGCCCCTCAAATTGGCGCCGATTCCTTGAGCCATTTCGGGAGTACTTGTTCTGGGTTGGGCGCTATTCTCAAGCGCCAACTTTACCGTGTCCGCATCGAGTGAGCTGGGTCCACCCGCCGCTTGCAACATCAACGCTACAACACCCGCGACGCTTGGCCCTGCAGCGCTCGTGCCAAAGAATGCGAAAGGATAGTTGTAATAGGGGGGAGATCCGAAAAATGTCGTTATCACTCCGTCCACGCCGGCTACCTCAGGTTTCAGCCTTGTTTCCGGAACGGTTAACCGGTTGCCGTTCGCGTCGAAGTAGATCGTCACCGGTCCCGGAGAAGTAAAATTCTCGAGTTGCGGCTGATAGGGAGGCGCCGGTTTCCAATTAAAATCGTAAGCGGCTACCGCTATGGCTGATTCCGCAGCCGGATGACCGAAAATATTCGGTACCGCAGGCGGGTTGGGGTTAAAGTTTTTGCCGATTAAAAAACTCGATTCTAAGTTGCTGTAAATTGCAAGCTGGTGGGTTTGCGGAATCTTTCCGGCTTTTGGATCGGTCTCTTTCGTTTTCGTGATCGCAATCTGATAGTTGGTCCCAAGGTTTAAGTAACCAATGTATTGAATAGGCTGTTGCACGGCAAATGCATTAGTAGTGCTGCTCAGCGCGGCTAAATAATTTCCGTCCTGATCGAAGACCAGGAAATTATAGTTCGTCGTGATGCCGTGATCCTGATCAAACAAGTCATCCCACTGCAAAAATAATTCGTATTGTTGAAAAGAAGAAAGCTCAGGCGCCCCGACCGTTGTCACCGGTTCAGATCCGCCGTTAGGGATTGTCGCAAAATAAGTGTATCAATATTTCTTAGAATAGATACTCTGGAGCTAATGGTTGATATAGACGCGATAAAGCGTCGTTTCGAGAGTTTGTTGCCTACAGTGGATGAGCGGATGCGCCGATTGATTGCCGCTGCGGAAAGTCTCGCCATCGATTACGGAGGTGTTTCCATTGTTTCTCGTGCCACGGGAGTGTCTAGGCGCGCGATTGCGCGTGGCATCGTCGAATTAGGCAATCCTCCAGTGCCTTCCGGCGGAGCTATCCGTAAACCGGGCGGAGGACGCAAGAGCACAGTGGAACAGGACGCGACGCTGGTGAGAGATTTGGAGCTGTTGATCGACCGCTGAGCCGTGGTGACCCGGAGTCTCCACTGCGCTGGACTTGCAGAGCGTGCGCAAACTGGCCCAGGAATTAGGTCGTCGCGGTCACCGCGTCAGCCACCGGTTGGTGGCCGAGTTGCTGCACGAGTTGGGTTATAGCCTGCAGGCCAACGCCAAGACTCTGGAAGGCTCTTCGCATCCTGATCGCAATGCTCAGTTTGAACATATCCACCGCAAGGTCCGGCGCTTCCTGAGCCAGGGTCAACCGGTCATCTCGGTTGATACCAAGAAGAAGGAATTGGTGGGGGCCTTCAAAAACGGAGGGCGAGAGCTACGGCTCAAGGGGGACCCGGAGCAGGTGCGGGTCCATGACTTCGTCATTCCCGAGTTGGGACGGGTCACTCCCTATGGGGTCTACGATGTGGGCAAGAACCGAGGCTGGGTGAGCGTGGGTATTGACCACGACACAGCCACCTTCGCCGTGGAGAGCATCCGACGATGGTGGCGTTCGATGGGCAAACCGGTCTACCGCCAAGCTCAGCGCTTGCTGATTACCGCCGACTCGGGCGGCAGCAACGGCTCACGGGTCAGGCTCTGGAAGCTGGAGTTGCAGAAGCTGGGCAATGAGACCGCCTTGCACATCTCGGTGTGTCATTTACCTCCGGGCACCAGCAAGTGGAACAAGATCGAGCACCGACTGTTTTCCTTCATCAGTCAGAACTGGCGCGGCAAGCCCTTGGTGAGCCACGAGGTGATTGTGAATTTGATTTCAGCAACAACTACTCAGACTGGTTTAAAGGTGCGGGCCGAACTCGACACCAACTCCTACCCGCCAGGAGCCAAGGTATCAAACAAACAGATTGAAGAAATAAATATTCGTCCCGACTCGTTCCACGGAGAATGGAACTATACAATTCGTCCAAATACAGAGACATGATACACACAGACGGCCCTAGGTTTCCAGTTGTGCCAGCCCCCGGCACTCAGCGCAGGGTCGAGGTAATTCGGGGAGTTCGGGTCATTAACGAGCTTTAAGTTCCCGTGGTTCCCAGCCTTACGTACGTCCTGATCGCTGAGGTTCCGATAGCTGTTACGATACCCATTGTTTCCGTAATTTCCGGCCGAGGAGGTATAGATGACTCGCTTGCCGGGTAACTTCGTGCTGTTGACCACGGTATTGACTACATCGGCGAGCAGGCCGTCTGAGAAAACCGGATCGTCAAAGTAAACTTCGTCATCGTCAATGACGTCGCAACCAGCCTGAGTGCGGAGAGCGATGATATTGTTGGCGAAACCGACCTCGCTTACTTTGGCTGTCGCGAATGCAAGCCGGCTGTGGGGCGCTTCGTCGTAAATGATCTGGAGAATCGCCCGTCCCTCATCGGTTCCATCAGGGAAGTCCTGAAGGACGTTGACGACCGGTAAATCACCCGTTGCAACATCCTGCTGCGCAGTAGTCGCGGGCGGATTGCTCGTATTCTCATAGGCTGTGTTAAAGCTGTCGGAAAGGACGCCGAGCGTAATCCCATCTCCTTTTAAACCGAGATTGTTCAGTATGTCTGTTTGGAGGATAGCGCAGCCTTGAGAGGTATATTTCCCAACCTGCGTCTTGGGCGGATGCTCCATCGTGAGGGCACGCACACCAACTAGCTTAGCAATATTTTCAAGCTGATCTGTTGGAACGTACGCAGCCAGAATCCCGTGCCGGTAATTCTCGGAGCGATCTAGCACATTCCCCTGCAATGACTGCACTAGTGCGGCCACCGCATCCAAAGCGGCCTGCCCGTCAAGATAGACATGCACCAACACCCGATCGTTCGCGTCCCACCGGCCGGGAATCTGCGCTTTGTCGACTCCGCTGACCTTAGCAATCTGACTGTGTACTCCGGCGACTTGCGCTTCCGGCATCGTTTGCCTGGCGTGCAAAGCAAGCTTCTGGAGCGGTGAATCGATATTGACAGCGACTGCTGGTGGAGCGCCCCACGAGAGCCCAATCGTTCCAAAGTAAATGGTCGTCGCCAATGCGCTGACACTGAAAATTGTCGATGCCGGCCGAGTCTTGAGAGCGCAATAGGACTTAAACAAGCCAGACACAGATTGAGCGGCAAAGCCAGATTTCGAACGAAAAAAGACCCCGGAAAAAAGTTTGTTGCCTCTCATTTTACTAATTCGTTCCTTTCTGCGGCGGTCGGGAAAGAGCTGATCTGCGCAAGCGCCGTCACTAGCACAGATTTAATCCAGAATTCGGAGATGAGTGCAAGCCAATTCGTACAAAAGCGAGTTTCATCGCGCTCATGAGCGCCGACCCGCAGCCCGCCGAATAAGCTTCCTTCTGTTAGAAGAACCAGAAATCCTGAAACCGAGGGATACAAAATAATATCTATATAATAGCAGGATGCATGATCCGCGAGCAAACCGGGCACCGTTCACAAACTCGCAATGCTATGAAGAGGCGAGCGAAAGCTGATTCGAAACTTCATTCAAGCCGATGATCGAGTTATCGAATTGGGAGGGTGCATAGAAGTTCTCTCTTGCCTGGTAAATCCCGATTGATCTCGCCCACACATCACCTGGTCGTGTAAGCCAATCCGGCATGAATTCCCATTTTGAAATTGCATAAACGACTATACCGGGCCTGGTTAAGTATTAAACATTGCTCTGTATCGAGGTAGATTAAGTCGGTATCATAGAGCTTCACAAAGAAGCGCTCGGTAATGCAGGTTTGGAAGAATGCCGCAACATGTTGACAAGTACTGCGAGCGTACCAAGTTTGCGTCACAACCGAATTAACTGCAAAAATCTGGCCCGGAAGTGATTCAGTCTACGATTCAACTGCAATCGACAACTCCCGCGTTCGTTGAGTTTTCTCTCCTCTCCTCCTTTTTTACGAGCAATTGACGGCCAAATCGACTAAAAAATCTTTGGCTTCGGGAAATGTCATGCACTCGAAGGTTTTTATCAGCCATTCCAACGAGGACAAATCAATCGCGGATGCTATTTGCCAGCGGCTCGAGTCCGACGGAATCAAATGCTGGATCGCTCCGCGCGACATCAAACCGGGATCCACTTGGACCAAGGGAATCATGCAAGGTATTGATGACTGCCGTATCCTGGTTCTGGTCTTCTCGGAGCATGCCAATGATTCCGACCACGTTTATCGGGAAGTCGCGAAGGCATTCTCATCTCGGCTCGCGGTCATCCCTTTCCGGATCAAGGCGGTCGTGCCGAGCCAGAGCCTTAGTTATTTTCTGGACACCGTCCATTGGCTAAACGCCGTGGAGCCCCCGCTGCAACGGCATCTTGATACTTTAACGGAGCGAGTGAAATCGTTGCTAGCCGGACAGGACGACACCGGTGGGAGCGTGACGGAACCCCCGGCGGGCGTAATATCGATTGGCCCTCCCGGGATTCCAGCTTTTGTGTCTGGGAAGAAAAAAAACTGGTTCGTCAGAATGGGTGTTGCTGCCAGCTGCCTCGTCGTCATTACCGCCCTCTGGCTTTTCATCGCGAACAGCCGAAAGACGACTGAAGCGGATCTGGAGCCGTCGGCTACCGTCGTCCCAGCAAAGAGCATTGCTGTGCTGCCCTTTGAAAGTCTCAGCGAAAACAAGAGCGACAGCTACTTTGCGGACGGGATCCAGGACGAAATCCTCAACAACTTAGCCAAAATTGCCCAACTCAGAGTGATCAGCCGCACCTCGGTCATGCAATACCGGTCAGACGGCAAACGCGATCTGCGGCAAATTGCCAAGGCATTAGGCGTGGCGAAGATCTTGGAAGGAACAGTGCGTCGAGATGGAAACCATGTACGCGTAAGCACTGAATTAGTCGATGCTCGAAATGATAACACGATTTGGGCGGACAGTTATGATCGGGATTTAAACGACATCTTTGCTATCCAGAGCGAGGTGGCTCAAACCATCGCCAACAAATTGACGGCCACTATTTCCCCAGAAGAGAAGAAGAGGATCGAAGAAAAGCCGACTGAAAACCTGGAAGCCTACGACCTCTATCTCCAGGCCAAGCTGTTAGTCGGAGACGTTAAACTCAACTATATTTTCGGAAACTTCGAGCAAAAGCTGCGCAGTTCAGTCGATTTATTACAGCGCGCGGTCCAGCTCGATCCTAAGTTCACGCTTGCCTACTGTGCATCTGCAGAGGCTCACGATCTGCTTTACCTCTATTATGATCCGACCTCAGAGCGCCGCGCTTTTGGAGACGCAGCGATGAACAACGCTTTGCGTCTGCAATCTGAGCTTCCTGAGGTTCACCTGGCCTACGCTTTCCACCTGTACAGAACCTATCATGATTATGAACAGGCCCGGGTACAGCTGACCATCGCCAGACGTGGGCTGCCGAACGATGCCGAAGCGATCGTCCTCCAAGCTTATATCGACCGGCGAGAGGGCAACTTCCAAAAGGCGATCCAGGAGTTTAATGAAGCGTTAACACGCGATCCACGTAATACAATTTCGCTGGAAGAATTAGCTTTCACCCTCCATGACACCCGTCAGTTTCGCGCCGCCGAACAAGTGTACGATAGGCTCATCGGCCTGGAACCCGATCAGCCTATATTGAAGGTGCAAAAGGCGTCAATGATATCCTTCATGGAGACCGGAGACGTTGCGGCGCTGCGGGCAGCAATCGCAGCGCTTCCGGCGTCGTTGGCCGACGATCGGGCCGTGCTCTCTCAGCGACTAGCGTTGGCGCTTGTTGATCGCGATGGGCAACAAGCACGACAATTGATCGAAAAGATGACGGGGGGTGAGGATGATACCAGCTTTTCTTACGTAGCTGCACCGGTTCCAATTGATTGTTATTCCCTCCTGCTGGCCCGACTCGAAGGCGGACAACCCGACGCGAACTCCAGCTTCGCGGGAACGCGAGAGCGACTAAGCCAAAAGCTGAAAATGTCACCGGAAAGTGCGGAAATGCTCAGTAATTTGGCCGTCGTCGATGCTCTGCTGGGCAAGAAAGCGGAAGCCACGACCGAAGCAAGGCGCGCCGCCGAAATGTTGCCTATTTCCAAGGACGCATTGAATGGTCCAGGCATCGTGATTAATCTTGCTGTTGTCTACGCGTGGACCAATGAGCTGGACCTGGCGTTTGAGACATTAGCGCCGCTGGCCAAGATACCAAACGGTATCTATTATGGCCAATTGAAGCGTGAACCGTACTGGGAACCGCTGCGGCAAGATCCGCGGTATGAAAAGATGCTGACGGAGCTAGCGCCAAGGGAGTAGGCAATCGACAGCTCAACCGCGATCTGTTGTAAGGCCGCTGCGGCCACGACCGCCAGAGTAACCGGGATTTGATCAATCCGGATCGTTTACGCAAGTGGGCAGAAAAGTTCCAGTCGCCCCGGTTGTTAAGAGCCGCTGAAACCTTCCTAGACCGAGCGCATCTTCATGGGTTGCTCCTGTCTCGAGCCGCTCATTTGCGATCTGATGACCGATAGAATCCACCGCCACAAAGCGCGGCTCGTCGCCAATCCCATCGATCTGGCCGTTGCACAAAACCATGCCGCGCCCGAGCTCGCCTCCGGCCGGAAAGAGCGTGAATTTGATACTGGAAGACCCGCAATTGATTGTCAGAATCATTTTGCGGAAGCCTTCCTGCATTGGTGGTGCGCCCACAGCAGCGCCAGAGCGCAGGAACTCAGACGGGTAAGGGCTTTGTCCGCGCGACTGGTCAGGATGATCGGAACGCGTGCGCCAAGGACGATGCCTCCCGCTTCGGCCTCCGCCAGATATTCGAGCTGTTTCGCGAGCATGTTCCCGGCCTCCAGGTCCGGCACCACGAAGATGTCGGCC
Organism: uncultured Verrucomicrobiae bacterium; assembly: GCA_963750185.1. Classification (GTDB taxonomy): domain Bacteria; phylum Verrucomicrobiota; class Verrucomicrobiia; order Chthoniobacterales; family JAFAMB01; genus JAFAMB01. The sequence continues at coordinate 183,512 of CAVVPV010000004.1, forward strand.
TTCCCTGCGACGGGCGAAACGATGCCCTTAGTTTTAGCAGCCTCTTCTGAAACCGCGTTATCAAAGGCGAGTGGGCCATCAATAATGCCCCCGGGAATTTGCCCGCGGTCGGCCATCTTGCAGAGTGCGGCGGCGTCCAGAGTGGATGCGATTGTCCTTGTAACTGTCTCGACCGCTGATAGAATTGCAACCCGCGGCACCGGCACACCGAGCGAATGCGCCAAATCGAACGGGATGTACTATAGCAGTCCGGATCGGCTCCAGATTCCGGGTCATTTCAATGAGCTGGCGATGCCACCTGCCTATCTCGTGCAACTCGACCTCGGGGAGCACAACGCGAGGCCTGCAGATTTTTTCAGTTGGAGCGATCACCTCGGCTGTACCGGTGATCACGGTCTCGCCCTTCTGGTTTTGTGCCTCGCAATCGAGTGTAACGCGATGCTTCTCGCTGCTCTTTGCGGTCACCCTTACCGTCACAGTGATCGTGTCGCCAAGCCCAACGGGATGACGGAACCGCAGCGACTGACCGAGATAGATTGCGCCCGGCCCCGGCAACTCAGTACCAAGTACCGTCGAGAACAAGGCTCCGCCCCACATTCCATGAGCAATGATCTTGTGGAACATGTCGTCCTTTGCGAAGGCGGGGTCCACGTGCGCAGGGTTAACGTCGCCGGACATTGCTGCGAAGATCTGGACGTCTTTGAATGTCAACGTATGCACCAGGCTGGCGGTGTCACCGAGCCCGTAAAGCGCGAGGCCAGACTGTTCTGGGACGCGGCCCAATCCAGAGGCAGATTGGCTTTGGTAAAAACCTCGAGGGCGGAGCGGGAAGCGGCCACAGCGTCTCGGAGCAGCGTGCGGCTTTCTTCTCCGGCGGTGCGCACCGCGAGTTCTTGAAGCGCGCAGCCAAGATTGTTCTCGGTCCAGGCCCAATCCAGGGGCAGATCAGACTTGGTCCTGATTTCGAGGGCGGAGCGATAAGCGGCTACAGCGTCTTCGAGCAGTTTGCGGCCTTCGTCTGTGCCGCTGCGCGTCCCGCAGCATCGCGGGGATTTTTCGACAAGCGTCGTTTTGAAATGAAAATGCGTGAGCCAGTACGCGAGCGCGGGACCGGCAATACCTCCCGTTACGCTGCGGCGATTCGCAACATTTGCAAAGCTGCCAGCGCTGAGCCGCGTGCGCCTGCCATGTCGAGGTCAGGGACTACTGCGAACTGGACGATCTGACGCTGTTCGTCGCGCAGCTGGGTGGACGCGCGAACTATATCCATGCACCAATCGCGAAAATGGGGTTCAGCCTCGACGATACCGCCTCCGACGAAGTAGGCGTCAGGGTCGGTAAAATTGGCGGCAATGCTGAACATACGCCCGATCGCCTTGGCTTGTTGCTCGAATATACGGAGCGCCATCTCATCGCCTTTCTCAGCGTAGCCTCGCACGGCTTTGGCTGCGGCGATCATCGACTCGGAGTTCGCCAACGAATGGTTTGGGTATTTGGACAACCAATATGGGAGCAGATTTTTCGTGATGCCGGTCAACGACGCAATGCTTTCCAGATCGCCGTAAAGACCACAATTGCATTTCGGAATCGGTTGATCGTCCTGCAACAAACCTTCCAGAAAAATTCGAATATGACCCAACTCGCCTGCCATGCCGCAAGATCCGCGAATGACGCGACCGTTGTCGACAACGCCGCCGCCGAGGCCGGTACCGACGATTGCCGACACCGACGAGTGCCGCGTCGAATCATCGCCGAAGAAGCATTGATGGGCGTAGAGAGCGGCGGCATTGCCGTCGTTGTTGTAGACCACTGGTAGTTTGAAAAAATCTTCGACCGCAGTCCGGATATCAAATCCCCACCATTCTTTGCCGGAAAAGTTCGTGCTTCCTTTGGAAGAGATGACCCCGTTAGCGCTGGCCGGCCCAGGCGTGTCGAGGCCAACGACCCGCACCGAGTCCCAATGCACTCCTGCACCGTCGAGGGCGAGTTCAATTGCCTTCGCCATTGCTTCAATCGCCGCTTCAGGGCCCTCCAATACTCGACTCGGTATTTCTACCATCCGGTTATTGAGAAAAACCCCTTTGGAATCGAGGAGAGTCGCGTTCGTCTTGGTGCCCCCAACATCGAGGCCGGCGACAATGGAAGGAGTATTCACACCTTCAAGAATATTAGAATTGATTGCCGGTGTCTAGCAATTGAAAATGCTGGGCATTTAACTGGAGGGACCGGTGCGACTTGCACGCGCATCGCAGAGGTTCACCCTGCCATCCTGTGGGTCGCGAGTTGCGTCGCCAGTTGCTTCGCTTTTCTCAATGACGAGAGCCTTGCTATTGTCAACGTGTGGCCGTCAAGATACCCTGCAGAGGCATGAAAGAGAGATTTCTTGTAATCACCACTACGAGCAAAAAGATCGTTTATCTTCCTGTAAGTCGATTACTGAGGATCGAAGCTACCCCAGCCCGTGGGCCGGGTACGGTCCCTACAGTCGATGTTTATTTTGAAGGATTCCAAGCAATCCTTCAAATCAGCGAAGAGAGAGACGCAGAAACAGAGGCAAGAAGTATATACAACAAGCTGCTAGACTTTAATGACCAGGATCTCGTATATCTGACGCCCGGAGACAATATTACTAACATCGCGGTCGAGTCAATTTGAGCGCGATGCCCCAACTCCTGGCTGATGCGCAATGCTTCCTCGTTCTCGAAAAGTTTTCGCGCGAGTTCAGCATATCTTTCCTTTCTTGCCTGCCGGGCCATGGCCGACCGGCTTATCGCCGATCCACCGCTCGTCGATCGGCTCGCTGGCCAGTTGATAGCGGGAGTCGCACGAGAGCCGGAAGCGGTTCGAGTGATTGTCAAGGCTCCCGTGGATGGTCCCCATCGTAAACGTCAGCACATCCCCCGCACGAAACTCCGTCGTCAACCAGCGCCCGCCGAGCTTTTCGCGCAGCAATACGGGGTCGCTGGACAACCGGCCATCCCAGTTTTGCCATCGCTTTTTGCCGAGCTCGATTTCGGCTGCGTCGGGATAATTCGTACAATAGACATCCACGTCTCGTCCCAGGTAATTGCGCAGCTTGGCCCCTTTACGATGGGAGTCTTCCAGAACCATCAGGCCGCCCACGTCGAAGGGCACGTCGCCAAGTGGGGTCCAGGCCGTGAACAGATTCCAGGTGCCGCGGCCCATGTAAACGACATCGCAGTGCGGATAGGTGCCTTTGCCTCCACCCGGCACCGCGCGCAGCCAGGTAAAATCATAATGCCGGACCGCGCCACCCAGGAGCCGCTCATACAGCGCCATCATACGTCCGGAATAGAGGAGCTTTTTCAGGGGGCAATTGTTTTCTGTCAACGCGTCGAAGCTCGGGCTGACGGCACCGGGTCTGCTGATGGCTTCGATGGCAGGATAATTTTCATCCAGAAGACCATAGCCGGCCAGCCTGCGGGTGATTTCAGCCCGCGCCTCCAGTACTTCGTCGGCATCGAGGTAACCGCGCAGAAAAAGATAGCCCTCTTCGCGTACCCGCTCGCCGAGCGCGGTTGGGTCGTCGACTATGTCGGTCGAACTCCTTAACTCGCCCAATGCCGACACAGAAGTGTCCAGGGGCAGGTCAATGGATGTCAAAGCCAGTTCGGTCGTGCTCATGCTGGTAAGCAGGTTAAAAACCGTTTACGATTTGCGCCAGCTGTACTGAGGTTCGTACCCGAGCACGCGCCGTGCTTTGTCTATGGAGAGGAGGGTTTCGTTGGGCTCGACCTCTTTTTTGATCGGCACGCCCGGAAAACGCTCGGCGATCAGCTCGGCGTTCGGCCGAGTCATCACTGTATCGGCGTTGGCGATAATAAAAGCGTTGAATCCTTTCAGTGGTGATTCCAACGATTTGCGGATTGCCTGGGCTGCGTCCCGCGCGTCGATATAACCCCAGAGATTCCAGGACCGTAATTTTGCGTTGCTGTCGAAGCTTGGAAATCGTGCGTAATCTGCCGGCTCCATCACATTGGAAAAGCGCAGACCGACGATTTTCAGGTCCGGATCCCAGCGGCAATATTGCTTCGCGATTTCTTCACCAACAAGCTTTGACAACGAATAGGCGGTCTCGGGCCGGGCCGGGTACTCCTCATCGACCGGGATATAGGGCGGGGGGACATTGAAGGGCAGACCGAGCAGGGTTTCACTTGAGGCCCAGACTAGATTCTTAATTTTCAGCGTCCGTGCGGCCTCGAAGACATTGTAGGTGCTGAGCGTGTTTGTTCTGAATGTAAAGGAATTCGAAAATCGCGCAGGCGCTGGAATGGCGGCCAAATGGACTACGGCGTCCACATCGTCATACAGTTCATCGATGCGAGAGAGTCCTTCAATTGTTTCACCGAAATCCGTAAGGTCTATCTGGATGAATCGGCAGAGTTCTTTTGCCGGTCGCACAAGATCCAGGTTAAAAACTTCGTAGCCATGCTGGATGAGGTCCTCCACACATGCGCGGCCTACTTTTCCGCTTCCGCCAGTTACGATTACTCGAGCCATATGATCAATTATTTTAGACAGAAGCTTTCACTTTAAAAGGATATGAGTAAGCCAATGATTCTAATTGATCCACAGCCGCGGACGATGGATATGATTTTCGAGCCTGAATCTCGAAGCCGGCTTTCAGAGCTCGCGGAACTGGTTGTATTCGATGCTGGACCGATGCCTGCGGAGATGTTGGAAAGCAACCTGTCGCAAGCCAGCTTATTGATAGGCCAAACTAATTTGCCCCGCGAGCGTCTGGAGCGTGCTTCGCAGCTTCGCGCGATTATCAACGTGGAAGGCAATTTCTTGCCAAACATCGATTACGACTATTGCTTCTCGCGCGGAATTCGAGTGCTTGTCGCCAGTCCTGCATTTGCCGTTGCGGTCGCTGAAATGGCCTTGGCACTCGGACTTGACCTGGCTCGTGGAATCACGAAAAACGATAGAGCTTTCCGGGCGAAAGCAGAGGTCTACGGCCTCGAGAGCAATCGAGATTCCTTTTTATTCACCGGCTGTCGCGTGGGCATCATTGGCTTCGGCGATCTCGCCCGCGCGTTTCGGCCTATGCTCCGGCCCTTTCGATGCCCCGTGAAGGTGTACGATCCGTGGCTGCCCGAGCGTGAAATCCGATTGAACGAGTGCACGCCTGCAGGCCTGGATGAGGTGCTTTCATCCTCAGATGCCGTTTTTGTTTTCGCAAGTGTAACGACAGAAAACCAGGGTTTTTTGGGAACACGGGAGTTAGCATTGATCCGGCCGGGAGGATTGTTCGTATTGATGAGTCGTGCGGCCGTGGTTGATTTTGATGCGCTAACTGCTGCCGCCGCATCGGGAAGACTTAAAGTGGCCACAGACGTATTTCCCGAAGAGCCGTTTGCGAAGGACCATTCGATCCGGAATCTGGCAGACGTTGTGCTATCAGCGCATCGCTCCGGCGGGATTCAAGAGGCATTTTATGAAATTGGCCGAATGGTCGTTGCAGATGCAGAGCTGTTGTTGCGCGGTCTGCCACCGATTTCGTGCAAAGTAGCGCAGCCGGAAACAGTCGGAAGATTTCGCAGTAAGGCTGTGAAGGTGTCGTGATAGGAGTCAGGAGTCAGGAGTCAGGAGTCAGGAGTCAGGAGTCAAGGAGTCAGGAGTCACGGAGTCAAGGAGTCAAGGACTCAAGGAGTCAAGGAGTCAAGGAGTCAGGGGTCAGGAGGCAAGGAGTTGTCGAAGGAGACGGCGGCTTTCCGGTCTGTGCGTGGTGATCACTCGGGTTCAATACGATGAAGATTTCATGGTAGCGAAAGTCCTGGCCTGACCACGGATGCCAAGGTCTTGGAGCTTCTTCCAGCGTCCTTTCTTGTCGTGCCAGAGTTGCCAGAAGCATTTCCGCATCTGGCTTCCAATCCAGGGTTCTTAGTCGGAAAACCGGACGAGTAGGCGAAGTCCTCGCCCTATCAGTGAACTCCTGGCTCCTTGACTTCTGACTTCTGACTTCTGACTTCTGACTCCTTGACTCCTGACTCCTGACTCTTGACTCCTTGACTCCTTGACTCCTTCCTCCCGCCTCCTAATAGGACTTTGCGAACAAAACTCTGCGCGGACTCGGAGCCCCTGAAAACACACAGGTCCCAGGTTCCTCGTCGCGCACTTCGGGATCAAACGGGATACAACGGATCGTCACCTTGAGTTCTTCTTTGAGCTGGGCTTCGACTGCAGGACTTCCAGACCAGTGGGCAACCGCGAACCCGCCATGGATTTCCGGTTTCTCTTTGTTTTTCGGAGTGAAGAAATCGTAAAAGTCGGCTTTTGTATCAATTCGAATCGTGTTCGCGTCGCGCATAGCCTTTGCGCGGTCAAAAAGATTTTGCTGAATCTGTGTAAGAATCGCCGGGAGCCGGCTTGTGGCCTCACCGGCGCGCAAGAAGCTTTTCTCTTTGACTGGTTGATCGCGGCGCGAAAGCGCGACAGTTCCTTCTGCCAAGTCGCGCGGACCAATCTCGATCCGGATCGGAACCCCTCGCTTAATCCATTCCCAGCTCTTTGTTCCGCCGCCGATGTCGCGCCGGTCGACCTCGACTCGGATTGGAGCACCTGCATATTGCTGGGATTTGATCTCGTCGCTTAAGGCCCCAGCGGCATCCAAGACCGCCTGGCGTGTCTCTACTTTAGGCGTGATTGGGAGAATAACGACGTGCGCCGGAGCGATTCGCGGAGGCAAAATGAGTCCATCGTCATCTGCGTGCATCATGATCAACGTGCCGATCAACCGGGTGCTCACGCCCCAGCTCGTCGTCCACACATATTCTTCGACCCCGCTGCGCGTAATGAATTTGATGCCGGATGCCTTTGCAAAATTCTGGCCGAGAAAGTGCGAGGTACCGGCCTGGATCGCTTTCCGGTCCTGGACCATAGCTTCGATGCTAAGGGTCTGGATCGCGCCGGGAAACCGTTCGCTTTCACTCTTTTCGCCCCGATAGACAGGGAGAGCTAGATGATCGCGTGCAAATGTTGCGTAGACGTCAAGCATCCGATTTGCTTCTTCGACCGCTTCCGCTTCCGATTCATGCGCCGTGTGACCTTCTTGCCAAAGGAATTCAGCGGTGCGCAGAAACAGGCGAGGACGCATTTCCCAGCGGACGACGTTCGCCCATTGATTGATCAGAATCGGAAGATCGCGATACGATTGCGCCCATCTTGCAAATGCGGCACCGATGATTGTCTCAGAGGTCGGTCTCACGACGAGCGGCTCCGTGAGCTCCGCGGCCGGCGCAGGGCGCATTTTTCCGTCTGGCCCAACTTCCAACCGATGGTGCGTCACGACGGCGCATTCTTTTGCGAAACCTTCGACGTGGGCCGCCTCCTTTGCGAAATAGCTGAGCGGAATGAACAACGGAAAATAGGCGTTCTTGTGACCGGTCGCCTTGATCATCGAGTCTAACTGCGACTGGATGTTTTCCCAGATTCCGAAGCCCCACGGTTTGATAATCATGCAACCCCGAACCTCTGAATTTTCCGCTAGGTCGGCGGCGCGAACGACTTGCTGGTACCACTCCGGAAAATCTTCGGATCGGCTAGGGGTGATTGCTGTTTTAGGCTTTGAGTCGGCCATTGTCGAAAGAGAGTAGATACTTCGTGAAAAATTCGGCGCCACGCTCGAGTTCTGCGATCTCGATGTATTCGTCCGCAGTATGCGCCTGTGCGATCGATCCGGGTCCGATCGCGATGGACGGTGTGCCTTCGAGCGCGAAAAACGCGGCGTCGCAATACCAATCAGCGCCTTTGAGATCCGATCCGAGTTCCGTGAACCTCTTGATAAAGGGATTATCGGGCGACGTGTACAGAGGCGCCGAGACCTTGATCGGCGTCACGGTTGCCGGAACCTGACGATTCCGCAAAAACTCGGCAATGGCGCCGACTATCGATTCCTGGCCCGGAACTGTTCGGATGTCGACTTCGGCCGAGCATCTGTCTGGAACAACGTTGATTTTCGAACCGCCACTAATCCGTCCGATGCTGATTGTCGGTTTGCGAAGCAGCGGAGGGGGTTGCACCGCGCAAATCTCCGGAAAGTGTTCCCTTAGAAGCTGCAGTGTGTCCGTCATTCGATCAATCGCGTTGATGCCGGCTTCCGGGATTGAGGCGTGGGCCGATTTTCCTTGGGTCTCAATCTTAAGCCAGGCAGTCCCTTTATGCGTATGGACAACATTAAGGTCGGTCGGCTCGCCCGCGACCACGAAATCGGCCATTTTGCGAACAGCACAAGCCTTGGCACCGAGCTGTTCGAACTCCTCGTCGGCAAGCCCTGCAAATCCGACAGCAACGCTTAGAGTCGAAAGATCGACAGACTTCAATGCCCAGAGCATCGCCGCCATCGTTCCTTTCGTGTCGGAACTTCCCCGGCCGTAGAGGCGCCCATCCTTGCAATTCCCAAGAAACGGATCAATCGTCATGCCTTCGACCGTTACGGTATCGAGGTGCGGCGCGAATAGGATCCGCTGCGTCGCTCCCGCCGGAGCGGGCCAGAGCCCATAGACATTCGGTCGATCTGAATCGATTTCTTCGTACTCAATATGTGCTCCGATCCCCTCGAGGAAAGCGCCCACAAACCGGGCGATGGCCTCTTCGCCGTGGCTGGCTGTTGAACCGGGAGGATTCTCGCTCGGGATCTGAACCAGTGCCTGGCATAGTTCAACAACGTTGCGAAATGAAGAGGCGCTCATGAGAGTTGATTTTGAAGATACCACGCGACAAATCGCCGTACACCGGTCCGTATCCCGGTCTTGGGTGCGTAGTTCAAGAGGTTTTGCGCTTTCGAGATATCCGCGTGTGTTGCCGGCATATCGCCTGGGACCGGCGGCAGGATGTTGATCGTTGCTTTTTTTCCGAGCGCATTTTCAATTTCGCTGATCACATCCCGGAGTTCGATCGTTTGATTTTCTCCGAGATTAAAGATATCGAATTGTGCTGCGTTGTAACTGATCGACGCAATCACCCCCTGAATGATGTCATCGACATAGGTGAAGTCCCGGCGTGCGCTTCCGTCGCCGTAGACATCGATCGGTTTCCCTTGGTGTATGAGGTTCGTGAACTTATGAATCGCGAGGTCTGGTCGTTGCCGGGGCCCGTATGCCGTGAAGAAGCGGAGGCAAACCACACCAATATTATAGAGATACGAATAGCAGGAGCAGAGCTGTTCGCCGGCCAGCTTTGTGGAAGCATAGGGACTTAATGTCTGCGTCAAAACCTGGTCCTCGCGGAAAGGAGTCATGGCGGATGCTCCGTAAACTGACGAACTCGATGCAAAGACAAATCGGCGGACACCGCACTGTCGAGCGGCTTCGAGCAAATGGAAAGTTCCGTTAATATTGGTTGCAATGTAGAGGTCCGGCTGCTGGACGGATGGACGAACTCCGGCTCGAGCGGCGAGGTGAACCACTGCCTCCGGGCGTTCTTCGTCGAGTGCGCCGATCACTGCCTCTCGATTTCGGATATCGATTTTGTGAAGGCGAATCCGCGAACAAACTGCCTCCAGGTTCTTCGATTTAATCCGAGGATCGTAAAAGTCGTTGAAATCATCGATGACAGAAACTGAGTGGCCGTTGGCCAACAGGGCCTCCACGAGATGGGAACCGATAAACCCCGCACCCCCTGTTACCAAGACATTCATAGGTGAAATGGCTCGAACCTGGGAGGAAATGCCGAAGAGCGCAAGGAGTATGTTTTGAAACGGGGGGATGGGTAGGGAATCAGGAGTCAGGAGCCAAGAAGTCAAGGAGCCAGGAGTTCACTGTAGGGCGAGGACTTCGCCTACTCGTCCGGTTTTCCGACTAGAACCCTGGATTGGAAGCCAGATGCGGAAATGCTTCTGGCAACTCTGGCGTGACAAGAAAGGACGCTGGAAGAAGCTCCAAGAGCTTGGCATCCGCGGTCAGGCCAGGACTTCCCCTACCATGAAATCTTCATCGTATTGAACCCGAGTGATCACCATGCACAGACCGGAAAGCCGCCGTCTCCTTCGACAACTCCTGACTCCTTGACTCCTTGACTCCTTGACTCCTTGACTCCTGACTCCTTGACTCCTTGACTCCTTGACTCCTGACTCCTGACTCCTGACTCCTGACTCCTGACTCCTGACTCCTGACTCCTGACTCCTGACTCCTGACTCCTGACTCCTGACTCCTGACTCCTGACTCCTGACTCCTGACTCCTGACTCCTGACTCCTGACTCCTGACTCCTGACTCCTGACTCCTGACTCCTGACTCCTGACTCCTGACTCCTGACTCCTGACTCCTGACTCCTGACTCCTGACTCCTGACTCCTGACTCCTGACTCCTGACTCCCAGGTCTCGGTACGGCCCGCCGATTGAGCGGCCAGTCGTAAAGCGTCTGCCACTCGATTGACGACTTGGCGGGTGCGCGAGTCGAGTACTTTGCCTCCGCTGATTTTGTTGCCCGGACAGAGGCCGAGCCAGGAGCAGAAGGCTTTAGCACTGCGCCATTTGCTCATATCGATGCCAATCTCGGAGACGATGAGCAGCACACTGAGCACATTAAGTCCCACCACCTGAGTCAGATCAATTCCGCAGATGCGTTCTAATAGGCCCGCCAGTTCGATCTTAGGTTCATTGGCTATCGGTTTGTGCTTTCTCTTTGCTTTGTTAAGCGGACTACTGGCACTAGTGCCGGTCTTGGGCTCATTGGGCGGCACAGGGAGCGTCTCCTCCTGCTGTGCACCTTTAAACGGTTTCAGTTGGGCCGAGGCGGCTTCGACCTGTTGAGCCAGTTTTTCCAAGAGCGGTTCTATTTGACGGTCGCACTCTTCGATGCGCGCTTGGTGGAAGCGATAGGCTTGCAAGCTTTGGCTTAAGACGAAGAGGTGTTCGGCTCGATAATCGCCCACCAAGGCCGCTTGCATCTGTTGAGGGGTGCTCTTGGAGACTCGCTTGTCACGCAATTTAGCCAACTCCTGGGGATCCCGTTGACCGGACAGGATCGCATCGATGATGCGCAAACCAGTTAGCCCGGTAATATCGCTGACTACGTGATGAAGATGCAGGTTCATCTGCTGGAGCGCTTTTTGCATGTGTTGAATCTCCGAGGCGCTTGAACACACCAGATTATCGCGATGACGATGCAGACTCCTCAGTCGGCAAGTAATGTCCTCGGGCCGGAAAGAAGCATTCAACAAGCCGAAGCGATGCAGTTGGCGCAGCCACTGGCTGTCCTTCACATCGGTCTTGCGCCCCGGCACACAGCGCACATGACGTGCGTTCACCAAATACACTTCGATGCCGGCTGCTTCCAGCTTCTGGTGCAAGGGGATCCAGTAGACTCCTGTTGACTCCATGGCCACCGTGGTGACCCGGCACTCTTTCAACCAGTCGACCGCAGCGTCCAATCCTTCAGTAAACGCACTAAAGCAACGCACCGTGGGTTGGCCCGCGCTCACTCTATCCACCGGCACTGCGACATAGTGCTCTTGGGCTCCGCAATCAATCCCGGCGGCGTCCGGCCTCAAGATTTCCAGCCTCTGCTCGGCCTCCTTAGATGTCACTGAAATACTCCTGATGCCTGCTTGGAGTTTAGCTTTGCTGCGATTGGTTTTCATGATTGGATACCCTGGTTTAAAGTAGATAGAAGTCCCGGTCCGGCCTTTGGGCGTCCGACTCAATCAATCTTCCAAACGGGATAGCTCCGGGGATCGGACCCGGGACTTCGCCAATGCCTTCACCGCAATACCAAAGGAATCAGGCTTCTCTACGGGCTTTAAAGCACCATTGTCTTTTCGATTTTGACTTCCGCCGGGAACTCCTATCACCGACGCGACTAAGCCATAAAGCGCTCAAGATACTCCTGACTCCTGACTCCTGACTCCTGACTCCTGACTCCTGACTTCTTGCCTAATAAGCACTTCCTCAGTTGACATCCAGTGGATTTGGAACGGTATATACCCTGATGCCTGAAGCGAAGAAGGGAGTCGCAAGAATTCCGGTGCCGCCGCGGAATCATCCCAAGCCGGAAGTCCCGATCGGCGCCGACGCCGCTGGTGCGGTTGAGCATCCCGAGCGGTCCGCCGGAAGCGCGCAGATCATGATGTTGGGCGGAGCCCAGGGAACGCGGGATCCGTGGACGGTTCCGCTGATCGGCTTGTTATTGGCTTTTTCGGTGATTTCGCTTATTTTGCAGATGCTGATTGCATTCAGTTGACTCGTGAGGAGCCGGCTGAAAGCGCAGCGGAAATACTCAATTTTTATGGCTACGGAATCAGTTACTCATTTAGACGAGACTACCTTTGACCAAACCGTAAGCGCCACGAATGTCCCGATTCTGGTAGATTTCTGGGCGACTTGGTGTGGCCCTTGCCGCATGATTGCGCCGGTCCTGGACGAAATTGCAAAAGAGCAGGGGACTGCTGTTCGCATTACGAAGGTGGACGTCGACAATAATCCAACCCTTTCAAACCGTTTTGGAATTCGCAATATACCGACGATGTTGTTTTTCAAAGCGGGTGAGGTAAAAGACCAGGTCGTCGGCCTGACGAGCAAAGCGGACCTTATTTCGCGTCTGAACGCTCTAAAATAATTAACAAAGTTGCATTCCCGACAGGTTTCTCGTGAAACAAACCGGGTAGTGCGATAGGCTTTAAATCATGCATACGATCGCTCTTGTGACACCGGGGCCGACTGAGTGGGTATTGATCCTTGTGATTGTGCTTGTTCTGTTCGGGGCGAAAAAGCTACCCGAGCTGGCGCGGAGTCTGGGCCAGAGTATGAACGAGTTTCGGAAAGCGCGGGAGGAGTTTGACAAAGAACTTCGTCAAGCGGGCCAGGACTTGAAGGGTGCGCCTCAGAATACGCAGCCCTACCAGGCGCCGCAGCCGGTTCAACCCGTTCAGGCGGCACAGCCTGCGCCGGTGCAATCTGCCCAATCCCAGCCCCCTCCTCAGCAGCCGACCCAGCCTTCCTAAAACGGGCTGCTCAGCTTTTGCGATTAACCCGGTCCGAAACCAGCCGGACCGGGTTTTTCTGTTCGTTCGATTTATGTCCAACATCGTTTTAGTCGGCGCCCAGTGGGGCGACGAAGGGAAAGGGAAGGTGATCGATTACCTGACCGACAAAGTTGACGTCGTGGTAAGGAGCCAGGGCGGAAATAATGCGGGACACACTGTCGTTATCGGCGAGAAGAAGTACATTCTGCGTCTCATTCCTTCCGGGATCCTACGGAAAGGAAAGCTTTGCGTTATTGGTAATGGTGTCGTGATCGATCCGATTTCGCTTTGGGAAGAAATATCGGAATTGGCGACGCAGGGCGTCAAAGTGAACTCCAAGAATCTACTCATCAGCGAGTGTGCACACCTGGTATTTCCGTTCCACAAAATGATCGACGAGCAGAGGGAAGCTGCGAAAGGTGCTCGAAAAATCGGTACGACAAAGCGCGGGATCGGACCGGCGTACGGAGATAAGGTCGCCCGCATTGGGATCCGGCTAGGTGATCTTTTGCAAAGAGATCTCTTTACCGACAAGCTGCAGGCGCGCTTGAAAGAAGTGAACCTCTTACTGAAAGATCTCGGGCAAAAACCGATCCGGATGAAACCGCTTCTCGATCAGTACCTCGAGGTCGGTGAAATGATCCGCCCGCTCATCACAAATACGGTGTTGACGATTCACAAGGCGATGGAGGCAGGCAAAGAGATACTTTTTGAAGGAGCGCAGGGAACATTTCTGGACGTCGACCACGGGACCTATCCTTATGTGACATCGTCGAACACGACGGCAGGTGGCGCCTGCACCGGTTCGGGTGTGCCACCGAACAAGATCGATCGTGTAATCGGAGCGATGAAAGCCTACACGACACGCGTCGGCGAAGGCCCATTTCCGACGCAAGACGATGCGGTTTCTAATCTAATGCATTCGATGGGACGAGAGTACGGCGCTGTTACCGGACGTGCGCGCCGATGCGGATGGTTTGATTCTGTTGCGACGCGGTACGCTCAGATCCTCAACGGGATCGATGAATTGGCCGTGACGAACCTGGACGGCTTGGATTCTCTGCAACGCCTGAAGATTTGCGTGGCGTACAAGCTCGACGGTAAAAAGCTCGCGGTCCCACCGACGTCGGTAAGCCAGCTGGAAAAATGCGTGCCGGTGTACCAGGAAGTCGATGGGTGGCAGAAATCAACGAGTGGCGCTCGTACGTTTGACGACTTACCGGAGAACGCTAGAAGCTATTTACACACCATTTGCGATTTGACTGGAGCGAAACTAAAAATCGTCGGTGTGGGGCAAAGCCGCGCTCAGACGATTGCAGTTTAGTCTCCTTCTCAGGCCAAAAAGTTTGAAAATGTCCACGAGCGTTCCGAGACATGTTGCAGTGATCATGGACGGAAATGGCCGATGGGCCCGCCAGCGTGGTTGGCCACGGACCAGGGGGCACCTCGAAGGCGCAAACGCCGCGAAGGAGTGTGTTGAATCGTGTTTGGAGCTCGGTATCGAGTATCTGACTCTGTACACGTTCTCGACAGAAAATTGGCGTCGGCCGAAAGAGGAAGTCGAGACCTTGATGGGACTCTTGCAGAAGTTTTTGAAGGATTACACCGACGATTTGCGGAAACGGAGCGTGCGACTGCAGGCAATCGGGCGCCTGAACGAAATGCCGGCGCCAGTTCAGAAGCAGGTCCGCGAATCCATAGCAGCGACTGCCGATGGCAAGCGACTCACGACGATCCTTGCGTTGAACTACAGCGGTCGCGCCGAGATAGTTGACGCCGTTAAGAGAATTGTCGAACAAGTCGTGGCCGGAAAGCTCCAGATCGACCAGATAAGTCCGGAAATCTTTTCCGAATGTCTATACACAAGCCAGTGGCCTGACCCGGATCTGTTTATTCGAACGTCCGGCGAGATGCGAATCTCGAATTTTTTGCTCTGGCAATTGAGTTACACAGAGATATACGTCACCCAAAAGCTGTGGCCTGACTTTCGAGGGAAAGACCTCGTCGAAGCAGTCGAAGAATACGGCAGGCGGAACAGGCGCTACGGAGGCGTTTAACCCGTTCGGGGACAAGGCACCAAGTTGTTTACAAATTGTCTTTTTCTGCGCATCTCTGGTGGACCGGTAAGTAAAAGGACTTTATGCTCGCTGCTCAAAAGTGAGCATGTCGCTTGCGCATTCAGGGACGTGCGCAAAGTATTGGTTTTAACCACGGGATCCGTCGGAGCGGATTCTGATACGCCGCCGGGCCAGATATTAATGCAGACAATTTTGTTAGTTGATCCTGAAACAGACTTTCTCGAGTGGGCGCAAAATCAGCTTGAGACACCGACCACACGCGTCGTGACCTCCACGACCGCAGACGAAGCCTATAAGATCTATATAGCGGAGAATCCAGACTTACTCGTTTCCGAAACGCATTTGATGCCGTTCAGCGGCTTGGAGCTCCTGGCCCGGGTCCGACAACGAGATTCGAATGCGATCGTCATTTTGATGAGCGCATTCGGAACGACGCAATCGGTCATTGAATCGATGAAGCTCGGCGCTTTCGATTACCTTCGGAAGGAGTCGCTTCCTTTCAATTTGAAGCCGGTTGTGGACGCGGCATTAAACGCCCAGGCCGAGATGCGCTCGGCGACTGCGTTCAAACCGCAGCTTACAGTTGAGCAATACCAGGACAGTCTGGTCGGCCAATCCCAGCCGATGCAACAAGTCTTTAAGATGGTGGGCCGTGTCTCCCATAGCGACGCACCGGTCATGATTACTGGCGAAAGCGGTTCGGGCAAAGAGCTCGTCGCAAGGGCGATCCATCACTACAGCAGCCGAAGCGCCCAACCGTTCATCGCGATCAATTGCGCCGCGATCCCTGAAAATCTCCTCGAGAGCGAATTGTTCGGTCACGAGAAAGGGGCGTTTACGGGAGCTGCAGCGCAGAGGATAGGCCGATTCGAGCAGAGCAATGGCGGGACCCTTTTTCTAGACGAGATCGGCGACATGCCGCTGGGGGTGCAAAGCAAGATTTTGCGCGTCCTGCAAGAGGGGGAGTTTTCCCGCGTTGGCGGAAACTCGACCGTTAAAACCGATGTTCGAATCATCGCGGCCACCAATAAGACGCTCGAGCAGGAAGTGGCCAAGAAGCAGTTTCGCGAAGACCTTTTTTATCGGTTGAACGTCGTCAGAATCCATCTGCCGCCGCTTCGGCAGCGAAGAGAGGATATCAACCTTCTGGCAGAATATTTTCTGAAAAAGATCGCGACGCAGAAGCACCTGCCCCAGCTCAAGCTTTCGGAAGAAGCCGTAAAGCTCATGGAAGAATATCCGTGGCCGGGCAACGTTCGTGAACTCGAAAACACGATTCAGCGAGCGTGCGTTCTTGCAACGAGTGACGTGTTGCTTCCGAAAGATATTCCGCTCGGCGCGGCCGGCCAGCGAGCCGACGGGGACACCGAGGCTGTGCCGATGGTCGCAAGCAACAACAGGCCGGTGAAACCGACGCTCGAAACAGCGGTCGAAATTCTTCTGGACGCAGCGTCGACCGATCGATCGCTCCAGTTGCTTCCGTGGCTTGAGCGGGAGTTTACGCTTTTCGCGATGAAGCGGACCAAAGGAAATCAAGTGAAAGCGGCGAAACTGCTCGGCGTCACGCGAGCGACATTGCGGAAGCGGATTGAACGTTACGGAATAACCAGAGAGTTAAATTTTCAGTAAATCCGGGTCCGCTCTTGGCTTTGTCGCAAAAGCGCGCGGCGATGTCAGAAAAACTGGCAGAAATAGTCGATTCAATTCGGAGGTTCCCGCAGCTCCTCAAATTGCTTGAACGGAAAGGGGGCGCGTGTCTCGAGCATGTGTGCGAAGGCGCCCAGGCGTTCGCGGCTGCGTGCGTTGTGCGCCACCACGAATCGCGGTCCTGCTGGGTGCTTTGCGCAGACAGCCGGCGGCAGGAGGAGATATTTAACGGACTTGTCAACTGGCAGGTCGAGGCGCTTTTTTTTCCGGAAATTGAATTGCCCGCTGTGGAGGAGGCGATCCAGGACCCCGAAATCACCGCCGAACGCCTGGAAGTGCTGCAAAAGGTCGCCGAAGGGAAACGGACGGTTATCGTTCTCACTGAATCCTCGCTTCACGACAAGGTGCCCCGCGCGCTATCGCTCCGAAAACAGACATTGACGCTGAAGCGCAATGATCGCCTCGATCGCGACGGTTTCTGCGAAAAACTGATCGGGACCGGCTATACAAAGATACCACAGGTCACAGCGCGAGGGCAGTTCGCGGTGCGTGGCGGGGTACTCGACATCTTTTCCTGGCACCATTCATTACCGGTTCGAATCGAGCTATTTGGCGATCAAATCGACTCGATCCGAGAGTTCGAACTCGATGATCAGACATCCATTCAGACGCTGGACCGGTGCGAAGTCCTCGTTGGGGATACCGAGAGCTTCTCGGTCGATCTCAGCGATTACCTTAGAAAAGGGGATATCTCAATCGGCGTCGACTGCGGGGCTAAGAACGCGCAGATTCGGATCACGGCGGGCGCGACCGGTGACCAGGCAATCGAAGATTATCGTACGGCCTTTTTTGAGACCGGTTTTCAGGATTTTGAAGCCGGCGATTTTCTGGTCGAAGAAAGCAAGCGGGAGCTGGCCCTAAGACAAGTCCGATCCTGGATAAACGAGCATTGGCGGGTTGTCGCAGTCTGCCACAACGAAGGAGAGGTTGAGCGTTTACGCGATGTGCTAGGCGACAATAACGTCGATATTGATCTTGTACAGTTTCTTGTCGGATCGCTGAACCGCGGATTCGTCTTTCCCGAAGGAAAGCTTGCGATTCTCTGTGACGCCGAAATCTTTGGCCGGTACCAGGCCCCAAGTGCTCGCCGGCTTGCGCTTCGAAGATCACGGCTCCGTGGAGGCCGCGCTCCAATCGATTTTTCGGAAATCGCCGAAGGGGATCTCGTGGTGCATCTGGAGCACGGGATCGCTCGGTACCGCGGGATTCAAAAACTTCAACACAATGATTCTGAACAGGATGTCGTCGTTTTGGAGTTCGAGAACGAGGCCCGGCTCTACGTTCCTTTCGAACAGGCTTTCTTAGTCTCCCGGTACGTTGGAATTGGAAAACGCCTTCCCCAGCTAAGTGCACTGGGCGACAGTCGCTGGGCCAAAGCGAAGAAGGCCGCCGAGACGGCAGTCTTCGATTACGCTGCGAAGCTGCTGGACATTCAGGCGGAGCGTAATTTGCGGAAGAGCTATGCGCATCCACCTGACACGCAATGGCAAAGGGAGTTCGAATCCTCATTCCTCTATAAAGAGACCGACGACCAGCTGCGGGCCATAGATGACACGAAAACGGATATGGAATCCGAGCGCCCTATGGACCGGCTCATCTGTGGCGATGTCGGATTTGGCAAGACTGAGGTCGCAATTCGAGCGGCGTTCAAAGCAGTGATAAACGGAAAACAGGTTGCCATGCTCGTGCCGACAACCGTCCTCGCGCAGCAACATTTCAATACGTTCCGGGAAAGGATGTCGGATTATCCGATCCGTGTTGGTATGATGAGCCGATTTCTCTCGCAGCGCGAACAGCGAGACACGGCGCGCGGGTTAATCGAAGGCAGTATCGACATCGTAATCGGGACTCACCGGTTGATCACAGGCGACATTGAGTTCAAGGATCTTGGCCTTGTCGTGATCGATGAAGAACAGCGCTTCGGTGTGCGTCACAAAGAGAAGTTCAAGGAGCAGTTTAAGCTCGTGGACGTTCTGACCCTTTCCGCGACACCGATTCCACGGACTCTCTACCTCTCCCTTGTTGGCGCTAAAGATATGTCCGTCATTGAAACGCCGCCGCCGAACCGTCTACCGGTCGAGACGGTCATTTGCCCGTACGATGAACGGATAATTCGTGATGCGATACACCGCGAGCTGCGCAGGAAAGGGCAAGTCTACTTTCTACATAATCGTGTCGAATCGATCGACCGTGTGCGGGAAAGAATCATGATGCTCTGTCCCGGCGCGCGCGTCGACGTTGGGCACGGTCAGATGGATGAGCGGCAATTGGAAGAAGTGATGGAGCGATTTGTCATCGGCAAAACCGATATCCTGGTCTCAACCACGATCATTGAGAGTGGGCTCGACATTCCAAATGCGAACACCATCATTATCGATCGCGCGGATCGATTTGGGTTGGCGGATTTGTATCAATTGCGCGGAAGAGTCGGCAGAGCGCAGCACAAGGCGTACGCTTATCTTTTGCTCCCGAGGGACATGATGACGGTTGGAGCTGCTCGCCGCCGGATCAATGCGATCAAACAATATTCCGGCTTGGGCGCCGGGTTCCGAATTGCAATGCGGGATCTCGAAATTCGCGGAGCTGGAAATATACTTGGCACAGCGCAAAGCGGCCACATCATCAACATCGGATTCGACTTGTACTGTCAATTGTTGCAGCAGGCCGTCGAGCAGTTACAGGGCAAACGGTCGCCGAGTCGATCGGAAGTTTCAATGCGTCTCGATTTTGTCTGCACAAATGAGGCGGAATACGGAAGTTCGAAAAATGGCCTGGAACCGGCGTTTATTCCTGCAGACTACATTTCGCAGCCGCAGTCGCGGATCCAGGCGTACAAAAAGCTCGCCGAGGCGAATACAAAAGAGATACTTGAAAAGCTCGAGCGCGACTGGCGTGATCAATTCGGACCGGTACCGGAAGCTGTTCGAAACCTACTGATGTTGAGCGAGATAAAATTCGTTGCGGCCCGAGCTAAGGTTTTATCGATCGAGGTGCGTGAATTGAAAGTGATGCTAATGCGGGGTGGGGATTACCTGCTGGTTGGGAACCGGTTTCCCCGCTTGACTTCGGGCGAAGGCCAAAATAATCTTGCGGCTTTGTTGAGTCTCATAAGCCGACTTTCTTAAGAATGCTCATGATTTCGAAGCTGTCTTTCGCGCTATTGGCCGCCGTTTCCTTGTTTGGCCTGCAGCTCAGCGCCGCCGAGCCGCAGTCCGCCGAGGCGCAATCAGCCCAGCCGCAGGTTATCGACGGTGTGGCGGCTGTCGTAAATGGGGACGTCATCACTTTCTCACAGGTCCAGGAGCTCTCCGGTCCGCGTGAACGAACACTGCGCGAGCAGTACAACGGCGCGGAGTTGATCGACAAGATTAAGGAAGCGCGCTTATCCGCACTAAACGATCTGATCGACCGGCAGTTGATCGTCGAGGAATTTAAAAAGAAAGAGTACACGATGCCGGAGTACGTCGTGGACGATCAGATCCAGAGCATTATTAAGGAAGAATTTGGCGGCGACCGCCAGGCGTTCCTCCGAACGTTGATCGCACAAGGCTACACGCTCAGCAGATTTCGCGAGATGCAGCGAGATAAAGTCATCGTTGGTGCGATGCGACAGAACAACGTCAAAGGGAATTACGATCCGACGCCTCAGGAGGTCCAGGCTTATTACGACGCGAACAAACAGGAGTTTGTGACTCCTGAACAGCTCAAGTTGCGAATGATCGTCTTGAACGCTGATCCGCTCGATGCGAATTCGGCCGATTCCACAGGCAAAACCGCGGAGGAAATACGCGATAAGGTCAAAGGCGGCGCTGATTTCGCGACGATGGCAAAGACCTATTCGATGGATGGAACCGCTGCATCCGGTGGTGACTGGGGTTTAATCGACCGCAAGACGCTCAACCAGCAATTAACCGACGTTGCGTTTGCGCTTTCGCCCGGGCAGGTAAGCGACGTCGTTCGCATCGGCGATTCGTTTTACATTCTTTACTGCGAATCCAAGAAGAGCTCCGGTATCATTCCGCTTCAGGAGGTCCGGGACGGAATCACTAGGAAGCTTCAGCAAGCCCAGCGACAGAAAGCCACCCAGCGTTGGATCGACACCCTCAGGGAGAAGGCTTACATAAAGATCTACTAAGTTTCCAGTCGACGAAATGGCATGACTTTCGTCCAGCGGCTAACGTAACATACGCGTCCCGCGCGTATTAATTTTCGTTCTGCGCCACGCTTAGTGCAAAAGGTCGAATCCCGTTAAGACTCCTTCCTGGACAATTCAGCCAAACAGAATACACGCGGGACGCGTATGCTACGGTGGTATGTTACGTTAGCCGC
>CAVVPV010000005.1:0-141055 GCA_963750185.1 uncultured Verrucomicrobiae bacterium
CGTCGCATGGGCGCGGGATCACCATGGGCCTCATGCATACCCACGGCACGGCAGAGGTCGTACGGCAACACCTGGACAATCCACTCGCGCTCGCACTTGCACACGACTCCATGACCGAGACGCGAGTGACGCCCTGGTACCGTAACACGATCGAGATCGATCGGACGCGGATCGCCCAGGTCAACGCGTTGATCAAGGGTCGGCCGGCACCGCAGCCGGCAGACCCGCGTGCACGGATCGCCAAGGCGCTTCTCGTCGCGATGATGTACGACGCCGACCTCTTCCGAGCCGGCGCCGAGATGAGGTCGCTGCTCGCGTTGCCGCAGGAGGTCATGGCGCGGCCTGGAGTGGTCGACCGTATCATGGAGGTCGCCGGCACCCACGAGGCGGTGATCCCTCCCGGGCCCTCTCGCGAGGAATTGCTCCATATGCTGGCATAGCGAAGGAGGCAAGACGAAGTGTTGCAGGTTAACGGCATTTCGCTTCATGTGAGAGGGACAGGTCAGATAAGAGAGAAAGAGGGAAAGTGAGGGAAAGTGAAAGAAGACGAGAAGGAATTGGGATCGCCGATGCAAGAAGTTTGAGTCGGGGGCACGCGAGGGTGCGGCGCATCAAACAAAGCGGGAGGATCCTGGATCCCGAATTTTTCGGGCAAAACAATTCGCGACCGGCGCCCGGCTGAAAACTACAAGGCAACGCTAAATACCATACAGGCAGATCGGGTGAAAAACCGAGCGGAGGAGGATCTTAACCGATCGGTCGGATTCGCAGATCGCGGAAAACCCAGAGAGTGTCAGCACAGCCCAGGGCTTTTAAGCGCGTGGCAGGCCGCCGACGTTTGTAACCCAGCTTCTGCTTGAGATTGTAGAAGTGCGATTCAACAAAGGACTGACTTCCCAGGATCACGCCATCAGTGAAGTAGCGAATGCGGCACCGTAAGCGTTCGGGCAGGGAGAGTTCGCCGTTTTGCTGGTCAACGACGGTTTGAGCAGTGGCCAGGTCAAAGGCTGGCCGCTTGGTTTTGGTGTTCAAGCTTCCGTGCACAAAGAGGTACTTGCGATACTGCCGGCTGACTTCTTTCCAGGAGGTAGTCTCTGATTGGCCCAGAACAATTCTAATACCCTGGCGGGCCAGAGAGGAACCCTTGGCGAGCGCCTCAGCGTAGCCACAATAACGATAATCTTTGGGATCGGCACAAAGACCGGCGCGAACCGGGTTGAGTTCGATGTAAGCAGCAACGGCGGCCAAGGCCTCGCCGCCTTCGAGCAGAACGCTCTTAAAGCGATCAGCCCACAGCACCCCGTAACGAGCATGACGGCGGTTGTACCATTGGGCAAAGCCACCTTTGAGCTCTTTGATGAAGATCGAGAGGTCAAACATGCGGTCGCGATAGGCCTTAAGGAGTCGTTGGATCCGATGGGCGCCATCAGGCTCTTGACGCAGGCGCGCCAACTCCTGATCGAGGGCTTGGCGACGCGCTGGACCGTAGCCGGCTTGGATACGGTCGAGTAACTCAGCCTCAGATACCTCTCGGGCTTGAGGCACTTCGCAAAGAAGATGGAAGTGATTAGACATCAGAGCATAGGTCAAAACCCGAACGCCGCTAAAGGCCTCCAGTCGACGCATCAGTAGCACAAATCTTTCTGCCTCGGCGGAGCCATGGTCGGTGGTCTGGAAAATCAATCGACGGTCAACCACTCGCGAAACGCAGTGGTAAAAACTCAGACCCTCAGCCTTGACGCGCGGGAACCTCATGTGCGTGCAGCAGCACTATACAGAACAAAACTCAAAAGTGTAGTTAAATTAGGCACTTCGCCTGCGATATTTGACCTGTCCCTACTCGCACTGCGGTCCCCTACTCGCACTGCGTGTCCCCTGCTGACATACGCGGGAAGAAGTTTTCCGGGGTGACGGCAATCGGTTGAAGTCCCTGGACTATCCGGCCGAAGGGGTTCGCCGATCGAAAACAATTTTTTGGAAGAAGGCCCAACTCGCCTCAAGAACAGGTAAAGGCGGAATTCAATCGCCCTTTATGCATTCCGCCACAACCACGATTTCAACCGGGCATGACCCGCATCGTAAATCAACCTGATCAAATACCCAATCACAATGAAAGCGCATGAACTCCTAAACTCGCCCGAGACCTGGTGCCAGGAATCGCCGGCGGAAGACCGGCAAGGCAACAAGCTTCAGGCTTTTGATCCGCGGGCGGTAAGATGGTGCGCGCTTGGCGCGATCCAGAAAACCTATCCTCCCTCGCAATGGACGGAAGCGATGGACCGCCTATTGCGTGCACTCAGCGTTTCTGAACGAGGACTGGCTCAATTGAAAAAATCTGAGAAGGCCTGCTGTGTAATGGAGTGGAATGACGATCGTCAAAGCTCGTTTCCGGAGATAAGGGAAATACTTTTACGGGCGGATATCTGAGCACCGCCACGGCGGGAAAAGTAAGAAGTAAAAAGGCAAAAGGAAAAAGTGGGAATCGCAGGCTGTGCGATTTCGATGGGTGCGGGTTGGTCACATCGGCTGCCGAGACTCAGCGTCCCGATCACGCCGCAGGCCCGCGGTGCGCGCGTAGATCAGACTGATCATCTCGCCCCAAAACAACCAAATGACAGCGGCAATTGCGAGATAAGGCCTCAATGGGATTTTTGCCGACAGTTATCGTTGTCCCAGGGCTATAGACACGATGCCGAATGCAGCGCCGACAAAGGCCCTGCCGGCGATGGTGAATAGCGTTCCTTGCCATCCCACAAATGTGCCGATCGCGGCGAGAAGTTCAACGTCGCCCAAGCCCATCGCTTTGCGAGGGAATTGTCCGCTGGTTGTGTCACCCGAGACACTCTTGATATCGTGTGATATTTGACCTGTCCCTATTGCGTAAAAGGCGGAGGAATTACCGTCGACAGGTCGGTAAGCTGTTTCATTCTGCAGCCCCTGAACTTCTGAACTCCTGTAGCTCCTGCACGCTATGAGCCGAGACTCAGCGACCCGTTCAGGCCGCCAGGCCCGCGGTGCGCGCGTAGATCAGACTGATCATCTCGCCCCAAAACAACCAAATGACAGCGGCAATTGCAAGATAAGGCCCGAATGGGATTTTTGCCGAGCGTTCCCGTTGTCCGAGGGCTATAGACGCGATGCCGAATGCGGCGCCAACAAAGGCCCCGCCGGCGATGGTGAATAGCGTTCCTTGCCATCCCACAAATGTGCCGATTGCGGCGATAAGTTTAACGTCGCCTAAGCCCATCGCTTCGCGAGGGAATCGTCCACCGGTCGTGTGACCCGAGAGGCTTTTGATTTTGTCGAGATCGATCGTCTCTCTGGCCGCGATGACTCTGTCATGGAAAAATCTGAGATCGATATTTTGAAAAGAGTTTCCGTTGATCTCGACGTCTGTTGCATGCAGAACGATCCGATCGGATGTCCGAAAGAAATGTTCGCTCCACAAAAAGCTTTCGGCTCCGATCACGATCCGCAGATCTTCGTTGGGCAAACTCTCAAGGCTAAATTCCGCAGGCGTCTCGAGTGCGATTTTGTAACGGCCGAATGCGAGCTTTCCGAGCTCGCCAATCAAATAAAGAATCAGCGCGCCGGTGACTCCACCGACAATCGACGAAACGGCGGCGTGGAATGGACTCGAGGTGTTGTGTAAACCCGGTGTAAGAAGACTTAGAAGCAGACCGGCAACAATTCCACCTTTGCTCATCACATCCGGGATGATAAGGAACTCCAGATCGACAAACGTGGTAACGATCAGAATCGAAAGAATTACCCAGATCGAAAAAACTGTCGGGAGCGGGACCCGCCACATGGCGATTGCAAACAGGGCTGCCGTAAGAGCTTCCACGATCAGGTAGCGCGGATTGATCGGCGCGTGACAGCTCGCGCAGCGGCCCCGCAGGAGAAGCCAGCTCAGAATCGGGATGTTCAAATGAAACGGTATTTGCCGCCTGCACTCAGGGCAAAAGGACCGTGTGGGATTGATAAGCGAAATACCTCTCGGAATACGATAAATACAAACATTCAGGAAAGAACCTGTAATCGCACCGAATACGAAGCCTGCCGCAAGCAAATAAATCTGCACTTTTACAGTTTCTATGAAACTCATCTAAAAACACCTTGAAAAGTAACGACGCGCCGGCTCGCTGCTGTGACGCTGACGGATACCTTCAGGCTTCTCGAGGCAGCTGATTTTTGCTTTAATTTCCTTTCGCGGATTTAGAATTCAATTACTGCGGCATCTTTGCCTTTCTGTATCGTCATAAGCTGATTACGATATTCGCCATGAATCGTGCTGTTGTTCGTTCGCACTTGGACCAGCTCGGCTATCACCCCACCTTCCAAAGGGACCTTTAAAATCCGGTACCGGCTGTCATATGCGCAAATTACCCCGCTTGCATGTTTGCTGATCACTATCCCGTGTCCTGTGATTTTGATTTCGTTTTCCATCGCTCGTCCTTCTGATTAACTATCTCCGCTGGAGCGACCTCGTTCTCAATGTGTTCGGCTCAAAAAACGCCCGCGGAGCCGCTTTGGGAGCTGTTCTGCGGGCTGTGCGCTTGCCTGACGCGGGATCGAAGAACCCCTTTGGGAATTTAAATATCCCCGAGGGAAATTAGATGTCTTCAAACGGTTCGATCAGATTTTCGCCGTTGAAGTGCATTTTCTTTTAGCGCGTCGTCTGCGTTGGCTTGCCGGCGATCACAACGCCGGGCCAGTTAGTTTGCGTCTCAAGGCCCGGTATTCACGCCGACGAGTTTCTGGCTTGTGACGATGGAGGCGTTGTGAAGGCTTGGGTTATATCCGCTTTGGGTCCCGTAGATCACATCCTGCTCCGTGCCGGATGTGACGGTACCATCGTTAAAACCGTTAGAGACCCACACAGCCAGGTTTGATACGATTGAGAGGTTCTGGTTTAACACTCCTGCGTTTTTGATCAGGACGACGGCGGTTTTGTCCTTCGAGGTGAGGTAATAAGATGTCACGCCGAGCCCTCGAAGGTTATTGAAGTCAAACACGATGATTCGGATGTTTGGGAAACGTTTTGAAAGCCAGCTTGTCTGATCGATCGTCATCTCAGAGGCAATCTGGGAGGCGGTGGCGGGGCTTGCCCCTTGCTGCGCGGTGGCGGTGAACCTGTCCTCATTCGGGGTTAGTCCTTTGCTGTGAACAATCGCGATCTCGCACTGAGTTGAAATCTTCACTGCTAAATCGGGCACAATAACCTCGTGTGAATGGTTAACGTCCTGGGTAACGATTACATTCTCAAATTCTCCCTTGAAATCATTGACCGTTGAGTTCGCATCAGCCGTGTGTGCGCTACCGCTATCCGATGGCAAGCGCTGGGCGGTTAGTGTCGCGCCGGATGAAAAGCTAAGAGAGCCGGTAACCGTAAATGGATAGATCGCCGTGACATTACCGGAGATTGTTCCCAGGCCCTCGATATGAACTCTCCCCGTTCCGTTTGGGAAGTTGACGGGGCTGATCAGCGTTGAAGCATTGGAAAAAACCGTAAAGACGCTCAAGGGCACCTGCCGTATTTCGACTGTTGTCACCCGTTGTCTGTTTGAGTACTCGCTTTCCGTGTTGCTCACGGTGCGCGCCGCCTGGGTGATAGTGAATGCGCTGGAGAGGGCGCTCGCTCCGTACAGGGGGTCAAAAAGAGAGGTTGCGGGATAGGTGAGCGATTGAAGCTGGTCTGTGGGGAAGGTGAGCGGACTCAAGTTAATTACGGCGGTAGGCGCGATATTGGTTGTGTAGTTGTAAAGAGTGATCGGGACCCCGTTGAACACGAGGCTCGACTGTGCGGCGCTTGCAAGCGGCCCGTTCGCTTCGGTAAGAGTGCCAGGGTCAAAGGATAGGCTGGTCGCAATCTGGTTCTGAATGAATCCGCTTAGCTCGTTCAGTCCGATCTCCGAGTCTAGTTCAGAGAATGTTCGGATCAGGCGCCGGTTCTCGCCCCTGAGCCATTCTTCCCGGGACCCAAGAAAGCCAAGTGCAAGGAAAACCGCAACGGTGACAAGTATGACCGTGTAGACTAGGACAGAGCCGCGTTTTCCGTTCTTCATCTATCGTTATCTCGGTATCATTGGCGTTGCAGCTAAAGCCGCTTGTGCGGACGCCAATTGGAAGGCTAGGTCGGTTGCGTAGTTCATCTTGGCGTTAGCGAGAGCGCTATGTAAAGCCATGATGTTTTGTATGTTGCGGTACTGGGCGTTGAGTTTAATCGTAGCTTGAAGGAAATTGTACATTGTAGTCGTCGCTATCGATGGATAGAGGATAAGAAATCCGTAACGAGACCTTTTCCTCAATGAACGTAAAGCCTTTGGTTTTCATTAGCGTCTGTTTCATAAGATTCTCTGGACTTCATAATTTGCCAGGTCTTTCTGTTAGGCTTCTTTTGAGTCCGATAGGCGGGTCGTGGTTAGATCGACTGCCATCGAAAACAGGTTCGCGTTCGCGTTCACGGTTGCCTCGTACGGTGAAAATCTGCGAGGTCATGAAACGTTGCGTAAACGCCCGGCAATGATGGCTTCCCCGCGGTGTCAACTTCCCCATAACAGAGCTTGCCTGATCCTTGTCCGCCAGAGTCAGGTTGAAACCAGAAAATCAGGTATTTTTCCTCGGTTAACCCGACTTGGTTTAACCCCATATTGCATACGAGCAGGTTTCCGGAGTTAACCGGTGTTCCGGTGCCGGAGAAAGCGTCCGCGCTTTGGTAGATTTCGAATTCCTGGCAATTTTTGAGCGCATAATCAAACTCCGTCCTGAAAACTTCCGCCTCTGCTTCTCCCATGTCGCTGATGAAGGTTGAGGTGTAAACTCTCGACATGCTCGCCAGCACGTTTGCCACAGCAACAAAGAGCGTGACCGCGAGAGACATGGCAACGACTCCCTCAAGGATCGTGAATCCGCTTTGCGACCGTTGTGCCGATTTTGGGATCATGGATACCGATTGATGGTGTTGATCTCCGTCTGTTTAGTTACCGGGGCTGAACTATTCCAGAAGTCGGGATTAGGGTATTGGTAGGTGATAGTGATATTAATCTGTTTGGAGGCCGGGTCGGAAAGCGTCCTGTACGCTCTGGAGACTTGAACGGGGAAGAGCTGCATTACTCCGCCGTCAGGTTGAAGAGGCTGGTAAAGGAATTGGACTGGGGGGCTTTCAGTGGCATTAACCGGGATCAGCCGATAAGGAATCAATTGCGCCCGCTGGACTTCGTAGCGGATCACGTCCGCAATCCGGGCGTCGCAGCGAGCCGTTAGCCCCTGATAGATCACGCCTGAAAAGAGACAGGCGGCTGCATAAACCCCAAGCAGAAGAACAAACATGGAGATGATCAACTCAAGCAGAAAAAATCCTTGTTCTGACTTGGTTCTCATAGAAACATTCGCTACTGGCGTCCCCTTAAGGTTGCGAAGATCCCGGTGAAGTTGACCGGTCCGGGACTCATGGCAAAAGGAGGGCGCGTCGACTTCAGGTCAATCTCGATAAACCGGCCGGTCGGGTATTGATTCTCAAGCTCGGAAATGGCCGGCATAAGGCGATGGTATTCGATCGTCGTGCTGCTAAGTTTATAGGTCCAGATTTTGGCTTCCTTGTCTCCGGGCTGCTCCAATGGTGAGATTTGGACTCCCAACAGGAACAGGTCCCCGAATGTCTCCTGGCTGATACTGAGAGGTTCCGGGGTGTAGCCAGCCAGGAGCATCGAAGCCTTTTGTTCGAGCCCCTCACTCTTTTCTCCTACCATTTGCAGAGCCGCCTCGCGCTTGGCGAGCTCCAGCAATTCATTGTCGTTTTGCGTGAGCTTGGATTCGATGTTCTGAAATGCGGAAAATAGAAATAAACTCTCACCCGTAATGATGGCCACTGAAACGAGCAAAAAGCTGAGGAATGTCGCGAGCGAGGTTTTCATTTCTCAAAGCACGTAATGGATTTTTACGTCGAATGGCACAAAGGCTTCATTTCGCTCCGTCACAGCGTTTCTCAAGACGTCGATCCGTGAGTCCTTTGGCAGATTGTCAGTCAAGGATTTGGTGAAATTGCGAAGGACAATGGTCGGGTTTTCGTCGGAATGTCTGATTGCGCCGGTGATTATAATCGTAAAATCGTCTTTGCTGTTTGGATCGTTGTGGTTAAAGCCATTGAGGAGCTTTAGCTCTGTCAGGGAGACCTGGTCGTTTGCAAGGAATGCTTCCTCTATGTTCCTGATCAGCCGGGCGGCCGGAATCCGGGTAGTGATAAGGGGTTTGAGCGAGGTGATGGTTTCAAGTTTGCGGATGAGCGACATGCGCTGAGCTTCCTGGGCAACAAGCGATTTGTTACGCAGCTGGTTCTCGCGGGCCTGCGGGCCTGTTTTGCTTCCCAGTATCACCAGTGCCCCGCCGGCAAAGACGGCAAAAATCTGTGTAAGAAGAAATATAATTAGAACCGCAAATGTCGCCCTAAAGAACTTGTCGCTGCGGTACAGATAAATGGCTCGCTGTTTGCGGCTGGTGAGAAATCCGTAGTTAAGCATAAAATAGGCGATTAAAGCTAGACGCAGGAGGGCACCAGGCGAAGGGCGCGATAAAGACTTAGCGCCTCTATTGGCGAGACGCTGGCGCCCGAGATGGTCTCCGCCCCACTCTGGAGCTCATCGGGAGTGGTTAGCGTGGAGGCAATGGAAAATGCTTTGGCGTGTTCCGCGAGTTCGGCCACCGGCAGGTCGCAGCTTGTAATGCGGGCCGTGCTGTCCGTGATTTCTGGGAACACCTCCGCGAATGACTCCAGCGTGTCGGAAATCCGGCTAGCCCCAAGCCTATGAAATGGTTCAACCCTGGTGATGAGTTTGATTTCCTTTTCCTGCGTCATGGCGATGACGGTATGATTGGTGGTTAACACAATATGGATTCCAGTGGGACTCAAAGAGACGGACTCTTCGAGCAGGACCAGTGGAAGCGGTATGATGGCGGCGACATACGAACCAAGGAATGCGGCCCAGTCCTCCAGGTTCCTGGCAGCTGTCTTTGGAATGCCAAAGAGGATGGAGACCGGTGTTACTTCCTCGCCGATTGGATTCAGCTTTGCGTTTAACAGCTCCCAGTATGACGTGCCGGCTTTTGGTGCGCTTGGGACCAGTTGGTTGACCCGCACAGGGGTTAGCTCCCTGTCAATACTGTACTTCTGTGCGTCGGCCTGGTGGATTTGCACTTCAGGCATGTCGACCACGAAAACCCACTGGAACGCGTGGTTGACGCCGCGTCCGCTCAGCGCGGCGGAGTAAAATGCGGTGTCGCGGCCAGGACGGCTAGGGCCGTTTAAGAGCGGGGCTCCTTCGAGAACCTTGAACAAGGCAGTAAACGATAGCCTTCCTTCTACCGGTGAGAGGATTGAAATACGGTCTTCTGTGACCCGCATGGCTCCGCTCACGATGTTTGGCTCCCTGAATAAGGTTTTAAGATAGAATTTCCAGGGATAGCTGTATAAAAACTTTAACACCTCTTTGTTCTCATTGTGGTGCGGCGACGTGGCGGTAGGCACCGTGCACGGAGCACTGGACACTCTCGTGAATACCGAAACCCGAATAAACACCATGATCCGGGCAAACGGGAAATTGACTTAACGCCATCATGGAGGCGAGATCGCTCTGTGTGGGGTCCCCTTGTCCGTAGTGGGTTTTCAGCCACCGATCCTTAGCATCCTCAATCAGCTGCATGTTGGCGTAGCAATTATCGGCCCGCGCGCGCTCTTGGGCCTGAAATATAGCGAACGCTGCGACGGCGGATAAGATCGCGACGATTGAGAGCACAATGATCAACTCGACCGTGGTAAAGCCTCGTGCGGAGTTTTTGGTCCGTTCGCGGTGGACGCTCATTGGGTGTTCATGCTGACTCCATTGAGAGAGCAGCTTGGCTTCTCGTACACACTCCCTATCGAATAGGTTCCATTGTACGGGCAAACAGGCATGCCGTACTTCAGGTAATGCCCGGCAACGAGCGCGCTCTGCCGGTCCGCTTCATTCGCGGGTAGATCCTGTCCCGGATGATCCATCATCCACGCCATCTTCGACATATTGATCTTGAAGAGGTCTGCCGTCGCCTTTCGTACCAGAGCGCTCTGTTGCAGGGAGTTTGCGCTGATGACTGCGACACAAGAGATGAGAGCGAGCACCAATGCCATCACCGTGGCTTCAACGGCTGTAAAACCGGCCGTGGTCCGTCTCGGGTTCATCATCTAGGGATTAACGGCGTGTGCCCATGGCTTGGACGGGTTGTAGAGGCTGCAGCGCGCCAGTTGCCTGCGGTCTGTGAGATTGCTGTAGGTCCCGCCGCTCGGGCAGGTGGGCAAAACGCCGGTCTTCAGATATGGAAGCAACTCGTTTACGGAGGTGATGTCCTGCCCTGGATGATCATGGACCCACGCGGTCTTGGCGGCTTCAATCGTTCGCAGATTTGCCGAGCAGGTGCGGCCCCGCTGATCGTTCACGACATTTTGGTACATTCCGTAGGCCAGCGCGCTAACTATTGCGACCACCAAGGTAACAAGAATGATCTCCGGAATGGTAAATCCGTTCCTCTTCATGGCGAAAGGCCTTCGTTGGAACTCGTGATCCGGACGTCAAATACGTTCGGTGTAATGGGTGCAATCCTGGCTCCGCTTAAGAAACCGAGGTCAGGGTTAATGGTTAAGAGCGGGTTCTTGTTTGGGCCGGTCCGGGGCAATGTGGAAGAACCGATCGCCTGCACGCCGCCGGTAACGGTCATCGAGTCAACCATGGAGGCGTCGACACTCGTCCATGGATCGGCCGATCCGCCTACGATCACCGCATTGATTGTCACGGCCCTTTTCGCGGGCTTGTCGTCAAGGATATCAATCGTTGCGCTTCCTCCGTTTTCGGCGATTTGGTAATCGGGTTTGTCGACCAAATCCACTGTGATGTAGCGCGGACCGGTCTGGTTGGGGTTGTCTTTGGGAGTGACCGTGACCTCTACACTTTGCCCTACTGCCGGGAAATCGACTGATCCCGAATTTCTCAGTGATGAGGTGTAATCCAGGTTTTTCACGGCGGTCGTAGAGGGGTCGATTGTGTAGAAAACTTTTAGCGCTGGATAAGTCCCGGACCTGCTCGTTCTCGTGAAGGTGAATGCCGCTGCGGTGCCGGGCTTCTGGGCAGTTCCGCCCGCTATGGAGATAACATTGTCGCCTGCCTTGGTTGACAGGTTCAAGCAGGCGAGGAAACAGAGTACAAGACTTATGGGCTTCATCGCAAAAAGCGGCTAACCGGCCTGTGCTTTAATTGCCTCCGAGATGTTAAAGATTGGCAGGAACAGTGCCAGCAGGACACCGCCAAGGATGATGCCGATCACCACGATTATGATCGACTCGACAACCGGTTTGAGGTCGTCGATCAGGCTGTTTAGCTCATTATCGAGCTCATCGGCCAAGGGCGCGAGAGCGATGGATATCTCACCGGTTTGGTCAGCGAATTGCAGAAGCTTGATGAAATCCTTCCTGAAGACATCGGTGTCGCTTAGAAGCGGCGCCATCTTGCGGCCCTCGTTGACGGCCAGGATGGCGTTGCTGATCATGGCCCGGTAGCAGAAATTAGTGGAAATATCCTTAACCAGAGAGAGGGCATGGATCAGGGTGACCTGCGCGTCCATGAGATTGCTGAATGTACGGGCAAAATTCGCCATAATCACTGTGCGCTGGATAGCCCCAATGACCGGAAGCTGAAGGGAAAGCCGGTGGAGTTGGTGGAAATGGTCAAATATTCTGGGGAACTGGATAACCGTACAAAGAAAGGCCACGGCGGCGAGGAGGGTCAGTATCGGATGGGTTGTGGCTATCCTTGAGATACCCATAAGGATCTGGGTGGGTACGGGCAGGCTCATACGGGCCGAATCGAATATCGTAGCAAACTTTGGGATGACCTGAGTTGTCAGGATGTAAAGGGACGATGTAAGGATAAAGCACACGATCGCCGGATAGATCATGATCGAGATAAGTTTTTTGTGCACCGTGTGGTTTCGCACGAGCAGCGCCTTTATCTGGCGGCAGACTTTCTCCATCACGCCTGCCTCTTCGCCCACCGCGATCAGGGCGAGCGTGACATCATCAAAGATCTGCGGGTAGCGAGCCATGGAGGCGTGGATTTTGGATCCGTGCTCAATTTCTTCTTCGATATTGCCCAGGATCTTTTTGAAAGTTTTGTTTGAGCAGGCATCGATGATGATATCAAAGGCTCTTGTGAGGTGGACCCCCAGCTTGTAGCAGGTGGCCATCTGCTGGAAGAAGCTGATCTTGGTCTTGATGGGGATCCTCGCCCAGCTGAGCTTTTCCTCCGATGGTTCTCTTTTGCGCCAAACCTTGAGAACGCTCAGGCGTTGATCCAGCGCGGCGGTCTCGAATGCCTGGATGCTCGGCATGTCGACAACACCTTTTCTGATTTTCGGATCCCCTTCACGCCTCGCCAGGTAGTAAAACGCAGCCATGACTTCTCAACATGTATTGACCATTCTCCAGGGGTTATCTCCCGCTCGCTTCCTCGCTGCGGAACTGAATAGCGAGGTTAAATGGGATCAGTCCCCGTCCGCAGGCTTCGATCGCTTTCTGGTAGATTGATTTGCCGCCTTGCTCCAGTTGCTCCTTAAGAATGTCCCAGGAAGGCCTTCTATCAGAGATAAGGTGTTTGAGCCGGGGAGTGGCCACAAAACTCTCTGCTAAGAGGATTCGGCCACGGTAGCTTGTACGATTGCACTGGGGACAACCTTCAGCCTCTTTGAAAACCGGTTTGGTACCGAACCATGCCGGGTCTATGCTATTTTCTTCTATCTGCTGTTCGGTAGGGGGAACGGATGAAACCGAGCAATTCGGACAAAGCCTGGGAACAAGACGCTGGGCGATAACGCTAAAAAGCGTATCGGCCACCATGTAGGGTTGAACGCCGAGATTAATCAGTCGGTGCGCGGCGCTGGCAGCCGTATTGGTATGCAGGGTGGTGTAAACGATGTGGCCCGTTTCAGCCGCCCTGATGAGCTCCAGGGCGGTTTCAGCGGTCCTGGTCTCCCCAACCAGGATGTAATCAGGGTCCCTGCGCATTGAGTCGGCGATGTAGCGGTCGAATGTCAGCGGTGGACTGACCTCAGTTTGGATCACAAGGGGAATTTCACGCTCGACTGGGTCCTCTCCGCTTAAGACCGAGTACTTGGTCCGGTCAATGGAAAAAAGTGTTGCGTAAAGGGTCGTGGTCTTACCGCATCCTGTTGGCCCGCAGACCAGCGTCAGCCCGTGATCGCTGTCGATGGATCGCTGCAGGATGTTATATTCGTGCTCCTCAAAGCCCAGATCGCGAATGGTCTGCAGACCAGCGTTGGTCTCTGCAAGGCGCAGGGAGAGGTGATCGCCATGGATTGTCGACTGGGAACAAACCCTGACGTCGATCATTTTGGATCCTATTTTGACGCTGAACCGGCCGTGCTGGGCAGCGGAAACAGGCTGAATGTCAATGGTTGATATCAGCTTGATTCGGTTTGTAATCGCTTGGCAGATCGACTTTGGGATTGGTTCTGGAAAGTCGTGCAAGAGTGTGTCTGTCCGGAAAGAGACGCGTACGCTGTCGCGGAATGGAATCAGATGAATGTCGGTTGATCGAGTCTCGTCGCCGTGAGTCAGTATCGCGTTTACGAGATCAATAATCGTCGCGTCCTCGCTGTTCAGTCTTTCCTGTACCTGGACCGAGTCTAACTGGCTGATGGTCTGGGACCCGCTCTGGGCGTAGCTTTCAGCTCTTTCGGCTAGTCGCCTGGTGAGGGAGGTCACAGGTACCACAGCGTTGCTTTTCAGCGCCAGGTCGAGCTGCTCATGAACAACCTGCACAAAACGAACCTTGGTTCTTCCGCCCAGCTCCTGGGTAATCCGGCTGAGCTGATCAGGCCGAGGACGCTCCTCCGCGATGGCTATCGTCAGATACTTCTCCTCGTATAGATAGAGAGGCAAGGCTTCGCACTCCTGGCGGGTTTTAGCTGAAATCTTCCCAGAAAGCTCCGCTGGCATCGTGAAGTTGTGCAAGGAGAGCAAGGGGATCTGTCGCCGCGCGGGTAAGGCGACTGATTCGAGATTGTTGAAACTCCGGAACGATTCCTTTAAAACTCCCTGTCCTTTAAGCTTTACCTGGTAGCGCTTGAAAAGGGACGGGGTGCAGTAGACGAAGTTCACGGAGTAGCCCGGCAGCGCGCCCGCGAACATTTTAACATAAAACTTGCTGGGATACACGAGCGGAAGAGGACAGACAATCGCCGCAGCCTTAAGCCGCGCGTGCACAACCAGAGGAAGAAAGAGTCCGGCGTCCGTCAAAGGCCACTCATCCGC
The DNA here is from genome assembly GCA_963750185.1 of uncultured Verrucomicrobiae bacterium. Classification (GTDB taxonomy): domain Bacteria; phylum Verrucomicrobiota; class Verrucomicrobiia; order Chthoniobacterales; family JAFAMB01; genus JAFAMB01. Next base: position 14,354 of record CAVVPV010000005.1, read on the forward strand.
TAATTCGGGACTGGGGAGTGCCAGAGGGTCGATCAGGGTGCAGCCGCGCGCGTGTTCAAGCGCTGCGTCAAACGTCGTGCCTGGTGGCCGGTTTGAGAGAGAGTCAAAGGACGCATAAAGATCGGGTTGAGGAATGTAAATGTGGAGAAACTCTCGAAGTTCGGGGTCTATCCTGTTTACGCCATCATCCAGTTCATAAAAGCACCAAGGGTTGAGATCCGTTAAGAAGCCGTCGTTATCGTCATACGCGGTTTTATTGGCGGCATGATCCTTTTTTCTCAAATACAGCATTGTGGCGCTCCTAGGCCGGGTAGAACTCGCGTTTTTCCAACGATGCACTTGCGTTTATGCCACGGTGAAAGAGATAAGCATTGGTGTCAGAGACTCCGCGGAAATCCACCCGGCGTTCGCTGTGTTGTTCGACGTATTTCACCACCTCGTCAGGCGCGCAGCCACGGTAGAGAACAACCGAACCAAAGTTCGGAAGCAGGTTGCGAATATTTTCGCTCCCCTTGAATCTCTTATCGAGCTTCTCTGAATTCCTGACGGCCAGTAGCGGGCAAAGCTTGAGGCTTTTTGACGCGCTAAAAAAGCCAATATCCACCGGTGAAGCGATCTCCGAATAATCGTCGCAGACGAATAGGATTTTCTTGGTGAATTCGAGCTGAAACGACCGAATCCGCGTCTTATCACGCACGACTGACTCAAACTGGCTCTTGAGGGCGAGCGCGCTTAAGAGGTTGTGATCTCCCAGTTCGAAGATCACGTATTTTGCCTCAGTGAAGATCGGGTCCCAGTCGAGCTGGGCGTATTGGATACGGGTTAACGGGTCCAGTATCCGCATCAGGTTTTTCTGGTCCTCGTCCTTGTAGTTAGGCTCCGGATCAAGCCAGCTTTCCTGCACCGCTTTGACCTCCTGCGGGAACTGTCCGGCGGCAGCATTTGAAGAGAGGAACTTCTTGAGCGCACCGTCGCTATAAATGGTCTGGTAGAGGTGGACGGTGTTTAGCACACCGAGCCTCGCCATCAGTTCGAAGAGATTTTCCAAAAAGCGGTAGCAGTGTAACTCCCGTTCCGGCCACAGAAAGTTGATGTTTTCAATAAACGCGCTCGCCACCTGCCTCGGACGGGCTGGCAGGCAGAGAGGGTCGTAGCCTTCAATTCTGATGATTGTCTTGCCTTTAGATGAGAGAATTTTTTCGTAAATGACCGGCTCCGCAGTGAAAATTAGGCCGAGGGAGTCTTTCTCCGCCAAATGCATCACGCAGTCCTCTAAGAGCCTGCTCCTGTCACAGTAGACGATGACTCCGCGCTCGATTTCCTGGCGTTTTACCGGTGTTGAGATTGTTTCCTGAAAGGCTTCGGCCCACTGAAAGGGGAGCATGCGCTGCTCCGGCGGGATTTTTTCAAGGAGCGCCGCCAAGAGCGAGATCTGGCCCAGCTCAATTTCGCCATTCTTGTACTTTGAGAGCGTGCTCGGCGTAATTCCGAGTTCGCGCGCGATTTGCTTATCAGTGATTTGCCTTCCGTTGAGCGAACTGTAGAGGTTGATCGCGGAGTTGATAATGAAATTGCCCTTCTTTACCGCCCTGCTCTTAGTAAACTCAGCCATTGTGTCCTGCCTTCCGGGAAACATCGCTCAGACCATTAAAACGCCTGCGGATGCTCGATGTGCGTTGCTGATGTTTCGCTGCATGATGTCTGGGATTGGTGAGCGCGCGATTTTGTCCTCCATGGAGAGTTTCCGGGCAATTCGCCCAAGAATGCCAACCTTTCATTGTCTTTTTTATACCAGGTTTTGACCATTGACACGCGTTTACTTCTCATAGATGAGCGTGTTAACGCGAGCAAAAGTGCTGCAGCCTTGAGAGGTCTGCCCCTTTTTCCGGCAGGCAAAAGTTTCCTTGTTTCGTAGACGGTGCCGCAAATCTCCAGGGAGAGTGTCGCTGTAGAGGCTTTTTTGATCAAGTACGGACTCCAAAGACACTATAAGACCCGTTTTCAGGTGAGTTTCCTGTTGGGACTTTTGGTTTCCCCGGAGGAAATTTAATTTCCCGCCACGGTCAGAAAATCGCGCGGGAGGAGCTCTTTGCCAGCACGGGAAGGGCGGTCAATCGCCTCTGAAGAAGCTATTTAACTATGTAGGTCTTGGCGCAGGAGGATTTTCTGGTAAATCTTTAACCAGAGAGAAAAGCGCTGGGGTTAATTAGCCGAAACCGGCTCTGGAACTCTACCAAAACCAAAGCAGGCAGGAACATGAAAAGGAAGAATAGAACAAGAGCAAACCAAGGCTTTACCATCGTCGAGCTGATCGTAGTGGTGACCGTGATTGGTCTGCTGGCTGCGATCGCGGTTGGAGCCTACAACAAGGTCGTTAATGATGCCAAAGTGGCAAAATCCCAGGCCTTGATTAATACGCTGTCGACGGCGAAGTCTCTCTTTGTTGCCGATCCGAAAACCGCTTCCGACAGACATTCAGTCCTTTAACAGTAGCCAAGATTTTTCCAAGATCGCTCCCTATATTCGCGTCAATGGCGCCCAGCCGGCGAGCGTAGCGGATTTGCTGAGCCTGTCTGGACTGCCTTCAACGGTCACAGTTACACTGGGCACCGTTGATGATAGCTCGTTCGGCGGGTCAAATACCGATACGGCCCCGACGGTGACCGGTTATGGATTGACCTCCGCCAGTTCTTCTTAAAGATAGTTCAAAATGATGAGTGATCTATTGACCTGGCGGTCCAAAACAGTCGCTAGGCCGCTCATCACGAATCGTGGGCGAGTGGGATCTTTGTCTCGAGCCGGTTTTACCATCACCGAGCTGGTCGTCGTTTTGACGTTGATCGGCCTATTGGCGGCCCTTGCGATCGCCGCGTATAATAAATTGGTCAATGACGCGAAGATAGCCAAGAGCGCTACCATGGTAGCGACGCTAGCTACGGCCAAGGCGATGTTTGCAGCTGATAAAAACACCACGCAGGCGCAGATCGCGGCCTTTAACGGTGCCCCGGACAACAATTTCGCCATGATCGCTCCCTATATTCGCATCAACGGCGCCCAGCCTCAAAGCGAAGCGGATTTGCTGAGCCTCTCGGGACTGCCGTCAAATGCCACGATTACCCTGGGCACTGTCGATGATAGCTCATTCGGGGGAACAAACACCGACCAGCAACCGACGGTGGTCGGCTACGGGCTGGCAGCGGGCTCGCCTGCGTCCGGCGGTTGAATCAAAGAAGCATTGGAACTCTCCGCTTCACGAACCCGGAGAGGTGACTTTTGCGGCTTGTGGGGTCTTTGTTTGCGCCGCCGGCGCAGCACCGGCCAAGCGGGGCTAATCCCGAAGTGTCCGGCGACTGCCGGACGGTTTCGGTCCTCCGGGCGGATTTTTCATTAAAAATCCCGCTTAGTCGTTTGACTCCCATCCTTAGACGACGCCTGAGCCGCAGCCTTTATTACGCGCTTTCAGAATTGGTCCGCAGAGAGAACTCCGATCGCGTGAGCGCCGCTTCGGGCGATCCGGGCATGGCGCGCCCGAAGCGCTCCTGTGCAGAGTCTTGGTCTGGCCTACACAAACTTTGGGAAGCCTGTTCCTTTATTAAAGCGTTACGCGCGGCCGATTTTTTCCACAAATGCCCATTTCAACGTCGTGTTGAGAAATTCGCACTGGGGCGCAGCGCATCCGCTTTAGCGCAGCAGGGCAACTGCAAAACTCACGAACGCAACTATGGCTGCCGTCGCCAAAATGATTAACGCAATCGCCACTAGCACAATCCATTTATTAAGCCAGTTGCAGATTTTAGCGTGGCGATTACTCATGGTGACACTGTGCGGCGTTGTTTTACGATCGGACACGGATAGTTATAAGATTACACGTTAATTGATTCTTCGATTGCCTGCGGGAAAAAGATATTGCTATAAGAATGGACTAGAGTTGCTTCAACGCGGTTCGAATCGCATCGCGATCCGCTTGGGACCATAGTACAATTGTTGTCCAGTTGTCAGCGAAGCTGGCGAACAAGTCCTTCGACTTGTTGATCCAGTGCCAGTTCCCGTCTGGATCTTGGTAGGCATTTCCCCACATCGCATTGGGAGCGCCATATGCAAGTAACTCGGAGATAGTCGATCTGTCGATGTACCCGGTCTTCTTGTGAAAGACGATACGGGAAACTTTTCCGGAGAGAAAGAAAGCGTTAATGTAGAAGTCCTTGGTCTCGAACTCGTACTGTTTTCTTCCGGGAAGAGCAGCCTTTGAACCGATAATTGGCTTACCGAAGGCTTGCTCGCACTTTTTCAGATTCCAACCGATAGCAGCCTGGGAAGTAATCGCGGTCATTGTCAGGCTTGCCGTCGCCGCCAGTAGTAGCATTGCTTTGCGCATAGATCATTCCACCGTCTCGACGAAGGCAGTAGGTGCGATAATGAGGGCTCCACTGGCGAGCCGGATGGTGTGAAACATCTGCCCATACTCGACGATGTGTCCGATGTAGTTGAATGGCAGTACTTTGACTTTCACGGCTTTTCTCCTGTGTTATTTGTTTTTGCCGAGTCCTCCGACGCAACTTTATTTAAGCTTTGCTATCTTTATGCTCGGCAAGGCACGTTTTTTGCAGATGTTTCATTATTTTCGAGCTGAACCGACTCATTCAAGAAAGCGATTCCACAAAATCATAAAGTCTGTTGAAGAAGCGTATTCTCTATCTAGTTATATGTATCGCCTGCAGCTCGGTTATGTACAATGATGGCTGGCTCGGAAACGGCTGCAGGAGCCTCTCTGGGAAGTTTTTCAGACCCAAGCGCATGCTTCGGACGCGATAAAATAGCCTTTTGAGCATTTAAAATGCGTGCGGAAAACTTTTTCGCATGCAGTGGGAATCCGATTAATATTTTTCAGTTTTTTTCGCAATGGGGATTGCAACAAAAGACAGGCAAGCAAACCCTCTTATTTAGCCGCGGAGAAGAGCGATTGCGCCAGAACGCCGATCAAGCCGCAGAGCTGCCGCAGCGAATGGAAAGTAGCGGCGCTTCGTCCGAACCAAGGCAGAACTTCCTCGCGCCCCGGGGTCGAAAACAGGTACTGCCACGTTATTTCAAATGGCGGCAAATTTGTTTTGACAAATTATTTTGCGTTGTATGCCTGTTTTCTTACGACACCGCAAAGACGCCGTAGGTAGAATTTTAATTTCCTATCAGGCTACGCAATCGCGCGGCAAGCATGTGCTCGCGGCGACAAAACCCAGCGGATCGCCTCTCAGAATGTCTTTCCGACTGGAAAACGTTGTGAATGCGTTCTGCATCAACGAGAAATATTATCAAAAGCAAAAGGCATCGCTGGGAAGCAATTAAATAAACCCTAAACAGGCGCTAGGATATCACCGTGAGTAAACGCTACGCTAAAATTTGCAGATGGCTTAATAAATGGATTGTGCTGGTGGCATTCGCGTTAGTCATCCTGGCGACAGCTGCCATCGCCGCCTTCGTAAGTTTTGCCGTTTCCCTGCTGCGCTAAAGCGATTTCCAGTTAATCAAAACGCGAGTCTATAAAATCAAGAAGAATTCTGTCAAAAATAACAATGAGGCGAGTAATCGATCAAATCACCATCGTGGAATCGAAAATATGAATAAGAATTTGAAAACCGGGGCCAACAATGGCTTTACCTTTTTTGAGCTAGTCGTTTTCGTGACCTTGATTGGTATTTTGGCCGGGCTCGATGTCGCGGCTTACAATAAGGTTGTGGACGAAGCCAAGGTAACAAAGAGTCTGGCTTTGGTTAACTCGTTGGCAACGGCCAAGGCGTTGTTCGTTGCCGATCCTAGGACCACCCCTGCGCTGGTTTCGAGATTTAATGGCGGCCCGGACGACAATTTTGCCATGATTGCCCCGTATACCAGGGTGAACGGGATTTTACCAACAGGTGAGGCTGATTTGGTGGCGAAATTTGGAATGCCTTCGACTGTTAAGGTGACGCTTGGGACAGTGGATGATAGCTCGTTTGGAGGTAGCAATCCAAATCAGGCTCCGATAGTTACCGGGTACGGACTATAATGCTCTCGGCTACGGGCTGGCAGCAGGCTCACCTGCGTCCGGCGGTTGAATCAAAGAAGCATTGGAACTCTCCGCTTCACGAACCCGGAGAGGTGACTTTTGCGGCTTGTGGGGTCTTTGTTTGCGCCGCCGGCGCACTCGTGGTTCCGGGCTGCGGGTTCAGCTTTGGCGGGGTTTGGTTGAATTTCACCGGCGCTTGTTCGGTTCCGTTGGAGATCACTACTTCAAACAGTTTCGGATCTGGGTTTGGGTGTATTTCTACGATCCGGAAATTGTCTTTGTTGGGTTCGGAGGTGATCTTCTGCACGTCGTTGGTCTCCGTATTTTGGACGAAGACCGTAATCTTCCCGTCTTCGTTCAGCCAGCTGAGTAACACAAGCTTATCAAAGACTCCGGCTTTGAAAGCGCTCATGATGGTGGTCGTGACTGATTTGTCCAGAAACGGATCTCGAGGCGACGGAGCGTAGTCATACCGAACAAAGGTCGGCAGATAATTGCCGTTGGCGATCTCACGAAGAAGGCGCTCGACGTTGAGTGAGCTGTCTTCGCGAACAGGGACGCGGCCTGGGCTGTTGCCCGACCGGGCGGGTTGGACCGTCGGTGACGCAACTCCTTTGACAAGCACCAAACCCGCGATGCTGGCAGCAAGAGCAGATAAAAGAAGTATCAACTTTATAGCGCTCCTGGCAGCCATTTCTTTTCTATACGCCCATCGCTTTGGATTGGTCAGAAAAAATTGAATTAAATCCGAATCCGGAGTACACCGACGGCTCAGGCAGGCCGAAAGGGGCTCTGTCGGAAGCAGCAAAACAGGTCGGAATCAGCGAGCAAAGGGGTTTCGAAGCGCGTCAGACCAGAAGCGCGAACCCAAGCTTGTATCCCGAACTGAAAGCCGTTAGGCGCAGCCTTGATGACGCGCATTTACGATCTGTCTGATTCGGTGCCTTCTGGCTTGGATTTTGCGTCGGCGAAACTGTGGCGCATTACGATGCGTTGACGGCTCCGATGCGCCAAGGGGCGTTCAAACGGATCCATGTGCTGGACCGCGCCGCTCCGCTTTAGCGCAGCAGGGAACCGGCAAAACTCACCAAAGGCAGCGATGGCTGCCGTCGCCAAAAGGTTTAACGCAATCGCCACCACCACAATCCATTTATTGAACCACTTGCACATTTTAGCGCGGCGGTCACTCACAGTGACATTATGCGTCGTTGGTTTACTATCGGACACAGATAGTTTAACAATCGGTGGGCGATTACAAGGGGCGTTTGCGCTGACGTTATCGAACAGTCCTCCGGAGCCTCTAGCGCTCGTAAGACACGCTTCGGAATGCTGCTGGTAATTTTCGCCTAGCTATGTCCCTGCCACTCGTATTAACTGCTATTAACGTAATCTTACGTTATGTTCCGTGCGAAGTGATTTTTGGGAGCCGGCTAACGGATGTGGGAGCGAGCGAGATCTCTTTCAGGAGTTATATGTCTGCAATTCGATGCCTGCATTTTTTCGCACCCAAAATTTTTCTCTAATGGGCTCGCGCAACCAAGAGTCGTGGACTAATGTAGCACCCGACCATCATGCAAGAGAGTGTCAACCCGCTCATCAAACGGCTTCTTGTCTCTTACCAGGAGATCGGAGGCATCAACAATATCGACGGGACAAATCTCCCCTCCAAACGGGCGATTTCACAAATCTGCGAAGACCTTCTCCAGATCTTGTTTCCCGGTTTTCACGATGAAGAGCCGATTGCGACGGAGCGAATCTCCCAGATTACGTCGGACCGAATAGTGAGCATCGTCGAACGGCTTCGGGTTGAGGCGTTTAAGAGCTTGCGCCTGAACGAGCCTCGGTGCCCAAGCCGCAGAGCCGAGCAAATCGTGTTACACCTTATCCGGGAAATCGAGCGTGTGCGTGAGCTTTTGCAGACAGATGTCGAAGCCGCCTACGAGGGAGATCCTGCTACGAACAGTTACGATGAGATCATCGTCAGCTATCCATGTGTCGAAGCAATTGCGATCCAGCGCCTTGCCCATATCCTCTACAGAGACCAGCTGCCCCTGATCCCGAGGATCATGACCGAATGGGCTCATGGCAGGACCGGAATCGACATTCATCCGGGCGCCGAAATAGACAGTCATTTTTTTATTGATCACGGAACGGGAGTGGTGATCGGAGAAACCTGCCGGATTGGGTCGCACGTGAAACTCTACCATGGCGTCACGCTCGGTGCGCGAAGCTTCCAGAAGGATGACGAAGGAAAAATCAAGAAGGGTGGTAAAAGGCACCCCGACGTCGGCGACTGGGTAACCATTTATCCGAACGCAACGATCCTCGGCGGCGAAACCGTCATTGGTTCGGGATCGACCATCGGGGCGAACGTTTTCCTGATGGAGAGCGTTGCGCCAGGCTCGCTGGTGCGCAATGAACGAGCGCTGATCAACATTGTTTCCAAGAAAGACCGCAATAAACCCGGCCCATGGGCCTTTGACGGGGAAACCGAGCCGCTGCTTAATTACGAGATCTAGTGTCCTGTCCCTGAAATAACATGAACTTTACCGGGAGTCAGTTGGCTGTTTTTTCAAGGCGCGAACGAAGACCCATATCTTGATGATACGGGTCGAGAGAGCAACGCAGAAAAACAGCCAACTGGCTCCGGCCCGGAGGGTTGCGATGTAGGCGAAGCGTCTCGGTTTGCGCGCCTTTGAAGAGGTGCAAAGCGGGGACGCTTCGCTTACTCATCAACGCAGTAGCCGGAGTCGTTTTCCAGAAACTCACAAACGTGTTTGACTGCAATTACTCGCGGTCGACACTGAATTCGTGGGATCAAGTCATCAACAGATTTTTGCGGCAAAGAATCCCGCAATTCTTGGGCTTATCGGGAATACGCCCCTCGTAGAGATCACCCGGTTCGATACCGGGCTTTGCAAGCTATTCATTAAGCTCGAGAGCCAGAATCCGACGGGCTCGATCAAAGACCGCATGGCCCTGGCAATGATCGAAGCGGCTGAGCAGGGGGAACAGTTGCGACCCGGCGGAACGATTGTGGAAGCCACCGCCGGAAACACCGGATTGGGATTGGCGCTGGTAGCTGCAGCGAAAGGTTACCAGTTGATTCTGGTGATCCCCGACAAGATGTCGCAGGAGAAGGTGCTTCACCTCCGGGCTCTCGGTGCGAAAACGGTCATCACTCGCTCCGATGTGACCAAAGGTCATCCGGAATATTATCAGGACCTCGCGCAAAAAATCGCAGCGGAAACACCCGACGCGTTTTTTGTGAATCAATTCGGGAATCCGGCAAACCCTCGCGCGCACGAGACGTCGACCGGGCCGGAGATCTGGGATCAAATGGATCACAATGTGGATGCCATCGTCGTCGGAGTTGGTTCCGGCGGCACGCTGACCGGTCTGAGCCACTATTTCGCCGGAGCGCAGCCAAAGTGCGAAATCATCCTCGCGGACCCTGAAGGATCAGTGCTGGCCGCTTATGTGCGGGAGAAGAAGATAGGCCCGGCTGGATCATGGTTGGTGGAAGGAATCGGCGAGGATTTTATTCCTGAAATCGCGGACCTGACGCGTGTCGCAAAAGCCTATTTGATTCCGGACAAAGAGAGTTTCGAAACGGCTCGAGAATTTCTCCGGAGAGAAGGCATCTTCGGCGGTTCTTCATCGGGAACGCTATTTGCCGCGGCACTCCGTTTTTGCCGTGAACAGTCTGTACCGAAGCGTGTCGTCACTTTCGCGTGCGACAGTGGAAACAAGTACCTGTCAAAGATGTACAATGATATCTGGATGGCTGACCAGGGCTTCGTTTCGAGGTTCGAACACGGTGATCTGCGCGACCTTGTTTCGAGGCGTTACCAGGATGGCAGCGTTGTCGCAGTTGGCCCATCGGATACGCTGCTGACGGCGTTCAACCGGATGCGAATTGCCGATGTTTCGCAGGTGCCGGTTCTGGACCAGGGCAAGCTTGTGGGGCTGCTCGACGAATCAGATCTACTGGTTCGTTTTCAGGATGGCGGCGGTTCGTTTCGGGAACTGGTCAGCAATGCGATGACTGACCGCCTCGAGACCTTACAGGCAGGAGCGCCGCTTGACGCCGTCCGCGAGATTCTCGATAGCGGCAAGGTAACGATCGTGATGGATGGGACGCAGTTTGTCGGTCTCATAACGCGTATCGATCTTCTGAACTATTTACGACGAAAGGTTTAGTGTCCTGTCCCCGAAATAACATGAACTTTCGTCCGGCCTAGGCCGGATCAGTTGGCTGTTTTTCAAGGCGCGAGCGACGAGCGTATCTTCATGATATGGGTCGAGAGAGCAGCGCAGAAAAACAGCCAACAGGCTCCGGCCTGGAGGGTTGCGATGAAAATGGGCCGGCGGCCATGCGATGTAGGCGAAGCATCCTCGCTTTGCACTCTCGGGAAGAAGCAAAGCGGGGACGCTTCGCCTACGCCGCCTTGCCGACGGCCCATTTTGATCGTAACGGAACATATGCTTATTTCGGGGACAGGACACGAGCACATGTCGAGGGAGAAACCGTTGGGTTTCGCTACCAGAGCCATCCACGCCGGGCAACCGCCTGATCCTGCGACCGGCGCGGTCACAACGCCGATTTATCAGACTTCAACATACGTCCAGCAGAGTCCCGGGGTGCATAAGGGATTCGACTATGCCAGGAGCATCAATCCGACTCGACTCGCTTATGAACGCTGTGTTGCGGACTTGGAGCAAGGTGCCAGAGGGTTTGCATTTGCATCCGGGCTGGCAGCGATGGCAACTGTGCTGGAATTACTCGATTCCGGCACGCATGTGATCGCCAGCGACGATCTTTATGGCGGTACTTTCCGGTTGTTCGAACGGGTGCGAAAAAAGTCCGCGAATCTGGACTTCACCTTCGTTGATCTGGCGGATGTCGCCCGGCTGAAGCAGGCGATGCGGCCGAGTACTCGAATGATCTGGGTCGAAACCCCTTCCAATCCGCTGCTGAAGCTGATCGATCTCCGGGAAGTTGCACGTTTCGCCGTGGAGAACGAGTTGCTATCGGTTTGCGACAACACGTTCGCAAGCCCGTGGGTCCAGCGTCCATTGGAACTTGGGTTCGATATTGTCGTCCATTCGGCGACAAAATATCTCAACGGCCATTCCGATATTGTGGGCGGCGTTGCAATTGTTGGCAAAGATCCAAAGCTCGAGCCGACCGTCGAGCGACTCGCTTTTTTGCAAAACGCTGTCGGCGCTGTTGCGGGTCCATTTGATAGTTTTCTTGCGATGCGCGGTCTCAAGACGCTCGCACTCAGAATGCAGCGACACTGCGACAACGCCCTCTCGCTTGCGCAATGGCTTGAGCAACAGCCAAAGATTCGCTCGGTCCGTTACCCGGGATTGCAGTCTCACCCGCAGCACGAGCTTGCGTGCCGGCAGATGAATGGATTCGGCGGCATGATCACGGTGCACCTCGATTCAGATCTCGCAGGAGCACGAAGATTCCTCGAAGAGACGAAACTGTTCGCCCTGGCAGAAAGTCTCGGAGGAGTGGAAAGCCTCATCGAACACCCAGCCCTTATGACGCACGGATCGATTCCCGCTGAGCAGCGCGCGGCACTCGGCATTGACGATACGCTGGTGCGCTTGTCGGTCGGTGTTGAAGATCTTGACGACCTGCGTGAGGATCTTGCAACGGCGCTGGATCGGGTGTGATGGGGTCCGACGCATTCGGAGTCGAGTTGCAGATGAACACCTGGGGCGCACAGACGACTCCCAAAACTGCCGCCCTTTCAGCTTTCAGGGTCCCTCCGGGACCCACTACCCCTGAGGGACCGGCACTTCGGCCCCAAGCCATCGAACGAAACCCTCATTGACTGACTCCGGAGCGATCTCGCCGATAAAGTTTGTGTAAGAGATATGGCTACGAATCGCAGACTCAATCTCGGTGCGATAGCCGGCCTGGGTCTTGATAATCAAAACGGTCTCGGGCTCTTCCGTAATCTTCCCTTCCCACCGGTACGCACACGTGATTGGGAACCAATTTGTGCAAACCGCCAATTGCCTCTCGAGAAGCTCGTGACTGATCCGGCGCGCCTCATCGGCAGTGTTCAACGTGACGTAAAAGATCCGCAATATTCCTCCCGAGCCGCTTCTCATGCGGCTCTATAGCCCGAAGGTCTCACGAGCGCTTTCGCTCGTGAGATGTTCGGGCTTATCTCATGCGATCAAAGGTCGCTTGAAGCAGATCAAGATCGGAAGGTTCTCCAAGCCTTTTTCGCGTCGATTCGATCCATTTGCGTTCCAACGCGTTCTTTGTAGGTCGATCGCTCTCGAAAAATACTCCGAAGAGGCCGGGGAACGGTAGATTCGCGAGGCGATACGCTGCGATCTCGTCCGTGACGTCATGGCGAGACTCATCCTCCGGTGTGCCATCCCATTTTTTTTCGTCTATCAATTTGAACTCGCCCCCTTTTCGTGGGTTAGCCGGATCAAAGGCGCCAGGGAAAAACTCAACGCATTCGGACAAACATTCGATAACCGAAAATCCGTCGTGATCCATCGCCCGCTCAATCATTTGGATCATATGATTAATCTGCGTGGCGTGTGTCCGCGCCACAAATGTCGCGCCGGCAGCCAGCAGTTTCTTGATTGGATTTACCGGTTGATCGATCGCTCCGGTCGGGTCTGTCTTCGATTTGTAGCCCAAGGGAGAGGTCGGAGATGTCTGCTTTTTCGTCAGACCATAGACAAAATTATCCATGATTACGTAGGTCATCCGAACATTCTTCCGAGCCCCATGCTCGAGATGGTTGCCGCCAATGGAGAAACCGTCCCCGTCCCCGCCGAATAGAAATACATGCAGATCGGGACGGGCGAGACTCACGCCCGAAGCAAGCGGAACGGCACGCCCGTGAATGAAGTGCGCACCGTGCGAATTCACGAAGTAGGGAAATCGCGAAGAACAACCAATCCCAGCCAGCGTCACAATACTTTCTTGCGGTAGCTGTCGTCGCTCGAGAACCTTGTAAAATGCTGCGAGGACGGCGAAATCGCCACAACCGGGACACCACGTTGGGTGATCAGCCGTAATGGCTTTCTTAGTGAGCTTCGCCGGCTCAGGCGCAATCGTAGCGGAGTTGATGTTGTCAGCGCTCATTGAAAAATCCCGTCTAAAATCTCTTTGACTCGAAACGTCAGGCCATCGGTTTTTGCAAGACTTTGAATTTTTGGATCGCAAAATCGTGCCCGAAGCAAGGTTGCAAGCTGGCCAAAACCGTAAACACCCTGGTCATTCATTTCCACGACAACGATTCGATTGAACCGCGCAAAAATCGATTCAAGTCCATTTGGCAGCGGATGCAAATGTCGCAGATGCAATGACGAAACGTTCCTGCCACGATCGCGAGCCCGTTCGACTGCCTCGCGGTTCGGACCAAAAGTCGAACCCCACCCGACGATCAATGTATCGCCTTGCGATTCTCCAAAGACGTCCGGGAGCGGGATGTCCTCCGCCAACTCCTTAAGTTTTCTGCGGCGTTTTGCCGTCATTGCAACATGCAAGCGCTGGACGACCGGTCGGATGCCCAAGCTCGTCATGCTCCAAGCCGGTAACAATCGGGTATTTCCCCCCGAGCATTCGCGTTCCCGGTGGGGCATGCCTGGTAATGCGGTCAACCGGATATGGTTTGTATCCTTCTACCTTGGGGGTTAGGTCCAGCGTCGGGTCCTGCATGATTGATTTGAGGTCCGGCTCGTCAAACGCCTCAATTCGAGTGGCGAGAGAGCTATCACTTAAAATCAGAACCGGCGTACTGTATTTCCGCGCGATTCGAGCGGCTTCGAGGGCCACATAGAAACAATCCTCGACATTCGCGGCCGCCAGCACGACGCGAGGACTATCTCCGTGGCTCCCGAATACAGCCTGGTAAAGATCGCTTTGCTCCACGTTTGTTGGTAACCCGGTGCTCGGCCCACCACGTTGGACGTTGACGACGAGGAGCGGAATTTCCGCCATCGACGCCCAGCCGATCGCTTCCGTCTTCAGCGAGATTCCCGGTCCCGCACTCCCCGTTACCGCGAGATAGCCGGAATACGAAAAACCGAGCGCCAGGGAGACCGCCGCCAACTCATCCTCCGCTTGAACAAACAGCCCGCCATACTTGGGGAGTTCCGCACGCAAAATTTCCATCACCGTGGACCATGGCGTAATCGGGTACCCGGCCCCGTAACGCACTCCGGCTGCGATTAAACCGTAGGCCAGCGCCTGGTTGCCATCCATCGTCAACTGCTGGCGGCCCTCTTTCCGTGGCTGGACTTCGAATTCGTAGCGGTGAGAAAGGACGTTCCCAACGGGAAAACTGTACCCGGCGCGAAACGCTATCAGTGCAGTGTTGACGATGCTTTCGTTCTTACCGCCAAAACGCTCCCTGATCAGAGCCATCAGCCTCTCAGCATTGAGATGAAAAATTGCAGCAATCAAACCGAGCACAAAGATATTTTTGCCCTTGTCTTTGGCGGTCCCACCGAGCGCTTCAACCGTGAGACCGGTGATGGCGACACCGACATTAACGAACCGTTTGTCCGTAAGATCTGGCTGAACCTGGTCCGAGTCGTAAAGGAGAATTCCGCCCTCCTTCAAAAAGCCGATGTGATCTTCATAACTGTGCTGATAGAACGCGACGAGAAAATCTGCCTCATCTCCTGCAGACAGGACTTCACCCGTACCGATGCGCACCTGGAATATGGATGGTCCCCCGGAAATCGTAGAAGGGATCGTCATGTATGTCATCACTTCCTGGTCGCTTCGGCCGGCTAAGCGGGCGAGCATAGCACCGGCTGTCTGAATGCCATCCTGCGAATTTCCGGCAAGGCGGATGACAGCGTCGCTGATACTTTGAGGACGGAGGTCGGATCTTCCGCGAGCAACAGCCGATGCGGAAGCCAGTTCAGGGTAAGCGGAGGGATTACTCACAAAAAGGCAGTTCACGGAAGTATCAGGGCCCCACAGCTTTTGTCAATTAGTCCTCACCATTTGTTCGACATTAGCGCGACGACCTTTGGTTTCCGGTCTCACAGAGAATGAAGAATGATCGAGGTTGAACCTATGGAAAACGCTTATTGAAGCTAAACACAAAATTTGTTTAAGCTCCGCGTCGTCTTGCAAGTTATGCGAATTTTTGTCCCAAAAGAACTTCATCCGACTGAGAAGCGTATTGCCCTGCTGCCGGGTGGAGCAGCAAAACTGGCACGGCTGGGAGCCGAAATTGAGGTTGAGCGAGGGCTCGGAGTATCGCTCAATTGCGCGGACTCCGAGTACGAGACTGCCGGAGCGAAATTGAGTCACGACCGCGGTCGGTCACTGGCTGAAGCAGATCTCATTTTACGGCTCCATAAGCCGCCTTCGGAAGAAGTAGCGCTGATGAAGAGAGGGTGCATCCATGCAAGCTTTCTGGATCCATTTAATGAGCGCGAGCTGATCCTTCAGCTGGCAGCGGCGAATATTACAGCCATCAGCATGGAGATGATCCCTCGAACAACGCTCACTCAGAGGATGGACGCGCTTAGTTCGCAAGCGAATCTCGCCGGGTATGTTGCGGTGATTCTTGCCGCAACACGCGCGAGCCGAATATTTCCAATGCTGATCACGCCGGCTGGAACGATTAAGCCTCTTCGTGTTTTCGTGATTGGCGTCGGAGTTGCGGGGCTTCAGGCAATCGCAACGGCGCGCAGGCTCGGTGCTGCCGTGGAAGCTTTCGATACCAGGCCGGTCGTCGAGGAGCAGGTCAAATCACTCGGCGCAAGATTCGTAAAGGCGGACCTTGGAGAAACCGGGGAGACAGCGGGCGGTTATGCGAAGCCGCTGACACCCGAGCAGCTTGAGAAACAGCGTGAGGTCATGGCGCAACGTATTGCCCAGTCAGACGTCGTTATCACCGCGGCGCAGGTTTTTGGGAAGAAAGCGCCGATTATCGTCACTACTGAGATGGTCAAGTTAATGAAACCCGGAAGCATGATCTTGGATATCGCGATCGAATCCGGCGGCAATGTCGAATGCTCGAAATATGATGCCGAAGTCGAAGTCAACAGCGTTCAGGTCATCGCGCTCGCGAACCTGCCAGGTCGGGTCGCTTCCAATGCCAGTGAGATGTACTCAAATAATTTGTCCGCATTTGTCGAGCATTTCTGGAATAAAGATGCCAAAACGTTCGGCTTGGATATGACTAACGATATTTTAAAGGCATGCGTAATAACGCACGCTGGGGAAATCTGCAGCGAGATGATTCGAATCGCTTATGCATAGCGGAGAAGGCAGAATTCAGAATTCAGGAGTCAGGAGTCAGGAGTTACAGGAGTTTCAGAATGGATCCCCGGATGTTCGCCTTGTTGATGGCTGAAAGTTCTTACATTTGGCACTCGATTAAATCCGTGGATCGGCATTTTGCCGGTGCCAGGCGGCTTTGCATTCTGCCTCCCGACTCCTGACTTCTGACTTCTGACTTCTGACTCCTGACTTCTGACTCCCGACTTCTGACTCCTGACTCCTGACTCCTGACTCCTGACTCCTGACTCCTGACTCCTGACTTCTGACTCCTGACTTCTGACTCCTGACTCCTGACTCCTGAATTCCCATACTTATGTCCTCTGAAACAGTAATAGCCACATTCTACGTTTTCATCCTGGCTGCCTTTTTGGGCTACCAGGTTATCTCCAGGGTGCCCCCACTCCTTCATACGCCCCTGATGTCGGCAACAAACGCGATCTCCGGCATCTCGCTTGTAGGATCCCTGGTCACCGCAGGCGCGCACCAGAGCACGGTAAGCGCAATCCTGGGTTTCGTCGCAGTCGTCTGTTCCTCGACGAATGTGGTGGGAGGCTTTGTGATCACCGACCGAATGCTGAAGATGTTTAAGCGCAAGACGACGCCTACACCTGCGCCAAAAACGAATGAAAAGCAGGCCAGGTGAAAACGTATTTCATAGAGTTCAGCTATTTGCTCGCGTCAATCCTCTTTGTTCTCGGATTGCGCGGGTTGAGTCATCCGGATACGGCGCGGCGCGGCATGCACTTGGCGGAATTCGGAATGGCGGCCGCTGTTGTCGGCACACTATTACAAAAGGAGATCATCAGTTACGAATGGATCATCGCCGGCCTCCTTCTGGGGTCCACAATCGGGTTGGCAATGGGTGTTTGGGTGCCGATGACGGCGATGCCGCAGCGGACGGCGCTATCACACGCGTTCGGCGCGTTGGCTGCGTCTCTGGTCGGCGTTTCTGAGTACTATCTTCACGGAGCCAATCTGGGCGAATTCAAGATGGGCGCGATTGGATTCGAAGTGTTGCTCGGTTCGCTGACCACGACGGGGAGTTTGGTAGCATTTGCCAAGCTCCAAGGCCTTTTGCCTGGCGCTCCAATGATCTATAAAGGGCAGAACGTATTCAATCTCTGCCTGCTCGCTATAACAATCGCCTGCTTCATTTTCCTCCTCTTTATCCCCGGAACCGCTGCCCTGTTTTATCTCATGCTCGGTCTCGCTTTTGTCTTCGGAATTCTTCTGGTGCTGCCGATCGGCGCGGCAGATATGCCGGTCGTCATTGCTCTTCTGAATTCCTATGCGGGGCTTGCCTCGGCGGCGACGGGCTTTGCCATCTCAAATAATGTGCTCATTATCGCTGGGACTCTGGACGGCGGTTCCGGATTCATCCTTTCGATCGTCATGTGCAAGGCAATGAACCGTCCGATCACCAACGTATTATTTGGTGCCTTTGGCAGCGTCCAGGAATCCGTCACGGGGAGCAGCGGCGGTCAAATGCACGAGGTAAAGGGCGAGGACGTTGCCGTTCACCTGGCGTACGCCCGGCAGGTCGTCTTTGTGCCCGGCTACGGCATGGCGACCGCACAGGCGCAGCATGCATTGCAGGAGTTAGGCGAAGCGCTTGAAGACCGAGGAGTAACCGTTAAATATGCAATCCATCCGGTCGCGGGCCGAATGCCCGGTCACATGAATGTTCTCCTAGCGGAGGCCAACGTTCCGTATTCGCAACTTTACGAACTCGACCAGATCAATCCGGATTTTCCCTCGACGGACGTTGCGGTCGTTGTTGGAGCGAATGACGTCGTCAATCCGGACGCGCGCGACAACTCAACGAGTCCGATCGCCGGGATGCCGATTCTGGAAGTTGACAAAGCGAAATCGGTCGTTGTACTCAAACGCGGGCGCGGAAGAGGTTTTTCCGGTCTTGAGAACCCCCTCTTTTTCAAACAGAATTGTGAGATGCTGTACGGCGACGCGAAGGAGTCGATCACGCGGCTGGTGCAGGCGGTTCGGGATGCGTGAGGAGGGAACGGGTCGCCGTATGGGCGGGTCGGCGGGTCGGCGATTTCGAGACGAGTAGACACAGGCGAGACGCCCATGCTCCTGTGCCCGTCTCGACGGGTGTGCGGACATCGTTTTCTAACGTTTGTGATCGATGCAGGCTAGATCAAAGCTGAACCGCGCCGTGCGCGCGTTTCTGTCGCTTCAATTTGAAACTTCACTGCCTAAGCTCGAGTGGGCTGAAGGTCTCCGCGGGGCTGTCGGTATTACGGTTCCAGCCGCGGTCGGTCTTTTATTCGGCAACTTCGTGTGGGGAATTCTTTGCTCTTTTGCGACGCTCTGGGTCCTCATGTGCGATGTCGGTGGCGCCTATCGCCAGAAGGCTGTCACGCTGCTCGCATCCTGTGTCACGTTGCTCATTGCGTACATCTTTGGCGGCTGGATGATTCTCTCCGCGCCAAACTACATTATTGGATTGTTCCTGTGGGTTTTTGTGTCAGCTCTAGTCGGGGTCGCGGGGAACGGCGCTGCGCAAGCCGGAACGGTCAGCTCAACGATCGTGATCACATCGGTGGTGCTTTTTGTTCCAAGTGAATTCTGGACACGATTGTGCCTGTGCGTGGTCGGGTTCAGCTGGGCGCTGCTTCTCTCGCTGGGCCTCTGGCCTCTGGCGCCCTATACGCCGGCTTTA
Source organism: uncultured Verrucomicrobiae bacterium (assembly GCA_963750185.1). Taxonomy (GTDB): domain Bacteria; phylum Verrucomicrobiota; class Verrucomicrobiia; order Chthoniobacterales; family JAFAMB01; genus JAFAMB01. The sequence continues at coordinate 33,377 of CAVVPV010000005.1, forward strand.
GTGGCAATTTCGGCTAGCGTGGCGCGGCTCGCGGATCTGTCGATCGCCTTTTGGGCAGGAGCCGCAGCGCCAGGGCAATTCGCGAATAATCTGCCGTTTGCGATCGCTTACGACAGCCTCATGACGAGCCTGGAACGAGCTCGTGACATTTGGGGTGCGGTTCGCGCCAGCCGCGCGGGGCCCTCGAAACGAAGCATAGCCCTACTCGGCGTGCTCGAGCAGATCGACGACGTCGCCCGATGCCTAGTGACGCTGCGGGAAGAACTGAATGTCGTTGGGCGGGAAAAATGGTTCGTTGCGTTCCGCGACCGCTTCGCGGAGTTGACCGAGGCGCTCACGGAGCTGTGCCGCGGATGTGCCCAGGCAGTTGCTATCCTGGGATATCCTGTCGATCCGAGCCGGGTCCAAGCCGCTTTCCGAAACCTCTCGACCGACCTGACGGATGAAACCCAGGCAGCGACCCTGCGCCAACGAGAAGATATTTATCGCACCGCGAGACATCTCGTGGAGCAGGTTTCGGCTCTCGCCGAATCGGTGACGGAATTGAAATCTGGAAGCCAAAACTTCCCCGAACCTCCCGAAGCAATATTCGGCCAGAAACCCAAAACGTTCGATCCCATTGCCGAGATTCGCAGCAGTATTTCGCTTCGTTCGAGCACATTTCGGCACGCTCTGCGTCTCAGCCTTGCGACTGCCGTCGGGGGTATCCTGGCTTCGCTTGTGCACATTGTGAGAGGTTACTGGATACCGATGACTGTCGTAATCGTACTCAAACCGAATTTCGGAGGGACTGTGCGGCGATCCATTCAGCGCGTCACAGGAACAGTCCCGGGGGCGCTCCTTGCTGCATGCATCATGCTCGACTTACCGGAACCATGGTTGCTATGGGCTGTACTTCCGGTCCTCGCGTTTTCGACGTTCGCGTCGAGAAATTACAATTACACGCTCTTTTCGTTCTCCCTCACTGCGATGGTGTTGCTGATGCTCGACATCGCGCACCCGATTACGCCGGCGGCTAGCTTCCTGCGTGTGCTTCATACGATTATCGGAAGCATTCTTGCGCTGTCAGCCGGGTATCTTCTATTTCCGACCTGGGAAAGCCGCCAGCTACCCAATCGCATCGCGGAAGCGCTAAAACAGGAAGCCCTCCTCGTCCGTGCACTTCGTGACGCTATGCTTGGAATAAAGAAGCGCCCGATTGCCGAATTCCGGCGAGCCGCGGCGATCGCGGTCTCGAACGCAGCCGCCGCCGGCCAGCGACTCCTCAGTGAGCCCGCCGATCGACGCGGCGATGTGGAAGCCTCGCTGGCTGCGGTGAACGATTGCAGACGGATCATGTATGCGCTGGCCGCGATCTCGGATTATCCGGCCCGGAAAACGGGCAAGTTCGAATCTGATGCCCTCGCCAAAATATTTCTTGCCCTCGCTGAAGCCTGGGAAGAGCTCGCGAACAGCCTGGAATCCGGGTCGACGCCGAATAGACTCTCTGAGTTGACAAAACTTCTCGAGCAACAGGAAATCGCCATTTCACCTGATTCGACTGGCGATGACCGCCAAACGGATCAAAGTGCCGGCGGGACGACAGGTGCGTCTCTTTACCTCCACCTGAGAAATTCTGTCAATCTGACTCTGAGAATCCGGGAACTGATCGTGCGCCTGCTACGGTCGGGGACGCATAGATCCATCAGGGGGGGCAGGAGTTCAGGAGTTAAAGGAGTTCAGGAGTTGCAGAATTGGACGGCGGCTTCCCGGTCTGTGGATCGTGATTCCCCCCATTCCAAGGGATAAAGAATTCGACTTGCCTAGCAAGTCGATTCGACTTCCTGGCTCATTGGAATTCTAATCGGTGCTCTCCATCGAATGCAAGCCGGTCGCGGATTCTGTCATCTACTCCCACTCAAAAATTGAGCAAATCCGCCTCCAGGAATCGCAAACTGTCCGGAGTCTGGAAAAGCCATTCGACTCTATCGATGTACAAATTTACGTTCGAACCGCTTGTGTACATGTTGTTTGACGCATGCAAATATTGCCCGCCCGTGTAAATATTTGGTCCGCCTGGCGTAGCTGCCGAGTGCGTCCCAATTAAAACGGGAGTGCTCCCGTACACCGCTCCATAATAATTGATAGCCGTCGGAGTCCACGAAATAATAAGATCATACCAAGTATTCGGCACTATGGCCGGGAAATTAGTAGCAGTTGTCTCCGTGATCTGGTCAGTGCTCAGGCCGGTATACGATCCGCACACAAGCCCTGGCGTTGGGGTCGGAACACCACCTGGACCGGTCCAGGTGAAACCCGGCGCATAGCTTAACAATGCTCCGCCAAATACTTCCGCACCGGCAATATTTGCAAAACCAACATACCACTCCCCATTAAACGATTCTGACTCAAAAAGAGCGTCGCACATGACGACAAATCGCACGACGGCTTTTTGGAGAGTCGAGAAGAGTGGCGGTGGGACGCCGACTACAGGCGCGCCCATGTTGCCAACTATTTGGCTCATAGAGCCGGCTGTTCCCGACGGAAATGTTATAATCCCCGGGTGATCGGTTTGCCAATTAGCCAATGACACAGTGCCAACGCCTGCCCAAGTACCCGGTGTAGTCGGGTTGTTGTTCGTGTCCCAAAAAATAAAATCGTCGTGCCCATAAATGACGTTGGAGGTGACGCGTGCTTGGTATGAGGAAATCGATGCCATGACTTTAGCTCGGTAAAATGTATACGCTTCGGAACGCTACACCGGTTCCCAAACTGGCGCAGGTTTTGTTCACAAACTTTACACCAGGCATCAGGTATTGATGCAACTCAAAATTCAGCGTGAAGCACAACAAACCGTGCTTGCACATCTTTCCGCCGGGGATCAGGGTTGCGCCGGAGAAACTGGGGGATTTCCAGCTTGACTGCTTAAAGCTTAAGCAAATTCACTCCTGTCCAAGACAGATTCTAAAAAACTACTAGAGAAGGATTTACACAGAAGACCGCAAAGACCGCAAAGATTCGATTCTGGACAGAATCAATCCTCAACATTCTTCGACTCGAATTATAACCCATGGCGACGCCAGCAAAAGTTATTGAGCTTGACTTAGCTGGGTTTCACACCCGGTCCGTGCACGGTTTATCCCTAAACTCTTTGTGATCTTTGCGGTCTTTTGTGCAATTGGCTTTTCGTTGCCCATCGAGCCGGATGCCAACAAGAGCCTGAGCGGGGTTTTTCTCGAGCAACAACCTCCAACGCAAGCCAAACCGCCTAAAATCAGCACTCCTATCTCCAGCTACAATTTATCTTGGACAGCAGTGAAGCAAATTATCCTGCCGGAACGACCCTCCTTTTGCAGTTTAATAAAGCCACTCGACTTTATCCACCAATAGGTTAACAGAAGGAGACCCGTTACGGTAACGGCAATTTCCTACTAATAAATATTGCGGCTTCTTTGAGATATTTGTCATGTTGGTGGCGATCAAGATCGGGGTCTGCCCATAGACTGCGGCATAGAATTTTATAACGCTCGGAGTCCAAGAAATAATCAGATCATACCACTTGTTCGCTGCGATTGTGAAGTTGGTACGCGTATAGTACGGCTAAATCGACTGGTATAAGATCCCGCTAATAGTTCGGATGAGGGGTGACCGGGAAAGCCGGGTGCAAAGTTTAACATTGCGCCGGCGTAAACGTTTCCTGTTCCGTCAGGGTCTCCGATCCCAATGTACCATTCACCGTCAAAACCACCTCAAACGCAGTTGTAAGGTTGGTGCTTTAGTAGCGGCTTCCGTGCTTCTCCCGGTCCTGGCGTTCGCTGGTACCGACAACGGTAATGGCAACGGTGGTCAAAACAACGGCAAACAGAATGGTCATATATCCACCGTTCCTGACAATGGCCCCGGCATATTGCTTATTGCGGCTACGATCGGCGGAATCATGCTTTTCTCTGCGCGACTGTCGTCCCGCAGGAAGGCGTAAGTTCCCCACATTCGGGCGCGCGGCGGCTTGGTCGATACCTTCATTCTTGCGCCGGAGAATGCACCGGCTTGGGCGCATGATCGTGCGCGGCTTTGGAATGAAGCCGAGCGCGCGGAGGACCGCGCCAATGGGCGGATTGCAAACGAGCTTGAGCTTGCCTTGCCGCATGAGCTGGACGCCGCGCAGCGCAAGCAACTGCTTAAGCGATATCAGCCTCCGCGCCCTCAAATGCGCCCATAAACGATTCTGGGAAGCATCGAATTCGCCGAATCCCCAGAATTCAATCGGCGCGCTAGTGTGATATCGCCGCAAATTTCTCGTCGATCGAGCGGAGCCTGCGAGCCAAATCCCGCGCGATGTTTAAAATGACGATCGCATATTGGTCAGGATGTTTCTTAAACAGGCGGTAGAGATCGATCCCCTTTAAAGAAAACAACGTCGTGTCTTCGATGGCCCGAACGGACGCGGATCGCACAACGGAATCGACGATCGACATTTCGCCCATAAAATTCTTTGCCTCGAGCACGCCCAAGACGGTCTCGGAGGGCTCGGAAAGGTATTTCACCACCTCCACTTTACCCGATCGAATAATAAACATCCGGTTCCCCGGCTCTCCTTCGTGCATAATCACCTCCCCGGCACGAAATCTGGCTTCTTCCACCGCTTGGGCCAGCAGCGACAACGCGGCATCGCCGAGCCCGGCAAACACAGGGATTCCTCTCAGGATTTGTTCGTGGTCGGCACGAGCATTGGCGCCAATAGGAATTTGCTCGGACATTACCGGATATTGATCGACTCCTCCTGGCAGGGCAACAAGGAATCAGCGGGCGGCGGTCGACGCATGCCGGAAATTTGCTTCGGCCTGCTGCAATGCTTCAGTCGGGCTCAACCTCCCGCCGGTCGCAAGCTGAAGCGCCGCGCCTACCGCATTGAAGAACTGTCCCATCTGAGGGACGTTCGGCATTACTTCACCGTAATCCACACAGGTCTTCAGCTGGCGCAAGTGCGCGTCGTTTTCTGCCAACTTTTGATATACGGAGAGGAGGGCGGGAACGCCGACCGGTTTGGCACTATTCATCGCGATCATGCCCTCATCGGTCAGTAAATAACGCTCGATAAATTCTCTCGCGAGATCGTGATTCGGACTGGACCGATTGAGATACGCCACAGAAACGCCCACAAATGGCCGGCCGACTTGGCCGTTAATACCGGGAATCGGGCTCAACCCAAAGTCGATGCCTTTCTGGATGAGGTTTGACCACGCCCATGGTCCGGAAATCATCATCGCCAATTTACCCCGTCCCATCAGTTCCTCCGTTTCGCTGTACGCGCAGACTTTCGGAAGAATTCCTTGTTGGATAAGGCCGACGACCTGATTGAGAGCTTCAATCGCTCCAGGAGTCGCAATCCCGACATTTCTCAAGTCAAAATCGGTTCCCTTTTTTCCGAAGACGAAACCGCCCCCGCTCGCAAGGATGCCCCAGGTATAATAGGCGCTGTTCAGTTCCCAGAGGATAGTCGCAACGCCGGGATGATTTTTTTGGATCTCCTGATCGACAGCCGCCAATTGCGAAAGCTCTAACGGCGGCGGACCATCCAAGAGTGCCTTGTTATAGATCAGGCTCACGGTTTCGAGGGCGATCGGATAACCCCAGTTCTCGCCGGCATGCATGAGCGCCTCCCACGCCTTCGGAAAGAATTTGTCCACGTACTTCTGCGGCAAGTCGATCTGGGAGATCAGGCCTCCGTCCGCCCATTCACCGACCTTATCGTGCGCCCAAATCACCACATCCGGTCCTTTGCCGGCCTGGGCGGCAATCGGGAAAGTGTCGGTGATTTTTTCGGGAGTCTCGATTGTCACTTTGAGTCCCAGTTCGCTTTGAAATTTTTGCGCGATCGGCCCCAACGCACGACCACGTTGGTTATCCATCCAGATTAAGAGTTCACCGTTGGTCCATGCAAACAGATGAAGTGGGACCAGGAAGAAAGCCGACAAAATCAACAACCGCCGGTTCATGGGGATCGGAAAAGCCTTTCAATTCTTCGAGCTGCCGACAATTAAGTTACACGCATTCGGCCGCATTGCTCAAATATCTATCAATTAGCGATTGGACCGGTAGGAACGCGCTTCCGCGTGATCCGGCGTTCCGAAACGGGAATGATCCTCAGCCCCGATAACACCAAGAGCGCGTTCGCAGAGGCGCCATTGAGGAGCGTCGAGACGTGGGCCGCCCGGATGCGCGAGAGCGCATCCCTACCGGTTCCGGATCCGTTTGGCTGTCAGAAATTCAACAGCTTCTCCGGCACATAAATCACATCGCCGTTAGCGACATAGACTGCAGGGGTCGGTTGACCGCGGAGAATCGGGCGCATATCAAGAGTCTGCGTATAGTGTTCGCCCTTTGCGATCCGGATTATAGATACTTTTTTGAGATTTGCCTCCGGAGTAAACCCGCCGGCTTCCATGATGGCTTCGAGCACGGTCGCCGGTCGTTCGAACACGATTTTACCCGGTTTCGCTACTGCGCCTGAAACCACCACCGGCACTGCCCTGGTCTCCAGAGTGACAACGACCTCGCTGTCCTGAAGTTGCGGTTTGTAGAGGTTTGCCAACTCGCCTTGCAAGTCGTGCGGACTTTTCCCAGCAGCGTGCACTTCGCCGACAAGCGGCAGGCTCAGTGAGCCGTCCGTGCCAACCTTCTGAGATTGGTTAAGCTCAGGAGCGGCAGGAAACGTTATCCTTACCACGTCGCCGGCATTTAAGTAGTTGGGCGTTTCAGCGACGACGGGCATTGTATGCTTTGGCGTCCCTTGGCAAGAAGCACAGAGCAGGAAAGCGAGAACAAGCAGCTTCTCTGCAATCCTGAATAGTTGCTTTCGATTTGAGCAACTCTCACCGCCTGACGCCACTCTCGGAAGATCTCTGCTTCCCCAGTTCAGCGTTACCCCGAAATTTCGACATCGGTCCATATGCAGCTTAAATGCATATACCGATTGAGGCACTCTTGTCAGCCTGATTATTTGCGGCGGGACTCTGGGAGTTCGGGTTTTCACGTTTGGCGTTTGGCGTTCGGCGCGAAACAGAGGCGAGGAGGCAATGGCTTTAAGCAGAGCGAAGTTCGCAGGAATCCTTTGCTGCATCGATTCCCAGGAAGTAAATTTTTGTTCTTGCCAGAATCCTTCAATGATGGCCAAAGGCGCGGGAAGCAACTCTCCTGCCGCGCTTAGTTGCTGGTTAGAAAGGAACTGACTTGCAAAGTGACGCCAGGAAGAGCTTCGACGTTTACTGCCTCACCGGCCCTGGCCTCAAGCTTCGTCTGGAAGGTTCCTACCGCAATCGATCCAGGAATCAGAACGGCGCGATTAATGCGCTTCGCCGGCTTCGTCCTCGAGAACTTTGGCAACTTGTTGTTCAAGTTTCCCGGCTTCAGGAGAATCCCGTTTTGCGATTAACTCGAGTTCGACTGCCAGTTCTTCAAGCTCTTCGCCGCCCGCCATCATTTGAAGCAATCGTTCGCGTGTAACGTCAGCTTTTTTGAACGTCCCGTAACTCGTGCCTCGATTGAGGACGGTAAACGTGTCCCCGACTGCCCATGCGTGATGAACATTGTGCGTAATGAAAATAACGCCGATCCCTTTCGTCTTTGCCTGCACGATATATTTCAGGACAACGGCTGCCTCCTTTACACCAAGCGCAGAAGTCGGTTCGTCCAGAATCAGAACGCGGGCCCCGAAATAGACGGCCCGCGCGATCGCAACAGCCTGGCGCTCACCCCCCGACAGTGTCCCAACGGCCTGGTCGGGGTCACGAAGCGTTATTCCAATTTTTTTCAACTCGTCGTTTGTGATGCTGCTCGCCGTGCGGGAATCGAATACAGCGACAGGGCCAATTTTCTTTTGGGGCTCACGACCCAGAAAGAAATTTCTCGTGATACTCATCAGCGGCAGCATTGCCAGGTCTTGAAACACGGTTGCGATCCCAAGGTCAAGGGCTTCCCTCGGAGAACGCAATTCAACTGGCTTGCCTCCAAATTCGTACGTTCCCTGAGATGGTCTATGAACTCCTGACAAGATTTTAATCAAGGTCGATTTTCCCGCGCCATTGTCGCCGAGAAGACAGTGAACTTCTCCAGCCTCAATTTTGACAGATATTCCGCGCAGCGCGTTGACGCGGCCAAATGTCTTTGTAACATTTTTCAGTTCGATAATCGGCATCGTGACCACTCCGTTTAGTAACCTTCCGCTATCGGCTACGGAGCGCTTGCTGCCGCAGGTAATTGTTCAGTAGAACCGCGGCCAAAAGCATCGCTCCCAAGACGGCCTTAAACCAGTTCGTATCAATATTTGTGTAGAAGATCCCCTGCTGCACCATTCCAAGAATCAGTGCTCCGACTGTCGCCCCGAAGACCGAGCCGTAGCCGCCCGTCAGGAGGTTCCCGCCGATGACTGCCGACGCGATCGCCTCGAGTTCGGCGAGTTCACCGCGAAGAACATCGGTCGAACCGGTATCAAGCACCTGAATCGTTGCAAGCAGGGTACCAGTTGCCGCGGTCAACATGAAGAGACTGATCTTGACGCGTGCGACAGGAACTCCGACGTTTCGTGCCGCTTGTGCATCGCCGCCGACGGCAAATATCCAGTTCCCGTAAGAGGTATTGAAAAGGATCCAGCCCAGCACGAGGGTTAATCCCGCCCACCACCAGATTGAAATTTTTAGACCCAATGGCGCACCGCTGAAGATCGTGACGAGAGGGTCGCCGTTGAGGTAGCTTCCCATCCCGGAAGCACGGGTGTAGTTAAGCAACGCAATTGTAAGGCCAAACGTCAGACCTCGGAGAAGATAGAGCGATGCCAGGGTGATGATAAATGAAGGAAGCCGCGTTTTGACTACCAGCCAGCCATTCAGATAACCGACCGCCAACGAGAATGCGAATGCGACGAGGATAGCCAGCCAGGGAGGCCACCCAAACTTTGTCACTGGGATCGCGATGATCATGCCGGCAGCTCCGATCATTGACCCAATTGATAGATCGAATTCGCCAGCAATCATCAGCAGGGCCACAGAAACCGCGAGGATACCGTGCTCCGCCCCCACTTCCAAGTAGTTAATCGTTCCTTCCGCAGTAAGAAACCCTTGGGACCCAGCGGTAACCGCAAAATAAATGAAAACCGCAATCAGAGCGGTGACGGCGCCGAGTTCGGGCCGAACCATCAACTTGCGCAAATTAGCCATGCGTCTTTCCAGAAAATTGCGCCGGAAACAGCCGGCGGAGGCGAAAACTCCGTTCTCGCCTCCGGGAACAATGTCGGTCAGCGAATTCCTTGCTTGCTTAGTTCGATTACTTGCTTCGCGTTCTGTTGCGTCACGAAGCCGGGACCTGTCGGGACTGAATCTGTCGCAATGAGCAGACCGTATTTGACGTAGTTCGCCAAAAATATCACCGGGAGGTAACCTTGGAGGAACTGCTGTTGATCGATCGCGAAGTCCATTTCACCCTTCGAAAGCGCCTGCAGAACTGTCGGTGAGAGATCGAACGTGCCAAACTTCACTTTACCAGCCTTGCCTGCCTGCTCCAGAGCCTGAAGAGCCGGTTCAGCGCCGGTTGGCCCAAGAGCAAGGATTGCTTGCACGTCCGGATTTTTTTGGAGGTATCCGGCAAAAGCGTTTCGCGTCTGGGTGAAATCCATGCTGACCGCCAGCACTTCGACATCGCCACCGAGGCCATCCTTAAACCCTTTCGCACGCGCATCCAACCCGGCATTGCCGACTTCCTGATTCAAGCAAACCGCCTTCGTGACACCCTCCGCTTTCATCCTTTCGCCGGCTCCTTTTCCGGCAACGTATTCCTCCTGACCTACATGCATGAGACAGCCCAGCTTTTTCGACACGTCCGAGCCGGAGTTCATGGAAATTACCGGGATACCGGCTTTAACAGCGGCCTGAATTGACTTTGAAAGCGCATCGGCGTCTGGAATCGAAACAACGAGGCCGTCCGGTTTCGATGCAACGGCGGCATCGATCAGTTGAGACATCGCGACCATATCAAATTTTTCCGGAGACCGATAGTCGACCTGTGCGCCGCTATCCTTTGCAGCTTGGTCGACTCCGTTTTTCACCACGAGCCAGAACGAATCGGATACCTGGCCGTGTGTGACGACTATGATGTGTGGCTTCTTTTGGGCGAAGCCTGCAATTGGAAGCAATAGGCTCCCGAGAACGGCGAGAGCCGTAATGAGTTTTGTCTTCATTTTCGATGGCTATTATTTTTTGGGGGGTGGGTACGGATTTAGACCGCTTCCGCAATTGGCTCACGGTCCCGCGGCGTCGATTCCATGTTCTCAACCTGGAACCGAATGCCACGCTTTGTGAATGCGTCGGCAAACTCCGCCGGCATTCCAAAATCTGTAATCACTAAGTGGACCTCTTTCAGGCTCGCGAATGACGCCAGGCAGGCATGCCCGAATTTCGTCGAATCCGTCAGCACATAGGTCTCGTTGGCAGACCGCATCATCGCCTGTTTTACTGCCGCATCGAGAGGGTTCGGCGTGCTATAACCATGCGTCAGCGTCGCACCGGAAGTTCCAAGAAAGGCTCTGTCTGCGTGATAAGTCTCCAAGGTTTTGATTGCGGCCGGTCCGATCAGTGCCAGGCTATGATTCCGCACTTGGCCTCCGACAAGCAGGATTTCATAGCCTGCCTGGGACAGCTCCAACGCAGCAGGCACTGAATTCGTTATGACATAGAGCGAACGAAATCGGCTCGGGAGGATTTGCGCAAGCGCCAGAGTAGTGCTGCCTGCATCGAGGATAATCGTGTCCCCTTCGTGGATATGCGCGAGAGCGGCCGACGCGATCGCGTTCTTTGGCGAAGAACGCATCTTCAATCGCTGGAAAAACGAAGCGTTGAATCGGCTTCGGTGCGAATAAACGGCGCCGCCATACGTCCGCTGCAACATCCCCTGCTCTTCGAGCTCAGCCAGATCTTTCCGAATTGTTACCTGGCTGACGTCGAAAATACCGGCCAACTCCTCGACCTTGACGTTCCCTTGCTGTTCGAGGAGCTCCAGAATTTTTCGACGGCGTCCGGGCGCAATCACAATATTCGCTGCCGTTGTTTTTTCTCTGGATGCGGTTTGTAAATCGGCTGCCGCACCCGTTTCAACGTGTTAAGCCTCGACAGGAATTTCAATTGGATTCCCGTCCCATTGCTTTGTTACCCAATCATAGTGCGGGTCATTAATCGCGGTGATTTTCCTGACATCACCGGCAAGGAAATTAAGATAATAGGCATTCGTACCTGGGGCTTTGACAACCGGATGATAGCCCTCATGCACAAGAACCAGGTCGCCGTCATTCACCGGAATCGCGACATCGAGATCGGTGTCCCGGGTGTAGATGCGTTGAATTGCAAAACCATCCGGGGGAGTGAACCGATAGTAGTACGTCTCTTCGTGGTAGGAAGAATTATCGCGCGTATCGTGCCGGTGAGGTGGGAAACTTGACCAGTTCCCGCTCGGCGTCCGGATCTCGTAGACAGACAAGCGTTCGCTCAGTTCGTCGGAATCCAATAATGTGTTCACGCCACGTTTAACATTCGCGTCGCCGCGGATAGACGCGGGGATCTCTTCGCGCCGAATGACGCGCGGAGGGAGTTTTCCTGACGCCGGCGCTCCGCCAATCGCAACCTCGAACGGCTCTGCCGCTGTAATCACGTATTCTGTGCGTGGCGGGAGATAGACAATATCCGTCAACTCGCGAAATATGTCCCTTCGTCCAACCGTGTGGAATTCACCGTTGAAAGCAACTGAGGCGTGCCCGGTTAATGCGACGATGACGATTTCCTGGCCACCCGTATTTCCTTCAAACTTCTGACCGGAGCTGAGCGCCACGACGCTGTAAGAGAGGTATTTCCAGCCCGCAGTTTCAGGGCGAATGTCGTGCCGGTAGAGATTCTCAAGGTTCGGTCTGTAGTGTCGTTTCATGCTTGGATCTCCGAAATTTTTACCGGACGATTTTCCCGCCAGCTTTTCGCTGCGGCCAACCCGAGTCGCAGCGTTTCCAGGGCATCCTCAGGCCCGGGCGTGACAGGCCGGCCTTCGAGAAGCGCGGAAAAAAACGATTCCATCTCAATGCGATAGGCAGCCTCAAACCGGTCCGGGAAATTTTCGAAATGATCGTAGCGCGATCCGAAATCCTTTGCGAACAGCAACGGGGTCTTTTGCGGCGCCTCTACTACAACCTTGCCGGCTGCACCCGCAACTTCGGTTCGGATATCGTAGCCCCAGTTCGAATGACGCGATGTTTCAATGACGCCCAATGCTCCATTCGTGAATCGGAGCATTGCAACTGCCGTATCAATATCATTTGCCTTGGAAAACGTTTCATCAAACAGAACCGTGCCCCACGCATGGATCTCGTCCACCTCGCCCACGAGGTAGCGCGCCAAGTCCAGATCATGGATCGCCATATCCAGGAATATCCCGCCGCTATTGATCAGAAACTCTATCCCTGGCGGGTAAGTGTCCCGGCTTAGCGCGCGAAACAGTTCGATTCGCCCGAGTTCGCCCGCGTCGATTTTTTTCTTTGCCCCTGCGTAACCGGGATCGAATCGCCTCATAAAGCCCAATTGAACGGGGGTTTCCCGCTCACGAACGACTTTCACCACACGTGTTGTTTCGGCCAGATCAAGCGCGATCGGCTTTTCGCTGAAGACGGCCTTCCCTGCCCGAGCTGCCAATTCGATCAGTCGCGCGTGTGTATCGGTCGGAGTTACGATCACGACCGCATCGACGCCCGGATGCGAAATGGCACTTTCAACTTCGGTGTATGCAACCTCCGCGCCGGAAAGAACTTTCCCTCGCTCCGCCGCTTCCGGTCTCGCGTCAGCGACCGCGACCACCTTCACCTGAGGGAGGCCGGCAACATTCCGCAAATGTGTTTCGCCCATCCGGCCAAGGCCGATGAAAGCGACGCCAATTGCTGTCCTGCTTGTCATAGTCTGGTGATGCAGCGTTTATCGGATTCCAAAACCTGAACGCTGGGAATCGAGGCCAAGTTCCTGGCGTGCTCGCGGCCGATCCTTCCCGCTCCGATCAGCGCAACTCGGATGGTTTGATCGTTCACGATGCGAATACCGGTCTTTGGTTTTCGGTCGCTTTCTCGTAGGCTTCGCGGGTCTTCCGAGTCGTTTCCTCTCCACTAACAGCCGCCACAGGCACGTCCCACCAGGTACCCATTCCCGGCATCCTCTTTTCGGGATCCACAGGAACGACAATGACTGTCACCCGATCCGCATTCCTTGCGTCGCCGATCGCTTTTGTGAGCTCTTCGGCCGTCCTCGCCAGAATTGCGTGCGCGCCCATTGCCTCTGCGTGTTTCTGAAAATCGACTGGTATGTAGTCGCCGGTTAACAAGTGCGTGCCGCCGTCGCGATACCGCAGTTCATTGCCAAAGTCCGATACGCCGACTGCGCGCTGCAGCCCAAGAATGCACTGATATCCGTGGTTATCGACCAGGACGATTGTGAACCGGATTCCCTCGCCCACCGCCGTCACAATCTCGGAATTCATCATCAGATATGATCCATCTCCGACCATCACAATAACTTCGCGCTCCGGCTCAGCCAGCTTGACTCCAAGGCCTCCTGCGATCTCGTAACCCATGCAGGAGAAACCGTACTCAAGGTGGTAGGCTTTCGGATCTTCAGGGCGCCAGAGCCGCAAAAGTTCGCCCGGCATTCCGCCGGAGGCGCAAACAACGGTCGCTTTCCCGCCAACCGCTTCGTTCACGAGCCCGATCACAGGCAATTCCCCAAGGAGTTCAGCCCCTTGCTGCGGGGTCCGCAACTCCGTAATCTTTGCATCCCAGGTTTCCTTGAGAGTTTTGATTTCGTTACGGTAGGTCAACGGCGTCCCGCTATAGCCGGCTTGCCTGAGTTCCGCGGACAAAATGGTCAGCGCCCGCTTCGCATCCGCAATGATCGGGCGCGCTGCCAGCTTGTTGGCATCCATCGGCGCGACATTGATCGAAACGAAACGGACGGAAGAATTTTGGAATGCCGTTTTTGAGGCGGTTGTGAAATCGCTCAACCGTGTGCCGATCGCAATGACCAGATCGGCCTCGCGCGCGAGCTTGTTCGCCGACGTCGCGCCATTCGAGCCGATTGGCCCCGCATTATACGGATGATTCCAATCGAGCACTCCTTTTCCGGCTTGAGTTTCAGTGACCGGGATGCCGAATGCTTCGGCAAACTCCTTCAGCGCATGAGAAGCCTCTGAGTAAATCGTTCCGCCACCCGAGATAATGATTGGGCGTTGCGCCGCCTTCAAAAGCCTGATGAAATCGGCAACCAATTCGGGCTCGGGAACCGGCCTGCGAACATGCCAGATTCTCTTCTCAAAGAACTCAAGAGGCCAGTCGCCGGCCTCAGCCTGGACATCTTCGGGAAGTGCAATTGTTACCGCTCCGGTGTCAGCTGGATCGGTGAGGACGCGAAACGCTTCCGGGAGACTCACCAGCAATTGTTCCGGCCGCGAGATGCGATCAAAAAAACGTGACACCGGCCGGAACGCGTCATTCAAACTCACGTCGCGCTCCAGCGGGTGCTCCACCTGCTGCAGCACCGGGTCCGGAGTGCGATTCGCGAAGTAGTCACTCGGAAAAAGCAGCACAGGAATCCGGTTGACCGTCGCACCCGCCGCCCCTGTAATCATATTTGCGGCACCCGGTCCGATCGACGTGGTACAGGCAAAAGTCGCGAGTCGATTTCGATGCTTAGCATAGGCGGCCGCGGTGTGAACCATCGCCTGCTCATTTTGCGGCCGGAAAAATCGGATCCCTTCCTCACGGCTGAATTCCACGATCCCTTGACCGAGGCCCGCGACGTTTCCGTGACCAAAAATGCCCCAGATCCCATCGATAAATCGGTTTTCCCGACCATCTCTTTCGACGAATTGGCGCGCCATGAATCTAACGATGGCCTGCCCGGTAGTTAAACGGCTGAATCTATTCATTGATTGACCCTCTTGAATGAGTCGGAGTAGGAGCGAATGACATAGTGCGGGGGGAAACTATCTAATTTCGCTTGGTTTCGAACTGGTAACTCTACGAAAGCTGCATCGTCAAGCAGAACGCTACAAATTTCGAGATAATTCTTCATTTAACCCCCAGAAATCCATAATCAACGCGGCAGGCGGGCGCTTCGGACACAGGTTTCGAATTAGAGTCGCGATACTTTCGGATCGAAACCGAAGGACGCGGAGGGAAGGATTCACCGCGGAGGGTGCGGTGTCGGCGTGTGGGCGTATCGGCGAAGGATTTCATGAGGAAGTTCGGCAGGATCGGAGCGCGGTTGTTATTTAAAAAACCGAGAAGCGAGTGAGCCCAGATTTTCGATTTCGATCTTGCTACCGGCGATGAAGTTCTCGGGGCCATGTTCGATAACGACGACCCAGCAGAACGTCGCAATCGCAAACCCAGCGAGCCAGAGAAATATGCGAAAATACCGCACCCAAGATTTTAACCTTCCATAGAAATGGCTGCAAGGTTGAGACCGTCCAATCAATATTGGGATTTCCCCTTGTCGATTGTCCGGTCCAGACCTTGAGGCTCGTCTTGCGACGCGGGGCATATCCCGGCTACATTGTGGCCGTGAGCTACCAGGTCTTTGCGCGAAAATACCGGCCCAAGGTTTTCGACGACGTTCTGGGCCAGGACCATGTCGTTCAGACCTTGAAGAACGCGATTCAACAGCGGCGCCTTGCTCACGCCTACCTCTTCGTCGGTCCACGGGGAACCGGGAAGACTTCGACTGCACGAATCCTGGCCAAGGCCGTAAACTGTGTTCATGGTCCAACCACAAATCCTTGCGGAGTCTGCGATTCGTGCAGGGAAATCGCCCAGGGAATCAGCCTTGATGTGCTCGAGATTGACGGCGCCAGCAACAACAGCGTCGATCAGGTCCGGGAACTCCGAGAGAACGTCCGGTTTGCGCCCCGCGGGAGATACAAGGTCTACATCATTGACGAGGTACACATGCTAACACAGCAGGCGTTTAACGCTTTGCTAAAAACGTTGGAGGAACCGCCTGCGCACGTGATTTTCATTTTCGCTACAACCGAACCGCACAAGGTCCTGCCGACCATCCTTAGCCGGTGTCAGCGCTTCGATCTGCGACGAATTCCCACCTTAACGATCGCCAAGCACCTGGAGTTCATTGCCGGCCAGGAAGGGGTAACCCTCGACCAGGCCGCGGCGGTAGCGATCGCGGTGGCGGCCGAAGGAGGGCTCCGAGACGGGGAATCGATGCTGGACCAACTGGTCGCGTTTTGCGGCAATTCAATCGGGGAGGCGCAAGTGCTCGAAGTATTCGGCCTAACCGCCGAACATGTCGTTGGCGATCTGACCTGCTCGATGCTGCACCAGGATGCAGCCGCTACACTCGCGATCGTTCACCAACAGGCGGAAGCAGGCAAAGATTTGACAAAGCTCCTGGTCGATTTGCTGGCGTTCTTCCGCAACCTTTTGATCTTCAAGATAGACCCCCAAAGCCTCCGCGAAGAGATTAGTGACTATGCGCGGAGCACGCTGGAAGAACTCGCACCTGTCGTCGACACGAAGAAACTGTTGCGATTGATCGAGACCACTTCCGAGGTTGAGGCCACGATCAGGTGGGCTGCGAACAAGAAACTCCATCTGGAGATCGCCCTGATCCGGGCGATTCAAACCCTGAGCGAAGTGAGCTTGAACAGTGTAATTGATGCACTTGAGAACCTGCGCGACGGTTCCCCTCCCCGGACGGAAAAGATTCAACGGACTCCGACAGCAGATAAACCAGTCACCAAGGTGCTGGAAAAGCCACGGCCGCCAGTCGAGCAAATCGCGTCCGCCACGCCACGCGATCTCAGACCTGCCGAGAAACCTGCGGCGCCGGAGTCGCCCCCTCAGATACCCGAGACAAAACCGGACCTGATCGAGCCGGGAGACCCGGCATGGGCTCGGATTCTAAATACAATTCGTTTCCGTCGGCCGTTGATTGTCTCGTGGCTCGAAACCGCAACGCCATTTTTCCCCGAGCGTGGAAGATTGAAATTGGCATTTCCAAACGATCAAGGAATGGCGGTCGAGTCATTATCCCGGCCAAACAACCGGAAACTCCTCGAAGAGGTGGCGGGTGAAATTCTTGGCGGCGCCTGGAAGCTGGACTTCGAATTCCGCGACGATCTCCCCGCGCCAGGAAAGGTGGCCGCCGAGGCGCAAAAGCCGGCCGACCCAATAGACGAGTTTAGAAAAGATCCAATGATTCAAAAAGCGCTGGAATTATTTAAAGCGGAGATTCAGGCTGAGACTTAGACGATGAATATCCAGAAAATGATGAAGCAGGCTGCGAAGATGCAGGAGCAGCTGAATGAGGCCCTCGCAGTGAAAACGGTTGAGGTTGGTGTGGGCGGCGGGAAAATTACTGTCGTTGCGAACGGCCTCGGCGATATCATCTCAATCAAGATAGCCAAGGAAGTCGTCGATCCGGACGACACGGAAATGCTGGAAGACCTGATTCTCAGCGGGGTGAAACAAGCGATTGAAAAGGGGAAAGGCCTGGCACAAAGCGAAGTCGGCCGATTGACTTCCGGGCTCGGATTGCCTCCGGGAATGCTGTAACGCAAGGGCGCGCCGGTGCCGTTGCAACCGGTAGGGACGCGCTCCAGCGCGATCCGACGTCGCACGTCTAAAGAAGGTGCCACAGTGGGAAAAGACGGAAGCTGATTGAAAAGAACCTCAGCTCTCCACAACCGCTTGTATGCAGAAGAAGCGGCAAAAAGAAGCCTGGAGACATGCAGCCCAGGACGCGCGAGAGCGCGTCCCTACCATCGCCGGCACAGCGACTCGGTTAGATCGTTTCCAAGGTGGCTCCTGAGGTAGGATTCGAACCTACGACCAATCGGTTAACAGCCGACCGCTCTACCACTGAGCTACTCAGGATTGTGGTGGGGCAAAACAGTAGCCGGGAGGCGGGTGGATTCAAGAGAAAAGAACGCTTCTGGATTGGTGGATTCGGTCCTACAATCCGTCAATGGCGGATTAACAGCCGACCGCTCTACGACTGAGCTACTCAGGAGTTTGGCCACGGCTCATTCGAGAGAAAAGGAGATAATATCTTTCAGCCTCGAGAAACGCCTGGCCGAACATAACGACCCGATTTGTTATTCCTCCAGGTTCACGAAGCGCATTCCCGGTCAAGATTCTTGCTCGCTTCTTCGTTTGAGAACTCTATCGAAGGCATCGACAGCCCGAAAGGCCAGCTCAGCTGCCGCGTTCACATCGGTTATCGTCGGCTGCAACTGCAGAAAATATTGCCACGCTCGTTCTTCGTACATTTTGAAACCAGTATCGTTACTCATGGCGACGACAATAGCCGACCGCGTTTCACTGATTGAATCTTTATTTGGGCACTTCGCCTCGGAATCACAAAAAGGCTGCGGGTTCAGATTGAGAGGATTGCGATAGCAGATCGAATCGCTGGCGTCGCGATTCAACGCTTCGAAAGCTTGGCCTTCAGGTCGTTGACGGCAAAAACAGGCGGAGAACAAGCCTGGTCCGTGCAGAAGAACGCAGCCGCTTTTGACAGAGTCGGATACGCTACGTCTGGATTCGGCAGCGGCCCTTCTCGTTCGTCGAACCATTCGATCCGGTTGAAAGTTCTCGGCTGCCGAATGGCCGCACGGAAGAGTTCCTGCGCGTCTGGATCGTCTTTGCGCCCGACAATCGTGATATGCAGCGGTGTGGAAGCCATCTCGTCGTCGGCCAAGAGAACACCGGCCACCAGATACCCGCGATGTTCTGTCGCAGCCGGAGTCGCGACGAACCGCATCGCTCTATCAGCAACGGCCTTGTAATCCGCATTCCCGGTGTAATGCCACAACAGACAAGCCAGCCTGGCCAAGCCGATATTTTCATCGAGCTGAGGCCGGGATTTGATCCCGCCGATATTCGGACTCGTGATGTAACCTAAGTCGGCCGAAAAGTTCCTCGAAATAAACTCGACGGCCTCCGACGCCTTCTGAAGCCAGGAACGATCACCCGTGCAGGTGTATAATTCCAGAAACGCTCTTCCCATTGAGAGCGTGTCCCCGAGGTAAGGACCCGATTCGTCAGTTTCATCGTGCTTGAAGCCGCCATTGGGAAGGGCTCTGTGTTCGCAACTCCAGCGGGCGGCACGGATGGCTTCCACCAGGGCTTCCTTCTCGCGTGTGACCGCGTAGAATACCGCCAGCGCGTTGATCGCCCAACCGTTTTCGCGCGCGTAAATGTGCTTGTCGATTCGTGGGATCCCTTGTTCGCGTCTTTCGCTGTCACCAAGCTTGAAGTAGGCGCCGCTATGCACACCGTCAACGAGGTCCGCGTCCTGACTCGTGTAGAATGCGCCGTCCGGTGAGGTCAAAAATGCACGCAGATATTCTCGAATCCGGTTTGCTGCCTTCAGATAAGTCTCGTCGTGCCAGAGTACGTACGCGAGGGAGTAGATACGCAGGTTCTCCGCCTGCATCTGCATGATCTTTTCGAAGTGCGGATGCACCCAGTCTCCATCGGTTGAATACTGATAGACACCACCCCATGCGGGATCGATCAAATTGAGCTGTGCGCCGAGAGTTTCGCGCGCCATTCGTTCCAGGGTCTGATCGCCACGTTGCGTTTGGGTGATGCAATATTCGATGGTATCCCAATCGAGAAATTTCTGGACTGTTCCCCATCCCAGATTCGTATCGTCGTAATTATCAACCAGGATCTGGCGCAGTTCGTTCCGTCTGGCGGGACCGAGTGTTTCGTTTCCGGAGGAAACGAGCGGCTTTTCGGGCAGAACGGACGGACCGGGAGTCGGGTCATCGATTATAGCCTGCAACATCGAAGCCATTTGCTCCGGAGGCAGGTAGCCGCGCCGTTTAACGATTTCGCTTCCGTCGCTGCTGAACACGACGGTCGCCGGCCACCCATAGTCCTCGTATCGATTCGACAAGTCAGGGCGGGAATCGGCATCAACCCGAACCGCGAGATAGCGTTTGCCGATGAGACCGATGACACTCGGATCATGGTAGGTAACATCCTCCATGACGTGGCACCAGTGGCACCAACCCGTCCCGAGATCGAGCAAAACGAAACGCCCTTCCCGTTTCGCCTCGTTAAAAATTGAATCGGACCACGGCCGCCAGAGGATCGCATCATTCGCCGCGCGCGCGTAGTTCAGCGAGAGAACCGTCGCAGCAAACAGAATTGATAGAACGCGGGGCATCGCCTTAGCTCCCGCCTATTTTGAGGACAAGGCTTGTGTTGAACGATCAACGGTTGAATCCCGTTTTCCTCCAAAGAAGTGAGCCAAAAACGCGTCGATAGAGATCAACCCAGGCCCAAAAAACAGGACGATTAACGCCGCCATCAGGAACGGGAACGGATCTGCTTTAGCGAACTTGTCAGGGTCGCTAAAAATGCTGGCGACCGCTTCGAAATCTGCCGTGATATACGCCACGCACATCGAGACAGTAATCATCAGAGCGATCGGACGCGAAGCAAGTCCGACGATTAAAAGCAATCCGCCAAAGCACTCAAGACAGCTGACAAAGTAGGCATTCACGTGCGGAGCCGGAATTCCGAGGCTCCTGAAGAATCCGATGACTTTTCCGATATTTGAGAGTTTGCCCTGTCCGGTTTGAAAGAGTTGCCAGAAAAAATAGACGCGCAACGCCAGTAAAAATGGGGACCGCAGAAGATTGGCCGACGCCACGAGAATTCCGTAAAGGCGCCGTATTAGATTCAATATTCCATTCATGATCGATGACAAAACCAGCCGAGCTTGGACCAGGAATCAAACCATTGCTTGATCTGGGTGGGCCAGTCGACGTTCGTTCTTGTGCTTGCGGTGACCGCTTCGACGCATGCGTCTTCCACTGTGGCGCCGCGGTCGAGCGATGTCAGGATTGCATGTTCCTCTTGTTCGAGGCGTTTGTAGTAAAGGGCGTTGTCGTGCCTGTGAACAGCGAGATACACTTTTTCTTGCTTCGGGAACCGAACGCGTTTTCGACGGCTTCTCGTTTCTGGAGCGGCATCCTTGGCGTTACTTGCTTCGCCGCGGAGGACATCCGATTCCTGTTTCTTTACGGCAATCAGGAAATCGTCAACAGCGAAATTCAATTCCAAGAGTGATAAGTACGGTTGCAGACCAAGCTTCAACTTCGAGGGAGGCGTATCCAGGATATCGTCTGGAGTTACCGTTGGCTTGGCGGGTCCGTCAAAGGCAACCACCTGCGCCCACTCGAATCGAGCCATATCGACGGTCAAGACACTTCTCTTGGCGCGCACCACTCCGGCTCTTCTCTCAGAAATTTTTCGAGCCGGTTCCCAAGATCGCGAAGCGTGTACGAGTCCGACGGATAACGTGTCAGATATGCTTTCGCGAGCTTCATGAATTTGCGTTCTCCAACGATTGCCCGCAACCCGGGGTAATCGTCATAGAGACAATCGAGAACACGAAACCAGTATTGGCGGTTATAGATTTCCAGGCGTTCGAATGAAGTCAGCCGGTCGTTCGGCTTAATAAACTGCGAAGCCACCGATTTCATTAGCGTGCCGTCGGTCCACCGCTTCTGCATTCCCCATTGCGGTGTCAACGGTCGAAACAATGCTCCGGCCATCACACGCTGCAGCTCTTTCAGCTCGGCGTGCGAACTGATTTTACTTGGCGGCCGCAACGAGTTGCTCGTCTCGGAATTGGTTGGCTTTGAGGGCTTCATGATGAACTTCGTCGAACGACGGAATACGATCGTCCCATTCGAGGAGCGTGGCAGTATTCCCTACCTGTTTGATCGCATGCGCATACATCTTCCAGACCGGATCGAGTACCGGATGATCGTGCGTATCGAGTATATATTTTTCGAATTTGGAATGGCCGGCAATATGAATCTGACCCACCCGATGATGCGGAATGTTATTCAGATAATCATAGGGATCGAAGCTATGATTTTGGGACGACACGTAAATGTTATTCACATCCAGGAGAATGCCGCAATCGGCTTGGTCAACGACCTCGCTGAGAAATTCCCATTCGGTCATTTCAGAGGCGTGATACTCCGCGTAGCTGCTCACGTTCTCGACGCAGATAGGGACTTCAAGAAAGTCACGCGCCTCTTTGATTTTCTGGGCAGTGTGGCGCGCAACGGAAAAGGTGTATGGCATCGGGAGCAGGTCGTGTGTGTAACGGCCGTCGACACTCCCCCAGCATAGATGATCGGAGAGCCAAGGCGTTTTCGTATATTTTACGAGTCGTTTGAGCCGCTTAAGATGCTCCCGGTCAAACTTGTCGGCCGAACCGAAGTAGATCGCCACGCCGTGCTGAACGACCCGATATTGTTCGAGGATCGTGTCGAGCACCTCCAGAGGGCGACCGCCGTCCACCATGAAATTTTCTGAAATAATTTCAAACCAGTCGACGACAGGCTTCTTTGCCAGAATGTGGCGGTAATGTGGCACGCGCAGGCCGATGCCTATACCGTATTCTGTGTAGCCATTAAAAGCGTTTGCGGGCATAATCGTTATAAGTTTCGAACAAATTAGTGAACGGCTGCAGAGGAGGAATGGTTCCAATCCAATGTGACCGATCCAGACACCATTCCTCCTCGATTGGGCTATTGTCGGCCAGCGAGAAAGCCGGCCGATCTAGCATCTAAATGGATAACCCTGGATTAGGTACCCTTATTGGTTGCGCAACCGCCCTTGCCTTTGCAGGAGTTCTTGCCTTTGCAGCCGGCATCACTTGTTTTGCAACCGCCCTGGCCTTTGCATTCATTCTGGCCCTTACAGCCATGCTTGCCCTTCTCATCTGCGAGGGTCTGCAACGCAACACCGGCATGCGAAGCGGTGGTGCTCGCGGCGTAAGCGCGAACCGCAAAGGAACCTGTCATAAGGCCGGCGACTGCCGCGCCTGCAATCACTGCTTTGGATGGTCTGATCATCTGTCAACTCTTTCTAGTTTATAGTTGGTGTCTGGTGGCCTTCGCTACAGCACGGCTGTTTAAGAAGACGAGCAAACATCCAGTCTCCTAATTGTGCGCGCGTTGGCATATACGTAGATGCAGGAGAAGCCCGGTTATTCCAAATAAAAACGTTCCTTCTCCCGCCGACATTTTTGCGCACGATCTTTTCTTGCGGAGCGCGCGGGCGAATCCTCGGGAGAGTTATGTTCCACTACAGCGGCGACTCTCCGACAAGAGCGGGCCAGATTGCCTCGAGTGCCCGGAGATTAATCTCCCTGCGCGCATCTTCCGTCACGGTACGCGGTCGTGGGTGATCGAAGCGGCCGGCTAGAGATTGAAACCCAGAACCGTAACGAGAAGTGGATATCGCTCCGCAGAGGTCTCCGCCGATGATTCGCACATTTTGCCGAAGACGCGTCAGCGCCCAGACAACATCGGACACTGCAAACTGACCATTCTCCCAGTTAGTAACCGACTCCTCTTCGCGAAGGCAATCGAGGTCCACCGTCAGATACACCGGCAGGTGCTGGATGGATTCGACGAAATCCGTGAAATTCGCCCGCCAATCCCCAGATACGATCGGATGCAGCCAGGAAGGGTACACCTTGCCATCACGTTGCCAAGGCGCAATCCAAAGGCGGCCAGAACGGCAGCCCGATTGATTTCCGAGTAGGCGCCACGGGAACGTGCACTCGAAACTGCCGCAACCCCAAACTGCGACTTTTCGCACCAGCGGGTTTTCCAACGCTCGATTAACCCATGCGCCGCACGACCAATAGGGCGGCCGAATATCCCAGTCGGGGTGATTGTCGAATGATACAATCGCGAACGCCTCTTTCATCTGGCGGACGAACACCGCCGTCAAATGATGAAAATCTCCGGAACCGGATAAAGTGAATGGCCTGAATTGGTTTTGGAACCTGGCGAAAAATGCTTCGATTGTGCGTGCTTTCGTAATGAACCGAAGCGAGGGTCCGACGGACGAGGCGTCCAGTCGATAAGGGGCATTGAAGGAGGGAGAAAAACCGAAATCCCAGGCATCATCGAATTGAAGCCACACAGTTTCCGGCGTCTCTCGACTGGAAGTCGACTTCGTTACCATAGTTCATTCGCATTGGAAAATTTTCGAATCACCGGATCGTACCTCGTTGGTTCCAGAAGCGGCAGAACCCGTTTGAAAATTGGATTCAACAATGCATTCGGTGCGCGCACATAAAGATCGAGCGGCTCAAGTTCCATGCGAAAATGGTACTTCGGATCGTAGTTCAATGGAGCGCTGTGGTAGGTTCTTATCCCATTCTTGAGCGCCCAGATAATCGTGTCTCTGAGCGTCACAAAATAGAGGTGGTACTCCAGCGCGACAGAGTAATCGAGGCCGATGTAGTTATCCCGGAGGACCTCCTTGTGAATGATCGTCGAGGCAAATGCAACGATCTTACCCCCTTGGCGCCAAATAAAAAACCTCGCACGATCATTCAAACGGCGGCCGAGATCGCACAAGTATGATTTGGTCAGTTCCTCAAACTTCAGTTCTGATCGGCCCAACGTCTGGCGGTATAGCGGATGAACTTCGTCGACGTAAGGTGTGATGTCGGTGACGACTTCGAGCTCCGTTCGGTGCTCGCCTTCCGTTTTTCGAAACTTCCGCCGCAAATTCTTTCGCATCGTGTAGCTGATACGCGTTTTCAGAAACTCCTCGAAATCGGCAAAATCGAGCGCCAGTTTCGTAGCTGGCATGCTGGGCACGCGGGTATAACCGAACTGGCCCAACCGGTCGAGCGATGCTCGATAATATTTCGGATAATCCTTAAAGACGATGAGCATCGCCTTCAGACGGCGGGCAACTGGCGTCAGGCTTTTCTGCAATGCGTCCACTGTCCACCCAATTTTCCCGACTTTCCTTCTCCAGAACGACGTCCCCTTCTCCTGCGGAAGAGCCAACCATGAGCATTCGCAATTTAAGAAATCCGGGAAAGTGTGTTCGGATCCGCGTGAGCAGGTCGCGAACGACGGACGGCATACCGGTCGCAAGATCTTGACTTACGATCAGAAACGGTTGAATAGCCCGGGTCGCGCCCGCAGCGTCCTTAAGCAATAGATAATAATGCGCAAATTGATCTTTAAGCGATTCGTGAACAATCTCGTAATACCGGTGGTCAAGAGGGTAGCTCTCAAATCCGGCTACCCACACATTGTAGTCTTCGGCCGGAACAGTTCCGGCTACGACGGCTGACCCAAACGCGGTTTTGACACTGAATTGAATGGATGAAGGGTTTGACGCCGCGAGACCGGGTCGAGATTCGGTCGATGCCACCTGTACTGAAGAACCTGAACGCTGCATGTCGTGAAAATCAATTGGCTTTCGGCTGGACGATCGCCAATCAGTGCGGACCATAGACCCGCGTCACGGAAGCGCAATCCGCATAATGGCGCATACCGGCGATACTTTAACCAACATTCTCGAACGAAAACCGGCCGCGCTTAAGCGACGCAGCCGTTTCACTGCGGTTCAATGGTTTCCCATCGGGCTTATCCTGACCAATACAGTTCTTTCGACATTCGCGGAAGTTCTGCTCAAAGTCGGTGCCATTCAACCGCCGACAATCAGTTTGCCGGCCCCAATCTCGTTCATCTCGGCCATGTTGAATGGCTGGGTCATTCTAGGCGTTGTAATGTACATCGCCAGCCTATCGCTCTGGCTTGCCGCTCTTCCGAAGTTACCGCTTCACGTGGCTTACGGTTTGTCCTCCTGCGTGCATCTTCTGGTCCCTCTTGCCTCCTGGCTTCTGCTTCACGAGCTAATCCCAGTCGGGCGCATGCTGGGCATGGTCTTCATTTTGGGAGGAATCGTCCTGTTGGCGTTTTCGCATGAATAGATGATCACGTTATCCAGTCTCGCAATCGTGATATTCTCACAACTGGCATTGGCGGCCGGCGAGGTTTGCTTGAAGTATGCGTCCGGCTCGGATCAAAAACCGGCCGCGACCGGACCGGTTCGAGCAGCCTGGTATGCGATCGGGATTACTTTAATGGCAGCCTGGTTTTTCCTTTGGCTGCATTTGATGCGGCTCTTCGAGTTGAATCGTCTCTTTGCGTTCGAAGGCGCCAGCCCGCTTCTCTTGGCCTGCGCATGCAGCCTTTTTTTGTCGGAACGGATCACCGCGCGGGCATGGTTTGCTTCGTTCCTGATCGCAATCGGAATCACGCTGGTCGCGATGTTTTAGCGTGAGAATCGGACCGGAGCACCGTTGAGGATCTTTGCGACTCGAGCACCGGAACCAGCGGAGTGCTCTTCGGCGGTAGCGACGGATCAAGAAAAGCCAGCGCGTGCGGCGGTTTGATCACGCGGGTTCCCTCTTGCAGTTGCTGTTCTGCAATCTGCTGGTGAAGATTCTTCATCTTTGTCCAGTGCAGTTTCGGACGAAAATGATGCTCAGCGTGATACCCGTTGTTGAACCAAAGCGTGTTATAAATCTTCTCGTAGGAACTTACCCCCCAGGCGATTGGCTTATCCGGGTTTCCGCCGTAGTGAAGGTAATAGCCATTCAGATAGGAGAGGCAGTGACCGAGATAGTAGAACGGCAGAAAGTAGAGGATGAACTTCCAGTTCAGGATCCCCATCAGAACAAAGAAACTAATGAACGCGCCGATCTCAAAGACGCCCCAGTACGCCTCTGATTTGCTCTTGCGCTTGATCTCGCGAAAAATTGCTTTTGGATCGTCGCGCATGTAGCTCAGGAAGATATAACTCCAGACATTCTCCGCTTCGCCATCATGGCCATGGCGGTAAATTGACAGCCAATCCACCGTGTCGCCCTGCTCGTCTTGCTTGTCACTGTTTCCCATGTGATGCCGGTGATGCACATACTTGTAGAATGTCTGCGAGAACCCCAACGAGAGCGATTCAACCAGCGCAAACAACCGATTCAGCGGGTACCAGGTAAAATAGGGGTTGTGTATGAAGTTGTGCGAAATGCCGTTGATGTTCCAGGAGATGCTGATCGAATAGACGACGCCCATCAGGCCCAATACCCACCATGGAGCGACCGGGAAAAGAGCGAACAACATCAGCACGTACGCAAAATGCAAAAATCCACAGAGGACCGGTAATACATCCCACTTCGAATAGGCCAAAATCTTCATACGGAGTGAACTGATAAGGTAGTTGTGCGATATGCGCTACCTATAGTTTCAACAGGAAAATTCGGTGCTACGCCCGGATATCCCGGTCCTTCGTCTCCCGCAGCAACAATATTCCGATAACAAAGGTCGCGAGCGCAACGACGATTGGATACCACAGTCCTGCGTAAATATTTCCGGTCGCCACGCTGATGG
Source organism: uncultured Verrucomicrobiae bacterium (assembly GCA_963750185.1). GTDB lineage: Bacteria > Verrucomicrobiota > Verrucomicrobiia > Chthoniobacterales > JAFAMB01 > JAFAMB01. The sequence goes on from CAVVPV010000005.1 coordinate 60,686, forward strand.
CTGCGGCGATAAACGGCAATAACCCGCCAAATATGCCGTTTCCAATGTGGTACGGGAACGACATTGACGTGTACCGGATCCTGGTTGGGAAAAGCTCAACGAGGAATGCCGCGATCGGCGCGTAAACCATCGTGACGTAGATCATCAATATCGTCAGCACGACAATCGCGCCGGGGTAGTCCACCTTCGCCGGGTCCGCAACCTTTGGATAACCGGCGTCGGCCAAAGCCGCTCCGAGCGCCTTCCGATCAAATCCTTGCACCTGCTTTGATCCGATCGAGACACCAACGCCCCCAGCGCCTTCAGGTGGTTTGACGGAGAACGTATATCCGCGTGCGTTGAGATCGTTCTTGACCTTGTCCAGATCCGGACCATCCGCAGCGAAAACGATGATCGGCGCGTTCTTCATCGCGCCAAAAAGCGCAGGGTTCACGCACTTGGTAAGCTGATGGAAAAGCGGGAAGTAGGTCAGTACCGCCAGCAGGCATCCCGCGAGCATGATGCCTTTTCGCCCAATCCGGTCTGAGAGCCATCCAAAAAAGACAAAGAACGGGGTGCCGATCAGCAGCGCGACCGCAATCAGACTGTAGGCGGTTGTAAAGTCTTTCAGACTAAGCGCGTTCTGGAGGAAAAACAGCGCGTGGAATTGCCCCGTGTACCAAACGACGCCTTGCCCGGCCGTCGCACCGAACAGCGCAAGCCAGACATACTTCGCATTTGGTTGGGTCATAAAGCTGTCGCGCAACGGGGTCCTCGATCTCCTTCCTTGAGCCTTCATCTCGACGAACATCGGGGACTCCTGAAGTCTAAGACGGATATAAATCGAGATCCCGAGCAGAACCACAGAAAGCAGGAATGGGATTCGCCAGCCCCAGGCCTGAAAATCGTCCACGGACATTAGCGTACGGAGGATCATGATCACGCCGAGGGAAAGAAACAGACCCAGTGTCGCCGTCGTCTGAATCCAGCTCGTGTAGAGGCCGCGTTTGCCATGCGGAGCGTGTTCAGCAACATAGGTCGTGGCGCCACCATATTCGCCGCCGAGCGCCAGACCTTGGGTCACACGAAGCAAAAACAGGATAATCGGCGCAGCCCATCCAATAATTGCAAATGTTGGCAGAACTCCGACCAACGCGGTCGAAATACCCATGACGGTCATCGTGACCAAAAAGGTGTATTTCCTTCCAACCATATCGCCTATGCGCCCGAACACGAGCGCTCCGAATGGACGGACGACGAAGCCGACTCCGAAAGTCAAGAGACTCGTCAGGACGGCCGTAACCGGATTTCCGGGAGGGAAGAACAGTCCGGCGAAAAAAGTCGCAAGACTTCCGTAAATATAAAAATCGTACCATTCGAAAACGGCTCCCAGGGACGAGGCAAAAATAACCAGGCGACGTTCAGATATTAGCTCGCTACCGGTCAGTTCTGAAGTGGGGGTTCCGGGAATAGACATAGAGTTCGTCGGGGGAGCGAACGTGCGTGTCGCGGAGCGCGAAAGCAATGCCCGGAGCGAACGGCACGCGGTCGCGGCCCCTGCGAAGAATTCACCCAAGGGAGCACCGCATTCGCATAGGGAAAACGGAACGCCAGGTCAAGACAATCCACCGCTGTGCGAAAGGATCTTGGACAGGAATTGCTGAGCACGATCGGTGCCGGGAGTGTTGAAAAAGTCTGTCTTCGGCCGGTCTTCGACGATCTCTCCGTGATCCATAAAGATAACGCGATCGGCTACTTCGCGGGCGAAGCCCATTTCGTGAGTAACCACCATCATCGTCATCCCTTCCTCGGCCAGCTTCACCATCACGTCGAGCACCTCCTTGATCATTTCCGGGTCGAGCGCCGAGGTCGGTTCGTCGAAAAGCATCGCGATCGGATCCATCGCGAGGGCGCGCGCTATCGCCACCCGTTGCTGCTGACCACCGGACAGTTGCGCGGGAAACTTGTCCGCGTGGGCCGCCAAGCCGACGGTTTCCAGAAGTTTCAACCCTTTCTGGGATGCCTCCTCCTTCCGACGGCCAAGCACCTTGCACTGCGCGATCGTCAGATTTTGGATGACTTTCAGATGCGGAAAGAGTTCAAAGTGCTGGAACACCATTCCAACTCTGGCGCGTAGTTTTGAGAGGTTTGTCTGGCGCGCCCCAACTGAGATACCATCCACCAGGATCTCGCCTTCCTGAAAAGCCTCCAGCCCATTGACGCATTTTATCAGAGTCGATTTGCCCGAACCCGACGGTCCGCAAACAACGACGACATCACCTCGGTCAACCTCCGTGCTGCACTTCTTCAACACGTGAAATTCCCCGTACCATTTGGAGACATTATTTATCGTGATCATAGTGCGAATTTCGTCTGAAGCACCCGGACCAATAGCGAAACACCAAAAGAAATAATGAAGTAAATCGCTCCGGCAAACAAAAGGAGCTCCACCAATGTCCCATCCCGATTCCCTGTGTTGTAGGCAACACCAAAAAACTCCGAGAGCCCAATCACGTACACCAGGGACGTATCCTGGAAAAGAATGATGGCTTGGGTAAGCAGCAACGGGATCATCCTGCGAAATGCTTGCGGCAGAATGATCAAGCGCATTGCCTGACCGCCCGTCATTCCGAGCGCTAATCCCGCGCTGGCCTGGCCTCTCGAGACACTCTGTATTCCGGCCCGGATGATTTCCGCATAGTAGGACGCCTCAAACAAGGCAAATGCCACAAAGGCCGACAAGAGGCGGATATCCAGATCGAAATGGCCAAACAATCCGGTAATCAACTGCGGCACAAGCAGGTAAAACCAGAGCAACACCATCACAAGTGGCACGGAGCGGAACCCGGTCACGTACAATGCAGCGAGGCACTGATAAAAATCTGTTCTTTGATAGCCTTAAGAGCGCGATCACGGTCCCGAGAACGATCCCAACGAAAATCGCTACGCCGGTGATCTGAAGCGTTAGCAGCATCCCGGCCCAGAGGAAAGGGAGCGCTCCCGGAATTGAACTCCAGTCGAATTCGTACACTTAGTATCCTCTCCCCGAGATGGTATGCCTTTCGTTGCGATTAAAATGGGCCGCCGGAAAGTCGCGAGGAGCGGTCACTACTGCCGTCCTCCAACAAAGCCGGGGATTCGGATTGCACTTTCGAGCGCTCTGGAAGCAATCATCACGCCGATATTAATCAGGCCGTACAGCAGCGTTACCGCGATGAACGCTTCGTACCAATGGGCGGTAAATTCACCCAATTGCTGGCTTTGACGAGAGAGTTCCGCAAGCCCGATCGTCGATGCAACCGCCGAATTCTTGATCGTATTCAGAAATTCCGATGTGAGCGTCGGCACAATAATTCGGTACGCCACTGGTAATAACACCAACCGATAAACTCCGTATAGGTTGAACCCAAGCGCGAGCCCGGCGTCTCGCTGTCCGCGCCCCAATGAATTGATGCCTGAGCGCACCTGCTCGGCAACACGCGCCGCAGTAAAAAACCCCAGGCACAACACGCCCGCTATCAGTTGTTGAAGCAGCGGGGTCACCGATTGTTTAAACCATGTACCAAGGCCCGGAATTATTTCTGGGAAAACAAAATACCAGAGAAACAACTGCACAAGCAGCGGGACATTCCGAAAGATCTCGACGTACGCGGCCCCAAGCATAGGCAAGAACTTGCCGGATAATGTACGAAGAACCCCGACAATTGAACCGACAACAAAGGCCAGTACCCAGGCTGAAATTGAAAGGAGCAGGGTCCACTCCAGACCGACAAATAGAAATCGGAGATAAGTACCGCTCCCGTCAAACGCAGGCTTCAGGAAAATGCTCCAGTCGAGTCCGGCCGCCAGTATCACCATTGGCTCAGGTTCCTTCCTTCTGCTGATCTCCCGGGAGCACGCTCCCACAACTCGGGCAGCGCATAGCCACAAAAAAGTTCATGTCACCCTTCAAAATCCCGCCCTGCTGATCGAACCGTTATTGAAACGCTTTGTCGTTCGGACTGCTGAAGAGCGCTTTCATGTCGTCGCTTAACGGGAGATTCAGGTTCAATCCCTTTGGCGGTATTGGCGATAAAAACCACTTCTGATACAATTTCGCCGCCTCGCCGGATGTCTCGGCTTTGGCGATTGTGTCGTCGACGAGCGCCTTGAACTGGACATCGCCCTTGGGCATCATCATCCCGTAAGCCTCCTTCGATTGCGGTGTTCCAACGATCACCCAATCATCCGGCTTCTTTGCCTTGGCTCGCTCCCCGGCCAAAAGCGCATCATCCAGCATGAAAGCAGCCGCCCGGCCGCTTTGCAATGTCAGGAAAGATTCGCCGTGATCCTTGGCGCTGATGATGTTCATTTTCATGTTCTGTTTTTCGTTTAACTCCCGGATCAATCGTTCCGAGGTAGTGCCCGCTGTTACGACGACATTTTTACCTACCAGATCCGGGAAATCCTTAATTCCCGAATCCTTCTTCACCAGCAATCGGGTTCCAATGATAAACATGGTGTCCGAAAAGGCGACTTGCTGTTGGCGTTCAAGATTGTTTGTCGTGGATCCGGACTCGATATCGATCGTCCCATTTTGAACAAGCGGGATGCGATTCTGCGAAGTAACCGGGATCATTTTAACCTGCAGATTCGGCAGATTCAGCTTCTGTTTGACGGCATCAACTACCATCATCACGAGGTCTTCTGAGTAACCGACAACCTGGTTCTGATCGTCATAGTAAGAAAAGGGGATCGACGATTCACGGTGGCCGACAGAGATCGATCCGGCATCTTTAATTTTCTTAAGTGTTCCGGTTAACTCATCCGCGGCCCGAACCTCAAACCGCGCACCCACCAAACAGAAACCGATAACAACCAACAGCGCATTCTTGACGGTGAAAGCATTTCGCATGGCGCGACGCAGTATAATTTCCGAGACTGGACTTTGTCCCGCAAAAAGCGCATGAGTGGTCTTTTATGGCAGCCGAGACTCAATGGCGTCTCTCACAGTTGTGGACTTGCGCTTCGTGGGGCGCCCGGTGGAAATGGATTCGGGCAGCGGAATACTAGCTTAGATCTCTATGAGAGCGTATTGCGCCCCCGTTTTGGCACTATTCTTTCTGAACATTGGGGCCAGTTTCGCGATTGCGCAGGGCATTCGGGTCAGATCGGCGTATTACGGCCCTTCGAACGGTGTCGGCATTGATGTCCGGAGGCAGGTTCAGCATTTTGCCGACTATGGCGAACCGTTTCGCGTAGGAAGCGATTCGCTGGGGATTGATAACAATTCCGACCAACCTTGTGTCCTGGTTGTAATCTACGAACTGAACGGTCGGCAGATCTCCGAACGCGTCCGGGAAGGCGAGGTTTTCTACTTTAGAAACGCGCGAGGCGCTGATGCGGGATTACCGGATCGCGGGCCACCGGTTCGCGTGCTCCGTGCCCTCTACGGCACAAAGGGCCGTTACGTCGACGTCACTCGGATAGTTCGTTCGCTTCTGGACGGTACCGGCCCGTTTCAGGTGTCGAACGAGACTTTCGGAATCGACCCTTACCGTGGCGAGCGTAAGTGGCTCAGGATTTCGTACGTTCTCGAGGGTGTTCGACGGGATGCGCAGTATGCGGAAGGCGATTTGGTAGAACTCCCCTAGGTAAGGAGTCAGGAGTCAGGAGAGTCAGGAGTCAGGAGTCAGGAGTCAGGAGTCAGGAGTCAGAAGTCAGAAGTCAGGAGTCAGAAGTTGCAGGATGCTCAGGATAGGGCGAGTTCAGTCGAGTCGCCTGCATGCGAATGAAGATTTCACGGTAGGGCGAAGCCCGCTTGAGCCGAGGACGACGCGTCAAACCCCGCTCGGACGGAGCCGATTGATCACCATCCACAGACCGGAAGGCCGCCGTCTCATTCTGCAACTCCTGACTTCTGACTTCTGACTCCTGACTCCTGCCTTCTTCAATTTCTCCACATCTCATCGGACTGATCCTTTGCAAAGGACTGCTCCTGCTTGCGACGTTCGATTACGAACGTGTTGTTGTCGCCGTACAAAGCCCAGGGGCCGGGCGGCACCTCCTGAAAGTCGACGAAACGCCAGTCGGTGAAATCGGTGCTTCCGAGTTGCAGAAAGTCGCGCACGGCAGGTGAAACATCCAGACCGGCGCCGCGGTTCAAGTTGCTGCGTGGGCGATCACTTCCGAATACGTATTCCCAGTGGTCGCTGCGAAATGGACCGACGTCTTCCCACTGCGCGTAGCAGATCCGGCTTCCTTTTCGGATTGCCACCCAGTGCCCTTTCAAGACCGATTGCCCCGACTTCTCGAAAGTTTCCTTGAACCAGGGAATGATCTTCGATGCCTCCGGTTTCGTCCGACCCCCGCTGACATCATTGAAGGGAAGCGCGATGTAAAACGGGTTCTGCTGGGGGATAAACCGCGCTGGAATGAATCCCCTCCGCGCGCTCGGTTGCGGGCTGTCTGATCCTCCAAAATTTCGCGCCCAATTCGAATCCCAGGCACTGGAACGGTTCGGAACCGGATTGTTCCCGGAAGGTATTTCCCCGATCCAGAAGACAGTGGTCACGATTTGCGGGTGCCAAGGGTATTTTTCGCCCGGCGGAACAATCGGAACCGGCTCGATGTTCCCGGGCCCGATTTTAAAAAGCGCGCTTTCTCCTAATTTGTCCCGATTTCTATCGGCCGGGCCGGTACGCTCGGACACGGTCTGCCCGAAGGTCGCCGAAACTCCTGTCGTAATAAGGCCACATAAAAAAAGTATTGAGAGTCCGGTCCCCGCCATAAAAGCCCCCAACCCTAGAAGCACTTTTTCTGGCTGTCAACGGCTGAAATTGACCTGAATTTGTCGATGATTATTCGTCAACGTCCGAAACTGGACTCCAATCACAATTTTCTTGCTGTCAAACGAAAAATTTTTGTCGATTTTTGAGCAGTAGGCGAAGCGTCCTCGCTTTGCAACTCTTCAAAGGCGCGCAAACCCAGACGGTTGGCCTACTTTTGACGACTCCGCGAGCTCTGAATCGCTTAAGTTAGCGCTAATAGCCAGGACACCCAAGATACCTGGGCTCCGGTGGAGAACGATGACGATCGTCTACCGCCCAAAGTCCCCAACTTCGCCAAGGCTTCGTTGGGCAAGCTGAGTTCGATCCGTTCTCACTTTTGCCTTTTGCCTTTTGCCTTTTGCCTTCTTCCCTACCCTTCGGTCGGATCGAGCTCTAGATACGTGCGAGAAACAACCTTGCCGGTCTGAGGATCCAGTTTTTCTATTCGGATTTGTTTGAATATCGTCTTTCCTTCGATCTGCTGCGCGGAGATCACCTCGAACCGTTTTACCGGCTTGCCTTGCCAGTTGTATCCTTCGGCTTTGATCAGCGCCCCGCGGTCCTTCGCTATCCATAGGCGAACCGTGCCGTATTCACTGCTGCGATTGTCGGTCTGAACCAGAACGATGGAACAGGTAATCGTCCGGACACGCTGTTCCCCTTCAAATTTTGCGTTCCTCCAGTAGATGAATCGGAGTGATAGATCTTCGTAAGTGATATCCGTGCCGCGGACCGGATCGCTCAGACTTAGGCCGGAGATCACCTGCTGACCGGCCGATTTCTGATCGGTTAAAACCGCCCCGTTCCCCGTCAACTGCAACCGGATCGTTTCCGGTGGATTGGAAAATGTGTATACGAACTCGGTACCTTTGAGCTGCAGCTGGAACGGCACCGGGTCGCCGTTCTCCGGTCGGAGCCGGCCCGAAAGCGGGCGGTTAACCTGCGCCTGGGCAGACCGAATCTGATCCAGGATCGCGTTTGGATCATCTTGAGCGGACACCAGACCAGGATGCAGGATGCAGAGCAGGAGTACGGCACTGAATAAATTCTTTCCTTGTTTCATTTCTGAGGTCTTCTTAGCTTACGCACGCCTGCGGCTCTGGCATGGATAAAACTCTCCTCCTTTTCATCAATCGGGAATGGACTAATCCGTTTTTGGACCGGTTGATGGCCATCTTCACGAATTTCGATGTTTGGATGCCGATCCTCGTCCTGGCTGTTCTTGTCTTACTTTGGCGAGGGAAATTTAAGGTTCGAAGCTTTGTCATTGTCACCCTGCTTACACTGGCTCTGACAGACGGTGTGTTTACTCAATTCACGAAAAAGATTGTCAACCGGCCGCGTCCAAGCCAGGCGCTTGCGGAGGTGCGAGAGGTCAGCCTTGAGAAAACAAAGCCGGCGATTCTAGGCGTGTGGGGGCCAATCCAGGTTTCACTCTCTGAGCCGCCGGAAGGACCCGTGATCGGGCGGTCATTTCCATCGGGTCACGCCATGAATAACTCGGTGATCGCGACACTTGCGGTCCTCTTTTTTGGCCGGTTAGGTCTCTTGTACGCGATCCCGGCGGCACTCGTCTCCTACTCGAGAATTTACTGCGGCTCTCACTGGCCAAGCGACGTGGTGGTTTCTATTATTCTTGGAGTCGGATTCAGCCTGGTATGCGCCAGTCTCGCGAACCTGATTTACCAACGCCTCGCGTCGGGTTGGTTCCCGAAGTTTTACCAGAGGCGGCAGTCGTTGTTCGGCGCAAATTGATAATGAAAAGCCGCCTCCTGATCCTTATCGTGTTCTTGCTTACAGTCACGGCAATCCGCTTATGGCTTGCCGCAAGCCTCGAGTTATTGCCGGACGAGGCTTACCACTACCTTTGGGCACAACACCCGGCGATTTCTTATTACAGCCAGGGGCCGGGCATCGCGGTCGCAATCCTCGGTGGGACTTCGCTGCTGGGTCCAACCGAATTTGGTGTCCGATTTTTGAGTCCGCTGCTCGGGATCGGAACCTCGATTCTTGTCTACCTGCTCGGATTCAAGCTGGCGCGCGAGAGGATTGCATTCTGGTCGGTAATCGGGGTGAACTTTCTGCCGTTGTTTAATCTTCAATCGGTGTTCATCACGATCGACTCGTTATCGGTTTTCTTTTGGGTCGCGGCACTCTACACGTTTTGGCTGGCAATCGAGCGGAGCTCAAGATTCTCGATTTTCTGGCCTCTAACCGGCTTGCTCATCGGGCTCGGTTTCCTTTGTAAGTACGAAAATGCCCTGGCGCTTCTGTCGATCCTGATATTTCTGCTGGTTGTACGGAAGTATCGGAAAGAACTGGTGCGCCCAAACTTCTACCTGCTCCTCCTCTGTTTTGCAGTCTGTCTCACGCCGACGATTCTCTGGAACATTCAGCACGAATGGCTGGGGCTCGAGCAGTTGTCTTGGCAGGAAATCCAGAATTCGCTGGTAAAAATTCGGATTTCGCATCTGAGTGAATCGTTCGGCGCCCAACTTCTCCTCTATTCGCCGTTGATTTTGGTCTGCCTTGCGATCGGATTCATCCGCTCGATTGGGAGAGCATTTCAAAACAGTAAAACCTGCCTGCTGCTGACTTTCAGTTGGCCGATCCTCGTTATTTACGTGATTCGGGAACTGCATGAGGCCGTCGATCCAGCGTGGACCGGTCCAGGGGTGATTATCCTGACGATTGTCGCGACCCATTTCTGGATCCAGAGTGCAAGCCGTCTGCAGCTTTCTGCAGGGATTTGCATTTTGGCTTTGGCTCTCAGCGGTGTGCAGGCGGCAGCCCTCACAGACACTCGCTTGCTGCTGACGTTTGGGGGAGCTCTGCCGGACGAATTCACCGCGATGTACAGCCCGGCGGGCTGGAAAACGATTGCCGAGACCGTTGACAAATACCGCGCCGCTCTCGAAAAGAAGCTTGGAACGAAGGTCTTCATGATCGGGAACGACTATCGGACAGCATCCATCCTCTCCTTCTATCTGAGGGATAAACAAACCGAAGGTCCTGGAGATCCCCCGGTCTATATCCCGGAGTCCCAGGACATTCAGAACGAGTTCTCGTTCTGGCCACGGTACGATGAGTTTGTCGCCGCGGACCCCTCGGCGCAACGGGACACGACATTTACCGAGGAACAGGGGGTCAACCGTTTCATCGATCGCACCGCCCTCTATGTAACCGATGCCCCAGATGCGGCACCGCCACAGAGCCTCCAGAGCGCGTTCACGCGTTGGGAGCTATTGAACGTCTACGAGCTGGAGCAAAAGGACCTTCCCAATCGCCAGATTCGCATATTCGCCTGCTACCAATATCAGACGCTTCCCCTGTGATAACGCCCAAGGTTTCGGTCATTATTCCTGTATTCAACGAGGAGGGAAACATCACGCAATTGCAGACGGAATTGGAGATGGCGCTCGAGGGCATTTCTCACGAGCTTCTGTTCGTCGATGACGGGTCACAGGACCGGACCCTGGACCAGATCAAGCCTGGGCCCGGGGTGCGGACCATTGAATTTGCTCGCAACACCGGCCAAAGCGCAGCGATGTACGCCGGCCTCACTGCGGCGACTGGTGAAGTTCTGGTGTTGATTGATGGGGACCTGCAAAACGACCCAAACGATATTCCGCGATTGCTCGCCGAAATCGATCGTGGTGCGGATCTAGTCTGCGGGATTCGAAAGAACCGTCGTGACAACTGGTTCAAGCGGACTCAGAGCCTGATCGCGAATGCCGTACGAAGCAGGTTCACCAAAGATGGCGTGCACGACACCGGATGCACGTTGAAAGCGATGCGCCGTGATTGTCGCGAAGCCCTGATTCCATTTCACGGCATGCACCGGTTCATTCCGGCTCTGGTTAAAGGGCACGGTTACAAAATCACAGAGATCCCGGTGAATCACCGAGCGCGCCAACATGGTACGAGCAAATACAACTTCGGCAATCGCGCCCTGAATGCCACCATCGATATGTTCGGCGTTCGGTGGTTACTGTCTCGCCAGATCAAGTTTGAGCCGAAATGCGAAAAGCCAGAGCAGGTCGCGAACGGTGAAAACGCAGGATAGGCTTCTAGCCTGTCCATTGCTCCAGCGGCTTCCCGGTCAGCTTCGGTCTGGGGCCTGCCGTTGTCTCAACCGGTACCGCAGCCGCGTTGTGTCCCGAGGAGAACGACAGGCGCGACGCCTATCCTACTTTGCGCCGAATGTAGGATAGGCTTCTAGCCTGTCCATTGCTCACCAGCGGCTTCCCGGTCAGCTTCGGTCTGGGGCCTGCCGTTGTCTCAACCGGTACCGCAGCCGCGTTGTGTCCCGAGGAGAGCGACAGGCGCGACGCCTATCCTACTCCAGCGCCGCCTGAGCGGCTGCCAGCCGTGCCACAGGAACTCGGAACGGGCTGCAGCTCACGTAGGTGAGCCCAATGCGATGACAATATTTGACGCTCTCGGGATCTCCGCCGTGCTCACCGCAAATACCGAGTTTGATATCCGGACGCGTCTTGTGCGCATTGTCGCGGGCAAGCTCCATCAATTTTCCAACTCCATTCTGATCGATCGTCGCAAACGGATTGTTCCTGATGATTTCCAACTCCTGGTATTGGGGCAAAAAGCTCCCGGAATCATCGCGGCTCATCCCGAGAGCGGTCTGCGTCAGATCGTTGGTGCCGAAACTAAAGAACTCTGCGTCCTCCGCAATCTTGTCCGCCACAATCGCGCCCCGCGGAATTTCAATCATCGTCCCGACCAGGTAATTGAACCGGGTCTTCTTTTCCTTGGCGACCTCAGCGGCGACACGATGGACGATATCGAGCTGAAGCTTCAATTCTTTCGAAAATCCGACGAGCGGAATCATGATCTCGGGTTTGACCTTGATTTTCTGCTTCTGGACCTCTGCAGCCGCCTCGAAAATTGCACGGACCTGCATTTCGGTTACTTCAGGGAAAGTGATTCCCAAACGGCATCCGCGATGACCAAGCATCGGGTTGAACTCATGCAGTTCTTCGACACGCCGATGGATCTTTTCGACAGGTATACCGAGCTTTTTTGCGAGATCTGTCTGCTGCGCCTCTGTCTGAGGCAGGAACTCATGGAGTGGCGGATCCAGTGTACGGATCGTTGCGGGCAATCCTTTAAGCGCTTTGAAGATCCCGACGAAATCCTCGCGCTGGTACGGGAGCAATTTCGCCAACGCAGCTTTCCGTTCATCGAGCGTCTCAGCAAGAATCATCTCGCGCATCGAATCAATACGATCCCCTGCGAAGAACATGTGCTCCGTGCGGGTCAAACCGATCCCTTTTGCACCGAAGGCGATTGCAGTTACGACCTGCTCCGGCGTATCGGCGTTCGTGCGAATATCAAGCTTGCGAATCTTATCTGCCCACCCGAGCAACGACGAGAACTCTTGGAATGTCTGGCTCTTTTTCGGGTCCAGCGACTTCTCAACGAGAACCTGGACAACCTCCGAGTGGGCGGTTTTGACCTCACCGGCGTAGACCTCGCCGACAGTGCCATCCACCGAAATGAAATCCCCTTCTTTCAGGGTAATGGACGCGGCGGTAAGAGTTCGATTTGTGTAGTCGATCTGGAGCGATGAAGCTCCACAGACGCAGACTTTGCCCATCTGTCGAGCCACTAATGCCGCGTGAGACGAGACACCTCCGCGCGCGGTAAGGATCGCTTCAGCGGCAATCATGCCACGCAGGTCCTCCGGCGAAGTCTCGATGCGGACCAGAATAACCGGCTTACCTTTTTTCGCCCATTCCACCGCATCTGTGGCATTGAAAACGATGTGGCCGCTTGCCGCCCCAGGACCGGCTGCCAACCCAGTCGCAATCTTCTTGGCCGACTTGACACTTTGACGGTCGAACACAGGCGCGAGCAGATGGGATAGAGAATCAGGCGGGATTCGCTTAACGGCGTCTTCCTTTGTGATCAGCTTTTCCTTGACCATATCCACCGCAATTCGTACGGCCGCCATACCGGTCCGTTTGCCGTTGCGGGTTTGAAGGATATAGAGCCGGTTATCCTCTATCGTGAATTCAAGGTCCTGCATATCGTGGAAATGCTGCTCGAGGATATAGCGGACGTTAAGCAATTCCTTATGGGCCACCGGCATTTCCTTTGCCAGCGTAGCCACCGGATGCGGGGTTCGCACACCGGCAACGACATCTTCGCCCTGGGCATTAATCAGGTACTCGCCGTAAAAAACCTTTTCTCCGGTTGCTGGGTCGCGCGTAAACGCCACGCCGGTGGCGCTGGTGTCTCCGCGGTTCCCGAAGACCATTGTCTGAACGTTGACGGCCGTCCCCCACTCGTGCGGGATATTATATTTACGTCGATAGACAATCGCGCGGTCGTTATTCCAGGACCCGAACACGGCGCCGATTGAGCCCCAGAGCTGCTCGTGTGGATCTTGCGGAAAGTCTTTGCCGGTCCGCTCCTTGATCAGTTTCTTGAATTTTGCGACGAGCGTCTGGAGATTCTCGCTTGTGAGCTCAAAGTCAAGCTTGACTCCCGCGTCATGTTTAACCGACTCAATCTCGACTTCAAAGGGATCGTGATCTTCGTTTTCGCGTTTCTGCACCCCCATCACGACGTCGCCATACATCTGGAGAAATCGCCGGTAGGAATCCCACGCGAATCGGGGATTGCCGCTTTTTTCTGCCACGATCTCAACGACCTGGTCGTTCATTCCAAGGTTGAGAATTGTGTCCATCATGCCCGGCATCGAATCACGCGCGCCTGAACGCACCGAAAGAAGCAGCGGATTATTTCTGTCGCCGAGCTTCTTCCCTACCGACTTTTCCACTTTCGCCAGGGCGACATCAACCTGCGCGTTCAGTTCGGGAGGATAAGTCCGCTTGTTCTCGTAGAAAAAGGTGCAGACCTCGGTGCTGATCGTAAAACCGGGCGGAACCGGCAGTCCGATGCGGGTCATTTCGTGCAGGTTAGCCCCCTTGCCGCCCAACAGGGGTTTCATCTTTCCATTGCCGTCCGCTTTGCCGTCTCCGAAATAGTAGACGTAGCGTACCTTTGTGGAGCCTTGCGGTTTTTGGTTTGCCGGTTTTGCCGGTGTCGAAACCTTTTTGGAAGCAACCTTGCTAGCCTTCTTCACTTTTGTTGCCATAAAGTCATGTTGCAGAACGAGAATTGGAGGGAACTCATAGCGCTAATCGAGAGAGAATTGATACTATCGAAGAGTCTTCACATGTCAACGCCGTATGGCGCCCGGAATTGGAATCCGGCTCCCACCGATGAATGGCCGAGGAATTTGCCATAAGGATTCCATGTGACCGACCATTCAGTACACGCCGCCTGATTAGGTCAACTCAAATGCGCGCCCTGGTTGATTACTCTTTCGTGCGAGTCAACGCGGCTCGATAAAGAATGAAGCACGCTTAACCGTGTCCCGCCGGCACCCGATCGGCCGTGTGGATCACCTCACCCGCCATTGCCATGAACTCCTCGAGGCCAGTGCTCGGGATGATGATCGTATTGCGACGACCATGCGCTTCCTCAGTGATACGCATGAAGCGGCCTCGTTCGTTTTCTCGATATTCAATGTAGAAGTGCTTACGCTCAACTTGGAGTTCTTTCGTGATAATTACGTTATCCATGATGATTTGGAGGGGGATGCCAATTAAGCAATCGATCTCTTTCGAGCCGCGCCTGCAGGGAGAACACTGCTAAATGACACAAAAGGTCTTTACGGTAAACTATTTAATTCTCGTCCCGAGGCTCTGATTTGCAACTCTTCATTTTCGCGCGATGAACCCAAAATCGAGCCGATGCTTGAACAAATCGACTCGGTTTATCCGAACGACGACCTGATCACCCACCCCGAAACTCATCCGGGTTCGGCGCCCGGTGATCCGCTGACGCACCGGGTCAAAAACGAAAAAGTCGAGCTCCAGCGACGAGATCCGAATCAACCCGACCACAAGCGCCTCGTGCAACTCCACCAGCAGCCCGAAGTTTCGGACTTCGACGATCGTTCCTTCCAACCGGTGCGGCTTTCTGGCGAGTCCGGAAAAGTATTCCATTTTCTTAAGTCGAACTGCTTCCCGCTCTGCGTCGGCGGCAATCCGTTCGGTGGTCGAGATGTGTTCGGAAAGCGTGCTGAGGTCGCCGGAGCGAGGCGGTTTCACTCCCCGCCGTGGAAGCATCGACGTAAACGCCCGGTGCACAATCAAATCGGCGTAGCGCCGGATCGGACTCGTAAAATGGGTGTAATCAGATTTTGCGAGACCGTAGTGTCCGGTCGGATCCGGCGCGTAGGCCGCCCTTCGGAGGCTACGCAACAATCCTATCTTCAAAGCCGATTCTTCATGCCGGCCAACAATCAATTTCAAAAAACGTTGCATCTCCCTTCGTTGCGAAAGATCGCCCACTTCGATTCCATACGATCGAATCTGTTCCCGATATTCCAAGAGCCTTTCGGGGAGCGGGTCCTCGTGGATCCGATAGACCGATGGAACCATTCGTCCTTTCGTTTCACGAGCGACGATTTCATTTGCAAGAAGCATGAATTCTTCGATCAACTGATGAGATATATCATTCTCCTCCCGAACCAGCCCGACTGCTTTACCTTCCTTGTCGACGATGACTCGCGCCTCCGGCATATCCAACTCCAGCGCGCCCCGCTTAAACCGCCGATCACGCAGCGTCGCCGCAAGTCGCCAGGCCGTGTGGATATTTCGGTCGAGCGCGCTTACCGGTTCCCGTTGCAGGATCGCCAACGCTTCAACGTAGGTCAGGCGGGCCACGCTGCGAATGACGGTTGCCGCGAACCGGTGCCCTTTGATTCTGCCGGATCGATCGAAATCGACAAAAACGGACTTGGTCAGATGGTCCTCATTTGGTCGCAGACTGCAGGCCATGTTCGACAGTCGCTCCGGTAGCATAGGAATCACGCGATCGGGAAAATAGACGCTGTTTCCACGACGCATTGCCTCCCGATCCAATGCAGAGCCCGGTTTTACGTAGTGCGAAACATCAGCAATATGAATACCGACGCTCCATCCGCCATTGACCGCCATCACATGCAGCGCGTCGTCAAAATCGCGGGCGTTGTCTGGATCGATCGTAAAAACAGGCGCAGATCGCAAATCCTCGCGCGTGCGCAGTTCTTTGTTCGAGATCTCGAGCGAAATTTGCTCTGCCTCCTTTAGAACGGCTTCCGGAAACACCACCGGTAAGTCGTACTTCCGGATAATCGAAAGAATGTCGACTCCCGGTTTCTTTGCCGGACCGAGCACTTCAACAATCTCCCCTTCAGGATTGAGGTGCCGATGTTCCCAGGGGTCCAGTCGAACCACTACTTTATCGTCGATCTCCGGAGCGCGAGGCGTCGCGCCCGGCTGGATGGCGACATATATATCATGAACGAGCGCCGGTTCGTCCGGAACGACGTAATAGAAATTCTTCGAGTGTTGCAGCGTCCCGACGATTGTCCGGTTTGCTCTCTCAAGAATCTTGATGACCCGTCCTTCTCTTTTCGCGCGACTCCGGCGGAGGCGCGCGGACGGAGCCTCGTCCCGCGAGATTCTCGCCACAACGCGGTCCCGATGCATCGCTGTCCCCTGGTTCTCGGCAGCGATGTAGAGATCCCCGAGGCCATCTCCAGTCTCGTTGAGGAGGTATCCGAAGCCGTCCGGGTGGACCTGCAGTACGCCTACCATCAGGTCCGCCTCTTTAGGAAGGACATATCGATCCTTCCGGATCCGCGTAATCGTCCCGGCTTCTTCCAGCTCGTTCAGAAGCCGCCGAAAATTAGACCTTTCTTCGATCTCGATATTCAGTCGTTTGGCGAGGTCGACCTTGTTGAGTGGCTGATACTTTGGTGATCCAAGCTGCTCGAGCAACCGGTCTTTGAGTGTCTTGTTTTTGCTGACTGTCTTGATTTTACGGGTGCCCATCAGATCCGAATGTACGGCGACGATACGAGTGTTCTCCCAACAAGTCCATCGTTCTGGGTTGCACAGCCGGTCAGTTGCGTTAGAATCGTTTCCTGCGCGGCACGCAGGTCAGCCCCGACCGGTGCGGCGCGCAAAAGAGTGTTCAATGCGGGTGTAGTTCAATGGTAGAACGTGAGCTTCCCAAGCTCAATACGAGGGTTCGATTCCCTTCACCCGCTTTCGCCCGCTCGTTCCTCGCGGGCTACAGCGCGGCGCGGCCCGCAACTCGACAAGAACATTTCGTCGAGTCGAACCCAAAGGGCGAAAGCGTCGCGCCGTAGTCCGGCCTCTGGTCGGACGAAGGCGGACCACGCGCTATGCACTACGTTTACATCCTCGAATCGCATCTAATCCCGAACGCAACTACATTCCACGCTTTCGCCCTCGCGGGCTACAGCGCGGCGCGGCCCGCAACTCGCTAAGCACATTTCGTCGACTAAAACCCAAAGGGCGAAAGCGTCGCGCCGTAGTCCGGCCCCTGGTCGGACGAAGGCGGACCACCGCAATGCACTACGTTTACATCCTCGAATCGATATCTACTCCCGGACACTACTACATTGGCTATAGCGCCCAACTCCGGGACCGAGTCAAAAAGCATCAAGCCGACGTCTCTAGCCATGCCGCCAAATTTCGCCCTTGGAAACTCAAGCTCTATATCGCCTTCGAATCGAAAGAAAGAGCTCTGGCTTTTGAG
Organism: uncultured Verrucomicrobiae bacterium; assembly: GCA_963750185.1. Taxonomy (GTDB): domain Bacteria; phylum Verrucomicrobiota; class Verrucomicrobiia; order Chthoniobacterales; family JAFAMB01; genus JAFAMB01. The sequence goes on from CAVVPV010000005.1 coordinate 78,121, forward strand.
TATTACCTCAAGTCCGGCTCGGGCCGAGCATTCTGTAAACGCCATTTCGCCTGACAACTACCAGCGCGGCGCGGTCCGCAACTCGCCAAGAACATTCCGTCGGCTCAAACCACTTTTTCAGAACAAGTTCAATATTGTTAGTTATTAGTCAGGATTGTCTGCTCGCGTCCTAAGTTGAGTTAGAAGGCTGCCTCTTATTTCGGGGACAGGACACTAGCGTATATTTCCCATACGCGGTCCTCCCGGAGGAGCTCGGAATTCAGCCTGGTGACCGTTTCTTCCCGTCATGATAGCATGCTTTCAGCGGCGGCCTTGATATGACTTTGACAACATATGTGTTGTATGTCATCCTGGTCAGGAGTGATATGGATTGTAGCCTTACACGATGACTTCGCGCCGGAATATGACGAACTTCCCGAGAACGTGCAGGACGAACTTCTGGTCGAGAAAGCGGACCGGCGCTTCGACGAGCATGTCGGTCGGATTAAAAATCAGAAGAAGAAAGGGAAATGACGATGAAGACCCTGGGCAGCATAAAAAAAGATTTAAGCCCTGCGCGCCGCCGCAAAATTGAGGCCCGCACGAACCAGCTGATAGCCGAGGAAATGACCCGGCAGCAGCTGCGCCGCGCTCGCAGGCGCACGCAGGTCAGTCTCGCCAGAAGCATGGGGATCACCCAGGACGCCGTCTCGCGTCTCGAAAAGCGCACGGATATGTTGCTGTCCACCTTGTCGCACTATGTCGAAGCCATGGGCGGCAAGCTCTCCCTTGTCGCGGAGTTTCCCGACGGTAATCCCGTCATCCTGTCCGGCATCGGCGACAGCGGCCCCGACTCGAAACACGTACGGCGCAAACGCCCCCGCGCGCACGAATCGGAAAGTAAAGCACAGTAATGTCTCTTTTATCCTCGTGAACGACAGCGTAATGGAAGGCTCTCAGACAAATTGGGATCGCGAACCATCGGTCAGATGAATGGCGTATTTTCCTGAACCATCGCTGCCTCTGTTATCGGAGCGCAAGTCATAGCCGGCGAGCGAGGCTCTTCCGATCTTCGTCTTCGTCTTCGAAAGACCTTAGTCTTCCAAAAGTCTACTTCCTCCTGGAAAGTGAAAACTGGACCGAGCGGCGTTTGTTACGTGCATGAATGCAGGGAGCATTCGCAAGAAATTTGAAACCTCGCGCCAACGCGAGGTTCTTACATTCGAAATTCGCAAACCTGGCCGCGATCACGGATTAAGCCTATGTCGATTCGCTCCTAACAGACTCCAAGCGAAGCTAGTGCGGTAACGTCGAGGGCCGTCCAACGGCTCGATTTTTTGCCGATCAAATGTAAGCGGTTCGGCACGCTCTTTCATTTGCCTGTCAAAGCGAATGTTCCCGGTTGTGCTGGGCGCTTCAGTGGTCGCAAGCTTGCTGGCCGCCTTTGACCAGTTCGAGCAGCAGCAAGCCCCGGGTCATCATCATTCGCGGGGATCCCCATTTAAGTGGTTCTTATAGGTCGGAGTGAGGAACAATTAGACACTCGTTTTCACTTCCCTCGAAATGATGCTTTTCTTTTTTCTAAAAATGCCGAGACGCCTTCGCTTTTGTCTTCACTTTTGAAGATCTCTCCAAAGGCTTCGGCTTCGGCTTCGCAGGCGAGCTCGAAATGAGGCGTTTCCGCGGCTCGTGCTAAACGCTTAATCGAGGCGATCGCCAAATGGCTAGATTTCTTCGTGAGTTCCTCCGCCATCTTAAGGGTCGCTTGAAAAAGATCTGTGTCTGTGACTATGCGATTAATAAGTCCAAGATTTTGTGCCTCTAAGGCCTTGATTCTCTGTCCAGAAAACAGGAGCTCAAGCGCCTTTCCCAATCCGATTCTTGAAGCGAGACGAACAGTTCCACCAAAGCCGGGGATAAGACCCAAATTGGATTCCGGTTGCCCGAATTCGGCCGTTGGACTTGAAATCAGGATATCGCAGCACATCGCAAGCTCCAGGCCTCCTCCCAAGGTAAAGCCCTGAAGCATCACAAGAGTCGGAATGGGAAGCTTTTCCAGCCGGCCAAAAACTCTATGTCCGAGTCTTGAAAAATCGCGGGCTTCTTCAGGCGTGAAACCTTGCATTTCAGCAATGTCCGCTCCTGCAACAAAAGATTTTTCTCCGGCCCCTCTCAAGATCAGGGCCCTTCTCGCCGCAAGATCCTCCTTCAAAATCGATTCGAGCCGCGTTCCCTCAGTATCAAGTCTGCCAAGGACTTTGGAATTCAAAGCATTGAGTTTATCGGGCCGGTTGACAGTCCAAATCTCGACGGTTCCGCTCGAGATCTCTTGGGTTTCTACTTTCAAAATTTCGTCCAACTCCATAGGTCTTCTCCTCAAAGGATAGCTATATCCAAGAACGTAAAAGAATCAGTGTTCTCAGCTTCTAATCGTAACGATAAAAACCACGTTTTGCTTTTTTTCCAAGCCAGCCCGCATCTACGTACTGACGAAGCAAAGGAGCCGCTCGATACTTGGAGTCACCAAGTCCTTTATAAAGAACTTCCATGATCGAAAGGCAGGTATCGAGTCCTATGAAATCAGCCAAAGCAAGCGGCCCCATGGGCTGGTTCGTTCCGAGCTTCATTCCCGTATCGATGTCCTGAGCTGACCCGAGTCCCTCCGAAAGCGCAAAAACTGCCTCGTTAATCATGGGTAAAAGGAGGCGATTCACAATGAAGCCGGGAACATCTTTGGATTGCACCGTGGTTTTTCCGAGTTGACTGGCAATATCAATCACAGTCGATCGAGTGGCATCACTCGTTGCCAGGCCGGAAATGACTTCTACAAGCTTCATAATTGGCACAGGATTAAAAAAATGCATCCCAACCACAAGCTCGGGCCTCCGAGTCGCCGCCGCAATCTTCGTGATAGAAATTGATGATGTGTTCGATGCGAGGATACAGTCTTTCGGCATTTCTCGATCCAGCTCTGAGAAGACTCCAAGCTTTAGCTCTACATTTTCGCTTGCAGCCTCGACAACAAGTGTTGGCGAAGCCTTCGCCAGATCGGAAATACTCGAAACAAAGCGAATTCTTGATGCTATGGTTTTGGGATCTTCTTCAATCGCTTTTTTCTCAAAGAGTTTTCCGAGACTCTTATCGATGGCGATCGAGGCCTTTTCGAGGGCTGCTGAAATAATATCCTCCACGACAACCTGGTACCCGTGTTGCGCGGCGACCTGTGCAATTCCCGCTCCCATTTGACCTGAGCCTACGATTCCGATAACCTTCATTTTTTTGTCCTCTTTTGGTGAATGGAAACCCGCTCAAAGGATCCTTTTTTCCATTGCATCCACAAACCGTATCCCATTTTTAGTTTTTAGGACATGACAAATTTTAACCTCAAGAGAATTTCTCGCGCTGCCAATAAAACCCGACCTTATGCAAAAGCTACGTGAAGCCCTGCCAGATTTTGTCCACTCGTCCCCATTTTTTGCGCGACGGAATCAGTTCACGACTTGAAGCTCTTTATAGTCGAGAATCATAGCAAGGAAACCACGATCGTTCTGTCTAATTATTTCAAGGTCATGGATGACCAGAACAGAGCCTTCAGCCCCGTTCGAGTGGTTCGGTCTACCGCGGGTCGGATTTTCTTCTGAGTCCACTGCAGCCCGGCTTGACAAAAAGGATAGCGACAGTACGATCTTTGCTAGATTTCGGGATGTATGAGCAGCATTAGGTGTCGTACGGTTGCTAAAGTGCATGGCCGAGACCGAGCCGAGACCCAGAGGAGATTCTATGCAGACAATTGAGCCGAAGACGGTCATCGACACCTCGAAAATGTCGCAAGGACAGCGCGAAGCGCTGGAACTCGCTGAGGCAGCGCGTGAGGCTGCACAGGCGGAACGCGGTTTTGCGGGCGGCCTCTATTTTGGCCGCTTTAACCTTTCGCAAATTCATCCATTTCCAGTGCAAAGCACGGAAGACAGCGTTCACGGCGAAGCTTTTCTCAAGCGGCTCGAAACGTTTTTAAAAGAGCACGTTGATCCGGATGAAATCGATCGCACCGGCGAAGTACCGCAGGACGTAATGGACGGCCTCGCGAAAATGGGCGCGTTCGGAATTAAAATTTCGACGCAATATGGCGGGCTGGGACTCTCGCAGACAAATTACTGCCGCGCGGCCATAATGCTCGGAAGCTTTTGTAGCAATCTCACAGCACTGCTTTCCGCTCACCAATCAATCGGTGTGCCACAGCCGCTGATTTCGTTCGGAACCGAGGAGCAAAAACGCCGGTTCCTGCCACGAGTTGCGGGTGGCGAGATCTCCGCATTCGCGCTCACTGAAATGAGGGTTGGTTCCGATCCAGCGAAGATGGAAACGCGCGCGGAACCGACACCCGACGGCGAGGCTTTCATCATCAATGGTGAAAAGCTCTGGTGCACAAATGGCACAAAGGCGAAGGTGATTGTGGTGATGGCGAAAACGCCGCCGAAAATGGTCGGCGGCAAACCGAGGAACCAGATCACTGCGTTTGTGGTCGATATGGACACACCTGGCATCGAAGTCACTCATCGTTGCCGGTTCATGGGCCTCAAAGCGCTTTACAACGGAGTAGTACAATTCACCAATGTGCGAGTGCCACGCGAGAATATCATTCTGTCCGAAGGCAAAGGCTTGCGCGTCGCGCTGAGCACACTGAACACAGGCCGTTTAACGATTCCGGCGGCCTGCGCGGGTATGTCCAAACGGTGTCTGGCCCTCGCGCGGAAGTGGGCCAGCGAGCGCATACAGTGGGGCGTACCCATTGGTAAACACGCCGCTATCGCCGAAAAACTTGCGCGGATGGCCGCGCAGACTTTTGCCATGGAATCAATGGTGCTGTTTGGCGCGAGCATCGTCGATCGGGACAAGACCGCCGATGTTCGACTCGAAGCCGCGCTATCCAAATTGTGGGTGACTGAGCGTTCCTGGGAGATCGTTAATGACACAATGCAAATTCTCGGCGGGCGCGGCTACGAAACAGCGCAATCGCTCGCGGGACGAGGTGACAATCCGTTGCCCATCGAGCGTTTTTTGCGAGACGCCCGCGTCAATGTGATTTTCGAGGGATCCAGCGAGATCATGCGGTTGTTCATTGCACGCGAGGCGCTCGATACGCATTTGAAAATCGGCGCCCCAATGTTGCACACGCAGCTGCCTTTTTCCGAGCGGCTCAAAGCAGGGGTGCAGGCGGCAGGATTTTATGCGGGTTGGTACCCGCGTCAATGGCTGGAGGCCTTCAGCGGTCAAGGAGGCAAAGGATTCCATCTCGTGCTTGCGCGACACATGCGTTTTGCGGCGAGCGCTTCGCACCGGCTGGCGCGGCGACTGTTTCATGCGATCGCAGCTTACGGCCCGAAACTTGAACGCGAGCAGGTTTTGCTAGCCCGCTTTGTCGATATCGGCGCGGAAATCTTCGCGATCGCTACGACCTGCGCTCGTGCCCAGTCTATGCTAGGCAAGGGCGGAAATGCCGATCTGGAATTGCTAGCGCTTGCCGATTACTTTTGCTACACAACGAAGTTCCGCATCCACCAAATGTTTTACAGCGTTGGACATAATGCGGACCAGCGTGGCGAAAAACTTGCGAGCCGTGTTCTCAGTGGCGAGCTGTCCTGGTTGGAAAGTGGGATCATCTCATAGACTGCGGGCCGAGTTAGCGATTGACGAGAAAAGCTACTGACCGGATCATCCCAGAGTCGCCATCGACCTCAACAACCTGGCGCAACTGTCGCAGGTCACCCGTTCCACACGCTTAGGACTGACCAGGAATGGACATATGTCGGCTGGCTTTTGCGTGATCGTTTAACCGCTCGATTTCTACGCGCATCGTGACTTCTTGTCGCAACGTCTGGCGACTTGACCACAATGCTTTGTACGGTAACTATTGACTCATATCCTAGCAGGCCTCAAATCCCACCTTTCTGCAGCGCGAAAAGCACCATATTAGCCGGCTACGGCTAAGCACGTGAAAAAGACCTCCGACCCCGTTCGAATAGGTGTTCTTGGATGTGGAATGATCTCCCAGGCCGCTCATTTCGAGAGCTGCCAGAAAGCCCGAAACGCGCGACTGTACGCCATTTGCGATGCCGCGGACGACCTGCGTAACCGGATGACGCAGGTCTGGGAACCGGAGGTCGCCTATTGCCATTACGACCAACTGCTTGCCGATCCCAAAGTTGAAGCGGTGATCATAGGAATCGCCGATCAGTTCCATGTCTTTGCCGCGGTTCGGGCGATAGCAGCCGGCAAGCACGTCCTTGTCGAAAAGCCGCTTGGCGTGAGTGTTGAAGAATGTGTCCATCTGCTCGAAGTAAAACGGAGTGCTCCGAATCTGGTCCTTCGGGTTGGCTCCATGAAGCGGTTCGATCCTGGTGTAGCGTTTGCACGTCGTTTCATTGACCAGGAGATGGGAAGCCGGCTTGCGCTCAAAGCCTGGTATTGCGATTCGACTTCTCGATATACCGAGACCGGCAATTTACAGCCGTTGATCGTACAGAGCGCCAACGCGAAGCGGCCTCAAGGTGACCCCAAAGCAAACCGGGAATCTTACTATCTTTTGGGTCATGGAAGTCACTTGGTTGATACCGCAATGTTTCTGGGTGGTGAAATCGTAAGAGTGCATGCCAAATTGGTGAAGAAATATGACGCGTATTGCTGGTTTGTTGCGACAGATTTTGCAGACGGTAGCGTTGGCCATTTGGACCTGACCTTGGCTGTACGAATGGGATGGCACGAAGGATTCCAGATATACGGGGAGTTTGGCAGCGTTATAGGTAAGCTCTTTAATCCGTGGTATCTGAGGTCTGCCGAGGTGGAATGTTTTTCACTTCGAGATGGTCAATTCAAACGGGTTCTCGGCGCGGACGCACACTTCTATCGGTTGCAGGTTGAGTCATTCGCTGATGCCGTGCGTGGCGAGGACACCTTCCCTGCGGCTGGCATTGAAGATGGGTTGGCGGCTGTTAAAACGCTTCGAGCCATCCAGTTGTCTGTCCAAAAGGAAGAACCAGTCTCGGTTCCTGACGCCACAGGAGCTCTCTGATGAAGCTCAGGATCTTCGATGCCCGAAGAGTCGCCGCCCCGCAGGTCTAGGATACGGTCTGATATGTGATTAGCGCGGTGCCGTGGGCATGTGGCGGCGTGAGAGCTACCGGCAAAATGTCCCGGAGGGACTGCATGATCGTAGCCTGGCACGAAGTGCCTGGCACAGCGCGCCCTAACGGCGCACATCTCGACGAAAAATACCTCTGGGATTAGGTGCGCCCGATCATACCGTACCCTACGGGACGGCTTCTTTCTAGACACGCTTTCCCAGGCACTGCGTGCCAGGCTACGATCGGTGAGTCCCTACGGGACGCCACTAAGTGCACCTAACAAAACCGCGGCGCAAGCAGGCGAGAAAGAAGGATGGTTGCCAAACAGGGTATCGAGTAGAAGGAGCGCCCGGGGTGCCACCGGTGTCGCGGACGGCGGTGAACGCGTCAGAAGAGTTCCTCGGCCAGCGCGACGATGATGCCCGCAGGGCCTCGCATGTAGCAGAGCCTGTACATGTCCTCGTACTGGGCCACCTCGCCGACGAGTTCGGCGCCGTGGACGCGCAGGCGGGCCACGGTGTCGTCGATGTCTTCGACCGCGAACATGATCTGCCGGAGGCCCAGCGTGTTCGGCGGGGCAATCGCTGGCTCGGCCCCGACCAGCTCCGGGTTGCGGAACTTCGTCAGCTCGACCCGCCCGTGGCCGTCCGGGGTCCGCATCATAGTGATGTCGGCCTGGACGCCTTCGAGCCCGCAGAGGCGGTCCACCCAGGGGCCTTCGACCGGCATCTCGCCTTCAAGCGCCATGCCGAGTGTGGTGAAGAAGGCAATGGCGGCTGGGAGGTCGTCGACGACGACGGTGACATGGTCCATTCTCTTGATCCCCATGTCCTTAGTTTAGCGGGGGCGATGCGCGACTGTCTAGGTTGACTGTTCTCACGAGTTGGATGTCCAACAGAACCGGTTAGCCGAGGAAACCCAGGGAGATGAGGGCGCAGCCAAGCTGCAAGAAGGCCAAATGAATTTCGGCGCGGTGCTCGTAGCGGATCTTCAGAGGCAAGTGGCCATGCGCACGCCGTACGGTTCGCGTTCAGCTTGTTGAATCAGGATGTCGTTGGCGAAGAAGGAGGCTTGATTTGCAAACAATTCTAAAAAAGGCGAGAGCCGTCGGTCAAACGATGTGAGATCGTTGACTCGTTGAACATCTATGGACTTGAACAAATTCACGGAAAAATCGCAGGCTGCGCTGGCGGAGGCGCAGGCAATTGCCACACGTCGTCAGCATCAGGCAGTAGATGTCGAACATCTTGCTCTTGCTCTGCTGGAACAGGAAGAGGGTCTCGTACCGCGCCTGGTCGAAAAGGCCGGCATTTCGCCCGACTTACTGAAGGGCAAAATTCAGGAGGGTCTGGATCGGATCCCGCGCGTCTCCGGCGATACAACCACCGGCCAAGGCATGTATGTGACCCAGCGCCTCAATAAACTGCTGGTGACCGCCCAGGATGAAGCCAAAAAACTCAAGGATGAATACGTCAGCGTTGAACACCTTGTGTTGGCCATGTTCGCCGAACCGGCCACCACTGAGATCGGGAAAATATTTAAGACGGTCGACTTCCGGCGCGACAATTTTTTAAAGGCGTTGACCGAAGTGCGTGGCAACCAACGGGTTACGAGCGCGAATCCCGAAGCGACCTACGAATCCCTCGAAAAGTACGGCCGCGATCTGACCCGGCTGGCTGCGCAGAACAAACTTGACCCAGTCATCGGCCGGGACGCCGAGATCCGGCGTTGCATCCAGGTGCTCTCGCGTCGGACCAAGAATAATCCCGTTCTGATCGGCGAGCCCGGCGTGGGCAAAACTGCGATTGTCGAGGGCCTTGCGCGGCGCATCGTCTCCGGCGACGTGCCCGAAAGCCTCAAAGAGAAGCGTGTCGTGGCGCTCGATCTCGCGGCGCTAATCGCGGGAGCAAAATATCGGGGCGAATTCGAGGAACGGCTGAAGGCTGTGCTGCAGGAGGTAACGAATGCTCAGGGGCAGATCATTCTCTTTATTGATGAACTGCACACGATGGTTGGGGCTGGAAAAGCGGAGGGGGCAATGGACGCCGGTAACATGCTCAAACCGATGCTCGCCCGCGGTGAACTTCACTGCATCGGCGCCACGACGCTCGACGAGTACCGCAAATATATCGAAAAGGATGCCGCATTGGAGCGGCGTTTTCAGCCGGTAATGGTCGCAGAGCCGAGCGTCGAAGACACCATCTCTATTTTGCGTGGTCTGCGAGAACGCTACGAGTTGCATCATGGCGTCCGCATCCAGGACGGCGCATTGGTGGCAGCCGCACAGCTCTCGCACCGCTACATCTCGGACCGATTTCTACCGGACAAGGCCATCGATTTGATCGATGAAGCCGCTGCCAAACTGCGGACGGAAATGGAGTCTATGCCGGAAGAGCTCGAATCGCTCGAACGCCGCATCCTTCAGCTCGAAATCGAACGCGAGGCTTTGCGCAAAGAAAAAGACCAGCCTTCCAAGGAGCGCCTGGCCGGGTTGGAAAAGGAGCTTGCCAATCTCAACAGCGACCGAGACGCGCTCAAAGCCCAGTGGGAAGGCGAAAAACACGCTATTGATGACATCCAAAAACTCCGTGCCGCCCTCGAATTGGGCCGGACCGAAATGGAACAAGCCCAACGCAAAGGTGACCTGACACGAGTCGCCGAATACAAGTACGGCAAGATCCCGCAGCTGGAACTTCAGCTTAAGGAAGCCGAAGCCAAGGTCAGCGGCGATCGGTCCAAACGACGACTCCTGCAAGAGGAAGTGACAGCAGATGAGGTCGCCGAAGTGGTCTCCCGATGGACTGGAATTCCAGTGTCGCGCCTGCTGGAGGGCGAAAAGGAAAAGTTGCTTCGGTTGGATCAGATTCTCCACGAACGCGTTATTGGACAGGATGAAGCCGTGCAAGCAGTGGCCGACGCCGTCATCCGTGCCCGGTCCGGTCTCAAAGATCCTAAGCGCCCAATTGGTTCGTTCATTTTCCTGGGTCCGACCGGAGTGGGCAAGACCGAGCTGGCTCGGGCATTAGCAGAAAGCTTGTTCGACAGTGAGGAGAATATCGTTCGCATTGACATGAGCGAATACATGGAGAAGCACGCCGTGGCACGGCTGATCGGGGCGCCGCCAGGGTACGTTGGCTACGAGGAAGGAGGCCAACTTACCGAATCAGTCCGCCGCAAGCCGTACTGTGTTGTGCTCTTCGACGAAATCGAAAAGGCGCACAACGACATCTTCAATGTACTGTTGCAAATACTGGACGATGGGCGGCTCACGGATAGTCAAGGCCGCACGGTGGACTTCAAGAACACCATCATCATCATGACCTCGAACATTGGCAGTCCGCATTTGATCGAAAATGCGAGCGAAAAGGGCGAAATCGCCGAACCGGTGCGCAACAGGGTGATGGGCGAATTGCGGCTGCATTTCCGGCCGGAGTTTCTCAATCGGGTAGATGAAATTGTACTGTTTAAGCCGCTTACTCTTCCTGAGATCAAGCGAATCATTGACCTGCAACTCAAGTTGCTGCGTGTCCGGCTAAGTGATCGGCACCTCGAACTGGAACTCACAGAGGCAGCAAAGGAATACATTGCCCGCGAAGGTTATGATCCCGTCTACGGCGCCCGGCCGTTGAAGCGGTTTCTACAGCGCCATCTGGAGACCGCGTTGTCCCGACAAATTCTTGCCGGCACAATTCCGGAAAACAGCCTTGTCACGGTGGATCTCAAGAAGGGCCAACTCACATTCGAGTCGGTACCGCTCCGCAAAACGAAAGGCGAAGACGGACAGCAGGAGAGGTAAGACCCGAAACGGAACTCTTAACAAGCTAAACCGGGTTGGAGCACGGCACCATGCCCGTCGAATTTAAAAAGATGAAAATGTTCGGCTATTCGGTTGAAACGCCTACGACCACGCTGCAACTCTTCGAACCCGATGCACGTGCCGTATATACACTCGAGCAGGCAGCGCGTCTGACACAGCTTCCTCGTCGTCAGATTGCAGTTTTTTTCAAGCACGGTCTTGTCTCGCCGGTAATGGATCCCGCGTGCGGTGGCTGGTATTTTAATGATGAGGCCATTCGAATACTGCGCCGGATTGACTACCTACGGACCGCTTGTGGACTCAATCTCGTCGGCATCAAACTAATGATGGATCTGGCAAGAGAGGTCGAACAACTTCGAGAAGAGCTAAACTTTCTCCGTCGTCGTTAGAGGGCGCAGCTGCGAAGCAGAAGGATTAGCTGAGGTCAGCCTGTGCTCCATTGCGCAGATCAGCACAAATCGGCGCGCGAATTAGGTGCGAGCGCCTATCAGCCCAAGCTGTTTGCCGATGATTTTATCCAGTACCCGCTTCGGCAGGAGCATCGGGAGGGTCCAATTCACTAACCGTTGCCGCACAATGGCATAACGGACCTTGGGCCGAGCAGTGGTTAACGCGACATGTACCACTCGGCCAATTTCTTCCGGCGGCAATCCTTTGCGACCCTCCGCAATAAAATATTTACGAAAACGATCAAGGATCGGAGCGTACCCAGTGCCTTGATAAGCGTTTAGGTCGGCGCTCTCGGCTTTGTCCCAAATCGGTGTTGCGACTGAACCCGGTCCAATGACGATCACATCAATCCCATAGAGAAGGAGCTCGCGGCGCAGCGATTCAGACATACCCTCCAGACCATGTTTTGACGCCACATAGGCACCAAGGAACGGTACTCCAACCTTCCCACCCACCGAGCTAATATTCACGATGCGTCCGGGCTGTCCTTGCCGGGTGCGGTCGGTCCCCAACAATGGAGCGAATACTTGGGTGACCAAAAGAGGCGCAACCAGGTTGACCTCGAGCTGATGCCGGAACCCTGCCAGTGGCAAATACAAGAGAGGACCGGCTACGGTGATCCCGGCGTTGTTGACCAGTCCAGCCAGGGTCGCCCGGCCGAGACGCTCCATAACCTGCGCTGCAGCGCTGCGAACCGCCGATTCATCGGTTACGTCCATCAGCAGCGGGAAAAAGTCGCTCCCGAACTCCGTCTGCAGGCGGGCCGCATCGGCTGGTTTCCGAACAGTTCCAAAAACTTGAAAGTTCCTCGCCAAAAGCACCTTGGAAATCCCCCAACCGATGCCCGTAGAAGCTCCTGTTACTACCACGCTCTTTTTGTTAGTCATAAGTGACCGCTCTGTGACCAACATGTACACCGAACATCTTGACCATCTCTTGTGTACATCTAGAGCGTGCGAGCGTCAAGTCGTATAGTGTGCCTTTATGCCTTATCCAGCGAAAACCGATCGTCAGACGATTCTGGCGGCCGCGATGGAACAACTCAAATGTGGTGGCCTGCGCGGTATCTCGTTGCGCTCGCTCGCGGCGTCGTTAGCACTCGCTCCCAACGCGCTGTACCGTTATTTCGCGGACCGCGCACAATTGGAAGCGGCTCTGGCCGAGGAAAGCGCGCGCCGATTACACACTGTCCTCCGTCGGGCGGTCGGAAGAAAACAACCGAGCGAAGCGATCTGGAGTCTAGCGCGCGCCTACGTCAAGTTTGCGCGCGACGAGCGTCATCTGTACGAAATCCTGATGTTGCCACCTCTGGGCTCCGCCGGGGGCGCTGCGCGCTGCGATCTCTGGTTGTTTGTCGTCAACCAAGTCGCTCGCCTATGCGGTTTGTCCCACGCCCGCGAAGCTGCTGTCGCTCTCTGGGCTTTCCTGCATGGAATGACTGCCTTGGAGGCAGCCAAAGTGTTCGGCGAAGAGAAGCCGGCCACCAGTTTTGAGTTTGGATTGAATTCGTGGCTCGCAACCGTTTCGAGGCTCGATCCAAACCAAAAGCCGAGGTGATCTGGCTAAGAGGGTCATTTGCCCTTGGTTGCGGAGAGCTTGAATATGTCGACGGGCATGGCGGCGAGACGATGGCCGTTGAACTTTCCCCTGGGTTGTTCCGCTCCGCAGCTTGAAGCGCCCCTGTGACGTCGAAGCGCACGCAAAAGCTTCATCACTTTGCGCGATGTTGGCGTTGAAAATGCTCTCACCTTGCCACCGTTGGGCCAGATTCCTGCAATCTCGGGTAGGTCTCTGGTCCAGTGCGCTTAAAAATGATTACCGCGATTGAAAATGGAATATGCAATATCTTAATCCGCTGCTCTATAAGCCAATATTCGGCAATAGACCTGACCGTCGAGATGCGAATCCGTGGCAAGAATATTGGGGTGAATCATATGGCCCAGAGTTAAAGCAGCGACTCCTCAAGCCTGTTTTCGACAAGCTTGAGATAGAGGAAAACATTGGCGATCTGATCATTGATGTCGGTAGTGGCGCGGCGCCAGTAACTAAACTATTAAAAACAAAACCGGCCAGGAAGCTAATCTGCGTCGATATAGCCGCTGATAACGTTGAATCGTCGTACGATCTGAGAATCCGGCTTGATGCGGAGAAGGTGGGAGAGTTTAAGACGCTGAGTTTCCGAAAGGCCATACTTACGGTCTGCGGATTCCTCGAGATAAACCCTAAAACAGAGGCAATAACAGATCGTGCAGATACGATCGTTTTCTCGGATACGTTGAACTACGTTGACTTTCGAAAGGTTCTGAGCAGTTTTTCGAAATATCTCAAACCCGATGGCAGGTTTATAGTCCTCAATTTGCCCTATCGGGGAAACGCTTTGTTATTTTCCGACAAGGGTCTCAAAGATAACCGACAGCTCTTATCATTTTTAGAAGAACACCATTTTGAGATCGAACATAAATCGTTTCCTAAAAGACCTCGGAATGTGATAGATGAAGCAGAGGAACTCATTCTGTTGGTGGCAAGAAAGCGCGGTTCTTAGGCACAACTATGGATGAACCCGACACCCGATTAGTCTACATGCGCAGTCAGGGTGACATTAAAACTAACGTTAGTGACTCAACTACCGCAGCAACGGTATTCACGCTCACTGGTTACTCGGCGCATAGCCGAGGAGTTTCGCTGTGGCAAAATCGGTCTGGGCCTGCTCGTGATTCCCTTGTGCACGATCCGCGAGGCCCCGGCTGTAGTACGCTTTGGCGTAGTTTGGATTCAACCTGATCGCTTCGTTATAATCGCTTATTGCCTTATCATACTCTTTATTGGCTGCGTGGGCGAGGCCACGATTGTAGTACGCGTTTGCATAGTTGGGATCCAACCTGATCGCCTCGCTGTAGTCGCTTATTGCCTTGTCGTACTCGCTTTTGTGATAGTAGGCGACGCCCCGGTTGTTGTATGCGTTTGCATAGTTGGGATCCAACCTAATCGCCTCATTGTAGTCGCTTATTGCCTTGTCGTACTCGTTTTTGTCGTCGTAAGTGCTGCCACGGTTGTTGTACGCTATTGCATAGTTTGGATTCAACCTGATCGCGTCGTTGTAATCGCTTATTGCCTTGTCATACTCCCCCTTGTCATTGTAAGCGTTACCACGGTTGGAGTATGCCTCGACGTAACTCGGGCTCAGCCTGATTGCTTCACTGTAATCGCTTATTGCCAGGTCATACTCTTTTTTATCATCATGGGCGATGCCGCGCCTGTTGTATGGCCAAGCGTTATTTGGGTCTAACCTGATCGCTTCGTTGTAATCACTTATCGCCTTGTCGTACTCCTTTTTTTGGTAGAAATCCCATCCTCGATTGGTATAGAAATCCGAATTAGATGAAGGTACGCCTGGTGTAGGTGTGCCTGTAGCTGTTGCTGTAGCTGTAGGCGTAGGTGTAGAGGCTGTAGGTGTTACCAACGCCGTTTCTCTGTCAGTATGGTTGAGTTTCGATCCGGCAAGCCATATTACTCCGATGATTAATAGAAGCGCGATGATCACAATCGGTGCTCGAAGTGTAAATGGTTTTCGCATCGCCGAGCGTTGGCTCTGCATAACCGGAGCTATTGCGGCTTGAGCAGGTCCGCGATCTTGCGAAAGCGCAGGAGTCGGCGGAACATTCTTGTCCTTATCGGATCCCTCGCGCGCACGACTCTCCGGGTCGAGGCGGTTTTTTTCGCGCTCCTGCTCTTCAGTCGCCGCTTTCTCCAAGACAAGGCTTATTGCGGCCGCCAGCCGTTGGCAATCGCCGTCGAAACTCGTGTCAGTTATTCGCAGGGCGTTCCGGCGAACTAGCGATTTTAGGTCGTCAGGAAGCTCCGGCGACCGGGGCATTAAAGCGCCATCCACAAGAACCGGGATCACACGAATTTCGCGTTTGAGTGCAGTTGCGATTTCCATCCGCACGAAGTCCTCGGGATTGTCGAGCCGTCGGCTTCCTTGGTCATCCTTCGAAGTAAGCCAATTATTTCCAATCAGAGCGATTAGCACATCGCATTTCGCAACCGTTGTTTCGATCGCTTTAACAAAGTCCTCGCCTAGCGCGATGGCATCGATATCCATGAAAATCTGGTTCGGATCAAAACTCGCGGACAAGCGGTCGCGAAGGCTTCTGGCTGACCACCGACTTTCCTCACGACGATAGCTGATGAAGATTTGCCCGCTCATTTATTGTCAGGAATAACCGGCTGCAAAAACATCAAAACCTAGGACGTTAATCTTATCCAAAGGGTTGACAGTTGGCGAGATCGAATTCCAGCTCATTGGGGTCCGCCTACCGCTGGCCACTGGGATCACAAGAGCCAACTCGGAAAGGGTCGTTCTGAAGCGTCTACCTTGCCGAAATGTTCGGCTTCGCTACCTTAAGCTCTTAAACACGGAAGGAAAGGCACCCCAATTACTTATGAAAGTTGACGTTTTCGGCAGCTACCTACAATCCCAGGCGGCGCTCTCAGAAACCGCCCGCGAACCGCAGCCGCTTGCGATCACCATCTCACGTGAGGTAGGCGCCGGCGGGAGAACGATCGCCGAACTGCTGGGCCAGCGGTTGACTGCCGCCGAAAAGTCGCCAACCACGAGCCCATGGGCCGTCTTCGACGCCAACTTGGCCAAGCACGTCTTAGAGGATCACAAGCTGCCCCCCAAACTAGATCAGTTCATGACCGAGGACGCTCGGCTCCTCCCAGTTGAGGCGATTGTTGAAGAGGTCCTGGGGCTTCATCCGTCGGTCTGGACACTCGTGCAACACACGACCCGAACCATCCTTCGACTGGCTGGCTTAGGCCGCACAATCCTGGTAGGGCGCGGTGCCAACATCATCACCGCGCGCCTGCCGTACGTATATCACGTGCGGCTGGTGGCGCCGCTTGCGACGCGAATTCGCCATACGGCGGTATTCTACCAGCTGAGCGAACCTGAAGCGGCCAAGTTCGTCAGGGAACAAGACCAGGCACGACGCCGGTATGTAAGACGCTACTTCAACTCTGAGATTGACGACGCGACCCTCTACGACGTAACGCTTAACACTGCTCGGTTGGACTGGGCTCGTGCCGCCGAGGTGATCGCGCAGCTGGCATTGCAGCACCGCGATGCGCTTGCCCAAAAGTGATGGCAGAGTTCTTCCTGACGGGTCTTAATTGATCAACGCATCGATCTCTTCTCGAGTCTTTCCAAGAGCGAAGATGAAGCCTTCGGTTCCGGAAATCTACCAGAATGATCCGGTGTCGATATAGAGTGCGACATAATCGCCGAACCGGGCCAGGGTTCCGCGGTGAGGGGTCTCGATCACGAGGAAGCCGTGTTCGGTCGCAAATCTCGCGCTCTGGGTATCGTATATCATAACGCAGCGCATTCGACCTGGATTCCACGCACTGGGCAATAGAAACCCTGCGCCCGTCTGTGTGTTAATCATATTATGCCACAACACCTGAACTATATCGCCGGGCATTACTGTAGCAGTTGTGATTGCAAGGTAATGCCCTCTTTCCCCCAAACGGTCTCTATTCTTTAGCCAATAGCGCCAGGCTCTTACTTCGGCGATCCGAGCCTCATTGATGGTCGCGTCGTACGTGCCGACCACGTAGTTTCGAGTATTGATTTCTTCTGCAAGAAGCGTCGACCATTCGAACAACGGCAACGCTAAAAAGATTAGGATGAACCGGCTCATAATGGGCGACTGATTTTTTCACCGCGTATAGTTGTCTGTCAACGGCCAACTTCTTCGACCGACATGCACGCCGATCGAACAGCTCGTCATGATTCTCCGACGTTATCCATCTTCCTAAGACCAACGTCAACCGGATAATCGCGTAGTTTAAGCCCACACATTGGATGACGATTCGACGTCATGCAATCTCAGCGACTGAAGAACTACTCCGGGATTCTTCCAATGTTTTGCAAATGAAACGAACCATCTGAGGCACGACTGCCGCAACGCTCGGGGTTAACACTTCGCCGTAATCAAAGGAGCCGGCGGCAGCCGAGATTAACAAAGCGGTAGGGTTAGCATTGAAGATAGCATTCGCATATCCAAGCAGACTTGCCGGTGTAAAGTAATGTGCGTACACCTGAGACGACTCCGACTCTGGTCTAATCGATTCACATCGCCAGCTGCCCGGCTCTCCGTCGCAACTAGCATCGACAAAAATTACTAAATCTGCGTCGCTGACCGGCTCGGCCAGCTCAGGTGTTAGCTGATGGACCGCCACCGCGCTTATCAGCGCGTCAACGCACTTGGCGAGTTCACCGGCAACCTGCCATCCCAGGCCGTCATCCCCGCGAAGCGGATTTCCGTATCCAATGATCAGTGTCCCCGGCATTTCAGTTGCTCTTAATCTCGTCGAGCAATTCCTTCCCTGGGCCGAGGAGTTCAATATGAAGCGGCATCCGGCCGATCGCATGAGTGGAACAGCTCAAACAGGGATCAAAACAGCGAATGACTGCCTCAACTCGGTTAAGCATCCCCTCCTGTAACC
Source organism: uncultured Verrucomicrobiae bacterium (assembly GCA_963750185.1). Taxonomy (GTDB): domain Bacteria; phylum Verrucomicrobiota; class Verrucomicrobiia; order Chthoniobacterales; family JAFAMB01; genus JAFAMB01. Next base: position 96,001 of record CAVVPV010000005.1, read on the forward strand.
GCGAACCTTTAACATAATGCTGCGCGACTTGCTTGACGCTGCGGTTCATTGCCAAGTTATTATGCCCGGTTGCAATGAGAAGGTTGACCGACTTTATCAATCCGTTCTCGTCGATCGTGTAATGGTGGAAAAGTGTCCCGCGCGGCGCTTCGGCAACACCAACACCCTCGAATCGGTTGGGTTCGGCAACAGCACGGACATGTTTATCGAGGATGTCAGGCTCGTGCAAAATCTGTTCAATTCTTTCGATGCCGTAGAGGACCTCCACGAGACGCGCGTAATGCTGGTGGAAGGAGCTTAATATCACACCTCGCCGAAGCGCTCGGAACTCGGTCCATTCGGCGTCCGCCTTTCGCGTACCACAGCGATCAACAATGTTCAATCGTGCCAGCGGACCCACTCGATACATGCCTTCGGGATAGCCGGAGGGCTTAAAGTAAGGAGATTTCAGATAAGAAAACGGCTCGACAGCCTCCGCCAGGTAGTCCTGATACTTCGTCGGATCCACCTCATCGAGAACGATGTTACCCGATGCATCCACAAATCGCAGCACTCCGTCATAATGTTCAACAAGGGCATTGTGGGTCCCCGGCTCGTGAGGTGTGACCAGTCCCATAAACATGCTCGGAAAATTTCCGAAAATGCGGATCTCATCCCTGAACTGTTCAAGTATTTCCTTGTACCACGATAACGTCCGCTCGATCATAGCGACGGCTTCGGGGATCATTGCCAAGATCCGGTCCCGCTTTTCTTCAGATAGCGGCTTGCTCACCCCGCCCGGAACCGCCCAGGCCGGATGAATACGCTTACCGCCAAGCATCTCGATAATTTCCTGGCCAAACTTGCGGAGAATAATTCCATCCCTGCCAAGCTGCGGATATGTCCCAAGTACCCCAAGAATGTTGCGTTTTGCCGGATCACCATCCATACCGAATAACAGATCGGGTGACGACAAATGGAAGAAGCTCAGGGCGTGGGATTGCACGATTTGCGCAAGATTCATTATGCGCCGGAGCTTGGTGGCAGTGGATGGAATCTGCACGGCCAGGAGGGCATCGCAGGCTTTTGCCGACGCCATTAAATGGCTGACTGGACAGATGCCGCAGATTCTGGCGGTGATCGATGGCATCTCAGCAAAGGGGCGGCCTTCACAGAATTTTTCGAATCCGCGAAATTGCGTTACATGGAAATGAGCTTCCTGCACCTCGCCCGCGTCATCCAGTTCAATGGTAATTTTTGAGTGACCTTCGATGCGGGTTACCGGATCGATGACAATTTGTTTGACCATAGTGCGCTACGCTCCGAAGCGAGTCTTGTCTGTCAGGTTTGGTGTCGTTCCGGCCAACAATTGAGTTAACACAAAGTAGATGGTGTCAGCCGAGGGTGGGCACCCCGGAACAAATACGTCTACCGCCACAAATTCATGGATCGGGCGAGCCTTGGGCAACAAGCGCGGAATTATTTGCCGCGGCACCTGCTGATTCAGCTGAGCGTTTTCGATATACGCGCGATGCTCAATGACAGACACCGGAAACCTGTTTCGCATACTCGGGACGTTGGATGTCACGGCGCAGTCCCCGAGCGACACGAGAATCTTTGCTCGCGTGCGAATTCTTTGGATTTTCTCCAAGTCTTCCTCACTGCTAACAGCTCCTTCGACTAGCACAACATCAACATTCTCTGGAAACTCCTTGGCGTCGACTAACGGTCCATAGACCAGGTCCACTAAACCGGCCAATTCAATCCAGCGTTCATCCATGTCGAGCGCTGACATGTGACAGCCCGAACATCCGTCCAGCCAGGCTGTCGCTAGTCTTAGTTTGTTCATCTCGCTTGTTGTCGCATCAGTTCCAGGTACGGGAGAAACTCGCGTCGCTTTGCCATCTCAGCAACGGATTTCCCTTTCTCGAATAGCGCGCCTGTCGGGCATACCTGCACACATTTTCCACAACTGGTACAAGTCTCGGAGCTGCCCCACGGTTGATTCAAATCCGTGATCACTCGCGAGGTAGTACCCCGCCCCATCACATCCCATGTATGGGCCCCTTCAATTTCGTCACAGACGCGAACACATCGCGTGCAAAGGATGCAACGGTTATGATCGATCACGAAGCGGTCATGCGAGGCGTCGACGGAGGCCTGGGGATAAAGATAAGAGAACCGGACATGAGTCATTCCGTGCTGCTGCGCGACGTTTTGGAGTTCGCAATGCCCATTCGCAACACAAACGGCGCAAATATGGTTTCGTTCAGCGAACAGCAGTTCAAGAATCATCAACCGGTACTTACGCAGTCGTTCTGTATCCGTCTTTACGTCCATGCCTTCTCCAACCTTGGTGACACAGGCAGGTAGCAGTTTGGCCGAGCCGGCCACTTCCACGAGACACAACCGACAAGCGCCGATATTGCTAAGCCCCTCCAGGTGGCAAAGAGTGGGAATATTGATGCCTGCATCAGTCGCAGCTTCCAATAGCGTCTCGTTCTCGTCCGCGCTGACATGTTTCCCGTCGACAGTGAGAGTTCTTGCGGCCATTTTACGTTTAGCGGTTAGCAGTGACCGGTTCGGGTACTTGGTCTATGGGTTGTAATAATTCGAGGTACTCGTCGCGAAAATAACGGAGCGTACTAAGCACGGGATTGGGCGCTGTCTGTCCTAAGCCGCAGAGGCTGGTGTGTTTAACTAAATCGCAGAGCTCCTCTAACTGCTCCAGGTCTTTGAGCGTCCCGCGCCGTTCGACAATCTTCGTCAACAGCTCGTACATTTGTACAGTCCCGACCCGGCAAGGAATACATTTTCCACACGACTCCTCCATGCAGAACTGCATATAGAAGCGCGCGACATCAACCATATTGGTATGTTCATCCATCACAATTAAGCCGCCTGATCCCATAATCGAGCCGAGCTTTACTAATGAATCGTAGTCCACGGGGGTATCGAAATGCATTGCAGGAATGCAACCACCGGAAGGACCGCCAGTTTGGATCGCCTTGACTTTGGCATCGCCGGGAGCTCCACCGCCCATTTCTTCGACGATTTCCCGGATCGTGATACCCATCGGCACTTCGATTAGACCGCTGTTCCGGACCTTACCTGTCAGCGAAAAGACCTTGGTGCCTTTGCTTTTTTCCGTGCCGAGACTGGCATACCACTCCGGCCCGCGTTCCAGAATCGGCACAACATTCGCAAAAGTCTCTACGTTGTTAATCAAGGTCGGATAACCCCATAGGCCCCGTTCGGCCGGAAATGGGGGACGCGGATGAGGCTGACCGCGGCCACCTTCGATGGATGCCATGAGCGCTGTCTCCTCGCCACAGACGAACGCTCCGGCACCGATCCGGACTTCGACATTGAAATTGAATTGGGATTCGAAGATCCCTGTACCGAGCAGGCCATGTTGCTTAGCCTGGCGAATCGCGGTCTGGAGCCGGCTCACTGCAAGCGGGTACTCTGCGCGTACATAGATGTAAGCCTGGTCTGCACCAACCGCGTAACCGGCAATTGACATCCCTTCGAGTACTTTGTGAGGGTCGCTCTCCAGGACGCTCCGGTCCATGTAGGCCCCAGGATCACCTTCATCTCCATTACATATTACAAATTTGTGTGTCCCGGCGGACTTAGCTACGGTACCCCATTTCAATCCGGTGGGATAACCAGCACCGCCACGACCGCGGAGCCCGCTTTTGACAATCGCGTCAATGACCTGAGCGGGCTGCTGCATTTCGTGCAGCACCCGATGAAGTGTTCGGTAACCGCCCTCCTCCAGGTAATCATCGATGCGTTCCGGGTCGATGCGTCCCTCATTAGCGCGCACCACCATTAACTGCCGGGAGAAGAACGGCTGATTGGCATCTCCGAGCGCCGCTTGGGCTATGCCGCCGATTAGAGCGTCGATGATGGAAGGAGCGCTTTCTACAGCGACGTGCTCATAGCGCAAACCTTGCGGTTCCACCGTCACCATCGGTCCCTGACTACACAACCCCATGCATCCAACCCGACGAATTTCGACGCGGTCGCTCAAATGCCTTTCGGTAACGGCCTGCTGCATCGCCGTTTTAATCTCGCCAGCTCTGGAAGACATACAGCCGGAGGCCATGCAGCAGCGGATGCAGATCTCCTTTCGCGCCGCTTTCTGTTTCTCAACGATGCTATCCAGCTCTTCAATTACCACCGGAAAGAACTCCTTTCAGCTTATCGACGGCCAACTCGAGTGTCTGGTGCCCCGACACTGATCCGTCGTAGATCACCGCCGGCCCGATCGCGCACGCGCCGATACACCGAGCGGTCAGCAGCGAGAGCTGATTATCCGACGTAGTTTCACCCGACTTGATTCCGCAATATTTTTCAATCGCTGTCAACACCTTGTCGGCGCCTTTGACATAACAAGCAGTCCCCAAGCAAACGACGCAGGTATGAGCTCCTTGCGGTTTCAGACTGAAAAAGTTGTAAAAGGTTGCTACGCCATAAACCTTGCTCGGCGGCATATGCAGCGCTCTCGCGACAAAGGCCAGCGCGACTTCATCGAGATAGCCGAACGATTCCTGGACCGTGTGCAACGTTTCTATCAGCGCATGGCCCTTATAACCAAGACGACGCATCTTGGCATCGACGATCTTCCATCGCTTGTCTTCTGACGGCAAAGCCGGTTTTATAAGTTTCATTCGTCTTCGTTCTTTCGCAAGATCCCGAATCTTTAGTTTCGTTCACTCGCATCTGCCATTGCTTCGAACCCAGAAATGACATCGAACAGTTCTTCATCGATGGTTGTCTGGCGTGTTTGATTGAAAAGCATTCGCAACCGGTCGAGTAATTCGTCGATATTCCGTTGGGCTCTCTGCATTGAAGCTAAGCGGCACGCGTTCTCGCTTGCTAAAGATTCCGCGCCCGCTTTGAAGAGTGAAACAAACAAATACTCGTGAATCAATGCCAGAAGAGTCGACTCGACAGAACCCAAGACTTCTGGCAGCAGCTTAGTCGGCCATTGAATCTGGCAAAATGTTGATTGCCATGTTGCATCCAACGGTAGCAGACGCTGTTTGACCGGCTCGTAATTCTGTCCACCGACCGGCCGGTTGTGAAAAATGTAGGTCTCCCCCTGTTTACTTTCGCCTTCTTGATCAATCAATATCTGACTGACAAGCGGCGTGATGCCCGCAACCGAGCTAGGGACCGAATACGCTCGACCTGTGGAAAATCCCGCGTCCTGCAATCGCTCTGAAATACGCTCTCCAACGGCAAAAATCGTTTTGTCGCCGGGCATGCACTTCAATTCACTCGAAACATACGTCGCCAATTGATCGTTGAATTGGCCAACCAATCCCTGGTCCGAACCGAAAACGATCGCCTTAGCAATGGGCTTGGAGGAGATCAGATGGTTCCCCATGCCGAAACGAGCTGGAGCCGCGGATCGCAAACAGACGCAAAGGCCGAGCTCGATCGCATGGTAATAATCAGAGAGCGAATGCACGGCTCGTTCATACTGAACAATACTGGCCGCCGCCAGCGCTTTCATGGTCTTGACTACAGAACCAAGTTGTTTGGCACTGTTAATTTTGCGGCGCAAAACTTCCATCGATTCGCTCATAGAGGTCACACCGACCCAGACGTAACGTCACCGATCGCGGGGATGCGATCTTTCCCGATGCGTAAGAGCAGCTCACGATCCTCTGGACGCAGATTATCACCGGCCAGAACGCGCCGAAGAACCTCGCTCGGGATCTCAATAGAAGCAGAGCAGACTGCTCTTTCGGCTTCAGTCATTCTTTCAAGCGGTACTTGATCAAAAAATCCGCTCGTCAATGCCAATAGCAGTAAAATCTGTTCGGGCACAGTGACCGATTGAAACTGTGGTTGTTTCAGACATTCCCGGATCCGGCGTCCATGCTCAATACTTTTGCGAGTCTGTTCATCAAGCCGAGTACCGAACCGAGCGAACGTCTCCAGCTCTTCAAACTGCGCGTACGCAAGCTTTAATGCGCCGGTGACCTCTCGATAAGCGGGTAATTGAGCTTTTCCACCGACGCGCGATACCGACTTGGTTACATCGATCGCCGGGAGCACCCCGAGCTCAAAGAGGTTCGGCGACAGGTATAATTGGCCGTCGGTTATCGAAATCAGATTCGTCGGCAAATAGGCAGCGATATTCTGCCCCTCCGTCTCAACAATCGGCAAAGCCGTCAGGGACCCTCCGCCGAGGTGTTGACCGAGATGGGTAGCACGCTCCAGCAGCCGCGAATGAATATAAAAAATGTCCCCGGGAAATGCCTCACGCCCAGGTGGACGCCGAAGCAACAATGAAAGTTCGCGGTAGGCGCGAGCGTGCTGGGTAAGATCATCGTAAACGATCAACACGTCTCTACCCTTTTCCATGAAATACTCAGCGACTGCGGTTGCCGCATACGGTGCGATGTATTTTAGACCGGGCGCATCGTTTCCCTCGGTCACGATAGTGACCGTGTGCTCCATCGCGCTGAACTGCTTGAGGAGAGCCACTACTTTCGCTACAGAAGAGGCTCTCTGGCCGATCGCGCAATATACACAGATCACATCGTCCGCCTTCTGATTGATGATGGTATCGACGGCGACCGCGGTCTTCCCGGTCTGCCGGTCGCCAAGTACCAATTCACGCTGCCCCCGTCCAATCGGCACGAGGGCATCGATCAGTTTAATACCTGTCTGAAGAGGAACCGTCACTGGAGCGCGATCCATGATCCTGGGCGCAGTTCGTTCAATCGGGGATCGTCGCTCGGACAAGACCGGCCCCTTGTCATCCAGCGCTCGACCAAGAGGGTCAAGCACACGGCCGAGAATTCTTTCGCCGACCGGCATATCCATGACGCGTCCAGTGCGCCTGACCTCGGCACCTGCACCTAAGTGGCTACAAGGACCAAGTAGAACGACTCCGACTTCATCTCTGTCCAGATTAAACGCGATTCCGTAAAGATCACCAGGCAGCTCTAATAACTCATCATAACCAACTCCGGGTAAGCCGGAGACGGTCGCAATACCGGAGGACACCGTTTTCACCTTGCCAAACTCCTGCACGCCAAGCAGCGGGTTCGAATGTTTGTCTGGCCTGGGCCAGGTTCGCCAATGTGCTCTCCAGAACAGAAATCAATCCATCATTCGACATAACCATCATTTTTCGCGCTTTGGACTGTTAGACGCTCCACTTTCTGCTCCAACGACGAGAGATAATCAGCGATACTCCAGCAAATTTTGTGGCCGTCAGCGGCCAGTTCTATCCCTCCCACGAGCTCTGGAGCAATCTCATATTGAACATCGGAGTGGGTCCCGGCTGCCTGTAACCCCGTTACAGCTCTTTCGATCGCTTCCCGGGCCGGCCCCGGCAGCTCAAATCCGCTTCGGATGATTGTCGGTTCTCTGCGCTTCAGAAAACATGGATGCTATCTGGTCCCTTTCATTCCCATTCAGTTTTTCGAGCCGCCGGACAAAGACCGCCGCGATCTGTCTTTCTACGTCTATCCCGCCTAGATCAGCAAGCACGTTGCGAGCGATGGAAAAAACCTCTTCGCGTACTCTGTTCGCTACATTGGCACGAAACGCTCCTTGCTCATCTCGAAGCGCCTCTCGCCATTCTTCGCGCACTTTTTCTATTTCCTTCCTTGCCTCCTCCTTCAGTCGCTGGCGAAGCGCTTCTGCTTCACTTTCGGCCTGTCGGAACAGACTCTGCTTCTGCTGCTCGAACTGGTCGTGGGCGGCTCGGAATTTTGTGGCCTCACTTTCTGCTTCGCTCTTCTTTTCCTCCGCGTCACGCAATTGAGAAGCAATCCTTTGCTCCCGCGCATCCATGGCAGTCACGATCGGTTTGTAAAGAAACCGCTTCAGCAGCCACACCAGGACGAGAAAGTTAACCGCCTGAGCGACGACCGTGAACCAATCGAATAGCATCGCTTAACCTCCCGACGCCTTAGCAAGGGCGTGATTCCAGAATGGGTTCGCAAACAGTAAAATCATCGAAATCACGAAACAATAGATGGCAAGTGATTCGACCATGGCCAGGCCGACAAAGAGGGTTCGCGTAATGGTGGTGGCTGCGTCGGGTTGCTGCGCCAGCGAAGTCAAGGCAGCGGCAACGGCCCGCCCTTCTCCGATGAGCAGGCCCGATGCAGCCAATGGAAGTGGTCAATCCGGCAATGGCGATTGATGCCATTGCAATGATAGTAGTGTTGTCCATATAACGATGTATTTATCCTAAGAGAATCATTCCTGACGAGTTTGGGTTGCCGCCGCAATGTAGACGGTCGCTAATATGCTGAAGATATAGGCTTGCACCATACCGGTTAACAGGCCGAGTAATGTCATGAAAATTGGAAATATCAGCGGCGTAATGCTTAAAAGGATCGCGATGATCATCGTGCCACTCATGATATTCCCAAAAAGACGTACCGCCAAAGCCAAGGTCCGGGTCAGTTCCGAGATAATATTAAATGGCAGCATCAGCCAGGTCGGTTCCAGATATGTGTTCAGATACCCGCGGACCCCACCTTCGAGGATGCCGAATACCGGTACTGCTATAAAAACCGAGATTGCCAACGCGGCGGTAGTTGAAAGGGATCCCGTCGGCGGCTCATAAAAGGGCAGCACTGTGCAAAGGTTCGAAAGAGCAATGAAGAGGAATAAGGTGCCAAGAAAGCTGAGATATTTTGCCGGTTGTTCCAGCCCAACCTCCTGAATCTGCTGTTTAACGCTACCAACGATGATCTCCAGGAGATTCTGTGACTGCGAAATCTTCAGCCCGGTAGAAAGTTTTCGAGTGACCAGCCACGACCCGGTCACTAACACCAGCATTAATACCCACGTGGTCACAATGGTGCTATTCAGTTTCGCGAACCCATGTTGCCACAGGACAACTTGATCAGGAGTCAAGTGCATCGGCCACCTTTCTGACTGTTCGCCGGCCTGAAGCGGGCAAGAACCGACCGATAAGAACGCGGCTGACGAGAAAACCTAACAGGCACGCAATCAGTCGATCCGGATGCCCGGAACCAATGAAATAAAAGCCTGTCAGAGCCAGACCGAACCGGACGAACAGGCTGATCAAGAATAGCAGAGCCGGTCGTTTGCCTCGGATTGCATAACGAACTGTCCACCAGAGCCCTCCGAAGAAAGACGTTCCAATAACAATACCAGCCAAGGCAGCGAAGTTAAGAGTGATTATTTCGGTGCTGTTCATGTTGATTATTATTCTCCTGCTCTTTGCGGATTTCCCGCTGTTCATTCGCAACCCAATACCAGGCGTTCATACACCCGACAATCACTCCGATCAGCAGAAGCATTAGAGTCCACGAGTAACGGCTTACAAAATGCGTATCTATCCAGATACCGATCCCGACTCCAACCAGCGCAGGCACAACCACGGACCAGCCGATAACTCCCAGCATGCCGAGTCCGAGCCAGATACTCCGTGCTTTTCCTCGCTGCGCCCTCAGTTTACGCTTCTCCTGAATTTCAATCGCTTTATTGAAGGGGAGGCGGCTTGTTCGTGATTTCTTTTCGTGCTGTTCATCCATGTTGGAACTCCAGGAAGCGCCTTACAAAGTCACTCTCCGCTTTCGCGATGAGGGTCCGTATGCTCCGCTCTCGCTCGTCTAGATTCAGGAATTCATTTTCCACCGCTGTGCGCAATTCACCTAAATCTTGTCCGCCGATTGCATTCCGAACGGAGATCACAACCTGGAGTCCAGTCTTTACCAGCACACCCTCGTCGACTGCGAGGTAGACCTCTTTATGTTCGCCGGTGCGGTAGGATAGGATGCCCGGAGCGATCGCTGCCGTACAGTCCAACCGATGCGGTAATAAGCCAAACGCGCCGGCCCGAGTGACAACAATGATATGAGTTACGCCGGACTCTTCAGTAAAAATCCGGTACGGCAACAACACTTTGAGGCTCATCGCCATGCGTTCAGATTCGTTCACGTCGTTCTCTTAGCTTTGGCATACGCTTCGTCGATCGATCCAATCATGTAGAATGCCGCCTCTGGAAAATCCCTGAACTCGTCCCCCAGTATGCGCTCACACCCGTCCAATGCATCATTCACGCTAACTAACTTACCTTGCATGCTGGTGAACTGTTCGGTGGTAACGAACGGTTGGGTAAGAAATCGGTCCAACCGCCGGGCTCGGTAGACAATCTTCCGGTCTTCCTCCGACAGTTGTTCTAACCCGAGCATCGCAATGATGTCTTTCAGATTCTCGTATTGTGCGAGCGTCTTGCGAACTTCCTGTGCAACGCGGTAGTGACGGTCCCCCACAATCGCCGAGGTCGCCATTTGCGACCCCGATTGTAACGCGTCTACTGCCGGAAAGAGTCCTTCGCTGGCGCGCTTCCGCGAAAGGACAATGGAAGCCGAAAGATGAGAAAAGGTATGGACCGCAGCTGGATCGGTGAAATCGTCGGCGGGCACATAGACGGCCTGGATGGACGTTATCGCTCCCGAATCAGTGTTCGCGATCCGTTCCTCCAGGCTCGAAAGCTCCGTGGCCAATGTCGATTGATAACCTAACCGCGATGGAACCCTGCCCATTAGTCCGGCGACTTCGGACCCGGCTTGAATGAAGCGAAAAATGTTATCTACCAGCAGAAGAACGTCGCGATGTTCATCGTCCCGGAAATACTCTGCCATCGTGAGGGCGGCATGCCCTACTCGAAAACGGCTCCCGGGCGGTTCGTTCATTTGACCGAAGACCATCACCATGTTCGGCAGCACACCGGCCGCCCGCATGTCACGGTACAGCTCTTCGCCTTCCCGACAACGTTCCCCGATGCCGCAGAAGATGCTCACGCCCTCGTGGCGTTTGACGGTGTTATGGATCATTTCGGTGAGCAATACCGTCTTGCCGACGCCGGCCCCGCCGAACAGGCCCGCCTTTCCTCCTCGCTCCAGCGGCATCAGCACATCAATTATCTTGATTCCAGTTTCAAAAATCTCAGACGCGGTGGACCGGCGGGTCAGCGGCGGCGGAGGTTGATCGATAGACCGCCATTCGACATCGGTTACCTCCCCTTGACCATCAATCACGTTGCCGAAGACATCGAACATTCGCGAGAGAATCTTGCGACCAACCGGCGCTTGCACCGGGCCATCGGTAGCGTTGACAGGCATTCCTCGGGCAAGCCCTTGGGTCCCAGTTAGCGCAATTCCGCGCACATGATACTCATCAAGTTGAGACAAAACCTCGATGGCAACTTCCTCGTGCGGGCCGGAACGGAGCAAAGTATTAATTGGAGGTAATCGATGAGCAAAATAGGCATCGACAACGCTCCCGCGTACTGCCACCACCCTGCCTTTGTTTACAGGTGAGCCTGGTCGGCCAATATCTTCATTCACGTATTCGGCTCGTAATAGATCAACAGGGGACAATTGAGTCGGTGCAAGAGCCTTGGAGCGAGATTGAATCCAAAGAGGCGGCTCAAGAAATGTGGATGACGACTAGCCGTAATAACAAGATCAGCGTTCAAGGCTTGCGCCACCCGTGTCACTTCTTCGGCCGGATCTCCGATGCGGAGTTCCCAGTAACACGAAGGGCAGGTCTCACGGATTTTTTCGAGTAGCACCGCCAACGCTCTTTCCTTGGCTCGCCGCTCCTCTTCAAAGGCTTCGTAAGATTCACTCGTGGCGAATTCCGAAATCGGCTCTGGCGCAGTAACATGTACAAAAGTTACCGACGCGCCAAAACACCGGGCAATAGAGGCCGCATAGGCGGCCGTCTTTTCAGAGTGTGGAGAGAGATCCACAGCGACCACGATCGTTTTTATCCTCAGATCGTACCGTTTAGATTCTTTTTCCAGTTCTTCGAGGGTGTTCACCATAGTAGCCTCCTCGCGATCATTTTCCTCGTTTGAAACTAGGCTACTCCAGGTCCTTTGACTGACCACGAATTGCTCAAAACTGCACACTGCTAGCTGCACCTTTTCATCCGGCCCAGGCCGGACCGGATGAGAAGGTCACCGTTCCAAGCTGCTTAAACGGGTGTAGGCGAAGTGTCCCCGCTTTGCACCTCTTCAAAGGCGCGCAAACCGAGACGGTTCGCCTACATCTCTTCACGATACTGGTCTTTTTAAAGTTAGGATCGATCCTTACAAATGCCGTGCGCGCCTGAGAAATTGTGCGGCTAGCACAAACTTTCCTTTCTGCGGGCTATTGGTGTCAGCGAAAACTCAGTACTGCGAATCACCTCCGGGCACATTGTTGATCGTCGAAGCGAGCAACTCGGTCAGCGCCATGGCGAGCTGAGAGGCGCCCAGCGCCACGTTTTCCGGGGTCGGCTCCCGGCCATGAAGCAGGTCCTTTTCAACAGAGTAAGCAATCGGCAACGAGCTCAGAAGTGCTTGTGCATAGAACGCTTTGTAGGTCATGCCGAAACGTACACGGAGATCGCTGCTGGGCTCGTGAAAAGTATAGCTTCCGGTGTCGCGTCTCCTCAGTGCTGAACCCCCACTCCGAACCAGACCCCAAACGGCGAGAGGATGACCTTGCCTCCACTCATAGTCCCGCTCGAATAGCCATGCCCGTCGAGACAATCCCACGGCTCAAGCAACGGCTGAACAACCTCGCGATTCGAAAAATTGAATACGCAGAAGATTCTTTGTTTGTCCCATCTGCGCTCAAACCCAAGAACCGACTCCACCGTTTGGACGAGCGCAAGATCCCCTTTCACCAGGGATTCATACCGTTTTCGCCAGTGTACCAACCGGCGGAACGTCTGAAGAACAGAGTTCGGATCTTTTTCCTGCTCATCCACAGCAAGTGCAAGGTGCTCTGCCGGCACCGGCAACCATGGCTTGGCGGAACTGAACCCGCCGTTCGGCTGATGTGCGGACCAGGGCATCGGCGTCCGACATCCGTCCCGTCCTTTAAAATCGGGCCAGAACTCGATCCCCCAGGGATCCGCGAGATCTTCGAAAGCGATTTCCGCTTCTGCCAGGCCGAGCTCTTCTCCTTCGTAGACACACGCCCCACCTCGAAATGCGAGCAGCGCCGCAAGAAGGAGTTTTGCCAGACCCCGGTCGTCCCCGCGGAGTTCCGGCTTTTGCATTGCCCGGGTGACAGCACGGACATTATCGTGGTTGCTCATTGCCCATGTGATCCAGCCCCCTCCCAGAGCCGCTTCGGTCCGTTGAATAATCTCAATCAGCGACGGCGCGGTGAGCGGCTGATGCATGAGTTCGAAATTATAACAGCTGTGCAAATGATCGCCTTTGCGCGTGTACTTGGCGGTCACCGCGATCATATCGACATCCGCAACTTCGCCAATCGTGTATCGGTTGTCATACTGATTGACCACGGCGCGAAGCTGTCCCAGCAACTCGAGAGTGCGGGGAAGATCCCTTGTATAAATCATGCGCTGCCAGTTGAACGGATTGTTCGCTCCCGCCAGGGAAAGCGTATAGTTTCGGTCGGAATTGAGCGCCGGATTATTACGGAGCTGTTCATCGTGCGCGAGCGTGGTGATGGCGTCGAGACGCAGTCCATCCACACCTGCATCCAACCAGAAGCGAATCTCTCCGAACATCGCGTCAACCACATTTTGATTGTGCCAGTTCAGGTTGGGCTGACTGCGCAGATAGTGGTGCAGATAGTATTGTCTGCGGCGTGCGTCCCATTGCCATGCCGAGCCACCGAACACTGAAATCCAATTGGTTGGCGGAGTTCCATCCGGATTGGCATCGACCCAGACGTACCAATCGGATTTCGGATTGGATCGGCTCAGGCAGCTCTCCTGGAACCATGGATGCTTGTCCGAGGTATGCGCCAACACCATGTCGACGATTACCTTTAGCCCTCGTTCGTGCGCCGCTGCGAGCAACTCAGTGAAGTCGGCATTGTTCCCGAAAATGGGATCGACAGCGCGATAATCGCTGACGTCGTATCCGAAGTCGCGCATCGGCGATTTGAAAAATGGCGAAATCCAGATCGCGTCAACACCCAGGCCGGCGATGTAATCGAGCCTCGATGTTATCCCGCCAAGATCGCCGGTACCGTCTCCGTTCGAATCCTGAAAGCTGCGCGGGTACACCTGGTAAATGATTGCTCCACGCCACCACTCTGTTTTCATCGGGGATATCGTTTCAGCGCTTGAATCTCCTCCTTTGCGGTTGGCTGTTTAGGCGCCAGCAAACCGCTTGTCAAGAAACTACATCAGTGGTTGTCGGAGTTGGCTCCTTCTTTCGGTTTGTTGCCGAATAGGTCATCGATTTTCTCTAACAGTTCGGGAGTCAATTTTGCTGCGGTTTCGGACGCTTTGAGATTCTCTTCAAGCTGAGCCACTTTCGACGCGCCGAGGATCACGGTGCTGACATGCGGATTTTTCAGACACCACGCAATCGCCAAAACCGATTGCGAAATACCGAGATCTGAGGCGAGCTTCCCAAACGCGCGAACTTTTTCGAGACGTTCCGGTTTCAACACCCAATCGCGAAGCCATCCGTAGTGAGCGAGCCCAAGGCGAGCTTCTTTTGGGAGGCCGTCGTTATACTTACCGGTCAACAGCCCGCTGGCCAACGGAGACCAGGTTGTCGTTCCCAATCCGATTCGGTCGTATAACCGGCCGTATTCGACTTCCACTTTCTCTCGCTGAAGAAGGTTATAGAAAGGTTGTTCCATCGTCGGCGGAACAAGATTGAACTGCCGTGCGATCGCGAACGCCTCCATGATCTCGTCCGCACTCCAAACGCTCGTGCCCCAATACAAGACCTTTCCCTGAGCGATCAGATCGGACATTGCCCGTACAGTTTCTTCAATCGGTGTTTCAGGGTCAGGGCGATGACAAAAGTAGAGGTCGAGATAATCCACCTGCAATCGTTTAAGGGCTCCGTGGCAGGCCTCGAAAATATGTTTGCGGCTGAGCCCGTATTGATTCGGCTTCTGCGGGTGCGCGGCAGATCCAAAGAACACCTTGCTTGACACCAGCCAGGTGTCGCGCGGCCAGCCGAGTTTGTGAAGGATCTTGCCCATCACCAGTTCGGACCGGCCCGAGGCATACGTTTCGGCGTTATCGAAATAGTTTATTCCACCTTCGTACGCTTTGACCATCAAGGCTTCAGCGACATCATCTGAAATTTGGTCGCCGAACGTAACCCATGATCCAAGCGAGAGTTCGCTGACTTTTACGCCAGCTTTGCCGAGTCTGCGATGATTCATAAGCGCGATCACCCTTGCACAGGTTGCTCACGAATAACATTGGAAGGTCCCCGGAAAAGAAGGAAACAGGCTCTGAACCTCAATTCTGCTCGTTCCGTCGACGTTGTCCGCGTTGACAAAATGCACTCCTTTGGAATCGGAATTTCTCTGGTTTGATGCTCCTTCTATTGTCTATTTTAGATTGCGCGGCGGAGTCCGGGCAACATACTATCAATCTGTGTATCTAAGCTCGCATGCCTGGCACTTCCGATAGATCCGAATCGTCCGTCGCTTTGCAACCGGTGCCAGAAGCCCGTTCATGGGCCGAGGAAGTTGCCGGACGATTGTGGATGCTACAGGCCAGTTTCGCGGATGACCCCGCGGAGGCGCGCCACGACTATCTCGTTGAAGAGATCGAACGCTCTATTAAAGATATCTCCGAAAGCAGGCGCTCGGAATATCTGTCTGCGCTCATGGAGCGTTTTCCTGGTCCGGAACGGATCGATGCGCCTTATTTCAAACCGCCCGAGGTTGAGACTGTCAAGCGCACCGCGCAGGACGTCGCTAACGAACTTCTTTACCGTTTATCGGAATTCTCCAATGAGGAAAGAGCAGCGCTAGCTCAAAAGCTGCAAGCTCTCGGACTCTTCGTGGCGCCAAGAGCCGGAGTAGAGCTTCCGCTGGAACTGCTTGGCAAGCTCGGGATCAGTCCGCAGGAACCGCTCGACGAAGAACGGCTGACAAAGCTCTTTTCCGCGTTGCTCGAGATGTTCGTTACGCTCGACCACCTGATCTGGAACGTTTGGAAAAATGTCGCTCCGAAATCGAACCTGCGCCGAGACCAGGGGAGCGATAATCCGAGACGAGCAATCGGTCGTTACCTCGCAGGCGACAGGGAAGTTGCGACGCTCCAGATCACGCAAATGCTCGACAAAACAAGGCAACTCACGGCCGGGTTGCTGTCTGCCATTGGGCCTGCGGGAGAAATTTTTGCGCGCAAATACCTGGAAAAATTTGCTCCCGAAAAAATTCGTGCCGGCATTGAATCGAAGTCGCCTGGATTCATCGCGAACATCGACCAGAAATGCTGGCGCCGTTACCTCGAACTGGCCGCCGATCTGAGTGGGCAAGCCGTTGAAACTCAAATGGTGGAAGGAATTGTGGCCTACACAGAAGAATTGATTTCAAGATCAGAAATCCGCGGCCGCTGATTTATTCGAATTTTATGCAAGTACACTGGCATGAAGGATTGTTTCTGCTGCCGCATCATCTGCAGCGAATCCAACGAAGCGTCGTCGACGTTGCTTCGTCCGAGCGCCGACTGAACTGGGCCTATCCGTACGGCTTGATCGACGCACGACTTTCCAACGACGACCTGGAGAACATGCGCCTGAGATTCGATCGGCTCCACGCGATCATGCCCAGTGGGCAGGAAGTGCTGTTTCCGCAGGATGCCGAACTGCCCGCGATGGACATTAAACAAGCATACGAATCACGGGGCCGATTCGTCGTTTATCTTGGTGTCCCGCTTTGGTTTGCTGCGCGCGCCAACAGTATGGATCCGGGACGCTCCGGCGATCCACGGGCCAAGATTTTGTATCGCGTCGCAGAAACGGAAGTCGCGGACGAAAACACCGGAGAAAACGTCAAAACAATCCTCCACCGAAGAGTCAATGCGCGGCTTCTGCTGGAAAACGAAGACCGATCGGATCTGGAAGTAATCCCCCTGCTGCGCGTCACGCGCGCGACCGGAGAAGAAGTCGGAATGCCGCGGCGCGACCCGGAATTTGTCGGCCCGTGCCTGGTTTTAAACGGGTCAGGAACGCTTCGTGAACTGGTGCGCGATCTCAGCGGCCAGGTGCTTGCGAGCCGGCAGGAACTTGTCCTCCAGATTACCCGAGGCGGGTTCAGCATTGACACAATGCGTGGAATCCAGTTCGAGCAAGTGTTACGACTACAAACCCTGAACCGTTACGGAGCCAGGCTGGAAGCGCTCATTGAGACACCGAACCTGGCACCGTTCGATATTTACCTGGAGCTCAGAGAAATTCTTGGAGATCTCGCCGCGTTGCATCCGGATCGCGATCTCTTTCAATCGGCACCGTACCAGCACGATAACCCCTACCCCTGTTTCAGCGAATTGGCGGCAAAGATCCGCGAACTGCTGCGCGGCAGTGTAGCGCCGAGCTTCCTGAAACTACCGTTTGTCAATGTAAACGGGGTTCTGAAAGCCAGCATGACGGATGATCATTTTCTCAAGCCGAGCGATTATTTTCTGGGTGTTCGGACAAAAGAAGATCCGCGATCGCTGGCTCAATTGGTCGAGGATCCTGACAGATTCAAGCTCATGCCCGAGAGCATGGCTGGCCGAGCAATTCGCGGCGTGATTCTCAAAGAGGAACGATTCCCGCCGCTCGAACTGCCCGCGCAATCAAATCTCTACTACTTCCGACTGCTCCGCGGCGAGAGCGCGCGGAGTTGGCAACAGATCCAGACCGAGCGCTCCGCAGTGGTCCGGTGGACCGGGAACGAATCCGCGGATTATGACCTCACGCTCTATATGACGCTCCCGAAATCGGAGGCCTAATTATGACACCTCTCGAACTCTGCGAACCGATCTTCACCAAGATCTGCGTATTGAACCGGCTAGGCCGCAGCCGTGCCGGTTTCCTTGACTACGATCAGCTGCGCACGGAAATCGAACAGCTGTTTATCGAAGTCAAAAATTCGGCCGACGCGGATCCGGCGCTGAAAGTCCAGTGGCAGAAACTGGAGCTGCCGATGATCTTTTTCGTCGATTCGATGATCTCAGAAAGCGGGCTCGCGGCGGCATCGACATGGAATCGCACCCGGCTTGCATACGATCGAAAGGAACTCGCCGGGGATGAAAAGTTTTTCGATCTCCTGGATGAAACGCTGAACGATCCAAGCGACGAAGCGAGCCAGAGACTGCTCGTCTATTACACCTGTCTGGGACTGGGATTTACAGGTTGGTATGCCGGTCAGCCAGAATATCTCCGTGGCAAGATGCTCGACATCAGCCAGCGCTTGAAAACGGCGATGGACACCGACAAAACGGTGAAGATTTGCCCGGAGACATATCTAAATGTTGATACTCGGGATCTGGTGCAACCGCCGACCTCACGGCTGGGAGGAATTGCAATCGTCTTTGCCGGCCTCTGCCTCATCGTCGTCATGGTCGAGATCTACCTCTTTCACACGGCATCCCTCTCATTGACGGATTCACTCTCTGCAGTCGGGTCTCAGGAGATCTCGAAGTGAATCCATTTCGTTTAATTCTCGTGTGAAAGCATTAGCGTTCCTTTTTAATGCGTTTGCCAGCCTGGCGCTCTGGGTCAAGCTGCTGATTTTTTTTGTTATCGCCATTGTTGTCTTCGGCACCTACTACATTTTGGGCGTCCAAGCTGCATTGCTGGTCGCTATCGGCATTGTCGGCCTCTGGCTGCTGGTTGCGCTGTATCTTCTGCTCGTTTTCTGGCTGCGCCAGCGGAAAGCCGACCGCATGCGTGGCGAGATTGCCGGCGCGGGCGCAAACAGCGGCGTCCTGGACGCGGCAGCCCGCGGAAGACTGGAGGATCTGAGAGCCAACTTTGCAAAAGGGATCGAGAAATTCGAGTCGGCCGGCAAAGACTTTTACGGGTTGCCCTGGTACGTCATCGTCGGCGAACCTGGATCAGGCAAAACGGAGGCAATCCGGCATTCGCAAGCGGGGTTCCCGCCGGGTCTCCAGGACGAATTCCAAGGCGTCGGCGGCACCATCAATATGAATTGGTGGTTCACCAATTATGCAGTCATCCTCGACACCGCCGGCAGACTGATTTTCGAGGAAGTCGAACCGGGAGCTACGAGCGAGTGGCGCGAATTTCTCGGGCTTCTGAAAAAGAATCGATACAACTGTCCGGTCAACGGGCTGCTGCTGACGATTCCGGTCGAAAGTCTGATACAGGATTCTCCCGAGGAGATGGAGCGCAAGGCCGGCAAAATTGCTCGGCAACTCGAAGTGATCCAACGCGAGCTCGATATTCGTTTTCCGGTATTCGTCATTGTCACAAAGTGCGACCTTATCAACGGATTCCGCGAATACTTCGAGTCGCTCGACGATCCAAGGGCTCAGCAGCAGATGTTCGGGTGGTCAAACCCGGCGCCGCTGGATGCTCCATTTAGACCTGAACTCCTCGAAGACCAGCTGCGAACGATTGCGCAACGGCTCCGCAGACGGCGGCTCGGACTGCTAATGGATCCGATTCCGGTTGAACAGGGCAACCGGAGAACGGATGAAGTGGACCGGCTCTACGATTTTCCTTTGAGTTTCAGCTCGCTTGCACCCCGTTTGCGGCGCTACCTGGAAACGATCTTTGTTGCCGGGGAGTGGACCTCCCGGCCTTTGTTCTTGCGCGGGATCTACTTCACATCCTCGATGCGCGAAGGATCTGCTCTTGATGAGGAGCTTGCGCAGGCCATGGGTCTTCCGGTCGACCGGCTACCGGCTGGGCGCGCCTGGGAACGAGATCACTCCTATTTCCTGAGAGACCTCTTTCTCGACAAGATCTTCCGCGAAGATGGACTGGTAACGCGCGCGAGCAATACGGATCGGCTGTTGTTGTATCGCAAGCTCCTCCTTTTCGGTGCCGGAGTAGTTGGATTGCTCTGCCTCCTTGTGTTCGGCGTTTTTGGCTTTCGGTCCCTGCAGGACAGCATTGGCGGTCAAAGCGGCTTCTGGGCGCGTGCCCGGGAAGGTTGGCGCGGAAAGACTTGGGAACCGATCGTAGTCGCAGACCCTGCGGGGACTGCGCTGTATCAATTTCGCGGCGGTCAACCTGTCGGCCCCGGTCTCACACCAGAAACACGAGCCGAGTTCCAGCACCCGGAGTTTGTCATTACCGATTTTCACGAGGCGCTCCGCGAACTCGCGAGCAAACCTCTGGAGATTCCGTGGATATTCACTTTGTTTGCGCACTCCGGAACTGATCTGGACCGGGGACGCCAGCATGCGCAACGGGTTCTGTTTGAAGATAGCGTCGTGAAGCCGCTCCTGGACGCAACCCGTCAGAAGATGAGCGAGCCCAATCCCGCCGTTCCGGCTAGCGGCAAACCGGACCCGAGACCGCCCGAGAAGGTCGCGGCCCTGGAAGCGCGGGCACTGGCGGCGCTTGTCCACGTCGAGGTCCTGCTCCGTCGGAGTTTTGGCCAACCGGCCGATCAAGTTCCCGGCACCGACTTTCTCGCCCCTCTGATCGAATACGTCGCGGACCGCTCAGACGAACCGAGGCTTGTCGATATCATGAACTGGACCTACACCGAGAATCCAGACGGCCATGACAAATGGCCTCTCGATTGGGCCGGTGGCGGCTCAACGCTAGCGGACAACGCAGCGATACGGGTGGGACTCGACCATCTCCTTGCCGGCGCACGCGAACAAATTCAGAACCGGGCCGGCAACCTGCAGCTGCTTATCCAACTGGCGGCGCTGGGAAAGGAGTACCAGGCCGTCGAAACGGAGCTCTCAACGAAGACCGGGATCAAAGACGACCCGGCCGCGAGCGATCAGGCTGTCTCCATCATGTTTGATAAGCTGAACACCGCCAAGATCGCGCTCGAAGAGAAATTGGCGACGCTCAGGCGAGCAGGCGTGTTTGAAGGCGGGCCGGAGACACTGGTCGCCGGCTATCAAAATCTCACGATCGGAAACGAAGCGCGATTTGGTCAGATCGCCGCGATCCAGGCCGATATCGAAAGAGTCCTGCCAAACCCAAACCCGAACGGAAACGCGCTTACCAATATTTTGCAGGCGCTCCCGAAGGACGACACCAAGCTCGCACTTCTGCGCGAGATCAAGGCGAAACTGTCCGCCATATCCGATCAATTGAAAACGCAGGTTGCAGGCGCTATCAGCCAACCGCAACTGGATGAGTTCAAGGCCGTCGACGATACGATATTCGCTCCCGTTACCGATGAGCAGGCGAGCTATCTTGCGCGGTGGAATTTGTATCGCGAATGCCAGCAGGGCGCCCCGGAATTTCAATACAACGCCGGAATGAAATTGATTGGGATGGGCTGGAAGCCGTTCGAATTGTTCAAAGGGGCTCTCGCGAAGCTAAGCGCCAAAGTTGAAGATTATCCGGGAAAACTCAAAGAACCGTTCGAAGCCACGTGCAATTACCTGCTTCGCCGCGACGAAGAGACGCAACGCGACGCTTTCGTGGGCAGCTATCAGAAACAGACGAAGGCGCTGCTTCGTACCTACGTGCGATTCCCGCTGCTTTGGCCCCCGGGTGCCGATAACCTCACGATGAGCGCCGAACAGATTCGGCAAATCAAAGTCGTTATCGATACAATACGCCGCGATCTTCAGTCCGATACATTTACCAAAATGCCGCTTCCGTCACGACAGGGGCTGACGGATATGGCAAAAGGTCTAAACCCGTTGTCTGCTCTGTGCGACACGATCATCAAACCGGATGGCTCTGTTTCAATGGTTACGGTCACTGTGCTGAACGGCCAGGCGCAGCGACAGCTGTCCGGACCGAATCTTGCCCCGATGCCAACTCCGACGCCACCTCCTCCGCCACCACGCAGATCAATTCTCAGTCAACTTTTCACGGGCGACAAACCTACTCCGACCCCCGAACCAACACTCCCTTACGACCCACGCAACTGGAATGCGATCATGTTCGTCGAGGGTGGGAAATCGAAACTATACAAGCGCGGGAGCGGGGTCGTGTCGTTGGACTCCCCAGCGGACGTTAATCTCGGGAGATTTCAGATCGACAGCGCATTTCATTTTTTTGTTTTCCATACCCCGACCGGCGGCGCATCTGAAGTCGTTGACTGCGGCGAAAATTGGTCCGCTCTGCGGACAATAGGCAGATTCGGCGGGAAGCCCGTAGACGTTGGGCAGGTCTGGCGCGTCTCGCTGAGACCGGGAGAGCCGACAGCCGTCTGGATTCAGATCACCTTTGAGAATCCGCTCCCGGCTCTCGAATCATGGCCGACTGTCGACAGCCTGGGCCTCCGAGATTTCACCGGGCCATGAATCGATTCCCTAAGGTCTTCCTGCGCGAACCGCTCAACGGGAAAGTTCACGTGGCCGGTTTCGGAAAGCATCCGGCCTGGGATGACCATATCGACGATATCGGGCTCGATACCGAAACACTGGTCCTGACAAAAAAGCTGCTCTATTCTCAGGGAATAGCGACCCAGCTCGCGTCCGGCGCATGGGATCAAATCGAGAAATGTGGCAACGCTATTGAGTTTAACCATCGGTTTTGCTGGAGCCGCCAAAGCCAGACGGTCGCCGGAGCTATCTGGGCTTCATCTGATCGCAAAGGACGAACCCGGTTCCCGATGATTGTTTGCGCCCAGGCGGACGTCGAAGGCTGGAGAACCATCGACCAGTTCCTCGGCCCAATCGATCGATTGGGCATCCAGTCCAAATCGGTCAGGACTCCAACGGAGTTCCGCGAATTGATCAGCCGGCTGGAAGTCGAAATCTTCGGTCTGGTCCATTCTCCTTCCGGCGCAAGCCCGGCATCCGAGATGACGGAGTCACAACAAATTTCGATCCTGCCGGAATTGATTACCCTCGCCGCAGGCCTCAAGACCAGGCTACATCGCGGGACGCATGAATCTGTGCGGCTTAACGGATCACATTTCCGCTTAGCCTCGTCGTTGCGCAGTCCAGGAAAGAATCTGGGATTCTGGTCAGCCTATCTGGCGGCACTGGCACTTCCATCCTGCCCTCCCTGTCTCGCAATCGCAACCAACGAAAAACCGTGGGTTGACTTAATTGTCGGCGAGCCGATCGATACCGATTTCTTTTGCCTCCGCGCCAATCAGACGGCGCTTCCAGCCACTTGGCTCCAGCTCGGAGAATCCGATCGCCGCAAGGTGGAACCGACAGCGAGAGACTTTCTGCAGGCAGGCGGACTTGGACACGCGGCCGTCGCGTCGCCACAGCGCTCCTGGTGGCGGAGCCTGTTTACGCGGTAAAGTGCGGCGAAGCCTGCTGTAGCTTACGCGTCCCGCGTGTAATTTGTTCGTTGCACGCATGCATTGACGTCGAAAAGAGAATACACGCGGGACGCGTATGCTACAGTCCGTAGATTGTAGTTGCGTAGGGTGCTTAAGAGGGCCTCTCGGGAGCCATAACATTTTTCTTGGAAAGTTGGGCCCTTCGTAATTATTCTGCCTGGATTATCCTGTCACGGTGGACCACATGGCGGAGACACCTTTTTTATCGCCGACTAAGAATCTCTCATTCGAGCAACTAGCCTCCGCTCGCAAAAGCACACAGGCGGTTTCGGACTTTCTCGAGAAGCGCCTGTTAGGTTATCTCGACACGCTTCGCTCGCTCTTGTTACCAGAGCGGATCCTGGGGAAACTTGCAGGTTCAAAATTCGAAGTGCCCGGCGCGGACAAAACGTTGACCGAGCTTCAAGAGAGTTACCGGCGATTGCCTGGGAAGCCATTCGACTTTCCAAAAGAATTTGAAACGGATTGGCTTTCGGAGGTTGGCGTAAAGCTCGATCTCCAACGCTGGGAGTATTCGCGCGAGATTTCCACTGACTCCGGCAAACGGACCGTGACGTTCACTTGTCCAACACGCTGGATCTTATCGTATGGACCCGGTTTTTCAGTTGTTCAGGCGATCCAGGCGTTTTCTCGCAGACAAGACCGGCGCGGCACCGACCAACTGCGTCAGTTCGTCGTAAACATGCTCGTCATAAACTCCTTGATTGCGCGTAGCAGCAATTTGACCTCCCTCATCGGCGAACTTCGTTACAATATTCATACCGAGACGCATCCCGGGCTTCCAGGACTTCCGGTCGTCGCAGTCCAATCACAGGTTCCAACTTTCGTTCCTCCCGAATCGGTCATCGCAGCCGCGACGGAGCTTTCGGGGATCGATGCCTTCATTGAATTGATCGATCTCGAAGCTATCCGCCAACTTTCCGATCCATTCAAAGAACGGATCGCTCAATTGATCCCCGGTCGGGTCTAGGTTGCCAGGTTCGATTCTGCACAATCTATATTTGCAATCCAAAACCATTCCTGGACCTCCGCTTCGCGTCGGCCCAGTCTTGTCCGATCGCGCCTTCAGCGCTTCAGATCTCGCCATGCTAAGTTAGCGCCGTTAGGCATCATGCCTTTTCTTATATGCGGTTGCCCACCAGACACGATGGGAAATCCGGCCGTTGTCCGATGGCATATATTAGTATGCCCACACCGATGAGACACAGGCGGGACGCCTATGCTGACTTTGCTTCGCGACGTGCGCGCTTTGGACTTGTGTCTAAAACCTCCAGGCTGACCCGACACGAAAGTGACCGGAACTGTACCGATTGCCTTGCTCCGTATAGAGTCCAAAACTCAGATATCCGAGGTCAACGTCCTTCCCTTCCACGTTCCAGACAAAATGGCGGCCGAGCTCCAGGCCGGCTGTGACATACGAACTGACGGGCGCTGTGCGGAGAAATTCGGTGTAAATTCCGTAGCATTCAAACACCCATCCCTTTCCAAAGGGTACCGTCAACTTCAGACCATTCTTCATTATCGACTGATCAACTCCGATCGGAAATTGTTGATCATTGTCGCTTAACACGCTCCCCTGGAAATAGCTGAAGTAATTTCCGTAGGTGAGCGTGAATGCCGGAAAACGGAATGCGAAAACATTCGTTATCGCTCCGGCTCCAATGACTTCTCTGCTACCGGCTGCGGCAACAGCTGCGGCCGGCGTTATGTCCCATGAAAAGTGCTGGTCGGGCGTCGCGATGAACAGTTTCGTCGGCAACTCGAGTGTCAAACCCGATTGAAATAACCCGGTATTCGCAATCTCCACATACTCGAGCGGAATTTGATAATACAGATTCGTGCGATCCGTGAGCTTGAATTGGCCGGTGATTGGAAAGCCGTACTCTTCTCCATGATGGCCTTCAAAGGTAAATGTCCCCGCGTCGAAGGAGATGCCAATCGAGTTCTCCTTGCCTGACCGCGCCATCTGGTCTGACAATGAGCCAAAATCGTAAAACATGCTGTCCGCCATGAGGGCCGTCGTGCTGCTCGGTGTGCCGTCCGACAAATGATATTCCGGCGGCACGATTTTGGTGGGGCTGCCGGCAAGAATCTGGACAGTCCCGTTGTTGTACGCTACACGGAATACCTGTCCCGCAGGGCCTATGAATTTCTGAAACGTTCCGCTGATGCCGCCTGCCGCCCGCAATATTGAAAACTGCGTACCTGCCGCCGGAACATATCCGCTCCCGAGCGTGAGCTTCAACGTGCCCGCCAGCGACGCATGCCCTGTCACCACGAGTTGGGTGAAGTTCGTTGGCGAAAGAATCAGCACATTGTAAGTGCCGGTCGACGTTTGCGTGTAATTGCCGTTAATCGTCAGAATCCCAGGAGAATCTCCAGGTGACAAAACGCCGGCGTTTACGACGAGACCTCCGATAACGCCGGTTCCCTTCAGCATCGCACCCGCTTGAACGTTCACCAGGGCCGTTGTCAGGTTAGAATTCACCTCCAAAGTACCCGCGTTAATATTCACTGCTACCGGGGCATTCAGTGCCTTGTCGATCGTCCAGGTACCAGATCCCTGCTTGGTTAACGACCCGGCATTGGTGATCGCCCCGGTGACTGCCTGACTGATCGTCGCGGTTCCAACGCCGTCCAGAATCAGACTGCTGCCGGGACTCGATCCGAGATTCAGATTCCCATTGATTGTGCTTCCTGTGAACAGGTGAACGTTATTGGCGGAATTCCCTAAGGCGATATTTCCCGTGATCGTCCCTCCCGATTCATTGATCAGATTTGCACCGCCGGCAGTCGAGGCAATCGAGGCGCTGATAGTTCCAAAGTTGTCGAGTGTCGCGCCGTTATTGATGACAACTGGTCCGGACCCCAGCGCATCAGCGGAATTCGCAATGACCGTCCCACCGCTAATGGTAGTCCCTCCAGAATAGGTATTGTCTCCGCTCAATGTGAGCGTGCCCGCCCCGAGTTTTGTGACGGTTCCCGTGCCGGATATTGAGGCGCTCAACGTGGTGGAATCGGTAAAATTGAAATTGATCGCACCGTTGTTCGTGATCGCCGTTGCATTGAATGTGCCGGCAGTGCCGCCGGTGCCGATATCAAGCTGGCCCGCCCCTGCGATCAGAACTCCCTGCGCGTTGACTGTCCCTCCATTCTCAACCGTCAGGGAACCGGTGGAGATTTCGAGAGACTCTTCCCCGGAAGCCAGATTATTCCCACCAAGCGTTATCGAAGCATTTGCGCCATTGACGATAACCTGGCCCGGGTCAGCAGCGGCTGCTATTGCTCCGGAAAATCCGGCTCCTGGTGGCGGCTGCGGCGGCGAGTTGGTTATGATCAGCTGGTTCGCAACCGCGCCGGCTCCGGCAACTGTCGCGGCCGGCGCATCTTCGACATACGCCGTTTGCGTGGCCGTCGGTGGTGAAGTCGCCGGCACACCGGCGTCGCCACCATAGTTAAAAGGAGGAGGGCTAAGGGTCCAATTCGCCGTTGTAAACCAGTCTCCAGTATTAGCCGGCCCAAATATCGAATTTGTCCAGTAAACGCTCTGTTGCGCGTTCGCAGAGATTGAGCAGAGGATCATCATTCCGAAGCTCACAGGCAACACAACAAAATTGCGCGTCCAGCGTGATCCAGGGTTACTCTGCATGGAAAAAAGAGTTATCAAAAACCTCTCTCCCGCGGAATAACTGTTTCGCGCTAATTTGTTTTCGCCGCCTTCAATCCACGTGCAACGCTTGGCTTCTGCAGTTTCGGAACCCTGAGTAGTCCTCTGAGGTGCGCCACCGTGTTGTCATTCCCATAGATCGCCCAAGGTCCGGTTGGGACTTCCCACGCGTTGACAAATCTCCAGTCGCACGCGTCCATGCCGCTAAAACCCAGATAATCCCGAACTGCCGGACTGACATCGATCCCGGCATTATGATTGGAGTTCGGGTGCGGGCGCTCGTTTCCGAAAACATACTGCCAATGATCGGTTTCGTAGGGACCTACATCTTCCCATTGTGCGTAACAGATGCGCTTCGCATGTCGGATTGCGACCCATCGCCCTTTGCAGACCGATTCCCCATCGCGAACAAACGCTATATTGAACCAGGGAATGATCGTTGCCGCATCCGGTTTCGTGTGATGCTCATCCACGTCATTGTATGGCAATGCCACGTAAAACGGATTGAGCTTCGGCACGAAGCTCAACGGCGTAAAGTTCAGCCGTATGAGTGGATCATCTTCCCCGCCATAATGCTCGACCCAATCTGCGTCCCAGGCACTCTTTACATTGGAGATCGGATTCAGTTCCGATGCGGGTTCGCCGATCCAGAAGATTGTGGCGATAATGTTGTACCGCCATGGGAGCGGCACGCCCACTCTGCTTTGGCCCGAATCGAATAGGCTACCGGTAACATCGCCGTTCATCGATGACAAGTTGCCGTATGGATTTCCCGTCCCACGGACAAGTGTGTGAGTCGATGATCTCGTCTCCGGACGCTCGGGGTACAACACGTGTACCGGCTGTGCAAGCAGATTAACGCATTGCAGGGAACAAACCGTGCCGATCAGCAAGAGAACTGTGCCGGCTGTGCAAGGCCTCTCCATAGTAGGTCATCTGTAATCGCATCGATCAATCGACACGCAAGAATTCAGCTATCACCTTCAACGAGTTCTATCACGTCCGGTCCGGAAGGCCAACCACCCAATGGGATGATTATAAGTCGCTGCTCGATTTCACCAATGAATGGCAACGACATTCATAGCCGTTCAAGGCCTTTGCTTCCGGTCGAGGAGGATCAGACCCGCGGTTCCTAACACTCTGGTGATGCGCAGGCCCTCAGGGATCACCTGGTGTATCGGGACATTGTGTTCCCACGCGACTTTTTCCAAAAGTCGTTCCAGCGTCGCTGTGCCGTCGAATTGCGCCGCGAGCTTCTCGAGCAGTGTGTCCAGAACCATCTTAGCGGGAAGATCCCCGGTCCGCTCAAGGTAACTCCGTTCAACACTCCAGGTGCCCTCGCGTTGCACGGATTCGGTCGTCAAACCGACTTGAGGCGCGAGTCTAGGCCAGGAGCTCAAAAGCGTCTCCTCATTCTTTGCCTCCAATATATCTCGCGTCGCATATCGCTCGCGCAATGCTTCACCAATCGGTTCGGCGGGGCGCGTCTGCATCTCTTCGACCCAAAACCAGTTTTCGCCAGGACGGCGCCGCAAAGTAATCAATCCCCCGCAGACGGATTTCACTCGCCGCTCGTTCAGATACGCGATTCTGCGGCCGAAGCATGCTCCCGCAGTTGCCGGATCAAATTGCCCCTGCTCGACAGCCCGTTTGCGCGCATACTCCGCCGCACTGAATTTGTACCCCCACCAGATGTGGGTATCGCAGTGGCAATTTTCGAACCAAAGCCTGAGACGCGCTTCCCATGGTTCAGATTCGAGTTCGGCCCACTCGCAGAGCATCTGGAATACACCGCCCTCTTCGAGGTAATCAGGGGCCCTCCGGGCCAGCGATTCCACGAATCCGTCCAGGTCGATCTCGTTCTGGGAGTAAAGCAGACCGTCTGTTGGGGCTAAAAAGAACGGGGGATTGCTGACGATTGAATCGAAGCGACAGCCCGCTACGGGTCCAAAGCGGTCCCCGAGCAGGAACGAGACGTTGGTGACACCATTCAACGCCGCATTGATTCGAGCAAAGTCCACCGCCCTGCGGTTGACGTCGATGGCGATCACCTTCGAGACATTGGGCGCTGCCGTCAGCGCAAGAGTGCCACACCCTGTCCCCAGATCCAAAAAACTGCCTCCAGGAGAAGCCATACTGCAGTTCACCAGAATTCGCGTCGTCGGACTCGCTCCCAGAACCAGATCTTTCCCATGCGCATGAAATTGCCGCCGGGAATCAAAAGCAAGGAACAACTCGCCGAATTTTGTGAGCGTACAAGCCGCTTGCAATCGTTCCCCTTCGCGCCGCAGGAGTTCAAATTCCAGCAGCGCTCTCAGGACGTTTTCCGGGATCAGTTTTTTCCCCGCAGTGAATGGAACCTGGTCTCCCAGATAGAACAATCGTATCAACAGATCGAGCCCCGGATCGTTCTCCACCGACCACCCGGATTCCGAAAGGGTAGCAAGTGCGCACCACGGCAACTCGGATAGCCCAAGTCTGTTGAGCGTTTCTTCCGTGTATCCTCGGCTGCCAAGAAATTGTGTGATCGCGCTGGCAGATTCTAGAGAAAATTCCATTGTATCAGAGCTTCGGTGCCAAATATGGAACGGTTTCTGCAAAACTGCAGTTGGGTCTTAATTTGCGGTCACGGCCGGATTTTGTTTTAATCTACCTCTGCAATGCCTACCGCCGATCGATATCAACAATACGAATTACTCCGGCGGGAGGATGGCAGCTTTTGGGAGCTTGGCCGGGGGGCAATGGGCATCACATACAAAGCCTATGACACCAACTTGCGCATTCCCGTTGCCCTGAAAGTCATCAATTCCACTTACCTCGAAAGCGACACAGCCCGCCAGCGCTTTCTGCGAGAGGCGCGCTCAGCGGCCGCAATTAGACACCCGAATGTAGCCTCAGTGTTCAATCTAGGAACCGTTCAGGAGAATTATTTCTACGTCATGGAGTTCATTGACGGAGAAACCCTGGAAGCACGAGTTGCCCGTGAAGGGCCTATGGGACCCGCTGAGGCATTGAACGTCGCTCTCCAGGTCGGTCGCGCGCTCGCGGTTGCCGCACGGCAACAACTTGTTCACCGCGACCTGAAGCCGACAAATTTGATGCTGGTAGATGAAGAGGGCGAGCTAGTTGTCAAAGTCATTGATTTCGGCCTCGCCAAGGTAACAAAGGATGCAGGCGAAGACTCGGCGGCGCTTACGTTGGGGGGATTTGTCGGAACGCCGCATTTTGCCAGTCCTGAACAGGTGGAAGACGGCGATATTGATATCCGCTCAGATATCTACTCGCTGGGTGCGACCCTCTATTTCGTGCTGACCGGTCAGTCCCCTTACTCAGGCTCTGTTGGCCAAATCATGAGCCAAACCTTGTACAAGCCACTTCCACTAGAGCCGCTCAAGGATTTACCGCGGTGCGTCGCATCTCTGATCCAACGAATGATGGAGAAGGATCCCAATGCTCGACCCCAGACTCCACAAGTCTTGCAGAAAGAGATCCTGAAATGTCTCGATGAAATTCGGGGATTGTCCACGGAAGGTGTACATGGAGGCGCCGAATCGATAAGCCCCTCCGAGACGGTCGACTTCACCATGGCATCCAGCCAGCCGTTGGCACCTGGAGTTACGGTTGCTGAAGTCTATTACCTCATTGAGGAAATCGCTGAGTCTCCCTACGGGCGGAGGTTTTTGGCCGACGACATTTTGCACCATCGTCGAGTGACTCTGCTGGTGTTGAGTCCCGAACTGTTAGCAGATACCTCGGCGCTTACGTCATTGCGGGAAACGGTCAATCTGGTGCGCAAAGCGCCTCATCCGATGTTGCGAGAGATCTATTCGTTCGAGACGTTCTCGGATTGCAACCTGCTTGCGGAGGAATATGTAACGGGAACGACTTTGTTAGACGTTCTTCGCGCACGCGGCGCCCTAACTGCACCGGAAATTATCCGGCTACTTAGCCTTTTGGCACCGCTTGCCGATCACGCGAGCAGTCACGGATTGCAGCACGTCGACTTCACTCTTTCGGGCATTCATTTTACAAGCCGTGGATCGAGCAGAGAAGGATTTCAGTCGAATGTTTTGCGGCATCCCCTGACTGCGATCGAGTCTTCGCATGCGAAAGTTAATGCGATCAACTTTTCGTTTCTGCCTGCCCTCCAAGAAAACTTGCCAGGCATGGTGACACTGATGCAGGGCGCTGCAGCCGGAGGGTCGACTACGGCCAGTTGCGTCCGTTTATTGAGTCTGCTCGCGTACGAATTGCTTGGCGGGCCACGGACGCGACTGGACACTACTGGGCAATATACGCCCGTCGCGGCCCTAACCCAGGAAGGAAACGCCGTGCTGCGACGCGGATTGGTTGATGAGTACAAGTCTGCAGCCGAACTGGTTCGCCAACTTGAGGCCACGGCAACGGCTGTACCGGCAATCTCTCGACCCTCCGATAGCGCAGGGCGAACGCCACCGGATATTCCTCGCCGGGGAACATCGCTAGGAATTCCTCCCGAGCCTCCACAGCGACCGCCACTGCCGGAAGTTCCGGCAATGCCTCCAATCAAACGGAGGCCGAAAGCCGTCGCCTGGTTTTTGGCTGTCGCATTCTGCGGGATCCTGATCCTTCTCGTGGCAGTGGGCATTTACCTCTTTCGGCCGCCTGCACCCATTGAAGACATCGCAGCCCTTACCATACAAACGAGCCCAGGCGATGCCACCATTCGCCTCGATGATCAGGCACCACAGGTACCTCCGAACACCTTTACGCATGTTCCATTCGGATCGCATAAAGTTTCGGTCACTCTGGACGGCTATGAGCCGGTCAAGCGGGAGCTCCAGGTCCGTAAAGGCATGACTCCAGAGATCAGGGTGCAACTCAAGCCGATTCTGGAAATTCCGGTCCTTTCAATCCGGACCGAGCCCGCCGGTGCGACCATTGTGCTCGATGATAAGGCGCCACAAGTATCTCCAACCACGTTCACTCATGTGCCGTTCGGAGCGCACCAGCTCTCGGTCACTCTGGATGGCTACGAGCCGGTCAAGCAGGAGCTCCAGGTCCGCAAAGGCATGGCTCCAGAGATTCGGGTGCGACTAAAGCCGATTTTGGAGATTCCAGCTCTTTCGATCCGGGCCGAGCCGTCCGGCGCGACGATTCTCCTCGACGACAAGATGCCAGAGGTGCCTCCGAACACCTTCACGCATGTTCAATTCGGTACGCACCAGCTCTCGGTCACTCTGGATGGCTACGAACCGATCAAGCAGGAGCTCCAGGTCCGCAAAGGCATGGCTCCAGAGATCCGGGTGCAGCTCAAGCCGATCTTGGAGATCCCTTCGCTGTCTATTCAGACCGAACCCGCCGGCGCCACGATTCTTCTCGATGATAAAACGCCACAAGTGCCTCCGAACACCTTCACGCATGTCCCATTCGGTACGCACCAGCTCTCGGTCGCTCTGGACGGCTACGAACCGGTCAAGCAGGAACTCCAGGTCCGCAGAGGCATGGCTCCGGAGATTCGACTGCAACTCAAGCCGATCTTGGAGATCCCTTCGCTGTCTATTCAGACTGAACCCGCCGGCGCCACGATTCTCCTCGATGATAAGACGCCACAAGTGCCTCCGAACACCTTCACGCATGTCCCATTCGGTACGCACCAGCTCTCGGTCGCTCTGGACGGCTACGAACCGGTCAAGCAGGAACTCCAGGTCCGCAGAGGCATGGCTCCGGAGATTCGACTGCAACTCAAGCCGATCTTGGAGATCCCTTCGCTGTCTATTCAGACTGAACCCGCCGGCGCCACGATTCTCCTCGATGATAAGACGCCACAGGTGCCTCCGAACACCTTCACGCATGTCCCATTCGGTACGCATCGGCTTTCGGTCACTCTCGGTGGCTACGAACCGGTCAAGCAAGAGCTCCAGGTCCGCAAAGGGATGGCTCCGGAGATCCGGGTGCAACTAAAGCCGATTCTGGAAATCCCTGCCCTTTCGATTCAGACCGAGCCCTCCGGGGCAACCATTCTGCTCGATGATAAGGAGCCGCAAGTATCTCCAACCACGTTCACTCATGTGCCGTTCGGAGCGCACCAGCTTTCGGTCACTCTGGATGGCTACGAACCGGTCAAGCAGGAGCTCCAGGTCCGCAAAGGCATGGCTCCGGAGATCCGGGTGCAACTAAAGCCGATTCTGGAAATCCCTGCCCTTTCGATTCAGACCGAGCCCTCCGGAGCAACCATTCTGCTCGATGATAAGGAGCCACAAGTATCTCCAACCACGTTCACTCATGTGCCGTTCGGAGCGCACCAGCTTTCGGTCACTCTGGATGGCTACGAACCGGTCAAGCAGGAGCTCCAGGTCCGCAAAGGGATGGCTCCAGAGATTCGTCTGCAACTCAAGCCGATTGTGGAACTCCCTGCGCTGTCTATTCAGAGCGAACCCGCTGGCGCCACGATTCTCCTCGATGACAAGACGCCACAGGTGCCTCCGAACACCTTCACGCATGTCCCATTCGGACGCACCGGCTTTCGGTCACTCTGGACGGCTACGAACCGATCAAGGAGGAGCTCCAGGTCCGCAGAGGCATGGCTCCGGAGATTCGTCTGCAACTCAAGCCGATCTTGGAAATACCTGCCCTTTCGATTCAGACAGAGCCGGCCGGCGCATCAATTCTCCTCGATGATAAGGCGCCACAGGTGCCTCCGAACACCTTCACTCATGTCCCATTCGGACCGCACCGGCTCTCGGTCACTCTGGATGGCTATGAACCGATACAGCAGGATCTTCAAGTTCGTGCAGGGATGGGTCCCGAAATACATTTGCAGCTGAAACCGAGTCAGGAGCAACCAGGCGAGGCGTTTCAAATCCTCCTGCGAGATGCACAGCTTGGAGATGCAACTGCAATGATTAAACTCGGCCTTCTCTACCTGAGAAGAGGGACGCCCGACGACGATGCTGCAGGATTTATTTGGCTCGACCGCGCCTACAATGCTCCTGACCACAACGCTGACGCGGGTGTATATGTCGCGGATTGCTACCTGAGTGGCAAAGGAACAAAACAAGATGTCCGGAAAGCCGAAGAGATAATCATGCCCTTGGCGAATCAAAACGTTGTTCGGGCAATGACGTTAGCGGGCAGGATCCTTCAGATAAAAGCGGACATTAAGCGATCGGAAGCTGCAGGAAGCACAAGTCCAAAGATACAAAAACAACTACAGGCACAGGCAAATGAGCTGGACGTGGAGGCCAGACATTGGTGGGAGCGCGCGGAGAAAGACGATTGGAATGCCTCGGCGCATCTTGGCAAATGCTATGAAGAAGGCTGGGGTGGCCTGGTGAAGAGTGAAGAAGAGGCAGAGAAACGTTACAAAGCAGGAGCAGACCATGGAAACGCGTTAAGCATGCTCTTCTATGGTCTTATGATCCAGAACAAGCCAGGGCGCCGCAGTGATGCTGAGAACCTGATCAGCCGGGCAGCGACGGCCGGCCTTCCTTCAGCGATAAAATGGTGCAAAGACAACAATGTAACTTTTAGCGAAAAAGCGCCCGACGATTACCACCAATAAGAAGACCCAACCACATCACATACCGACATATTCCGGATCGAGCCCCTTGACCTTAGCAATTGTTCCGCCATCAAGCGGAGTATCAAACTCATAAGCGTAACCGTCCACCAGGGACTCACCTTCAAGATTATAGCGCATCCGGACGTCTTTAGCCGAAGGTGAAGTCTCACGGCTCCGGCTGGTCCGAATAAGTACGGCGTGGATGTTATTCTTTTTAAGCTCCAATTTTTTTGCCGGTGTCAGCTGACTGAAAAAGGCTTTGGCGTTGCGCGCGGCTTCGCGAAGTTGTTCCTCGGTCGCCTTGTGCCGTATTAACATGGTTTGCGTCTGGATCGTTCGGATGAACGTCTGCTCACCCCATGCGAACGCCATTGAGGTGCAGAGCGCGATGCAGCAAACGACCGGCGCAATGTCACGAATTTTGATTTTCATAGAACGACAATCTCAATCGTAGAATGGAAACATCCTCCCTAAATAGACGTCGAATCATTCGCAAGCAATCCCAATCTCCTGTCGCGTTGAACTCTCGCATTCCTATTATCCTGACGATTATCGGAGAAATATTCCTTGTGGCAGCAAGTCCCTTGCCGGCGGCAGACAATCGGGGATCACTAGATATCCGTGTACAGTCTACCGGGTTCGGAGCGGCCAGTACAGAAGATATTAAGCTACTTTTACAGTCTACGGGGCTGGAACTTTGGCGGCAATGTCCACGGACTCATCTCGATGGAATCGACATTTACCATAGGATTGATCATCCCCAGACGAACTTCCAACGGACGCCGGATGGTCGAATTGCGATCGGCCTGGCCGCGCAGGATACCCACTGGGCTCAATATAGCTTTCAGTTCGCTCATGAATTTTGCCATGCACTCGCCAATTTCAGTAACAATACTGGGGCTTTGAAACGTTATCCGTCGCGCGCCAATTACTGGCTTGAAGAAAGCCTCTGCGAGACGGCGTCTTTGTTCACTCTACGCGCAATGAGCCGCTCCTGGCAGACCAATCCTCCGGTTTCCGCGTGGAGGGATTATGCCTGGTCGCTCAACGACTATGCCGCGCAGCGGATCGCCCTCCCAGAGCATCAACTTCCCGCCGGCAAAAATTTCTTGGAGTGGTTCCACGAGCACCAGCCTGCCATGAGAAAGAATTCCGCAGTTTGGGATTGGAACACTATTGTAGCGATCAAACTGCTGCCCGTATTCGAGGCGGAACCACGCGGATGGGAAGCGGTTACATTCTTGAATCTCGGTTCTCAAAGTCCAAATGAGTCACTGACACAACATCTCGCCGAATGGCGTTCACGATGCCCGGCCAATCTAACACCGTTCATGAGCAGGATCGCAGCAATATTCGGTATCGATCTGCGGTAACATCTAACCCCCATTTCTCATGGCCCGTGAGGAGTCAGTGGCCAATCCATGCAGTCGCTCGGCGACTTTTGACTGAGCGTCTCCCCTCGCAAGCCTTGCACGGTGCGCAAATAGTAACGCCAAAAATATTCTGAACGTACGCCATCCGTCGTGAAAGGTGCGAAGATGAGAACGGCGCGTCTTTCGACCGTCCCTATATAGTGTTACAGGAACCTCTCCAATTCGCGCCTTAAGCAACGAAGCCTTGATTACCATTTCCACAGCGAACTCCATCCCGGTGCACGTCATCTGTAACTGGCAATACAACGCCGTTGAGAATCCTCTGAGCCCGCAATTAACATCGTGCACCGGCGCAGCGAACAAGAAACGAGCCAAAAAAGTGAACAGCGGGTTGCCGAACCACCGGTGAAGCAAGGGCATCGCGTTCTGCATGATCGTGCCGCCACCCGATGGCAGGCGGCAACCTTGGACTAGCGCGAACCCTTGACGCAACTTCTCCAATATTCCGTCCAAAGAGGAAAAATCGTAGCTATCATCGGCATCCCCCATAATTACATAGCGCCCCCTTGCGTTCTCGATTCCTCCCATCAGGGCGCTGCCGTATCCCTTTCTCGCAACCGAGATGATTTTGGCACCGTTTGCAGCAGCAACTTTACACGATCCATCCGTACTCCCGTTATCCGCAACGATAACTTCTCCCGCGACTCCGTGTATATGAATCCATCGAACAGCCTTCGCGACGCAGGTACCGACGGTTTCAGCTTCGTTGAGGCACGGAATCACCACGGAAAGTTCGAGCTCGTTTTTCTGCTCCGACTTTGATATCGGACCCGAGGCGGATTCAACACTGAGATAACCCGCCTGCTCGCGGCCGCCTATCGTTGCTCCTTTCATTTTAATTACAACCCCTCTCCTGCTCTCGACAAAATTCGCACAATGAACGTAGAAAACTGATACTTTTTCACGACCTCAATAGGCAAATCCTGCGGAAGCTGACCGTTCAAAATAAGGGCATATGAATCATTTAGTTCACCTTTAGCTAGTCGAGCCTTAACCTGTTCCCATTGTGGTGTCAGCTGCCATTCCATTTTTGCCTGAAGGAAAGGCAAGATCCAGGAATTTTCGGAAGCAACAAGAAACCACCGATCCGTTCCACTCGCTCGAAGGTTTAAAACGTCATTGTAAACCGGTATGATTTCGCGTCTTTGGCCGAGACTCACGTCCTCACGCGCAAAGAGGGAGCTCCATAAAT
This sequence comes from uncultured Verrucomicrobiae bacterium, assembly GCA_963750185.1. Lineage (GTDB taxonomy): Bacteria > Verrucomicrobiota > Verrucomicrobiia > Chthoniobacterales > JAFAMB01 > JAFAMB01. The sequence continues at coordinate 133,028 of CAVVPV010000005.1, forward strand.
CGAAAGGCCTTCGCTGCCCACAGTGCAGCGGTAACGATATTGCAGACCAGACGATGATCACACCGAGACTGAGTTGGAGCCACGAAGGCACACTGCACGCCAACAGTGCCAGACTAATGCCAAAGAGCGCAAAACTGAGGCAAAAATAGCGCACATTCCAGGGCGCCCAGGCGATCGCAATACAGACGGGCAGCATCGCCACAAATCCCGCTGCGCTCAATGACCAAGGGACGTCTCTCCACTTTGGTCTACAGATGACGCACGAACTCACAAACAGAGCCAGGCAACCGACTACGCCAAAATCGTATCCCGAGTCAAAACCGTCCTTCAGGAAAGGCAGATTTGCGTCCTTAAAATCTCGCCGGCAGCCGGCATCCTGCAGCCCGAGACTACCGAGCACGACTCGGCATTCCTTTTGTAGAAAAGTGGGAAATCCTGAATGGCAATCGATCCCATCAATACCAATCGAAATATTTGCCATGTAGTACCTGAAAAAATTGGCGACCGCTCCGCGCGGCCCATCTCCATTCAACTGATCGGTGACAAATTGCTTCGGACCAACCGGGTCATGGTAAAGTCTCCAGCTGAGAACATACGTCTCGATACTTCCGAAGAGGAGCAGCAGAGGGCCGAGGAACAGAGCAAACGAGAGAAGACTTCGGAACTGTCTCCGGAGTAGCCAACCAGTCGTAACGGCACCAATGCCGCAAATCCCAAGTGCTAAATTCTTGGAACCCGCGATGAATGCCAGGCACAGAGCTGCGGTGAAAAGAAAGAACTTGTTCCGGTTTCGCTGAAATCGGATTAGTGAGTAAACCCAGCAGCCAACGCCAAAAACAACTACAATATCGTTTTTTGTTGTAGTCGCCTGGAGCATCAGAGTCGGCATCGACAAGAGGGTCAATATTGACCATAGTGCCGCGTGCTCCCCGAATCTGGGTGTAACGAGCTCAAAAATAATCACGAGGAGACTGACGAAAGCGACGAAGCTGGGGATCCCAAATCCCCACCCTGTTTTCAAGAACGGATAATGAACCGCATCGAACGTCCACGGATACGTAACCTCGCGGATTGAATTCCAAGCTTCGTCCTGCCAGAAACCCGCGCGCTCGGCGACAAGCAGACGGCCTAGATTATAAACCTGACAGTCCGACGTTGTTACTGGAAGTAGCAGTGCGCTGGCGCCCCAGTAAAAAAGAATACTGAAAATAAAGGCTTTAAGGCTTGCCGCGGTAAAGACAGTCGCGGCTGTAGTCGGTCTTAGTGCCGGATCAGCCATAGTCGGGAAATCAAGGAGATACCAGCCAATAAAATGAGCACAACAAACGGCAGATTTTCCAACTTCGATGCTTCTTTTGCCACCGATCGAAATCGTTCGCGTAGAAAGCCCGAACGACTCTTCTTTTGACGTGAACTCGAAGTCTTCGACGGCGGGTGCTCGGGTTGCATCGTTGAAAAACCAGGCTGAATCGATCTGGATAAGGCCTGAACTATAATGGTCCGCGAATTAGGTGTAAAGGCCGAGGCAGTTTCCCAGCATTTTCATGGCGACTCGCCGCCATGCTAATCCGAAAATAATAAGAGAATATTGTTCCATATGCTGAACGAGTTTCGTAAAATGAAGCATTATGCACATCCGCCGCCGACCTCGCTTAACGAGCCATGTGACAGCATTGTTTTTGATGATTGCATTTTTCGGGCTCGGCTTTGGAATTTCACCTGCGTATGCCCAAACGGATCTCTATTGGAACCTGCCTTTCTCCGGTGTCACTAATGACGGCAATTGGTTTACTCCCGATAACTGGAACTCGAATCCTCCGCCTCAATTCGTCCAAGGAACCCCTGGACCACCAACGGCCGCGCAGAGCGCGACTGTTGGTAACAACCCGCCAGCCAATATTAATGCCCCCAACGCGGTCGCGAACGAGTTGATCGTTAACCAGACGGCCGTCGATGATACCGGCGCAACGCCGTCCGCCGGCCAAGTCATCATTAACGGAACGAACGCTTCGCTCAGGCTCTTTGGAACGAATCTCCCGGCGGGACAGGTCTCACTGGACGTCGAGAGTGGTTCCGTTCTGGTTGAAAACGGCGGAGCGCTGACGACTTCCGGTTCTGGTGTTGGCCGAGTTGCATTCACAACTCCAGTTGGTGGAGTGTCCGCCCCTCCCCTGGTTTCCGTCTTGGGATCAGGTTCGCGTTGGATTGAGAATGGTACGCTCAGTATCGGATTGCTGTCCCAGGGCCAGGTTATAATCGCGGACGGGGCCTCTTTTCAAGGCGCGCAGAGCGTGATCGTCGGAACTCTCGGTCAAATTAACATCGGTACCGGTGGACTTGCCGGCACTTTCAATGCGCCGGCGATCACGAACAATGGCGTTATCAACTTTAATTTTACGGACGCGACAACGTTGAGCGCCCAAGTTTCTGGCTCCGGCCAAATTGTGAAGCTTGGGAGCGGGACATTAATTTTGACCGGAAACAATACCTACTCTGGCGGTACCACGATTAGTGCTGGAACGCTCCAGCTCGGCAACGGCGGCACGACGGGAAGCGTCACTGGGAATGTCATCGACGATGGAATACTGGCCTTTGATCGGAGCGACTCTGTGACATTTGGCGGAGTGATCAGCGGCACGGGGAGTGTAGTCAAACTAGGCACCGGCACGCTGACGCTGACGGGCACTAACACGTACACCGGTGCGACGACGGTGAATGCTGGAAGCTTGATCGTCGACGGGTCAATCGCGAGCGCCGGTACGACGACGGTGAATGCTGGAAGCCTGATCGTGGATGGTTCAATAGCCAGCGCGCAGACGCTGGTCAATGCGGGTGGGTTGCTCGGTGGGCACGGTTCTCTCGGCGGCAGCCTCGTGAACAGCGGAATCGTCAGTCCTGGCGACTCTCCGGGGACGTTGACGGTCAATGGCAACTACATCCAGAACGCGGGCGGCACGCTGCGCATCCAAATAGCGGGCCTCGCCGCGAGCCAGCACGACCTGCTTGCAGTGAATGGCCATGCCAGCCTCGCTGGGACCCTCCAGCTTATCGGTCTGGGTGGCTTCACGCTCCATGTCGGCGATCAGGTTACGTTCCTCACAGCGAATGGTGGCGTAAGCGGATCTTTCGGGACGGTACAAAATCAGTTGACCAGTGGTACCCTCGTGAACGTGCAAGTCGTGGATCTACCGAACTCCGTTTTGCTCGAAGGGACGCAGGGCTCTTTCGTGCAATTCGCTTGCAATCCGAACTCCGTCGCCGTAGCCCAAGCACTCAACAGCGCGGTCGGTAACCCGCGGGCGTCAACGCTGATCGCCTTCCTGGACGACCAACCGCTCAACAACCTCTGCGGCGACTTCACCCTGATCGCACCCGAAGCACTGGCATCGATCTTCAACGCCGGCGTCTCACTCGCAAATGTGCAGACCGCCAATCTAATACGGCGTCTGGAGGACATTCGCGCGGGCAGCACGGGCTTCAACTCTTCGGGCTTCACTTTGAACGGCAGCCCACCGAACTTCAGCGGCGGCTTTGCCGGTGTAAGCGGGCCCGAGGGTAAAAGCGGCCCGTCCGTGATGACACCAACGCCAGAGAATCGCTGGGGTGTTTGGGTCACGGGTATCGGCGAGTTCACAAACGTCGACAGCACCAACGACGCAGCCGGGTACGACATCCGATCCGGAGGCGTAACCTTAGGCGTCGATTATCGTTTTACCTCCTGTTTCGCGATTGGTCTAACCGCCGGCTACGCTAACATTAACGCCGATCTGCCCGATGGTGGCAACCTTGACGTCAATGCCGGGCAACTCGGCCTCTACGCCACGGCATTCGGCAGCGGATTCTACGCGGACGCCGCCGTTACCGGGGGCCCGAGCGGATACGATTCGCGGCGGACGGCGCTCCTCGGCAGCGCTAGCGGAAACACCGATGGCGGCAACTTCAACGTTCTGATCGCCGCCGGCTACGACTGGCAGAAGGGCGGTCTGAGCATTGGTCCGACGGCGAATTTTCAATATAGCTACGTCGGCTTTAGTAGCTTTAACGAAAGCGGCTCGCTTGCGCCACTGAAATTCCCCAGTCAAAACGCCGAATCCGAGCGCACGGCATTTGGGATGAAAGCGTCCTACGATTGGAAAGTGGGTCACGTGATCATAAGACCGGAACTCAGCCTTGCCTGGCAGCACGAATTCGGCGATCAGTCCTACTCGATCGTTTCCAGCTTCGCGAATGGCGCCGGCAACAGTTTTACGGTCAACAGCCCGCAGGTTGGCCGCGACAGTCTGCTCATCGGCGCCGGCGCCGCAGTTCTGTTGAGCGACCGCGTTTCCCTGTACGCCTACTACGATGGCGAACAGCTCCGCGCCAACTACCACTCCAACAGCGTGTCCGCAGGCGTCCGAATGACATTTTAAGCTGAGGAGATTCCGTGTTGCAGTCTGCCGGCTCTGAACTTTGGCGGTATTGCCGACCGGACTCGACTCGACGGTATCGATGTCCACCACTGTCCCAAATGCCCGATGGGCCTTCGTCCATTTATTACCACACTCGCGAAGACCTGCTTTCGCGCGTCCGGCGCCATATATCTCGACTCTCCTTTTTGACGCCTCTGCGGCTCTCTCCCATTTAGCAACGCCGGATCGCGCGGGAGCGCGTCCGCGGTCACGCTCCCACGTGACCGCTAGGATGATAGGGGTAGGGACGACGGATGAGGTCGCGGCTCGCTCGGAACGGAGCAGGCCAATTTCTGGCACTCGGCTCTCCAGTTGGTGGTTAGCTTTCAAAAGATCGGCCGAGGCATGTATTGAGCTTTGAGGGATTTGGGAATGGTTAGACTCTAGTTTCGAAGGGAGCCAACAGACTACGAGAAAAAGTTAAAGGTTCGCGTACTTGGAGTTGTTCTTCAGGGATGCTGAGTCTATAGGACATTTGGGGTGTGGTTTCCTTCATTCTTTTTTAGTCGTCTCTACCTTCCTGCCTTCCTTTGCTCCACAGGCATTACCCCGTTTCTCGCTCTTACGAAGGCTCTGTCACCTCTCGGGGTACGGTTCTTCGGACCGCTGTCGGTCATGAACGCCGTTCCTTTCCCGAATAGTGATCCCTGATTCATGTCGCTCCAGCTTCCTGCCATTCTATCTCCACCCACCCCATGCATTCCTTCTCCTGCGCTCACTGTCTCGCCGCAGCAGAGGTCGCCGAAGTTGCCTTCCCTTCACGGGTCGGCGTCCGGTCTGGGCTTCGCTCTACCCTACGCAAGCTCGCCAATGCATCAGGCCGTATCGAGTTCAACATGTTTATTTATGGACTGGTAGTTCGTCTCAGGTTGCTCCACCCCGTCTCTCGACGACGCAGTTACCTTCGACTACGGACAGCCAGGTCTGTGATGGGGATAAGGGGGGGGAGTAGGGTCACGCTTCCGCGTGACCGCCATGGCAGGGTGGTAGGGTGTGATCCGCGTTTGATGTGCCAGGCAGTGTTTACAAACTAGTTAGAATTCAACCGCGTAGCTCGAAAAATCGACTTGCGACGTTGATCAAGTCGGGGCCCGAGGTATCGCCACTTCGGTCACGCGGAAGCGTGACCCTATAGAATCCTCTCTTTGAAAATGCTATTTTTTCCTAATTGCGATCCTGGTTTGGCTCCTGAGATGGGCCACCGAGTTGTTATGGCCATAGAGCGTCGATGGACCATTTGGAATTTCCTGTAAACTAACAAACTTCCAGTCGCAAAAATCCATCCCGGACATTCCGAGATAATCCCGAAGCTGACTAAAATCGGTACCGGAATCGTGATTGCGATTAGGATTATACCTCCGAGGGCAGATGGAGGACGATGGAATCTCTCGCGAACCGAAAAATCACCCGATCGGGTCATATCGAATCTTCATGGAAATGCTTAGCCTAACCACCCATGCGGTCCAGGCAAGAAAGCTCAGATCTTCTAAACGCGAATGTTGCTCTGCCCGGCGCGAATTTGCTAGACTGCCGAATTGTGAAATCCCCAACGCGGTTTATTCTGGGTTCCCTCTTGGGCAAGCGCTGGTTGGTTGCAATCGCGCTGAACGCCGTTGTCATTGGACCATCGGCTTTGCACGCGCAGGACGCCTGGCAGGGTCCGACGACCGACTCAAGTTGGTTTACACCGGGTAATTGGTCGCTACAGCTCCCACCGACCGCCGCTCAAACGGCCTTGGTCGACAACGGCACCACCGCTCAAATCGGTGCGCTACCATCGGGAATCACTTCCGCGACTGCAGCCACTCTCACGATTGGAGCCACAGTTGCCGGGAGCACGGTTCAGATGCTCCCTGGAGGGACCCTTACTGTCGGCAACGGAACCGGCACCGTTGTAATTGGGCCGGGAGGAACCCTCCGTTTCAGCGGTGGGGGCAGCAGTGGCGGGACCATCTTTACAAGTGTCTTTCAAGACAACGGGACCATGTTGTTCGATGGACCGTTGGCCCACTCTGTCAGCGCGGTTATCAATGGATCCGGCAACTTAACTATGGCCGGGACGGGCACTTTGACCCTCAGTTCGAATGATACCTATAGCGGTGCAACGACCATCAGTGCAGGAACGGTTGTAGCAGATTCCTCCACAGCGTTAAGCCCGAATTCGGCCTTTGCAGTAAACTCGATTCTGGACCTGAATGGGTTCAACAGTACGATTGGCTCCCTTTCCGGAACTGGAACCGTCTTAAACAACGGCGCAACAACCGCGACGTTGACGGTTGGTAACGACAACACGAACACGACTTTCAACGGCGTTCTCCAAAATGGAACGAGCGTTCTCCAGCTCACCAAATCAGGTACAGGCTCTTTGACATTGACCGGCAACAACACCTACACCGGCACGACAACGGTAAATAACGGAAGCTTGATAGTCGACGGGTCGATCGCAAGCACCGAAACGATAGTCAATTCCGGCGGGTTTCTGGGCGGACATGGGACCATAACCGGTAACCTTGTGAACGGCGGAGTGGTCGCCCAGATCAACTCGCCCGGAACGCTAACGGTCGCCGGCGACTACACACAGACTGCGGGCGGCACGTTGCGTATTGGAGTGGCCGGCACCGGGACTGGTCAATTTGATCTCCTTGCGGTAACCGGGCATGCTACGCTGGGCGGAACGCTCCAGCTAGTCAGCCTGGGAGGCTTCAGTCTGCAGCCCGGCAATCAGATTACATTTCTCACTGCGAAAAACGGGGTAAGCGGAACATTCAGTAACGTTCAGAATGGCTTTGTCGCCACGGGAACGATTGTACAGGCAAAGGTTACTTCTCTGGCTGATTCGGTCGTGCTCGAAGGCACTCAAGGCTCATTTGCCCAGACAACCGGAGTTGCTACGACACCGAACGAATCCGCTGTAGCAAAGGCGCTCGACAGCGCAGCGGGCGATCCACGAGCAGCGCCGCTATTCGCGTTCCTCAACAGCCAGCCATTGGCGAATCTTTCTCATGATCTCTCTTTGATTGCGCCCACTCAGATCAGCTCGGTCAACGCGACCGCTGCTTCGGTTGGCAAGGTCCAAATTTCTAACGTCGACCAGCGAATGGCGAACATCCGTGGAGGCAGCACCGGCTTCAGTGCAACCGGCTTTTCCCTGAACGGCGGCAGTACGAACGTAGGGGACGGGTTTGCCGGGCCTACCGGGCCTGAAGGAAAAAGCGGACCACCGGTTTTTGCTCCGACTCCGGAGAATCGGTGGGGCGTCTTTGTTACCGGTCTCGGCGAATTTACGAATGTCGATAGTACTCCAAACGCAGCGGGCTATGACGTCAACACAGGCGGATTTACCTTGGGGATTGACTATCGGCTTTCTCCAAATTTCGCCATTGGTTTGACCGCAGGTTATGCGCACACAAGCGTCGGCCTCGACGGAGGAGGTAACATCGACGTCAATGGTGGAAAATTCGGTCTCTATGCCACGCTCTTTGGGAACGGTTTGTACCTCGATACCGCGGTGAGCGGGGGCCCAAGCGGCTATAACACGCACCGTACCGCTCTCATGAAGCAATAAACCAAAAGCACA
>CAVVPV010000006.1:0-26983 GCA_963750185.1 uncultured Verrucomicrobiae bacterium
CAAATATCACACGATATCAAGAGTGTCTCGGGTGACACAACCAGCGGACAATTCCCTCGCAAAGCGATGGGCTTGGGCGACGTTGAACTTCTCGCCGCGATCGGCACATTTGTGGGATGGCAAGGAACGCTATTCACCATCGCCGGCAGGGCCTTTGTCGGCGCTGCATTCGGCATCGTGTCTATAGCCCTGGGACAACGATAACTGTCGGCAAAAATCCCATTGAGGCCTTATCTCGCAATTGCCGCTGTCATTTGGTTGTTTTGGGGCGAGATGATCAGTCTGATCTACGCGCGCACCGCGGGCCTGCGGCGTGATCGGGACGCTGAGTCTCGGCAGCCGATGTGACCAACCCGCACCCATCGAAATCGCACAGCCTGCGATTCCCACTTTTTCCTTTTGCCTTTTTACTTCTTACTTTTCCCGCCGTGGCGGTGCTCAGATATCCGCCCGTAAAAGTATTTCCCTTATCTCCGGAAACGAGCTTTGACGATCGTCATTCCACTCCATTACACAGCAGGCCTTCTCAGATTTTTTCAATTGAGCCAGTCCTCGTTCAGAAACGCTGAGCGCACGCAATAGGCGGTCCATCGCTTCCGTCCATTGCGAGGGAGGATAGGTTTTCTGGATCGCGCCAAGCGCGCACCATCTTACCGCCCGCGGATCAAAAGCCTGAAGCTTGTTGCCTTGCCGGTCTTCCGCCGGCGATTCCTGGCACCAGGTCTCGGGCGAGTTTAGGAGTTCATGCGCTTTCATTGTGATTGGGTATTTGATCAGGTTGATTTACGATGCGGGTCATGCCCGGTTGAAATCGTGGTTGTGGCGGAATGCATAGAGGGCGATTGAATTCCGCCTTTACCTGTTCTTGAGGCGAGTTGGGCCTTCTTCCAAAAATTGTTTTCGATCGGCGAACCCCTTCGGCCGGATAGGCCAGGGACTTCAACCGATTGCCGTCACCCCGGAAAACTTCTTCCCGCGTATGTCAGCAGGGGACACGCAGTGCGAGTAGGGGACCAGTGCGAGTAGGGACAGGTCAAATATCGCAGGCGAAGTGCCTAATTTAACTACACTTTTGAGTTTTGTTCTGTATAGTGCTGCTACACGCACATGAGGTTCGCGCGCGTCAAGGCTGAAGGTCAGAGTTTTTACCACTGCGTTTCGCGAGTGGTTGATCGTCGATTCATTTTCCAGACCACCGACCATGGCTCCGCCGAGGCAGAAAGATTTGTGCTACTGATGCGTCGACTGGAGGCCTTTAGCGGCGTTCGGGTCTTGACCTACGCTCTAATGTCTAATCACTTCCACCTTCTGTGCGAAGTGCCTCAAGCCCGAGAGCTATCTGAGGCTGAGTTACTCGACCGTATCCAAGCCGGCTACGGTCCAGCGCGTCGCCAAGCCCTCGATCAGGAGTTGGCGCGCCTGCGTCAAGAGCCTGATGGCGCCGATCGGATCCAACGACTCCTTAAGGCCTATCGCGACCGCATGTTTGACCTCTCGATCTTCATCAAAGAGCTCAAAGGTGGCTTTGCCCAATGGTACAACCGCCGTCATGCTCGTTACGGGGTGCTGTGGGCTGATCGCTTTAAGAGCATTCTGATCGAAGGGGGCGAGGCCTTGGCCGCCGTTGCTGCTTACATCGAACTCAACCCGGTTCGCGCCGGTCTTTGTGCCGATCCCAAAGATTATCGTTATTGTGGCTACGCTGAGGCGCTCGCCAAGGGTTCCTCTCTGGCCCGCCAGGGTATTAGAATTGTTCTGGGCCAATCAGAGACTACCTCCTGGAAAGAAGTCAGCCGGCAGTATCGCAAGTACCTCTTTGTGCACGGAAGCTTGAACACCAAAACCAAGCGGCCAGCCTTTGACCTGGCCACTGCTCAAACCGTCGTTGACCAGCAAAACGGCGAACTCTCCCTGCCCGAACGCTTACGGTGCCGCATTCGCTACTTCACTGATGGCGTGATCCTGGGAAGTCAATCCTTTGTTGAATCGCACTTCTACAATCTCAAGCAGAAGCTGGGTTACAAACGTCGACGGCCTGCCACGCGCTTAACAGCCCTGGGCTGTGCTGACACTCTCTGGGTTTTCCGCGATCTGCGAATCCGACCGATCGGTTAAGATCCTCCTCCGCTCGGTTTTTCACCCGATCTGCCTGTATGGTATTTAGCGTTGCCTTGTAGTTTTCCGCTGGGCGCCGGTCGCGAATTGTTTTGCCCGAAAAATTCGGGATCCAGGATCCTCCCGCTTTGTTTGCTGCGCCGCCCTCGCGTGCCCCCGACTCAAACTTCTTGCATCGGCGATCCCAATTCCTTCTCGTCTTCTTTCACTTTCCCTCTTTCCTCTCTCTCTTATCTGACCTGTCCCTCTCACATGAAGCGAAATGCCGTTAACCTGCAACACTTCGTCTTGCCTCCCTCGCTATGCCAGCATATGGAGCAATTCCTCGCGAGAGGGCCCGGGAGGGATCACCGCCTCGTGGGTGCCGGCGACCTCCATGATACGGTCGACCACTCCAGGCCGCGCCATGACCTCCTGCGGCAACGCGAGCAGCGACCTCATCTCGGCGCCGGCTCGGAAGAGGTCGGCGTCGTACATCATCGCGACGAGAAGCGCCTTGGCGATCCGTGCACGCGGGTCTGTCGGCTGCGGTGCCGGCCGACCTTTGATCAACGCGTTGACCTGGGCGATCCGCGTCCGATCGATCTCGATCGTGTTACGGTACCAGGGCGTCACTCGCGTCTCGGTCATGGAGTCGTGTGCGAGTGCGAGCGCGAGTGGATTGTCCAGGTGTTGCCGTACGACCTCTGCCGTGCCGTGGGTATGCATGAGGCCCATGGTGATCCCGCGCCCATGCGACGGGTTCGTGCAGGTCCACGAGTCGCCTATACTGACGATCCCTGTGGCCACCGGAACTCCGTCGACGACGAAACGCCGGTAACGGTCGAGGAAGCCGCCCATCGGGAGCACGTCGGTGATCGGCTCACCGTCGAGCCAGTGTGCATGCAACGGACATGCGGCGACGAGAGCCGTCCAGTGCTTGGGATCGCGCAGTCTCCTCAGCGACTGGTCGCCCGAGAAGATAAACACGGTCACCGACCAGGTGCCCGCATCGCCGGGGAGCGTGAGTAGCGAAAACGAATGAAAGTATGTATGGAGCGCCGCGTGGTAGGACGGAACCGCCCCGGTCCTAGAGCGGAAGAACCGCGTGTAATAGATGAACCCCAAGTCCTCGGCCTCCTCGATCGGAGGGCGAGCTCCGATGTCCTCCAACCAGTTCGATAGCTTCGAACATCGCCCCATTGCGTCGACGATGAGGTCGGCAGAGACCTCGTCGCCGTCCATTGTGCGAATGCCGGTGACGTGCGGGATTCCGTTCGCAGTCGACGGCCCTGTCAACAGACCCACGACAGAGGCTCCGCGACGGACGGGAAGGAGCCTTTCGGCGACACTTGCGACCGCGTACTCGATTGTTGGGCGGTGACCCGTGATCGTTATAAACCGTGCATCGCCTTCTCGCGGCGTGCGATCGGTGACCGACGGGGGCATAGTCGCAAGAACGTCGAACGATACGCAGCCGACCCGGAGCAACGCCTCTTTCACCTCTGGCAGATGGGAATCGAGGAGATGGCCTACGGGCGGGTGCAGGTAGTGTGGCTGCCGGAACTGAGCGACCCCTCGTCTTTCCCACGCGTGCCATGCTTCCTCCGGCGAGCCGGGAAGAGGCACGCTGTCGCGTTCGAAAACGGTGACTTCATGGCCTTGCCGAGCCAGCATCATCGCCATCGAAAGCCCGATAACACCGCCGCCTAGTACAAGGATCGTTGACATTCCGCCGCAACAGTATGTGGGGGTAGGGACAGGTCAAATATCGCTGGACCGAAAATTTGCGATAGACTCCCGTGAGGTTGGTCAGGACAATACTGGATGTGGGTGGCCCGTCGGCACAATGCTCATCCTACATTACCGGCCCTACCGTAGGATAGGCTTCCAGCCTCCAGTCCTGGGAGCTGCAAAACCAAATCTAGCGCATTGGCGATTTCCCGCTCTGCTCCGCGTGACAAACGTGGGCGATCGTCGCCGACGACAATCCAGCTGCCCGTTCGAATGTGAACACGCGCAGCAAATGTCTTGATGCCTAGCCGGAAGAAGAGGTCGCCGAGCGTGCGTTCGAGCAATGCGACGTGGCCAGGAATTCCGCCTGTGACAAAAAGCAAAACCGGCTTTCCGGAAAAAATATTGTCCGGTAGCAAATTGAGCAATGTCGTCAGTAGGGTCGGAGAGCCTTCTTTGTTGGCAGGCGCAACAATAACAATCGTTGAAGCGAGTTCGATTTGTTCAACTGTGTCGGCTACAAACTGTGCTGCGATTCGGCGGGTTGCCGGCTCGTCTGCCGGTAAATCCAATGCGTGGATCGCACGAAAATCAATGGCCCGCTGTTCGAGGATTACGCCAATGCTTCGTAATAGAAAACCGGATTTCGAAAACTTCGTTGGGCTTCCAGTGATAGAGAGAAAATAGGACATAAAGAAAACTGCAATGGTTGTGCTTGGTAATTAGGCGTATCTGCCTTTCCGTGACAGGACGATAGGGTCCCCGGAGCGACGGATGCGCGGATAATCTTGATTAGCCGTTGCGGCGACAACAGCCGGCGCAGCACAATGATCGTATCGCGCAACTCGCCATCATGACGCACACGCTTTTAAGCGTTTCGAGAGAGAAACCGTCCTGATGTAGAATATGCATAAAAACTGTCGAATACTACTAATGAAGTAGTGAAACGCAAGTGTTAATCGAAAACGTTGGAAGTGAAAGGGTCAGGCGCGGTGTCTTAAAACCGGAGGTGCGACCGGATAACAGGCTGGGGTAAGCGAAGCGTCCCGCTTTGCTCGGTTCTCGAGAAGAAAAGCGGGACGCCTGGCACCACCTAGTCACGTATTTGGCAGAAGAAACAAGAACACCGCGGCGCCAATAAGAGAGAATGACCAGATTAAATCGAGATTTATCCAGGAGCGGCGCAGAATTGCCAGCCCGATAAAATCATAGACGATCCATGCAATGAGCGCGGTCGTCGCCAGATGCGCAATTGTATGAACCGCGACGGCACCCACTGCAACGATTGGTTGAATTAACAGGAACGAATTCGTTGCGTTCGTAGTCGGTCCGCACAAAATCGATCGTGCTCCAAGCAGCACAGGAACCACCATCAATCCTGCCCCATGTGCAGTTGCCATTAACCAGGACCAAAGAGTGAGGTCCCAGAAACTCACGCACATACCGACCCACTTTGGGTGCCGCAAACGGTAGACCTTCCAGAGAGCGATGCCGAGAAGGGCGGCCGCACACCCAAGCTGAAGCCATCGAAACGGCACAATCGCACCGAGCACGTATACAGAACAAACAACCATTGCGATGGCAATCGCGTGCCCCAGAGCAATCGGGAGAAGTGCCGCAAACAGCGCTCTCTTCGAGCGTTGCTGAAGCCCCAGAGCAACGCAAAGGCACCACAAGATACCGCCTTTCGAGATGGGGATGTGGCGCGTAGGGGCACAAAGCCGCGCTGCATGCGTTCCATCCAAAGTGGTGCAGTTCATCGCCCGCGTTGGGTAAATCGACGCGCCCGACCACAGCACCGAATGAAGGCGAGCTTGGGTCGACGTCGACGACGAGCAACGCGTCGCTGCGCGATTTGTGGTCCGGTGCCAGGGCGGAAACATACGCGAAGCGCTCTTACCGCATTTTCTTTTTTGTTTGCCATGCAACTGACTGTATAAGAAGACTTTAAACAGATTTCAGATTTCGGGAATATGGCTACAAACGCACTTTGAGATAGTCGAGAATTGTTTGCTGGTCGGGTTCAGGCGTGGTGACTTTCTCGAACTCCACAGAGCCCATCGCGATCTTGTCGCGACGGATCGCCACCAGGCGCTCAATGACGTTGCGCACTGTCCATTGTCGATCTTTGTGGGTGCCGTCGGCGGCGAATAAAGGTTCAAGCCGCTGCTTGAGATGCCACTGCAAGTAGTAGGCCAGCGTGCACAGGAAGACGTGACTTCTGATTCGATCATCGGTCTTGTGGTAGACGGGCCGTACTTCGAGTTGCACGGTCTTGAGGCTGCGGAAGGCTTCCTCGACTAAGCCTAGCTTTTTATAGGAGGCGACGACTTCGCTCGCAGCCATCTTCTCTTTGGGCAGCTCACCACTAACAATGTAACAACCGTCGAAGAGTTTTTCGGCGGCGATCTTGTCCTGATCAAAGCTCCATGAGAGCCGTCCATCGATCAGGTCCCAGCGGACGAATTTGCCCATCTTGGAACGCTCCAGTACCCGGCCGACGCGTGCTCCCAGCGTCTTTGCACTCGCTCGACGTTTTGAGCCGGCTATTTTGTCAAGTTCTGCGCGGGTGCGCTCCAGAAGCCGCTCACGCGTCTTGCCTTCGCGCCCGGCCGTCTGCGGATTGCGGCACAGACAGTAGCGCCGCTTGGGCTCTTCGGGATCAAAGACCTCAACGATCTTTTCCTCATCAAAAAGTTCCGCCGTGATAATCTTGCGTTCCAGCAGTTCGACAATCTGGCGATGGGTTAATGCCGAGATAGTGTGCAGACCTTCGGTCCCCTTGATCTTGTCAGCCACCGCTTTGGTAATCATGCCCCGGTCACCGACAAAGATAATTTCTTTTAATCCGTATTGGCGCTGCAATTGCGCGATCTTCTCAAGCACCGTGGAGGCGTCCTGAGTGTTACCGGCAAAAACTTCGACTCCGACCGGACAACCCTCCGCGCTGCAGAGTAAAGCGATCACCATCTGTTCGTGACCCCGCTTGCCATCGCGATTATAGCCGAAGGTGACGATGTCGCTCTGGGTGTAGGCTCCTTCAAAGTAGCTGCTGGTAATGTCGTAGAGCACCAGGTGACCATCCTGGAGATGACGAGCTGCCAAAGTACGCTGAATGGCGCTCTGGCGCTCCAGGAGCCGATCCATCGGCAGATAACAATGGAGGTCTACATCGACTTTGCCTTTCACGCCGGACAGTTCCCACAGAGCGGTGTTTTTCCACTGGTTGGAGAGTGCCAGTTTGCTGCCGGCGTAGACGATGCGTCCGACGATCATCGCCAGGCAATCCTGGACCCAGGCTTCTTTGCGCGAGTAAAGAGCGCGGTCCAATCCAAGTTCCTTGGCCAACTCCAGAAGCGCATAGCTGGCCCCGTATTCCTTAGAGGCGCGGATCTGGAAATCCTCTGCGGAGCCCTTGGGCACGACATCGCCACGGAAGGCCGCCTGCAATAATTGGAGTTGCTCTAAGCTCAGGCCGGTGATGCGACCGTGAGTGGAGTGTTTGACTTTGCCGTTCTCGCGATAGGAAGAGCGGATAAGGCCGACCGGATTACCGCGGTGGCGCTGAATTTCAAGATGAAGGGGAAGAGGTTTGCGTTTGATGGCTACCAGAAAAGCAAACTAATCTATTAGAATCAACTAAATAAATACAAGATGTATGGCTACAAATGAAATTGGAAATGGCTGCGGATTAAGTACTGAAGCGGTTCTCGCGTCAAATCATAAAAGAAGACGCGTCTTAGGCGCCTCCATTGCAAGCCGGGCCGTCGGGTAAAAAGTTGGATCGGTTGTCCAGCGAAACCGCGGCTGGCGGAAAGATGAGGATTGCTGGGTCTGCGGCATGTGAAGTCGGTGAGGGGGTTAAATTCGGAACATCGGAAGCGTGTCGCCCAATTTCGGCGAAAAACGGTTCGACCCAATCCTGCTCGCAGTAACTCTACTAGTCAAGTCAAGCTACTCGAACATCACAGATCCGCGCAGCTCTCCCGCCTGCGTTAGCTTCGTTTAAGCGAACGCGAAACCTTCGCTCCGCGACGGCAGTAGCGGCATGGCGCCGCGACGGACAATTTAATAAAGAATACCGGATTGATCGGATTTGGTATTATCTTACGCCAGATTTACACAACACCTCGAGTCCATTCCGCGGTAGCCCGATAGAAAATTGAAATTCCACGCCCGGATTTTTTGCGGCGTCGAAAGAAAACAAGCACGCAATGCAAAATCTTCTTTTCAAACTTAATGGCCGCCATTCGCATTAAGGTGGCGTGCCTGATTTTGACCCCGGGGCGCGAGGAAGTTCTGCCCCAGATTGGACGAAGCGCCGCAATTTTTCATTCTCTGCGGCCGCCGCGCGGCGTGATCGCCGATCCGGCGCAATCGCTCTTCTCCACCGCTAAAGGAGGGGAGTGCTTGACTGTCTTTTGTTGCAATCACCATTGGAAAAAAAGTTGAGAAAGATTATTGAATTCCCATTGCATGCGAGAAATCCCTCCGCGCGCATTTTAAATTCTCAGCAGGCCATTCTATTGCGCCCAAAGCATCCGCTTGGGTCCGAAAAACTCCCCAGAGAGGCTCCTGCAGCCATCTTCGAGCCACCAATCATTGTGCACAACCGAGCTGCGGACGATACATATTGGTAGAAAGAGAATACGCTCCTTCAACGGATTTTATGACCTTTATTAATCGATGTCTCGAATGACTCAATTCAGCTCAAAAGTGACCAAACAACTGCAACGAAATTACCTGGCCGAGCAAAAAAGATAACAAAGCTTAAGGTGAAGTCTGGGTCGGAGAACTCACCAAAAAAACAAATAACATGGGAGAAAGACCATGAAAGTCAAAGTACTACCATTCAACTACATCGGGGAAATCGTCGAGTATGGTCCGGTCTTTCACACCATCCGGCTCCCGAGTGGAGCGCTCATTATCGCACCTACTGCCTTCATCGAGACAGTGGAATGATCTATGCGCAAAAATTGTGGATAAGATGAATCAAGGCAGCGGCCTTACCGTTTTCCATCTTCCCGGCAAAACCAAGCTGCTCTACTCGCACCTGTAAATATCCGCGGGGTGCGACCTTTTGCCGGACAATAATTTCTCAAAACAAATGGGCCGCCGTTTGAAATAACCCGGCAGTACCTGATTTCGACCCCGGGGCGCGAGGAAGTTCTGCCCTGGCTCGGACGAAGCGCCACTATTTTTCATTCTTTGCGGCGGCCGCGTGGCGTGATCGCCGCTCCGGCGCAATCGCTCTTCTCCACCGCTAAAGGAGGGGGATTGCTTGCCTGCCTTTTATTCCAATCCCTATTGGGATAATAATTGAGAAATAGTGTCGGATTTCCACTGCAAGTGCGAAAAGTCTTGGCCGGCATTTTAATTTCCCAGCGGGCAATTCTATCGCGCCCCGAGCATGCGCCTGGGCCAGACAAACTCGTCCGAGAGGCTTCTGGAGCCGTTTCCGAGCCCACTATGATTAGACATAACCGAACAACCGACGATATATATAAGTAGAAATAAAACAGGCTCATTTCACAGATTTTATAACCTTTTAACCGATGTTTTGGATTAGCCGGTTCAGACGTCAAGCGATTAACAATTACGAATTCAATCAAAGCCGCGCCGGAGATTCGCAAGCTTGGAAATTACCTGGTCAAGGTACTAAACAAGCGGCAATCTGCACAATTGTATCTCCTGACTGGTCTCTGGCTGATCGCCACGATCGCCTTCGCCATCTGGTGGTTGCAACCTGCTCACTATACCGGGCCAATGCGATTCGCCTTTAATAGCTTGATTTTGGCCTGGAGCCTCGTCATGCCCGGCTATTACTTTTTCTTTATCTGCCGGATGAATAAACCCAATCCGAAGTTAGAAATTCCTTCTTCCTGGCGGATCGCAATGATCACGACCAAGACGCCTTCGGAGCCCTTCGCCAGAGTGCGGCAAACCTTGCTTGCCATGAAGGCCCAGGAGCCGGCGCACGATACGTGGCTAGCCGACGAGGATCCCACGCCTGAAACGCTCAAGTGGTGCGCGGATCAAGGAATCTATGTTTCCTGCCGCAAAGGCGTGGCCGGCTATCATAACGATACCTGGCCGCGTCGAAAGCGGTGCAAGGAAGGCAACCTCGCCTACTTCTATGATACCTATGGGTACGAAAACTACGATTTCGTTTCGCAGCTAGACGCGGATCATATCCCTGAGCCAGGCTACTTAAGATCCATGCTGGCGGGCTTTCATGACCCAAAGGTTGGTTACGTCTCTGCGCCCAGTATTTGCGATGTCAATGCGGCTAATAGCTGGACTGCGCGGGGCCGGCTCTATCTAGAGGGCCATATCCACGGCACGCTGCAGGCCGGTTACAATAACAAGGGTTGGTCTCCCATGTGTATCGGGAGCCATTACGCCGTGCGTACGGTCGCGCTGCGGGAAAGCGGCGGTCTTGGCCCTGAATTGGCTGAGGATCACAGCACTACTTTATTATTGTGTGCCCATGGCTGGCGCGGGATTCACTCGATTGATGCCATCGCCAATGGGGATGGCCCGGCGACTTTTACCGACGGTATGGTCCAGGAGTTTCAATGGGCCCGTTCGCTGGTGATGATCTTCTTGGGTGTTACTCCGAAATACCTTGGCAAAATGCCCTTCAGCCTGCAGTTTCAGTTTCTCTTCGGGCAGCTGTGGTACTTCTTTTTTGGCGGTGTACTCTTAGGTACCTATCTGCTGCCGCTCTTAGCGCTGGTTTTCGGTGTCTCCTTTGCTCGCGTCGGTTACGGCGAATTCTTACTGTGGTCTTCGCTCCCGACATTGACATCGCTCCTGGTCATCCTCTTTATTAAAGAACAAGGGCTCCTAAGGCCTTCGAACGCTAAGATCTTGAGCTGGGAAGTCATTCTCTTCCAATTAGCACGTTGGCCATGGGTGGTATGTGCCGTTGTTGATGCCGTCAAATGCACACTCAACAAGGCGACCCTGGAATGGAAAATAACTCCCAAGGCACAAGCCGATAAACCCGCGATCCCGGTGTCCATGTTCGTACCGTACATAATCATCGTAATCGCTTCGTCCATTGTCGGCGTCGTTCATGCCAACAGTCCTTATATCGGTGGCTACTTTTACCTCACTATGTTTAACATCTTAACGTATGTGTTGCTGATTGCCACGATTGCGGTTTGTCACCATTGCGAGAGCCAACCTGCGATTTACGAAAAGTAAATTAGTTCTAACTGTCAACTAACCAAAAAATAAAAAAAATATGAAAATGCTCACTGCTGCTATTGCAGCATTAGCGATGACGGGTGCGCTGGCGCACGCGCAAGACCAAACGGATCTTAATTCTACTCCCGCGGCTTTGGCGGCGAGGTACGGTAAACCAGTGAAGATAGAAGCGGCCTGGTGCTTCAAGGGTACCTCCTACAGCTTTCAACCTTCTCTTAATACCTACATCTTCGCGACAACGAATCCCGATGGAACCAAGATTGAGGATCTGATGTATTTTAAGTTCAATGGACCTTTCTCCGGAGCGGAGAAGGCCGCCCTGTACAAGCGAAACGTTGACCGGGGTCACGTTTGGGATGGCGATGATCGGGGATTTTTTTCCCGCTTCGATTGGGATGGAAAGCACGAATATAAGAAGCTTGGCCTTGAGCACTACAAACATTGCATTCAGTACGAAACGAATGGCGTGAATGCAATTGTCGAAAATATGCACGAACAGGACGGTAAAACCTCCTATCAGGTGCGCACGCTGAAACAATTTTTCTTCGAGCAAACTGCGATTAAGAAAATCATAAAGGAAGAGAATGCCAAAGGTACGGTTACGGTCGGAGCGATTCAGCGAGTCAAGTGATAGTCATGGCTATGACATGGAAATTCGCAATTTTGTCGCGGTTCCTTTCGGAACCGCGACTTCTAAATACCACGGCTGTCCAAAATAAGTGTAATTTGGACAGGGCAGTCTTGAATTGGAGTCGTTCGGCGGGCGTATAGACAGCTTTTTCGGCGAAGAAGCCCTAAGTTTGCGATTTAATTAGGCGATGCTGTTCCGATGGTAGGGACGCGCTCCCGCGCGATCCGGCGTCGCACGTCTAAAGAAGGGTGCCAACTTGCAAAAGACGGAAGCTAATGGAAAAGAGCCTCAGTTCTGAAACCACAACCGCGCGTACGCAGAAGAAGCAGCAAAAGGAAGCCTCGAGACATGCAGCGCCGGACGCGCGGGAGCGCGTCCCTACCTGCGCCGGCAGCCGAGCGGTTCGGTCCTATCATTTCTGCCGTTGCATCCCCAACGATTCAATGCGTGCCAGAAGCAACGGTTTTTCTGTTAGCCCATTTTCGGAACTCTTCTTGGACAGGAGTGTCTAAATACGCTATCACTCATCAAACAGGCTCTGGTGCAATTTCCCGCAAAGTGCGGCACCCATCGCAAGATGGTCGTATGAGCTAGTGGAATGCGGCGCTCGGCCATCATCTGGACCAGGTCACGGGATCTGAGTTTGAACATCAGGTACACCTGATGCACAGGATGATGGTTTTTTGATCGAAATGTCGCCGCGACAACGGTCCGATCCCAGTCTGAATGATTTCTGGAGGGTGGCTGGAGGATCTGTTTAGCGCGCGAAACTGCTGGCGTACTGGACGAGATACCGCACCACCTCGTAGGGGTTCGAGAATTCGTTTATTTTTGTTTACACGGATACGTTTGCAGCTATGTGGAAAGGTAAACCGTTCAAGCGCTCCAACGATGTCGAACTTGCCAGTATGTCATTTTTTGGCATCGGAATCTCTCGAACGGGAAGCGCATCGACGCATCGATAACGACTGGCTTCGCCAGCAGTTAGCAAAGGCGCCGCAATTCATTTTCGTCTGGAGGGGGACCAATCTCTTCAGATGGTCCTCGGAAAAGCGGGCGCTCTTGATCGAAGTTCCCGAGCCGGAAAGAGTTTCCAATCCGATTTTCATTGGAATTCTTGGAGAGGCCATTCCCTTGTTTGCGGCCGACCTAAGCGATTCCGGCACCGAACAAGAGGCGCTCGACGTTTTGGGTTTGAATGCGGATATGGCGCACTTTGTGCCATTGCGCCAATTCGACGGCTTCCTTTCCGCAGAGGAGCGCGCTCTGCTGTTTTATGCCAAAGCCATGACCCATTGGCATCAGGAACAACGATTCTGCGGCCGTTGCGGCAGTCGCACGCTGCCGGAAGAGGCCGGTCACGTGATGGCCTGCACCAATGCTGAATGCGCGAAGAAACATTTCCCGCGCACCGATCCCGCCACAATCATGTTGGTTCATTGCGGTGATGAATGTTTGCTGGGGCGTCAGGCCGCCTGGCCAAAAGGGATCTACTCGACGCTTGCGGGGTTTGTCGAAGCCGGGGAACGACTCGAGGAGGCCGTTTTCCGCGAAGTGAAAGAGGAAAGCGGCATCCAGGTAAAGGAGATCCGCTATTTTGACTCGCAACCCTGGCCGTTTCCGCAGTCGCTGATGCTGGGGTTTTATGCGGAGGCGGAGAAGAAAACTGTGACGGTTGGCGCCGAACTGGACGACGCCCGCTGGTTCAGTCTGCTCGAGGCGAGGGAAGTGCTTGGCAGGCTCGCCGCCAGGTTTCCTCATCTCGACACGATCGCGCGCCGCCTGATCCGGCACTGGGTGGAAGAGACAACCGCCGGACGCAAAGTGTAGCCCTCGAGATTCCTTAGGTTCGGCGACAGAGGTTCCGGCTTCATACCGGATGGAAGAGGATTTTTCGCAAAAGAAGAATAAGTAAGAACACAGGCGAGACGCCTATGCTGGTTGGATGACTTCACAAGCCGGTAGGGAACCGACACAGGAGTGTGTACATCTCGCGAATTAGGGTTGCGGCAGGGATTTGGGGCGTTATTATCGGTGCCGCTCCCCCCTGGGTAACACCGCAGTCCCACACCCTATTTATGGAACTTTCATATCGCTCGATTCTACTGGTATCGTTCGCAGCGTGCCTGTGGCTTCTGGGCGTTCAACCCAGCTTCCGTGCGACCAACGAGCATCAAGCGGGCGCCAGGTACCGGCTCGAGATCCTGGTTGGCCTCGGGAAGTGACCAGGAACTCTGGAGTGCTGACTTATGAGGACCGGGACCGCGCCGTTGAGATTGTCCGGCAGGAAACGCTGCAGCTTCGGTGATTCGGGACGCCCGTTCGGTGCGGCTCTCAAGGTCTCGGTGCCAGTCGATGCGTTGGCGGCTGGAGTCCTGTTTCTCAGCTGTGCTCTTGCCGGGTGTTCGAAACCCAATTCAACAGGATACGGAACCGGTCCACAGGAGGTGCTTGTGGCGGATGTCATCCGTCAGGATGTGCCGATCACAAGAGAATGGATCGGTTCGTTAGACGGTTCGGTAAACGCGGACATCAGGGCGAGAGTCTCGGGTTACCTTGTCTCGCAAAACTATAAGGAGGGCTCATTCGTTCATCAGGGCGATCTGCTATTTAAGATCGATCCCAGCACCTATGAGGCGGCCGTCGAACAGTCGAAATCGGCTCTGGCGCAGGCGGAAGCGAATCAGCTGCAGGCGCAACAGACGGAGGAGCGCGAATCAAGGCTTTTCGACCAAAAGGTTGAAAGCCAGCAAAACCGTGACAACGCAGTCCAGGCGAATATCGCGGCGAAAGCGGAGGTTCAGGCGCAAAGGGCAATGCTGCGCCAGGCCCAGCTCAATCTGGATTTCACGAAGATAACAGCTCCAGTAAACGGAATCGCCGGAATCGCGAACCCGGGAATCGGCGATCTTGTGGGGCCGAGCGACGCTCAGCCACTCATGACGATGTCAACAGTCGATCCAATCAAAGCGTATCTCAACATCAGTGAGCAAGACTACCTGAAAATCGCAAAAAGGATTGAGCAAATGCGCGCCGCAGGAGAGGAGGCGCCTCCGGCAGAAATCATTCTTGCGGATGGAACATTGTATTCCCGCCAAGGAAAATTCTCGGCCGTCGATCGGCAGATTGATCAGGAGACGGGAACGATTCGGCTTGCCGCATTGTTCCCCAATCCGGACAATATTTTGCGTCCCGGCGGGTTTGTGCGTGTACGGGTCACAGTTCGAAAAATTCCAGGAGCGCTTCTCGTGCCGCAACGCGCGGTAAATGAATTGCAGACCAGTTACGAAGTCGCGGTCGTTACAAGTGAAAACAAAGTCGAAATTCGACCGGTAAAGGTGGGCGACCGCGTCGGTACGCTCTGGCTGATCGAAGAAGGACTAAAGCCGGACGATCGCGTTGTCGTGGAAGGAGTGCAAAAGGTTCAGGATGGGCAATTGGTCAAACCGATGCCCTGGCCTTCGCCTGCGATCACCCAAGAGCAATAGCGATGTCGGGATTATTCATCCACCGGCCGATTCTCGCGATTGTAGTTTCGCTCGTCACGGTGATCGTCGGATTTCTCGCTCTAGGCTCTCTTCCTGTCGCTCTGTTTCCGAACATAACTCCTCCCGAAATTGTTGTATCAGCAACCGACCCGGGATCCGACGCCGTTACAGTGGAACAGTCAGTCGCAACGCCGATCGAGCAGCAGATCAGCGGAGTGGATAACATGAATTACATGTACTCCCTCAACTCGAATAGCGGGCAAATGAAGTTGAGGGTGAACTTTGACGAATCGACGAATCCAAAGACTGACCAGATTCTTACTCAGATGCGCCAGGCGCAGGCATCGGCCCAACTCCCGCCTGAAGTCGTGGCGCAGGGAATCAACGTTCAAAAGTCGTTTGCTGCACCGCTCATGCTTATCGCCCTCCGCTCCGTTGGCGGTCGTTACGACTCTGCATTTCTGGCGAACTACGCGTATATCAGCCTCAACGATCAACTCTCGCGAGTACCCGGCATTTCCAATGTTCAAGTATTTGGTGCTGGCCAGTACGCGATCCGCATCTGGACCAATCCGGATCAAATGGCGAGGCTCAATATTACCGTCTCGGATATCGTTGACGCGGTTCAGCAGCAGAACAGCGTTAATCCTGTCGGGCAGGCTGGCGGTGAGCCGCTGCCTTCGAACCAGGAATTCAGCTACATGGCAGTGGCAAAGGGGCAACTTGTTACACCCGAAGAATTCGAAAACATTATTCTCCGTGAAGAGGGAAATGGTGCAATTGTCCGGATCCGCGATGTGGCCAGGGTGGAGCTCGGGTCGCAGGCGTATGCGACGACTACTCGATTGAATGGTCAGCCCTGCGCGATCATCGCGCTTTATCAGTTGCCGGGGACAAATGCTCTCACGACTGCTCAGGGCGTAAGGAAGCTGATGATGAAAGCCAGCGAATCCTTCCCCACGGGCATGGACTACGTCATCTCACTGGATACCACGCAGCCGGTGATAGCCGGGATTCATGAGATGATCAAGACGCTGGCTGAATCGCTGGTGTTGGTGATTCTGGTTGTCTATCTGTTTCTGCAAAGCTGGCGCGCGACAATCATCCCGCTCCTGGCTGTTCCGGTATCGTTGGTTGGCACCTTCATCCTGTTTCCGCTGCTTGGTTTTTCAATTAACACGCTGTCACTGTTCGGACTCGTGCTGGCGATCGGGTTGGTCGTCGATGACGCGATAGTGGTCGTTGAAGCCGTCGAGCGCTACATCCATCAGGGGTTCGAGCCAAAGGCTGCGACGGTTTGTGCGATGACGGAGATCACCGGTCCGGTGGTCGGGGTTGCACTTGTCCTGGCATCGGTCTTTGTGCCGACTGCGTTCATACCAGGGATCACTGGCAGGCTCTACCAACAGTTTGCAGTAACGATCGCCGTATCAGTCATCATCTCTGCGTTGAACGCCCTGACATTGAGTCCGGCGCTTTGTGCGCTTCTTTTGCGCCGCCGTGAGGAACGCGCGGGATCGCTTGGGAGATTCTTCGCCTGGTTCAATAATGGTTTTGGCCGTGTCACGGAATCGTATGTGCGGACTTCAGGATTCTTCGTCAGGCGAAGCAGGGTGACATTCGTGCTCTTGATTCTATTCGGGCTGCTGGCATTTGCCTGTGGAAATCGGATTCCAACCGGGTTTCTCCCAGATGAAGACCAGGGCTTCTTCTATGCAAACTTGCAGTTGCCAGATGCGGCTTCGCTTCAGCGGACCGATGCGATATGTCGAAAAATCGAATCAACTCTCGCGCAGACTGCCGGTGTGCGTTATACAACGACCGTCGCGGGATTCAGCCTTCTGAGCGGTGTCCAGAGCAGTTACTGCGGGTTTTTTTTTGTTACATTGGACCCTTGGTCGGATCGCAAAACGCTGGCTGAACAATACCAGGTCCTTAAGGGTAAGCTGAATCTCAACTTAATTCAGATCCCTGAGGGGACCGCTGTAGCCTTTTCGCCACCGGCAATCCCAGGGCTTGGAGTTGCCGGCGGCGTGACCTTTGTGCTGGAGGACCGTGCCGACGGCGGACCTCAATACCTCGCGGACAACGTTAACACGTTTCTCGATGCGGCTCGAACACGGCCCGAATTTTCACGAGTGACGACTACCCTGCTTCCTAACGTTCCTCAGACGTATGTCGAAGTTGATCGGGACAAAGCCCTTAAGCAGGGTGTCGCTCTTACGGATATCTATAACACTCTGCAGACCTTTCTCGGGGGTTCATTCATGAACTACTTCAGCCGTTTCGGGAGGCAATGGCAGGTGTATGTACAGGCCGATGGCGCCTTCCGCAGTGACGCCGATCAGATTGGTAAGTTCTATGTCCGCAACAATAATAACAATCCGGTCCCGCTCTCTGCGGTAACGCGAATCAAGCGAGAATTTGGTCCGGAGTTTACGATCCGGTTTAATTTGTATCGATCGGCGCAAATTCAGGTTCTCCCAGCCCCGGGGTACAGTTCAGCACAGGCCATGCACGCGCTCGAGGAAGTCTTTGCGCGCACGATGCCGCGGGACATGGGATATGATTATCTCGGGATCTCTTTTCAGGAAAAGAGGGCGCAACAAGGTATCTCTCCGATCGCGATATTTAGTTGTTCACTTTTGTTTGTTTTCCTGATCCTGGCCGCTCTCTACGAAAGTTGGTCTCTTCCCTTTAGCGTCCTTCTGAGCACACCCATTGCGGTCTTCGGAACGTTAGGTGCGCTTTACCTGCGGAGAAGCGTATCTTCAGCTTTTCT
The DNA here is from genome assembly GCA_963750185.1 of uncultured Verrucomicrobiae bacterium. Lineage (GTDB taxonomy): Bacteria > Verrucomicrobiota > Verrucomicrobiia > Chthoniobacterales > JAFAMB01 > JAFAMB01. The sequence continues at coordinate 17,945 of CAVVPV010000006.1, forward strand.
TCCGCCGATTCTGGTTCAAATCGAAAACAACGTGTTTGCCCAGATAGCGCTGGTGATGATCATCGGGCTCGTTGCCAAGAACGCGATTTTGATCGTCGAATTCGCGAAAGCAGAAATTGAGAACGGCGCAACAATCGTGGACGCCGCGCTCGCAGGAGCCAGGCTTCGGTTTCGCCCGATTTTGATGACGTCGCTCGCGTTTATTGCGGGCTGCATCCCGCTTGCATTCGCATCCGGCTCTGGGGCGGTGGCCAGACGAATCATGGGAACTGGCGTCATTGGGGGAATGCTTGCTGCGGGCGGTATCGCTATTTTTCTCATTCCGGCAGGATTCTGCATCGTCGAATGGGTCACGAATTGGATTCGTGACAGGATACGCCGCGAGAAACCGGATCAACTGCCGGATTCGGGTACTCAACACGGAAACCCAAGCCTGTGAAAGGGGTACCGGACTGGAATGTCTAGGTTCTTCATTAGCCGCCCGATCGTGGCGATTGTCATATCGCTGGTCACGATTATTGCCGGCGCGATTTCGGCAATGTTTCTGCCTGTGTCATTGTTTCCTGAAATCGTAACGCCTGAGACAGTCGTCACGGCCAGTTATACCGGGGCCGACGCAAGAACTGTCGAGCAATCTGTCGCCACTCCGATCGAGCAGCAAATGAGCGGCGTGGACAACATGAACTACATGTACTCAGTCAGTGCCAACAGCGGGCAGATGGTGTTGACTGTCGATTTCGATCTAAACACGGACCCGAATGCCGATCAGATTCTTGTGCAGATGCGGCAGTCACAGGCCGCACCGCAATTGCCGTCCGTCGTCAACAATCTTGGTGTTACCGTCCAGAAATCTCTTTCCGCTCCATTGATGGTGATTTCCCTGTTCTCTCCGGACGAGAGCCGGGACGCGTTGTTCCTTTCGAACTATGCGACCATCAATCTCAATGACGCGCTGACGCGGGTTCGAGGGATTTCCAATGTCCAGATATCCGGTGCAGGGCTGTACGCGATGCGATTGTGGCTGAAACCTGATCAGCTCGCGACTCTCAACCTTTCCGTGCCGGACATCGTTAACGCGGTCCAGGCGCAGAACACGGTAAACTCCGCGGGCCAGATCGGGAGTGAACCAATTCCGAACGGACAGGAATACACCTATACGGCACGAGCGAAAGGTCGCCTGACAACACCGGAAGAATTTGGCGAAATAGTTGTCCGCCAGAATTCGGACGGAGCGACGATCCGTCTCAAGGATGTCGCTCGCGTCGAGTTGGGCGCCCAGGCATACAATACCCGGGGACGCCTGAACGGAAAGCCGGCAGCTGTCGTTTCGGTCTATCAGTTACCCGGGACAAACGCGTTATCTGCGGCGATCGGGGTCCGGAAACTGATGGAAAACTTGAAGCAACGTTTTCCGAAGGGACTGGATTACGTTATTTCATTGGACACGACGAAGCCCGTAACCGCCGGGATTCGTGAAATGGTCAAGACGCTCCTGGAGGCTCTCGGGCTGGTGATTGTCGTGGTGTATCTGTTCCTGCAAAGTTGGCGTGCCACACTGATCCCGCTTTTGGCGGTCCCTGTATCATTGGTTGGCACTTTTCTACTGTTTCCGGTACTCGGTTTTTCGATTAACACACTTTCGCTTTTTGGTTTGGTGCTTGGGATCGGGTTGGTTGTCGACGATGCAATCGTCGTTGTCGAAGCGGTGGAACGTTATATCGAGCTGGGAGTCGGACCAAAGGAGGCGACTCTCAAAGCGATGAAAGAGATTACCGAGCCGGTGATTGGAGTTGCCCTGGTGTTGGCCGCCGTATTTGTTCCGACGGCGTTCATACCCGGCATCACTGGCAGGCTATATCAACAATTTGCAGTGACAATTGCGGTATCGGTCATCCTCTCCGCGTTTAACGCATTGACATTGAGCCCCGCACTTTGCGCGTTGGTGCTGCGCAGGCGACCGGCGAGCAAAGGGCCAATTGGTGCGCTGTTCGCCGGCTTCAATCGTTTTTTCCGGTCCGCTACAGACGCATATCTCGGGGTAGCCGCCCTACTAATTCGCCGGAGCGGCATCGCTCTGATATTGCTGTTAGCATTTTCGGCAGGAGCGTACCTGTTCGCAAAAGGAATTCCGTCTGGATTTTTGCCCGACGAAGATCAGGGATTTTTTTATGTTAACGTACAATTGCCAAATGCGGCTTCGCTCCAGCGAACGGATGCAGTCTGCCGTAAGATTGAATCGGTTCTCAGCCGGACGCCCGGGGTGCAGTTTGTCACGACGACGATCGGCTCGAGCTTACTCACTGGTATACAGAGTACCTACAGTGGCTTTTTGTTCGTAACGTTGAAGCCTTGGAAAGAACGAAGGCAGAAGGATGAACTCTACCAGGAGATCAAGGCCAGATTGAACCGTGACCTTGCCGGGCTCCCCGAAGCCATCGCGTTCGCCTTTTCGCCGCCTGCAATTCCGGGCGCCGGCGCGTCGGGGGATATCAGTTTTATTCTCGAAGATCGATCCGGCGCCGGGTCTGATCTGCTGGGAAACAACGTTGACGCATTCATCAACGTGGCGCGGAAGCGCCCTGAGTTCGCTCAAATCAACACGACGTTTCAGCCGCACGTGCCGCAGGTCTATATCGATGTCGACCTCGAAAGAGCGCTGAAGCAGGGAGTCGCAATCAGCGATGTCTACGAAACGATTCAAGCGTTTATGGGGGGATCCTTTGTTAACTATTTCAACCGTTTTGGACGTGATTGGCAGGTCTACCTCCAGGCCGAGGGCGCCTTCAGGACGGACTTTGACAACCTGGGAAAGTTCTATGTCAGGAACGCGAACAATCAGATGGTTCCCCTTAGCGCGCTCATCCGGCTGGAACAGCGAACCGGCCCGGAATTCGCGATGCGTTACAATTTGTATAGCTGCGCTCAAATAAACGCCACGCCGGCCACCGGATACACGTCTGACCAAGTGATGACAGCACTTGAGAGCGTGTTCGCACAAACGATGCCCCCGGGGATGGGATATGATTATCTCGGAATGTCGTTTCAGGAGAAACAGGCACAGCAAGGTGTTTCTCCGGCCGCAATATTTGGATTCTCTCTACTCTTTGTCTTTTTAATTCTTGCCGCGCTATACGAGAGTTGGTCCCTCCCGCTCAGCGTGCTTCTCGGCACTCCAGTTGCTGTCTTTGGAGCATTCGGGATGCTTTATCTTCGACGCATCGTTACCGGAGCATTCCACTCGCCGGTCCAGGGACAGATCGAAAATAATGTATTTGCGCAGATTGGGCTGGTAATGATCATCGGACTCGTGGCGAAAAACGCTATTTTGATTGTAGAATTCGCGAAAGCGGAATACGAGCGCGGCACTAGCCTGGTCGACGCGGCGCTCGCAGGTGCGCGACTTCGCCTGAGGCCGATCATAATGACTTCGTTTGCCTTTATCCTCGGGTGTGTTCCACTCTGGACAGCTTCCGGGTCAGGAGCAGTCGCACGGAAGGTGATGGGGACGACGGTGATCGGCGGAATGCTGGCGGCAAGCCTGATAGCCGTGTTTCTAATCCCTGTCAGCTTTTACCTGATCGAAATGGTGGCAGAAAAAATGAAGAGCTTCATGCATCGCGCTCATGAAAGAAGGAGCTGACTCCGATCGTCGAAGAGCGCGATAAACAGATCAAGGCTCTTACGGCGGATGGAGAAAATGACCGGTCGCTGAGCGGCCCTTATGTGGCGTGCGAGCTTGATGTGCACCCGCTGTGGCTGTGAGCCGGCGTCCAAAGTAGCATAGGCGTCTCGCCTGTGTCTTCCTCATCCGAGGAGCTTCGTGACGGAGAACCCGTTAGCTCTCCGGTCAATCGATACCCTTGGTGTCCGACACCGGCGAGACGCCTATGCTACTTTGGACGCCGGCAACGTTCACGCTGCCGGATATCGAGAGCCGCCTCAAACGGCCAAGACAATTGAAACGGATGCGAATGGCCCTAAACATTTAGGTATATGCTTATGGGTCGCGCTCCCACGCGACCGATGTCCCGCCGAACCCGGAGCATTACCCTTACAAGGTCGGTCGCGCAGGAGAGGCTGTCTCGCAACATATCGTAATCGGCTCGCTTGATGTTCCTCACTTGACAGCCCATCTTAGAGCGCGACCCTACCTTTCTGGCCCTTCCGCGATCTCGTCCGTAACGACGGAGAAATGTTCCAGCAAATGTTGGCCAAATGCCATTGTAATTGGAACGTCGCCCGCATCGCGGCCACGGCCAATCAGCACTCTGCCTATCCGGCGCTCATTGTGCCGTGCATCGAACGTGTGCCAGTGTGACCCCAGATAGACTTCGAACCAGGCGCTGAAATCCATCGGTTCCGGCACGGCTTGTACACCGATATCACCCAAATACCCGGTGGCGTACCGTGCCGGGATGTTCATACAGCGGCAAAGTGTAACCGCAAGATGAGTAAAGTCGCGACAGACGCCGGTCTTCTCGCGGAACGCGTCCAGCGCAGTCCTGTTGGCGCGAGCTTGTAAATAGTCGAAGCGCACGTGACCGTGAACGAAGTCACAGATTGCTTGAACGCGCGGCCAGCCCGTTGGGGTGTTACCAAACGTCCGCCATGCAAAGTCGAGGAGCTCGGTGTCCACATCGCAATAACGGCTTGGCAACAGAAAAGAAATCGTTTCGACAGGCAGTTCTCGAACATCATGTTGCCGCGCGTCCGGTTCGTAAAGGTCGAGCGTGCCCGGATCGCGGATGACCGCCTCGTTCAGAAATCGGACGACGCCCGCTGGAGAATTTACACGGCCACAGTGGTTCCCGAAGCCATCGAAGTACTCTTCGACCGGTAGCTCTGGCTCCACCCAAAAACGCTCGGGGGCAACGAGATCCGCGCTGCGGGTGGGGTGAACACGCAGGACGAATATGACTGCGGTCGGGACAGAGAGGCGAAGAGCAATGTTGTAGCCGATTTTGATAAGCATTTGCTGGGAATTCGACTTACGCTGAACTGCCGGATCTGTTCTGCAAGCGATTATTCTCCGCTAACGGGCGGGGGGAAAACGTATGGGCGTGTCGGCGTGTCGGCGTGTCGGCGTGTTTGAATAAATGCAACAACTTCGTCGAAACCTGCTGGTCATTTTAGCCATGTCGACAGGCAGTCTTAGTTCCAATACGCCGATACGCCGATACGCCCATACGTTTTTCCCCCCCCGCCTCGGTGAGTGCCCGTATTGTCAATTCCCGACGGCAAGAAACCGGTTTCGAAACACGTTTTCGCCTGGGTAGGGAATGGAGGCGGGCAGCGGCGTATGGGTTCTGGTAAGTCCGAGCAGTTTGAATGCGTCGAATAGAACCGAACCACAATGCGAGAAAGCCACTGCGGCGTGGTGATGAAACTGGCCCAGAAGCGTATGTCGGTAAAAACGGCTGAATTCGGGAATGTACGCAGTTCCGGTACAACCGAAAGTTTTCGGGTCAAGGTCCAGAAAGTGACCCTCGGCAATATAAGCTTGCATGCCGTCACCGTCGCCGTGCACCTGAAGGACAGTGATGGGCGACGCCGCGAACTGGCCTTCGATCGTGCCACGCGTGATGTCGGCAGGAGTGTCCGGTTCCATCATCCGCTTCATGATCACCTGGTACTTCATCTCAGGATTCTTCAACAGTTTGGTGGAAGCGTTGCCGCAGTGGAACATTCCGACCATGTCCTTGATCGGATAATTGGCGAGTGACTCGTGGAGATCTTTTGGGATGCTGTGGTTGATATCGAGAATACCGACGGTTGCATTGGAGGCGTATTGTCCCAGAAGCTCGGCGATTAGAGAATAACAGTCGTTCTCGCAGGCAATCGGAAAGCCGTTCTGGGCCATGCGTCCGTTGATGAAACAAGGAACATGCCTCAGGCTTAGCTCCTGCTCCGACCAGCATTGCGTTGCGGCCCCGGAAAGTTTCAGATTATCGCGAAAATTTTTGATCGCTTGTTCGTAAACCGAAAGCCTGTTCGCGAACGCGTCATCGGGGATACTTGGAACCTCCCGTTTCATGTCGGCCTTTATGTTGGCGGTGTCAACGCCTTTGTCCTTGATCCTCCTGACCTCGTTTTGAAGATCGAAAAGCCCAAGCTCTTCGACTTCAATGCCGATCGAATTGACCGACGCAAGGTTGTAGTTGCAGGTCTCAAAATCGCGTGGACGCGGACCAAATAACCCGATGATCGCATTGCGAATGCCTTTGAAGACTTTTGCGACCTTAATGAAGTGGGCGATTTCCTTAACCCCTTCTTCCGCGCTGACGACAGGGAGCTCCGGGATAAGCACTCGATGAGCGAGTCCACGCTTGCGGACGGCGAGTGCGGCAGAGAGCAGCCCGCATAGGGCGTCGCCTCGCTTTTCGAGCAGCGTTGCGCCCGATTCCTCGGCTGCGGCAATCAGCAGAACCGGTCCATCATACAATTTTACGAAGAAAGCGTCTTCAATTTCAGGCGAGAAGTTGCCGAGAAAATAGACGACAGCGTCGCATCCCGCCGCCTTGAGTTGACGAGCCGCTTCGGCGGCATGGTCCCTGGTCTCGATAATTCTGCAGTCTCCTTCCGGGACGGTGACCGTAATCCCGGCCGTGCGGCAGCCTTCAAGCAACCGCTGCGTGCGCTCATCGGATAACGCGCGCGGGAAGCAGTTTCGAGAAGCCGATACGAGCCCAAGCTTGATGTCAGGAGAATAGGTTCCAAGGGGAAGGTACATAATTTTTTTCCGGTTTGTGTTGGTTCCAGGGGGTGCGAATCGGGTTGGCATGGTCAGACGCGAGTCTGTTCCTCCCGGATGCGGATCAGATCCTTCATTAATTTTGATAAATCCGCGTTCCGGTTGACGCCGCCAAACGCGTCATGCAGGTCCCGATATACTTCAAAAAGGCGACTGTAGACGGCAACGTTTTCCGGGATCGGTTCGTATCGAACCGGCTTCAGAGAGGTCATGCGCTGTTGTGCCGTCTCGAAATTTCCATGTCCTCCTGCCTTCTCTCCTGCGAGAACGGCCGCCGAAATCGCAGACCCGAGGGCGCATGTCTGACTGGAGCCGGCTATTTGCATGGCGCACCCGGTCACATCGGCGTAAATCTGCATCAAAAGCGGATTTTTTTCGGCAACACCGCCGCAGCAGACTACTCTCTCGATTCGGACACCATACTCCCGGATTCGTTCGATGATCATGCGAGCACCAAAAGCAGTTGCTTCAATGAGCGCCCTGTAAATCTCTGCGCGGGTAGTGTGGATGGTCTGGCCCAGGATCAACCCTGTCAATCGAGCGTCGACCAGGATCGTCCGGTTCCCGTTGTTCCAGTCGAGCGCGATCAGGCCGCTTTCTCCCGGCTTTTGCCTTGCCGCTTCGTGGGTGAGCGTCGCGTGCAAATGGGTGTCACCCTCGCAAACGACATCGACCCACCAGTTGAAAATGTCGCCCACGCCGGACTGACCGGCTTCGATGCCGTAGTATCCCGGCAGGATCGCTCCTTTTACGATGCCGCAGATCCCGGGTATATCCTCGACCCGCCTGTCTGCTTTAACCACACAGCAGTCACAGGTTGAGGTCCCAATCACTTTGACCAGTACGCCCTCCTGTATTCCGCTCGCGATGGAACCGTAGTGCACGTCGAATTCGCCAATTGCGATCGGGATCCCTTCCGGGAGACCTGTCTTTGCCGCCCATTCAGGAGAGAGTTTGCCGGCTGCTGTGGTAGCATCCCAGGCGTGGTCGTACAGACGGTCACGTAACTCGGCGAGGGCCGGATCGAGCAGTGCGAGGAATTCCTTGTCCGGTAGGCCACCCCATTCGTCGGAGAAGAGCGCCTTGTGTCCGGCTGCACAAATGCCGCGTTTGATTGCCAACGGGTCTGTGATGCCGGCGAGCACCGAAGGGACATAGTCCGCCAGTTCGACCCAGCTGTACGCGGCGTCGAATACCTCAGGCGAAGTCTTCAGGCAGTGCCAGATCTTGCTCCAAAACCACTCCGATGAGTAAACATTGCCGCATTTCGCGATATAGTGCGGACGATGTTCAGCGGCCGTTCGAGTGATTCTCTCGGCCTCATCGTAACCTGTGTGGTCCTTCCAAAGCCAACACTGGGCGGCCAGATTCTCTTTGAACTTATCGTGGACGCCAAGAGGTACGTTGTTGCGGTCGACAGGCATTGGACTGGACCCAGTCGTGTCGACCCCGATTCCGATCACGTCGCGGACTGAAAATCCGGGTGTCTTCGCGGCTTCTTCCAGCGCGCCGACCAGCGATTTCTGGAGTCCGAAAAGATAGTCTCCCGGGTGTTGCCGGGCAAGGTGATGATCGCGAGCATCCAGAAGAACGCCCTGTTTGCCGCCAGGATAGTCGACGACGCAACTTCCAATTTCACGGCCGTTCGAGCAGTCTACGACGATCGCGCGTACGGTGTTCGTTCCGTAGTCGATTCCAATGGTGAGGGCCATCGGTCGTAACTTTAGCCACGGGCTGATTGCGTTTGAAGTAAATAATTTTCGGGTCTCGAAAAATTATGTGAAGCTTCACGCCAGCGAAGGGCTACTCCGCCGCTTTCAGCACCAACAATCCGCCTGGGCAGATGCTTTTCACCGTAGGCGTTCTGAGTTGACCGCCTTATGACCGCTTTGCCACTACCTTAATTGATTCCTGGGCTCTGCTTCGGTTCACCCCAGGCTTTTCTCCACTCGCGCCTTTGGCGCCTGGAGTTTGAACATTTCGAAAGGGACACTCCGCCGCTTGACTGGTGTAGCGTCATGGTAGGGTCACGCTTCCGCGTGACCGCGTGGCGATACCCCAAAAGCAGACTTGATCAACGTTGCCAGTTGATCTTTCGGAACAACGCGTTGACTTAATTGAAAATAATTTATTCATATTTTCAGTTTGTTTTGGGTACAGCTCCTTCTCACAGCGAATCGGGGCGGGTCTTGTAAAAAAGGGCGTGCTACCGGCCCTACCGACGCCAAGTGTTCAAATCGGGGTTTCTGGTGGTAGGGCTTTTGGGGTATCGCCACACGGTCACGCAG
>CAVVPV010000007.1:0-104624 GCA_963750185.1 uncultured Verrucomicrobiae bacterium
GGGAAAATAGCGCCTTGCATTAATCCGGGAGGTCTCAGGCCGCGGCGGTAAATAGATAAATGCGATAAATCCCCCTGTGACAATCGCAAACGTGCTGATCAAGGCGAATGCAGACCAGGAAAAGGGTGCGTGCTGAACGTATCTCGTGTGCGGCGGAAATTCCAGGTACCGCGACATCGGGCGACCTGTCAATATCGCGCCGAGCATCGGTAAGCCGATTAACAGGATAGTAAGCACGAACAGCGGCGCAGTTCGCCTAAGGATCCTGTTTGTTTGGATACATTCGAAATAATTACTCATGGCCGGTAATTCCGATACGTTCCATAGTAGATCCAGTGGATCGCTGCACGAAATGGAAAAAATCGTACGTTAAGGACTTTGCGTCGACGGCTTAATCCAAAGCGATGTCGTAAACTTCATTAGAGCGCCTTTTTGCCAGCAGTTGGTTGTTATGATATACTGTTTCTCCGCTTCGTTTGCGGCGCACCAGCTACTGCCTGGGAAATCCCAGGCAGTACGGGCCGGCTAAACAAATGAAAACATTACTAGTTATAACTACTATGATCGGTCTTTCGGGATGCGTAAATGACCAATCGAGTTTGCCGAAAAACAGATATGTCCCATCTGGTGGTTTTGGTTACACTAGCCCTGGCGCCTGTGCTGCTGCCCGGAATTAATTATCCGCTGCCGCCCATAGATTTTAAGCGAGTGTAGTGAAAGCTACGAGCCCACGGGTCTCTAATCATTTTTGGTTGCTTCGTTGGTGTGGGTATTAGTCGGTGGTAGGGACGCGCTCCCATAAGCGCTAACTTAAGTAAAATTTTACAACGAAAGAGTGTATCCTGTCCCGGAGGGACCAAATGAAAGTAGCCTGGCACGAAGTGCCTGGAAACAAGAGAAAAGTAGTCCCGTCCCGGAGGGACGGTTGATCTGCCTCACTAGTCCCAGAGATATTTTTCTTCGGATGAATTCCGTTTTGCTTTGCGATACCACCGAGATAAGGCCAGAGGCTCTCTCGGATCTCTGGGTTCAAGATCGGAACCGCTTTGATCCCTCCGGGATAAATGCGTAATGGCGCCTTCCCGCTGCTGCACATAAGTTAGCGCTTAGGGGGGCTTTAGCCCTGGGTGTGGGGCGGCCACCCCCAGACCCGCTATGAATGCTGAATGGGCGGCCGAAATAGGTGATTTCAATCCCAAACGTATCGTTCGTCGAACGTAATGCGATGCCGCTTCAGCAGCTCACGAATCTCTTCCTGAAAGGAGTATTTTCGATGATGTCCGGCTTGGTTGGTGATGTAGGCGAGAAGAGCCTCAGCGTTGGACTCGCTTACGGAGAATGCGCCGTAGCCGTTTTGTCACGCGAAACCGTGAGTGCGCGGTGCGGTTCCGAGTTCGGGGTTTGGAGTTCCGGGTTGTTTGGGAGGAGAATAGATTTCCAGTCTCAGTGTGGCGTGCGAGCTTGATGTGCACCCGCTGTGGCTGTGAGCCGGCGTCCAAAGTAGCATAGGCGTCTCGCCTGTGTCGGACACCAAGGGTAAGGGTATCGATTGACCGGAGAGGTAAGGGGTTCTCCGTCACGAAGTTCCTCGGATGAGGAAGACACAGGCGAGACGCCCATGCTACTTTGGACGCCGGCAACGTTCACCCTTCTCCTTTAGACGCTTGGATGAAGAGCCCTTAAATGAATCAGGAGATGAGAGAGGGATTGCCCCATATGGATAATAACATCATACACTTGCGTTGTTATCAACAAACTCGGCCGCCCTTTCAGCTTTCAGGGCGGGGCTTTCGCTTGCGGATATTCTTATAAAACTGTGAAGCGCCGCTTTCGGAATGAAGCTGTTGTTACATTCTCAGGCTCACGAACCCAATCCTTCGAAATCCTCTGGCCGCGGGGATGCTATGCCGGCGGCGGTTAGTTCGTTTTCACCGCTTGCGAGCTCGTGAGCGCACTCTCTGCAAACGGCGCATTCCAGTACAGAGTCGTAGTAGCTTAGCTCGCCAATACGGCCGCAAAATTCACACACTCCGAGGTAAACGTGCGCTTTTTTTAGGGTCGTTCGAGAAAGGTTCATATTAATTCCCCTAATAATAGTTCAAGGTTCGAGTACTTTACAGGACATATCAATTCGCCCGACATTCGTTCCACATTTTAGCAATCACGACTTAGGATATGGTCATCCGTTGACTCGATCCTTACTCGAATCTTACAAAGGAGACAGGTCGTAAATTTCCCTTTCTTGAGGTATCCCCTAGCGTGAACTTCTCATCCGCCGGGGCGCCGTAACATACGCGTCCCGCGTGTATTGTTTTATCTAGTGTGTTTGACACGCGAGTCCGAGGCGCGCTGATGCTTGAGAAGTAACGCAACTAAAGAATACACGCGGGACGCGTATGCTACGGCGCCCCGGCGGCCGTGAGATCGGCGCTCCGTGCGCATTTCTCACGGTGCCGTGAGAAATGCGGGCTAGGAGAGCCGAAGTGCAAAATGGTGGGAATCGATGTTCATTCGGTTGACGAGATAAAAGCGATGGGCATCAAAGCGCTGCACGCCTGAATCCAGGGAGAACACCGCGCACCCATGCGCTCTTGCTTGTGCGACAAGCCAATCGAACAACAGTTTGCCAAAACCTTTGGACCGGTCATCGCTTCGTGTGACGAGATCGTCGACGTACATGAATTTTCCGTAAGCAAGATTTTCACCGTACCGATAGCCGGCGACCGAGCGGATTTCATTATCGGATTCGCAGTAGACGAGGAAATATCCGTCGACCTGTTGTCGACGGATCTGGGCCACCATTGTTGGTTCGTCCAGGTGCGAGCGCAACTGGTGCAAGACAGGGTAGCAGCGTTGGATGTCGTTTTCGGACGTGGCGAGAGTGATGGTCGGAGCAGTCACGGGAGGTTTAAACACCCGCGGCTTGGAGGAATTCGGCCTCCTTTTCCGGGGAATGTTGACGCTGGTTCAGCATTCGATTAACGGCGTTCAGATAAGCACGGGCGCTGGCCGCGATAACATCTGTACTTGCGCCTTTACCGGTGATCAGGCGACCGCCACCGAAATCGCACTTCAGGATGACTTCGCCCAACGCGTCTTTGCCTCCCGACACCGCGGTGACATGGTATTCCACCAGATCCCCGCGCTGGTTCAGAATTCGGTCGATCGCTTTCATCGCAGCGTCGACAGCGCCGTTACCGGGGGATGAATCCTGCAGGCTTTCTTCCGCTCTTGTGAGTCGGACCGTAGCAGTCGGAATCGTGGTCGTCCCGGAAGTGACGTTGATATAGTCAAGCTGCCAGGTCTCCTGGGTCGATCCGATCGTATCGTCGACCAGGGCTCCCAGATCGTCATCGTAGACAAATTTCTTTTTGTCTCCGACTTCCTTGAACCGGATAAAAATCCGGCCCAACTCTTCGTCGCTCAACTGGTAGCCCAAGTGTTCCAGGCGCTTTGTCATGGCATGGCGGCCACTGTGCTTGGTCAGGGGCAATTCGGTTTCACCCCAGCCAACTTCGCGCGGATCAACGATCTCGTAGGTTTCGCGATGTTTCAGAATCCCATCCTGGTGAATACCGGAGCTGTGCGCGAAAGCGTTCTCGCCGACGATGGCTTTGCTTCGAGCGACAATCAGGCCGCTCATCCGACTGACCAACCGCGACGATTTTACGATTTCCCGAGTGTTCAAATCGATCTGAAATCCTTTGTAGTAGTCAGCCCGGGTTTTGATCGCCATCACGAATTCTTCGATAGCGGCGTTCCCGGCGCGTTCGCCGATCCCGTTCACGGTTCCCTCCACCTGGCGCGCACCTGCTTCGACCGCTGCGATTGAATTTGCAACCGCCAGGCCCAAGTCGTTGTGGCAATGGACGCTGATGACGGCGTCGTCGATCCGTTTCACGTTGGACTTCAAATACCTGATCAACTCCCCGAACTGCGTCGGGACAGCGTACCCGACAGTGTCCGGAATATTGACGGTAGTTGCACCGGCTTCAATGGCCGCCTCGACGACCTTCGCCAGGAACTCGGGCTCCGTCCGGGAAGCGTCTTCTGGCGAGAACTCGACATCCTTAACGATTGATTTTGCCCGCTTCACGCTCTCGGTAGCTAGACGCAAGATCTCGTCTTCAGCCTTTTTCAGTTTGAATTCGCGATGGATCTTCGATGTAGCCAGAAAGACATGGATACGGGCACGGTCCCCGGCCGGTTTCACGGCGGCCCCGGCAGCATCAATATCTTCGGGCACGCATCGCGCGAGGCCGGCGATGATCGGGCCGCGGACGTCGGTTGCAATCTTCTGGACGGCTTCGAAATCCCCATCGCTGATAACGGGGAAGCCAGCTTCGATCACGTCAACGTTCAAACGTTGCAGTTGACGTGCGACCTCCATCTTTTCGCGGAGGTTCATCGACGCCCCTGGGCATTGTTCACCATCGCGCAGGGTAGTGTCGAAAATGATAACTTTTTCTGACATAATTGCCTAAATTCTATTTGAAAAACTTGGGGTGCAGCGGGAGACCGACAGGATCAGAACCGCGTTTGCTGCAAGCGATTCTAACCGGACAAAATGAGATTATGAGAGGAGAAAAAGATTCGGGGCGCCACTCCCGAGCAGGAAGAGCGGAAGGCTGAGAAGCTGTCCGTCGAAACGCATTGAAGGCCAGACTAACCGCGCGTTGTTAAGGCGTCAACTGAGAATTCAACGACCTTGGCATTCGCGCGTTTCGTGGCATTCTTGGCGTTATCGTATGAATCGTCTCTGGTCGTTTCCCGAGCCGACTGAGCTGGAATGCGCCCTGGCAGTTTCGCGACAATTGAATTTTGCGCCGGGCCTCGCGGGCATTCTAGCAAGAATTGGCCTGTTGGAGGAAGGGCAGGCACGCCAGTTCTTTAATCCTCGTTTGCGGGAGTTGCGTGATCCATTCGAAATCTCCGGGGTGCGAAAAGCAGTCGACCGGATCCTTCAGTCGGTCGATCGCTGCGAAACCATCGCTCTGTATGGAGACTACGACGTGGATGGAGTGACTTCGGTCGCCTTGTTAACGCGTGTCCTTAGGGCATACGACGCAGATGTCCGGACGTTTCTGCCGCATCGGCTCGAAGAGGGATACGGTCTATCTGAAGAGGGCGTTCAACGTTGCCTCTCCGAACATGTTCCGAAACTGCTTGTCGCGCTGGATTGCGGCACGTCGGCATCTGATCGGATCCGTGCGATTGAGGCTGACGGCGTGGATGTCGTGGTTCTGGATCATCATGAGCCGAAAGGAACGCTTCCGGTTTGCTGCGCGTTTGTGAACCCGAAGTCAGGTACAGATTATCGGTATCTGTGCACCGCGGGTCTGGTGTTCAAGCTCTGTCATGCACTGTTTCGCGTGCGGCGGCCGCGCGATTTTGACCTTAAAAAATGCCTTGATCTCGTAGCGCTCGCAACGATTGCTGATCTCGTCCCGCTCGTGGAAGAGAACCGCACATTTGTCCATCACGGTCTGCGCCAGCTCGAGCAGACAGAGTGGATCGGATTACGAGCTTTGAAACAGGCGGCAGCCGTGACGCCGCCCATCCGCCCGGTTCATGTCGCGTTCCGGCTTGGCCCAAGGTTGAATGCCGCCGGGCGGGTCGGAGTGGCACAGGATGCGCTCGAGCTGTTGCTTGCCGATGACCTGGATCAAGCGACTCTGCTCGCGCGCAGCCTGGATTGGCAAAACCGCGACCGGCAGACGCTCGAGCAACAGACGCTCGATGAAGTCCTGCAGCAGGTCGCACGAAACTTTGTGCCCGACCGCGACTTTGCGATTGTGGCCGGCTCGCGCGGGTGGCATCCGGGCGTCGTTGGTATCGTCGCGTCTCGGCTGGCCAAACAGTTCCATCGCCCGTCGATTGTGATCGGCTTTGACGAGTCCGGTGAAGGGAAAGGAAGCGGAAGGAGTGTTCCCGGCTTGTCGCTTGTGAAAGCGTTGGAAGGATGTGGCGAGTATTTGCTGCAGTTTGGCGGCCACGAAATGGCGGCCGGTGTGCGCCTCGCGATCGATCAGCTTGAGCCGTTCTCGGCTGCGTTCCGGGCATTGTCGAGACGAATGCTCACCCCGGAAATGTTGCAGCCGCGCCTTGAACTTGACGCGGAACTGACTGGTCACGACCTCAATCTCGATCTGCTAAATTGCCATGAGATGTTACAGCCGTTCGGGATCGGAAATCCGCAGCCCTTATTTTTTATAAGGCGCGTGGCGCCAGCCGCGGAGCCGCGTGTGCTGAAGGAGAAACATCGCTTGTTCACGCTTCGGCATGGGGCATCGCTGTTGCGGGCAATTCAATTTAACGGCGCAAGCGTTCCGTTGCCGGCGCCACCGTGGGATATCGCTTTCTACCTCGAAGCGAACAATTATCAGAACCGGCTCCAACTCCAGCTCCAGGTTGAAGCGCTGCGCTCGGCAGGAGGGTAACGTCTTTGGGAACCAACAATCGATGTCGACGGCACACATATTGAAGGACATTTGACGAGTAATGAGTCTGCTTGTGCTGGATCGATCTTTGCAGGAACTGGATTGGTTGGCGGAACCTGAGCGCAAAACGGTTGCCCGGCTCGGTTTGGCGACCTGGCGCCAATTGCTTGAATATTACCCTCGACGTTACGAAGACCGCTCGCTGTTTGCGTCGTTCCCAACCGGAAGTTCCGTCGAGCCGGTCTCTCTTCGCGGCACGGTACAAAGAGTGTCTGCTCACTTTTTTGGGGGACGAAAAATCGTCGAAGTCCTATTGGGCGACCCTGCACAGAACGCACTAAGCGGACGCGTCACCTGTCGCTGGTTCAATCAGCATTACGTGCAGCGAATGCTGGCAGTTGGCCAGGAACTGATTGTGTACGGCCGGCCTAAGGAGTATCGGAACCGGATTTTTATCGATCACCCGGAGTTCGAAGTCATCGAGGAAGAACGGGAAGAGAACATTCACATGGGTCGGATCACGCCGATCTACCCGCTTATCGAAGGGGTGCGGCAAAGAGCATTGCGCTCGATCATGTATCGGGCGGTGCAAGAGTTTCGGAGATTGCATCCAGCTCCCCAAAAGGGACAGATGTCCGAAGAGGAAGCGCTCACGCAGATTCATTTTCCGGAGGACTGGCCGGCGCGTGAGGAAGCGCGCAAGGTGCTCGCGCTCGCGGAGTTTGTGGCGATGCAGATCGTTGTGGAGCAACGGAAACGTTCCGTTGCAAAACTGAAAGGGGAACCTCACGTCGCCTCAGGCAAATTGACCGAGCGATTCCTTCAGTCTCTTCCATTTAAGCCGACTGGCGCGCAGGAGAGAGCAATTCGCGAAATCCGAGCGGAAATGGCGCAACCGCTCCCGATGAGCCGGCTATTGCAGGGCGACGTCGGCGCGGGCAAAACATTGGTCGCGGCTGCTGCGATGCTATATGCCGTCGAATGCGGGTACCAGGCGGTTTTGATGGCGCCGACGCAGGTGTTAGCCGAACAGCACTACAACAAATTTCACGAGTGGTTGCGTCCTCTCGACGTGCGGGTTGCACTCCGGACCGGGGTTCGGGAGGAGGCGTCGCATCTCGAGCTTCAGGGCGAACCGCAGATTGTGATCGGGACGCATGCTTTGCTCTACGACACCGACAAGCTTCAGCGGCTCGGTCTGGTTGTAATTGACGAACAGCACAAATTCGGTGTGATGCAGCGGAGCAAACTCCTTGAGCGCAAACCGGTGCCGGACCTTCTCGTCATGAGTGCGACTCCAATTCCGCGCACGCTTGCGATGACGGTCTACGGCGACCTGGCGATCTCTGTTCTTAACGAAAAACCGGCAAACCGGCGGCCGATAATCACGCGGGTTCGGCCGTCGGCGAAGATTCCGGAGGCGGCGGCGTTTATTCGGGAGCGTGTTTCGGCTGGCCGCCAAACCTATATAATATACGCTGTGATCGAGGAGTCTGAGACGCTCAGTGTGAAGGCCGCTACGACCGAGTTTCACAAGTGGCAAAATCTGCTCGCACCGCTGCAGTGCGGCCTTTTGCATGGACGACTGACGTCCGAGGAAAAAGAGCACGTGATGGACGAATTTCGCGCCGGCCGGATCGATGTTTTGGTTTCCACGACGGTGATCGAGGTAGGGATTGACGTACCGAACGCGACCGTGATGTTAATTGAGAACGCGGAGCGGTTCGGGCTGGCGCAGTTGCACCAATTGCGCGGGAGGATCGGCCGGAGTCAGCATCAGAGCTTTTGTGTGTTGCTGACCGACCGTGAAGATCCTGAAGCGCTCGACAAACTCGCGATCCTGGAACGGAGCGAAGATGGATTTGAGATCGCAGAGGCCGATTTGAAGCTCAGAGGACCCGGAGATTTACTTGGGACGGCGCAAAGCGGGTTGCCGCCATTGCGACTTGCTAGCTTGATCGAGGATGAAGCGCTTCTCTTTCGGGCGAAGGATATAGCCCGGACGATTCTGGCTGATGATCCATCGTTGCAACGCCCTGAACATCAACGTTTTACTCGTTTCGCTGTCAAAAGTGACAAAAATGGAACAAGTTTAGCTAATTAGTCGCGGCAACAATGAAGAGCTTTTTGAAGTTTTTGGTTTTTGTTTTGCTACTCGCCCTTGCGATTTCGCTCATCTACGTCTGGCAAGGTCGGCAGCCTGGGACGGCACAAGTCAAAGTTGAAAAGTTCACACCTGCGGACAAACCGGCACTCGATCTGAATTCCGTCGATGTTTTGCAACGGTTGGACGAAGAATACACGAAAGTGGCCAGCGCGGTTGTACCCAGCGTCGTCAGCATAACGACGACAAAGACGGTCTCGCGCCGGATACCGATCGATCCGTTTGAAATGTTTTTTGGCAGACGTTTCTCCGACGAAGCGCCTGCGCAACAAAAAGTGAATTCACTTGGCTCGGGTGTCATCGTCTCCAAAGAGGGGCATATCGTCACAAACAACCATGTTCTGAATGGAACGAATGACGTGACGGTCCAGCTCAGTGACGGTCGCCAGTCGAAGGCGAAGATCATCGGGACCGATGCGCAGATCGATTTAGCTGTGCTGAAGATCGATCTGGACAACCTGACTCCATTGCAACTTGGCAATTCGGACACGGTCCGCGTCGGCCAGATCGTGATGGCGATCGGGAACCCGTTCGGGCTCGATGAAAGTGTCAGCCAGGGAATCATCAGCGCGAAGGATCGGCGTGCGGTCAATGACAGCCAGGTTGAGTTTTTTCAGACCGATACGGCGATCAATCCTGGCAATTCAGGTGGCCCGCTCGTGAATATCCATGGCGAAGTCATCGGCATTAACACCGCGATTTACTCGGAATCCGGCGGCAACCAGGGGATCGGGTTTGCGATTCCGTCCAATGTCGTCCGAGCGGCGATGAATAGTATCATCTCCAAAGGGCGGGTCGTTAGAGGATACCTCGGAGTTGGCATCCAGGTGGTGACGCCCGATATCGCGGAGCAATTCAAGCTCAACAATGCCCGTGGCGCCTTAGTGACGGACGTTACCCCGGGTTCCCCGGCGGAAAAAGCGGGGATTATCCGCGGCGATGTAATTCGTAAAATCAACGGAACCGAAGTGAAGGATACCCTGGCCCTCGTCACTCGGATTGCCGAAGCAGATATCGGCTCCAACTTAACGATCGATCTGGTCCGGGACGGCCAGAACAAAACGGTTGTTGCAAAGGTGACAGAGCAACCGGCGGATCTTGCTGCGAACCTGAACAGAAATCAGGACGACGATTCTAGCGACTCATCGCAAAGCACGCAGAATTCGGTTTTTTCCGGGGTTGAGGTGGCAAATCTCACGCAGCGGCTTCGGATGGAAGCGAACGTTCCGGCGAACGTGAACGGAGTGATTGTAACGCGGATTGATCCCAACGCTGGTGCAGCCCAACAGCTGCGAGCCGGGGATGTAATCGAACAGATCAATCGACAACCGATTTCGAACGTAGAAGATTTTCAAGGCATTATCGGCCAGCTTGATCCAGACCGGCCTGTACTGGTCGGGATGGCGCGGAACAGGCAGCGATCCTTTGTGCTGATTCAACCCAATTGATTCATTCTGATCTCCTCACAATTCGAGACAACTATGAGACAAGGTTCTACTGGTAACGTTATTGCAGCGCTTGTTAGCTTCTTTATTCCCGGCCTCGGTCAGTTGCTTCAAGGCCGTGTTCTCGCGGCGATTCTTAATTTCGTGCTTACCGGACTTCTGTGGCTGGTCACTTTTGGGTGGTTTGGTTGGGTTGGGCATGTCTTGTCGTGTATCGACGCGGCACGCTGGAAGGCGCGCTAAAGCAACAAATAAAAAAGGAGGATCGTTATGCAAGATTCGACAACAGGCCGCGGTTCAGGCGGAAACGTGGTTGCGGCGATCGCCAGCCTTTTGGTCCCGGGACTTGGACAGTTGGCGCAGGGACGAATCTTTTCGGCATTCCTAATGTTCATAGTGGCAGGAATTCTCTGGGTTGTGACCTTTGGGCTGCTTGGGTGGCTGGGTCATATCCTGGCTGCATTGGACGCAGCGCTCTGGAGAGGGCCGGCTTAGTCTCCTGTCTCCGAAAAGCAGTTTAGATATGCTCGTCGCTTCTGCCATTCCGGTTCGGACCACCTTGCGATCCAGGCAACTGATCCCGCAGCCGCGGGCAAAAAGAGATACTGTTTCGGAGACAGGACAGTAGCTCATGGACAAGCTGCGATACCCCCCGCCAGGGAGCGCGCCGGCGACGCTGATGGTACCGCTGGAATATCAGACTGTGAAACCGGTGATGTCGCTGATCCAATATGACGCACACAAATTCGAGGAACGCGTAATCGAGACTATCGATCAATTGTTGCCCTGTCTCGAAAGCGAGAAAATAAGTTGGATCAACATCAACGGGCTAGGGGATGTCGAACTGTTTAAGCAATTGGCTGCGCATTTTCGAATCCATCAGCTAGCGCTGGAGGATATACTCAATCTCGGGCAGCGCCCGAAGGTGGATGAGTACGACCGCCAGCTATTCATCGTGCTCGATATGGCCTATGAAACACAAAAACACGAGGTCACATTCGAGCAGATTAGCATTGTGTTGACAGAGCACATCGTAATCACCGTCCAGGAACGACCCGGTGACGTACTCGATCCTGTGCGCCAAAGATTACGTGACGCCGCTGGCAATGCCCGTTTCCTGCGGGCCGATTACCTTGCTTACGCGCTCATCGATTCCGTTGTAGACCATTACTTTCCGATTATCGAATCTCTGGGAACGTCAATGGACGATTTTCACCAAACGCTCCTTAATCAACCGACCCGGGAGCGCTTGAATGAACTGCATGCCTTCAGACGTTTGATCGCGAGAATTCGTCACGCTGTCTGGCCGCATCGGGACGTTCTCAACCGGCTGATGCGTGATGAAAGTGGCATCATCTCCGGACGTACACGGCCCTATTTCAGGGACTGTTACGACAACACTGTTGTCATGCTGGATATGTTGGAAACTTTCCGGGACGCAACAACAAATTTCATGGATCTCTATCACTCTAGCATTGGCATCCGGACGAATGAGATCATACGCGTTCTCACATTGATTTCGTCGATTTTCATTCCGCTGACGTTTATTGCTGGCATCTACGGGATGAACTTCGATCCGAAGGCGAGTCCGCTGAATATGCCGGAGCTGGAATGGCCATTCGGGTACCTTTTTGCCATCTGCTTAATGCTGGCAGTTGCGGGTGCGATGATTCTCTATTTCAAGCGCAAGAAGTGGCTCTAGCCCGCAATGATCGAAATCAAGGTCCGGTAGGGACGAGCTCCAGGTCACGCTTCCGCGTGACCGGCCTGGCGAGCACGGTAGGGTCACGCTCCTGCGTGACCGGGCCTGGCGAGCACGGTAGGGTCACGCTCCTGCGTGACCGGGCCTGGCGAGCGCGGCAGGGTCACGCTCCTGCGTGACCGGGCCTGGCGAGCACGGTAGGGTCACGCTCCTGCGTGACCGGGCCTGGCGAGCGCGGTAGGGTCACGCTCCTGCGTGACCGGGCCTGGCGAGCGCGGTAGGGTCACGCTCCTGCGTGACCGGGCCTGGCGAGCGCGGTAGGGTCACGCTCCTGCGTGACCGGGCCTGGCGAGCGCGGTAGGGTCACGCTCCTGCGTGACCGGGCCTGGCGAGCGCGGTAGGGTCACGCTCCTGCGTGACCGGGCTTGGCGAGCACGGTAGGGTCACGCTCCTGCGTGACCGGGCTTGGCGAGCACGGTAGGGTCACGCTCCTGCGTGACCGACGCCGCATAAATCCAGGCTCTACCACCAGAACTCCGGTTTGAACACCTGATGTCCTTTGCCTTCTCACTTCTGACTTATCTCAGCTCGCGCGATCCATGCGGGATGATTGGCGATGAGTGAAAGCGCCCGTTTTGTCAAGGATTTCCCCGGCTCGATTCGGTGCCAGGGCGACGCACCGGAGGGGTGCGGCAGTGGAACCAAGTCAAAACTGGAATTGTATTTCTCGACGCGCAAAACCTTCCCGACCAATTCCGTCAGAATGGGGAGTTTGTTCACGAACTGGCCAATCGCAAGTTTGCCGACAGCGATCACGAGGCGCGGACGTAAGAGATCAATTTCCGCGCGAAGCCACGCGCCGCAGTGGGCAACCTCTTCCTTTGACGGTACTCGATCGCCGCCTTGTAAATTTTTCCCGGGAAAACAGCGGCAGACCGCCGCCATGTAGACCGTGGAGCGAAATTCCTGCTCGGTGACACCTGCCTCGAGTTCGAACCATTTGAACATCGCTTTGCCAGCCGTCCATGCGAACGGGCGACCGAGTATTGGCTCCTTCACTCCGGGCGCCTGGCCAATCAGCATGACTCGGCTCAGGACCGGGCCGCCGGAGATTGGGTTGGACTGCATTTTGGGGCATTTGCGGCAGGCGCGAAGTGCATCGACGTGGTTCTGCAACTCGCTTTGAAGCTCTAACTTCGATGATTTGCCTTTCATAAAGTCTGCGCACCACAGCCGAAGAACTACTTGCGTGACCTTCCTACCGATGCCTAACATGGGACCCTACTCAGGAGATACTACTTTGGAATTAAAAGACATTAGAGCCATCATCGATTTGATGAAAAAGAACGATCTGGCTGTCTTCAAGCTCGAGAAAGAAGGATTCAAGATTGAGCTCGAAGCGCATCGTCATGCCGCGCCCTTGCCTTCGGTTCCTCACGAACATCAGGTGATCAGTGTTGCGCCGGCGGCGGGCGCTTCTCCCGTTTCGGCGGCGTCTGTACCCGAACCAAAGATCGCTTACAAAGAGATTGTGTCACCGATGGTCGGGACATTTTATCGCGCACCCTCCCCAGATTCGGCTCCCTATGTCAAGGAGGGGCAGGAGGTCTCCGAAGAAACCGTCGTTTGCATCATCGAGGCCATGAAAGTGATGAACGAGATCAAAGCCGAGGTTAAAGGTGAGATCGTTGAAGTCCTGGTCGAGAACGGGACCGCCGTTCAATTTGGTCAGCCACTCTTCAGGGTGAAGTAATTGTGTTCAATAAAATCCTGATTGCCAATCGCGGCGAGATCGCATTGCGGATTATCCGCGCCTGCAAAGAACTCGGGATACCGACTGTCACCGTTTATTCCGAGGCGGATGTCGACTCGTTGCATGTCCAATTGGCAGATGAATCGGTCTGTATCGGCAGGGCGCCGAGTTCTGACAGCTACCTGAAAATCGATCGGATCATCAGCGCTGCGGAGATCAGCGACGTCGATGCAATTCATCCTGGGTACGGGTTTCTCGCTGAAAATGCGCATTTTGCCGAAGTCTGCGCCAGTTGCGGTATCAAGTTCATCGGCCCACCGCCATCAGCGATTCGGGTGATGGGGGATAAGAGCGCTGCTCGCGAACAGGCCATCAAGGCGGGTGTGCCGGTCTCGCCTGGGAGCGATGGAATCGTCGAAACCGAGAGCGCAGCATTAAAAATCGCGAAGCGAATTGGGTACCCTGTAATGATCAAAGCGGTTGCCGGTGGAGGCGGCCGAGGCATGCGGGGAGCGCACAACGATGCCAGTCTCGTGCAAGGTCTGCACGCAGCCCGAGGCGAGGCCGAGAAGGCGTTCGGGAACGGCGACGTTTATATTGAGAAATTGATCGACCGTCCGCATCACATCGAGTTCCAGGTGATTGGCGACAGTCACGGACGTCTGGTGCATTTGGGCGAACGCGATTGTTCGATCCAGCGACGGAACCAGAAGATTATTGAAGAATGTCCCTCGCCATTGCTCGACCGAAAGCTGCGACACCGGATGGGCGAATGCTCGGTGCACCTTGCCAAGTCAGTCGGGTACGAGAACGCCGGCACAATGGAGTATCTCGTTGATCGGGACGGCAACTTCTATTTCATGGAGATGAATACTCGGATCCAGGTTGAACACCCGGTCACCGAAGAGGTGTACAGCTGCGATCTTGTGAAGGAGCAGATCCTGATTGCGGCCGGCGCTCATCTGTCGGAGCACGTTGCCTATGCGCAACCCCGGGGTCACGCAATTGAGTGCCGGATTAATGCAGAAGATCCGGCCAACAATTTCCAGCCTTCTCCGGGGAAAATCGATTTGTATTACGCGCCTGGCGGGCATGGGATCCGAGTCGATTCGCACGTCTATTCGAACTACACGGTTCCCTCGAATTACGATTCAATGATCGCGAAATTGATCTGTATCGGCTCTTCGCGCGAATCCGCAATCCGGCGGATGAGACGTGCACTGAGCGAATATCTGATTTCCGGGATCAAGACGACGATCCCGTTTCAGCTGCAGATCATGGACCATCCGGATTTCATCCTGGGAGAATTCGATACGAGTTTTGTCGAAAAGATGATCGGACCGAAACGATTCGAGTTGAAGCCGTGAATACGCTTGAGAGCTGTTTCCTGTACGGATTCGTCGATCTTTCGTACGTTGCACCTGATCAGGTCGCAATTGCGACGAGCCGGCTTATCAAAGGTGGCGCTGACATTCTACAACTTCGTGCGAAAGGGTTTTCAAAGTCGCAAATATTGAATTTTGCGAAGGCGATGGTCCCGATTACGCGATCTGCCGGAGTGCCCCTCATTTTGAACGATTACCCGGATCTGCTCCGGGACGTGGATGCTGACGGATGCCATGTCGGCCAGAAAGATTTCGGTGTCGATCAGGCACGCGAGATGGCAGGACGCAATTGCATCGTCGGCAGATCGACTCATACGGTGGCCCAGGCTGCGTCGGCCGCGAATGAAGGCGCCGATTACATTGGGTTTGGGCCGCTGTTTCCGACTGCGACGAAACCGAATGCAGCAGCTATTGGTCTTGCCGATATCCGGGCGCTCCACAACCAGGTTAAGCTGCCGATTTTTTGCATTGGCGGAGTGAAGCTGGCGAATCTCCCAATGATCCTCGGCGCGGGTTGCAAACGCATATGCATCGTCTCCGACCTGCTGCTCGCGGACGATGTGGTGAAACACACGGCAGAAGTGAAGTCGGTACTGCTGAATCAGGCCGGCTAAGCTATGACCGGTTCAGCAGGCGAGCATCATTCCGAGATCGCATTTCAAGCAGAGCGCAGGAGCGATGCTTCTTATGACCTGGTTTAACGAACCCCGAAATTGGAAACTCGCCGATGAACGGTTGACCGTTGTTGCCGACCCTGGCTCTGACTTCTGGCGCAAAACCCACTACGGTTTCATCCGGGATAGCGGTCATTTTTTCTACGAATCGGTCACCGGGGATTTTCAGGTGGAAACGGAGTTCAGCGGAAAATACGCCGCCCTTTATGATCAGGCGGGGGTCATGATCCGGCTCGATGAATCAGTCTGGCTGAAGACCGGAATCGAATATGTCAACGGCGTTCATTATGTCAGCGCAGTCGTTACGCGCGATTTTTCTGATTGGTCTGTTCTGCCGTTTAGGGACTATCCCGGGTCGCTTCGTCTGCGGCTGAAACGCGAGGCAGCCAGTTTTATGATCGAGTATTTCGCGCCCGGCATCGGGTGGGTGATGTTCCGGACCACTTACTTATCTCCAGCTGAGGAACTCCAGGTCGGACGAATGGTAGCAGCTCCGGAGGGCCCGGGGTTCGAAACTGTTTTCAGCGAGTATCGCACGCAAATTTTTTCGGATGCGGCTCCAACTTGAGGTATTTTGTTTTTGTGATCTCGTTGGTTGGCGTCGGGATGGACGGGGCGACGGCTGAAGACCGGAAAGCCGAGGAGCAACGTCGCAAGATGGTTGCCTGGCAGATTGAGCGCCGCGGGATTCGCGAGGAAGCGGTCCTGCGGGCAATGCGCGAGGTGCCGAGACACGAATTCGTCCCGAGCGCATTCAGGGAGAGCGCACACGATGATTGCGCGTTGCCGATTGGATTTGGCCAGACGGTTTCGCAACCGTATATCGTCGCATTAACGCTCGCGCATCTCGCGTTGCGGCCTGAACATTGTGTGCTGGAGGTCGGTGCCGGATCAGGTTATCAGGCAGCAGTCCTCTCGCGGTTAGTCGCACAGGTCTTCGCAATCGAAATAATTGACCAGTTGGTTGTGCGCGCGATCTGCGATCTCCAGCGGCTTCACTACGATAATGTTCTGGTTCGGAGCGGTGACGGATACCAGGGCTGGCCGGAAAACGCGCCGTTTGACGCGATTGCTGTGGCCGCCGCGGTAGACCATGTTCCGCAGCCGTTGGTAAATCAATTACGGGCCGGTGGCCGGATGGTAATCCCGATCGGCAATGCAGGCGCTCAGGAATTGATCCTTGTTGAAAAAGGAAGGGATGGCACCCGGACTAGAGCGTTGTGCCCTGTCCGGTTTGTCCCGTTTACTCGGAAAGCAGGCGACTGATTTTTCGTGCGCTCGATCCGGAATGTGGTAAGGGGAGTTTCCGCTTCCTTAGAATTTTCCTATGCCAGTTCTCGTCGTTGGATCCATCGCCATTGATAGTGTCAAAACGCAGCTCGAAGAGCACCGGGATGTCCTGGGTGGTGCAGCTTCCTACGCGTCACTCAGCGCTAGCTTTTTTTCACCGGTGAACCTCGTCGGAATCGTCGGAACCGATTTTCCGCAGGAATACGTCGGTCTCTTCAAATCGCGCGGCATCAACCTGGAAGGGTTGGAGATTGCGGACGGGAAAACGATGCGCTGGTGGGGCGAATACGAATGGGATATGAACAGGCGTAGGACACTCGATCTGGCGCTCAATGTCTTCGAGACCTTCAGCCCGACGATTCCGGAATCGTATAAGAGGACGCCGATCGTCCTGCTTGGGAACATCAGTCCGGTGCTGCAGACGCATGTCCTCGACCAGGTGGAGGATCCGCAGTTTGTGATTGCCGATACGATGGATCTCTGGATCGCCACAACCAGATCGGCGCTCTTGAAACTGTTAAGCCGGGTGGATCTGCTCGTTCTGAACGATGGGGAGGCGCGGCAGTTAACAGAGGAAACAAGTTTGATCAAAGCCGGGAAGAAATTGATTCAGCTCGGCCCTAAATATGTGGCAATCAAAAAAGGGGAGCACGGCTGTCTGCTGCTCAGCGACGACCAATTTTTCAGCTGTGGCGCGTACCCGTTGGAGGATATCCATGATCCGACCGGGGCAGGAGACACATTCGCCGGAGGATTTGCCGGTTATCTGGCGGGTCTTGGAAAAACCGAGTTTGAATTCGCAGACCTCAAAAAGGCGGTGGTTTACGGCAGTTTGCTTGCCAGTTATTCGGTAGAGTCGTTCAGCCTCGAAAAACTCAAGGCGCTTACCCAAAAAGACGTTACCGAGCGGTACGAAGCGTTCAAAGAGATCTGCCACTTCGCGTAGCCCAGGATTCGAAATTGGCGAAGCTGGATCAAGCTTCGAGTCACACGCCGGCAATGTAGGATAGGCGTCTCGCCTGTCCATTTCTCAGCGCAAGTGTCCGGTCATATAAGGAATAACGGAACTCGGTGGAGCCTGTAGGCGAAAGTCGTTTCCAACCTTATAAGATCCAAAGGCCAGAAAAAAACCCGCCCGGAATTACCCGGGCGGGTTTTTTTAATCCATCGGCTTTCGAACGACCGATCTTAGCCCGATCTATTCGCAAGCCGTGAGGTATGCGGCTTAGTAATCCATGCCGCCCATGCCGCCGCCCATTCCACCCGGGCCGCCGCCTGGAGCCGGTTTATCCTTTTCAGGAAGCTCGGTGACGAGCGCCTCAGTGGTGAGCAACAAACCGGAGATCGACGCAGCGTTTTGCAACGCGTAGCGCGTCACCTTGGTCGGATCAACGACGCCGGCCTTTACGAGGTCGACATAAGTCCCGGTCGCAACATTGTACCCTTCGCTGCCGGAACGCTGCTTGACTTCCTGAACGATCAGCGCGCCTTCCTGGCCGGCGTTATCCGCCAGCTGGCGAAGCGGAGATTCAACCGCTCTGCGAACGATTTCGAGGCCGGTTCTCTCGTCGCCTTCGAGATTTAGCGTGTCGAGCGCCTTCTGCGCACGGATCAGAGCCACACCGCCACCCGGGACGATCCCTTCTTCAACGGCTGCGCGTGTCGCGTGCAACGCATCTTCCACACGAGCTTTCTTCTCTTTCATCTCGGTCTCTGTCGCAGCGCCGACGTTGATAACGGCAACACCGCCTGCGAGTTTGGCAAGACGCTCCTGGAGCTTCTCGCGATCGTAGTCCGAGGTAGTTTCTTCGATTTGTCTGCGGATCTGGCTGACACGGCCTTGGATGTCTTTGGTCGAACCTTCGCCTTCAACGATCGTGGTGTTTTCCTTGTCGATCGTCACGCGTTTTGCGCGGCCTAGATCGTCCATAGTGATGTTCTCGAGCTTGATGCCGAGGTCTTCGGTCAGACAGCGCCCACCGGTAAGAACCGCGATATCTTCGAGCATCGCTTTACGACGATCACCGAAACCAGGGGCCTTGACGGCGGCAACCTGGAGTGTGCCACGCAGCTTGTTCACCACAAGCGTCGCGAGGGCTTCGCCTTCGACGTCTTCCGCAATGATCAGAAGGGGACGTCCGGCTTTCGCAACTTTCTCAAGCACAGGGAGGAGATCCTTGAGGCTCGAGATTTTCTTTTCGTGAATGAGGATGTGAGCGTTCTCGAGAATCGCTTCCATGCTCTCGGCATTGGTCACGAAGTACGGCGATAGATAGCCTTTATCGAACTGCATCCCTTCCACAACTTCGAGGGTGGTCTCGATCGACTTGGCTTCTTCAACGGTGATCGTGCCATCTTTGCCGACCTTGTCCATCGCGTCGGCGATGATTTCACCGATGGTCTTGTCCCAGTTTGCTGAGACGGTTGCCACTTGAGCGATCTCGGTGCGCTCAGAAACCTTCTTCGAGATTTTTGCGAGCTCAGCCACAATCGCTTCGACCGCCTGTTGGATCCCTCGCTGGAGCGAGGTCGGGTTGGCGCCTGCGGTGACGTTTCGGAGGCCTTCGCGGAAGATTGATTCGGCAAGAACCGTGGCCGTCGTTGTGCCGTCGCCGGCCACATCCGAGGTTTTCGACGCAACTTCACGCACGAGCTGAGCGCCCATGTTTTCGTACGGGTCTTCGAGCTCGATTTCTTTTGCTACGGTGACACCGTCTTTCGTGATCGTCGGGCTGCCGAACTTTTTGTCGAGGATCACGTTGCGCCCGGATGGTCCGAGGGTGGCTTTAACCGCCTTGGCAAGTTTTTCCACACCGCGCAGAAGAGCGTGCCTAGCTGCTTCATCAAACTGCAATTGTTTTGCTGCCATATTAAATACTAACTCAATTTTTAAAAGTTCTGTGATTAACCGATTATGCCGAGGATATCATCCTCGCGCATGATGAGGTAGTTTTCGCCGTCGATCTTGATCTCGGTGCCGCCATACTTGGAGATCAGCACCTTGTCGCCGACCTTCACGTTGAAGTCGACCTTCTTGCCGTTATCGTCGAGCTTGCCGGTACCGAGAGCAACGACAGTGCCTTCCTGCGGCTTCTCTTTCGCCGTATCAGGAATGATGATACCACCCTTTTTGACTTCCTTCTCTTCGAGGGGCTGCACTATCACCCGGTCGCTGAGAGGTTTCACGTTAATTGCCATAGTCGTTTATATCCTCCTAATTGATTTAATGTTGGTTCTGTGGACCAACGAGCCGGCGGCGAAGGATTGACCGCCAGCTGCGCTGGGTAATCTTTGAAATATTCAGTTCTTCTTCTTGTCGTCATCGACGACTTCGAAGTCCGCATCGACGACGTTGTCATCCGTCTTCGGACCGCTCCCGGTTCCCGTAGGTCCGGTCTGAGCCGAGGAACCAGGTTCGCCTGCCGGGTGCTCACTCTGCTTCTGCGCGGCTGCCTGCTTGTAGAGCTCGGCGCTGATTCCCTGGAACCGCTTTTGCAGTTCTTCGGTCGCGTTTTTGATCGCGTCAACGTCCGTGCCATTCAGCTTTTCCCGAACATCTTTAATGGCGTCTTCCACGCTTTTCTTCTGATCGGCCGACAATTTATCACCGAGCTCGGAGAGCTGTTTTTCGCATTGGTAGGCCAGGTTGTCCGCCGTGTTGCGCGCCTCGGCGGTTTCACGGGCTTTCCGGTCCTCTTCGGCGTGCGCCTCAGCGTCTTTGCGGAGTTGCTCCACCTCCTCTTTCGAGAGTCCGCTGCTGCCGGTGATCGAGATTTTCTGCTCTTTGCCGGTGCCGAGATCTTTCGCGGATACGTTCAAGATGCCGTTTGCATCGATGTCGAACGTCACCTCAACCTGCGGCACACCTCGAGGGGCCGGCGGAATTCCATCGAGATGGAATGTCCCCAGAGTCTTATTATCCCGGGCCATCGGGCGTTCACCCTGAAGCACCTTGATCTCAACGCCTGGCTGGTTGTCGCTGTAAGTCGAGAAAATCTGCTGTTTTCGTGTCGGGATAGTCGTGTTACGCGGAATCATCGGGGTCGCGATATTGCCGGCGGTCTCGATCGCAAGCGTCAACGGCGTGACGTCGAGAAGCAGCACGTCTTTGACGTCGCCTCGGAGGACACCCCCCTGAATCGCTGCGCCAACCGCCACCACTTCGTCCGGATTCACGCCTTTATGTGGTTCTTTCCCGATGAGTTTCCGCGCTGTCTCGATCACTTTCGGCATCCGGGTCATACCACCAACGAGCACGAGCTCGTTGATCTCGCTTTCCGAGAGCTTGGCGTCTGCCAAACAGGACTTTACCGGCCGAATCGTTCGTTCAAACAAGTCGTCTGTCAGCTGCTCGAGCTTGGCTCGGGTCAGTTTTTTCTGGATATGTTTCGGACCGGTGGCATCCGCGGTGATGAACGGAAGATTGATTTCGTACTCCTGCGAAGAGGAGAGCGCGATTTTCGCCTTTTCGGCTTCTTCCTTAATTCGTTGAAGCGCGTCGGACTGTTTGCTTATATCAACACCGGTTTCGGTACGGAACTCGGCAATGATCCAGTCCATAATCTTGTTATCCCAGTCGTCGCCGCCGAGGTGTGTGTCACCGTTCGTGGCTTTGACTTCGAAGACGCCTTCTCCGATCTCGAGCACGGAAATGTCGAATGTACCGCCACCCAAATCGTAGACGGCAATTTTCTCATCCCGCTTCTTGTCCAGCCCATAGGCGAGAGAGGCCGCGGTGGGTTCGTTGATGATTCGGAGCACTTCGAGACCGGCGATGCGTCCGGCGTCTTTCGTCGCGTTTCTTTGCGAGTCGTTAAAGTAAGCCGGAACGGTGATTACGGCCTGCTTTATCGTTTCACCGAGCTTCGCTTCGGCGTCCGCCTTCAGTTTTGCCAAAATCATCGCCGAGATTTCGGGCGGAGAGAATGCCTTGCGTTCTCCCCCGACCTGTACCTCAACGTGAGCATCGCCATTTGAAGCTTTGACAATTTTATAAGGAACACGCTTCGCTTCGCCCTGAACCTCTTCAAATTTGCGGCCCATGAACCGCTTGATTGAGAATATCGTGTTCTGCGAGTTGGTAACCGCCTGCCGTTTTGCAGCCTGTCCTACCAACCTTTCCCCGCTTTTCGCAAAAGCAACAATCGAAGGGGTTGTACGCGCGCCTTCAGAATTTTCAATGACGACCGGTTCGCCACCCTCCATCACGGACATGCAGGAGTTGGTAGTTCCAAGGTCAATTCCAAGAATCTTTGCCATACGTCGGACCAAACCCCTATGCACTCCGTGTGCCAGAAAAGAGGAATAATTATCTTTAATGTAACTATTTCATAGCAAGGGTGTTATGCGGAACGGCCGAATATCATGCACGGACTAGGAGTGCCATGTTGTCACGACCTGTCTCACCGAGCATGCGACACACTGGCGCTGTCACACGCGATGATGCCGATGAGTCGCTTGATTTTTCGTGGTGCGGCTAGCATGCTCACGGTTACTCTCGGCGCAGATCCGTTATGATCGAACCGAATATAACTTCAAACACGCACGAAAGTGTTCCATCTCCGGATCAAATTGAGAGCGCCGGCGTGCAGGTGACCGAGCGGGACATCGTCTTCGATTGTCCGAATTGCGGTGGCGAGCTTGCGATTGACATGGACGGCGCCGGCATGGAGGTCAACTGTGCCCACTGCGGCACCAAATTGACGGTGCCGGAGTATCACGGCCCGTCGCTTCAATTTTTGCAGGCGGCGACTTCGAAGCTCGCGAAAGCAATTCAAGCCGCCCGGACTGCGACCCCGAAAACTTATCAGTTCGAAGGCCTGACCGCAGATGAATTAAACCGGCGCCAGACTGAGCTGCAACGATCGCTTCGCGAGACACAGACTCAGCTGACCGAAGTCAAAGGTCACATTCATCACGCCGCAATCCAGCTTCACCGATACCAGTTGAGACTCGAAGTCATCCAGGAACGCCAAAGCGAGCTCAAAGCGGAACTGGAAGCGCTGACGCTGGCGCTCAAAACGATTTAGTGTCCTGTTCGCTGGCCGTCCGCAATTTTTGGGGTCGGCCGAGTCTTTGACAACTGCTCTGAACAAATTAGCGCCGGAAAATCACAAATAAGCGCACGCGGAAAACAAGTTGAAACCGGGGCGCTGCGGTATCAATGTCTCAGCCTCGTTTCGGATGGGTGCCAGAGCGGTCGATTGGGCACGCCTGGAAAGCGTGTGTACCGCAAGGTACCGAGGGTTCGAATCCCTCCCCATCCGCCATCTAGATAAGCTTTTGACCATCGTGATCTGAATCACGGACTACGATCAAATGATCGGGGAGCAACTTTTCGCTCGCCTCTATAAATGTCTGCTCTGAAATCGCCGCAAGAGTTGACGTCCATAATTTAGCGCCGGGTGTGTTCATGAACTGTTCTAAATGAGCTTTGACGATCGTCCTTCCACTCCGTTAAGCAGCAGGCTTTGTCAGTTTGGACATCTGAGCCAGTCCCGCTTAAGCCGGGACCCCACCAAAAGGTCGCAGAAAAATTATGCAGAGGCCGCAAAATTATTAAGTGAGCGACACCAGGCTTGGGCGGCCATCTGAACCGGATCCCACGGACTGCTGAGCGGAGGAGTATAGCTGAGATCAAGCTCGTTCAAGTTCTCAACGGTCATGTTGTGGAAGAGGGCTGTCGCAAAAATATCGACTCGTTTCGAAATTTCCGATTTCCAGTGCCCGATCAACTGAGCACCGAGAAGCCGTCCAGTACTTTTATCTCCGCAGATTCGAAAAACGATTTCCTGGGCGCCAGGATAGTAAGCTTTGTGATCCCAAAAGGCGGACTGAACGGTAAGTGGATCAAACCCGGCTTTCCAAGCCTCTTCATCCCGAAGACCTGTGCGCGCGATCGCAAGCTCAAATACCTTGACCACTTGAGTACCGAGCGACCCGGCAAAATGCGCGTTGCCACCTACGGCGTTCTCACCTGCGACCCGACCCTGTTTGTGGGAAGTAGTTCCCAACGGCATGTACGTCGTTTTATTAAGGAGGCGATGCCAGGTCTCAACACAATCGCCAGCAGCGTAAATGTCTTGCACACTTGTCTCCATCGCTCGATTGACACGGATGGCCCTCTGATCACCAATTTTGATGCTGGCGCTTTCGGCGAGATCCAACGCCGGTCGAACACCTACGCCAATAAGCACGAAATCAGCCGCCGCTTTGAATCCGTTCGAATCGCGAACAACCAATTTTCCGCCCTGCAGTTCGTCGATCGTTTGGATCTCCCGCCCGCAGAGGACTCGTACTCCTTTCCGATCAAGTTCCTTTCGGACGAGTTGACCGAGTTCGGGATCGACGGTGGTCAAGACCTCGCTAGGCCGACTGATCAAAGTCACTTCCAGCCCGCGATGCACCAGGGCATCAGCCATTTCCAGGCCGATGTACCCGGCACCGACAATCACTGCTGATTTTGGATTCTTGTTGGTTAGATGGTCATAGACACGAAAGCTGTCATCCATGGTGCTTAGGAAGAATGGAAGCCCACAAATGCTGAAATTGGGAAACGCGTCGGCAAGAACCACGGCGATGCGTGCGGATGCGTCAAGCTCATGTGCTCGAAGGGCAGCGCTGATTCCAGCGTCACTGCCGCCGATTATAAGGATATATAAAGGCATTGGGCTTCTCTTGCATTTCGCTCTCCGGACCAACTTTTTCAGTTGCAATCTGGCCGCGCGGCAGAGCCATCTCAGTGGATCTTGCTGAAAGCGGCCTGCTCTTTAGCAAGTACTTCCGCGGGTAGCGGGAAATATAGGAGCTCTTCAGTCAGCTTTTGGCCATCCGTCGACATCCATTGCAGGAAATCTTTCATGACCCTTAACTTATTTTTGTCATCGAATTTTTCCGGGACAAGAAGCCACGTGAAGCTGGAGATCGGATAAGCGTTTTCTCCCGGTGCGTTGGTAATGGAGACCCGGAAATCATCCGGCATGTTGCGGGCAACCTCAGCGGCGGCCGCCTCTACCGATTCGAAGTCTGCCTTTACGAAGTTCCCAGCCTGATTTTTCACCCAGCCATAGGCCAACTTGTTTTTGATTGCGTAGGCAAGCTCAACGTACCCAATCGAATAGGGGGTCTGTTTGACGATAGCAGCAACACCTCCGTTCCCCCGCCCGGCGACGCCTACGGGCCATGGCACAGTCGCCCCAAATCCGATGTCGCTGTTCCATTCTTCACTGACCTTCGCCAGATAATCGGTCCAGATATAGGTCGTACCACTTCCGTCGGAGCGGAACGCAACGACGATTTCGTGATTTGGGAGCTTGGCTTCAGGATTAGTCTTTGTCAGCTGCGGGTCATCCCAATTCGTTATTTTTCCAATAAAGATCCCAGCAAGGCTCTCCGGCGTGAATTTGAGCTCCGCAGTCACTCCAGGAATGTTGTAGATCGGTACATCTGCTCCCACTACCGTCGGAAAGTGCAGGATCGCCATTCCTCGCTTTGCGCGGTATTCTTTGAGCTCAGCGTCATCCATCGGTGCGTCACTCGCTCCGAAATCGAAAACGCCCGCTGTAATTTCTCGGATACCGGCTCCGGAACCAATAGCCTGATATTCAATCTCGATATCTGGATGAAGCTTTTGATATTCAGCGATCCATCTCGCATAAATCGGATGCGGAAACGTGGCCCCCCCACCCATCAGCAACGTTTGCCCCTGGGCTGTGGATCGGGCTAAACCAGTCAGCAGAAGTGCTGAAACAACCGCGATAAACCATCTTGAAAGGCCTGGGAATGAGAGCGGCATTGTCGATCGGTATCCTGGGAAACGCCTCCGGCGTTACGACCCTGCCGGCCAGCGCAAAAGCACTTGACCCGCGGATATTGTTCTATTATTGCAGAAGTATAGAGAAATTGCAACGCGTAATGCTTAAAAAACAGAACCTCGAACAGATCACCCGCTACGCCGACATGTTTTCGGCCATGGGCACAGAGTCACGGCTTCGGATCATGCAGCTTCTTCTTTCAGCGCATCCTGATGGCCTAGTTGTTGGTGAAATCGGTAATGAACTCGAAATTCCCAGTTCCACGCTTTCGCACCATCTTGAAAAACTAAAAAACGAGGATCTGGTGAAGGTGCGACGTGAGGGGACCTTTCTCTGGTATTCGGCCAACACCGAAGTGCTCCAAGAGTTGCTTGGCTTTTTGTACGCGGAATGTTGCACACGCAACAAGGCTATTGAGCCGCGCAAGATTGTTTCCATCTGCACCTAACGAAAGGATTAACAAATGAGCACAGCAGATGTTAAGGAAGTTGTCCGTGAGAAGTACGGCCAGGCTGCCATGCGCGTAAAATCAGGCGATGGCAGCCCGTGCTGCTGCGCCGACACTTCGGCAGGCTCGTATGATCCTATAACCTCAAACCTCTACGATCCAGCGCAGGAAGGCGAAGTGCCCGAGACGGCCATCAAAGCCTCTCTTGGGTGTGGCAACCCCACTGCCCTTGCCGAATTGAAACCCGGCGAAATCGTACTCGACCTCGGGTCAGGAGGCGGCGTTGATGTGCTGCTTTCTGCTCGCCGGGTCGGACCAAGAGGGAAAGCGTACGGTCTCGACATGACCGATGAGATGCTGTCGCTCGCAGAAGAAAATAAGCGCAAAAGCGGCCTTACAAATGTCGAGTTCCTGAAGGGAGAGATTGAAAATATCCCACTTCCAGATAATTCGGTGGACGTCATCATCTCGAACTGCGTCATTAACCTTTCTGGCGACAAGGATCGCGTCCTCAAAGAAGCTTTTCGGGTGCTCAGACCGGGCGGTCGCTTTGCGGTATCCGATGTCGTTGTCCGGGGTAATGTACCTGCCGAAATCAAGAAAAACATGGAGCTTTGGGTGGGCTGCGTTGCCGGCGCCTTGAGCGATTACGAATACGTAGCGAAACTTGCCAAGGCTGGCTTTGACAATATCGATATCGAGCCCACACGGGTTTACAGCGTCGAAGACGCGCGGGCGTTCCTATCGCGTCGGGGCCTCGACGTCGATGCGCTAGCCAAAGAGGTGGGAGACAAGTTTATTAGCGCTTTCGTTCGAGCGAACAAGCCCGCAACGCGTTGCTGCGCGCCCGGTTGCTGCTCCTGAAATTGTCTTCTTTTTATGGCTCTTTCACGCCGCATAGTCGCAGAAGCTCTAGGAACCGCATTTCTTCTTGCGGCCGTTGTTGGCTCTGGGATCATGGGAGAGAAGTTGGCGGGCGGCAATACCGCCATAGCTCTGCTAGCCACAGGGAGTAACATCACTAAACAAAACCGATGAAACGTGTACTATTCGCATGTAAACGGAATTCTTGCCGCTCCCAAATGGCCGAGGGCTTTGCCCGAACCCTAGGAGCTGGATTTATCGAAGTGAAGAGCGCCGGCTTGGAGGCCAGCAATGTCAATTCGACCGCAGTCGATGTAATGCGGGAAGCTGGAATTGATATTTCAGGTCAGACTTCGAAGCCTCTAGATGATTTTCAACCCGAAAACTTTGATATCGTGATTTCTCTTTGTGGCTGCGGAGTCAATCTCCCGAACGCGTGGACATCAAGAGAGCTATTCGAGGACTGGTTTATTGACGATCCTGACGGTCTGCCGATTGAGAGTTTTCGAGCGGCCCGTGACGGGATAAAGCGGCGAGTTCTGGAACTGCTCGATTCCATAAAGGTTAAAAGCGAAACGGCAACGGCCCGCTAGTTTATATTGATTCGGACCGGGCGCCACGTGGAGTTGGTCTAACGCGTACACCACATCGGCCCGAAAACCTCCGTTAAGGACCGACAAAGTCGCGGCTCTCTGGAGGATTGCTGCGCCAGTGCATCCGATCCGAGGATCAAACTGCGCAGAATCTGGTTACTGCGAACTCCTTCGTCCCCGAAAAGGCCTTACGAGCAACACCGAAGGAGGTCAACGGGCCGAAACGGCGTGGTCAAAACGGCAAAAGCGCAATCTCTGCCTCAAAACGCGCCGATCTTAACGGAGGTTTTCGGGCCGATGTGGTTAGCACGCGTTCTCGCTCTGCATTGGGGGACACTTCACCGAACCGTAAGAACAAAAGACGCAGCAATCGCCTGGCTTGGGGCGCAGCTGCGCCTGGCATCTAGTGCATTCGTAGAAGAATTGACAGGCGTCAGTTGGCATCGTTTCGCGCTTGGCGAAGCCGCAAACCGGGCATACCAACACGGATTCCAGAAGAACGCCGCTCATACACGATTCAAGGTTGTTGAAGATTTTTCCTATTTTTGTACTTCGAAGGAGTCTCCTGTCTGATGATCCTGAATCTGGAAACGGAGAAAGCTGTGGATAGCAGTAAGCGCCTCGGAATCGTGAGTGGTTATCCGCAATTGCGCACCGCGCTCGGTGTTCTCGGCCTCATAGGTGATCTTGGTTTTCAATCGCTTGATGGTCTCTACGCCTGGCGGCACCGTGGCATGGATGAACATCGGAATGGCAAAATCGCCTTGGGAGAACTTTACTGCGATCATCGCCAAATGTTGGCGGATAGCGTCCTGGCTAGCCGTATCGGTGGGCTCGTTGCTTTGTATCTCGATAGCGCCGCCGTCAGCGAGGAGATGGAAATGGTGGGTTGTCTTCTCGTGGCTAAAACCCATACCCTGATCGCCACGGGCATTTACGCCCTCAAAATGGTCTTCCGGGTCTGGAGAAGCTTGCTGAGCAATTGTGTTCAAACACCAGGCGCCAAAAGCATACAGGAAAAAAAGGTGAAAAAACTTCATGGGATACAAAAATTTAGTTGTAGTTTACAACTATAGTCATGCGGACTGGATACGAAGTCAATACCAACGAATTGCTAGAGTCCGTTGTAGCCTTTGTCCGGTCATTCGGATTGCACAAACCTGATCAAACGCCTTGTGGCAAACCGGTCGCTGTGGCTGAGGCCCATGCCCTGATGGACTTGACGGCTTTTGGATCTATGCGCCAGGGAGAATTAGCCGCCCGACTACAACTAGAAAAGAGCACCGTCAGCCGCTTAGTCCGACAAATGGAAGCGCACGGCTGGATTCAGCGCAATTCTGATCGCCATGATGGCCGGGCAGTTTTGATTCGGCTAACCAGACAGGGGCGAGAAACAGCTACTGAACTTGCCCGGGCGCGGCAAGAGAAGTTCGCTCGAATTCTCGCTGCGATTCCTGAGGATAAACGATCAATGGTCGTCGAGGTCATCTCGATTCTGGAAAGAGCTTGTTCATAGGTCGCGGCTAAGCATTGCGTTCGACGTGGTCGACAACTTCTGCGCGAAGTTTACATTCTTACGAAGCGAGCAGCACTACCGGCTAAGCCCTCATGAGCTCGACTGGGCTCGTAACGGGCTAAAGCGTCATTAGTTGGGCTCGGCAGTGTTTTTGTACTCTTTTATTTGAACGGTCGGATAGACCAGTATCTTAACCAACCTTCAGGCCGTTAGTCTTGATCGCGGGTGCAGTGGCTGTTATTGCTGGGCTGATATATCTGCTAACTACTCACTCTGGCCAGTGTTGCGTCGACGGAGATTGTATTCACTGCCATATTAATAACCAGCATGGAGTCTGGCTTACTGGCTGGAAGCGGCCTCCGGCGGAGATACAAACGCTCAAGTGTAACCATCAGGGTCAGCAATGAAAGCTTCGGTACCAAAATCATATTTTCTTGGCTCCTGGACAATCCGGTACCCGGCCTTGCGGGCCTTTTCGCCATAGCCGCAGCGTCACTGACCTCGAAATGAGGGTACATCCCGAACCCCGGTTGTTCCCCACCCGTACGCGGCTTTTCCCAATCCCAGTGGCTGTTTCGGAGAAACACCCCCACGTTGCCGGATTCCAGCGTTACGAACCAGTCGCTCTGGGATTTGAGGCGAAGACCAACGAAATCACGGTAGAATGCGATAGAAGCAGTGAGGTCCGAAACCTCCAGCAGGATGTGGTCGATTTTCGGCGGAGAGGAAACCTCGGATTTCGGCTCCTGCCCAAAAACAGTGACGGGCGCAAGAGGGGTTAAAATCGCATAACCGGCTAGACAAAGGATGGAACAGCGGATGAAGTGGATGGGATTATAACGCATATGAATCGCTCAGATTGGGCCGATCAAGGCTTTAATTAAATGAGCCACGATCGGACATTTTGTTCGTGTCCAAGATGTCTCGAATTTAACCGAATTTCCTCGCTTACTTGACTCCCTGATTCTTAGGGGACTCTTGTGGGTTGAGGGCCAGCGATCTCGAGATTTCCGCATGACCGACAGCTGAAAGCGAGTACGCTTTAGCTTTATGCGTAAAGCGATTTCTCAGCAGGTGAGCGTAGGTGAACAGCCGCGACAGTCTGATTTGGAAGAGTTAAAGAAGGAGGGAGTGACGACTGTCGTTAATCTCCGCACGGTTGGGGAAGACACCCCGCTGACACCGGCGGAAGAGCGCGCACTCGCAGAGAAATTGGGTCTTCAATGCCACCACCTTCCGATCTCTTTAGACAAACTCGATGCAGCTCAGGTAAAAGAGCTACGGTTGAAAGATTCGCCTGAAATGCCAAGGTCCGGTTATCGTTCATTACGGATTGGGCACAAGCGCGTGCTCGATTTGGCTTGCTGCCTCAGGTGTGGACGCGGATTCGATTTTTGAACGAGCAAGTGCACTAGGTTTTCTGGTCCAGGATGAGAAGCTAAGAGCTTTTTTAAAAAGCCTCAAAGAATAGATTTTTTCCGCGTAATGCGAGAGGATCCCGAGCCTCATTCAATCAGCTCGTGAAAAAGCTCGCGGAGTTTCCGTTTGGCTGCATTAAGCACTTTCTTTCCTTCTTTGGTGGCAGAATACTCGCGCCAAGCGCGGCGCCCCTCTCGTTTCACTTCAACGGAGAGATAGCCTTTCTTTTGCAGACTATGCAGTAGTGGATAAATCGTGCCCGGGCTCATTTCATAGTCATGACGTCTAAGCTCTTCGATCATCCAGAAGCCCACCAATGGCTCTCGTGCTGCGTGGTGGAGAATGTGCAACCGGATAAAGCCGCTAACAAACTCGCGGTGATCAGGCTCTTTGCTGGGTTTTCTGTGTAGGGCTTTCCGATTCATTCGGGCAATTCGCAATTCATCATCTTGGCTGACAACCGAGCGCCGCATCAAGTGCAATCGGATCTCCGAATATCGATTTTCGTTATTGACAAGCGTTAGCTAACAAATTTAGTCAAAAATATCAGGCTGGAGCGTGTCCTTCGATGCTGGCGCGATTCGTCGGCTTGCTTACGTTGTTCCCGAATGGGTTTACAAACTATGAGAGAGAGCGAAGACAATAGCATGACGCGCCGGCAGTTCTTGCTGGCAAGTGCTGTGGCAGGAGGCAGTGTCATTTTACCGGTCTCAGCGACGGCACAGAACTCGACGCAGATGCCCATGCCGGCAACAAGCCCAACGCCACCGGTTCAAACCGGACCAGCGAACGTGACCTTGCGAATCGCCACGGGTCTTCTCGAGCTCGCGCCCGACCACATCGTCTCGACGACGCTCTATAATGGCCAGTTCCCCGGGCCGCTGTTGCGCTTCAAAGAAGGGGAGCCGGTCACGGTCGACGTGTTCAACGACACGGATACGCCGGAGCTCGTGCACTGGCACGGCCAGATCATCCCAACCGACGTCGACGGCGCAGCCGAAGAAGGCACGCCCTATGTGCCGGCGCACGGCATGCGGCGCCTCACCCTTACGCCGAAGCCGGCCGGCTTTCGCTTCTACCACACACATGTCGTGGCCGAGGGCGACCTCAATCGCGGCACGTACACGGGGCAGGTCGGGGCCGGTTTACATCGAGCCGAAGAACGATCCCGGGCGCCTACGACCGCGAAGTCTTCCTCACGCTGAAGGAATTCGAGCCGACCTTCAGCCAGGGCGGCGATATGGCGATGGATTTTCTCGCTGGAGCGCCGATACCCGAGCTGCAGCAGATCGGAAGGAAGTCCGATGATCGAGGCGGAGGAAAAGACCAAGGGCTACGAGGTAGGCTACGACCTCTTCACGCATCAACGGCAAGATGCTGGGCCAGGGCGAGCCGCATCAAGCGTCAAGCAGGGTGAGCGCGTTCTCTTTCACGTACTTAACGCCAGCGCGACCGAAATCCGCAGCCTGGCCCTGCCCGGCCATACGCTTCCATGTGATCGCGCTCGACGGCAACCCCGTGCCCAATCCGGCGGATGTGCCGGTCTTATGGATCGGCACTGCCGAGCGCATCTCGGCGATCGTCGAGATGAACCATCCGGGCGTTTGGTCATGGGCGATCTCGCCGATGACGATCGCCGCCACGGCATGGGCATCGTCGTCGAATACGGCGGGCGCAGCGGCAAGCCATAATGGGTAAAGCCCAAGCCGTAGAGTGGGATAAACGCATGTTCGGCAAACCGGGAGCGATTGCCGCACCGCCAGACGAGATAATCGAAACGCTCATCGTCAAGCACAATGGGGCACTGCATGGGTTTAACGAGTGGACTCTCAACGGCCAGGCTTTCTCAATGGAGACTATGACCCCGAACCTCACCGTGCACGAGGGCAAGCGCTACCGGTTCAAATTTCGCAATGCGAGCGACGATGTGCATCCGTTGCATCTGCACCGCCACAGCTTCGAGCTGGTGCGCGTCGGCGGCAAACCGACCGGTGGGGTCATTAAGGACGTCGTGATGCTTGGCGGGTTTCAGGAGGTCGAGTTCGATTTCGTCGCCGACAACCCGGGTCTGACGCTCTTCCACTGCCACCAGCGCTGCATGACGTCGGCCATGCAACTGATTGAGTATGTTTGAGGCACTTCGCATGGGTTGCGGTTTGCCGGTCTGTGCCCTGGTTGCCGCGTCGGTCCGCAAGAAAATTGGATGAGCCGCTATTCCGGCTAGCTGCAATGATTTCTTTAGTGCTTTATCTGATGCTAACGTTGGCGGCGGCTCTGCGGGAGCGCCTCGACAGATCTCGCCGAAGTCCACGCCCTATCGGGGATCACAGCCCAACATGGACATAGCTCGTTCTACAAACCGGAGCGTAACGGTAGTCGAGCCGCGCGAGGAAATTACCTCGAAATCTGCTTATCGTTCTTAGATTGGCTAAGTCTTTCGGCGGTCCGATCGCCCATCTGGCGCATTTCGGCAGGAATTTGTCGAACGCTGCAAGTGGCTTTCTGAGCAAACCTTTGCCGATCTCGTGGCGCTCTGCAATTTCCTGCCCGGACCAACCAGCAGTCAGGTTTCCTACTCAATCGGCATGACCCGCGGCGGAATCCCTGGCGCCCTTTGCGCTTGGGGCGCGTTTACGCTCCCCTCAGCGATTATCATGCTGTTAGCCGCCTACGGCATTCACTGGATGACCGGGGAACAGGGAGCCGGCTGGCTGCATGGCTTGAAAGTGGTTGCCGTTGCCGTAGTCGCTCAAGCAGTCTGGTCGATGGCGACAAAACTCTGCACGGATCGCACTCGGATCTCTTTCGCCTTTGTTGCTGCGGTGATCATCCTTTTGACAAACAACTCCTGGGTCCAGGTGCTTGCGATCGCTCTTGGTGCGCTGGCCGGCTGGAAACTGATCCGCGCAGAGGCCCCTGGAGAAAGATCTGAAATGTTCACTCGGCTTCCCAATCGGGTCCAAACGGTTGGTTCGATGGCGGTTTTTGCCTTTTGCCTGCTAATCGTGCCTCTTCTCGCCGGTGGCAAACAGGATGGATGGCTGCCGCTGTTCGACAGTTTCTATCGCACCGGATCGCTTGTTTTCGGCGGCGGCCATGTTGTTCTCCCCCTTTTACAGGCTGAAGTTGTACCGAAAGGCTGGGTGGACAACAACACCTTCCTGGCCGGATACGGCATCGCTCAAGCGTTGCCGGGTCCACTGTTTTCTTTTGCGGCCTATCTCGGGGCCGTTAAGAGCGGTTCTCCCACCGGCTGGTTGGCAGGTCTATGGTGTGTTTTCGCGATTCTGTTGCCACCCATGCTCCTAGTCACAGGACTGCTCCCGCTCTGGAATCGACTCCGGGCTTCCGCCGTGGCTCAGTCATTCCTTGCCGGGGTCAATGCGACGGTCGTTGGAATTTTGTTGGCAGCGCTTTATCAGCCTATTTGGACAAGCGCTATCGATTCAGCGAAGAGCCTGGCGCTCGCCCTCATCCTGTTTGCCGGTTTGCAGATCTGGAAGATAGCGCCATGGATCCTCGTCTTGGTTGGCGCCGTAATGGGGGGAATATTTTTATGACGACCCGGGCAAACCAGAAAATGCATCCAAGTCAATGTACCAATCTATGAAAAAGACGCTTTTCACCTTGCTTAATACCGGTGCCCCGGCGGCAACGCTTGTGGTGCGGCTCCTTGCCGGATTGGTTTTCTTTGCTGAAGGGATAAAGAAATTCATTTTTCCGCCGAGTAGCTTGTGAACGGCTCAAAGCGTCCAGATGCAATATTTTTCCACTCAGATCGCGTAATTTTTAAATTTAATCCGGTGCCGGTTCGTCCGTAATGCACATCCACGTTGATTTTCTGGTCAAAGACAATTTCGCCGGTTATGCCCCGGCAGAGCCCCGGAATGGTTGCGTATGACGTTCCGGGGTTTTCTTTGCCGGAATATGGCGATCGTCTGAGCTAAGTCGGTCCGCGGCGTTTCCACTTCACCGCCCGCCCCACGTCCGATATATACTAGATAAGGGTCAGTGAGTGGAATCAGTTCTGCATAGATACATTCTGATCGGCGCGACAAACCATCCTAAACTCCGGGGGAAACTATGAAAAACTGCTTAGCAGTTGCCCTAACAGGGATAGCAATCGAACAAATACGACCGGCACAGCTTTCAGCGAGTTGATGCGGATTCGCCACACCTCGCAGCTGTTCCGCATGCCAACGTTTAAGGAGGTGCAGCAGAATCTCTCTTGCTCAACAGAGTCCAGAGCCAGGTTCCCGGACGCAGAGTGATGTGGT
The DNA here is from genome assembly GCA_963750185.1 of uncultured Verrucomicrobiae bacterium. Lineage (GTDB taxonomy): Bacteria > Verrucomicrobiota > Verrucomicrobiia > Chthoniobacterales > JAFAMB01 > JAFAMB01. The sequence continues at coordinate 34,784 of CAVVPV010000007.1, forward strand.
TTGCGGAAGCCCGTTAGACATGACACGTTTGCCGAGAACGAACATGACTACAGGACTTAAGATTGGTGATCCTGCTCCCGACTTCAAGGCCACGGCAGTCGGCGGCATTTACGGTGGTGGCCAAGAGGTGAAGCTCGCCGACTTCGAGGGTTCAACGCTGGTTCTCTATTTTTACCCGAAGGACGGCACGCCGGGGTGCACGGCGCAAGCCTGTGACCTGCGCGATTCCTGGCGTGAACTCCAATCTAAAGTCGAACTTTTCGGGATCAGCGGCGATAGCGTTGAGAGTCACCAAAAATTCATCAAAAAACACGGTCTTCCCTTTCCATTGTTGAGCGACCCGAATCACGAAATCATCCAGGCTTATCAGGTTTGGGTGGAAAAAAACGTCCGCGGAAAAAAACAGATGGGGACTGAGAGGACCACCTACCTTATCGGCCCCGACCGGCGAATTAAAGCTATCCTGAAGAAAGTGAAGCCTGCCGACCATGTCACGCAACTGTTGGAGGCGCTGGCTACGTAGATTCAGGGCCTCGTGTGTGACCGAATTGAAATCTCCGTCGAATTCAACGAATCGGGAACGAGCATTGTCTAATTCTGCTGGTTAAAGCGATTTCAGGTTCCCGTGCGAAGTGTCGCCAACTCCTTGGTGTACGGGGACCTGGATCACTTTTTTGGAACCGGACAGGGCTCAATCAATCGCCGAGTTTGAAGGAGCTGCGTCCCTGACATTCGAAGCTGTTGCCTCGGGCGGCGTGGTCCTATGCGCAGCGCGCCGTATAGCGTCATCCAATCGGGTAATTTACCCTTTGCCCTTCGCTCGGTAGTTTGGCCCAGGCAAATGAACAACAAACTTTAATATAATGGAATACGATTTGATTCAGGCTTACGAGCGGCGAATGAGGAGATTCAACTTGGCGGTAATCGTGTCCGCTCTGGTGGCCTTAACGATATTGTTCAGCTCATGGCCATTTTTGCAATAAAGCCAGGTGTGCGGGATGCAGTGGAGATGGCAATCCGCCACGGCGACCGTAATGCTGCCGCCGCGCCGGCTAACGAGGACGGAGAGGAACAGCGGCCAATCGGAGTAAGGCGTGATGTCGTCTTCCAGATTGGGTACCGAGAGCGCCGCCGGCTTATGTCTTGAACCCGAACATTGCAAGAGACCAATGCGCGATTGGGTCACACACGCGATATGGTGGCAGGTATACCCACTCGGCTTCGTAGGAGCCGAGCCGAAAGCGAATCCGGACACCGCAATCACTCATCGCCTGGATCACCTCGCTGGCTGGCTGGACTATGCCGTCAAGCTCGGCGCATCGGGCATTGCACTCGGACCGGTCTTCGCCTCGTCGACACATGGATACGACACCGTCGATCATTTTCGTATCGATCCGAGGCTCGGCGACGATGCCGATTTCGATGCACTAATCGCCGCCGCTCACCGCCGTGGCTTGCGCTTGATTTTGGACGGCGTGTTCAATCATGTCGGCCGTGACTTTCCGGCCTTTCAGGAAGTCCTGGCCCATGGACCGCAGGCGCCGTGCGCCTCCTGGTTTCGCCTGAGTTGGCCATCCGGACGCGCCGCCGGCGCGGAGCCTGAATATGCGACATTCGAGGGGCACCCCGGCCTTGTCGCGCTCAATCACGACGAGCCCGCGGTCAAGCACTACGTGACTCGTGTTATGAAGCACTGGTTGGACCGCGGCGCGGATGGCTGGCGGCTTGACGCCGCTTATGCCGTTCCTCGGGCCTTCTGGGCCGATGTCCTACCAAGTGTTCGGCAAGTGCGTCCCGATGCATACATCTTCGGCGAGGTCATCCATGGCGACTATTCTGCGTTCGTGCGAGAAAGCGGCGTTGACGCTGTCACCCAATATGAACTCTGGAAGGCGATCTGGAGTGCGCTGAACGATCGCAACTTATTCGAGCTCGCCTGGGCCCTGGAACGCCACAATCGCCTCCTGAACGACTTTGTTCCCCTCACATTCGTCGGTAATCACGACGTAACGCGACTGGCGAGCCGGCTCACTGAGGAGCGGCACATTCCCCATGCGCTGGTGATTCTATTCACCTGTGGCGGCACGCCGTCGATCTATGCAGGGGATGAGCAAGCATTCCGGGGCATAAAAGAAGACCGTGCCGGCGGCGACGACGCCATACGTCCGAGCTTTCCGGCGAAACCGGAAGCGCTGGCTCCCTTCGGCTGGGGGACATACCGGCTGAACCAAAGCCTGATCGGACTCCGGCGCCGGAATGCGTGGCTCCATCGGGCTCGCACAAGGATCGTCCAGCTGGGCAATAAGCAAATGACGTTCGAAGCGCGCAACGGTGCGCATCATCTGTTGATCGCACTCAATCTGGATGACGCAGCCTGCGCCCAGCCGGTGCCGCATATGCGCCATGTCGTCGCTGGTCATGGCGATCTCGGTCGGATCGGCACCGTCGATGCTTGGATAAGCCTTCCGGCTCACGGCTGGGCCGTTCTGGCCGCCAGCCCAGACCACAGCAGAAAGACGTAACATAGCGCAGCGTCTTCATCTTTGCGGTTGGAGATGCGGCATGAAAGTACTTTACATGTTGCGTGCCTGACCAAATAGTTTGCGGCTCATGAAATTGCGACGATTGAAGTGGTTTTTCGCGCTGCTGGCTGTGGGCGGCGCATTGGCTTTAAGTTCTTGCTTGAACCAGGAAGGTGTTGGCCCCGCCGAAGGCGAATTGAAAGGCGCACCAGGTGGGCAGCACTAATCGCGCGTGAACTGCGGAAACGTCCGAATCGGCGCGGAAAGTTGTACTTTGGCGAGTCTTATCGGGCGCACAAACTCAGAGAGCCTTGCCTGTGCCGCTGAATAGATGCGCGTGGGCTTGATCGAACGTAAAGCCGACGGCATCTGAATGACGGAAGTTCTGAAACCCTTTCACGTTCATCGTTACGCGTGTGCCGGTGGCCGTCGTTCCGTGAACGAAAGTGAGATCCCCCAAGTTTTCGACCACTTCGATGATCAATGTGCCGAGCCCTTTCCCGGGGTCGCACGCCCGAAGATGTTCGGGCCGCAAACCGACGGTGAGTTCGGCGCCCGGCGTGATCGAGGGTGGTTTGGCTCGTTCGAGGCTGATGTGTTGGCCGGGAAAATCCGCCCCGGCGACCACAATGGTCCGGTCCGTCGTATGTTCCGTTTGAACCTTCAGAAAATTCATCTTCGGCGAGCCAAAGAAACCGGCGACGAAGAGGTTTTCCGGTCTCCGGTAAATATCAGCCGGTACGTCAACCTGCTCAATCTTGCCCTCGTTCAATACAGCAATCTTGTCGGCCAGGGTCATCGCCTCGACCTGGTCGTGCGTCACGTAAATCATCGTCGTCTGCAGATCGGTGTGGAGCTTGGCAATCTCAATCCGCAATTGGACTCGGAGTTCTGAGTCGAGGTTTGAAAGTGGTTCGTCGAATAGAAATACCTCGGGTTCGCGCACAATTGCGCGCCCGATCGCGACTCGCTGGCGTTCTCCACCGGAAAGTTCCTTCGGCCGGCGCTTGAGGTACGGGGTCAGATGCAGGATTTCTGCCGCACGTGCTACGCGTGCTTTAATCTCCTGTTTTGGGCGTTTGGCCATTTTCAGGCCGAACCCCATGTTCTCCTCAACGGACATGTGGGGGTAAAGCGCATGTGTTTGGAAAACCATGGCAACGCCACGATTTGCAGGATCGACCCCGTTGACTTTCCGACCGCCAATCCAGACCTCTCCTTGAGTCGCATCTTCCAGGCCTGCGATGATGCGGAGCATTGTTGATTTTCCACAACCGGAGGGGCCAACGAAAACTAGAAACTCTCCGTCTTCGATTTGAAGGCTGACACCGTGGATTACTTCGACCTGGCCGAACCGCTTTACAATATTGTGGAGCTGTAAATCTGCCATTCTTCCGACCTAAATTTGGCGATAAAACACACCCTCAGGTATCAGAGAGCGACTGGTCGCGCAAGGGATGATCTGGGTCTGATCCCGTGGCAATCGAAGGTCATCGGAGTGCGAAACAAAAACTTTTTTGAAACTTCGGGTATTTCAAGGTGTTGAGCAGTGTGAGGTGACGCATGACGAACATGCAACAAGTAACCAGCCTCCGTTTTGGTCATTTGGATTACGGGCTATTGGCAGTCCGGTCCTTTTGTTCGGAGCGTGCTGCGTTTGGTCGATGAAGCTCCACAAGAGACGTGATTGGCCAGGCTTCAGCTTTAAAAAAAAACGTAACTATCACTAACCGTCCTCACAACGGACACCCTAAATAGCCATGACAAAAAATATCCTTCTACTAGCTGCGGTCCTCGGCTTTGTTGCTCAATCCAGCGTCTTCGCCGCTGACCCGACCCCGACCCCGGCCGCGAGCGAGAGCGCCACACCTAGCCATCATCATCATGCCAAACACCACAAGAAGTCGACCGCTCCGGCCGCTTCTCCTTCGCCTGAGGCTTCCGCGACTCCGAAGGCCTCCTAAGGAGCAGGCGATGCGATACTCGGTTGCCGGTTCGATGAGCCGGTATCTGGGGCTGACGTTTCGTTGACGTGATCCTTCCGTGGACTTAAGCGTCGGAAGGAGGCGGAAAACGAGAGATCGAATTGGCCCGGGCGGCAGCGCCCGGGCTTGATCTTTTCTGGGCGATTCGGGGATGTTTTCCGGCATTGCGCCGAATAGGGCACGGTCGATCCGCGTCCAAACGCTCAATAAGAGATTTTGTGGCCCGGTACTCGCTTTTCCTCCTTGTCATCGTTGCAACACTTGCTTCGCCCCTGTATTCAAGCGCCAGACCGCCATTCTTACGCGGACCGCGCGGCGGTGCTTCGTACTCGGTCTACCAGCATCGTCCCTACTACTATCGCCGGTACCATTATGCGCCTTACCGGATCGTACGGATTCGTCCGCACGGTTTTTGGCACCGGTAGCCCGTTTCCCGAAAGGTCTCGGGGCAGGGGCGAACCCCCAGAAGTCTTTCGGGAAAGCCCGGTCCGGCGACTGCCCATAAGCGTTCACTTAAGCGATTCAGAGCTCGCGGAGGCGTTAATGTTGCGCCCCCTTTGAAGAGCTGCAAAGCGGGGACGCTTCGCCTACTCACGCTTAAGTGAACGCTTTTACGGGCGACTGGCGGATGGTGACAGGTGCCCGGTGATTAGCAGATCGTCTCCGAACTTCTTGTAGCGAACGCGCTCGAGTCGGCTTGCATCGCTCATCCGATTGATCCCGGTTCCCCCAAAGCTCGGCTTGTCCCCCCCCGTGAGACAAGGTGTCACGAAACACCAGAGCTCATCGATCAGCTCTTGATCGCGAAGTTGCCCCAGAACGTTACCGCCACCCTCCACGAACAGACGTGTCACCCCTCTGGATCCGAGGTCCTTGAGCAATTCGATCCAATCGGAGCCCTGCACGACAAGGGTCCGATCCCGATATTCGTCGGTCAGCAGCGTCGCATCGGCCGGCAAATTCCCTGATCGAGTCACCACGACACGCCATGGTTGTGCACCACACTTCCTGTTACGCACCGTCAATCTCGGATTATCCCGTCGCACCGTTTCGGCCCCCACGAGGATTGCGTCGACGGTCGACCGGAGCAATTGAACCACCCTGCGAGAACGCGGATTGGAGAGCCACTGCGGTTCACCGGCGGGGCGGGTAATCCGGCCATCCAACGATTGTGCAACTTTAGCAATCACCCACGGCATCCCGGTAGTGATCCATTTGTTGAAGCCGGTGTTCAGCAGTCCGCACTCCTCTGCCAGCACGCCGGCGGTCACATCGACACCGGCTTGCCGCAGGCGATCGAGGCCGCGTCCCCGATGTTTCGGATTCACGTCGATCGTGCCGACGACAACTCGGCCGATTCCGGCAGCGATGATCGCATCGGTACACGGAGGCGTTCGTCCGGTGGTCGAACAGGGTTCGAGCGTCACATACAGCGTCGCTCCGGCGGCCAGTGCCGGATCCTTCAAATTGGACAGCGCCACGACCTCGGCGTGCGGGCCTCCTGCACGTTGGTGCCACCCTGTTGCCATGGCCGAACCGGCGCCGACGATTACCGCGCCAACAGCGGGATTAGGGCTCGTTTGCCCCAGGCCTTTCCTCGCTTCACACAACGCGAGACGCATCCAGTGTGCGTCTGATTTGTTCGCCAATGAAGAGGGATTGAAGGGATCGTCCATGCTTCAGGAATCGCGCGCAGCGGTTCGACTAGAGTTCATAATAATTTACGGGCCCACGCAGGGCACCTTCCTTTGTCGCGATCGTTTCACCTGAGCCTTAGTCCCGCTCGAACGCGGCATCGAATGCGACGCCACTCGGAGCGAAATCGTAAGCGCGCACGTTCCGGCACGATTCTGTCCCGCCGTGAACACGATCCATCCGGATGTCTTCCCATTCGATCGAGAGAGGACCTCGATAGCCAATGTCGTTCAAAGCGACGATGATATCTTCAAACCGGATATCGCCATGGCCGATTGATCGGAAATCCCAGTACCGGCGATGATCGCCAAAACTGGTGTGACCGCCGAAGACACCGACATCTCCGGTGCCATGACCCCACCAGACATCCTTCATATGCGCGTGGTAGATTCTGTCTTTGAATTCGCGCAGGAATTTTACGTAATCGACCCCCTGGTAGCCAAGATGGGAGGGGTCGTAGTTGAAACCGAACCGGCGATGATTCTTAACCGCTTCCAGTGCACGATGCGCCGAGGCGATATCGAACGCGATTTCGGTCGGGTGTACCTCGAGCGCAAAATTGACATCGAAACTGTCGAACGCTTCGAGGATCGGAATGAACCGTTTCCCGAAATCATCGAATCCCTTTTGGATGAACTCCTGGCTCGTTGGCGGAAAGGCGTAACAGGCGTGCCAGACGCTTGACCCGGTGAAACCCGGCACGACAGCCGGAAATCTAAGGCCATCGGCCGGCTTCGTATCGATGAAGTTTCGTGCAGCCTGCGCCGTCTTGATCATCTGCGCCGCTGCGCGCTGGCGAACCCCTTCGGGATTTCCATCTTTCCAGATCTGCGGCGGCAGAATCGCCTGGTGCCGTTCATCGATATTGTCGCAGATAGCCTGTCCGACCAGGTGATTGGAGACTGCGAATGCGGTCAGCCCATTGTCCGTCAAAAGCTTCCAGCGATCTTTGCAATAATCCTTGGATTCAGCCGCGGCATCGACATCGAAGTGATCGCCCCAGCAGGCGAGTTCGAGCCCGTCAAACCCCATGCTCTTCGCCAATGGAGCGAGGTCTTTTAATGGGAGATCGGCCCACTGGCCGGTGAACAAGGTGACTGGTCTAGCCATATTTATTTCGGGGGATAAAATTAATTGTTGGACCTATGCGCCGGCTGTCACTCGGACATGCCAAGCGAACGTCCACTAACAAATCCAGAAAATTCAAGCATTCAACGAATTTAGTCGGGCTCCGAGGGAATAAAAGCCGGCGCATCCCTGTTTATATCGAACGAGGGAGTTGAGACGTTACCCGTTTCTTGTGGCACGGACTCAAACCCTCCGAATTCATAGAACAAAATGTATGAGAAAAGAACCAAACAACGATCGAACCGTTGCGAGCGAGAGAACCGCTCTTCCTGCCTACGGGGAAGAAACGGAATCTCGCGGAGAATCTGAAGTCGGAAGGCGCTCTTTTTTAAAGGGCCTTGGAATGGTTGGCGCAACTTTGATTCCAGCCAGCGCACTATTGGCAACCAAAGCCCGCGCGAATCCCGGAGACAACAGCGGAAGCCTTACCAGAGGCGATGCGGCAATTCTTCGGTTCCTGGGCGCGGCAGAAATTCTGGAAAGTGATTTGTGGGACACAGTACTGGGAGCTCGGAGGAGACCAGGAACCAGATTTCGCATCTACCAATCCGCACCGGCGTCGCGCCCACCGGAGGAAACCCGTTCTACACGGACGCACTCACGATTCTTGATGCGGACATGCCCCAGTATATCCATGACAATACCGACGATGAGTTCAGCCACGCGGACTTCATACGGGCTTACTTAGCTTCCAAAGGCGCCTCGACGTCCGAGCTTGTTCACCTACTCAAGGCCCTGAGTTTCGTACGATTGCCAGGCAGTACAGGCCCCGGTTCCACAAAAAAGGGACCGGCTCACAAACCTCACGCAGCTCACCGTGGACACCAGTTTCTGGGGTAGATACCGCAGCCGACAACAACAACCCCGATCTGGATCCTGACATTATTTTTGCCCAAGCAGATCGACCCAGCCCGAGTTTGAATGTTCAAAGACAGACTGCAATTCCAAGAAATGATGCTGACAGATGGGCGGTGCGATTGGTAACGAGACTAATCACCTCAAAGCGATCGCCTTTACGGCGGGATTTCACTTTGCCTTTATTGAGCAAGGCGGCACGCAGCCTCTATCCTTCGCTGGCTCAAAGGGTGAGCGATCCGGAAGTTTTGCGAATCCTGCTCAGTATCGGCCCAACCGAGACATCGCATTTTCAGACCTGGCATGACAAAGCGGGCAATGCGAATACAAACCTTAATGGGCCACCAGCCAATCCGCCGTTCACGGTCTTTGACCGGTTAACAACTCGCGGTGACGTTTGTGGACCTCAGTTCAAACCAGCCGGAATCGTTACAAGCAAACCTGATCATGCCGGAGCCATGCCCATTCCTTAACCGAAAGTTCCCGATCTGCTCGATTATTCGCCCGACCGATACGAAAGAACGCGGCGATGGGGGCTGTCAATGCACTCACCGCGGACGGACTCTTCATTGGCCAGACGGCAGCGTTTAATGATCTGATTGCAGATCTGGCAGCGGATGCAGATAGGGCCGAACGCGAGTTCGAAGGCTAATTCTAAGAGCTAATACCCCATAGCAGTTTGACACCCGATGAAGCGAGCAAGGCCGACTTTCAAGTCGGCCTTGCAATTTTAACCTTAACCCCGAATTAGAAACCGCAGACTTCGCAATGCTTATTCTGAAAATCGGCAAACCGAGACGGTTCGCTTACGTTGGCAATTGCCCCTTTGTCCTGCTTCAGCTTCGCTATCCGAAATTCAGGGCCAACCCGTGATCAGACGCCGCAACGCGCGGCACCGCAGGCAGCTTCAAAGCTTTTAGCAATGCCGGATCAACGACGCCGGTGACCGGCAACCCCTGGGCCTGTTGAAACGCTCGAATGGCTTCGCGGCTGCCAGAACCCATCAATCCGTCAATTGGCCCATGATAATAGCCGCGCCGGGCAAGCTCCGTCTGCACTACCGCGGCCAGACCGTACCAATACCTGTAATCGTATACGGGCGAGTTATCATAAGAGGCGTAATCGTATGGGTATCCGTAGTAGTAGTCGGGGTACCACCAATAAGGAAAACCAAACGCAACGAAGTCGAAACCGAAGAAGAAACGGTCGTGATGGCGAAAGAAATGGTCGTCCCGGTCGTGGTGAAAGAATCGGCGATCCGCAAAACGATGGTCACCAAAATCGCGACGAAATCCATTCTGATGACTAAATCCGTGTCCAAAAGAACCGTGAGATCCACCTCCTGCGGATCCTCCACTACCGTGACCGGACATCGCTCCAAGCGTGCCCGGCATCGCGGTGGCAAATGCCGCTGCGATCACCCAAGGAAAGAGAGTCGACGTTTTCATATACAACAGATGTCGGGAGACCGAACCGGCCTTCCGACTTCTCAGGTTCAAGTATCGAGTTATTATTTTTCGCGATCGAACCGCCGCGGTATTCGCCACGCCCAGTTCGATCGTTCAACTGATATAACCTGAAAGGATCTCTCTTTATTCCAACCCGGGGCTACCCGCCCAGCGCGCTTAACAACTTCGCGCCGTTCGGGCTGCCGAGTCCGGATGCCGCATCCCAGCCCGGACCAGCAGTGTAAAGGCCGTTCAGCGTTCCGGTAATATCGTTCGTTCCGGAAACGATGTCGTGAAACGCACCGCTGTTCGCGATTGTCGAACCGTAAATGAGAGGATTAATGTAACCGACCGGCTTGCTGCCGATGCTCACCAATCGTTGGTTGATCCGGGCAATCAACCCTGCCCATAGCGGGGCGACGGCACTCGTGCCGCCGCCAACTCTTTGAGTGCCCGCTACAAAGATTCGGTATCCGGTCTCCGGATCGGCGACTCCCGAGACATCGGGTACGCCACGTCCATTTTTTCCGGTCGGCGATGCCGGGATCGAAACGGCAGCCTGGTAGTCCGGGCGCGCGAAGAGGTTGCTGGCGCCGCCTCCTCCGGCACCGCCCCGGGTCCCGTGGTTCCAGACTGCTTCATTTGCGACCGTTGTTTCGGTGCCGGTCAACGTGGTTCCTCCGCACGCGAGCACGTATGGACTCGATGAAGGAAAATCGACGTGAGGCTTGCCATCCCAAGGCGCGCTTGGATCGTTTGTCGGTGTATCGGCGGATCCATTGTCGCCGGCGGAGGTACAAACGGTGATTCCGAGCGTTGCCGCATCTTGAAGTGCTTCGGCCAATCCATCCACAAATTGCTGTGGCTGCGAATCCTCCGACTCGCCCCAACTGATCGAAATGACGCTGGGTGCGTTTTCGGCGTCGTGAACGGCATGGGTTACGCCGTCGATGAATCCTTGCGAGGTGTTCGGCGTAAAGTACACGGCAATCTTTGCGCCCGGCGCGATCGCACCGGCCACCTCGATATCCAGGGTGACCTCGCCGTCGGAATTCGGGTCGGGCCCGGGGGTATTCGCACCGCCATCGATAGAGATCGCGACAACCTGCGGCACCGGCAGATTCAGATTCGAGAAGAACGATTCAAGATCGCTCGCGCTGTATCCGGCGCCGGTAACCTGATTCGTGGTCGTATTAATATCGTTTAGTGCGATTACTCCGATGCATTGACCGCTCCCATCGAGACCGGTCGGGAATTTATAGAGGTCCGCGACTTGAAGCGGGGTGAAATTGGTGCCTGGAACCTTTTTTTTGATCTGATTTTTGCGCGCCCTCGTATCACTTAGTGCATCCCGGAACCTGTAGTGCGGCCTCGCGACCGGTTGATTGTCAAATCCATGAACGCCTGAAACGATGCCGCCCAGTTCCTCTGGTACACTGATTGAGCCGACGCGTCCTCTGTAACGCAGATTCGCTTTCCGGAACTTGTGCAGTTCGACTTGAAAAGCGGCCGTGAGAGCTTGAACGGTGCCAGAGAGTTTCACGGAGCGTTTTGCCGGGCTTGATTCCACAACGGTCAATCCATATTCATGCGCAAACGCCGTGATCTGCGCAATATCCGCCGGGTCCGCGCCATGCATCGTCGCAAATTGCTCTCTTGTCAGGTATTTGCGCTTGGCCGGCAGCTGTTTGGACAGATTCAACATCTGCGCACGGAGGTTCTCGCTGGCGGCAGGACGACGAACATGCAGCGTGATCGTGAGGCGGTCATTTGGATCCATTTCCCCGACGATCTTTGACCCGGCCGGCGCCGTTCGATGGCTACCCGGGATGGTCTGATATTTTTTGGCGCGAGGCATAGGGGATTCCCACGGTTTCAATAGATTTCATTCCCCGATTCCCAGCAGCGAATCGTCGCCGAGCTCTTCCCTCTTCCCTTCTGTCACCAGCCAGATTTTCATTTTATCCGCCTGAGCGTCTTGTGCGCGATAGAAGACTTTTTTGCCGGACCGGCTTGCACAGAGGTAACTATAGGAACCGTTTTCGCCGAGCAGGTGGACGGATTTCAGCTCGTCCTGGTAGAGCATCAGGCGTTTATCGAGCGAATCATCGCTCGCTTCGCCCTCGTCAAACTTGATTGCCGGTGCGATGAGCGACGCAATCTGGCCCCAGCCGCTGCCGCCGAGCCGGTGGAGGTGGACGTAGATCAATTCGCCGGCCGGTGCTGTTTGTTCCACTCCTTGATTGGATGGCGTACCCATGCTGGTCTCAAGATCCGCGACCGGCGCAATCCGGATTCCGCAAATCCAATAACCGGTCTCCGGTTCGTCCGGCAGGTTGCAGACCCCTCCTGTCCAAAGATCCCCATCATAGCCGAAATAGAGCTGGCCCGCGGAATTGAACGTAAATCCTGAGAGATAGCTGATGCGCCGTAGCCTGAGTGGAATTGGTTGGTTGGTGCCCTTTGGCATGAACCAGTACCCAAACGAGTTTTTTTGATCGGTCGTTTCAAAGACGAGCGAGCCGTCCGCCGGATTATACGCCACATTCGTGCAGACAGTTCCGCGTGGCGGCCGGCAAACCGTCACCCAACTCTTTCTCTCGGTGTTATAAGCCGAAATCCCGTCGCTACCGGCGAACAGAACATAACCGGCATTTGACAATGACACCCCGTGCTCCACCGAGTTGTCGAACTTTGCCGAAGCCTGAAGCGGCTGCGCCTGCTTCGTATCCAGATTCAACTGAACAAGCCCTTTCGCCGTTATCGCGAAGACGCTCTGTTCATCTTGTGAAAACACAGCTTCGGCGCCATGACCGACCCCACCGGCGCCGAAAAGTAAAACCGCAAAACACGAACAAGCCAGTTTCCGCACAAAAAACAGCGTGGTATCCATTCAATGAAATGCAAGGGCTTCGCCGGAATAGTGTATAAAATTGACGTCCTTGAGGGGTTGGTTGGTTAAATTTAGTCACTTCCATGCGCGTTGTGAATGCGCTCAGCATGGGCTGGAGAAGCTTTGCCACAATGCAACAGTGCTCTGAAAAGGGTCGACGATCCCTTTGTGTAGCTGCGCTGGATGAACGTGGCACGGTCAATGCTGACTGTCGTGCGACCGCTCTACGGTCAAAATCGTAATCAAATACACTACCCTCATGTCCGAAAATATCCAACCCACAGCTAAGAAAACACTAGGCCTGACCGGGCTGACTGTGAACGCGATGGCGCTGATTGCGCCGGGGGCGTTCCTCTGGTTGACCTATGGTGAACAATCTCTCTACGGCCAGCCTATAGCCGCAATCGCTATGTGGTTCGGCATCCTTGTCGCGCTGTTGCTCTGCTTAGCAACAGCTATCTCGTATGCCGAACTGTCGAAACTCTATCCAGGCGCCGGTTCATCGTACTTCTTCGCCGAACAGGCTTTCCTGTCGAAAACGAAAGCGTTCAGATTTGCCCGAATTGCCAAGTTCGTGGTGGGTTGGGCCAGCCATCTTTACTACTGGGTGTACCCGGGCGTAATGGTCGCTGTTACCGCAATTCTCGTAGGTTATCTTGCCGGACAGGTCTTCCCTTCTGTGTTCAATGCAGCAGTGCCCAGTCCGTTGTTGATGATTTTATTTTGCATCGTCTTTCCGTTCTTCGTTGGATACATCGCGTACAGCGGCGTAAACGCATCAACCGCCGTTAATCTTGCCATCAACGTGGTGCAGATTACGGCGCTGATCGTTTTCACCGTGATCGCCATCGGTTATCGACTCAACCACTCGGAAGAAGGCGCCAAAGCTATCACGCTGGATCCGAACGGTGTCCCGGTCTCCAATGTCATCGCAATGCAAACCACCAAGGATGACAAGGGAAACGACGTCACGACCCCGATGAAGGACAAGGATGGGAATTGGATTTTCGAGAAGAACCCGGATGGCACCCCTAAACCTTTTACTCTGACTTGGAAGGCCGACCAGGCAATCACGCAAGGGTCCGATCCCAAGAATCCAACCCCCACATTTCAATTTCACAAGAGCGCTGCTTCGGTCATCGCCCCGCATGGATTCAGTTTCATTATGGTTCAGGCGTGTGTCGCGATTCTGATTCTGGTCGGCTTTGAATCAGTGACGTCGATGGGTGAAGAGGCAAAGGACGCGAAACGCGACATTCCTAAAGCCGTGATTTTGTCCCTGCTGATTCAAGGGGCGTTCTGTTACCTCTTTGAGTATTTTGGAGCGAACTTTTTCCTCAACAGTGGCTACACGCTTCAGACCGCCGGCGGTTCGCCCGCACCAATCGGCGATATGATGCAGATTGTTGGGACCTGGGTCTTCGGAAGTCCCCAGGCGGGTTGGTGGTTCATGTTTATCCAGGCTATTACCGTGTTTCTTGCTCTGGTCGGTACGACTCTTGCCTGCATCAACACGGGAGTTCGCGTTACCTATGCGATGGGACGCGATGAGGAGGTGCCGGCCCATTTTGGGGTGCTTCATGGCAAAAATCTCACGCCGCACCGAGCGATCTGGGTGCTCTGTCCCATCTCGGCAATCATCGGGATTTTTGGGGTGGTTCTATACTTTTGCGGCGGGGCGGCAGTAACGGATGATACCATTAAAGCACTTCCGCAGAACATCTGGTACAGCTTCGGACTTATTCCGCACGATGCAGCGGCCAACATCCCGCAAAGCCTGCTCGTGATCACATTGATCAGTAACTTCGGGACGTTCCTGCTTTACATGATGACATGCATCATCGCGATCATCGCCTACCAGGAGCATCACGCATTCCACGGGTTTAAACATATGGTTGTTCCCGTGTTCGGTCTCCTGGCAAACTTCGGTTGCATGTTATTCTATCTGGTCGGCCCGTTTTCAGTTGCCGGTATGAGCTGGAAAGAGCCGTATGTCGCTCTAGGAGTCGCGGCGGTCTGGGGTATTTACGGATTGATTCACTTCACGATGGGAAGTAAGAAAAAAGAGAAAGCAATGCTCGTCCAGGCCCCTGCTTCTTCTTGATTCGCAGATTGGGATAACACGAAAATCTTAGGTTAGTCAGGTTAAAAAGAGCGCGCAGACTCGGCTGCCAGTACCGGGCTGCGCGCTTTTTTTTTGTGCCGTATCGAAGCGGGAGGCAAAGGAGAAGGGTATTGACCACAGAGCAATGGAGGACACAGAGAACAGAATTTACCGCAAAGCGCAAAGAACACAGGGCGGCGTAGCCGCAACCAAAAAGGACGCGGTGCCGGCGTATCGGCGTGTCGGCGCGACTCGAAGGCGACCTCGATCAATTATTGAAGCGTTTCACACCGACGTTCGGGCTTGATGAGTGGGGAGACTGCTCACAAAAGCCCCAGATTACGGTAGGCATGGACGCACCGCAGAGGAGGTAGCTATCCATGAACGTCGGCTCCTGCCCAAGTGCCTCACGTGCTGCGGCCAGTCGAAAACTCAACAGGCTGGAACGCCTCTTCTACCTTGGCTCCGTGTTTGTGGATCGAGGTCGCCTTCGAGTCGGCGCCGATACGCCGATACGCCGATACGCCGATACGCCGCACAAGGACGATCCGTTCGTACTTTCTTCCTTTTTACTTTTTACTTTTTACCTCTCCTCGCCGCGGAGCCCATTCGGCAGGCCAGGTGGATCCAACTCGTTGGAAGCCGTATTTCTCCAGGATCGGTCTGCTGGCCGGTAGCGCGTCGACCCGCAAATATTGTACGGAATCAAATTTCGAAACATGATTGATCCGGGCGGCCAATAACGCGCGATACACTCCCTTTCCACGGAAGGCGGGTAATACAGCACCACCCCAAAGTCCGGCGAACCGGCTCTCCCGGCGGACCGAGACCCGACCGCACCCGATTGGGATCTGATCTTCATAAGCAACGAATGCCAGATCCTGCTGCGCCGGATCTTTCAGTATCGTAAGAAGCCAGTCTCTCATCTTTTCGGATGCGGGCCAGAGCGCGGCTTCAACCGCCAGAAAATC
This sequence comes from uncultured Verrucomicrobiae bacterium, assembly GCA_963750185.1. Classification (GTDB taxonomy): domain Bacteria; phylum Verrucomicrobiota; class Verrucomicrobiia; order Chthoniobacterales; family JAFAMB01; genus JAFAMB01. The sequence goes on from CAVVPV010000007.1 coordinate 50,385, forward strand.
GTTTACTCCTTGCGCATTTGTGACGGCTGCCACCGTGATTCCAGACGCCGCCGCCGCCGTCAGCGAGATCGGCAACTCGCGAAGCTCGCGGATCATGAGAGCTTCTTCTTCGCCAATCTTGAATCCGCGGCGGCGCAGTTCCGCGAGCAGGTCTTGTGGTTGATCGTGACTGTACACCTTCCACTCAAATTCGCGGCCTAAGTTCTCGAAAAACGAAATTTCGCCGTCGATGACAGACTCGCTCTCCTCCGCGGGAAAACAGTAATAAACAATGCCGGCCCACGATTCATGCGCCCCGATGGCGCGCACAACATAACGTGTAGACGACAACGTTACATCGCTGTCATTGAGGCGCCGGCGTTCATCGTCGAACAAACGCAAAATCAGAGTCTCATCCATTGCGGATTCCCTGCCAATAAAAATTAACTGGAAAAATATCGCTCAAGTAACTCAAAAAATAAAACGTAACTATTTAGTGAAACAGATTGCGCTTTGATCAATAAATTGTTTAGAGTTCCGAGGGATTAGCGAAATGGATTTCCAGAGATTGTTCAAACGAAAAGAGGAGGTTGCCACCCATTCGATGGCTGGGGAGCACCAGAAAGAGACGTTGGGCAGCCGGAGTGTGTCACTTTCTGAAGGCGATCTATTGGACGGTCAGGCGCCTGCAAACCTTCTCTGGAACAACGTGGGCGGTACGATCAGCGTGAGGGCGGACAAGATACTCGGGATCCTCGAAGGACGGACACGGATCAAGGGGGCGGTTCTTCAGGAGATTTATCCGGCGCTATTCGAAAAGGATCCGCATCCGGGCACTGAGTTTCTCATCCCGCTCCAGATCGTCGTTACGCAACTTGAGGATGTTTTTGCTGCTATTTCATCCGGGGACCTGGGCGAGGAGAATTTCGAAACGCCGTTTGGTCAGCTTGCCCGGGAGGATGACGCCAGGTTTAAAGAGGGAACCGAGCCGGTGAAGCCCCCCGCGAAACCGATCGTGCTTACCGGGCAACCGAATGGAGTAACGGAAGGCCGGAACACACCGGTTCGCGAAGCCAGATCGAACGGCTCGGTTACAGTCCATTTAACGCAATCGCCGAACGGCGCTGCGCCCGTTATAGAGACTGAAGCGACAAACGGTGCCCCGACCGGGGTTGAGCAGAAACCGGTTCCTTCGCCGGATTCGATTCCGGCGCTCCCGATAATTGACGATGTTCAGGGCGACGCGCAAAGTTCTACAGTTCGGGGAACCACTGCATCGCCGAAGGAAGCGGAGAACCGCGCATGCCAGTCGTTGCCGGCGGATGCCAAAGCTGAACAGTCGCCGTATCGCAGGCCGCGCGGCGGCAATCTCTCATCGGAATCTCCGACCGGTCTCCGCCACACTCAGAACAACGATGTTCGCCGCGAATGGCACGAAGCGTTGCAAGAACTCTTTCTGACCGACGAACAGCTTGATGGGTCCAAGGTCGCTGACCTGGTGTTGCAACTCCCCCGCGTTGCCGGCGTTGTGATCATGTTGGCCGACGGCGCGGTCCTGGGAGGCGTCCTGAGCGGCGGACTCAACGAGTCGCTTTTGGGTCTTGCGCCTGGGTTCGTGCAGGATCTGGTCCGATTTACAGAGAGCATGCGCGGCGGCCCGACCCGGTTCGTGACGCTTGCCGGGAACGCCTGCCTGATCAGCCTGACCATTGCCGGACAGGTGCTGATATTAGTTGCTCATGATGGGAAGAATCTTCCACCCGGTCTTCGCGAGCGTCTCGTGGCTACCGCGCACGCATTGAACATGATTTACGGTCCGCGGCCGTGAAAAGAAAAGATCGTGGCCGGCTGCAGCGACAAAGAATTAATGGCGTGGGATTTCCGATCTTTGATCGGGTGCCTGCGCGAATATCAACGGAATACAGAAGCTGTCTGCGCGCTGCTCGTTCAGGATGATGCAGCCATCCTGGCGAAGGTCGCAACTGACGCTGATTTTGATACTGATACCTTGGGGGTTTGCTCGGCGATGATATTTGCAACCTCGCGCATGCTACTCGGAGAACTTGAGACCGAAGGCGATGTTCTGGGCCGAATCACAATTGGGACCAACTACAATCTTCTCGTCATGGAGATTACGCCGAAGATCGCTCTGGCGACTCTCTACAGAAACTGGTTTTCCACGGGGCTTCTAGAACACCAGGCGCGGGCGATTATGCCGCGGATGATCGATTACCTCGTTCGCGAGGGCTCGGAGGTCTCATGATCCGTTCAGCGCTTGCTTCACCTTGGTTGCCGCTGGCTTATTGGACCGCGATTGTTTGCGCAGCCCTTTGCGCGCTACCCCAATACCTGCGTAAGGGTCATACGCAACGCTCGTCGATTGCGAAGGTCTCCGACGTAGTAACGGCCCAGGTCAATCGTGTGTCACAGGTGGTTCAATCGCTCCCTGGAGAGAATTCGATCACAAGGCATCGCGAACCCTTTCATGTTTGGGTTCCCGCGGTCCTTTGCCTCAGAGGTTTCGATCGCAAGCCGGTCGCAGCAGAGGTCGAACCAAGAAAAGTGCCGACCGTCGCCGAAGCGCTGCGGAGTCCGACACCTGCGCCGGTTACGATGCTGTCAATTCGAGCAGATTCGGCGGAGGAACCGACTGCAAACGTGTTATCGATTGAGTGCCGAACGAGTCTCGCGGTCAGCAATATGCATGGCCGGGCAGTTTCTATTCATGGCGTCGTTACGCAGGAAGTCGTCTCTCCCGCCGGAAAGATCCTGATTATGGCCGGCAGCCGGGTTGCTGGATCCGGTTTGTTCGATCCGGAGAGCGGACGGTTAAGATCCAATAGGGTCTGGACGATCGTCTTCGAAAACACTGAAATGAAGGTCCGTGCGCTTCTACTGGATCGTCCCGGCGGCCTCCTCGGCGTCATCGGGCAAGTGAAACAGGGTGAAAGCGTGCTCGCCACCGCAAGCGCTGACTCCGAAGGTGGCAGGCTTGAATTGGTTCCCGCGAACACACCGTTTACACTCGAACTGCACGGGGAAATTCAGCTTCGAGACCTCGCGTCAAACGAATCGGAGTACTGATGATCGCATTCTTAAATACATCCGAACATAAAGCCAAATCAAACATTGATAGGAGAATTATGAAACCCAGAGTTGTAACCAAGGAGCGACAGGAGGGGATCTCGCTGATTCAAGTGCTGCTGGCAATTTTGCTTGGCGCATTGACCGTAACCTGGGCTACGAACACGATCGTCAACGGAATGGAGAAAGGGATCGCGACGAAGACGTTGACCGTAGTCGATGCAATTCAACAGGCGAAACAACAATTCCTGGTCGACAACCCGGAAACCGATCCCAATACAGCCGCCTCTTTCGCAAATCTCCAGCCGTATCTCATGGTTATGGGCATTCAGGTGAACGACGAATCGCAATTAATGGCGGGGACTGGCGGGCGCACAATCTCGAATTACGGGTCATTCAATACGGGGATTACTTTGAGTAAATCGATCGATCCGAATTACGTGACGCCGAGTATGAAGCCGATTGTTGTGATGATAAACAACGGTCTTGCTTCCGGCTCCACGGTTCAATAGCTGGTCTCCTCGTAGAAAGTCGATGCCATCCGAAGAAAATGCCTTGCATTCCATCGAGGCGCTGATTACAAGCACAATAGACTACGTATATAATATAACGTTGTTATGGCCGAGTTTGTTGCTGTTATTCAAGTGAGCCGGAATGGTCCGTTTCTCGCCAGAAATCTGGTGGGCAAATCGGCCGGCGAAGTTACGGCTCGGTTGCTGGATTCCGGGCTCGCCGTGGCGCAAGTCAGCGAACGGCATCTTTTGCATCCGTTGGCGCAGGCAAAGATCTCAATAAAGGATATCGTATACTTTATGGAGCAGCTTGAAACCACGCTGTTTCTTGGGATGGAACCTAGAATCGCGCTGAAAGCATGTGCGATTACAATATCGCAAAAATCAAAATCCGGGAGGAATCTGCAGCGCGTTGTTGGAGCCATGGAACGGATGGTTGCCGGTGGCGAAAGTATTGCCAATGTGGCGAGACAGTTCCCGAATCTATTCAGCAATGTTGCTGTGGGCCTGCTCGAGGCGGGCGAACGATCGGGAAGCATGAACGAAAGCTTGCGATCGATCCGCGTTCTTACCGCACGGACAGAAAGTGTTCGGCACCAGATCAGCATGATGCTGTTACAGCCGGCGATCACTCTGCTGATGGCGACGGTTACAGTTGGGGTGATGGTCACCTACATCGTTCCGCAGTTTCGATCGATCCTGGATTACCTCGGCGGAAAGCTGCCGTGGCAGACTCAGCTAATGATTTCGATCAGCGACGCGGTGAGCGGTCATCGAATCCTTTTCGTGACAGCATTGGCAGCCTGTACGTACGCTTTCGTGCGATTGCCCGCGTACGTCACAAGGCATTCCTGGACGCATCGATTCGTAGTCGGAATCCCAGGGGTCGGCCGGTATTTGCTTGCTGGGATACGAACAAATTTTATTGCTGCATTCGCGCAGCTTAAAAAAAACAAGATGACTAACCCGACGGCCCTGATGCTGCTGAAGGATATCAGTTGGTACTATCCGTATCGGACTGCCATCGCGCGTGCGAGCATGGGCTTGAAGTCGGGCGAATCGCTGGCTAACGTCCTTGCAGCAGAGACAGACATCATTGGGGAGCGTAACATTCAGTATTTTCGCTTTATTGAGGAGACTGGTTCAGATGTAGACCAGTTAGAGCGACTGGCAATACTGATGAACCGGGACCTCGATGCTGACACGGAACGGTTCAGGACGATCTTGAATCCGTTGATTTTGATCGTGCTTGCCGTCGTCGTTGGGATGATCGCCGCCGCAATCATACTTCCGATGTACGAGATCTATAACAATATCTGACGTTCAGACAGATTGGAGAAGGCAATTTCAAGAATTGGTTGCGCATAAAAATAACATAACTAGACGACAGTTACGAGATAGATATGACGCGGACGAGATTGCGACATTGATACAGTCATGTTGAACGATATTCAGACATTTATCCGGGAAATGCCGCTGCGGTACTATGTGAGAGGTGGGCTATTTTCACGACAAGAGCCGATGATCGTGTTCCACGTAGGCGAGGAGGAGGTCGAGGCGCTCGTGTCCTACAGGAAAAAGGCGTTCGGATATGAGGACGAACTCCACCGTGACCCGGATGCGCCTCCGACGACGTCGTACGGGCAAGCGTACAGACCGGGTGCGAACGGAAGGAGAGTCACAGCGAAACTTGCTTCCAGATACCGTGTTCCGCAGCGGTGCCAGCATCTATTTGTTGTTGATACTCCGGCGGACGAGCTGTTTCTCAATCTCTTCACTCTTGAAAAGTTGCGCAGGCGAACAATCGATGAGGCTCTGACGGATCTTCGCGAAGCACCGGGACAAATTTTGTCCGGATGGGACCGGCCCGATTTTCGATGGCATATCCTGGATCCCGACCTTCGACTTTCCGGCAGCACAAAAGGAGCAAGCGATGATCCGATCCTGGTCATTGGCCTTTCGGAGAATGTCTGTTTGCCGTTCGAATTCTGGAGCGACGAACAGGGAGCCGCGATCGTCGGAATACTGCCGTTGGCCGTGGCTGTATTGGCATGGTGTAATGCGGTGCTCCCGACCGATAAAAGAGATTCTGTCATCCTTGTGGCAGCCGAAAAAGGGGTTGTCGCGGCGATCATAAAGCGCGGAAAGCTCACGAATTTACTTCGCGCTCAGACGATTGACGACGTGCTGAGCAAGATTCGGCTGAATCTCGACGAATTCGGGCTTGAGGATCCGGCGGTGTATCTCTGGTGCTCAAACCCAGGGGAACCAGGCGATGATGATGTGAGCTACGATGGTATTACGATCATTGATGAGGATCACCTCAGGGCGGTACTCGGTGCGCCATTGCTTGTGATGGCATCAACCGGAAAGCGGACCGCTCACGACAGACCTGTCCCGCATCTATTAAACTGGTTAGCCAAACAATAAAACGAGGTTTCTGTGCAGCCTTTTTTTGTTTCGGAAGAAAAACTGTCAAAGCAAGCGTACCGGTACGATTCCCGGTACCGGATTGCCGCGTTGGCTGTGATTGGCGCCATAGCGCTCCAGATGCCGCTAGGTTTTTTTATGCTTGTTGAGAATCTAGTCAGGTCAGAGCAGGAAACCCGAGAAGGTCTCGCAGTCCAGAAAAAGATACAACTCACTGAAAGTCTTGGCGCCTTCAAAGAGACCGAGTTGCAGATGGAGCAAATTAAAAGCTGGGAACCGATTTTGCGAGGCAGGATGCCAGTGAGCGCAGTCATTGGTGCTGTCGAACAAACGATACCACCTGGTGTTGTTCTCTCCAGAATGGCTGTGGAAGCGGCGGGCTACCACACGGTCCCACTCGGATCAGAGATATTCCGTGTCCCTGAGATATACACGATCACACTCAACGGCGTATTGAACGGAGATAACCTGCAGGAGTGGAAGGAATTCATTGGTCGACTCCTGCGAAGGCTTCCTCCGGGCAGCAGTGTGGTTTCCTGCGTTGCCGATTCTGGCAAGGATTCGAACAAGGTCCCAACGGCTTGCAGCGCCACGCTGCAGGCTCAAGCCAATGGCAATTATTTTCCACTTGGAGTCAGCAAGATCGATGCGGAGGGAAATTTATGACGAGAAGATCGAGTCCGGTTCTGAAGAGGGACCCGAGGAGCGCAGTTTTGCTGACCCTGGTACTTGTCGGTATCGTCGTTTGTGAAGTGATCTCACTCAGTTGCTTTTCGACAAAGAATAGTGTGCTGCGGACTGCGAACGAGCGGCTAGAAGCTGCAAATCGGCAGATGGAACGGCACATCTCGGAATTGCGATCCAGTGCGGAAAAAATCGCTGCGACGTTTGCGCGGTTGAATGACGGGATCGTTCGAGTATCTCGAAATGAAGGGCGGTTGCCTGTTCCCGGCCGGAATACAAAGGACGATCCTGACGTCGTTGACAACCGAATTGAAAAATCGATTCGGAACTATGGTTTCATCGTCAAGCCGGTTGACGGACCGCATCATGAAATGAGCGTCATGTTCGAGGCCGGTTCAAACAGCGTCGAGCTTCATCGTTTGCTACCATTTCTGGCAGAACAGGAAAATTCGAACGCCTTTCTCTTTCTCGAGAGAGTCGATCTTGCCAGGCCGGCTGGGGTCCCCGCTTTTTCGATGAATCCAACTGCACTTGAGACCCGTCTTCTAATCCGCGTCTTATCCGGACCAAAGTAGATGATTAGACTAATCGCTCTCACTTCGATTCTGGCTATATGGGCGAGTATCCTTCACGCCCAGGTCCAATTGCCGGATCTATATTCTTATCACTATACGATGACTCGGCGGGATCCGTTTATTTCCGCCGATGCTCCAAAGACAATCATTGATGAGCATCAGGAGCCGCGCGGAATCGTCAGCGGCGATATCGTTAGTCGATATTTGGAGAATATTGTTAAACTAATCAAGAATCAGCTCTATCTCGGCGGAATTTCAATTGGTGACACGCCGTTTGAAAGTATCGCTCTCATCAACGGTGTCGATTTCCATGTGGGAGATAAGGTCCCGTTGGATGCCGCTAGCAAGGATCTCCAGAGCATCCAACAGTTGGCTGCGACATATGGGCTCCCATTGGTGACCGACCAGAAGGGGACGTTTGTTGTCGAAGTAGGCCGTGTATCGGAGAACGGCGTCGATCTGGTTCTCCCGGGCTTCAAAGCGGTGATCTACCATCTGCCCCTGCCGAATGACAGTGCGTCTGACGTGGTCCGGCTCGAGAAGAAAAAGAAAAAACCGCGACCCAGCAATTAATCTGAAGCTCGGTCATGTTCAAAACGATTACAGGAGTGAGTCTTGTCATTTTCCTAGCGATCCTTGGCGCGCTGGGACAGGAGACTCCGCGTCAAACGCCGCAACTCATCGACGAACAAGCAACTCCGCCGGGATCCGCGGCAAATTCCCCAACTGCCTCGCCAGCACCTGGTTCTTCACCGACCACGACAGATGACTTGGAGCGTGCGATCAAGCAACATGAGGAAGCGCAACAACCGCAGGAGCCGGAGGTTATCGATCCGGCCCGTCCGCGGACCCATCGGTACACTGATCAGCCCGTTGGAAGTATCTTACGTGCGCTTGCTGAACAAGCCGGAATTAACTATGTCGAGCCTGGAATCCCCGAAACAGAGGTTACGTCGGTCGTGCTGACGAGTATGACGCCGCTCCAGGCTTTTGAGGCGGTCGCCCATGCGCACGGGTTCAAGATTCAAATCGACCGCGAAACCGGTGTCTACACGCTTGAACGCTCAGACATCGCTTCCCCCAGCTATTACGAAGTCCGGCGCTATACGTTGAGCTATCAGGTCGCAGAAGATCTTCTCCAAGCTGTAGCCGGATATCTTGGGATTCAAATTAATTCGGCTGCCGACTCAAATCCGGCATACCCGAAACCGAGAAATACTGGAGGAGGTTCCGCCGCCTCTTCCGGTGCGCAGGATGTGACATCCGGAGCGCAATCACTTTACTCTGCTGGAACCGAACAGACTAATCCACGGTTCATCTCTGGTTTGCCGTTTGACGATCCACTCTCGACCGGCGGGTTTGGGAACGGGAAGGAGAATGCGGTGTGGATCGAACGCTCCACAAATTCTTTGATGGTCCGCGCGACGCCGCGCGAGCACGAAGGATTATTGGAACAAATCCGTTTCTGGGATCGCGAAGAGAATCAAATTCAAATTAACACCTATGTTATCGAGATCACCAAGAACGACGATCTTTTCGGCGGAGTCGATTGGAGCAACACGCTTGGACAGAATGGAGCCACGTTCACCCTGACAGGAAATGTTGGTGCGACACCGGTTGGGATTACATCGGCCGGGTTTGGCGGCCCGTTTTTTAACAATGGGCTCATTTTGAAGTTCCCCGACGTTGCAGCGACGATCAGGGCGCTCACGCAACGTGGAAAGCTGCGTTCGAATAACTCGCCGATTACATTCACGAAAACGGCCGTGCCCGTTCAGATCAGAAGTGTGACGCAGCAGACGATCTTCTTGCAAACCGCGGCGACGGCGAATGTGCAAGCCACGACAACGCCATATACGTTCACGACCGGGCTGACGATTGATCTCGTCGGGCGGATTCTGAAGGGTGGTATCATCGATTTAAAGATTAACCCAGCTCTCTCGACTCAAACGGGACAATCACCGGCTCAGCCCGGAACGAATGCAACAGTGCCGATAATCTCGACCAGGACGGCAACCGCAGACGTTCAAGTTAGAAGTGGTGACGCAGCCGTCATTGGAGGCATCACCCAGGATGTCGATAACTATACGGAAAATGGAGTGCCCGGGGTGAGAAAATTGCCAATCATCGGTTACCTTCTGAGTTCAAGACAGAAGATGAAGGACCGGACGAATCTCGTGATCATCGTTTGGCCGCGAATCATTAAAGGGACAATGGAGAGAAAAGTCCGGGTAGGTTCTGATGAAGGGGAGATGCTTAATAATATGGCTGATTTGCCAGGTGAACCGCCACCGGTGCCATTTGGGCGGGATGGGAAAGAGGCTCACCAGTAGGGGTAATGCCTATTATCTGAGTGCGTTGCGGCAACGAAAGGGGGTACATATGAAACGAGAGGAGATAGAGCAGAAGACCCGTCTAACTTGTTGGTCACACGCTGGATTTAGCCTGGTGGAAACGATCATCAGCATCGCCCTCCTGGCATTTTCTGTCGCGGGCTCATTCGAACTTCTGCGACTATCCGATCTGCAGGCGAAACATACCTCGGTCGACAATAGGATCACAGAGTTGCTTCGGGAATATAGCGACTACGTCCTGTACCTGGACTACAACCGATTGCCGAACGATGGGGAAAGTCTTGGGCAAGGATATCTTTATGAAGTGTACGACTCGGCGTCGAAAACCTCGAGAGGATTTTACCACTACCTTATCACCGTGAATGTCCAGACATACAATTCAGGGACAACCGGAGAGTACAAAAATATTACAGTTAGCATGAACTGTCAGGCGGATGAGCACGCATACTCTGATCAGCTTGTTACCCAAACAATCGTGAGTGATGCCATTACGCGTTCAAAATCCTAAGTCAAAATCGAGAACCGAAGGTTTCAGCCTGCTTGAGGTTCTGGTCGCACTGTCAGTTCTTGCGGTCGCGTTATTCGCGGTTGGACAGACAATCACGCTTGTGTTGCTTCGGACGACAGCCGCTATGGAGACAGCGCGCCAGGAAGATCAGGGTGCGCGCTTTGTGGCGAGCATAACTCTGGCGACAAAAACTGCGACCGAGTGGGGCATTTATTCGAATCAGGTTGCCTACAACAAAGGGTCGAACGCGAATTTGGCAGCGGCCGGAAATATTCTTGAATGCAAGTCCGCTACTGAGTCGGGGACCGGCATAGATTATCTGTTTGTTTACGATCCGGCGGCCCGGACTTTGAAGAGATACGAAAACGGTCTGAATACGGATCGGATGACTTTGAAAAACGTCTCTCCTGTGCCCGCGGAGACGGACGGGCAGATTTTTGACCAGGATCAGGGCCTTGTTCAAGGACATTGGCAATTGTCGGTTCGTGGCCGGTTATTGACCTTTGCGGCTTACGGTACGCCGCTACACATGCGGTAGCTTAAGCCTGGAGGAGCGCATATGGACAACAATCGCAAGCGACGGCAGCAACGCGGATATGCCCTGGTGGCCTGCCTGGGTGTCGTCGCGATAACGGCTATTCTCGTCCTGATGATTTTTTCGTTCACGGAGGCGACTCAAGAAGCAGCGACGAAGCGGCAGTATCAGGACCGTGGAGAAGAACAAATTGAAGCGGAATTATCCGCGCTTCATAGCGCTATCGAGGCGAATTTTCGGGCAAATGCGCAAGTTGAGATCAGCGGGCTTTCTTCGAATTCCGGTCAATCCACTGGAGACCTCAAAGATGGCATGTACAACGTCGCCATAGCGGCCAGGGGGAGCCAGTCTGTTATAGAGGCAACCGAGACGCACTACAGCCCAAGTCAGTTGAGCGATGGTGACGATCCATTTCGGGGTGCAACTGCATCTACGATTGAAATTGACGTGACCGGTACAGCGAACCGCCTCGGCGTGACGAAGCCCAATGGTGATAATGACTATCTTTCGCTTAGCGCGCACCCTGTCTTATCGATCCGGCAAATACCGTTATCCGAGTTCTCTGTCTATTCCGGCGGCGGCGATATCGCCTTGAACGCGACGGCGACACCGAATATCGGGCGGATTTACATTAACGGGAACCTCAATATCAGCGGCGGGATTGCGAACTCTTCGTACCCAGTGACAACATTTGGTGATGTTATTCTCGGCGGAGGCGCCGGACTCGAAGCGCGGTCGAGTCCTAAGGCGGCTCCGATCGCGCTCCCGGTGACAACCACTGCCGACGATAAATGGCCCTCGTTGGCTAAATCGACCCAGGAATCTACCGTGCTGACAGGTCGCGATTTACCGATGTCCATGGTTCAAGCGACGTCAAAGGACGAGCTGACAGCGCCTCCTTTGCCTCCCAACACGGATCAGCAAAAGGACCGCCTCCGACTTTGGCGTCAATGCTCGCGCGTGATTTCCGAGAATGCCGGAAAAATCACTGTCACCGGAGGAGCGTCAAACGAGGAAGAGAATTACAAGGTAGCGCGGACGCAAATCTACAATGCGTGGGGTCCGCCCATCATCGTTTTCGATGCGGCAAAGATTGCGCCAGGCGCAGGGAAAACCAGTTTTTACATCGGATCAACGAGTTCAACGGCGGCAGTGTATGTGATCAACGCGGGCACACTGACCGGTGACCTAACAATTGTCACGCCCCATCCAATCCTTATCAGGGGCGGATTTAATGCGCAGGGTACACTGCACGCAGCGAGCCTGATTACGGCCCAGGGAGTATTTGCAGTTCCATGAACGGGCGGGAACAGGATTTATGTCAGCGCTTACCGCGATGAGTGAACCGTGGAGTCTGGACGTGGCGGAACAGCCTTTGCAGGTTCTCCTGAATTCGGTTGTGATTGAGCCATTCAGACTGAACGGGCCTAATCACGAGAGCACTAGTGGGTTCCTCAAGTACCTCGACGAACTCGATCAGGATTCCAACCTGCTTTCAGCCTGGCAGCACCCATCGTTTTACGAATGGGCTATCCTCCGGTTCCGCAGAGATCGATCCGAATTCTTTGGGACACCCAACGAGCTGTTCGCTGCTCTCTTTCGGTCTAATAGGGAGGGACCGCATGTAGCGGTCGATATCAGCAACTATACGCCGGTATCCGGCGAAAGGATCAATATGCCGGCCGTCCGCATCCCGCTGGTTCCGATTGCGTACCGGTTCTCACATGGCCAGAAGACTGCGGACGAGGTGACGGTGGCGAGCTGGATACCTGGGCTGGCACACGCGATCAGAGGAGTTCATTGGTCGGTTTTGAATCGATTTTTTGGAGCCAGGAAAGTTCATTGCGTCTGGTGCGATCCCGAAGCGATCCGTGCGTTCCTGGCTCGGAATGCGGATCGCATCGTGATCACACCGAGGTTGCCGGAGAACGACGTCGTGCCTCGAAAAGAGTATCTCAACGGTCAGGGGAGACCCTGGATCGATCTGAACGATTTCGCGTTTCCGGAGGAGCTGTTGAAGCGGTTGACTGTGACGCTGTTCAAAGCGATCCCGGTCTATTGGTCGGAGTGGATGGCGACGCTGGCGGTAAGTGAGAAGCTTTCGCCAGATGATCACAACTATCTTTCCCAACTTTATCAGCATCGTGTCACGTTCGGGGAAGTCGACGCAGAGCCGCGCCATCTGGAAAAATGGCTGGCACACGCCGCCAATAGCAAAATCAATATTCCCGGACTCGCCGATCGGCTCAAGCCAGTCAGCGACAGCTCGAGTATCCATGTCAAAAAAGTCGAACAGGTCGATCTCGAGAAACTCAACCGGCAGATCGCCCAGGGCAAAATCTCCACGGAGGATGTTGTTCATTTGATCCTCACTCGCGGAATTGATCTCGACGTTTCCGATATTAAACTCCGATCCGAAGACCTTAGCGGGCTGTATGTTCACTACAAAACCAACGGTTACTGGATGAAACCGCTCCGTCTTCAGTGGGAAGCGGCAAACCTGATTATCTCCGTCCTGAAAGACAAAGCCGGTTTGCGCACTGAACGGATCGACATTCCGCAGGATGGTCAGTTCCAGATCGGTCACAATCAACGAACCTATTTGTTTCGGATCCACACCTCCTATCATGTGACCGGTGAACAGGTAATCCTGCGCATGAAGCGTGACGCGACGTCGATCCGATCGCTTGCGTCGCTCGGACTGCCGGAGAGATACGTTGAAAAGATTCATCAAATTCTGCATGGCCGAACCGGGCTGATTGTTTTTTCCGGACCGACCGGGTGCGGCAAATCAACAACGATCTACAGCATCCTCAACGAGTTCGATCCGCTTCAGCACAACATCCAGACGGCAGAGTCGCCGATCGAAGTTGTGATCCCGCACGTGAACCAGGTGGAGATCAGCGATTTTGGTCGCAACACCTTTTTGAACTGGGTTCGGGGCATTGTTCGGGAGGCTCCTGATATTCTGATGATGGGTGAGATCCGCGATTTTGAGACGGCAGACGCTTTGTTGCGCGTGGTGAACACTGGACATCGGGTCATTACGACGCTTCATGCCAATTCGGCTGCAATGGTTCCGATCCGTTTTTTGCAGCTTGGCGTGCAACCCTACCTCCTTGCATCAACGCTTCGGATGGCCCTTTCGCAGTGTCTTGTCAAAATGGTCTGCACGCATTGTGATGAGGAGGTGCCGATCCCGAGTGCACAGAAACTTCGAAAAATGAGAATCGATGCTGACTGGTTGGGCGGCGCTGAATCATTCAAAGTCGGGCGGGGATGCAGTCACTGCAACGGGACCGGCTTTGAGGGCCGGAAGGCGCTGTACGAAGCGTTGATCGTAGACGAAGAAATCGCGCACGAGCTCCACGGCCAGCCAACGCCTGAGCGGTTGCGTCGATTGATGCTCGAGCGAGGAGAGGCGACTTTACTGGAGAAAGCGGTTCGAGAAGCTGCGCGCGGGACGATCAGCCTGGAGGAAGCAACACAACTGGCGCTCGAACTGGCGGAGTAATGGGTGACCAAGGGCGCTGCAACTGTTTGAGTCTGCTCGCGGCGATGATAGTCCTCTAAAAGAAAACATTGAAACAGACAATCTTTGTTTCCAGCTTCCGGTTAGCCGGCGCGATGGCGTCCTAACTGCCGAGCTAGCTTTCCGCCACATTGACCAGTCTCGGCAGTATAGTAATCGGATCGTCCAAGGGCCCATCAAAATACTGAACAGCACCTTGAGTCCCGGCGTGTTGAAAAGATGTGCTGTTGATGTTTACTTTTTTTACCACCACCGGCGTTGCACGCTTAGGTTCCGGGATCTCGGTTCTCTTAGAGTGCGACGGTCTCGGCATCAATTCGGGGGAATGGCTGGATCGCCCTGGCTCGCGTCAAAAACACGTCGGGGCGCAAAACTCATAAGCTTGCATTTTTGCGGAAATGCATCAGGTGGTTGCTCTTTTTGGCAACTTCCTCTATGGGTTTGGATGCTTTTGACGATATGTGCCCCTCACGAATCGTGAACGACTCACGCACGGCGGAACGCTCATGAGTAGCCCGATAAAATATCAGAATCCACCTGTGGCGGAAGTCGCATTCTCGGCCTCATTTCAAACGGCAAAAACGATGTCCGCAGCGTTTATAGGCATTTTTTGGTTGCAGATACGGGACGACTTCCCGAAACTAACCGAGAATTCGCCTCTACCGATTATAACCGAGTCTCCAAAGGACTCCGTTGCGGCTGAGACGCTGCAGATGCAGGTCCAAATGCTAAATTTGCCTGATTTGCGGAGAAGTATCTTAACGAGTCATGATGGAAGGCGCATGATTCAGATTCAGCAAAACAAGTTCATATTAAATTGGAAGCGGGGCCAAAGTAGCACATACTCTGATTTTGAAACCGCACTAGCCGCATTCGATTCAATGCTCGAACGATTGAGTAAGGCCCTAGTGGCGGAAGAATTCGGCGAAATCATTTATAACCAGTATGAGTTACAGTATGTTAATTTAATTGGACCGGACAATGGTCTTGCCCTTGTTGGCGAGGGAGGTGTACTCGTGGATCATACTAGGCAATCTTCGGGTGAGCGCTTTTTGCCGGAACCAACCGCGTTCAATTGGACGTCGTCGTATCAACTCCCGAATGGAATGGGCCGCTTACATATAGGTGCTCAAGCCGTCCTTGTGCCACCGGAGAACCAACGCCACGTTCGTCTTGACGTACTGGCGAGGGGGTTCCCCCATAATGGTGAAAGCGTTAGCAAAGAACAATGGTTTCAACTTGCTCACGAGTGGATTGTGAAAGGATTCACGGATTCTACGTCCTCGGTTCTCCACGCTCAAGCCTGGAAGCGACTATGAAGTTGATTAGGAAAGACATTTCCTTGAGTGGTAGTGATTGGCAAGATGCTGACACTCGCCACGAGGTAGAGCACTTCTACGGTGGGAGTTGCAAAATTAGCACAATGGTAAACCTGCGGGTGTCTAGTCCGCCGATTAGTGATGCATTTGGGGAGCCACTACGTTTCGAGACGGGGCCTCCTCCCGCAATCAAAACGGCGATTTCCGCCGATGCTTCGATTACTCTCACGCCAATTACTAGTCTCAATGTTTCCGGTTGGCAACCCCCTGGGTCGCGGGTATATCAAAGCGAGTCACTGCCGTTCGCTAAACGGGCTGAGCTATTTGAAGCGCTAAGCAAAATAAACGCTTATTTTTCAGACATCGAACGTAGTGCGGATATTTCTTTAGTTTTATGGCTTGAACCCATGGAACAGCGCCGCTTGTTTCAAGTGAAATATACACCGCTGCCAGTTGTAGGCGAGACTTGGACGATCGGACTGGATAGCCAAACTATGGTGGTATCCAACCCGGAAGCCCGTTTGAAATGGGAGGTACTTGACAGGGACCCATTTCTGTTGTCCGAAACTGTCAAGGAGGCCCAAACGAAAGCGCAATCAGGCGAGTTCGCAGCCGCGTATAAGTTGATCTTTCGTTGTTTGGACCGGGCCATGAAGGCAGGGGCTCTTGACGATATTGATTCTGTGCTTTCAAACATCAGCGCCGAAGATATGACCTTGGAAATATTGATCGCTCTATTAACAGCGACGTTACCGGTCAGAACGCGGCTACCCGCTCGCAAGGCGTTTTTTCTAGCGACTGAGAAAGTGGCCAAAGATCGCAATCGGTGGAGTAAATCTTTGCTTTCCGGTCTAGAGGGTTGATGCCAATGTGCGCGTTGCTGAGACGTGTGCCGGATTCAAAGTGCGCGGAAATTGAGGTAGCCGCAGTTACAATTAAAACGATTAACGATGGCCAAAGGCACATCGGCATAGCGTTTCGCGAGGACGAAGAATGTTGCAAACTGTTGCATTTGGCATGGCACTACAAGATGCGCCTGGATAACGTAGATGCGACTTTCTATTGGGTTGAGCACAAGATAGATCAACTTAGGCTGTACGGCGTTTTGGCATTTTGCGACCTTATCATTCAAGCGAATCCCGCGGGCATACCGTATGCCTTCGATTCTCCCAATGATTGCTTCGAAATTTTGCAGCAGTTGACAAGAGGCGAATGAGTCAAGATAGAAATCGATCGTTGGCAATCTTTATCCAGGGTGTCCGCGTTCGCCTGTCCTGACTCGTTGCCGCGGAAACTGCGGAGGCTTCTGAAAGGTCACTCTAAAGTTGCCACTAATGGTCGAGTTAAGGGCTTCAAATGCAGCCACTTTTTGGAACACAAAACAGATCCACGGATCTGCGGGAATGCGGGACCAATGGGTCGCAGCGCCTTATCAAAATGGTGTGCACGCATTGTGATGAGGAGGTGCCGATCCCGAGTGCACAGAAACTTCGAAAAATGAGAATCGATGCTGACTGGTTGGGCGGCGCTGAATCATTCAAAGTCGGGCGGGGATGCAGTCACTGCAACGGGACCGGCTTTGAGGGCCGGAAGGCGCTGTACGAAGCGTTGATCGTAGACGAAGAAATCGCGCACGAGCTCCACGGCCAGCCAACGCCTGAGCGGTTGCGTCGATTGATGCTCGAGCGAGGAGAGGCGACTTTACTGGAGAAAGCGGTTCGAGAAGCTGCGCGCGGGACGATCAGCCTGGAGGAAGCAACACAACTGGCGCTCGAACTGGCAGAGTAATGGCCACAATTCTTTTTTCGGTCAGTCAGGAAAACACAACGGTCGTTCGCGCTTGAAGGATTAAAATGTTAATCGAAAGTTTGAAGAAACTCTTGGACCTGTGGGTCCAGCAGGGCACACAAGTCGAGCGGTACTATGGAGGCAGCGACAAAGAGCTGAAAGAAATGCTCGAGATCGCCGGATATCAAGGTCAGGCCGCCTGTGCATCTGTTTGTTATTGGTGGATTCGGCGCCATTTGACTTATGGCATTATATCCTCCCCTGAAAAGCCCGCATTCGCGAAGTCGAATTTTGATATCGTCGAGAAATGGATAGTGGCGAAAAAGCAAACGGCCTATAGCAAAGCTCACCAATCCGTAGACACGCCCTATGAATCCATGATCGATGAGAAGGATGCATTGATCCACTCCTTGGTTTCGAAGGAGAACTTTAAACCTTGGGGCAGCATTGCTAACTCAGACACTAACATAAGTGCAGTCGTTAAAGCGCTGAAGAATTGCGTTGAGAGCTCTTACAAAAGCGAAGCTGAGATGCGGAACATTTTGACTTCGGACTTGGACCAGGGACATCCGTGGAAGAACAAATCAATATTCGAAAGCGATTTCAACCAGGCGGCTGATTGTTATTTCATACTCTCGGTGAAGACGACGGTTTTCGGTCACTCAATGGCTATCCGCTACGAGGCATGCAATGGGGTCATCCATTTCGTCGATCCTAACCTTGGGCACTTTAAATTCATTGGGTGGACAGCCTTGGAGCAGAACCTCCAGCACTATTGGATTTGCATTTGGATGCACGAGGTCGACAAGGTACGCTCCTTTCCTCCCAAATTTCGCTTTTTGCAACACCGCGTGTATCAGTTTCGCCGGGCTCCAAAATATAAAGACATCGCGGATTTTTTCGTCTGGCGCGACATTTAGCTGAGCTCGAAGTGTTTTCAAAAGGGTTTCTGTACAGAATGACACCTCGAAAAACTCTTGAGTAACGAACCAATCCTACAGAACATAACGGCAGCCTGTACGCATTTTCGAAAAGAGATTAACATTTCTCAGCGGCGCGTGAGAAAATCTCACTGGGCGCATCCGAAAACGCGTCCAACTGGCAAGGCCAAAAATACAAAGGATCTCTTTGACCATATGTGCCGCGTAATTCGAATCTTTCTGTTCATCACATTTTGGAGCGTTTTAATCGGTAACAGGGCCGCAGCCCAGCAGACCTCCGCAACGACGCCGAAACCGAGCCCGACAATTCCCGTACCCACGCCGATTCCGCTATCCGACATTGCCGGGCAAGCGCAGTCCGCCAGTGAGTCTCTCCGCGGTGTCGAGACCACCTTGTCAACCAATCAGATAACCGCGTCTGCTGAAATACGTCTCCCTGAGCTGACAAACGAGGTCGACCTGCGAACGACGGAGATGGACAGACTTCTGGCGGAAAATCTGCCTTTGGAGTTTCTCCATCGCATGGAGGCCGTTGTGCAGTCGCTTCATGATGAACTTTCGAAGTGGAATCATAATCTGGCGGAGGACGCCAAAACCCTGGACGGCCACATTGCTGATCTGGACAGGCTGAGCAAGATCTGGAAAGCAACTCTCCAGTTGCCGGAATTATCCAAGACTGCGCCGGAGATACCAAATCGGGTGCAGAGTCTGATTGATCGCATCGGTCGCGCGCAGCAAGCGGTGGAATCGCTTCGAGCGAGGGATTTGACCCTGCAGGGCCAGGACCTGGAGGCGACAGCTCGACTGGAAACAGCCGCTTCAGCGCTCGAACGGGCGGAAGCCACCGCTGTAAAAGAGCTTTTCGTTCAAGACAGCCCGCCTATCTGGAACCTTGACACCAAAACCTCGAGAGAGAAAGGCAGCCCATCGCTTGCTTGGCGGGCAAGCGCAAGCGTGTCCGTCAACTATATCAAACGCCAGCCAACGGTTTTCCTGCTTCACGCGATCATTATTCTCCTTCTGTTCCTTGTCATGCAGTGGTTGCGGCGCCGAGTCCACAAATGGACCGAGAATGAGCCGAGTTTGCTGCGTGCGGCCCCAGTCTTTGAAGTGCCGGTCTCAACGGCAATAGCGCTCTCTTTTCTGGTCACCGCACCGCTCTATTCGCTGGCACCTTTTTTTTTGCGGGCGATCCTTGGGGGAGCACTCCTTATCCCCACCGCGCTGATTCTGCGCCGGTTAATTGACCGGACACTGTTTCCAATTCTCAACGCGCTGCTCGTCTTTTACTTTGTCGATCAACTGCGAGTGATCGCGACAGCCCTCCCGCTGTCGGGCCGGTTCCTCTTCGGCGCAGAGATGTTAGGTGCAACACTGTTTCTGATCTGGCTGATTCGGAGCAAGCATTCATCAGACGGTCGGTGCCAACACAACGAAGCGTTTCGCGCGAGCAATCCAGGTCGCCACACGCATCGGCCTGATCGTCTTTCCAGTAGCGCTCCTGGCGAACGTTTTTGGGTACGTTAACTTCGCGAATCTCCTGGGAAGCGGTGTTCTCAGAAGCGCTTACGTCGCAGCGGCTCTTTACGCCGCGCTGCGCATCGTCGAAGGTCTGATCATCATATCGCTGGAGGCGCGCCCGCTTGGCTTGATGCGCGTCGTTCGCCTCAACCGGCCCATGCTTCAGCGGCGTGTTTGCGGCGTTGCTGAATTCTTGGCCTTCCTGTACTGGCTAAGTTTAACGTTGAACTTTTTGGGGCTGCGAACGCCGTTGATCACGAGTACTGAAGCGGCGCTCCAGGCGAACCTGTCGATCGGCGCCCTGAGCATTTCTTTGGGACAGGTATTGGTGTTCATACTCGCGGTTTGGGGTTCTTTCCTGGTCTCGAGGTTCCTCCGTTTTCTTCTCGAAGGAGACGTCTATCACTATTGGAAGCTCGAGCGAGGCATTCCGCAGGCGATATCAACGATGGTCCACTACGCTGTCCTGCTCATCGGATTCTTCGTCGCCCTCGGCGCGCTCGGCGTCGATCTTACGAAGGTTACGATTCTGGCAGGAGCATTTACTGTTGGGGTCGGGTTTGGATTACAGACTGTGATCAATAATTTTGTTTGCGGATTGATTTTGCTTTTTGAGCGCCCGATTAAAGTCGGTGACGTTGTCCAGATAGATGCCGATATCGGAGAAGTCCGGCGCATCGGAATCCGGGCATGCGTCATTCGCACGCCGGACGGTTCCGATGTCATTGTGCCAAACGGGACGATCATCTCCAATAAGGTGACAAACTGGACATTATCTGATCGATACCGTGCGGTTGAAATCCCGGTCAACGTGGCTCGCGGCGTGGCTCCGCACCGCGTGATCGAGGTATTGAAAAGTGTCGCGGCCAATCATCCAAGTTTAGCGAAAGAACCGGCAGCGCAAGCCTATGTTCTCAGCTTTGCCCCTGGCGCTGTGAGCTTTCAACTTCGAGCCTGGACGGACCGGTACGAGGACTGGGTTCAAGTGCGGAGTGATCTTTCTGTCGCGGTTGATGAGGCTTTGACCCGCGAGAATATCGCGATTGCGTGAAAGAGGAAACATGAGCAGCCCAATTTCGCCTGACGCGGTCTTCAATCAGCCGCCGCCGCTCGAAAATTACAACCTTTTCGATAGCGACTGCGCACTCAAGGAAGCTGTTGCGCGGAACGGCGGCGGTTGGATCGACGCGGATGCACGCAAGTTCGGAGAACTGCTTGGCAAACCGGAGACGATTAATCTCGGCGTGTTGGCGAATCGTTTTCCGCCGGAATTGCGAACCCATGATCGATTTGGTTATCGGATCGACGAAATAGCGTACCACCCGGCCTACCATGAGCTGCTGAGGATCGGCATCGAAGCACAAACGCATTCGCTACCGTGGAAAGAGAAGCGACTGGGAGTTCATGTCGCGCGCGCTGCCTTGGTGATGCTGCGACATCAGATCGATGAAGGATCCAGTTGTCCGCTCACGATGACATTTGCGGCGATCCCGTCGCTCCGTTTGCAACCAAAACTCGCGGGCGAATGGGAACCACGAGCTCTTTCCTCCAGCTACGACCCCCGATCGGCGCCGGCTCCAACGAAAAATGGCGTCCTTCTCGGGATGGCGATGACCGAGCGGCAGGGAGGCAGCGACGTACGAGCGAACACGACGTTGGCAGAACCCGTCAATTGCGGCGGCCCCGGCACCGAATATCTCATCACTGGTCACAAATGGTTTTGCTCAGCGCCTATGTGCGACGCGTTTTTGATTCTCGCTCAAGCGCCGGCTGGGCTTTCCTGTTTTTTGCTTCCTCGTTGGCGACCGGACGGAACCAGGAACGCTTTTCATCTGCTCCGCCTCAAAGATAAGCTCGGCAACCGCTCAAATGCGTCCAGTGAGGTGGAATACCGCCGCGCTTCGGCGCTATTGATCGGAGAAGAAGGTCGCGGAATAGGTGCAATTATGGAGATGGTGCGGCATACACGACTCGATTGCGCCCTCGGATCGGCCGCGTCGATGCGAAAAGCGGTAGCCGAAGCGACGCACCATGCGGCTCATCGGCACGCATTTGGTCGCCCGTTAATCGATCAACCATTGATGCGAAACGTTCTGGCCGATTTGTGTCTGGAATCGGAAGCGGCGACGGCCCTGGCGATTCGTGTCGCGCACGCCTTTGATCGCTCATTGGACGACATAAGCGAACAAAAATTTGCTCGGATCGCTACGGCTATCGCCAAGTACTGGATCACGAAGCGAGCGCCGGCGGTTGTGGCCGAGGCGTTGGAGTGTTTAGGGGGAAACGGTTATGTCGAAGAATCTCCGCTGCCCCGGCTCTACCGGGATGCTCCGTTGAATTCACTCTGGGAAGGGGCTGGGAATGTCCAGTGCTTGGACGTTTTACGGGCGATGCATAAGGATCCAGGCACAGTGGATGCCCTTCGGCAGGAGATCGGCTCAGCAACAGGCTTTAATTCGATTTTCGATCGTTTTTCCAGGACGCTCATTTCAGACAAACAGATGCAATCCGATGCAGAATTTGGCGCTCGCCGGTTCGTGGAGAAAATGGCGCTCGCTTTGCAAGCAGCCGCGATAATCCGAAGCGAAAACCAGGGGATTGCGGATATTTTCTGTGCCGCGCGCCTTACCGAGAGTCCAGGGCTCGTCCTTGGTACGTTGCGGTCGACCGACGGCGTAGCGTTGCTTCTGGAACGCGCCCGACCAAAGGTGCAGCGCGGCTAGACCGCAAAAATTACCGAGGCAAATTAATTAGCGCTAGGTCGCTACCTTTGAACCTGCAGCCGCTTTTCCAACGCGCTGTCAGCGCTGGTCGGAATTTCTAACGGATCCCTGGGCCTGCGCTTCGCTTCAGCCCAGGCTTCGATTCCGGTTGCACCTTCGGCGCTCAAGAACAAGTCGCGCGACCGTCTTATAAACTCGCGACACTGCCGCACCCTTAATCGAATGTTCCCATGGAGAAGAACACCCGTAAACAGCAAAAGAGATCTCGCAGATTGTCATGGTAGGGTCACGCTCCCGCGTGACCGGAGTGGCGATACCCCGGGCTCCGACTTGATCAACGTCGCAAGTCGATCTTTCGAGCTACGCGGTTGAATTCTAGCTCGTGTTGTGAACACAGCGAACGCCGATCACTCCCCGCCCCGCCAGGGCGGTCACGCGGGAGCGTGACCCCTAAGCATATACCTAATGTTTCAGGACAGACCGGGGCGAATGCAGCCAGCAAAGAGGCCGCCGTTACTGAGGCTAACTCGCAAGCTGCGGCCTATACTGGAACTTACTAATAGCGGTTCATCATTTTGTTAATGCTATGTAGCACATTCGATTCAGCGAAGATTAATTAATACATCGGTCGTACTCATCGTCCTCTGACTGCGTCTAATAGCGACGGGTTGCGGTTATGAAGAAGACAAGGCTTAGTCGAGGACACCCGCAAAGATCGCAATGGGTTCGTGGACGGAAAAAGCAGCCTTAGCACTACGTAGTCATTCGTCCGGAAACGACTGTAGCATCCGCGTCCCGCGTGTATTGTACCCTTGGCGCGCTGTGAATTGTCGGTTACGGCCGATGATTTATCACCAGTCTGCAGTTTGGACATTTTCGAGAGCGTCGTCCCGGAGGGACGAACGACAGTAACCCGGCGATTTATTGCTGGGTTAGCTATAGTTCGGACGGCGTCCCAGGGGGACGCTTGAATACCGCGCCCGAAATCGGATCTACCTACCCGTGACGCCGAAACAGTAACAATCTAGCCATCGAGCCTCTACACACGCAATGGGCAGTCGATCCTGCCTGGACAGAGCGCCTCGTTTACGGTCTCCGCCAGCGGCAACCCAACCAGCTACCAATGGCAACGGATGCCACTCGGAAGTTCGACCTGGATCAATCTGAGCGACACCGGCGCCTACAGCGGATCGGCCACACGCAGTTTGACCGTGAACCCTGCGACCTCGGCGATGAGCGGCGACCAGTTTCAATGCGTCGTTCAATTTGCCTCCGGTGCGGTGAACAGCGCGCCCAATGCCGTGTTCACCGTCGAGACGCCGCTGACGATTGCTACGCTTGCCGGACAGGCCGGTATCACTGGTAACACTGCTTCCTCGGATGTCGCGTATCCCAGCGGCATTGCTCTCGATAGCTCCGGCAATCTTTACATCGCCGATTACCAGAATAACGCGATTCGCGAAGTGACGCCTGCGGGTGTGGTGACAACACCCTATGCTGGGTTTGACACGCCCAATGGCATTGCCGCGGATGGATCGAACAATCTCTACGTGGCTGATACAGGTGCCAACCTTATTCAGAAAATAACCGCGTCGACGGGGGCGGTTAGTACATATGCGTTCAACACGCCAGAGGGCATTGCCGTAGACGGCTTGGGAAATATCTATGTCGCCGATACCGGCAATAATATTATCCGTAAGATCACGTCAGGTGGAACTGTTACAACCCTTGCTGGCAAAGCGGGAACGGCTGGTTATCTGGATGCAACCGGTACATCGGCGGAATTTAACAACCCGACCTCCGTCGCAGTGGACAGCTCGGGGAATGTTTACGTGGCTGACTTCAACAATATAGTCATTCGGAAAATAACACCGGGCGGAACGGTCACCACTTTCGCGGGCCAGGCGGGTATTGCGGGCTATATGGATGGGCCTGCGGCTCAGGCCCTATTCAATTCACCAAATGGCGTGACTGTCGATGGCTCCGGCAATGTCTACGTCACCGATAGTCTCATCCCTGGCACCACGGTCATCGTTGCGGGCAATAATCTTTTCCGAAAAATCACGCCCGCCGGCGCGGTGAGTACCCTGGCCGGTCAGGCAGGAGTCTCGGGCAGCTCGAACGGCTTGGGATCTGCCGCGCAGTTTTACAGCGTTCAGGCCTCCGCGATTAGCAGCTGGGGAGAATTTTATCTGGCGGATACGTACAATCAGCTGATTCGGGCGGGTGGCATCCTCCCGGTTATCGTCGCGCCTCCTCTAGGCCAGGTGATCACGGTCGGAGGACCGGTTACCTTTTCTGCGACCGCTTCCGGTACGGGTCCATTCACGTATCAGTGGCTGAAGAATAACGCGGCTATTTCCGGTGCGACCGGTTCCACTTACTCGATTGCCAGTGTCGCAGCCGGTGACGCCGGCGACTATGCGGTAACGGTCACCAACTCGTTTGGCAATGCCACCTCGGGCGCCGCCACGCTGATCCCGGTCACTTCGCAGCCTGTGGCCGAGAACGTCAACATCGGCCAGACGGTCACCTTCTCCATCACTGTGGTGGGACCCGGCCCCTTAACCTATCAATGGCTATTTAACGGTGTGGCGATCAGCGGCGCCACCGGTTCTTCCTATACGATCCAGAACGCGTCTTCCGCTAATGCGGGCAACTATTCGGTCGTGGTCGGCGACGCGAATGGAATTGTCACGACAAACCCGGTCAGTCTGAGCTTCATGGCATCGGATACCCCGACAATGCCGCAGTGGGGACTGATCGTGATGGCTCTCCTGCTTATTTGGGCTGCGACGCGGCAAAGAGCACGGCAAAGCTAGCGTAGGAATCGTAGCCAGATCGTCCCCTGACTGCGTCTAATAGCGACGGGTTGCGGTTCTGAAGAAGACAAGGCTTGGTGGAGCACACCCGCAAAGATCGCATGTAGCATACGCGTCCCGCGTGTATTGCTCCTGCGTCTGCCTCAAACGCCAAACAATACGATTTTATCTTCGGGTTAATAGGTCCTGTGCCCAGCTTTCAACCGTACCTCCAGGACGCGGAGCAAACTCAATCTAACCCGGCAATAAATCGCCGGGCTAATCTCGTTCGTCCCTCGGGGACGTATCTTCAACAGGGTGTTTCACCAGAATAGAACGTTACATCCGACGCTCCGGAGTTCCCTCTCCAGCTTCGTCGACACGCGTCGCTAGCAGGCTTCGAATTGCTTTGTTAGTGCAACGCAATGGGCTAAAGAATAATAGGGTTTCAGCGAAGGTTACGTTTTTTTTACAAAGCGATTGGTTACCCGAATTGACTGCACGGACCCTGATTTGCTACTAACGAGCCTGAATCTAGGCGAGAGCTCGTCCGAAATTTGTTTGCTCTGCGCATCTATTAAAAATATATCGCGCACTGCAGAGCATCTAACGGGATTGCCCACGTAAAACGTTTCCGTCGAAAGCGAACAGCAAATGCTCGAAATTGAAATTTCCGATGTCCGGTCAA
The DNA here is from genome assembly GCA_963750185.1 of uncultured Verrucomicrobiae bacterium. Taxonomy (GTDB): domain Bacteria; phylum Verrucomicrobiota; class Verrucomicrobiia; order Chthoniobacterales; family JAFAMB01; genus JAFAMB01. The sequence goes on from CAVVPV010000007.1 coordinate 76,359, forward strand.
CAATCCTTCGTTATCGTCCGCCTCTGGGTCGCGGCTATGCTGCTGGGGGCACTTCTTTTGCCGGTTCAAGCGGCCACGCCCACGACAGTCGTTCTGTCGGACAGCATCAAACCGGTTGAGTTAGCGCCGCAGGCCGGACCGGTCAATCCGAACAGGCCATACATCTCGCGCAGCGGGTTGACGGCCGATGAGAGCGCTGCTTCGATGGATTTCGAGTTCGCTTTGAAGATGCATAATCTTTCCGAATTGCAGGCGCGCTTGGCCAGGGGCGAGCGGATTTCCCCCCAGGAAATGGCGGCCCGCTACGAACCGACGGCGGCCGATTACGAGGCTGTAGCCGCCTGGATCCGCAGCCAGGGATTGACGATCACGCGTCAGGACGGAACTCACATCGCCATTTTCGTCCGCGGAAACATCAGCCAGATCGAGCAGGCGCTGCTGGTGACTTTCGCCCGAGTGACGTTCGGGGGCAAGGAATACACCTCAGCCATCAATGCGCCGAGCGTGCCGGCAACTCTATCGCCAATCCTGCTGGGCATTAACGGCCTGCAACCTCATATCCGGCCCCATACGCATCTGATCGTGAAGCCCAGTTCATTGACCGGGACGAACCCTCCGTATCTCCCCAGCCAGATTGCTCAGGCGGACAACGCCACCAGTTTGTACAGCTCCAATATTACCGGCGAGGGAGAGTCGATTGCCATTGTGATCGACACCTTTCCTTTCACCTCCGACCTCGTCTCGTTCTGGAAGACCTACGGTGTCAGCCAGTCCCTGAACAATATCCAGTTCATCCAGGTCGTCCCGGGTACGCTGCCTTCGCCTTCGAGTCCAACTGAGGGCGAGACAACGCTCGACACGGAATGGAGCAGTTCGATCGCACCGGGTGCGCGCGTTCGGGTCTATGCAACGACAAAACTCGACTTCACCAAATTCGACGAAGCCTACCAGCAGGTTTACACCGACGCGATCAATCATCCCGAGTATGGCCTGCACCAGATGTCGATGAGTTATGGAGCGGGAGAAAAAACCAGCGAAACGCAGAGCCAGGTGAATACCGATGCGAATTACTTTATAATGCTGGCCAGCGCGGGCGTGACGATGTTCGCCTCCTCTGGCGACGGCGGTTCTACTCCGGGAACGACAGGAGGCGATGGATTCGAGCGGTCCGCTGCAGGTGGAATATCCTGCCAGCGATGCCAACGTAACCGGTGTGGGCGGAACGTCTTTGACGCTGAATTCCAACGGCAGCGAAAGCAGCGAGGTGGCCTGGTCGAACAGCGGCGGAGGAATTAGCGTGTATGTCCCGCGTCCCTCGTGGCAGACCGGCACAGGCGTGCCCGCCGGCACGATGCGAGCGGTGCCCGACGTGGCGTGTCCGGCCGATCCGAAAAATGGCGCGGTTCTATATTGGAACGGCGCGCAGACAACAATCGGAGGCACAAGCTGGGCCTGCCCGACCTGGGCCGGTTATTGCGCGCTCATCAACCAGGCTCGCTCGAATGCCGGTCTGTCGCAGATTGGCTTGTTGGGACCCCAAATCTATCCGCTGATCGGCTCGACAAATTTTCGTGACATCACCTCCGGGAGCAACAGCGTCGGCGCCAACAGCGGCGGCAACTATAGCGCGGGTATAGGTTACGATCCGGTGACCGGTATCGGCGTGCCTCTGATGCAGACTCTGACTCAAACGTTGGTGGGTTCGTCTCAGCTTCTGGGCGTGCAGATTCAGCCGGTCTTCCAGTCGATCGTGCCTGGACAGAGTGCCTCGTACACGGTCTCGGCCAGCGGCAATCCAACCAGCTACCAATGGCAACGGATGCCGCTCGGAAGTTCGACCTGGAGCAATCTAAGCGACACCGGCGCCTACAGCGGATCGGCCACGCCCACTTTGACTGTTAACCCTGCGACGTCGGCGATGAGCGGTGACCGGTTTCAATGCGTCGTCCATTTTGCCTCCAGCACGGTGACCAGCGCGCCCAATGCGGTGCTCACCGTCGAGACGCCCCTGACGATTGCTACGCTGGCGGGACAGGCCGGTATCATCGGATCCACCGCTTCGTCGGACTTTGATTTTCCCACCGGCATCGCTCTCGATACTTCGGGCAATCTCTATATCGCCGATTTCCTGAATAACGCGATTCGCAAAGTGACGCCCGCCGGAGTCGTGACGACACCCTACGCTGGGTTTGACCTGCCCTATGGCATCGCCGCGGATGGATCAAACAATCTCTACGTGGCTGATACAGGCGCCAACCTTATTCAAAAAATCACCGCGTCGACGGGGACAGTCAGTACATTAGCGGCTTCGACTTCGTTCAGCGAACCTCTGGGCATCGCTGTCGACAGCCTGGGAAATATCTATGTTGCCGATACCGGTAATAATATCATCCGTAAGATCACCTCAGGCGGAACGGTGACAACCCTCGCTGGAAATGGAACGGCTGGTTATCTCGATGGAACCGGTACATCAGCGGAGTTTGACAACCCGAGCTCCGTAGCGGTGGATAGCTTCGGGAATGTGTATGTGGCTGATCACAACAATGAAGTCATTCGGGAAATAACTCCGAGCGGAACGGTCACCACTTTGGCGGGCCAGGCAGGTGTCGCGGGCTATATGGATGGTCCTGCGGCTCAAGCCCTGTTCAATTCGCCAATTGGCGTGACAGTCGATGGTTCCGGCAATGTCTATGTTGCCGACAGTCTTAACCCTGAGCTCACGGGCACGTTCTTGAACCCCTTGAGCCCGGCAGGCAATGATCTTATCCGAAAAATTACGCCCGCGGGCGCGGTCAGTACTCTGGCCGGCCAGGCGGGAGTCGCGGGCAGCTCGAACGGCTTGGGATCTGCCGCGCAGTTTTACAGCGTTCGGGCCTCCGCGATCAACAGTTGGGGAGAATTCTATTTTGCGGATCAGTTCAATCAGCTGATTCGGGAGGGCGGCATCCTCCCGGCTATCGTCGCGCCTCCTCTAGGCCAGGTGATCACGGTCGGAGGACCGGTTACCTTTTCCGCGACCGCTTCCGGTACGGGTCCATTCGCCTATCAGTGGCTGAAAAATAACGCGGCCATTTCCGGTGCAACCGGTTCCACTTACTCTATTGCCAGCGTCGCGGCCGGTGACGCCGGCGACTATACGGTAACGGTCACCAACTCGTTTGGCAATGCCACCTCGGGCGCCGCCACGCTGATCCCGGTCACTTCGCAGCCTGTGGCCGAGAACGTCAACATCGGCCAGACGGTCACCTTCTCCATCACTGTGGTGGGACCCGGCCCCTTAACCTATCAATGGCTATTTAACGGTGTGGCGATCAGCGGCGCCACCGGTTCTTCCTATACGATCCAGAACGCGTCTTCCGCTAATGCGGGCAACTATTCGGTCGTGGTCGGCGACGCGAATGGAATTGTCACGACAAACCCGGTCAGTCTGAGCTTCATGGCATCGGATACCCCGACAATGCCGCAGTGGGGACTGATCGTGATGGCTCTCCTGCTTATTTGGGCTGCGACGCGTCAAAGAGCACGGCCGGCGTGACAAACTGTGAGCCGCCAAACAAGGAAAAACCGTCAGAAGCGCCAGGAGCATTCGTCTAATGCTGCATGGCAATCCTGGTATGCCAGCAAAAGCCCGGTGCTTCGCTTCGTGTCGAAGTTCGGTATCCTCCTTGCCTTGTTCTACGGGCTGTCGGCCACTCCCTGGTTCGATCGAATGCTCTATTCCTATCTGGAAGCCAATGCCTGGCTTTCCAATACCATCTTGAACAGCTTCGGCCAGCACACGCATGTTTCTGAAGTAACGATTGAGTCGCCTCAGTTTGCCATCGTTCTTCGCCGGGGCTGCGATGCCGTTGAGGCGACCTGGCTCTTTTGTGCGGCCGTCCTCTCCTTCCGTGCTCCCTTCATGCGTAAGCTTCCTGGTTTAATGGCCGGAATCGTTACGTTGCAGGCACTCAATCTGGTCCGTATCGTTACCCTTTACTGGATTGGTCTTCATGTGCCCGACTTTTTCGATTCGGCCCATACGGAACTCTGGCCGGCCGCCTTTATTATCGTGGCGATCGTGCTTTTCATTTGCTGGATGAAAGGGGGAGACTGGGGAAACGTATCGGCGGGTCGGCGTGTGGGCGTATCGGCGTGTAGAGAATAAGACTGCTTTTCGACATAACTATATTGACCAGGAGGTCTCCACGAAGGTGACGACTCTTTTCAAACGCCCACACGCCGACCCGCCGACCCGCCGTTACGTTTCCCCAAGCCTGCTCCTCGGATTTTTGGTTCGCTTTGTCCTCGTTTTTGGATTCCTCATCTTTCCATCGCCGGAGTGGAATGAGTTATATGGCCAGGGCTTTCGCGCCGTCGGCAATGCGGTCTTTGCGCGGGATGATGAAAAGAGCGTCCTTTATTTTGAAGGACATCGGGAGACACGGGGATTTTCCGCAGTTGATACGCGAATAGTCATTGGCAACCGCCATCTTACAGATAGTAACGGCAAGGGGCCGGCGGCGTTGCTGGCACTCAATACGCGCTCCGTCGGCTGGTTACCGACGGCCCTGACAGTGGCACTCATTGTCTCCACGCCGGTTCCGTGGCGGCGGCGTTGTTGGGCGTTGCTATGGGGCTTGCTGTTGATCCACGCCTTTATCCTGTTTTCCGTGTTCGTTTATATCTGGAACGAATCGACCACTGTTTCGCTCGTCACGCTTTCACCCTTTTGGAAAGAAATCGCAGATGCTCTCGAATACACGCTTGTCACGCAAATGGGGATCAGCTTTTCGATCCCTGTGCTGATTTGGGTTACAGTGCTATTCCGGCGGCAAGATGTTAAGATCTTCGTGCTCACGCAGCCTCGTGAAGATGCAAAACCCGTCCCAAAGGAAGAGAAATGTTAATAGTCACCATAGCAAGAAACCAAACATAGATCCGTTTGCCTGGTTCTCGCCCGATGCCTAGCATTCTACTGCTTAACCGGGAGTAGGCGAAGCGTCCCCGCTTTGCACCTCTTCACAGGCGCGCAAACCGAGACGGTTCGCCTACATTTCGCCGCACATCCGTGAGCGGCGCAATCATTCTCCAAGCAGGTTCGCCATATAATGAGCCGGCATAAAATCCTCGATTAGAATCTCGATCTTCCCGCGGCGGTGCATGCGGACCTGCGAGACGTTAATTTCCGGCGTTTTGTGCGGCGCAAACAAAATATCGTCATGTGTCGCATTCTTCCGGTCCGCGAATTTGTCGGGTGTTAAGTGCCCTCCGAGGTGATCGCTTCGTCCAGTCGCGACGTGGATAGTGCCTAGAATCTTTTCATCCTGGATATCACGACCCGACACCGGGAGGAGCTGAGTCCCAAAACCAAGCTCTCCCAGCTCTCCTGTGACCGGATCCGACTGAATCTTTTTCTGATATGCTTCGATCGTTTGCGGGTTTCCTTGGAGAAGCCGGCTATCGACGATCCGACCACCTTCAACGTTCATCAACCCTATCGTTCCATCGTCAAACTTCAGTGGAAAGCGGCCCGATGCGCTGGCGGGTACATAGTAGATCTCACCTGCCGGCAGGTTCGCAATATCAGGACCGCCCCGGCACAAACCGTGGCTCTTCTGCGCTTCCTGTTGATCAAGCTCGAGACGCAATGTGTGCCGCTCGCCATCGACCACAAAATCGATCTCGACCCAATCGGCTCTTGTCATCCCGAGGCGCAATTTTTCGGCATCCCGGCTGACGATTTCATAGTCAACCGCCAACCCTGTTTCCAGGATTGTTTGATTCAGCCCGTGAAGGGTCGCTCCGCGAAAACCATATTTCTTCGCAAAAGCGGTCAACGGCGCAGTTGCTGAGTAGGTCGAAATACACAAGATGAGATCGTAATTGGGATAGATGTCTCTCTCGAAGCGAACTTCCTTGCCTGTTGGTGTCACCGCCACATCCGGCAAGTCGAGGTTGCTGCCGCCTGTGATCGTGTAGGCGAACAGATCGCCTCCCCGAAGTTTCAGCTCACCGAGCACGCCGTTCTTCAAGCCCTTATAAAAGACTTCGTATGCATGCCGCTGGATCGTGAGGTTTGGGTCTAGTAGAAACCGGAAGTCCGCTATGTCGTGAGGAACTTTGAGATCGATAAGAATTGCGACCCGTTCTCCAGGTTTCGGACGGAACACTGTCCGCAGAAGACGAGACAGGCTGAACCGAGGAAAAGTTTCGGGGATCCTGAGGTTGGATTCAGCGACCATGGTCATAAGATTGATACTCTTTCGTTTTACGATTTAAAGCGCCCGATCTAATTACAGACACCGCGTCCGTTCGTGCGTTGCGCGGAGGATCGAGCGGCATAGTGACAACCCTATGTCAGGAGGGTTGATAAGCCTTGGCGTAGTAGGGCGTGTCGGCCAGGCTGCAGAGGTCACGCCTTCTCCGTCACGAAGCTTCTCGGATAAGGAAGAACACAGGCGAGACGCCTATGCTACTTTGGACTCGGCGACGTTCGTGCCTCAGGAGGCAAATGACGTGCCAGGGGCGTTATGAACGATGTACGCAGCTCCTCATTGAATGGAGTCGTTCGCGGCGACCGCTTTTCACTGGCGGGATAGAAGCGCGTCACGTCGTTCGCATTGTCGGAGGATTACTTTGCCGCATTGCTACGACCCCAGCGCCCATTCGTTGAGCGCGAAGGCGTCTCGCCGTGGTCTGTTTGCTCGGAGCGCTTCGATATGTTCGACCAGAAATTTTGCGTCCCGTGCAACGCCGGAAAACCGTCCGGAGCCCCAGGTGTACTGCCAAGGCAAGCCGAGAAAGTATAAACCGGGAACCGTCGTTATTCCGCGATAATGACCGGGATAACCTTTGCCATCAAAAATCGGGAGCTCGATCCAGCTGTAATCGGCATGGAATCCAATGCTCCAGATAATCGCTGTGATTCCGGCCGCAATATAGTCGAGCTTCAGAATTTCCGAATCAGGCTCCCAAACCGGTTTGTAGCGTGGTTCAATCGGGGCGCTGATTCCGCTGCGTTCAATGAATTTATCGATCGTGTCTTTGATGCTGTCCGCTACCGCATCGGCTTGATCGAGGTTCTGTTTGAGGTCGCCAGAAAAGTGTAAGGTTGATCCACGGATTTCTTTGAGCCGGCCATGCAATCGCATTCCTTCAATGGCAAACTTGCGCAGATCGATATCGCGCCCGCCGTCGCGCCCGGTGACATAGTGATTGGCCTTAGTTCGAACGCGTTCCTTTTGCGGATGCTCGTGAATTGGCATGTCGTAATAGCCCATGTCATCCAGCCAATCAACCACGTCCTTGCCGCGATAGCGGCGTGCCGTTCGGGGAGCGCCGCCGACGCACAAATGAACCCGTTTTCCGGCAAGATGCAGATCCTCTGCGATCTGGCAGCCGGATTGTCCCGAACCAACGACGAGCACTTCGCCGGCCGGCAGTTGCTGCGGGTTTTTGTAGTCGGAAGAATGGATCTGGTACAAATCGGGCGGGAAACGCTCTGCTATGCGTGGGATGGTTGCGTCCTGGTAACCGCCTGTTGCAATGATCACCTGATCCGCCGTGAAATCACCCACGTCGGTCGTCACTTCGAAGGTATCGGAATCATCACGCCGAAGCCGGGAGACCGCTACTCCTTCGTAAACGGGTGGTTGAAAAGCGCGCGCGTACGATTCGATGTATTCGACGATTTCGTCTTTGACCATGAATCCGTGCGGGTCAGGCCCGGCATAGGAATGGCCCGGAAGCTGGCATTGCCAATTTGGCGTTACGAGGCAAAAGTTGTCCCATCGCTTTGACCGCCACGATTCAGCGATTCTATTCTTTTCAAAGGTGACATGGTCGATTGCGCGATCCTTCAGGAGGTAGCTGGCGGAGAGGCCGGCTTGTCCGCCTCCGATCACAATCACGGAGAAATGCGTTTGCGAAGGGGTAACGGGAGGTAGCTGTGCTGTGGTTTCGTTCATCGTGCTCACGGAGCTGGTGTTGTTTCAGATGTGAAGAACGCGAATAGTTGCGTTGCTTTCGTAGGAGCGCGTCCATTCTTCGATCGAGTCGAGTTGCGCCGCAGCGGAACTGCACGCAAAGCCATATTTCTCGCGTACACGCTCGCCGGCCGCCGCAAGCGCCACTCGACTCCGAGAAAGAAACTCCGCAACGGACATTTCCTCACCCTGGCTGAAGTGCTTTAACACGACGGTCGAAGGCGAATAGCACTCTTTCGTCAGGCCGTCCGGTAGCTGAATCGTAAAATAGATTTCCGGCATATTATGCGGCGCAGGCGGACTGCTTTTCAAAGGTCGAGAGCGTTGAACAGGCGGCACACTTCACGCAACCGGCTTTCACCGTGTCCGATGTCATCCCCGCTTCGGTCAGCCATTGGCCGACCGGCCCGAGAACGTTGCGCAAAAATTCGGCCGATGGGGGACGACGCGATGCGAGCGGTGTGCCACCGACCGGCACAAACGGCACAATAAAGGGATAGACTCCAAGATCGATCAGGACGCGCGCGGCTTCGTGCAGCGATTCCTCGGAATCGCCAAGACCGGCCAGCAGATAGGTACTTACCTGTCCCCGGCCGAATACTTTGACCGCGGCGCCGAAGGCTTCGAGGTAAAACGAGCGAGGCACTTCCGCTTTGCCGGGCATGATCCGCCGGCGCACTTCTTCATCCCAGGCCTCGAGATGCATACCGAGCGAATCGACCCCGGCATCGCCCATCCGCGGAAACCATCTGAAGTCGGCCGGTGGCTCGCACTGGGCCTGGATAGGAAGATTCGTCGCTCTCTTGATTGCGGTTGCGCACTCCGAAAGGATCGCCGCACCCCGGTCATCGCTCGCCGGCGTTCCCGTGGTCATCACGACATTTGCAATGCCATCCAGCCGTCGGGCGGCGGCGGAAACTTCGGCCAGTCGCTCCGGACTCTTTCTGGCAATCGTGCGCCCGGCTTTCAACGATTCACCGATCGCGCAGAACTGGCATTTGGTTGCACTGTTTCCGTATCGAACACAGGTTTGCAGGACTGTCGTAGCGAGCGTGTCGCGTGAGTGGAGCAGGGCGATTTTCCAGTATGGAATACCGTCAGCGGTCCTCAGACCGTAAAATTGCGGCTGTGGCGGAAAGGATATTTCACAGACGACCTCCTCTCCGCTCCTGAGATCGGAGACGCCGCGCCGGTCGGGCGGCGTTGCGACGTAGGTGGAACTAGCGGCGCCATGCGTATGCACCGGCACCATGATCGTGGTGCCGAGCACGGTGACCGCCTTGTGATCGGTAGGCCCTGCGCCGCCGCGCCTGCTTGCGACACCGGCACTCGAATCGAGCAGTCGCAGGCCGTGTGTTTGGAGCTCAGAGAGCAGGAATTGTTTCCTGGTCAGGAGCGCTGATTGGAAGTCCACCATAAGAGTGTTCAAACGTTTCGTCGTTCTTGCTTCGCACTTGCGCGTTTGGCGTCCGATCGATGTGAAGGGTAAATATGTCGGGGCGTGAATAGTGACCGACGGAATCCATCATCCGTTTCCGTTTTGTAATCAGCGCGGGATCGAGTTCCGCGATTGCCATTCCTTCCCCTTGGGTAATGGTCGGGCAAAGTGGCGTTCCTTCGGGCGAGATAATCGCCGTGTGACAACCCCCGCGGAGCGCTTTGCGGAGCTTGTCATCCTGTGTGATCGAGTTGATCTGGTCATCGGTGAGCCATCCGGTTGCGTTCACAACAAAGCAACCGGACTCGAGTGCATGGTGCCTGATGGTCACCTCGATCTGGTCGGCAAAAATCTGGCCAACCATCGAGCCTGGAAATTGCGCGCAGTGAATCTCTTCGCGCTCTTCCATCAAAGCAAAACGGGCGAGCGGATTGTAATGTTCCCAGCAGGCAAGCGCGCCAACCTTGCCCAGCGCAGTGTCGACAGCACGAATTCCGGCGCCGTCGCCCTGTCCCCACACCATCCGTTCATGATAGGTCGGTGTGATCTTGCGGCGTTTCAATAGAAGCGATCCGTCGCTATCGAAGATCAGTTGTGTGTTATAAAGCGAGCCGCCGTCGCGCTCATTTACGCCGACAACGAGCACCATCCCGTGTCGCGCAGCCGATTTCGACAATCGCTCCGTGGTGGGCCCCGGCACTTCGACCGCCCATTCGTAAAGGCGCAAATGCTCCTTCCCCATGAGAACTGCGGGAGCGACAAACGAAAAATAGGGGTAGTACGGAATGAACGTTTCGGGAAAAACGGCCAATTCGACTCCCTCCGCGGCCGCGCGATCGATCGCGTCGCAAACGCGGTCGACCGTTCCGGTGCTGCTCGTGAGGTCGGGAGCAATTTGGACTGCTGCCGCCTTGATCCGCTTCATGTGTTATACCGTCCAGGAATCGATGATTGTTGCGCCCGCTTTCTTGTGCATCAGGATACAGTCCAGAACGTCCAGAGGGTTGATCGGGATGATCCCCGGTATAAACGCCTTTTCTGTCTGGCCATAGAGCGCTTGCGTGGAAAATCGGCAGCCGTACACCTTGCCCCCTTCTTCCATAAACTTCGCCAGGCGCTGGTTAACGAAGAGATGTCCCGGAAACGCCTCATCGCCAAGGGTCGGGAATCCACGCTGGAACCCGAGCGTGACGCCCGGGCCATAAAGCAGGATGGATGTGTCGTATCCTTTTCGCAGCAGGCGCGTTGCGGTGAGCGTATTGACGATACCGATCGACCCTTCGAAGGCGATGGTGTGAAAGGTAACGAGCGCTTTTTCGCCTGGATCGGCTTTAACATCGGGAAACACTTTCTCTTCGTAGTCCACGAGAAAGTCTCCGGCTTTATGCATTTCTTTTTCGACTTTTGGCATGAGTATTGTTGCGGTGAACAGTTGCTGGTTGAGACGAACCAAACGGCCTCGTCGTATTTCCGCGGTAAGAGCATGGGTCGAACCGTCTACGGTTTAGGGGTGCCTGTTTCGGTGGGATTTTTCGCGCATATTGTTGCGCGCCCCGGGCGTGGGATGCGTTGTGAGTGTCGTCCGCCGGGTGAACGCTGATGGAAAATAATCCGCAACATCAGATCGAGACAGTGCGCATGGCGGAAATTGCGCAGCGTCTCGGTGTTGCATCCTCAACGGTTTCGCGCGCTTTGAGAAACGACCCGCGAATCAGTGCCGAAGTGCGCAAACGTGTGCAGACTGCTGCTGAGGAGCTTGGTTACCGGCCGAATCCGCTCGTGAGCGCGTTGATGGCCAATCGCCGGAGACGCGGGAGTGGCGGCGCGGTGGACGTTATCGCGCTGGTGACGAACTACGGCGGAAGACGGGACTGGCGGACGAAAGATGTTTGCCGGTGGGAGTACGACGGAATCCAGCGCCGTGCGGGCGAGCTCGGCTTCCGAGTCGAGATCTTCGCTCTTGCAGATTACCAATGGGACATGGGTCGGCTCCAGGCTACTTTGCGTACACGAGCGATCCGCGGCGTGCTGCTCGGCTTTTCGCGCGAGGAAAAACCGAACACGACGTTTGATGCCGTGGATTTCAGCGTTGCGGCCTTGAGTGGCTATTTTCCGGGAGTGGTTGCTGACCGGGCCAACTTTCACGGATTTTTCAATGTCCAACTCGCCCTGGACCAGATGTACAGGCACGGTTATCGGCGTCCGACTTTGATCACGCCGGCGCTCAATAATCGAATCTCTAACAATCTCTGGTCTGCTGCGTTCCTGGATTGGCAGAGGCGGCTTCCGAAAAAGGATCGCTGCGAGCCGTTTATTCCGCGCGAGCACGTGGACGCTGCAGAGTTCAGCGACTGGTTCTATCGGAATGAACCTGATTCGTTGCTCGTCTACAAATTTCCGGCGCGCCGACTTCTTGAGAAACGCGGCGTGCGCGTGCCCGAGGAAATCGGGCTCGCCTATCTTTACCGGACGTCGGACGAAATGGGAAGCGCCGCAGGCATCGACGGGAACCTGGACGTGGTTGGTTCGGCAGCTTTTGACCTGGTGATCGAGCGATTGCACGCGAATGCCACCGGGACCAGTAGACATCCAAAAGAGGTCCTGATCACCGGAACCTGGCATGAGGGTCCGACGCTTCCGACAAAGGAAACGGTGTTCGCGCGTCGCCGTATCCCAGTAACAAGGATCGGTCAGCCGTGATTCGACCGGCGACCGCACACGCGATTTCTCTTTTTGCGAACTGTGCGGTGACATAGCCGCTGAATTCGGGCGACACGCTCAGGAGATAACCGAAGCTCGGAAACGAGATTAACCAGCGGGCCAGATCCACGCCCTCCGGTCTGGGAAGCTGGTCGAGCCGAAGCTCCGCCCCTGCGGGGGAGCACTGCAGGAGCATCGCGAGGGTGCCTACCACTCCGCCGTTGCTTATGTCTTTTCCGGCACGGCACCAGCCCATCTCCGCGATGAGAGGTAAGAGTTCCAGGTCCGCCCGGAGCCGTTCCGGCGGCGCGCCGGTGCTGGCATTCCAAAACGGTTTTTCATTTCGCCAGCTCCCGCGCAGATCGACCGCGACGAGCAGGTCGTCGCCTGGCACTGCGTCAAAACTGGTTATCAGACGCTTCGCCTTACCGAGAACCGCCGCCGCGAGAAACGTGGAATCCCCTTTTGTTATGGTCGTATGCCCACCGACAATCGGGACCCCGTAGGCATTCGATGCTGTACTCATTCCGTCCCAGAGTGCCCCGGCCCGGTCAAGGCCTGGCGACCAGAGGATATCGACCACGGCCAAAGGACGTCCCCCCATCGCAGCAACGTCACTGAGATTCACCATCACCGCCGAGTACCCGGCAAACCAGGGGTCCTCCGCGACGAACGATGGCAACATTCCTTCCGCAGAGAACAGAAGCCATTCCTCTCCACTCCGAACGGCTGCGCAATCGTCCCCGACACGCGTTGCACCCGCCAATTTTTTAGCCCGTTCGTACGCTTTCTGGATTCCAACTTTGTCCCTGACCGAACCTGCGGCGGATAGAAAGGAAACCAGACCGGCGAGCGTCGCTTCATCGCGATTCATGAAACGAGTTAGAAGACGCACTCGGCGGGTCGATAGTAATTAAGATCCGCACGCATCTTCACGTGCCGCAACCCGAACAACTCCAGCTCTCCGAGCGGTTCCCAATGCAAACGTTGGAAAAACCTGGCGTTCTTGTGCTGCACAGTCGCGAAAAATTCGTGGCAGCCTAACGCGTGCGCCGTCGAGACGGCCTTGTAAATCAGGCCGGCGCCCAGTGCACCCAAGCCTCGATAGACCGGTTGACGATTTCGATACGAAACGCCGGGACTGATCTTTTTGACGCTACGAAATTCTTCGGCCACACCGAGGCGGGAGCCATACCAGACATGCGGCTTGCGTTCGTCGATACGGACAACTCCGACCACGGAATCTTCCATTCCTGCAATGAGCGTCTCGCAAACGATCGGGATGGCGGATGCATCGAATTCGTCGCGATCGGAACTGCGGAAGACCTTCTGCTCCTCGCAAAAAATCTTTCGGCGCAACGCCCAGAATCCGGCGATCTCCTCCTGTGTCTGCGCGATCTTAAAAAGAAAGTCCTGAGGGGTAAACTGGATGAATGGATCGAACACCATCGTGGTCGATGCCCGAAGCAAGTGGTGTGCCGTCGACAGGCACGACGACAGAAGAATTGGCTAGTTTTTGCGCCTGTTAAAATGCGCTGAATTGCGCGAGCCCCAGGACCCCATTTCAACAAGGACCGGTTTTAGTGTCGCGCCACGCGCAGTGAGCGAGTATTCCACTTTTGGGGGAACCTGATGGAAGACCTTGCGTCTGACGATCCCGTCGGCTTCGAGTTCGCGCAGTTGTTGGGTCAGCATTTTCTTGCTGGCGGCAGAGACAAGTTTTCGCAGTTGCCCAAACCGGAGCACGCGATACTCCGCGAGATAGTAGAGAAGCAGCGGTTTATATTTCCCACCGATGACCCGAAGAGTTATCTCCACCGGGCATGATTCAATTCGAATCAAGGTTTCAGGCACGCATCTAGGTTACAAAATAGTACCTAGTTGTCAAAATCACATCTACATTCAAGAATCGCCGCCATGAAGGTTTTCCTGATTCTGGCTCATCCGGAGCCGAAGAGCTTTAATGGCGCGCTGTTCGATGCATCGAAAAGCGTTTTACGGAATGCGGGGCATGATATTCGAGAATCTGATCTGTACCGAAGCAGATTCAATCCCGTCTCAGGGCGGCACAACTTTACGACGACCAAGGATGATTCCTTTTTCAAACAGCAGATGGAAGAGATCTACGCAACCGAGCATAGTGGATTTTCGAGCGAGATCGAAGCGGAACTCGAAAAGCTCGAATGGTGCGACCTGATGATCTGGCAGTTCCCACTTTGGTGGTTTGGGCTACCGGCAGTACTCAAGGGATGGGCTGATCGCGTGTTGGCAATGGGCCGGACCTATGGGAGCGGCCGCTTTTATCAGGATGGTGTCTTTCGTGGCCGGCAGGCAATGCTCTCCCTGACAACAGGGGGACCGCCGGCAGCTTACGCAAAAGGGGGATTCAACGGTGATATTGAATCGATTCTCCGTCCGATTCAGCGCGGCATTCTGGAGTTCGTTGGCTTTGCTGTGTTGAGACCGCACATCGTCTACGGCCCGGCACATTCCAGCGGTGCGGAACGGGAAGAAGCATTGGCAGCGTACGCCAAACGGCTGATTGACCTGCAGGCCGAGAAACCGTACACCGTGGGCCAATATTAATTGGCGGGTCTGGTGCTCTGCTTTCCGAAAAAAAACTAGTTAGAGCCTGTTGCGAAATAGCTGCAAGCCGCGTCCCGCAGGGACACACCGATCGTAGCCCGGCACGTAGTGCCTGGGAAAGCGTGTCTAGAAAGAAGCCGTCCCGTAGGGTACGGTATGATCACCAATGCATTTAGGGATCAATCCATTCTGCTTAGCGATACCGCCTATGTACGGCCAAAGGCGTTCTCGAATATCAGGATTCAGGACCGGAACACGTTCCTTTGTGCTGAAAACGCAATGAATATTCAGGCACGAGAAGGTGTTCGCCATGGAGCGAATTGTATTCAAGATAGAAAATTTCACAACATAAATTTACAACGTTCTTTTGCTCCGCGATCACATCGGGCCAGTCATCGAATCGGTCCGCACACCCGCACCGGTCACACCGTACCCTACGGGACGGCTCGTTTGGGGCGCGCTGTCCCAGGCACTTCGTGCCAGGCTACGATCATGCGGTCCCTCCGGGACATTTTGCCGGTAGCTCTCACGCCGCCACATGCCCACGGCACCGCGCTAATCGCATATCAGACCGTATCCTACACCTGCGGGGCGGCGACTCTTCGGGCATGCGTTCCAGGAGTTCGTACCGGGTTACCATCGTTCACCACCCGGCGTCTCTTTTGATCTTCGGCACATTTCGCAACAGGCTCTAGGTAGACGGCGTAGTCTTGGATTGGTGCTAGTTTCACAAAGGCGGATCTGGCTTTTGTGCGACGGCATCGCGGCGACCAAAATCGCCTTGGGATTGCATTACCGAGCGATTTCGGCTTGGCTGGAATCAACTGCTTTGCAGACAGCAAGAGACCGATGAACAACCGCATTTCTCGCATCAAGTAGCGTCCTTCCGATAGGCAACGTGCAACCCTTTTCCGATCGGTACGGTTACGGAAACAAAACCGTGAAGTTGTTCAACCTCCGCGACGTAACCTGCAATCTCCCGCGGGTGAGACAAAACGTTGTCAGCCAGCAGCAGAACGTCCGGGGCTAATTTTGGTAATAGAATTTCTAGCTGCTCCGGTGCGCCCAGCCGGTCCGCATCAAAAAAAACGCAATCGAAAGGTCCGGCTAGTTCGTGAAGAGCCTCCGTCGCAGACCCCTGAATTACTTGCACGACGGAACTAAGGTTTGCGTGCGCGATATTGGTTCGCGCTGCGGACACCTTTAGCGGGTCTCGCTCAATGGTTGTTAGAGGAACGGCTCCGTCTATTACTTGCAAGGTCGCGCCAATAACAATCGCACTAAAGCCGTTCGATGTGCCGATCTCTAGCACCCGTTTCCGCGCGCTGCTCAGCAGCAAAACTTGGATCAGCTCCGCGGTGGACCGCTCGAGATTTAGCATTTTCAGTTGACGATCTGTCTGTACCGAATCATGAGAAAGGCCGAATCTCTCGATCTCATCCAGCACACGCAATACATGCGGATTGAATTTCAGACTCATAATATTCCGGCTAGCTGAGGGAATGGTTATCGTACTTTATTTCCCTTTCGCGGTTTTCCCTTGTCCATTATTGAAATCTATTCGACACCTCGAAACTCCCATGATACGAAGCTCCCGTCACAGAAAGCAATGCTCTTTCGACATTGCCTGGTGCCGGAAGTAGGAGGGTTTCTCCAGAACCGTTCCCAACGATCGTTTGTCGAACCGGTGTGTTGCGTCAGACTAAACACAGCTTGGCTCGATCTCTTGTCGGGGTTGTTTTTGAAGAACGTCGCGAAAATCGTGAAACTTTGGAAAACGCAATCCCGTTGTACGGGAATTGAAGATCGGCAATCTCAGGTGAAAAAACCTAAGGCCGACCAAAGCAAACAGCACAACAAGAAATAGAAGCACAATTATTATGAGTCTGGGCAATCCTTTTCTACGGAGGGTATCTATGCATTTACAAGGCAATGACGACGGAGCAGGCTTCGGTGTCAAAGGCACTAGCTTGAACAACACCGGCGTGCTAGGGACGAGCAATAACTGCGCTGGAGTCTTTGGCAGTTCTATCGGGGCGCGGTGGCTGAAGCCCCTTCATCATTTCACACGTCTTTCCGCGTTTCTCACGATTGGTCTGGTCGTCGCCGGCGCGAAAGCGCAGGCCAATGGGTTTTTTCCGGGCGAGAGAATCGGAGCTGTTTCTCGCATTACGGACACGTTAGACGTCTTCGAGGCGGACAGCTATGGCGCTATGTACTGGGCCGGATGGGGGCAAAATGAAACAGGCTACTCTGATCCCGTTTGGCACGGTTGGCACAACATTACAAACCTTGAGGCCCAGACATTATTTTCAGGTTCGGCTGCAGGTCCCGTGACCGCAGTCTCTCGCAGCACCGGCCGAGTCGATCTTTTCACCGTGGCAGGCAATGGTCATGTCTACACCGCAGGCACCTGGCTTCCCGGTGACGTTCCTACTTATGCCGGCTGGACCCAGATTGGCGATCTTTACGCGGGGACAGACTCTTATGTGAGCGCAGTCTCGCGCAGCACTGACAAATTCGATATCTTTGTCGCGGGAGATGATGGTCAGGTCTGGACCGCTGCGTATGAGCCCGCTTTCGGCTTGCGCGGCTGGTGGCCATTGTCCGGCATACAGGTAGTGGAGAATGCGCCGGTGGCCGCAGCCTCACCCGTTACCGATGAACTCGTTATTTTTGTTGTCGACGCTAATGGGAAACTTCAAGCATCATCCTGGGCCCCGTATCTTGCAGGATGGACTTCCTGGCAACAAATAGGTGGTGTGCAGTTAAGCCCGAGTGCTCCAGTCACCGCAATCTCGCGCGAGTACGGCCAGCTCGAGCTATTCGTCACCGACGTCAATGGACATATTCAAACAACGACCGTGTACCCGTCATTCAGTGGCTGGAAGAGCATTGGAGTAGCCCCTCTTGGCGCTACAGTTACGGGTGTCTCGCGTCACCCAGGTCAACTGGACATTTTCGTTGTGTTGAATCGACAGGTCTGGACCCAAGGCTCGCCCTCCCTTTCCTCGGGCTTTAATAGCAATAGCTGGCGACAGATATCCGGTTTGACCACGGGGGATGGGTCTGCCGTTACCGCCGTCTCGCGGAGCCTGGATAAATTAGACGTGTTTGTCAACGGCCTCGACTACAATCTCTGGACGGCAGCCTGGGAACCGGATTTCGTGCAACCTGGAGTGTCAGACTGGCATGTTTTTCAGGTTCAGCCACCTATCGGCTTGCCGGCCTTTCCTTGATCGACGCCAATGACCATCCGTGCGCTATCTATGTCAGGTGCAGTGAGACGAACGGCCTCCGAGATCCGGAGGCCGGCTGCATTGCCTGTGGTCAGGGAATCTGTCAGAACTCGTTTTTGGGCCGCTGGTGGTGGAACACTTGAGCAGCAAGCGGCGCAAACATACGGGGCGACGCTGGTATGTGGTTTCATTCCTCACCGAATGTGGTTTTGAGGGACCCCTTATTCTGGCTTAATCCGGTTTCAAGACCGCGGATGTTGTCGGTTCGAGCCGTTTATGTTTTCAGTTCGCCACAACTATAATTCTGCACATGCCAAGCGATCGATGTGTCGAATGCCTCAAGGTTCGTACCAACGATTCAACAGTAGCATACGCGTCTCGCGTGTATTCCTTTGCTAGCGCAGGCATTAAGATGGAAAGGAGAATACACGCGAGACGCGTATGCTACCGTGCAAATGTCACAGAGGTGGGATTGGGTTGAGCGTGTCTGTAACGATTGGATTTTGATTAAGATGATGTGGTTGCTGCTGCCTGTTCTGCTGATCGGTTTTGTATCGCTCGTGATTAGGGTGCAGCGCCGATTCATCTATTTTCCCCGGCGATATGCGGCGGTGGAACTGGAGCACGCAAAAGCCGCCGGTGTTCGGGAAATCAGATTCAGGACCTCCGAGGGGAATCAGGCCGCTTTTTTCTGGCGCAATGCCGATTCAGAAGCGGCGCCACGGTTTCTTTGGCTCTTGTTTGCCGGAAACGGCTCCGTCGCCTTGGATTGGTTAGGTTTGATTGGCCGATTTGGTGATGCGGATACAGGCTTTTTGCTCGTTGATTATCCCGGCTACGGGATTTGCGAAGGCAGCCCAAATCCTCGGTCGATCCTCGAGAACTCGGAGAACGCGTTCCAGACGCTTTTGGGACAAAACCATTGGGAAATCGCCGCCGATGCTATCGGTGTTCTGGGACATTCGCTCGGAGGCGCTGCAGCCCTTCAATTCGCGGCGAAACATGCCGTACGCAAGATCGTAACGAATGCGACGTTTACCACCATGGACGACATGGTTCGGAGAACGATCCAAATCTCTTTGGGACCGTTGCTACAGCATCGGTTTGACAATGTCACCGCTCTGAAGGCGATTCTCTCCCGGAATCAGATTCCGGAAATTGATATTTATCATGGGGACGCAGACCAAGTCGTCCCTGTTCAGATGGGACGAGCCCTTGCTCAATTGGATCCGGAACAAATCAGGTTCGTTACGATAGCGGGAGGCCATCACAATGACCTGCTCGAGGAGGTGCTCTCGTTGGGACTGCGGCCTGCATCCTCCAGGCGATAACGAAGCGCGTTAAATCTTAGGTTGGGGAGACTGACGCCAGCATCTCGCGCAAAGAAATAAATTCCTCTTCGTTTAACCCGAAAACAGCGATGCTGGAGCGCAAATTCACCCTTGCACCGGGCACACAAGCCTGATCATTTGCTCCTTATCGCATCTCGTCTCGCTTTGCTTATGCGGATATTCAGACTTCTGATCTTCTTTGATCTCGTTTTTATTCCGATTCTCGTTTTGAGCTTCTTCGGGGCTGCATACATCATTCGTGGCCAGTTGCAAGAGAGCGCCGAACAGCAGGTGCTGGAAAACTCGCGCGTCATGATGCAGACCGCCAGAGCTTCCCGCTTGTATACGACCAAACAGATCGCTCCTCTGTTGGACCATGAGCAGTCGAGAGTCGACAAAGCGAATAACAACGTCTTTCAGATTTTAGACATGCAGCTTCCCGCGGCCGTCCAGAAAGCGATCGATAGCATTCCCCATCCTAAGGACAAACTAGTGGTCGAGAATATTCGCCAGCAAATCATCGATAACGTTCGTCAAGCACCACGCGAATTGCCGGGTCCTGAGTTCTTCCCCCAGTCAATCCCCTTTTATGCCTCAACGGAGAACTTTAATTATTTCCGGGGCCAGTATCCAGATTACACTTACAAAGAGGCCGCGCTTAATCCAACAAATCCGCGGGACCGCACGGTGGACTGGGAGGCTGACGTAGTGAACATCTTCCGGAACGATCCTGCTAGAACCGAGGTCACCGGTCATCGCGACACTCCTGACGGCGCGTCTCTGTATTTCTGCGCTCCGATTCGCGTGGATGATTCAAGCTGTTTGCTCTGCCACAGCACTCCTGAAACGGCACCGGTAGAAATGGTGAAGATTTATGGGACGGCCAACGGGTTCGGTTGGAAACTCAATGACGTGATTGGCGCCCAGATAGTCAGCGTACCGGCCAAACTGGGAGATGCGTCCGCCGATAGGGCTCTGAATACCATTCTACTCTGGTTGGGCGGTATCCTTGGATTCGTGCTTGTCGCAGCGAATATCATCGTGCTTTTAATTTTTGGCCGGTCCAGTTCGCGCTGAACGAGACTTTCACGTTTGTTCTTCGCAAGTACCGAGTCCGTCTGCGGGTCTCGGAAACGCTTTACACGCTAACTGAACTTCTCATCCGCCGCAAGCTGCTTGGGAAGCAGCTTGTCGGGGCGAACCCCGAACGTCTTTCGGGAAGGTCCAGTCCGGCGACAGCCCATAGCCGTTAGCCCGGGTTTCGCTAAGTTGGGTTAGCTTAATACTGCTGCCACTAAAAATGTTGAACCTAACGTAATGCTAGTTGTACTCCCGACAATAGAATATGTAATCTCAGTGCCCCTTCTTTCCGCTCGTTCACGACCGCCTCTGGCGAGTCTCGGAGATAAATGTCGCTGTGTGCGCCTGGTTCCGTATGGAACAGTTGCGCTACCCGTTCCTTTGCCCTTTGGGCTTCAAAATGCAAAAGTGCGTATGGAAAGCTCATACCTACAAAAACCATTCCTAGCGAGCGCTGCTGCGATTCAAACTGTGCTCAGATTCTGGCCCATGCACAGACTTGCCCGGGTGCCGTAATCTGACTGCGCGCTTCGGTTACAGCAGCTCTGAGCCTGCTCTCACGTGTCTGGATGCCGCCTGGTTCTCCGAACGCGATCCCCATTTTCGCGAGTTGAGGGAGAAAGCTTTCCAGAGTCTCAGCCGCCCAACTGTAGAGCGGCGAATCGATGCCTCCCCCGACAAGGATTTCGCAGAATAAGTCTGGTTGGGGCAGGCCGGCTTCGGAAAAAGACTCAATCAGTCGATCGGTCACATCATGGTGCGGTAATGCAGAGTGACATGCCGTCAGGATAAAGTTTCCGGTCTCGTGCCACAATGGAACAGGCGGCAGGGAATCAAATCTTTGGCGTAATCGAATCTCATGGAAGGCTAGACACCCTCCCGGACGAACCAGGCGTGCGGCAGCCCGGAGAAATTCAACGGGGTCAGGCTGGTGAATCAAGATATATCTGCCGATTACGAGATCGAAGGGTTCATGAGAAGAAAAGGTTTCAACCGATGCCTTCTCAAAGCTAATTTGCCGTAACCCTGCCGCCTGGGCCCGTTTCCTAGCCACACCGAGAACTTCCGGACTGCGATCAATCCCAACCACCGACCCTGTTGGTCCGACGAACTCGGCAGCCAGCATAGAAACATCGCCGGCACCGCAACCTAAGTCGAGGACACGAACGCCTGGACCGATCTTCACGTTGCGCAGCAGACGCTCTGTGATCGGTCGAAGTATTGCTGCCTGGGTCCTCAGACGCCGAATTTCTCTCTGCGAATGTCCAAGAACATAATCTGATCCCTTCACTTCCTCTCCGCGGGCTTTCCAAGTTAGGCGTTGTTCCGCCAGACCCACCGCGGGTCCTTCGTTTGTCAGGACCTCTTTTGCACCATTGTACCAATCTTGGTGTTCGTTGCGTCGGTGACTGTTGTTATCAACTCGGCAAGTCGTACTCTTATCATCTAACGGTGTGTTCATAACTTTGCTACGCTTTCCTGCGGACTACGGAAGAGACGGATGCAGGTGATAAAGGTAGGCAACCACACTCCACCCGAAGATTGAAAAAGCCCAGAGAGCTACTTCCAATTGGATGCGCCACGTCCTGGTTCCACCGGAATTCGCATCGCCACCGGCTTGGTCTTTATTTTCAATCTGTTTAGACTTGGGTCGCTCGAGAAGTGAGCTTTCGTGAATAGTAAACATCGTGTGATTAGTCCTTATGGTTTGTTTTGTTCGGCCATGTTAATTGGCAGAACCGTACATCAAACTGTGGGCGGCACTATGGCTCGGCTGTACCTTTTTTTATGGCTCGATCGGGCCACATCATGAAGTTGAATCGATGGTATGCACCTTGGAAATGATCGGGCCCAGGCGCTGCGCCGGCGACCGGTATGGATGCGCTCCGTCGCGGTGAGCTCGCCGCGAATGCTTTCGCCCCTCCAAGCTGCTTCCAAGGAGCTTGCAACGGGTGAATCTCATCCGGCCTGGGCCGGATGAGTAATTCAGGCTAGGGCCCCGTTGACGGTCGCGTGTCTCTTTTTTGCGAGAAGAGCCAGGAAAGCAATTCCGGCTCGGCATAGGCCTTATCCCAGGAGTTATGTCCGACTGCAGGATATTCTGTATAGCGCGGGTGCCCGCCGGCCTTTTCAATCATTTTGATCATCAACCTACTGCACTCGACTGGGACCGTGGAATCGTTTGCGCCGTGAAAAGCCCAAACCGGTATATCTTTGATTCGATTTGCGTGACTCGTATCCCCACCACCGCAAACTGGGATCGCGGCGGCGAACTTTCTAGGGTGTCGTATGAGAGCTTCCCAGGTCGCAAAGGCCCCCATCGAAATTCCGGTGACGTAGGTGCGATCCACGTCGACTTGGAACTGCTCCTGAATCGTGATTACAAGCTCAAGGGCAGTTCGCAACGGAATCGCGACTTCAGGTGCCAACTTTAATAAATGCACTCGTTCGCGCTCGCCTGTCCACATTATCGGTTGGTTTCCCAAATGGGTCGGGCATTGTGGTGCAAGAACAAAACAGGGATATCTGGATTGGGAGTCAGGCTTCGCAAATCTCTCCACCCCGTAAAGTAATTGTTTTTCATTATCGTCCCCGCGTTCACCGGACCCGTGGAAGAAAAGAACCAGCGGATATTTTGCGCTTGAGTTGAAGTCGGTCGGTATAAGCAGCCTGTATGGCAAACGCAGTTTGGCAGTGCCGACGAATTCATGAGAGCGAAAGTCCTCAAACATAAGCTGCAAGCGTACCGCATTTTCTTCGTCAAATCACGGCTCAGGGCTGAAGACCGGTTCAGTTTCCAGAATAGTCATTGCAATACCTGCATCAATCTACGAGCACATATTCGCGTCGGTGTCATCGAATTGTCGTGCCATTGATTCGGTCCGTTGCTATTAAAGCACGATCCAGCGCGATGAAGCTGGCTTTAACAAATAATGAGTTGAGGAAAGAACAAATGCAAAGGCCCAGAAATCCGCTGCTTGCGTTTTTATTTATCTTGGCGCTGCTGCTGCCCTGGCTGATCTTTTTTTTCCTGCCCGGTGGATCGATTACCGGGCACCTCTTTTTTTGGCTGACCATGTTCATTTGCTTGCTGCTGATCTGGGTGGTCAGCTCTGCGCAAACGCGCATGGCGGCAGCGGCGGGGCCCGATCTTGGTCCCCGAATGTTGAATGAGGCGGAGCAACCAGAAGCCGTGCGTCAAGTGATGGATGTAAGAATTGCGATCAAGGAAAATGGCGTGCAATTGTTTAGAGGCCCGCTGCGCGATTCCGCCTCGGTTTCATTCGAAAAACTAGTTCGGGCTCTCCCCAAGGACGTCGTGCCTTTGGTTCAGGAAGACGACCAGCTCGGCGCGAAAATCGTTCTGATTCCGCAACCGGCGGAAGACGCAAATTTACGTAAGCCAGTCCGGCCGTGGTTGCATTGGCTTCTTTTTGGCCTCACCGTAATAACGACGACCTGGGCGGGAGCCAGCAATCAAGGCGTCGATTTAGCTCGGGACCCGGGACGATTCGTCGACGGACTACCTTACTCGATTGGATTACTCTTGATTCTCGGGGTGCACGAATTGGGACATTTCTTCATGGCGCGCAGATATTCGATGGATGTCACTCCACCCTACTTCATTCCAGTGCCCTTCGGCCTCGGGACGTTCGGCGCCTTTATCCAAATGCGATCGCCTCCCAGGAACAGAAAAGCCCTCTTTGATGTTGCGGTTGCCGGACCGCTCGCCGGGCTCGTGATTGCAGTTCCGGCGCTTCTCCTCGGCCTGCAGTCATCAAGCATTACTCTAGGCGACGACGGGACCGTATCGCATGGGTTTCTGCACGGAGCAACGGTCGGCTCATCAATACTGTTTACGGTGCTTACGAAGCTTTCGCTCGGAGACGCAGCTCAGTACGGAGCGCTTGTGCACCTTAGTCCGTTGGCATTTGCGGGGTGGTTGGGACTGTTTATAACCGCACTGAACTTACTGCCTGTGGGCCAACTTGACGGTGGTCATATAACGCGGGCAATGTTCGGGAGCCGTGTCGGGCAGACGATCAGTAGCTTGGCGATGTGGTCTCTAATTTTGCTGGCTTTGTTTGTCTGGCCAGGATTGATGATGTGGGCACTGATTATTTTCCTCATAGCGGGCCGCGGGGCGCCTCCGTTGAACGACGTAACAACTCTGGATGCCGGCCGAATCGCGGTAGGTTATTTCGCTATCCTAATCCTAATACTCATACTCGCGCCGATGCCTCACTCCCTCTGGGATTCGGTGGGTAATATTTGTCCCTACCTTTAGGTACGCCTTTCCAAGGCCAGCGAGTGATTGTACGGGAAAGTCGAGACTTTCACCATTATACCCTGGTGCTATTGGGCCTGCCGCCCGGCACGGATTGGTGGCGCCGGGCAGTCTATTTGACTTAAGCAATCGGATCCGGACACCCCAGCGATCCTATGAATTCTCAGTTACCGGCCGACTGCACAGGTCTTGATAAACGATCGGACGCTTCTTGGAGTCAGCCCACACTGTTAAGTTCGTGCAGTATCTGATAACAGTCACGACAGACCTGCATGTTTTCTACGAAGAAGTGAATTGGAACGCGGGTTTGATCTTCCGGTTGGCCTGGTTCGTCGAGACAGTTTTCACCGCAATTCCAACACTTCGAATAATTCATGTTTGCAGTTTTGCCTCGCAAGCACTTTTCATACCAAAACCAACAAGGTCCTCAAAGATTCTTTGGTGATTGGCAATTCATTAAATTGCAGGATAGAATCGCTCACCATGAACGAACCGCAGCAGCCAGCCCTCGCAAATAGTGAACACTCGGGGACTGAGAGAGAAGAGCTTTCCCGCAGGAATGAAGATAAGCTTTATCTTGCCCTTAGCTCGACGCGCATGGGTTCCTGGGATTGGCATCCGCTCGATCACTCAATGGATTGGGACGAACGGACGCACGCGCTCTTTGGACTTGCTCCCTCAGCCTTCAGCGGGCGCTACGAACAGTTCCTCGAGATGATTCATCCGGAGGACCGGCAGCAAGTAGCCAAAGAATTTGCCCGGGCGCTCGAAAGGTGTTCGGAATATGACGGAGCATTCCGCGTGATCTGGCCAACCGATGGCAGTGTTCACACACTCAGGGCGAGATCAAAAGTCTATTGTAATAACCAGGGAAAGGCGATGTGCGTGACCGGCGTCTTCTGGGATGTGAGCGAGCGCTCCGAAATGGAGCATGCTCTCGCGCGAGAGCGTTTTCTCCTCAAGACGCTGATGGACAATCTGCCTGATCACATCTACTTCAAGGACAGGGAGAGCCGCTTTATTGCAGCAAATCGCGCCATGGCAGCTTGGTTCGGCCTCCAAGATCCCGCGGACCTGCTTGGCAAGACCGACGCCGATTTGTTCGCCCCCGAGCATGCCCAGGCTGCGCTCCGCGATGAACAGGCGATTCTGCGCACGGGACAGCCTCTGGTGAACAGGGAGGAAAAGGAGACATGGTCCGACGGGCGTGAGACGTGGGTTTCCACTACAAAGTTGCCGCTGCGAGATCCAGACGGATATATTATCGGCACCTTTGGTCTTTCGCGCGACATTACGGAGAAAAAGCGGGCTGAAGTAAAACTCGCCGCGCTCGCAAGAGAATTGAGCACAAAGAATGAAGCCCTTGAGCAGGATCTGGAAATGGCCCGGGAACTTCAGCATGCAATGCTGCCGCACCGCTATCCTAGCTTCCCGCATTTTGCTTCTAAGGAAGAGAGCGCTGTGCACTTCTACCACTTTTACCAGCCCTCAACGAGCGTGAGCGGCGACTTTTTCGAAGTTTTAAAACTCTCCGATACCAGTGCAGGGCTCTTCATCTGCGACGTCATGGGCCACGGGGTGCGCGCAGCTCTTGTGGCGTCCGCTGTTAGTGCTCTGCTGGGTCAACTGCGAGATTACTCAGGAGATCCGGGGGAATTGCTTTCCCGGCTCAATCGGGCACTGCGCTCAACGCTGGAATATAGCGAGGTCCCGCTCTTTGCCTCGGCCTTTTACCTGCTCGCGGATTTGGAGAAGGGCGAACTGCATTACGCGAATGCGGGACATCCCAATCCTTTGCGGGTTCATTGCGCAAGAGATCGCGCCGACACGTATCCGCTGAACGGCTGCAAGCATGGGCCGGCGCTGGGGCTTTTCGAAGACGCGGTTTATGACAACTGCCTTAGTGAACTCTCGCCGCACGATACGGTGCTTCTCTTTACCGATGGCTTATTTGAAGTGGAGGGACCTAGCGGAGAAATATATGACTATCGGCGGCTGCTAGAGGCTGTGAATATGCGCCGTGAATTGCCCGCTTTTCAACTGTGTCATGAGGTTATCGAGGAGGTGCAGCGATTCTCGGCGGGCAGACAGTTTAGCGATGATGTGTGCCTCGTTGCGATGGAATGTAATCGACCGTATCCATTACGCGAAGGAATACCCTTCCATCAGTCGCGCTGAAGGAATTTTTACCTACCATTAAGCGCCGAATTGAAGCATGCCATCAGCTCGCTGCTGACGGCATAGTGCAGTGGACGGCGCGCTCTTGCGGACGCTGGCTGCGCCCGACGCCATTGGCAAGGGCGATGATTCTTTCATGATGCCTGCGCAATGACGGGTCTAATGCGCTCACTGGCAAAAACTCTGACCGTCAGCCTTGACGCGCGGAAACCAAACGGGTAGAAGCAGACTATACAGAACAAAAGATAGAAGTGTAGGTAAAGTATACGCCCGCTTCGATATTTGACCTGTCCCTACTTGCATGTCCCTACTTGCAGGCTTCCACAGAATTCGCCGCGTTGGCCGGTCCCGTCCGTTGCGGTGACTACCAGTCCGACCGATTCTGGCTACAAGACCTCGCCCAAAAAACCATGAAAATGCTACTTAAGCATATTATCATTGCATCCTTGTACGCGGCGAGCCTTGCCTGCGCCACTGCAAAGGCTCAAGAAACAATAAAAATCGGTGTCTCAGTTCCGTCCGCCGATCATGGATGGACAGGAGGTATAGATTTCTTTGCCCAACAGACCAAGAAACGCCTCGAGTCACTTCATAAAAATCTGCAGATTATCGTGAAAACTGCGACTGGCTCCAGCGACCAGGAAAACGGCTTAGAGGAGCTCGTTGCTACTGAGCAGATCAATGCGTTAGTGATACTTCCATACGAATCGGGACCGCTCACCGATCCCGTTCGTAAGGTAAAAGAGAAGGGTGTCTTCGTAACAGTCGTGGACCGAGCACTGTCTGACAATTCTATTCAAGATCTGTACGTGGCCGGTGATAATCCCGCCATGGGTAAGATTGCCGGACAGTACATAATCGACAGGCTGGGTGGTAAAGGCAATATCGTCGTGCTGCGCGGTCTTCCGACCGTGATAGACGACCAGCGTTTCGACGCTTTCATGGCGCTAATCAAAAACACGGAAATCAAGGTATTAGACTCCAAGTATGCAAATTGGAAAAGGGAAGACGGCTTTAAAGTTATGCAGGACTTTCTTACACGGTTTCCAAAAATTGACGCGGTCTGGGCTCAGGACGACGACGTTGCGCTCGGTGTTCTCGACGCTCTACGAAAGACAAAGCGAGAAAAAGAACTGTTTGTCGTCGGCGGTGGCGGCATGAAAGAGATGGTAAGAAGAGTTCAGAACAAAGATGCCTTGATTCCAATCGACATCGTGTATTCGCCGAGCATGATCGCAAACGCGATAGAACTCACGGCGCTCCGCTACACGGCAAAGCTGCCAGTCAACGGAACCTACATTCTCGACTCTCCGCTAATCACGCCGGCAAATGCGGCCCAATACTTTTTCCCGGATTCACCGTTCTAACTTACCGACAACATCAACGGGTTGAAAAAGCGAGTCCACCGAAAAAGCCAGGTAGCGCTGTGCAGGTAAGAGTTGTGGCGATACACCTCCTC
>CAVVPV010000008.1:0-80071 GCA_963750185.1 uncultured Verrucomicrobiae bacterium
TGTCGGCGATTCCTGATTTTATCTATCCGGAAACTACCGGTGTACGTCCGCAAGATTTAGGAGAGCGCCTCAATTTCCAGAAGGGATTGGGCCGATTAGCCGCTCGCGACGCAGCCGTTTTCGAACTGCTCATGGATGTCAGGAATCTTCTTAAACCACTTAATGTGCTAGACGATCCGTCTATTGTAAGGAAAATCGAAGAAGAGGTTCTCCACACCTCGGAGCTGTCTCTTTCAAGCTAAGCGTCAGGCCAAGAGCCAGCATTGGAAATATGAAAGAAATAGAAAAAATGACAACTGAATTCAATCCCGCAAAGGGTATGCGCGTCGATTTAATGGGACCAACAGTGGAGTTTCTGACGTCGCCGCAAGAGGCGGGCATTGACTATTGCCTGCTGAGGGGAGTGATCCCGCCCGGCGTTTCAGTTCCGCTTCACAGCCATCCCGACACGGAGGACTTCATCGTCATCCGCGGAGAGGTCCAGGCGCTAAGGCGAGG
The DNA here is from genome assembly GCA_963750185.1 of uncultured Verrucomicrobiae bacterium. Taxonomy (GTDB): domain Bacteria; phylum Verrucomicrobiota; class Verrucomicrobiia; order Chthoniobacterales; family JAFAMB01; genus JAFAMB01. Next base: position 499 of record CAVVPV010000008.1, read on the forward strand.
GACAGGCGGCTACGAATGGACTGAAGTAAAAGCAGGGGATCATGTTCACGTTCCAGGTAATGCGCGGCACGCCTGGCGCAATTCTACCGTCGACCCTTTCGTCACGTACATCATCACCACCACGAAACTCGGAAAATTCTTTCAGGAGGTCGGAAGGCCAATAGGGAGCACAGACCGACCCGTCACGGCCGAGGGTGTTGCAGATTTCCTTGCTCGCTACGCATTCGTAGCGGAAAAATATGGCTACTGGAACGCCACACCAGAAGAGAACGCCGCCGTAGGGATTTACTTGTAGCGATTCTCTGTATCATGATTACTCTGGCCGCACTCCTTTGTGCGTTAACCTTTGATCAGCCAGGTGTAGCCGCCAGACTCGCGCAAAAGCGAACCGGTGTGGTGACCTCCCTAGACAAATTAACTCCTGACCACCTATCAGAGCTGCTCGATGAGGTCATAACCAACTCAACCTATCGAGCAAACGCACAAAGGCTACAGCGGCAAATTGTCGAAGCCAACGGACTCTCCGTTGCAGCTGATGTGGTAGAGAAGGCATTGGGTATTAGAAACAAGGCGAAGTCGGTATGAGAGACGAACAACGGCATTCGAAAGCATGCCCTCTCCGATCTGTCTGAGTTAACCTGGGTGAGCCGCTTTACGCTCCATAAGCGCTAACTTATTGCAGCAGCGGGAAGGCGCCATTACGCATTTATCCCGGAGGGATCAAAGCGAAGGTAGCCTGGCACGAAGTGCCGGGAAAAAAGAAAAAAGACCCGTCCAGTCCCGTAGGAACGGTTGATCAGGTTTCTTGCAAATATGTCATTCTCTTTTCCTCGGTCTTGGCGAAACAAAAACACATCAAATAATAATGTTTCTCCTGTTCGGGAGGTTTGAGTACGATTACCACCATGGGCAATACCTTTTCATGTCTAAACGTCCACTGTGTCTTTAGCACCAAGGAACGGGTTCCGATCTTGAACCCAGAGATCCGAGAGCGCCTCTGGCGATCAACCGTCCCTCCGGGACGGCTCTACTTTTATCTTGTTTCCAGGCACTTCGTGCCAGGCTACTTTCATTTGGTCCCTCCGGGACAGGATACGCTCTTTCGTTGTAAGATTTTCCTTAAGTTAGCGCTTATGGCTTCACGCTCCTCCGCCAATTCACATGCGAGGTAGACCTGCCACACGTCGGCCTGCATAGCTAATCAATTCCGGTGGGAAGCGAGTCGCTTATCCCCAAAGTACTCTTGGCTGACAACGCGATCCGCGACTCAACTAGGCTTAAAGCTTCCATCGCTGTGGGGAGCCGCAGTCGGCGCCGACGGTCTGTTCGAGGGCTCAAGCAAAATGTTGCCAGGCTTTTCCCTCGCCCTCCCCTGAAACTTCTTTGCCTCCCCCCCCGAGAACCTGTGCGGTGTGCTTCAAGAAATCCGCAATAACCGAAAATTCTTCCGGAGTAAAAAAATCCTCGTAGACTAACTACAATTTACTACTGTTTTACTTCCGCTAGATTCCACTGGTTTCTACCCTGTTGGCACTTTTCCTTGGCAAAACTATGGAAGATATCGGAAAATAGAAGCTTGAAAACGGGTTCAAGTCCCCCCGAGCACCAATTCTTCACTCTCGCAACAGATGGACCCACTGATACAAACCGTTTTGGTCAATCTCGGCCCGCGCACTTATCCGATTTACGTCGGTAACGGCCTTGTTGACCAGGCCGGTCGCATTTGCAGTGAGCTCGGGCTGAAAGGTCGCGTCGCTGTGGTCACCGATCGTAACGTCGGAATGTTGTACGGGGATCGGATTGCCACGACCTTTGAAAATGAAGGGTTTACGGTTTCGAATCATTTGGTCGAGCCGGGAGAACCGTCGAAATCGTTTAAGGCCGCCACGGAACTCTGCGAAGATTTCGCCCGCCATGGCGTGAACCGGCAAAGCTTTGTGGCCGCTTTAGGCGGCGGTGTGATAGGCGATCTGGCCGGGTTTGTCGCGTCGATTTATTACCGAGGAATTCCTGTCGTCCAAATCCCGACGACGGTAATGGCCCAAGTCGACAGCTCAATCGGCGGCAAAACGGCCATCAATCTAAGCGCGGGCAAGAATCTGGTCGGAACATTTCATCAGCCGGTTGCGGTGCTCGCAGATACACAGACGCTCAGCACACTCGGAAAACGTGAGTGGAATGAAGGATTTGCCGAAGTCATCAAGTACGGTGTGATTCGCGAACGCGGGCTCCTGAGCGAATTGCGCGAAGGCAATTGGAATCTACATGATCTGGTTCGCCGGTGCGCCGCGATTAAAGCGTCGTTTGTCGAGCAGGATGAGAAAGAGCTGATTGGAAGTCGCGCGTTGCTGAACTTTGGTCACACGCTTGGCCACGGAATTGAGGCTGTCGCCGGCTACGGAACGCTGTTACACGGAGAAGCAGTCGCGCTCGGCATGGTTGCCGCAGCGCATTTGTGCGCGAAGCGAGTCGCGTTGCCTCGGGAGGAGGTCCAGGAGCTCGTCAGTGCGATCAAGCATTTCGATTTGCCAACGGTCTTACCTCGACAACTGTCACGATCCGACATCTTAAAGAAGGTCTTTGCAGACAAGAAATTTGCCGACGGCCAAATCCGGTTCGTTGTCACCAACAGGCTGGGCGAGGCGCGAGTCGCTCACGATCTCACCGCTGAGGATCTCGAGTTTGGGCTGAGATCGATCGAATCGTAGCGACCGTGACTCGAAGAGAGGCTTTTATCGCGCTGAACATGGTCCCGCATCTGGGACCGGTCCGTCTGCGGCGCCTGCTGGACCTGTTTGGTTCGCCCGAGCGCGTGCTGGCCGCCAGCCGCAGCGAACTTCAAGGCGTCGATGGTCTGAATCAACCATTAATCGCATCGCTGATTTCGTGGGAATCGGTCGTTGATTTGCAACAGGAGCTCGATTGGATGCGGGAGTTCGGGGCGACTGCAGTTACCCTCGAGGATGAAAATTACCCGTCGTTGCTCCGTGAAATTCATGACCCGCCGACAGTTCTGTACGTTTGGGGTCAGCTCGGCCCGAGCGATCACCATGCAATTGGGGTAGTCGGATCCCGGCGTACATCCTATTACGGGCTGGAGTGCGCAAAAAAATTCTCCTACCAGATCGCATACGCTGGTCTCACCGTCGTGAGCGGCCTCGCAGCTGGAATCGACACTGCCGCCCACAAAGGTGCGCTCGCGGCGAAAGGACGAACGATTGCTGTGCTGGGCGCCGGATTACGCCATCTTTATCCCCCGGAAAACCGGCCGCTGGCCGAAAAAATCGCTGAATCAGGTGCCGTTGTCTCCGAATTCCCGATGGACACAACCCCGGACCGCCAAACTTTCCCGATGCGCAACCGGATCATCAGCGGATGGGGCTCCGGTCTTCTAGTGGTCGAGGCTGGACTGAACAGCGGTGCTCTGATCAGCGCTTCACAGGCAGCCGACCAGGGACGGAACCTCTACGCGATTCCAGGTCAAATCGACCGGCCAACCTCGCACGGCTCGAATCGCCTGATACAGCAGGGTGCAAAACTCGTTATGAGCGTCGACGATATTCTCGAAGACCTGCAAACGCTTTTCCCGCGGGCCCCTGAACTATCTCCGAGCAAGCCACCAGGACTCGAAGGGGATCTCCTGAAGGTCTATAACGCGATTACATCCGAAGAAACGTCTATCGACGAAATTATCGAACGGTCCGGATTGACAGCTGGCTCGACAGCTGCTGCATTGCTCCAACTTGAAACGCAGCACCTCGTACGGCAACTTCCCGGCAAGTATTTCGTCAAACTCTTGTAACGCATTTTTGTTTGCTACTTGTCAACTTGCCCTCTACGTTCCCGACCTTTACGAAAACCAAAGTTCCGGATCGGGCGCGTAAGATTTGAAATGGGCAAAACGCTGGTCATAGCAGAAAAACCGAGTGTGGCGAACGATCTGACCCGCGCGCTAGGGAAGTTCCAGAAGAGCGGCGACTTCTTCGAGAACGAGCGCTACGTAATTTCCTCCGCAATCGGTCATTTGGTCGAGCTCTGCATGCCGGGAGAACTCGACAAAAAACGGGGCAAATGGAGCTTTCAAAACTTGCCAATCATCCCGGACCACTTCGAACTGAAGCCGATCCCGAAAACCGAAAGCCGGTTCAAGCTCCTTAAACGGCTCATGAAGCGCGCCGATATCGATGACATCGTTAACGCATGCGATGCCGGGCGCGAAGGAGAGCTGATCTTTCGATATCTGCTGCAATTGTCGGGCGTTCGGAAACCGCTTAAAAGGCTATGGCTGCAGTCAATGACCCAGCCGGCAATCGTTTCGGCGTTCGAAAAGCTCCGGACCGACGCGGAAATGATCCCGCTGGCCGAGGCTGCTATTTGTCGCTCCGAAAGCGATTGGCTCGTTGGAATCAACGCGACCAGAGCAATGACTGCCTTTAACTCGAAGGTAGGCGGTTTTCAACTAACCCCGGTCGGCCGAGTTCAAACGCCGACACTCGCTATTCTTGTCGAGCGTGAAAAACGGATTCGATCGTTCGAACCGAAGACTTTCTGGGAGTTAATCGCCGATTTTGACGTCCAGAAGGGAAGCTATCGCGGGCGCTGGTTCGACGAAAATTTCACGAAAGATTCTGACGACGAGCGCAAAGCTGAACGTATCTGGGACCGGGCTCAGGCCGAAGCGATCCAGACAAAAGTGCTTGGTAAAACAGGGGAAATTACCGAGGAGAAAAAGGCGACGACGCAGGCGCCTCCCTTGCTCTACGACCTCACCTCCCTGCAGCGGGAAGCAAACTCGAGGTTTGGATTCTCCGCCCGGCGAACGCTGCAGATCGCCCAGCAGCTATACGAGCGCCACAAGGTCATTACCTATCCACGAACCGATTCGCGATACTTGCCGGAGGACTACCTCGGCACCGTGAAGCACGTCCTCTCAACAATTGCTGATCCAACGATCGCGCCGCATGCGCGCAAGGCTCTCGAGAGCGGGTGGGTCAAGCCGGCCAAGCGAATTTTTAATAACGCGAACGTCACCGATCACAACGCGATTATTCCCACTGACCAGGTTCCAAAAACCCTGGATGAAGGGCAATCGCGCATTTACGACATGATCGCACGCCGATTTGTTGCCGTATTTTATCCTCCGGCACAGTTCGAAGTGACAACGCGGATTACCCGCGTCGAAGGAGAAGCGTTTAAGACCGAAGGACGCATCATCAAAGATCCCGGATGGCTGGCGGTGTATGGGCGCCAGGCCGCGGCCGCGGATTCGACCGATTCCCTCGTGGAGCTGGTCCCGGGAGAAATTGCGTTGACGCGGACCGCCGATATCGTGGAAAACCAGACAAAACCTCCTCCTCGGTTTACGGAAGCAACGCTGCTTTCAGCCATGGAAGGCGCCGGCAAACTGCTCGAGGGTGAAGAACTCCGCGAAGCGATGGCGGCGAAAGGCCTTGGAACGCCGGCGACACGCGCTGCAATCATCGAAGGTCTAATTCTGGACGAGTACATCAATCGCGAAGGCAAGGATCTGGTCGCGACATCCAAAGGGATTTCGCTGATCACCCTGCTAAGGGGGATCGGAATTAATCTGCTCTCTTCGCCAGAGCTTACGGGCGAGTGGGAATATCAGTTGAAGCTGATGGAACAAGGCCGCCTCAACCGGTCCTCCTTCATGTCAAAGATCAAGGAACTCACCCGCGAAATCGTCGACAAAGCAAAAAATTTCGAGAGCGATGTCGTCGATGGAAGTTACGCAACAATCGAAGCACGTTGTCCGAAGTGCGGGGCCGCACAGCTCAAGGAGGACTATCGCACATATCATTGCGAGAGGTGTGAATTTCGGTTGTTCAAGAACATCGCGAGCCGTCAGTTAAGCCCGGAGGAAGTCACCTCGCTGATCACCGAGCGCAAGGTCGGTCCCTTGACCGGGTTTCGCAGCAAGACCGGCAAACCTTTCTCCGCCACGCTTATATTGAACGACGAGAACAGGTTAGAGTTTCAGTTCAGTGGGAACGAGAAAAGTGACCGGGTCGAAGTCGATCCGAATCAGCATGCCCTCGTCGGCAAATGTCAGATGTGCGACGGAGGTCAGGTCTACGACACGGGCGCCGCCTACGTTTGCGAGAACGTCGCCGACGGAAAATGCACGTTCAAGCTTAGCAAGACGATCCTTCAGCGGGAAATTCCTCCGGACCAAATGCGCAAAATGCTCTTGGAAGGTAAGAGTGATCTTTTGAGGAGGTTTGTTTCGAAGAAAGGCCGCCCATTTGACGCGTCGCTCACGCTGCACAATGGAAAGATTGGCTGGGAATTTGCCAAGCGGCCGGCTCACCGTAAAGCAGCATCTTAAACAGGCAAGCAAGTGAAGGATTCAGGAGTTGCAGAATGAGACGCCGCATTCCGGTCTGTGGATGGCGATATAGGTCGTATAAGTCCTCCTGACTTCTGAGTTCTGAACTCCTGCCACTACACCGGTTGCCCGATCTTTTCTTCTCGCGGCTTTGGATCGATTGCTTTGCTGTTGGACTTTGGGACAATCGGCTTCGCGTCGACCTCGGGTTTTCGCGGCTTTGATGCCTGGTCCAGGAAGAGCGCCTGCGCATCCAGATGCTCGCCGTCGACCGGTCGCCGGAGGTATGTCAGCTCCGAACCTTGCTCCCGCGATTTGACGTTATCGCTCCAGAAAATCTCGATCATCTGCTCGATTCTGGCCCGAAGCTCCGGCTCCTCAACCGGGAAGCAGGTCTCCACGCGCCGGAAGAAATTACGCGCCATCCAATCGGCGCTAGCGAGATAAATCTCCGGGTGCCCGGCGTTGTCGAACTGAAAGATCCGGCTATGCTCGAGAAATCGGCCGACAATACTACGAACGATAATGTTGTCACTTGTCCCAGGTACCTGCGATCGTAGACAGCAGATTCCGCGGACCAGCAGCCTGACTTTTACACCGGCCTGGGAAGCAGCGTACAACGCCTCAATCACTTCCAGGTCCACAAGTGAATTGACCTTTGCGAATATTCCGGCCGGCTTCCCTTTTCTGGCGTTCTCGGTCTCCCGCTCGATCATTTTCAGCACGAAATTGTGCAGCGCTTTCGGTGCCGCCTTTATTTTTTTCAATTCCGGAAAAACGGATACGCCGGTCAGCCAGTTGAATAGCTCTGCGGCGTCATTGGTAAGATCCGGATCGCACGTCAATAGACCCAGGTCCGTGTAAAGCTTCGCCGTGGAGGGGTGATAGTTGCCAGTCCCGAGGTGCAGATAGCGCCGGATGCCGTCTTCCTCCCGGCGAACCACTAGGGCCATTTTTGCGTGTGTCTTGAGGGCCACAATCCCGTACACGACATGCACGCCGGCTTCCTGCAGAGTACGAGCCCACTTTATATTGGCTGCTTCGTCAAACCGCGCTTTCAGCTCAATGACAACCGTGACCTGCTTGCCCTTCTCAGCAGCTTCGCCAAGCGAAGTGACGATCGGCGAATCGCCACTCGTTCGATAAAGCGTCTGCTTGATCGCGAGAACGTCGGGGTCTTCAGCGGCCTGCTCGATGAAATCCAGAACCGTTTGAAAGCTCTCGTACGGATGATGCAAAAGCACTGGCCGGCGCCGGATATACGCAAAGATATCGTCATGATCGGCCAGGCCAGGCACAATCGCAGAGGCAAAAGGTCGAAACTTCAGATCGGGACGATCGACCTCGGAGACAACAGGCATTAACCGTAGAAAATTGATCGGCCCATCCACCCGGTAAAGATCGTCGTCGGTCAGTCCGAATGTCTGCAGCAACTGCCCCGCAATATGGTCCGGGCAATCGGCCTGAACTTCCAGCCGGACTGCCGCGCCGCGGCTCCGTTTCCGCAATTCAAGCTCGATCGTTTTGAGGAGGTTGTCAGTCTCTTCTTCGTCCAGATAGAGATCGCTGTTTCTGGTCACACGAAATTGGTAGGCTCCTTTCACGGTGACCCCATGGAAGAGCGTCCCGACATGCGCCTGAATCAGGTTCCCGATAAAGATGTAGCGGTAAATCCCACCTTTGCCGGCCTTGTACGGCAATAGTCGGGGCAATATTCGCGGAACCTGCACAACCGCGAGATTCGTGTTCAAATCCTCTCCTTCCAATTCAACCGCAACGTTCAGACTCTTGTTCAAGAGTTGCGGAAACGGATGAACCGGATCAACCGCCAGAGGCGTTAGAACGGGGTACACCGATTTATGAAAGTAACCGGTGTAATACTCCTTTTCCTCATCCGTGAGCTCATCGTAAAGGAGGAAAAAGATATTGTTCTTCTCCAGTTCCGGCACGAGCAGATCGTTCCAAAGCCGGTACTTCTCTTCGACCATTTTGCGAACACGAACCGATACCGCCGCGAGCTGTTCACTTGGACTAAGCGCATCCGGGCCGAGCGCGCTGAAATTACTGAGTTTTTGCTGCATTAGCCCCGCCACGCGCACTTCGAAAAATTCGTCCAGGTTAGAAGAGACAATACAAAGGAACTTCACACGCTCGAGCAACGGATTCTTCGGATCGTGAGCCTCTTCCAGCACTCTTTCGTTGAACTCCAGCCAGCTAAGCTCACGGTTTATAAAGAGGGACGGATCGTCGACGGGGGGCGCTGTTAACTTTTCCATGATTCGCTTTCGAGGAAGCCGCTTTCTCCTCTGAATCTGCTTTTGCATCCTTATCCTAGGCTAATCGTTCCAGCCAACGCCGATCTGTGACAATTCCGCAATATTCGGCAACCTCTTTATGTTTATGGCTATCCGCAATCGCCGTGGTGAGTCAAGCAAGTGTGCCCCAAATAAGGAGGTGGTGGAGTTACGGTTTCTGAATGACCGGCAGGGGCTCTGTTTTGAGCAACGAAGGTGCTTAGGAGCGTGGACCTTACCCGCGAGTCGAGGAGGCCGAATCGGAAATTCAGTCCCGTCGATTGCCGGTCAATAACGGCAGCAGGTAAAAGAGAAGGTATCCTAACGAGGTGAGAAACGCTGCTACGTAAGTGAGAGCCGCAGCATCGAGCACCTGGTTGACAGCCGCCACTTCAGATGGCCCGCGAATAAAGCCCATATCAACGAGTAGCTTCTTGGCGCGGTTCGAAGCGTCAAACTCAACTGGCAGTGTAACCAGGTTGAAGAGCATGATCACACCCCAGGCGATACACATGATCAGCAGCATCGGCCGCAAAAGCCCGGTCATGAACCCTACAATTGGGAGAAATGCCACCGCCATATTTGCGTACCCGGCAAGTCCAGCCGCAGCCATCCGCATATTCAACGGGGCATAGGCCATCTTGTGCTGAATTGCATGTCCGGTCTCGTGCGCCGCGACGCCGACGGCAGCCGTCGAAGTCCCTCGAAAGTTTGTCGACGAAAGCACCAACCGCTTGTGCATTGGGTCATAGTGATCGCCGAGGAAATCGTTCGACTCCACGATTTCTACATCGTAGATGCCCGCGGACATCATAATCCGTTGCGCGACCTCCGCGCCTGTCAGGCCTGATGAGGCCGGGACCTCGCTATACTTCGAGAATGCCGCTTTCACTCTCCAGGTAGCCCAAAGCGATAGGGCCAAGGTCCCGAGGAAAAGAAAAAGGCTGAACGCAGTCATAAAACGAAGATACTCGATTTGAATCGGACAATCAAAGCAGCCTTCCGTGCGAATTTTTCTTTTCGACCCCGGGACCCGCGGTTATTTTAAAGATTTTATGGGGAATCTTTTTCAGGGATACGAGCCGGAAAATTTCTTCGACGAAATGTTCGAACCCACCGGGAACGTCCGCGCACACTACGAGAAGTTGCTCAATCGCTACGGCGACATGAGCTGCGAGGAATTCCAGAAAAAACGTGATCTGGCCGACAACGCATTCCTTACGCAAGGGGTAACCTTTACAGTCTACAACGATCAACAAGGTACGGAACGGATCTTTCCATTCGATCTAATCCCCAGAATCATTCCAAATGCAGAATGGGAACATGTCGAACGTGGTCTCAGCCAGCGAATCACGGCCCTGAACCTGTTTCTACGCGATATTTATCACGACCAGAAAATCGTGCGAGACGGGATCGTCCCGGCCGACATAATCCACAGCGCGGCTCATTTTCGCCCGGAGTTCATGGGGTTCGATGTCCCGAAAGACATCTACATCCATATCTGTGGAAGCGACCTGATCCGGGATGCAGACGGTAATTACCTCGTATTGGAAGACAATGGCCGCTGCCCTTCCGGAGTTTCCTACTTGCTCGAAAACCGCCAGGCGATGAAACGGGTTTTCCCAAAGCTCTTTTCGCGATATTTGGTGCGCTCGGTCGATACCTATTGCCTCGAACTGCTCGATCTCCTTCGGTACATAGCCCCGAACGGAAATCCCGAGCCAACGGTGGTTCTGCTCACGCCGGGGATCTACAACTCCGCCTATTTCGAACACTCTTTCCTCGCGCGGACGATGGGGATAGAAATCGTGGTCGGCGCTGATCTCGTGACCCAGAATGGCATCGTCTACATGAAGACGACTCAGGGATTACAAAAGATCGACGTGATTTACCGCCGGATTGACGACGATTTTCTCGACCCTCATGTCTTCAGATCCGATTCCGTGCTCGGTGTTCCCGGTCTCGTCGACGCTTACCGCCGCGGCAACGTCAGCTTGGCAAATACGATCGGTACCGGCGTAGCAGACGACAAAGTGACCTATTACTTCGTGCCGAAAATGATCCGGTACTATCTCGATCAGGATCCAATCCTGCCGAACGTCGAAACCTACCTCTCGCACTTCGAATCGGATCGCAAATATATTTTGGAGAATCTTTCGAAGCTTGTCGTCAAATCCGCGAACGAGAGCGGTGGCTACGGAATGTTGATGGGACCGCAGGCCAGTAGCGACCAAATCGAAAAATTCCGGGCTGCTATCGAAAAAAATCCGCGCAACTACGTCGCTCAGCCGGTTGTGCGCTTGTCGCGATCTCCAGCTTTTTGCAGCGATCACTTTGAAGGAAGGCACATCGATCTCCGCCCTTACATCCTTTACGGCGAAAAAATTACCATAATCCCAGGAGGACTAACGCGAGTCGCTTTGCGAAAAGGCTCTCTCGTGGTCAATTCCTCGCAGGGTGGCGGGAGCAAGGATACATGGGTGCTGAACGATTGATAGGTCGCCCGCGATTTAGGTTGCATACGCCATCGGCTGCGTCGCCAGGAAATACAGTTCGTCCAGTGTCGCAGCGATTCAGTGTAGCTCCAGCCGCAACCGCTATTAATAAACGAGTCAGGTAATCTATGTTAAGTCGAGTCGCCGATGCACTTTATTGGCTGAGCCGGTACACCGAACGCGCCGAGAACAACGCCCGCATGATGGATGTCAATCTCCAGCTCATGCTCGATGTTCAAAATCTGGAAAATAACCAGCAGCATTGGGAATCGATCATTTTCACACTCGAGGACACGAAGTTGTTCAAACAACTCTATCCCGCATTGACAGGCGATGCGGTGGTCGATTTCGTTACGTTCGAACGGAAAAATCCGAACTCGATTTACTCTTGCCTGGCCTTCGCGCGGGAAAACGCTCGAACGGTGCGTGAGCAGATCTCGGTTGAAATGTGGGAGCAAATTAACCGCCTCTATCTCCTGTTCATGTCCGGCGACGCAAAGCGCATGTTTCAGAACAGCACCTACGAGTTCTTCAAATCGATCTTGGAAGGGTCGCAATTGTTTCAGGGTGTCACCGATGCGACCATGGCGCACGACGAAGGCTGGGAGTTTATCAGGCTCGGCAAGTTTCTCGAGCGCGCCGATCGCACCTCCCGAATCCTGGACATTAAATATCATATCTTGTTGCCAAGCGGCGAAAATGTGGGCGGGAACGTCGATACTGTCCAATGGATGGCGGTCCTGAAATCGTGTAGCGCTTTGGAACCGTACAGAAAACATTACCGGGGCCAAGTGGTCCCGTGGAAGGTGGTCGAGTTTCTCGTGAAAAATCAGACCTTCCCGCGATCAATACTTTTCTGCGTCGATTCTCTGGACTATTCGCTCCACAAAATCACCGGCGTGGATCGCGGCGAGTTTCAATACAAAGTCGAGGCCGAACGGTTGTCCGGGAAACTGCTCGCCGACCTCCGGTACATCACCATCGAAGAGATTTTTGGCCGCGGTCTTCACGAATATTTGGATAGGATGCAACTGCGGCTGATCGAGATAAACAACGCGATTTACAAAGAGTTCTGCGAGTGGCTTGAAGAAGAGCCTGAGGAAGGGGAAAATCACGTCGGCCAATTTCAGATCCAGGCTCTTTGAAGCCGGCGCCTGCGAACCCGATCATCGCTCCCGTGCCTCGTTACCGGATCACTTCAACGCCCACGTAATCTCTCAACGGTCCCGGAACTAGAATCGATCCGTCCAATTGCTGATAGGTCTCCACCAAGGCAACCCAAAGGCGCGGGAGCGCCGTCCCTGAGCCATTCAAAGTGTGGCAGAACCGATTCTTACCATCTTTGTCCTTGAACTTCAGGTTCATTCGGCGGGCCTGGTACTCTTCGGCGTTTGAGCAACTTGAGACCTCAAGATAACGGCCCATACCGGGAGCCCAGACTTCCAGGTCGTACGTCTTAGCCATGCTGAATCCGAGGTCGCCGGTGCAAAGCTCAATCACCCGATAATGCAGGCCGAGAATCTGCAGAACTTTCTCGGCGTCAGCCGTTAATTTTTCGTGCTCCTCGTATGATGTCTCCGGTGTCGTGACCTTCACCAGCTCCACTTTGTCGAATTGGTGTACCCGGATAATTCCTCGGGTGTCCCGGCCGGCCGAACCGGCTTCCCTGCGAAAACAGGGCGTCTGAGCAACGAAGTACTTCGGCAGCTCCGCTTCGGATAAAATTTCTTCCCGATACAGGTTCGTCAGCGGAACCTCAGCCGTAGGAATCAAAAACGCCTGCCCCTCTTCCAGCCCGTAAGCGTCCTCTTCAAACTTAGGCAACTGCCCCGTCCCGACCATGCAGTCGCGCCGGACGATATACGGCGGGCAGAATTCGACGTACCCGTGCTTCGATGTATGAAGATCCAGCAAGAATTGAATCAAACCGCGCTGAAGCCGCGCTCCAAGATTCGTAAAACAAACGTAGCCCGATCCGCTGATTTTCGCAGCGCGCACTGGGTCAAACAGACCAAGGCGCGTTCCTAAATCGACGTGATCAACCGGCTGAAAGTTGAACGTGGGCTTATCACCCCAAACACGCACTTCGCGATTCGCGTCCGCGTCCGCTCCAACTATCGCTCCCGGATGCGGCAGGTTCGGAATTCCAAGCATCAGCTTCGTCTGTGTCTCATCCGCACCGGCAACTGCCTGATTCAAACGCGCGATTTCTTCTCCGATCGCCCGGACTCTTAACTCTTCCTCGCCGCTCGATTCTTTTTTCGATCGAAGCGCCCCAATCGCTTTGCTCAGCTGATTGCGTTCGGCGCTCAGCCGTTGCACTTCAGTCTGTAACCTGCGTCGCGCGGAATCGATCATCAAAACCTCGTCGACCATTTTCGAAAGCTCCGGATCGCGCGTCGTCAGCCGCTCACGAACAAAATCAGGGTTTTCGCGTATCAGACGGATGTCCAGCATGCGCAGACGCTATACTGGCTCTCGCTTCAGTAAACAGAAAATCAGCGTTCGGCGCCCCTTTTGTCGTCCGGCTTGCTCCCGACCGCCGGAGTAGTCCTGCGCGAACCCGGAATACTTGCGTATCCCTCAAATCTTGCTGTCAAATCGGGGTCACCCAGGTTCGGTTTCCCGCTCGGCATTTTGAAATCAAAAACGCTTACACCGTAGCGTAGAATCCCATCATAGGAGCGTCCATCCGTCGAGCCGACCATAACAGGCTTCCCCGTGGATTTCATTTTGCCCAGGTAGATCATGACATGCGTGATTGAAATATCCCGCTGTACGTCGTACGTGCCGGACCAGAACAAAAGATCCCCCGGCTTGAGTTCGCCAAACTCAAACGAATCCGGGCTCCGGCTCAGCACCGCACGAAATTCTCCGCTCTTGCGAACCCATGCGTATTGTTCCGCCGAATCTCTCGGCACATCTTTGAAGCCCGCGTTGCGTAGGACGTAATAGATAAAGCCGGAGCAATCCATCCCGCCCGCCGCTGGATCTGCAGAACCATATTTGTAAGTCAAATTCTGCTCCGTCAGCGCGAGTGAACTCTTAATCAATTGCTGGACGTCAGGAGGGTTACGGGTGAACTCTTGAAGCGCTTCCGGCTTGATTGTGGCCGTCGAGGCAGCGGGAACGGAACTCTGTTCGGACGCGACGCCGGCTTCATGCGCAGGCGCAGGAGTGGGACTTGGGGTTGGAGTCGGGCTCGAGGCGGGCGCCTCCGAATGATTGTCATCGTTTCGAGCGCGCGCGTGCTTCGATCTTGTGTTAGATCCCAATCCCGATTTGGACTTCACCCCTTCCTCGGAAGCGCCCGATTCTCGGTTCGGGGAGGACGATCCTACGGCCGGGTGCTCATGTGTTCTGTGTCTGGTGGAAGGATAGCTGCCTTCCGATTTTCTGTGCCGCTTCGGCGTAGGACTCGGTTGTTCGTCGGAATCTTCCGTAAATGTATTCCGGACGCGGCTCTCAAGGTTCGCAAGCGGTCGCGATAGACGCCTCAGACCGGTGGAATCTTCCGCACGAGAGGTTGAAAACGCACCCCACCATACAACACATACGACACAAAACCTCCAAATCACATCTCTGAAATCCGTTCGAGTAGCTTTCTATTTAGACGGATGCCGGCCTTAAAATTCTCAATCGAAAAATTCTCGTTCGGCGAGTGAGCTTTGCAATCGGGCAAAGCGAGACCCAACAATAGCGTATCAATCCCAAGCACGTCCTTGAACGATTGGGTGATCGGAATGCTCCCTCCCTCCCGAATGAACGCCACCGGCTTTTCGAACGCGTCGGCCAGCGCCTTTTGGGCAGCCTTCGCAAACGGCGAATCCGGTTTCACGAGATACGGTTTCCCCTCGTGCTGTGCGATGAGCTCCATCTCGACACTGTCGGGGCACCTCTCCTTGAAAAAGTTATCGATCAACGGGCGCAACTCATGCGGGTCCTGGTCGGGCACCAACCGAAATGAAAGTTTAGCTGTGGCCCGGCTCGGGATGATCGTCTTCGATCCCTCCCCTTGATACCCGCTTCCAATCCCATTCACTTCTGCGGTCGGCCGAGCCCAGACCTGTTCAAGGAAACTATAGCCCGCTTCTCCGGATAACCGCGGCGAACCGGTTGTTGCAAGCCATGCGTTTTCGGTACTCGGGAGATGCGCCCAAAGCTCCCGTTCCCACTCGTTCAGTGGCAACACCCGATCGTAAAATCCCGGAATCGCGACACGGCCGGAATCATCATGTAACCGGGCGATGAGCCGGCTCAGAACGGTCGCCGGGTTTGCGACCGATCCGCCGAAAATCCCCGAGTGAAGGTCAGCGGACGGCCCGCGCAATCGAATTTCAAGGCACAAAATGCCTCGTAGGCTATAGGTAAACGTAGGCACGCCCGGTGCGATCATCCCGGTATCTGAAATCGCAACGACGTCGGCAGAGCACTCTGCTTTATTTTCCTTCAGAAACGCTACCAGATTCGGACTCCCGACCTCTTCCTCCCCTTCGATCACAAAAACCAGATTTACCGGGACGTCGCCTCGCTCCTTGATCGCCGATTCGACACCGAGAACGTGTGCCAGAATTTGTCCCTTGTTGTCCGTCGCTCCGCGGGCGAAAATCTTATCCCCTTTCACAACCGGCTCGAAAGGGGGCGTCGCCCATAATTCGAGCGGATCCGCCGGCTGAACATCGTAGTGCCCGTAAATCAGCACTCTCTTGCGACCCGGCCGGTGCTCATTTCGCGCGATCACGACCGGGTGTCCTGGAGTCGCTCGCTTTTCCGCTTGCAAGCCCGCTTTGAGCAACCGGCCCACCAGCCAATCAGCGCACGCTTCAACCTGCCTCGTGAACTGACTATCCGCCGAAACAGAAGGGAATCGCAGAAACTCAAAGAGGTCGTCTAGTGGGTCCATAATCCTTGCTATCAAAACACAACCCTCAGACACACGCGAAGGGATTTCCTCACCGCCCACAACACTTCTCCACTCGAGCGCACGCCCCTCCCCCTGCATTTAGGGACATGCTTTTAGGGACAGGTTAAGGACATGCTTTTAGGGGACATGCTTTTAGGGACAGGTCAATATCCACATCTCCGCCACCACCTCCATCCACGTCTCGCCCCTATCTGACCTGTCCCCTGGCCCGAACTGACTCCCAGCGCCTCCAGCCCCTTTTGTCGGGGACAGGTCAATATCCACATCTCCGCTACCACCTCCATCCACGTCTCGCCCCTATCTGACCTGTCCCCTGGCCCGAACTGACTCCCAGCGCATCCAGCCCCTTTATGTCGGGGACAGGTCAATATCCACATCTCCGCCACCACCTCCATCCACGTCTCGCTCTTATCTGACCTGTCCCCTTGGCCCGAACTGACTCCCAGCGCCCTCCAGTCCCCTTCCCTTTTGTAGGGGACAGGTCAAATATTCCAGGCAATGGGGCTGGGTTCCCCAATATGTTGAGCAAGTCGCTATATTTCGCTCAACATATTGTATTTTCCGTCTTGTCAGTGGCTCGGTTCACCACTACGGTTTCGCCGATACTTTCATGTACCTTCAGTCGCTCGAATTGATCGGTTTTAAGTCGTTCGCCCACAAGACGGTGCTGACCTTTCACCCCGGCGTCACAGCGATCGTCGGACCGAATGGATGCGGAAAGTCGAACCTTCTTGACGCCGTCCGCTGGGTGCTAGGTGAACAATCAGCCAAAGCCCTTCGCGGTGGGGAAATGGCAGACGTAATATTCAGCGGTACTGACAGCAAACAGGCGGTCGGCATGGCTGAGGTCTCCCTCACGTTCGCTGATTGCGAGAAGGATCTCGGAACGGATTACAACGAAGTCCGGATCTCACGACGAGTGTTTCGCGATGGGCGATCCGAGTATCTCCTGAATAAGACGGTCTGCCGGCTCAAAGACATCCAAATGCTGTTTATGGATACCGGAATCGGCCGGACCGCCTATTCGATTATGGAACAGGGCAAGATTGACCTGATCCTCAGTTCGCGCCCCGAAGACCGGCGCACCATTTTCGAGGAAGCGGCAGGCATTACGAAGTACAAAGCGCAAAAGAAAGAGGCGCTACGAAAGCTGGAATACACCGACGCGAACCTTATCCGACTCGCGGACATCATGAAAGAAGTGAAGCGGCAGATCGGCTCGCTTCAGCGTCAGGCTGGAAAGGCTCGACGGTATAAGACTCTGTTTGATGACCTCCGTACCCTGGACACGCATTTTAGTCGCCGGTTGCATGACGAGATCAGCCGTTCAATTGAAGAGGCGACGAAGGAGATTGAGCGCCTCCAGAATTTACATCAATCACTTGATGAACAGGTCGAATCGCAGGAGTTCGGCGTTGCCGAGCAGCGGCGCGAGATCGAGGCGCTTGAAGAACAGATTGCGAACGGCCGTCAGCATGCGCAAGATCTGAGCAACCAGGCAGATTCCGCCTCAAACCGAATCGAATTCAACGATGAGCGGTCCGCAGAAGCGTCGGCGCTGTCGTCGCAATACAAGACGGACGTCGAAGCGGCGGAACAAAAGGTTTTCGCCCAGCAGACCCAGTTGGACGAAACCGACCATCAGCTGACCGCGATATTCGAATCGTTGAACCATGAAGAGCAACTACTCAAGGACCAGCAAAGTCAAGCCATCCAACTTCGGTCGCAACGCCTAGACCTTGAGCGATCCATCCAAGAGCTCCAGCGCGAAATCCGGCAGCAGGAAAGCCAGATCGCGGCTCGACGAGGCGAACTCTCGAGCACGCTCAACCAGAAAGAAGCCTGCGAAACGCGCCTCGAACTCCTGCGACGAGAGCTAACGCAGACAGAATCGACACAGACTCATCTCGTTAGCCTTGTTTCGACCACAAGCGATGATCTCGAACTTGCCAACGGGAAACTGCAAGAAAGCCGGGAGGAACTCAGCGATAGCGAACACGAACTCGCCAATAGCAGGGAAGACCTCCAACAAACCGACAGCAATCTTAATGCAAGCCGGCGCACGTTGACGGAGCGCGAGTCCAAACGTGAAGTGCTGAAACAGCTTAACGAAGAAGGTGCCGGATTCGGTTCGGGCACGCAAGCTGTCCTCAAAGGCTTGGACAAACCTGAGCTTTATCGCGCCGCGATCGCTGGTGCACTCGCAAACTTTATTGAGGTTAATAGCGAGTACATCCCAGCGATCGAGGCTGCACTCGGGCGAAATCTGCAAGCGATTTTGGTCCGGGAACCGCTCATCGGAGAATCAATCGCGCTCGATCTGGCCGAAAAGAAATTCGGTCGTGCAGCCGTCATCCCTTGTGTGCCCGGGCCAAAACAGGCCCGCACGTCAGACGAACCGCTGCCGTCCGGCGCGCTCGGGTGGGCGCTCGATCAAATCAAGTGTGAGCCGAATGTATCGACGCTTATCGCCCGTTTGCTCGACCGGGTTGTTCTTGCCTCCAACCTGGCATCTGCCTTTGAGATCAGAAAGAATCTCCCCGACGTCGCTATAGTCACTGTAACTGGCGAATACGTTTCTCGCGACGGAGTCGTCTTCGCCGGGGTCCACAATGAGAAAGGGAGTTCGGTTCTCCAGCGGAAAATCCAGATCCGACAACTCGACCAAGAATGTGCGGAAGCCCGCGAAATCGTTGAGAATGTTGAACTGGAACAAAGTCGCTTACGTGGCGAAGTCGAACGGTGTGAACAGGTTGTTCGAGAGAAACAGGAAGCTTCTCAGCGCCAACACCTGCACGCATCGACCTTAAAGGGGCAACTTTCTCTCCTGGACCGCGAAATGCGCGAAGCCGAGGGAAAACTGAAGAGCCTGCAATGGGAGCAGAGTAACGACCGGCAGCGGTTGGAATCGGCTATCGGAAAATTGGCTTCCCTCGAGCAAGTTCTGTCGGTGAACGACTCGGCTCTTGAGTCCTTGCAAGCGAACCTGTCAACGATGCTGACCGGGGTTGAATCACTTCGCAGCGATGAGGAGTCGTTGACCACTGTTCTGAACGAGCTTCGAGTCCGAGTCGCTACGGAGCGCCAGCGAAAGGAAAACCTTCAGAGACAACGTCAACCGATGGCTTCCCGTCTCGGGGAGCTGCAGGACCTGATCGCCAGCCGTCAGCGGGATATTTCGCACTATGCCGTGCGGATTGACCAGCTTTCCAATGAAAACTCGGGATTACGGACGACAATCGAACAACTTCAGGCAGATCAGTTGTTTGCTGAAGCCGAAGTTGAGCGGCTCCGGCAGGATCGAGCGCGTCGTGTCGAAGCGCTCGAGGCGGTCGACCTGAACCTGCGACACCTGCGAAAGCAGTTATCTGATTGCCAGGACGCCCGTGGCCAGCAGGAGGTGCGATCGACTCAATTGAACCTTCGCCTTGAGAACATTCGCGAGCACTTGGCACACCGATACCACGTGGAGCTATCGATCATCGAACCGGACTGGTACGCTTTTCAGGTTTGCCTTCGAGAACAACGGAAGCGGATTGAAAAACAGACCGACAACTCTAACTCTCAACAGCCAACCGCCGACGTCGAATCGTCTCGCGATATCGATTGGGAATTCGTCCAAAGCGCAATCGCGGAAATGACAGAGCGACTCGACGCCATGGGCCCGGTAAACCTCGAGTCTATCCAGGAATACGACGAACTAGAGGAGCGCCAAAAATTCCTCGACGAACAACATGGAGACCTCGTGAAATCCAAATCCGAGCTGCTCGACGTGATTAACAAAATCAATGCAACAACTCAAGAGCTGTTCGCAGAGACGTTTGAGCAAATCAGGAAGAATTTCCAAGAGATGTTCAGCGAGCTCTTCGGCGGTGGAAAAGCAAACCTCCTGCTAGTCGACGATGTCGACCCTCTCGAAAGTGGAATCGAGATCATTGCGAAGCCGCCTGGAAAGCAACTGCAATCAATCTCTTTGTTATCTGGGGGCGAGCGTACGATGACAGCGGTCTCCCTTCTGTTTGCGATTTACATGGTTAAGCCGAGCCCGTTCTGCGTGCTCGATGAAATGGACGCGCCCTTGGACGAGTCGAACATAAATCGCTTCATCAAGATCCTGGATCGATTCGTCCACCAGAGCCAATTTGTCGTGATCACGCACAATAAACGTACAATCGCGAAAGCCGATATATTATACGGCGTAACAATGGAAGAACATGGAATCAGTAAGCTAGTGAGTGTAA
This sequence comes from uncultured Verrucomicrobiae bacterium, assembly GCA_963750185.1. Taxonomy (GTDB): domain Bacteria; phylum Verrucomicrobiota; class Verrucomicrobiia; order Chthoniobacterales; family JAFAMB01; genus JAFAMB01. The sequence goes on from CAVVPV010000008.1 coordinate 20,802, forward strand.
GGCTCACGCGCCGTGAAGACTCGGCTGAAGGCACCGACTTGATCGGCACCGACCAGTCGGGACAGAGCATTGCCGAAAGCTTCGGAAAGCACGGCAACCTGCATAGCGAAACGGTTGAGTAAATTACACGCACGAAGTCAACGTGACCGGCACACTCAATGTGTTTAGCAGCGACCTCGTGCGGGCAATGCATTCGCGTATACTCTAATCGTTATCCTCTACCGGCCGCTACAAACAACGCCTCACGCATCTGAGCTGCCGGAGCCGGTTTCCCAAACCAGATTTCAAATGCAAATACGCCCTGGTAAAGCAGCATCAACAGGCCGTCCGCAGATCGAGCCCCTTTAGTCCGGGCGAGTCTCACGAAAGCCGTCTCTTGCGGCCCGTATACCATGTCAAATACAAGATGCCGTGACTCAAGCGCGCTCAACGTTTCCGGCGACGGACCGACGGTCGCCGCATTGATGATGAGGTCAACCTCTGTAAACACGCTACAAAGGTTTTCCCAAGGTGCAGCCTTTATACGCGATCTGGAACTCGCAGCCAGCTCGACTGCCAATTGCGCAGCTTTATCGATCGTTCGATTCACCAGGACCAAGGCCGGCACATTCAGGCCGGCCAAATAGCGCGCCGCTGCCTGGCCTGCCCCGCCACCCGCCCCAAGCAATGCAATCCGGAACGAGGAGACATCGCACCCGAATGCTTCCGAGAGCGCGGCAACTAGTCCAGTGCCGTCTGTGTTGTATCCGAATAGTCGCCCGGACCGATTGGCCACCGTATTCACTGCGCCGAGGCGATCAGCAAGCGGGTCGAGACCATCGAGCAGAGCCATCGCTCTCAGCTTGTGCGGTAACGTCAGGTTCCAGCCTATGAAATCTTTCTCCCGCAAAATCTGAAATGCGCCTCCGAGATCGTCCGGGCTTACACGCAATCTGCCGTATCGATAGGGGAGATGCAAATATTCAAGGCCGGCGTTTTGCATCGGCGGAGAAAGAGAATGCTCAATCGGATCTCCAATCACCACCAGCCGCAGATCGGCATCGGTCAGTGCGCACAACGTCTCCAGTGTGAGCGAATCCATCTGTTAAGCCAGGTTTTGCAGCGCCTTGTCTATGCGCTGAAGAACCCGTCGTTTGCCCATAATCTCCAGCATATGATAGAGACTGGGGCCAATGGATTTGCCGCTCACCGCCACTCGAGCCGGATGCACCAGGTCGCCGGTCTTTGACCCTATTTCGGCCGCAACTTGCTTTAACGCCGACTCGAGTTCACTCGCTGTCCAATCCTCGACCCCAGCGTATCTGTCGCGAAGATGGGCCAATCGATCGCCGGCGCCCGGCTTGTTCAGCGTTTTCTCTACGGCTTCCTGTTCAAGCGGAAAGTCTTCGGTGAAAAAGTAGCCAATCCACTCAGGGACGTCTTTGAACAGCTTTATCTTTTCCTTAACAATCTCCAGGACTTGCAGCAGATAAGTTTCGTCGGTGATCGCAATTTCGGCCTTGCGAATGAATGGCTCGCTCAGTTCGCGGAACCGAGCCAGCGGCATTTGCTGAATATACTGCCCATTCAACCAATAACATTTATCCAGATCGAACGCAGCGTTGCGCCGATTGATCTTCGATAAATCAAACAACCGAATAACTTCCTCGATATCGATCTTTTCGCGATTGTCTTTCGGAGACCAACCAAGCAGACAAAGGTAATTCCGGACAGCCTCCGGAGCGTAGCCCTGGTCGATATAGCTCGAAACACTAGCACCGGCGTCCCGTTTACTCATCTTCGAGCCATCTCTGTTCAGAATGAGCGGAATGTGCGCAAAAATTGGAGGAGCCGCGTCTAACGCTTTGTACAATTCGACATGTTTCGATGTATTGGTCAGATGATCCTCTCCGCGGATCACGTGTGAGATCTTCATCTCGAGGTCGTCGACAACATTTACAAAATGAAAAATCCAGGACCCATCCGGGCGACGAACCGTCATATCAGGATCCATGCTACGATCAAATTCAATTCGTCCACACACAATGTCGTCGACGATCACCGGCTTCCGTTGTGACCGGAACCGAATCGCCCCTGCGTCCTCGTACACTGCCCCTTTGGCTTTGAGCTGGTCTAGATACTTTTCGTAGATTCCGTTTCGCTCACTTTGAAAATAAGGACCATAAATTCCGCCAACTTGCGCCCCCTCATCCCAGTCCAGCCCCAGCCAGTGCAACCCATCATAAATTACCTGAACAGCCTCTTCCCGCTCGCGACTCTTGTCAGTGTCCTCAATCCGAAGAATGAACGTCCCTTGATGATGATGCGCAAACAACCAGTTGAATAGAGCGGTTCTCGCTCCTCCAACGTGCAGAAAACCGGTCGGTGAAGGCGCAAAACGGACCCTGACAGAAGAACTCATCGGGGAATCAATTCTCTGCTCAGCTTAGGGCGCAACTCTTTTTTGACAATTGCTTTTCAAAGCGCAGGATTTCGACCGCTAAACCAACCATTCCACTGAGTGTGCTGGAATTTAACCACGCCTTAAATCGATTCCCCGTTGAATAAGTGCAGCTTCCTTAATGTCCAAACTTTCAACATTGCTTATGCATAGATACGCCCTCACAGTAGTCCTGTTGGTCGCGATCCTGGCGCTGAAAACCGTTTCTGCCTCACCCTCGACATTCCACTATGGGTCTGCGCATGTCGATTATTACAAACAAGTCACCGACTCCTACTCCGACGTCGAAACGGAATCAGACTCCGATGGCTCCTACGATGTTTTCTACGACCGCCTCTCCCCGAATGGACGTTGGTTTTACGATGACGACTACGGATACGTCTGGCAGCCGAATGTTGCCGCTTCCACGCCCGATTGGCGCCCCTATGCAGATGGCCATTGGGTCTGGACTGACCGAGGTTGGTACTGGGATTCAGACGAAGACTTCGGATGGGCAACTTATCATTACGGGCGTTGGGTCCTAGTTGAGGACGTTGGATGGATTTGGATCCCGGGTACTAACTGGGCTCCGGCATGGGTCTCATGGCGCCATTCCGACAACGATGATTATGTCGGTTGGGCGCCACTTCCGCCAGAGTCTAGATTCAATCCTCAAATCGGATTCCATGGTTGGTCCGACAGTTATTACGATATCGGTCCCGCCACATACGCTTTTATCCGCATAGCCGATTTTGCACGTCCCTCGTACAGGGAATTCTGTATTCCACCGCAGCAGAATGTTGAAATAATTCAGCGAACCACGAATATCACAAATATTACGTATCAAAATAACGTAATTAATAATTTTGGTCCGCAACACGAACGAATTGCGCAACTCGTCCAGGAGCGATCCGGCCAGACGCTTCCAAGTTACAAACTGAACTACACCGCCCAGACTCAGCGTGACGCGGCATTCAAGACCGCGGTCCAAGGCAACCAACTCAACGTTGTCGGGCCTCCGCACACTTTGAAAGCAGTGGCTACCTCGGCTCCTCAGGTTTCCAGGCAACTCGGGAAACCCCAAGTAAACCGGGGTTGGCAGAATGTTCCTCAAAATCAGGCGCAACAACTTCGGCAACGATTCGCGCAGGAGGCGCCAGCCCCGAAGAATCTTCCGGCGAAACCGACCCTCCCCGTCAAACCTCAAATCCAGGCTGCCGGAAAATCCGGCACTCCACCGCCCAATGCGGCAGGTCCCGGTAACACCGCTCCGGCAATACGCACAGAGGTAAAACCACCTGTCCAAACTGAAGGTGTCAAGCCAACGGTCCAAACTCCGGTTGGCACACCAGCGGAACAGCATAGAGGGCCCGAAACTGCGGTGGAAAAAAAGCCTGAGGCCACAAAAACTGAGAACAAAACGGCGACCGGCGCCGGCTCACTTGAAAAGCCCTTCGTCAACGAAGCCAAAAAAGGGCCTTCCGAACCAGTTAAGCACGAAACCGAAGCCAAAACTGTGCACGGAGGTGAAAAATCGGCGAGTCACACGCCCCCTCTTAGACCCAGGCTGGAAGAAACAAAAAAGCCGAGTCCATCACCAACCTCTCAATCTCATCATCCGCCGGAAACGCACGCCGTCGTGCATCACGAGAACCCGTCGCCTGCTGAACACCACGTCGCCGCCGCCCACATATCCAAACCCGCGAACCCGCCGCCCGCTGAACACCACGTCGCCGCCGCCCATGTCTCCAAACCCGCCGGCCCGCCCCCGACTCACCACGCTCCTCCTGCCAATCAGAAGAAAAAACCTGAGCACAAGGGCTAACATTCCACATCCGTTCTCACGCGCAGACCGCGGAAGGCCCACAGACCAATTGGACCGAGGTCTTTGAGTGCCGTCGGGCCTGTCCTCCGCCGGTAGCCGACCGTGTCTCTTAGACGCTGATAATGTACCTCTACGAAGTTTCGGCTGCCCAGAATCACTCCATCACTGAAGTAGCGTATCCGACAACGAAGCTGCGCCAAAAGCGACGGTTCGCTCAATTGCCCGTTACTTACCTCTCGTGCTTTTCGAGTCTGGAAGTCTCCGGCCACAACTGCCCCGTCGGTGCCACACCCAAGAGCTCCTCTGTCAAGCAGATGCTTGCGATACTCTCTAAGCAGCTGCTTCCTTGATATATTCAGCCCAAAGCCCAGAATCGTTCTGATACCTTCCAAGGCCACTCCGCGGCCGTGGCCGAGCGCTTCCGTGTAACCGCAATAACGGTATTCCTTGGGGTCATCGCATAGAGCGGCTCGAACCGGATTGAGATCAATGTAGGCTGCCACCGCCGCGAGAGCCGGACCATCTTCCAGCAATACGCTCTTAAAGCGCTCCGCCCATAAGGCACCGTAGCGATGTTTCCGCCGGTTGTACCACTGCGCAAATCTGCCCTTCAGCTCCTTGATAAAGCAGGACACGTCGTTCATTCGCTTGCAATAGGACGCCAACAGTCTCTTCCAATACTCCGGCTCCCCTCCGTGCTCAGCCATCTTGGTGCGCAACTCTCGGACCCGCTGCAGGCCGTAGCCGGCCTCGATGCGTGCAAGCACCTCTTCCAGAGTCAGTTCCCTTGGCTCGGGTACCTCGCAAAGCAAATGAAAGTGGTTGGACATCACGCTGAACGTCAACACATTGACGCCACTGAAAGCTGAAAGACGGCGCATCAGAGAAAGAAAATTCTCGCTGGCAATCATGCGCTCGTCAGTTGTTCCAAAGATAAATTGACCATCCACAACCCTTGAGATGCAGTGATAAAATCCCCGCCCTTGCGACTTGAGTCGAGCCAAACGCATAAAGATTAAGAGGAGAATTATCACAACATAAATCACTTTTGTAATAAAATCTGAGATTTCGGCTATCAGCTCATTTTTCTTTCGCTTCAAATTCCTCGTACTCCCCCGATTGACGCCTAAGACGTTTTTTTACCTATAGAGACAACGACAGCCGAGTCCTCATTTGGGACGCTCGACTCGAATCCGCCGACATCTGACCTGTCCCTCCGATTTCGCTGCGAGGACTGGTTCACTCGAATACCCCGTTTTAGCGCAGTAGAGATCTCAAGCCTCACAAAGTCGTCTTTATTGTCGAGAGTCACCGGCTGCAAAAAACTTTCGCGACCTCCTGGACGGCTCAGGATACAGGCTTCGCGATTGCATTTCTCTCGTCCATTTCCCGTATCGCGATAAATGAAGCATTTTTCGCCGTCCCATCGAACGCCAATCTTCTCAAAACACATCTGGGGACCACGAAAGGCGCAGAGACCGATTGGACCACCCCAGAATCGTTCTGATTCCTTCCAGGGCCACTCCGCGGCCTTGGCCGAGTGGGAATATTATCACTTCTTACTTCTTCCTTTCCCGGTTGCCTGGCGGAGGTTTTCGTTCGAAGCTGCGAACCGATGAATCGAATCGTTGGTCTCGAGACTGAGTACGGCTGTTTAATCTCGGAGGACCAAGCCCAGAGCCAGGCGGACGCATGGCCGGTCAAGGTGAAGAATTATTTGTTCCGTAAATGCCATGTCGGCGCGATCGACCTGCATTATCGGGACTATGAAGAACCGCCAGGGAACGGCGGTTTTCTTTTAAACGGTGGCCGGCTCTACCTCGACATGGGCCACCTCGAGTATTCATCCCCTGAATGCCTCGATTTAAAGGATCTGGTTTCATTCGACATCGCCGGGGATTTGCTTTTGAACCGGGCACTCAAAGAGATGGGAGTCGAGGGTCAGGTCGCCTTCCTGAAGAACAACGTCGACCACCACACCGGCGCAACGTTCGGCTGCCACGAAAATTACCTAATGCGCCGGGAAGCTCAGTTCACTCCCGCGGTTCTAGCCTCGTTGTTGGCGTTCCTGGCGACTAGGCAGATATTCACCGGGGCAGGTCGAGTGGGACAAGCTAATCCACTCGCGTTCGATTTCGAACTGCCCGACCGGCCAGGTCACGTCAATTTCCAGATCAGCCAGCGCGCAGACCATATCGTAAACGACATCTACCAGTGGGTGCAATTCAACCGCGCGATCATCAACGCACGCGATGAACCGCTCGCCGACTACCGTAAATACAGGCGGCTACATTTATTGATTGGGGACTCAAATATGAGCCCCTTTGCCACGGCGTTGAAAGTAGGTACAACCGTGTGCGTTCTGACGCTGCTCGAAGAGAACCTGTTGCCGACTCACATCGCGTTGCGCGACGCAGTCCTGGCAACCCGAGAGATTTCGCGTGACCCGGATGGTGAATGGCTAGTCGAAATGGATGACGGTACGAGAGAAGGCGCTCTCGATATTCAGTACCAATTTCTCGAGCACGCGCATCGGCATCTCTCTGGTCAAGACGAGGAAACAGACTGGATCCTGGAAAGCTGGAGTTTCACCCTTGATGCGATCCGGAGCAAACCGGAGCTTTTGATCGGAGGCGTTGACTGGATCTCGAAAAGGTGGTTACTCAACATGTTCATGGAGGAAGAGGGGTTAACCTGGCAGGATCCCTGGCTGCAAAGCCTCGACCTCGAATATCACAACATCAATCCAGGCAAGGGCTTATTTTTTGCGCTGAAACCGCCCAAAGCAATTGGCGAATTCAACGCAGCCGTCCGACGGGAGGATGCGACCTCCTCGCCGCCACAGAATACGAGAGCAAAGGGCCGTTCCCTCGCGGTTGCTCAATTTCAAAAGCGAAACCTGCCCTACATCGTGAATTGGGACTCCATCGCACTCGAAAGTCAGGATTATTTGCCAATGCCGGATCCATTCAACGACTACCACAATGAAGTTGGTTACTTTCTCAGGTAGTCGGAACAGCGGAGGTGCTAGTTTATCAAGCGCCTGAGGTGTAGGTGTGATGGGTAGATAAATGGACTCGCAATCAACCCATCATTAGCGACGAAGGATCCGATGCAATGACAACGAAAGACCGCGTCCCGCCTACACTTCTCACGGATCTCTACCAGCTTACGATGGCATTTGGTTATTGGAAGAACCAAATGCTGGATCACAAGGCCGTTTTTCACTTGTCATTCCGTCAGCAACCGTTCGAAGGCGGTTATGCGATCGCATGCGGGTTGAGCGACGCGATCGATTATCTCCAGAACTTTGCATTCCGCATGGATGACCTCGCATATCTGGCGGAACTCCGCGGGCACGATGGTAACGCGATATTCGACACGAAATTCCTGGATTACCTGGAGACGCTACGATTCGCTTGTGACGTCGATGCAATCCCGGAAGGCAACGTTGTGTTTCCACACGAGCCACTCCTGAGAGTGACTGGCTCCCTTCTTCAGGGCCAGTTATTCGAGACGGCGCTTCTTAACATTATCAACTTCCAGACACTGATCGCGACGAAATCTGCCCGCGTCTGCCTTGCAGCGAAAGGGAACCCGGTGATGGAGTTCGGACTCCGCCGTGCGCACGGACCGGACGGCGCGCTTGCCGCGAGCCGAGCCGCATATGTTGGCGGTTGCGTGTCGACTTCGAATGTGCTCGCCGGAAAAGTCTTTGGAATTCCTGTGGCTGGGACACATGCCCACAGTTGGGTAATGTCATTCGAGACTGAACACGAAGCATTTGAAGCGTACGCGGACGCGATGCCAGGTAATTGCATATTCCTGGTCGACACGTACGATTCGATCGAAGGAATCTATCACGCCGTCGAAGTGGGCCGGCGTTTGCAATCGGTTGGCAAGAGTCTCACAGGCATTCGTTTGGATTCCGGAGACCTGAACTTCTTGAGCATTGCAGCCAGAAGCATTCTGGATGAAGCCGGGTTCCAAACAGCCAAAATCATTGCAAGCAACGATCTCGACGAACACGTTATCGCCAGCCTGAAGGAACAAGGAGCCTTGATTGATCTCTGGGGTGTCGGCACGAAACTTGTTACCGCGTTCGATCAGCCCGCACTTGGCGGCGTCTACAAGCTGGGTGCAATACGCGTCGGAGAAGGGCCTTGGCAAAAGAAAGTCAAATTGTCCGAACAAGCTGTGAAAGTTTCAAATCCCGGCTCGCTTCAAGTCCGTCGGTTTGAAGACCGGAAGGAATATATTGCGGACATGATTTACGATGAATTGGACGGAGAACCAGCGCATCGAACAATCGTAGACATCGCGGACGTCACGATCAAAAAGCGAATTCCCAATTCCGCGAAGCACCGTGACCTACTGGTCCCGATTTTTAGGCGGGGCGAATTGGTGTACGAGCGTCCTCCGATTGTGGAGACTCGCAACCTGGCGCAAAGGGAACTGGGCCGATTTTACTCCGGGGTGAAACGCCTTTTGAATCCGCACATTTACCCGGTTGGGCTCGAGGCGAGTCTGGACGCGACCAAATCACGCCTTGTGCAGGAAGCTCGAAACGGCCATTTCAAGACCGAGGGACTCGCCTGATATGCCTCCGCATCTAAACCTGCAAAAATGGACGCCGCTCTAGTCATCGATATACAAAACGACTTCCTGCCCGGCGGGGCGTTACCGGTTCCCGATGGCGATCAGGTAATCCCGGTGATCAACGCCATCACGCGCAAACACGATCTCGTTCTCGCCACGCAAGACTGGCATCCGCCGAACCACGGCAGCTTCGCCGTCAATCATCCGAACCGGGTGCCGGGCGAAGTAATCGAACTGAACGGGATCCGACAGATCCTGTGGCCCGTGCACTGCGTTCAAGAGACCTTCGGTGCAGATTTCCCAGCTACTCTTCGCACAGAAAATTTTGCCAAAATCTTCCGAAAGGGGACAGACCCCAAGTTCGACAGCTACAGCGGTTTCTTCGACAACGGAAAGAAGCGTTCGACCGGTTTGGCTGATTACTTGCGGGATCGCAATGTGGACCGAATTTTTCTGTGCGGCCTGGCAACCGATTATTGCGTCAAATTCTCGGCGCTCGACAGCGTCGAGGCTGGGTTTAGAACGGTCCTGATCGTGGATGCATGCCGTGGGGTCGACCTGCAGCCCGGTGACTCGACGCGCGCAATTGAGACAATGCGTCAAGCCGGCGTATCGATAACCCATTCTGCTGATCTCGGGCCAATCGGTACATAGTTCCTTGCAAAAAAAAGCGATACAATGATATCGCTTATTTGCAGGCTAGCGTTCAGGCGACGGCGGGTCACCGTGCAATTGTTGATAGATCTCTCGCGTGTCGATCGTAAGCGCATCATCTACCAGGATTCTCGGATCGATTGACAGATTGTCGGAAATGATTTTTCTAATCCGCAAAAGATGCGGATTTCCGCGGTCGAGCTCGTTTTGACTCGCCCAACGCGCTGCAGCCACGATCAAACTTGAAACCTGCTCGGCCGTCAGTTTCTCGGTATTGATAATAATATCGAAATCGCTGCGATCATTGATATCGATCCCGTAGATCTCGAGGTACCGCTTCCGGTTCTGCTCGTCCCGTTGCAAGGTCCGATAGAGAACGGACTCGTAACCGGCATGCTTGTCCGGCTCGCGTTGAAAGATTCGCTTTGCACGCGCCTCCAGCGGCGCATGCAGCCACACCCTCAAATCCGCGTCAACGAGCCAGCCCGCGAGGCGGGATCCTACCACGACACGCGGCCGTAACGACGCACGCATCAGGTTCAAATCAGTAAGAAAATCGTAGATATCAGTCTTTGAAGCGTTCTTCTGAATTACTTCAAATGGCAGACCTAGATCATGCGCCAGATCTCGAAAAGTGTAGTTGACCACTTCAAGACCCAAGGTGGCTCCGACGTTGTTTGTAGCCGTCGTGTTTCCACACCCGCTATGGCTGGAAATTGCTATTTTTAATGCTCTTGAATCGGAACTCACAAGTTCGTACCTCCGCACGCAGCCCACATCTCAAGTACTCCACCCTTTTAGACCCGGGCCATTACGCAGGAACCAATGGTAGGTCTGCATTATCCCTTCCGTTAAGGAAATTCGCGGCTTCCAACCCAACGCCCGTAACCGCGTCGAATCCAAAAGCTTTCGAGGTGTCCCATCCGGCTTACTCGGATCAAAGAGAATCTCGATTTCCAGGCCAACAACTCTTGCGATCAGTTCGACCAGCTCGCGGATCGTAACATCCTCGCCGTAGCCGATGTTGATGATTTCTGGCGAATGATAATCCTCCAACAGGAATCGAACCGCGTCTGCTAAATCGTCGGCGTGCAGAAATTCTCTTCGGGGCGACCCGGTGCCCCAGAGCATAACTTCTCGACTGCCGTTCACCTTGGCCTCATGCACTTTGCGAATTAGAGCCGGAAGAACGTGTGATTTTTCGAGATCGAAATTGTCCCCCGGTCCGTAGATGTTTGTAGGCATTGCCGAGATAAAATTCGCGCCGTATTGCCGGGCGTAAGCCTGACAAAGCTTGATCCCGGCTATTTTGGCCAACGCATACGGCTCATTCGTCGGTTCTAGAGGTCCGGTCAACAATGAATCCTCTTGGATCGGTTGCGGCGCCAACTTTGGGTAGATGCAGGAGCTTCCGAGAAACAACAGCTTCTTAACCCCGGACTCAAAACTTGTGGCGATGACGTTATTTTGGATTTGAAGGTTCTCCAGGAGGAAGTCGACCGGATAATTGTTGTTTGCCTGGATCCCTCCGACCTTGGCCGCCGCAAGAACCACAGCCTCGGGCCGATTAGCAGCAAAAAATCTTTGAACCTCGCCTAAACACCTCAGATCAAGTTCTTTGCGAGGTCGCACAAGGATGTTCTGGAACCCGTTGTTTTGCAGATTCCGGACGATCGCGCTTCCGACCAAGCCCGCGTGGCCGGCGACAAAGATGGATCGGAAAGTCATAAGTCTCCTTCCGTACTGGGAATATCCGCGCTCGTCAAACGACGATGGGACGACGTTCGGTTTCTCTCTCCCAGTTTGACGAGCGTCAAAATTCCAAGAGAATGATGGCACCATATGAGCGTTCTGTTTGACCCGATCGAAGAAGTTCTCGACGAGATTCGGGAGGGCCACTTGGTCATCGTGACCGACGATGCCAATCGCGAGAACGAAGGTGACCTGATTCTGGCTGCAGAGAAAGCTACGCCGGAACTGATCAACTTTATGATTCGGTACACTTCGGGCGTTATATGTGTTCCGATGGTAGGCAAAGATCTCGATCGGCTCGAGCTACCGCTCATGACGATTCGGAATACGGAGTCGATGAGGACCGCCTACACGATTTCGGTCGATGCGAAGGACGGGGTCTCAACTGGCATCTCAGCGGCAGACAGATCGCGTACAATCCGCCTTTTATCCGACTCCGGCACCGGCGCACAGGACCTTGTACGCCCGGGTCACGTGTTTCCACTGCGATATCGTGAGGGGGGAGTACTCCGTCGGGCCGGGCACACGGAAGCGGCGGTCGACCTTGCACGGCTCGCCGGGCTCTCTCCTGCCGGCGTCCTGGCGGAAATAGTCAATGAGGATGGGTCGATGGCGAGGCTTCCGGACCTGATGGAGTTCAAACGGAAGCACAACCTCAAAATCTGCTCGATCGAAAATCTGATTGCCTATCGCCGCGCAAGAGAAGTGCTGATCGAACCGTTAGAGATCGTCCACCTTCCGACGGCTTACGGCGATTTCGAACTGCATTTGTATCGCTCCGTGATTGACGACGTTCATCATCTCGCCCTGGTCAAAGGAACGATCTCGCCGGTCGAGCCGACGCTCGTCCGAGTCCACAGTGAATGCCTTACCGGCGACGTTTTCGGGTCACAACGATGCGATTGCGGCGATCAGCTACATGCCGCTCTCCAACACATCGACGAAGCCGGCTCCGGCGTACTTGTCTATATGCGCCAGGAAGGACGCGGGATTGGCCTTGCGGCCAAGATCCACGCGTACAAGCTTCAGGAACAGGGCCTTGATACGGTCGAGGCAAACGAAAAGCTCGGTTTCCCGATGGATCTGCGGGAATATGGCACCGGGGCACAGATTCTCGTTGATCTCGGGGTCCGGCAAATCCGGCTTTTGACAAATAACCCGAAAAAAGTGGTGGGACTCGAAGGATACGGTCTCAATATAGTTGAGCAACTCCCGATCAAAGCCGAGGCAAATCCGCACAATGCAAGATATCTCCAGACCAAGCGGCTGAAAATGGGGCACCTGTTGTAGGACAGGAGTCAGGAGTCAGGAGTTATAGGAGTTCAGGAGCTTGAGAAAGGCGGCCAAACCATTATGAGTACGGAGTGCGCGAACTTGACAAGATTGATGAGCTGGCATTCAGAGTACCCATTCAACAACTTTTGGACCCCTTGGACCCCTGGACCGCTGACTCCTGACTCCTGAACTCCATGTCGACAGAAATTCCGACGCGGCCAGAATTTGCAAACGATGCTCTCCGGATCGCGATTGTCGCGAGCGAATACAACAAAAATTATGTGGACGGGTTGGTCCGGTTCGCGAACAACGAGCTCGCAGCGATTGCCCCGAATGCTTCAGTCTCACTCGTCCGAGTTCCGGGATCGTTCGAAATCCCGATCGCGGTTCAGTCGGTTGCACAGAATCAAAAACCCGATGCAATCCTTGCGTTCGGTCTGATCTTCGACGGCGAAACGCTGCATGCATCGCTGATTGCGACCGCGGTGACCGAGGCACTAATGCGGATCAGTTTGAGCGAGTCGATTCCGATTCTCCATGAGGTTCTTGTTGCAAAGAACGAAGAGCAGGCAAAGATTCGGTGCTTGTCACCCGATATTAATCGTGGAACGGAGGCCGCGCGGGCCGCGATCCGAATCGTTCGCACCCTTCGGGAGATTCCGAAAAGAGGGTAGCCGTATGGGCAAACGCCGCGAAGGTAGAGAAGTCACATTGCAGCTTCTATTTCATTGGGATCTAAACGCCCAACAACCGCTGACCGAAACAGACTTCGATCTATTTTGGGCCTTTCGCCCTGCGGTTCCGGGAGTTCGAACTTTCGCTACAAATCTTCTTAATGGCATCGTATCCAAACAGGTGACGATCGACGATAAGATCAGTAAGTATACAGCGAACTATGAACTGCGCAGAATCTCTGCAGTAGACCGCAACATTCTACGCATGGCAGTGTATGAAATGCTTTACGCAGACGATGTTCCACCGATTGTTGCGATCAACGAGGCGATCGACATTGCAAAGAAATATGGAACGGAGGAGTCCGGCAAATTTGTTAACGGCGTACTGGACCGCGTGAAACTCGATTTGAATCGCCCACTGCGAACCGCCTCGAACCAGACGACGTAATACTATGGCATTCGGGTTTTTCAAAGACCTGCTTTCTCGATTCAGTGGCAAGGCCGTTGACTGGGACGAACTCGAAGAAAGTCTAATCCGAGCCGATATAGGCGTTCCGATGACGCTCCGGATAATCGAAGAACTGCGCCAGCGCCCGGACAAAATAACGGCAGACGATATTGTCGAGGTAACACGCCGCCAAATCGAACAGATTCTTCCGATCGCGAATCCGAAACTGCGGCCATTGCCGAACCGGCCGAAAGTGATCCTTATGGCTGGTGTCAACGGCACCGGCAAAACGACTTCGACAGCTAAACTCGCTTACCTTCTCAAACAGGACCGCCACACCGTGATGCTTGCGGCGGGCGATACATTTCGAGCAGCTGCGATCGAACAACTCAAAATCTGGGCGGATCGTCTCCAGGTTGAGATCGTAGCCGGCGAATACAACGCCGATCCGGCAGCCCTCTGCTATGATGCGTACTCGGCGGCGCACAGGCGAAACATTGAGTTTCTCATCTGCGACACCGCGGGCCGTCTGCATACAAAAAGCAACCTGATGCAGGAACTTGGCAAAGTCGTACGGACGTTGCGCAAGCACGACGACCAGGCGCCACACGAGTGTTTGCTGGTTGTGGACGCGACAACCGGAAGCAATGCCCTGGTGCAGGCCAGAGAATTTAAGCAAGCCGTCGGCCTTACCGGCCTGGTGGTCACGAAGCTTGATGGTTCCGGCAAAGGCGGCATTGCGGTGGCAATTCAGGAAGAACTGGAAATTCCGCCCCGCTTCATCGGCACAGGCGAGAAGCCGGGTGATCTTCGGTATTTCGACCGAGACGAATTCGTTGCGAATCTACTCTGACCGATCGCCGTTTTTAGCCTGCTGCTCGGTTTCCGCGGGCTGAGCCGGCTGCTTCTTGAAATGCAGTTGCAGAATCCTGCGTCCGTCGGTTTGTGTAATCGTTACGAGATAGCCGTCAATCTGCACCTGTTCGCCTTGTTTAGGCAGGTGCCCCAACAACTGCACCACGTAACCGCCGATCGTACTGACTTCTGCGTTCTCCAGCTCCAGGTCTGCGAGTTCCTTCAGCTCGTAAAGGACCACCTGACCTTGCACCACGAATTCTTCGTCATTGATCCGGACAAATTCTTTGACCTGCTCCAAGTCGAACTCGTCCTTGATCTCGCCGACCAGTTCTCCGACGACATTGTCGAGCGTGACAATGCCAACAGCCCCTCCGTACTCATCGAAAACGACAGCAAAATGACTCCGTTTTGCCAAAAACTGTCGGAGGAGCTTCTGAAGCGGCATGAATTCCGGTACCGGCATCAGCTCCCGCTTAATTGCCAAAAGGTCGTGCCTGTCGAACTTCATTTCACGCATCAGGTCTTTAATATGAATCAGCCCAATCGTGTTATCGAGGTGCCCCTGGACAAGCGGAAAACGTGTATGCCCTGATTCGATTGCGACCTGTACGTTCGCATCGAAGGAATCCTGCATATCGAGGTAAATCACGTCTCCTCGGGGCGTCATGATATCGCGAACTACCCTCCGGCGAAAATCGAGTGCATTGATCAGCAACTCGTTCCCGAGTTCCGCGTCATCAGCCGGATCCTCGTTTTCGGTCAGGATAACCCGCAACTCCTCCTCACTGTGCGTGAGCTCCGTGTCAGCAACCGGGTTCGTTCGATAAACGGATTTCATGATCCAGGTCGCGGACGCCTGCAGAAACCAGATCGCGGGACGAAATATCGTGTAAAACAGGTGAAGTGGCGGGCTGATCCAGAGACTGATCGCGAGCGCTTTCTGGATTCCGAGCCATTTTGGCGTCACCTCACCAAGGACAATATGCAAATAGGTGATGATGCCGAATCCGATTGCAATTGAAACAGCTTGGACGATTCCAGGCGCACTGATCCCAATGTGGGTCAGTATCGGGCGAATAAGGCTGGCAACATATGGTTCACCGATCCAACCCAGCGCCAGGCTCGCGAGCGTAATCCCGAGCTGCGTTGCTGAGAGGTAGGCGTCCAAATGCGAGGTCAGACGACGCGCGAGCGCCACTCTCTTGTCCGCTTCATCGATCGCATCGAGCTGTGTCGACCGCACCTTGACGAGCGCAAACTCGGAGGCAACGAAGAACCCATTTAGGAAAACCAGAAACAGGATAACCAGCAGATTGAAAACCACCGAGGTCGGCGAGGCTAAATGCTCCTTCGCTTCGCCAACAGCGGCCAGCACAAATGGGATGTCCATTATCATCGATTCAATTGCCTCTGATGACGGCCTGGAAGTTGAAGTTCGTGCGACTTCAAGACGGCACCAAACCCGCGGTCAGTCAAGCCCGAAAATGCTAGCCCGAAACTGTCCAACCAGACAAATGAGACGATGAAATCTCTCCGTGGACTTCCGTAGCCTTTACCAACTTGATTTCGTGACTCCGGGAATCATTCCTTGGGAAGCAAGCTCACGAAATGCGATACGGGACAAACGAAAACGGCGTATGAACCCGCGACGCCGGCCACTTTGCTGACAACGGTTGACGAGTCGAGTCGGACTGGCGTCCCGAGGGAGCTGCGCAAGACCTTCGTAGTCGCCTTTCGCCTTCAGTTCAGCACGAATCGCGGCATACTTTTGCACTGTCTTCAGCTTCCGCTTATTCCTTTCAATCCAAGACTTCTTCGCCATAGCAGGTTCCGAAGGTAATGGAGGGCGGACTTATTGCAACTTAGATTTTCAGAGGGTCTCATTCCAGAACTGGCGGAATGCATTGTTCCAGTTCCTGTTTTCCACCCTGTTTCTGGCTTGTTCGCCCATTTTTGCCCGCAGTTTACTATCCCGGCACAACAATCGCAGAACACGAGCAAAATCCCCCGCATCGAGTGCCCTCGTGATGAACCCATCGATGCCATCCAAAATTAATTCGCAGGGCCCCCCTTGGTCTGAAACGACACATGGCAAACCGGCTGCCTTTGCTTCAAGAACGACATTCCCAAACGTGTCGGTCGTACTCGGGAACACAAAAACATCGCTCGACGCATACGCCGCCGCCAATTCCACTGCGCGCAAATACCCGGTATAGCACGCTTCCGGAACATTCTGCCGCAATTCCCGCAAATAGGGCCCATCGCCCACAATCAAAAGCCGTACCGGGATCCCCTCGTCTGCAAGTTGCCGAGCAGCTGACACTGCCACGTCTATATTTTTCTCCTTTGAAACCCTTCCGACGTACAGCAAACCAATCTCTTCCGCTTTCTTGCCGTACTTTTTCCAAAACACCGGGCTCCGGTGCTCCGGCGTGAAAAGATTGGTATCAATTCCGCGCGGAAAAATCTTGAGCCGCTCCGGAGCGATGCCACGTTCGATCCAGCGCTGGCGATAATTTTCTGAATTGACGTAGACGACGTCGAGCTGGGAGTAAAACCACTGCATATAACTCCATGCCATCGTCTCCATATAATTATCCTGCGTCAGGACCCGAACGTATTGAGGAAAGTCGGTGTGATAGATCCCGACCGTTTTCAGGTCCAACATCTTGGCCGCCAGAAGCGCCGACAAACCTACTGGTCCGGGCGTACTGATGATCAGTTCCGTAAACCGCTCCCGTTGCACATACTCGAGAATGTGGAGGACCGGCGGGAAACTCAGCTTTTGCAGCTCGTACTCCGGCAGTTCAAACTCTCCAATCGGTGGAAAGTTCTTAATTGGCACCTCTGAGATCTTGATTCGCTCTCTTGACGCCGCAACGATGAGGTCAGCCCCGGTCTCGTAAGCTGCGGCCGCCATTTTCCGGATCGTCGTAGCAACGCCGTTCACATCCTCAAGCGTATCGGTGAACCACGCGCGCTTCGTGTTTTGGAGGACATCCGGGATAAAGTTCACGGTCTCGGAACAGATTTCCGTCAGCCGTTTGCGCGACGGCGCCTGACTGTGAAAGCCGTAGAAATAGGGTCCAAGCAAAAATCCCATGGGCAACAGCGCGCTTAATGCCTGCACCGCTTCGATCACACTGCCGGCGGTAATCTGTTGCACGAATCGCTGAAAAAATCGGAACGCAAGCTGGTTGAACACGAGCGCGACCATCAGAAACGCTCGCCGCTCCGGTTCATTGACTCCTTCGGTCTCCTTCGCGATCTGTGCCTGCACGTCAGCGCTCCCAAAATAGTTTGCCAGATCCGGCCAAATCGAGAGGTTCGCCGGCTTCACCAGCTCAAAAATCTTGCCCGAAAGAATTCCGCTCGAGAGCATCGCGAGCTTCTCACCCAAGGTGAAATTGGTCGGATTCTTCCCCTCCATGAACCGCGAGAAAATGATCTCGATAAACGCAAGATTCGGACTGACTGCCGCCGAATACTTGTCTTTCGCGAATTGATAAGCCGTGTTGTACAACCCGTGCGCAATTACTAACGGAGTTCCTCCCTCTCCGCGGATCACGCAATCTCCTTTCCTGATATAGTCGAAAAGTTCGCGAACCGAATCGCAATCCGGCGCTTCCGTGTAAGCCGACGCCGGAAAGATTCCGGCATGGTCGTCTGAACCGGCCACCAGCACCTTGCGCCACGGTTCCGGATGAGTCGGTTCGAGCTTTTGCCTCTCGGAAAATCGCCGGATCGTTTCCGGAGTCAGGGACCTCAAAATAAAGCGTGTCGTATCGCTTAGGAGCGAATCTCGGAGCCCGTTGATCCCTTCGAAGTGCTTGAACAGCAGGACCAGCTTCTGAACGTGATCGGCCGTCAACTGCCGATTCATGTCGTACAGCGGGTGCGCGACGGCATGGTGGATACCGGCCCCGGCCAAATATTGCTGGAGTTCGTAAAGGTTGTTTCTGAGCGGCTGGACCTCGATGTGCTGTGCTTCTGTGATGTTCCACAGAAGCAGATGAACCTTCACATTATCGTCCGGAAACTGCGCCGTAATTTCTTCGCTGATAAATGTATCCTCCAGCCCCCCGATCTCCAGGCATCCGTCAATCCGGTTGTGATCGGTGAAGGTGACGTAGCTCATCCCCTTTTCTTTCAGGCGGCGATACAACAGTTTCGGAT
Source organism: uncultured Verrucomicrobiae bacterium (assembly GCA_963750185.1). Lineage (GTDB taxonomy): Bacteria > Verrucomicrobiota > Verrucomicrobiia > Chthoniobacterales > JAFAMB01 > JAFAMB01. The sequence goes on from CAVVPV010000008.1 coordinate 39,482, forward strand.
CGGAGTAACTGTCCGGGAATTCGAACCGGCGAAAAATCCACTCGGCAGATCGGTCACTGAACTTTGAATGAATGTGGAGATCGACTTTCGCAGCCATGTATCAGAGGGAACGCAATATGCAGTTAGCCGTTATCTATTCGATGGCAGGCCGAATTTCTCAATGAACTTCTCGTAGGAAAAGCATTCGCGGGATCGGGCGGCCACGGCGACAATCCCGCGGATCTGATTCCAGACACTCGCGTGCTGAACATCGGGAGGATGAATACCGACCCGCACCAGTAACGAATCCGCGAGGCTAAACGCGAGCGACCGATTCCAAACCAGACTCATCGCGGCGCGCCATCTGGCTCGCGTGCTCCAAACGAGAGATTGCGAGCGAATGTCGCTCCCGGATGCGAACGGCCGGACCCTGTTCAATCGCGTCGTGTACAAAAATCCGAGATTCCGGACGGCAGTTTCCGCACTTGGACCAAGCAACCACGCCGGCGCAATGAAGCCGGCTATCCGCCGCGATAGAAATGATAGATCTGCCAAACCTCGTTGCAGAAACCTCGCGGCGTCGGCAGTCGATAAATCAAAAAACTCTCCTTCTCCGGCTGTGTAAAACTCTGTCATCAGCTTCTGCCGCAACGAGTCGCTTTTCGCCTGCGGACGCCGGTGAAAATAGCCGTGCAAAACCGGTTCATGACCGGCCGCAACGTTCCGCATCAACCAGCTCTTAAAGGCCGGATCGTCGGCGATCGCCGCTCTACCGTGGTGGTTTGGAATGACCAATAACGAAGTTTGGGCGACCCCCAACTCACGCAGCTGACTCAAGATCTGCTCGCACAAATCCTGGGTCAGGGGCGAAACATCATGGAGCGAGACGACGAGACCTTTCATAAAAGCGACTGAGTCTCTCCGAAATCCCGGTCACCAGACAGACTGCGCCGCATGCGATCGCGAACCAGTCGCCGTAGCGCCCGTAAGGGGTCGAATCGAACGGCCCAGGTACCGTGATTTGTCCACGTAAGACATACCCTCCGGACCCGCCGCGGCCACCCGCCACGACATTGCCGGAAGCCGTCACAATTGCAGCAAATCTTTTCTGCGTTGCAAATATCACTGGACGGCCAAGCGACACGGACCAGAGCCGAAGATTTTCATAATATTGTTCAGTTCCACCGTGCCCAGGAAATGGATCGGCAAGCGCGATGATGACTTGCATCTGACTCGCCGCGGCCGCCCGCACAACTCGTGGGTCGGCGGCCTCCCAATTGACAAAGGTCAGCCAATTCACGTCGCTAAACGCAATCGGGGTAAGTGTCCGTCCCACTGAGCCGGATCCGGGTAGAAAGAAATCGTGTTTTCCCGGAAGCAGCATGACATTCCGAACCGCACCGGGAGTCACGATGGTTGCACCGCTAAGCGACCCGTCGGCCGCGACCGTAGTTCCGCTCACCAGCGCCACCGTTTTACCGATCTCTGCTTCGCCAATTCGAGTGTAATCCCCAGGGTCGAACCGCACAGACCGCCAAACGAACAGCTCGATGCCGTTTCCAGCCTGTTCTTTGGTCAAGTCAAGATATCGGTCGAATTCAACGCTGTTCAGGGCGATGACCCCAACTGTCTTATGCTCACCGGCCGGTTTTTGCTCGAGCCACCAGAACCCAGCAACGCCTGCCAGGAAAATGACACCCAGCGTCGCCGTCACATCGAAACGCGATGCCCAACTCATCCGTCCTGGTTCGAGAATGAGACGACGGACCGCCGTAACCACAATGAAGTTTGCGAACACCACGACGAATGTCAGACCGCTGGGTCCGGTCACCGTAGAGATTTGAAGCAATGGCAAACTTGACTGAACCACGGTCCCGACAGCGTTCCACGCCGGTAGCAGAAAACCTCTGATCCATTCAAGGAGCGTCCATGCCGCCGCAGTGATAAGAGCTCCTCGGAGGTGAGCGATCGATTTGGCCCAAGCCTCCGACGTAAATCCGTACCCAGGCAAGATTGGCGCAATTTTTTGTTCCCGCGTCAGAGCCGGGAGTTGAACGAGGAGAGATACGATCAGTCCCCACAGCGCGCCGACTACCGCCAAACTGCCGGTGTTCCAAATCCAATCGGCCGGCCGGCCCCCTTTCGAGAGCCAGGCAAAAATAAAACCGCCGAAGGTCCCTCCGAATAGCGCACCTTGTACTAGAGCCGCCAACCAATTTCTCGAGCACAATAGCAAACCGACCAATACAGGGGTGAATCCAATCCAGATGAGCCAATCCTGGTTCCATGGCGGGAAGGCAACTGCGACGAGAATGCCTCCGACGATACTCAGCAAAATTGCAAAAATCCGAAGCAAAGAAGATTTCATGAAAGCGGCTTTTTCCGGGGCTGAAACAACTCGATCGCGCATCGCCAGATCAGAATGATTACTAACGGGTAGACAGCGGGATAAAATTGTTGAGGCAGTAGGAACGAGGATGCGACAAATGCGACGCCCGCCGCTACCGCAAACAGTAAATACCAGCGCAGGATTGCCGGCTGGGATCCATCGTACCAGAGCCAAAGCCCGGCCGGGAAATGGAGTGGGATCAACCACAAAACAGAAAAGTTTTCGTGCGCCACCCAGACACGGGTCCAGAATGAATAACCAAGAACAAAAATTCCAAACAGCCCGAAGACGATCAATACAAGGGCAGTAGGCCATCGAACGTGCCCATTGCGCCGCAACAACCAAAACAGGCACCACAAAATTCCAGCCGCGGAAAACATCCAGACCGGGGACAGGAACCAGAAGGTCGCAGGCAACGGCTCCGGCGTGTAGAGAATTCTCTTCTCAGATACGAGACTTTGACCGCCATTTGTGCCGACCTCAAATGCCCGTTCCAGGTTCGCCGGAAGAAAGCAGGATTCATCCGGCGTCGCAGTGCGATCCATCTCGGCCCCAAGAAGAATGGAAAGCCCGAAGCCGATCCACGGAATACGCGTAAAATAGGGGTCCAACATTTGCCGGAATGTCTCCTTGCCGGTGCCGGGCAGAACGATCGGAGAACCTGTTGCCTTCTGGATCACGTCCCGCGGCCGGGTAGAACAATTATCCAGCACGAAGTCATACAGATAAAAGCGATTCTCCGGCAGCAGATTCACCTCGAGCGACTCGAATACTGCCTGCTTCTGCGCAGTCGACAGATTGAGCACGAGCTCTGTCACCCCGCCACCGGAAGCGCCAACCGCTTGGATCTCTTCTTCGCCTTCCGAAACGGCGAGCTGGTAACGGAGATCGCCGTGCGCGAATTTCAGATAGAAATTCGGTGTGTCGAAGTCGAACACTCCAAAATTATACAGCCGGTCCATCCCGAGTAAATCGTCTCTGATCCGGATCGCGCTATGGCCGAATGATTGGTACAATTCTTCGCCGGGCGTGTACGTAATCAGTGTGACCTCCGAACCGGCACTCAATGCAGGCAGTCGGCCATGGCCTTCCACGTCGCCCGACTGCGCGACCTGGGCACCGGCCGGATGAAGCCAGCAAAATAAGCAAAACAGAGCGATACCCGCTCGAAGAAATCTCACCACGCGTTGTTGCCCGGTCGCGTTACTGTCCGATCCCCGGGTCTGCTGCACCCTCAATCTTCGCCGACTCTCTTTCTCGCGTCTTCCTGCAACCAGTCCCACAACGTTTCCAGTTCCGCGGCGAGACTCGCTTTAACCTGATTGAGTGAGTCCGGCGAGACACCGGTGTTTTTGCCGAACAGGTAATATTTTATTTTCGGTTCCGTACCGGAAGGTCGAATCGCGATTCGTCGCCCGTCGGAGAGCTCAAATATCGTCATTTTTTCTTTTGGCAGTAGATCCCCGTCGGAATCTGCGATTCCGCCGGCTGAAAAGTCCTGGATTTCCACAACCGTCGATCCGTCGATCTCGTTCGGAGGAGTTGCAAGGTAAGAATTCGCGAGCGCGCGAATCTTTTCGGCGCCGTCCGCACCCTCAAATACCAGCGACCCATTCTTTTCCAGATAACAGCCATACTCGAGGTATACCGCGTCCAGGAGCTGATCCAGCGTCAGCCCTTTTGACTTTGCGTACGCCGCAACCTCGGAAATCATAATTGCCGCGCCGTTCCCATCTTTGTCCCGGACAAAATCAGCTCCGCCGTACCCGTAGCTCTCTTCACCTCCGCAGACGAAATAGGACGAATATTTAAGCCGGGCGTCGCGCGTTTCCCGTTCCGGTAGAGCGCGGTATGTTTCGCGAATCTCAGCCGGCAACACTGCCTCATATTTTCCGAGTTTCGCCCCGATATACTTGAAGCCGGTCAGCGTCTCCACGCAGCGAAGTCCTTCCCTCTGGGCGATCGCTTTCTGTAAATCTGTTGTGACGACTGTCTTCAGAATGACCGCCCGCGGCGTGGTCTCGTCGGTCAAGACCTGTTGTTCTTTCAATGTCTTGATCCGGTAGTAGGCGAGCAACGAACCAATCTGGTTCCCGCTCAAAAACCGCATCTTCCCGGATTGATCGCGGCAGGCAACACCCAATCGGTCGGCATCAGGATCCGTCCCAACGACCAGGTCAGCGTTCTCTGTCTGCGCGAGTTGAACCGCCATGGCGAGCGCGTCGGCGTTCTCAGGATTTGGAGAATTTACCGTGGAAAACCCGCCGTCGGGCTTATCCTGCTCAGGAACGGTTTGGACATCGAATCCAAGGTCTCGCAAGACCGGCACCGAGATTATGCCTCCCGTCCCGTGAATCGTGGTAAAAATGATTTTGAAGCCCTTTTGGGCCGCGACAACTTCCGGTCGCAGCACAAGCGTGCGCAAGCGAACCTTGTATATTGCGTCAAGATCCGCACCGAGAAGGATCAGTTTTCCTTGCAGGTCCCTCGGAAGCGGATCATAAACCTCGCCTGCAATCGCATTCACTTGTGCGATTATCCCGCTCGCATGCGGCTCGACGATCTGAGCCCCATCTGAAAAGTACACTTTGTACCCGTTATCGTGGAGAGGATTATGGCTCGCTGTAATTACGATGCCCGCCATCGAATTGGTGTGCCGTACAGCAAACGAGAGCTCAGGAGTCGAGCGGCTTGATTCAAACAGAAAAACGTCGCATCCGTTCTCGGTTGCAACCTTCGCGGCGAATTCTGCAAACTGACGCGAAAAGAAGCGGGTATCGTGCGCAATCGCAATGCTTGGGCGTGCGTTGGAGCGATTCAGGAACTGTTTAAGGTAAAGTACGAGACCTTGCGTCGCACGACTGATATTGTAAAAATTCATCGCGTTCGTCCCAACGCACGGGAACTCCGGGCAGACCGATCCGGCTCGTTTTCCCCATTCAACGCTCGTCACAATTTTCCCGATCGTTCGGCCGCGAAGGCCCCCTGTCCCGAACTCCAACGTCTTGAAAAAGCGGTCGTTCAGTTCCGTCCAGGCGTTCTCCCTTGCCAACTCCTCGATGGCCGCGGCGTAAAGAGGGTTGTGCCCACCGACGAGAAGCTCCAGAATGTTGGTGAAACTAGTGGCCAGAAGCCGACCACCGGTAACCGCACGCTCGAGTGTCTCGCGCAATTCGCTCATAGATTAAGCCTGTAGCGTTCCCAATGGACACGCAAACTTTTATCATTCCAGCAGATAAAATCCGAGCAGCTGTCGAGAGCCGGGGCACGATTCGCAATGACGGGACGAACGCGCTCAGATTATTTGACGGCTCCGGGGATGGGTTGTCAGACCTGATCATCGACGATTTTGCCGGTCGTTGGATTGTCCAGACGGTGGGCGAACGCATGCCGGTTATTCACCCTGACGTCGGGTATCGCTCCCTGTATTGGAAACCGCTCCTCAAATCGATCAAGCTTGCTCCGAATCACATCGGAGGAGCACCCAGTGATGAGCCATTTGTTGTGCTCGAGTCCGGTCTGCAATTCGAGATCGATTTCCGAGCCGGCTATTCCCCGGGCTTGTTTCTCGATCAGCGAAATAACCGGCTGAAACTTTCGAATCTCACAGGGAAAAAGACGGTATTGAACGCGTTTGCGTACACGTGCGCGTTCGGCGTCGCAGCCGCAAGCGGCGGAGCGACGACGGTCAACCTTGATCTGTCGCGACATTATCTCGACTGGGGGAAACGTAATTACGGGCTCAACCGCATTACGGCGGGAGAACACGATTTTATCTACGGCGACGTCTTCGATTGGCTCGGTCGTTTTCAGCGTCGCGGAAGGAGATTCGACCTGATAGTTCTCGATCCACCCACGTTTTCACGGGACAGAAAATCGAAAGTCTTTAGAATTCAGGATGACTATAGAGAATTGGCTGATCTCGCCGTGCATTGCTTGAATCGCGACGGACTCCTATTCTGTTCGACCAACTTTCGCGGGATGACTTTTGACGATTTTTTGAAAATCCTTGCACCAGCCGTTCATCGCCCGTTTCGGGCCGAGCCCGGATCGATGCCGCCCGATTTCACCGGGGACAAATACCTGAAAACGGTTTGGATGCAGTTTTAAGCGCGCCTCATTTATTTCGATCAAAAGTACTGGATGCGGAGCAATATCACCTCAGAGATGCTGCATAGGATCCATTGCGCGAGCCCTTGGATCTTTCGCCTCTCCGTTCTTGTTCACCTTGATGACTAAATGAATTGGACCGCTGAGGGAATGCGAGCCATTGGCTCATGCGAGCGTGACAATTTTGAGCTTCTTGATTTATGGTGCCTCGCCTACTAAACCGATAACCGTTTACATCGACAGTCCAGGAGGTTCCGTCGACATCACGGAAAAGCTTCGCGGTCTTCTATCATCGCCCAATATTGATGGCGCAAAATGCGAATTGCTCGCAATAGTGACGGGCGTGGCGGCCAGCGCTGCCGCTGATCTGCTTTCGTTGGGAGACTACGCAATTGCGCTTCCTCATTCGGAGGTTGTGTATCACGGAACCCGGGAAGAATTTCGTTCCCCAGTCCGGATCGAAGCCGCCCGATTTCGCTGCAGACAAATACTGAATACAATTTGGATGCAATTCTAGCCGAGGTACAATTGGCTGTCGCCGATCTACGATTGGCGTCTCAGCCTGTTCAGTTGCCGGGTCGCCGCAGCGCATGAGTTCGATTGGGCTGGCAGCGAGAGTCTTGGGTAGCTACATGCGCTGCAGTGTGTCCGCGCACCGTGTGGCGCAGGCAACATGCCTACGCTACCTTGGGCTCGCGACGTGCAATGGTGCTGGTTCCTCTAATATCCTCGCGAAATGCTCCAAAATAGCGTTTACGCGACCCGTGCTTCCGGCGTGTTCGCGTTTGCATGCAGGAGCTGACCTGTCCCTAAAATTGCCGGCCGGCCTTGCAATTTTGTGCACGTATGGCATTTAGGAACTGCCTCCGCTCCCATGGAATTTTGTTTGAAATTATGACTCGCTTCATTCTTGCAACCGCTTGCCTTCTGACAGTTTCCCTGACTGGCTGCGACAACCGAACGCGCGACGCCGTCCGGTGGGATCAGATCGCCGATAGGCAAAGGGCCGCAAAAGACGTGCAACCCTGGGCTGAAGCAGATTCGCCTTGGGGCAATGCCGAGCATCGAACCGGCGTCGCCTGGTAAACGGAAAAACGCGCTGGTATAATAGAATCGCGCAGAATTTTATTGGGACCAATTTGGGTACACATGGTCCGGAAGTCGCCAGAGTTTCAGGTACGGCGTTTATAGTAAAGGATTTCAAACTCTGGAGATACACGGATTGTTTCCGAATATTCGAATTCAGATTCGAATTCCGGAAAAAATGCATCCCCCGGGTATTCGCCTTTGACGATAGTCATGTAAATAGCATTACACCGGGTGAGCAAAGCGTTATAGATCTCCCCACCACCAATAACAAAAACTTCGTTGCCGTCCGCCTCATAATCGGCAGGCTCAAATTCTTTCAAATCCCGAATCAATTCGACGCCTGGCAATACTCCAGTGCGCGTGACAACCAGATTGCGACGCCCAGGGAGCGGTCTCCCGATCGATTCAAACGTTTTACGACCCATCAGAATCGTATGACCCATTGTCACCTCTTTGAACCACGCTTGCTCCCCTTGAAGATGCCAAGGAATCTTGTTCCCCTGCCCAATCACCCGGTTCCGCGTCATGGCAACGATTGCTTTCATTCAGGAGTCAAGGAGTTGAGAAGGAGTCAGGAGTCAGAGCTCCTGGCTCCTGACTCATCGTGCAGCACTCTAAACGGCAATGGGCGCTTTGATGGTCGGATACGGATCGTAGCCGATCAGCTGGATCTGCTCGTACTGGAAGTCTTGCAGCCGTTCTGGAATGGATCCGAACCGCAATTTCGGCAGCGGGCGCGGGGTCCGGCGCAATTGCTCGTGAACTTGTTCGAGGTGATTCCGGTAAATGTGGATATCGCCAAACGTGTGAACGAACTCTCCTGATGCCAGATCGCAAACTGCCGCGACCATCTCGGTGAGCAACGCATAGGAGGCAATGTTGAAAGGCACCCCAAGAAAAAGATCTGCGCTCCGCTGATAAAGTTGACAGCTTAACTTCCCGTCCTGGATATAGAACTGGAACATCGTGTGACACGGGGGCAACGCCATCTGGCCGATTTCACTCGGGTTCCACGCCGTTACAATCAAACGCCGGCTATCCGGGTTCTTCCGGATTTGAGCGACGAGTTGCTCCAGTTGATTGATTGAGCGCCCATCCTCAGTTCGCCAATCGCACCATTGTGCCCCGTAGACGCGCCCCAGGTCCCCTTTTTCGTCCGCCCATTCATCCCAGATCGTTACGCCGTGTTCGTTCAGGTACCGAATATTTGTGTCCCCACGCAGGAACCAGAGGAGTTCATAAACGACAGATTTGAAATGAACGCGCTTGGTTGTCAATAGCGGGAACCCGCCGGAGAGATCAAATCGAGCTTGCGCCCCAAAATAGGAAATTGTTCCTACACCAGTTCGGTCTTCTTTCGGTTTGCCTTTTTCAAGAACGAGGCGGAGCAAGTCGTGGTATTCTTTCACGCAGACGAGTAATGACCAGCAATTTACAGATCGGGGCCAATCCCCACGGCAATCTTCTTGGCCGACGAAGGCCGGTTTGGCAACAGTAATTTTGAAATCCTAAACCAATGCATTCGCAAGAATCATCCGGCCTGGTCGATACGCAGAACCTCCCCGATCACAGGGAAGTCGCGATCGACCGCGTCGGCGTCACCAATCTTCGGTTTCCGATCCAGGTGCGAGACAAGGCGCATACCTTGCAGAACACAGTGGCAACAGTCTCACTGACGGTCGACCTGCCGCACCACTTCAAGGGAACACACATGAGCCGGTTCATCGAGGTACTGAACGAGCACGGATCGGTCATTCACGTCGATAACATCCAGGTCATGCTGCAGCATCTCCAGAAGCGCCTCGACGCGAAGCAGGCCCACGTTGAATTTGAGTTCCCGTTCTTCATCGAAAAACGCGCGCCGATCACCGGCGCGGTCGGGTTGATGGATTATACGGTTAAGTTTACCGCTACGGCCTCGCATGATGACCGGGATTTCCTGGTGACAATTGTTGTTCCCGTCGCGACCGTATGTCCCTGCTCGAAGGCGATCAGCCGGTACGGAGCCCATAACCAACGGAGCAAGGTCACGTTCGCGATCCGTTTCAATGCTCCAATCTGGATCGAGGACCTCATTCAGCTTGTGGAATCCGCGGCCAGCTCCGAACTCTATAGCCTCCTGAAGCGTCCTGACGAAAAAGCCGTCACCGAACGAGCGTACGAGCACCCCGTTTTTGTGGAGGATCTTGTTCGCAACATAGCCGTCATAGCCAACGAAGACAGTCGCATTGTCTGGTACAAGGTCGAAGCGGAGAACTACGAATCGATCCACAACCACAACGCGTATGCGATGATTGAGAAAGGATAACCTCGATCACCCTGTGAAAGGATTTTGTCCCAATCATTCTCGTCCGTCCCGGTGAGATGATTCCGGATGCGCTTTCAGGAAGCGGGCCAGGGCCTCGTCCAGTGAGGCCCAACCGATCCTCTGCGCAACGATACGGTAGATAGCATGTAGAAACATGTTCCGGTGGCGGCAATAATTATTGAGCGGAACGAGCCGATGTCCTGTCTCAATTTTTGCCTCATAAGAGGATCGACCGCTCAAAATCGCAGAAAAACCGCGCGATAATGCTAGATCGACTGCGGCTTCCCATAAGCGGAAGAAAAGCATCCATTCCTTCGGGCGACTGTAGTCCACGCCGATGAACATGTTAATCAGCCGCTCGCCCAAGTCGAAGCAGAGCATGAACGCGATCATTTCGCCCGTGATCTTTTTCCGGAGGATGATAAAAAACGTGGCCTGCTTTTCAGCAATGACTTCAAAAAACTTTCGATTGAGCCTCTCAAATTTCGTCGCCGACTTTTCATAGGTCTGCCAGAACAGCCCAAAGATATCGTCGAGCGTTTTTGTGTCCGGGCGCTGGACGATTTCGACGCTGAGTGCAACTTGCTCTCTACTGCGCCTCAGCTTCGCTTTAAGCTTACGCCGCCTCGATCCCTTCATGGCCGCGAAATAGTCCTCTTTGCTGCGTGACGAGAATTCGACGATCGTGTTTGGGAAACTGACAACGTGAAAGAGCCTCCGCTGATGCGAGAGCCAGTTAAAGTCAGCTGTCGAGCTCTCAGGAAAGTCTTTCCAAACAATCATAGGAGCGCGCAGCTGATCTGCCTTTTTTTCCAGCGCTATTTGAAGAGAAAGAAGTGCAGCACGGCGATTAACATCGGGAATAAGGCCGACTCTGGTTTCATCGAGGATGGGAGAGCCGACAAATAGGGTCCGCAGGCACAAGACCGAGGGTACGATCTTTCCAACAAACCGGAATAGCCGCAAAAACTCCTGCGGCGCAACCTGTTCGACGGGGACGTCCATAACAAATACCGGCGCTATCCCAACTGGACAACCGAGATGTATTATCAACGCATAAAAAAAAGTGAACTGGTCCTCGATACCCGATTGATCAAGGGTTTCGTACCACCAACGACCTGCGACCGGGGGCTGAAACAAAGCGTCCCATAGTTCCTTTGGAATCTGCGAGGCTGTCTCAAAGAACTCAACCTCGAAGGCGTGCAGGTTCATGCGCGAGCTATGACAAGGGCAACACCAACAACAATCAAGCAGACGCCGATCCAGCGCATTCTCGTCACCCTTTCGCGAAGGAGACATCGCGACATGAGCGTAACCGAAATCAGGTTGAGGCTGCTGATCGCATACGCGGCGCCGACATCAAGAAAGCGCAACGCATTAGTGTATATTATTGCTTCAAGCGCCAGAATCCCGCTGCCGAGTGAAATCCAAAGATACCAACGGACAACTCTCAGAGCAGATTTTTTCAAAAATACCTGGCCGACGCCCTCCAGCAGCGTGCAGATGACGACGAGGAGCACGCCGATCGCGGTTTGGCCCATCAAGCCCGACGTCCTTTGGATTGTGTGACATGGTCCGTCTGACTGATGAACCAAACACCGGCAACCACGAATATGATACCTGTTATCTGAATCAGATCGGCCACTTCCCTCAAGAACAAAACGGAGAAGAAAAAAACTGAGACATAGCTCAACGAGGTGACGGGTTGAGCGTAACTCAAATCTGCATTCCCGAGGACCATCAACCAATTGAAGTATTGGCATGCCATCAATAATATGACGAAAATGAAAAGAGGATTGTGCAATATGGCCTGCACATTGAGCCAAGGTGATCCATCATCAGGTAAAGAGAGCACCGCAGATTTCCACATAAGTTGCAAAGCTGTATCGATCGTGATCGCGAGAAGCAATACCACCGCCAGCCTTATGGGAAATTTCTTTCTTACGCTCATGCGCTAATGTCTAATCGCTTTATGGGTCTTGAACAACTTTGCAGGCGAAAACTCTATGTAGCGCATTCTTGATACCTACTAGATCGTACGCTGAAAGAATACATCGCGGAGTGCCACTCGGGCTGCGTTATAACCACACATGCCATGCACCCCTGCGCCTGGCGGAGTCGATGACGAACACAAATAGACGCCGCGCAACGGCGTTCGGTAAGGAACTGGGCTTAAAATGGGTCGCGCAATGAGCTGTCCAAGATTTGAAGCGCCCCCACAAATATCGCCACCAACCAGATTGGCGTTTGATTTCTCCAAATCTACGGGACCGGTAATATAGCGTCCCAAAATCTCGTTGCGAAAACCTGGAGCGAAGCGTTCTATCTCTCCTTCAATCCGTCCTGACATATCGAATATCACGCCATGGGGCATGTGACAATACGTCCAGAGCGTATGCTGGTTCTCCGGGGCACGGGTTCGATCAACAATGCTTGGTTGGGCGACCAGCACAAAAGGTCGTTCCGGAATTTTGCCAGCTGCCACCGCGCGCTCGGCGTCTGCAATTTCTTTCAGCGTGCCGCCAAGATGGATCGTGCCCGCAGCCCTGCACTTCTCGGCTATCCATGGGACTGGCCGCCCGAGCGCATAGTCGATTTTGAATACCGCTGGCGCATGTTTGAATTGATGAAGTTGTCGGTAGTAGGCAGACGGTAGACGCTCCCCCGCGATCCGGACAAACTGCCACGGCGTGACGTCAAACAGGATCGCACGAGCGGCAGGCAGATCCCTCAGATCACGGACCCGGGCGTTGGTTTCGATTTTTCCGCCGAGCTCGCGCAAATACCCGGCGAGGGCATTGGTTAGCGATTGGGCACCGCCGCGGGGCAGAGGCCAACCTCCCACGTGCGAGACCATCCCGAGCATGACGCCGAACGCTGCGGATGCCACAGCTTCCAGCGGAAGAAAAGAGTGCGCGGCAATCCCGGCGAAGAGAGCGCGCGCGTGGCCGGTCTTGAACCAAGCTTTGGCAAGAATTGTCGCGGGCCAAATTGCTCTGGCACCAAAGTGAGCCGTCGCAAGCATGTTGCGTGGCAGATGCAGCAGAGGCTGCATCACCTCCGCAACTATTTTCTCCCACTGAGATAAAAGAGGAGACATCAGGCGTCGATATGCGGTCGCGTCCAAACCGAGCCCGTCGGCGGTCGCGTCGAGGGAACGAAAGAGGCATGCCGTCGCTCCGCTATCGAATGGGTGGGCAAGCTGAACCTCCGGCTGGAGCCAGGTTAGACCATGACGTTCCAGAGGCAACGTCGAGAAAAACGGCGACACAACCGCAAGCGGATGGACAGCCGAGCAGACGTCATGCACGAAACCCGGCAATGTGAGCTCGGCCGAGCGAACACCCCCACCCGGCGCGCCGTTCGCCTCCAGCACAAGCACTGAGCGCGCCGCGCGAGCGAGCGTTATCGCTGCGGCAAGTCCATTCGGTCCAGAGCCGACAACGACGGCGTCGTAATCTGTATTGTCCATCGCTTAGCCTGCATCGATCAACCGACGCGGCGGTTAATCGATGCAGGCTGCGGCAGCCCCGAACGTCTTTCGGGGCTGCTGCTTTTTGGAGATTAGAATTTGAGATAGTCGGCTTTTGGGATATCGCCACGCCGGTCACGCGGGAGCGTGACCCTACCTATCATCGTGAGCCTCTTATTTCGTGGCGACGTAAGGTTTGACCATTTTCGCCGGATCGACAACTCGGTCGAACTCATCCTCAGTCACGAAGCCGAGCTTTAGCGCTGCGGCCTTCAGCGTGAGGTCGTTCTCCATCGCGTAGTGCGCGATCTTTGAAGCCTTGTCATAGCCAATAACGGGCGCGAGCGCCGTCACGAGCATGAGCGATCGGTCCACATACTCCTTAATCTTCTTCAAATTCGGCTTCGTGCCGGCAACGAGAAACTTGCCAAAGTTCGTACACCCGTCCGTCATAATCGTGATGGAGTGTGTAATGTTGTAGATCATGAGCGGCTTATAAACGTTCATCTCGAGGTAACCGCCGGCGCCGCCGAAACCCACCGCCACGTCATTGGCCATCACCTGCACGGCGATCATCGTCAGAGCTTCGGCTTGCGTCGGGTTCACCTTGCCCGGCATGATTGATGAGCCAGGCTCGTTTTCCGGGATGAGTAATTCGGCAAAGCCAGCACGCGGGCCGCAAGACATCAAGCGGATGTCATTGGCAATCTTGTAGAGCGACACGGCCAGCGTGCGCAACGTTCCAGAGAGTTGAACCAGAGCGTCGTGGGCGCCCTGCACTGTGAACTTGTTCGGCGCAGTGACAAATGGCAAACCGGCGAGCTTGGCGATCTCGGCTGCAGCCGCCTCGGCGAACCCTGGCGCCGAGTTGATGCCCGTGCCCACTGCAGTACCGCCCAGTGCCAGCTGATAGACGCCCTTTAGCGCATCTTCGATTCGCTCGAGATTATCCGCGAGCATCCCGGCGTAGCCCGACCATTCCTGTCCGAGCGTGAGCGGTGTCGCGTCCTGCATATGAGTTCGGCCGATCTTGATCACCTCTTTCCACTCTTCGGCCTTCGCCGCGATCTCGTCGTGCAGCGCCTTAACCGCCGGAATCAGCCGCTGCTTCACATTGACAGCCGCCGCGATGTACATGGCGGCCGGAAATGAGTCGTTTGACGACTGCGCCATGTTGACGTGGTCGTTGGGGTGAACCGGCCTCTTGCTCGCGAGCGGCGTGCCGGCCAGTTGACAGCACCGGTTGGAGATCACCTCGTTGACGTTCATGTTAAACTGAGTGCCGCTGCCGGTCATCCAGACATGCAGTGGGAACATCTCGTGATGCTGACCGACGAGGATCTCGTCACAGACCTGAACGATCAGCTTGTGGGGCTGGTCGTCGAGCCGCTTGCTCGCGTGGTTCGCGTTGGCGGCGGCTTTCTTCAGAATGGCGTACGCAGTAATCATCTCGCGAGGGATCAGATCCTTGCCAATGCTGAAGTGCTCAAGGGAGCGTTGGGTCTGGGCGCCCCATAGTTTGTCGACGGGAACCTTGACCTCGCCAAGGCTATCAGTTTCGGTGCGATATTCAGGCATAACGATAATTGAAGTTAGGGTTTGGAGGGCATAGAAGAGTGCGTCGCCAGATCCTTTGAATTCGTGGTTCCCTTCCTTATGAGGATCAACGGAGCCGCGATACCAAGCGCGATCGCAGCCACCATGAGAATACAGCTGGTAACGAGTGCGAGCGTCTGGGCCACCAGAGTGGTGGCGGCGGCTGCACCAGCGTTCACGATCTGAAAGGAGCCAATGATGGCGCGGAAAGCGAAAGCCCCTGGTATCATGGCTACCACGCCTGGAAAGGCGAAGGCGACGGCGGGAGCGCGAAAATGCCGGGAGAACCCTTGCGCGAGGAAGCCTACTGTCAGCGCACCAATCAATGTCCCGCTCACCAAATCGAGTCCCAGATGCATGCAAAGGGTTCGTATCGTGTGGCTGGCCGTCCCGCACACGACGCAGGCCCAAGCGATGGGAGACGGAACGTTGAAGAGAAAGAGATAGCCAAGAGCCGCCAGCGCAGAGAAGAGCGCATCTTCAGGGACCGAGAGAATCCGCAGGGGCGCTTCCACCGGGATCTTCGCGCCCGTCACCACCGTGGCCACAAACAACCCGAACCCGATTGCAACGGTAACAAGACCTCCGAGCCCCAGGCGCGCAAGGCCTGACGTCATGTGATTTTTGATCATGTCCTGGACGCCATTGACCAATGGGACGCCCGGTACAATGATCATCGCGGGCGCCACCAGGCACAATGCCGGTGTCGCGCTGACTCCCAATAGCACAGCCACCCCACCGATGACTCCGCTCACGAGTGCAGCAGCAAAAGGGATGAAAAAGAGGTTAAAACCCCGGCGACCCAATTCCTGGCGGAGCCACATTCCTGCCGAGCCTGCGAGCCAGCTAACGCCGAATGTCGGCCAGTCACCATTGAACAATCGGCCCAAACTGGCTGCGGTTAACCCCAATGCAACAACGACGATCCATCGCTCATACACGGACGGCTTCCTTTCGATATCTTCCAGTTCCGCCCTGGCCTCCGGCAATTCCAGCCGGCCGTTTTCAACCTCCCCCAGCAGACGGTTTACCGATACAACCACGGCCATATTAACGTTCATGGCCGGAACCCGGTAACCAACCTTAGTGCGAAAGTGGCCGCCCGCAACGATGGTGAGGAGAAGCACCTCGTAAGTCACCAGGAGGTGAGCCTCAAAGCCGAATGCCGCCGCGAATCGCACCGCCGACTCCTGCACCTGCGCAGTGTCCCCGCCGTTCTCTTGCAATAAACGGCCGAGTTGAAGGGTCAGGTGGGCCACCTCTTCCAGATGCGCAGTTTCCTGATTCGTTCGGCTAGTCTCTCTCATATTTTCCCATCCAAATCATTCTGCGGAATGAAAGCAGGCCATGAGAACTATGTAAAAGTGGGTCGACTGGGACTCGAACCCAGAACCAACGCCTTAAAAGGGCGCTGCTCTACCGATTGAGCTATCGACCCGTCAGAAAACGAGCACTGAAGGTAAAGCCAAATTGATGTGCCGCAACTGAAAAACAGCCACTGGTGTCGAGTCGGCTCTTCGCCTCTTGGCTAAATACGAGATGTAATGTTCTGTCTGTCCCTCAATGGTTTTATTGACCGCATAAATGATTACATCCGCTCCCAAGTACCTACCATAATCGATTGCGTTGTCCGTAAGAGGCTTTCCCATTTCTTTCGCGAAGTCACAATTGCCAAGCAGAACATAGCCTTTATCCAAATATTTATTCTGGGTTGAAGCGAAATCCTTCCAGTCTACCAGGAGATAACAAGCATCGATCGTTTTGTAGACTGCCGGTTGTTCGGCCGTCACCGGATTCGCTTTGTAGAATATCGGCAACATGTTGAGCGTTGGTTTTGCCGTGGACACTGGGACGTCGCTGCAACCGGATATCGCAAGCAGTGGCCCAACGACTAAAGACGCTTGCAGAAGTATTCTTCGACCATTCATCGCAGCCTGATCCACTGATTCGCCTCCGTACCCATTTTAAAACTGACACCGTAACGGAACGACCAGAAAAATAATAAAAATAAGAAGAGCGTTCGCCAATTCTCGGAGGATCCTCTCGAGGGCGAAGGCTTAAACTTCAAGCGGAAGGGGGTAAATCAATGATTGGATTGGAAACGAATACCTTGAGCGACAAGTCAAGGCAGGTGGCGCAGGACGCTGAGAACTTGATTAAAACTACGGCGACTTATCCCAGGGCAAGGCTATTCAACCTCCTGAAAGGCAAAAAAGGGCTGGTGACCGGTGTCGCAAACGGCAACAGCATCGCTTATGGCGCGGCGAGGGCATTCCATGAAGCCGGTGCGGAGATCATGCTGACTTGCGGACATCCGAAGACCGAGCAATACGTGCGGCCATTGCTGTACGGGCTTGGCAACCCCGCCTTGCTGCTTTGCGATGTATGCGACGAGGAACAGCTGCAAGCGGTTTTCGAGTGCATCGGCAAGGAATGGGGCAAGCTGGACTTCTTGTTCCATTCCATCACGTACGCGCCAAAGGAGGACTTGCACGGCCGCGTAGTGGACTGTTCGCGAGAGGGCTTCAAGACCGCCATGGAGATTTCCTGCTACTCGTTCATCCGGATGGCAAAGCTGGCCGAACCGCTGATGAAGGATGGCGGGTGTTTGCTGACCATGACCTACTATGGCGCCGAAAAGGTAATCGAGCACTATAACATCATAGGCCCGGTTAAAGCAGCGCTCGAATGCGCCGTGCGCTACATGGCCAGCGAGCTCGGTCCCAAATGCATCCGGGTTCACGCCATCTCGCCTGGGCCGATCAAAACCCGGGCCGCCTCTGGCATCGACCGGTTCGAGGAGCTGCTGGACCAGGCGGCCCGACGAGCGCCGATACATCATCGCATCACCATCGATGACGTGGGAGCCGTGGCTGTCTGTCTGGTCAGTGACGCAGCCGCGGCCCTGACCGGCCTTACAGTCTACGCGGACGCAGGCTATCACATTTTGGGATAGGAACGGACGCAATCATTCAGAAAGGGGGATGCCAACCGGCGTCCGCCCGAAGTCGCTCGCATCGGCGTCTCAGTCTCGATGAACCATCATCGCAGTGTGCGTCGGCTCGACGAGCCTCCGCAGCCTCGCGAGAATCTCATCTCTCCGGGTGATTAGCAACGAATAGTGGCCGTCTTCGGGGAAAAAGTCGGCGCGGCATTGAGGAATCCTCGCCGCAAGATGGCGGCTCATGGCGCACGGGATGACGGTGTCGAGATCGCCGTGCCAGATGCATACCGGTGTTTCAATCTCGCCCGGGTTGAAACGCCATGGGCGGCAGTAAATCCCGATTTCCTGTGCGCCGCCTGCTGATCCCTGACGAACGGATTCACGCAATGAAGCGGCGAGGGAGCGCCGCGCGCCGTCCGTTTCCAAAGCCGCTCGATCACGGGGCGGCAGCGATTCAGCGTTTGCATCCAGCATCGCCAGAGGCCAGTGCGCCAGGACCACGGCCATGGAAAAATATGCTGGCTGGATCAACCAGGGGAAATACTGCTTCAAGTCCAAAGCCAAGGGACCGAAGAGAGGACCCGTTCCCGCGCCTCTTTGAAGCGGACCAACCCCGCAGACAATACCCGTAGCGCGCACACGCTTCTTGAGCGCCCACGCAGTGATGGCCGCGTAAGGGCCGCCGCCGGACACGCCTATCACAGTAAAATGATCGATCCGGAGCGCATTCGCGAATTCCGCGACGTCTCGCGGCCAATCGTGCAGCGTGCGACCGGGCATAAAATCGGACAGTCCGATTCCCGGCCGATCGATCGCAAAGACTCTCCAACCGTGCATTCCCGCGTCCTTGCACAGCAAATCCGCCTCAAACCGTGATCCTGGAAATCCATGGAAGTAGAATAGGGGATCGCCGTCGGGCGCGCCGGTTGCCCGGTAGCCGAGGCGCCGTCCGTCCGATAGAACAACCCGTCCCTCAACCACACCAATGCGTTTGGCGTTTGCGACACCGGTCACCATGCATCTTCTCCATTCACCAGGTCCTGTTCGTCGTGGGGCATGATTATTCCTTTTCGCAACAACGTATCATCGGTGAGGAAAGGATCACAGCATCTACCCATCAAATTAATCATCGTGTGAGGCCTGGTTCGAATTTTAGAAATTTTTTACATGAATGTATCATCGAAGACCTCCTCATAATCGCGTTTCAAAATCTCATGCCGTGCGAGGTCCGACTATCCATCTCTTGATTGAATTAGCGCTCCTTCTGTGCAATCGGAAAGTTCACGGCGCAAATGAGGGTGAACCTTGGGCAAGAAGTGGGAGGCGCGGGACGTCTTCTAAGAGAATAGTTTTGTGGACGAAACTAACCCCCGCCCACCAAAACGTATGCCCGTTTACGAATACATCTGTCGCAAGTGCCGTAACGAATTTAACACTGTGCTAACCATCAAGGAGCACGAGATTCAGAAGTTGCGATGCCCGAAATGCGAGAGCACCGACTTAGAAAAAGTCATCGAGCCGTTCTTCGCTAAGACGTCGAGTAAGACGCGAGGCTATTGATCAGAGCGCGTTTAGGAAAAGGATGTTCCACGACCCGCACAACCAAGACTCTGCTCCCATCGATGTGCGCATTCAATGCGGAGCGGTGGTGCTCGATGGAGAGCTGGCGATCCCCTCGGGAGCAAAGGGCGTAGTCGTCTTCGCGCACGGCAGCGGCAGTAGCCGGTACAGCCCGCGCAATCAGTTCGTCGCGCGAATCATCCGAGAATCGGGCAATGGTACGCTGCTCTTCGATCTGCTGACTGCGGATGAGGAGATCGAGGACAATGTTACGCGGCTTCTGCGTTTCGACATCCGCCTGCTGGCGAACCGGCTCGCGGAAGTGACGCGGTGGCTCGACGTGCAACCGGTGGCGCGTGATCTCGGCATCGGCTATTTCGGATCGAGCACCGGGGGTGGTGCGGCGCTAGTGGCTGCAGCCGAGGTGGGACAGCGGATCGATGCCGTGGTTTCACGCGGCGGACGGCCCGATCTCGCGGGCGATGCGCTACGGCGCGTGCAGTCGCCGACGCTGTTGATTGTGGGTGGGTACGATGACGTGGTGATCCGGCTGAACAAGGAAGCGCTTGCAGAGCTTGGTTGCGATAAGGCGCTGAAAATCGTGCCCGGCGCGACACACCTCTTTCAAGAACCCGGCACGCTCGAAGCGGTCGCGCACCTGGCGGCCGATTGGTTTCGCCGGCACTTGCACACCCATTCGGAAGCGAACGGCTGAACGCGGTTTCAGACAGAAATCGACTTGGTAACGCTATTGGGTTACATCTGCAGGTCAGTCGATTGCCAAGTTGGCGACTTGAGGTTTCACCACCTGTTCATAATCTCGATAACAGAGCTTGATAGCCTCGGTATAGGTTCCGGCTTCAAACACGATGTAATCCTCCTCGGCGAGGCGCTGGTCTAGACGCATTTTCTTTTTTGTTTGCCATGCAACTGACTGCATAAGAAGACCTTAAACAGATTTCAGATTTCAGGAATATGGCTACAAACGCACTTTGAGATAGTCGAGAATTGTTTGCTGGTCGGGTTCAGGCGTGGTGACTTTCTCGAACTCCACAGAGCCCATCGCGATCTTGTCGCGACGGATCGCCACCAGGCGCTCAATCACGTTGCGCACTGTCCATTGTCGATCTTTGTGGGTGCCGTCGGCGGCGAATAAAGGTTCAAGCCGCTGCTTGAGATGCCACTGCAAGTAGTAGGCCAGCGTGCACAGGAAGACGTGACTTCTGATTCGATCATCGGTCTTGTGGTAGACGGGCCGTACTTCGAGTTGCACGGTCTTGAGGCTGCGGAAGGCTTCCTCGACTAAGCCTAGCTTTTTATAGGAGGCGACGACTTCGCTCGCAGCCATCTTCTCTTTGGGCAGCTCACCACTAACAATGTAACAACCGTCGAAGAGTTTTTCGGCGGCGATCTTGTCCTGATCAAAGCTCCATGAGAGCCGTCCATCGATCAGGTCCCAGCGGACGAATTTGCCCATCTTGGAACGCTCCAGTACCCGGCCGACGCGTGCTCCCAGCGTCTTTGCACTCGCTCGACGTTTTGAGCCGGCTATTTTGTCAAGTTCTGCGCGGGTGCGCTCCAGAAGCCGCTCACGCGTCTTGCCTTCGCGCCCGGCCATTGCGGACTCGGCCCTTGACCGAAACCCGCTTGGGCTGTTCGTCCAACAGACATTAACGATCTTTTCTCACCAAAATTTGCGGCCTGATAATCTTGCGTTCCAGCAGTTCGACAATCTGGCGATGGGTTAATGCCGAGATAGTGTGCAGACCTTCGGTCCCCTTGATCTTGTCAGCCACCGCTTTGGTAATCATGCCCCGGTCACCGACAAAGATAATTTCTTTTAATCCGTATTGGCGCTGCAATTGCGCGATCTTCTCAAGCACCGTGGAGGCGTCCTGAGTGTTACCGGCAAAAACTTCGACTCCGACCGGACAACCCTCCGCGCTGCAGAGTAAAGCGATCACCATCTGTTCGTGACCCCGCTTGCCATCGCGATTATAGCCGAAGGTGACGATGTCGCTCTGGGTGTAGGCTCCTTCAAAGTAGCTGCTGGTAATGTCGTAGAGCACCAGGTGACCATCCTGGAGATGACGAGCTGCCAAAGTACGCTGAATGGCGCTCTGGCGCTCCAGGAGCCGATCCATCGGCAGATAACAATGGAGGTCTACATCGACTTTGCCTTTCACGCCGGACAGTTCCCACAGAGCGGTGTTTTTCCACTGGTTGGAGAGTGCCAGTTTGCTGCCGGCGTAGACGATGCGTCCGACGATCATCGCCAGGCAATCCTGGACCCAGGCTTCTTTGCGCGAGTAAAGAGCGCGGTCCAATCCAAGTTCCTTGGCCAACTCCAGAAGCGCATAGCTGGCCCCGTATTCCTTAGAGGCGCGGATCTGGAAATCCTCTGCGGAGCCCTTGGGCACGACATCGCCGCGGAAGGCCGCCTGCAATAAATGGAGTTGCTCTAAGCTCAGGCCGGTGATGCGACCGTGAGTGGAGTGTTTGACTTTGCCGTTCTCGCGATAGGAAGAGCGGATAAGGCCGACCGGATTACCGCGGTGGCGCTGAATTTCAAGATGAAGGGGAAGAGGTTTGCGTTTGATGGCTACCAGAAAAGCAAACTAATCCATTAAAATCAACTAAATAAATACACAATGTATGGCTACAACTGAAATCGGAAATGGCTGCGGATTAAGTACTGAAGCGGTTCTCGCGTCAAATCATAAAAGAAGACACTCTAGACTTGGTTGGAATTACCCTCGAGTTGGCGAAAGAAACTGGAGAGGTCAAGACGGGGCCATCGTTGCTTTAGCCGCTATCGCACCGTCCATTCACCTTGAACCAACCGCGCCGTGAAGTCGCCCATCATTGCCAGTTCACGGAGAATGACTGATTCGACGGCATTCCGTCTCCTCATTCTTCGGTCCGCGGAGTGCGATGCGCTAATGCCTTCAATGTCTCCACGACGGTTGTCTCCAATGGGCGGTCCGTCTGCACCGCGATAAGATGACGTTTTTCGATCTCTGCTGGAACCTCGTAGGACTGAGTTAGCATCTCGAAATCTTCCAAACGAGCGTCGGATACTTCATTAGTTGTCCCCTCGCGCTCGATCAGCCGCTTCTTTAGGGTCTCTTCGGACACCTGAGTTTCGATAAAGCAGTACGCTACCCCTAGGACGCCAAGTTTTTGCCCCAGCTCATCGCGATGTTGGCGACTGCTAAAGGTCGCGTCGATGATCAGACTGCGTCGCTCTTTGAATCGATCGATGACGCTCTGGAAGAGTGCGTCGTAGGTCTTCCTGGTCATTGCCTTAGAGTAAAGGCGACGGCGTATGGCCGGCCCACAGCGCTTGTAAGGCGGGACGCCGGCGAGGTTTTTTCTTAGGTAATCAGAAGAAAAAACTTCCCAATCTAATTCGCGCCCCAACGACCTCGCCAGCGTACTTTTGCCGGAAGCAGCACGGCCCATGACGATTGCAACCATCGGTTCCGATCCGCAAACGGCGTACTGCAAGGCCAGCCGGAAGTAACGCTCAGCTAGCGACCGGCTCTCCCTCCTCTCCCGCTCAGGCAACCCAGGAACGCTTTGGTGAAAGCTTTGAACTTTGCCCCGCACATAAGCTCGATAGCATTTGTAGAAGTCCATAAGGCGCAGCATCCCCCGATCGTTCAGAGCGTGCGTTATCCTTGCCGTGAATTGTCGGGACAGATCGGCATGGCCGTGAAAATCGAGGTCCATGGCCAGAAAGGCGACATCGTTCGCAACGTCGATGCAACGGAATCGATCGTTAAATTCAATGCAATCGTAGATTGAGAGGGATGTAGGGGCGATATGAATGTGCTCCAGATGCAAATCCCCGTGACAATCACGTATCCGCTGCTCGCGAACACGGGACTCGAAAAGGGCGGCATGACGCAAATAGAAGTTGTCCGTATAGAAACGGATCGTCTCAAGCGCCGGTAGCGATATCGTGAACCCGACGAAATGTTCCGTCTGCTGAAAGTTTTCGTCTGTGCTGATTTTCAGCTTTTCGATCCGGCCCCAAGCGGTCACTTCCTCTGTGGGATTTTGTGCTTCGTAAAATGCTTTTAGCGTCGAGACGAGTCGGTCTAACTCTTGCGTGCCAACTTGGCCGTTTTCCAAAAGCCGCAGCATGAAATAGCGGTCCTCGAGTCTCCGCATTTTGATGGCGTATTCAACGATTTCGTCGCCATGTCCAAAGGCTAGTGTGTCTGCGTGCAGAAAAATTGGTACCACTCCGAGGTGAACCTCGGTGCAGAGTCTCCGGTTGAGGAGGACCTCTCGCTCTGAAAAATAGCGCCGTTTTTCAAGCGTTGAAAAGTCTAGAAAACCGAAGTTAACCGGCTTCTTAATTTTGTAGGCATACGGCCCGGCAAGCAGCACCCAGGAGCTATGAGTCTGCTTAAGACAGACATGATTCGGACGATCCGGATAAGAATTCGGGTTGAGGAGGAATCCTAGCAGTTGCTCCTGCGAGATCGGATTGATTTCTTTGACTGGCATAGTCTCCATCGCTTTTTCGTTAAATCTGTATTGTTCATCTGTCCAAAATTGGCTTCTCACGAATTGGCCAACTCCCTCCATTTCACGACCTTCCCTGCGTCGAAAGGAGGAACTTCGCGATATGACGAAGAAGCAGCGCGTGTGCTTGGGCCTTTTCCCCAATCAAGTCACCGTGATCATCCACTGTTACCAGAGACGTTTCTAATCATGCCCGGTCGACCGCGAATTCGAAAGGCGTCGCTCCATATCGAGCACCAGCAACTGGAGCGCGTCGGAAATCGTGACTTCGAAAGGCTTTGTAGCCCCATCGAGCGCACGTAGTCTTTCAGGTAAACTCGTAAGCTGACGTGCTGCGCGGTCGCGCGATGCCGCCAGCGGCGCTGGACCCTCGAGGCGCTTGCCACCACGAAGCACAGGGTGCAACAATGGCTCACCTTCCTGTCGGTCGTCGCCCACCGTCAAAATGTCACTTTCTATGTGGCCAGATTTGTCGAATTTGCGGTAAACCTGCTTGCGGCCCGGCCACGTTGTTTTTCCCTCCGAACGCTTGCGACAGGGACGACCTCGGTACTCCTGCAATTTGTAGGCGCAGTCGAGATACGGTGCGTCGGACGACGTATCAAGACGCGTGCCGACACCAAAGCCGTTGATTGGGGCACCGCCCTCGATCAGGTTGCGCAGCATATATTCATCGAGATTGCCGCTCGCGAAAATTTGCACGTCGCCCAGGCCACCATTATCTAATATCTCACGAACCTTGCGCGCGTGACTCTCGAGGTCGCCGCTGTCGATACGTACCGCTTTCACGTCAATCCCACGCTGTCTTAACTTCGGCGCAAGGCCGACCACCTTCTCCGCAGCGGCCTCGGTGTCATAAGTGTCAATTAACAGCACAACGTTGCCAGGATTGGCTTCGGCAAACCGCGTAAAGGCGGTTACTTCGTCTGGAAATGCTTGAACGAACGAGTGTGCCATCGTGCCATACATCGGAATCTCGAATCGATGACCGGCAAGAAGAGTCGAGGTACCGCTGAACCCGGCGATAAAAGTTGCACGTGCTGCCATCAACCCAGCCTCAGCACCGTGGGCACGACGCAACCCGAAATCGACAAGCAAACGGTTCGGCGCCACCAGCACTGAACGCGCGGCTTTCGATGCTATCGTCGTTTGAAAGTTAAGCAGGTTGATCAGCCGCGTCTCGACAAACTGCGCTTCCGGGAGCGGGGCAATCACCTGCAGGATTGGTTCATTGGCGAAAAACAGTGTACCCTCCGGCATTGCATTCACATCGCCGGTAAAGCGAAAGCTTCTTAACCAACTTAAAAATTGGGGCAGGAAACGGCCTGTCTGCTCCAACCACTCAATTTCGGCAGGCAAGAATGCAAGGTCCTCGAGATAACCGATCGCTTGTTCGAGACCAGCCGAAATCAGGAAATTCCGATGGGTCGGCAGCTTGCGCACGAAAAACTCAAACACCGCAGTCTCGTGCATATCCTGCTGCCAATAGCCCTGCAGCATAGTAAGCTCATAAAGATCGGTCAGCAGCGCGCCACTATCTGGATTCATGTCGGAAGATTATACAAAGAACTCACACGTGGCTTTCGTGGCTTCGTGCAATTGCACCCAGCCAAAATGGTTCCACCTGGTCCAAGAGATTGCCCACGCTGTGGCGGTCGCCGCAGGCCCAATAGTTGCTCAGCACTTTACCCCCACCATCAGGCTGGTCGATCCCGGCAACAAGACGTGCCGAACATCCCGAAAACCGGCCTGGTGAAGCCAAGCCGAATATTCATCTTCGCTGTAGCTGCCGCCATTCTGTGTAACCACCAGCCAGTTCAGCGCGAAAAGGGCGGCGTAGCGAGGTGCAGTTTTGTCAGGCTTCAGAATGAAGTCCTGCACGACGATACGACCGCCGAAAGCGAGCGCTGCAAAGCATCTTCTGAAGAGGTCTTGGTTCTCGGCCGGGCCGAGCATGTGGCAGATCGCGGAGACGAAGATCAGATCGTAATCGCTGCCAAATTCGTCGTGCTGGAGGTCTCCAACCCGTGTCTTCACCCGTTCCATCAGCCCAGATTTCTCAATGTATTGCTCGGTCAATGGAAGGACCGCCGGCAAATCAAGTATTTCTGCGTGAAGTTCCGGTGACGCTTTCGCAAAGGCGATCGAGTACCCGCCGGAGCCTCCCCCGACATCCAGCATTCTCCTGACACCGCTGGTGTCCACGGCCTTTACCACTAAGGGTGCGCGTTCCGCTAAGTTCCTGTCCATTGCGGCAATGAACGCCTCTGTCCAATGCTGATCGCGCCCGTGCACGCTCGCGCCCTGCTGGCATGTGCCTGTGCGAACACATTCCGTTAGCGTTGACCATCTGTCCCAGAGGTACACAGTGTGCATCATGGCTAAGCGCGCGTTGTCCGCAGAACCTTCGGTTAAATATTGCGCGGCCAACTGCGTGTTCAGGAAGACGCCATCCTTTTTCTGCAACATCTCTAAAGCCACTAGCGCGTTCATCAGCATTTCGGTGGCGCGCTCGTCGGTCTGTAATCGGCTTGCCGCTTCTGCGGCAGTCGCACCCTGGGCGACGGCATTGAACAAGTCCAACTCGACAGCCGTAAGCAGGGCACGGCTTTCCTGAAAAGCCCGGATGCGATTCATCAGGTCCTCAAGTGGGTCCGCACTCATAAAACAACGTAATGGCGATTGCCGGTCAAGTCTTCGTGAACTCACTCGTAAACCGGCTTCCGGTATGTATTGCGTTAACGATCGCAATCGCTTTCATCTAAAAATAACTGCTTAAACCTGTTTGATCCCTTGATTCCAGCCGCCGGATTTCTCGGCGATTTCCGGAGAGACCCAGCCCAAGACCTACGGTAGAACTAAACACGCGGATTGGTATGAGCTCAACGCTTAGTTAGCATCTATAAAGTCGTGTTCTTCCTTTCGAACGACAAGCATCGGACAGGGAGCGTGCCTCAGAACTCCCTCGGCATCACTGCCGTGGATGAGATGAGAAAACCACTGATAGTTATGCGTCGAAAGCACAATCAGGTCGACCTCCAAATCCTTGGCTGCTCCAACTATCTCCTCTTCCGGTTTGCCACAACGAAGAAGCCCATCTATTCTTGGATATTCCTGTTTTATCTCGGACCGGAATGAATCCAGGGCATTCTGAGCGTTTTCGCGAAATATATTCGCGACACTTTCACCATCGGTCGGTCGTGGGTAATCGTTGAAGCCCGGCGCAGGGTACACGTGCAAGATCGTCACCTCAGAACTGAAATGCTCAGCCAACGCAATCGCATATTCAACGGCCTTTTTGCCATCCGGACTTAGATCAGTCGGCGCGAGTATCCGTCTTAGTACAATAGGATGTCGGATCGACGCGATCGGATCGGCGTTTTGCTTGCTCAACTGAACACTCTCTGTGGTAATAGATTTGTTCGTCATTGATTTACCTCCGCCTATTCTGCGTAGAATATAACGTCGATCGGGAGGGAGCGGGCTAACCTCCGCTTGTTTGACTCTGTTCCTCCGTTGTTTAGAAGCTTTGCGGAAGGAACGAATTCATTCGGCAAATGCGTTAAAATTATTCGCCAAAAACGTAAAAGCGCGCTACGCAGATTGCGATACAGAATTTCGCGACGGTGAACCGTGCGAACAAATTGTCAGCACGGCAAAGAAGCAGCACATCGATTGAAATCGAATCAAATACCTTGCGGCGAGTTACTGTAGCGCGTTTCTTGTTGTACGGCGCACAAGCTTCGAAGGAGGCGGGAAGCAAGCTTTGCGCCAGAATAAATGAAACCAAGATAACCCGCCGCAAGACACTGAATATGAACACAATACAAAAATGGAATCCGTTCCGGGCTTCTCTTTCGTGGGATCCGATCCGTGAGTTAGAGGAGATGCAAAAGAGGCTGGGCTCGCTGCTTGGTAGCCGGCTGTCTGTGGTTAGGGACGGTGGAGAAGAGGAATTCACTGTCTCTGAGTGGTCACCGCCGGTGGATATAGCTGAGGATGACAAAGAGTACACGGTCAAAGCGGAATTACCTGGCATGAACAAAGAGGACATTAAGGTGACCGTGGAAGGAGGCGTACTCTCTATAACCGGGGAGCGCAAGGTGGAAAAGGAGGAGAAGCACAAAAAGTACCATCGCATCGAGCGAAGCTATGGAACTTTCACTCGGAGTTTCACACTGCCGGAAGCTACATCGGCCGATAAAGTTAGTGCAGAATTCAACGATGGCGTGCTTAAAGTGCATCTGCCGAAGGACGAGAAAGCTAAGCCGAAATCGGTTGAAGTAAAAATTGGCTAATATTCGATCGAGAGGGATATCTGCCTTGTCGGAGCCCTGGTGGCGAGCTCTCCCTGCCAGGGCATTTTAGCGTCGGCATTCTGTGTCAAGCATCGTGGAACCCACGGAAAAAGGCGCGACCGGGCAGCCGAGACTGTGTGTCCGTAAGCGCACAAGCGCTGCCTCGCGATCTGCGGTTCCATATCCTCTGCTGGTTTCCGAATCAAAGTAATAATCATAATAACGCGATCTCGTTGAAGTCGTACTTGGAGCGACATTTAATTCCTTTCACCGGATAGCAACAAAGGGCTGTTTCGGAGGCTACGCTCTGTTCAAACACAGGCTGGAAGCCTATGCTCCTGTGCCCGTCTCGACGGGTGTGCGGACATCGTCTTTTGACGCTCGGTCGAAAAGAGATAAAAGTCCGCAGAGTTGTTTTTGAACTGCGCAACGGAGCATAGGCTTCCAGCCTGTGTGGCTGGATTAAACCGCAAACCGATATGAGACTGGCACAGTATTGGATAGGGATGGCAGCGGCCAGAATCAAGGTGTCGGTGTCGCGCTAGGCGATGCCGTTGAACTTGGGCTCGCACTTACGGCCGGAGTCGCTTCCGGTTCCGGCGCCAATGTCGGCCCTGGCGACGAGTGCTGCTACCGACAGGGCTGGCTGACGGAGTCGGAGAAGGCGACAAAGAGAGAGAGGGTGACGGAGATGGAGTCGGATTGGCCCCCCTGGCTGGCACACATAGCGAGCTGGGAAGCAATCCAGGCAGTCGAAGGGATGTTCACCGGACACAAACCAAGACGCATTCGCGTCTTCCCAGGCTGCACCTATTGTCAGCCACAGGTCGCAAGCGTAGGTCTGACCGAAAGAGCAGCCACCGAGAAGGGCTAAAGTTCAAGGTGGGCAAATTTCCGTTCTCCGCTAATGGGAAAGCGCTTACTTCGATGGCCCAGATTCTGTCTATTACGCCGCTGCAAACACCCAATAAGACTCCCTAGGAAGAGTAGCACCGGACTCAAAATCCAAAGATAGAACCCTATGAGTAGACCAGTCCGCCACATGCCCGCGATTGAAACGCATGCCACTGAGCAACGGAGCGACGTGGCGGAAAGCAAACATGGAACGACTTCGCGCAGCCGAGACCAGCGGAAGAAGACGCGCCCAAGAAATAATGTTATGCCAAAGAGGAAAAGAAGATTTGAGAGGGTGCCGAAGATAAATGGGCCGCGGTCGCCTAATTCTATTGAATCAGCAAACGAAAATAGGGCGCAAAAGTAGGTTACTTCCCAGCCGGCCAATACACTGTTTTCGTATGCGATCGATGGAAGGCACATGGCGAGCAAATAGCTGACGACGGACGCAGCCCCTAGTATTCGCGAAATGGACATTTAAACGAGCATTGCGGGTAGCGTTGAGTTCATCGCCGCGCTGAGGATGAACCGTCCTGTTTCGACCATCCTGTAGAGGAAACAACAGCCAAATCAGTCTCTTGTTTAGCTACATGAGGGAACGTCCAATAATTCGCAGATGGCTCGGCAATTGCTGCGGAATTTCCATACCAACTGTGGATGGCGTTCCTGCGCTCCAACGGTATCGGGTCTGTTGAAACTCTGACAAATGCTAGCTTATTCAACGGGTCGCAGGGAGTCACGGCGGAACTAGAAGAAAACCAATTACGTATTATGACTGAAACTGCTTGTATCACAATCGACGGCAAAACACACAATTATCCTGTTATTATCGGCACGGAGGCCGAGAAGTGCATCGATATCCGCAAGTTGCGCAGTGATTCCGGCTACATCACTTACGACGACGGATATGCCAATACGGGATCGTGTATGAGCGAAATTACCTTTATCGATGGCGAGAAGGGCATCTTGCGCTACCGCGGGTACGCTATTGAGGAACTCGCGGAACGTTCCGATTTTATAGAAGCCGCCTACCTCCTTATTTATGGGGAATTGCCGAACGTGGAACAACTCGTTTCATTCCGCAATCTTATTCTCGGCAATGTGGCCATTCACCAAAGTATGTTCTACAGTTTCGCGGGCTTTCCAGCCTCCTCCCACCCGATGGCGATACTCTCTGCCATGCTCAATTCACTCGGGTGCTACTACCCCCATATGGCCACCAACAATCGAGAACAGGACCTTGAGCATATGGACGTCGCCGCCACCATTCTGATTTCAAAGGTTCGCACTCTGGCCGCCATAGCCTACCGCATGAAACTGGGACGACCGTTCATAAATCCCAAAGGCCAGCTTTCGTATTGCTCGAACTTATTGCATATGATGTTTTCCGAGCCCTACTCGGACTATACTGCCAGCTCAAGAGTCGATCGTGCGCTGAATCTTGTCCTGCTCTTACACGCCGATCACGAACAAAACTGCAGCACTTCGACTGTACGAATGGTTGCCTCCGGTGGCGCGAACCTGTTCGCATCTGTAGCTGCCGGGGTATGCGCACTTTGGGGTCCTGCGCATGGCGGCGCCAATATGGCTGTCATTGAAATGCTCGAAGCGATCCATAAAGAAGGCGATGACGGCACGAGATTTGTGGAGGCAGCCAAGAGCCGGGACCGCAGCAAGAGACTGATGGGTTTCGGACATCGCGTGTACAAGAACTATGACCCACGCGCCAAGATCCTTAAGGAAGCGTCAAAGCAACTCTTCGCCTCGATGCGTGTACGGGATCCCGTGCTCGATATTGCGCTAAAACTGGAAGAGATCGCCGCTCATGACGAATATTTTATTGCACGCAATCTTTATCCGAATGTGGACTTTTACAGCGGTATCATCATGCGCATGATAGGGATTCCGGTTGACTTCTTCACCGTTTTGTTCGCCATAGGCCGGATGCCGGGTTGGATTGCCAACTGGAAGGAAATTGCGACGGGGAAATCTCCAATCCACCGTCCACGACAGATTTACACCGGATCCGCTTTGCGCGAGTTCGTCCCACTGGATGAGAGGGTGTAGCCGCATCAGCGTGCAATGAAGTTTTCCGGCAGAGCTCCATTTGGTACGAATCCGTTGGCGGACTACACCGCCTCTGAGCCGCGCTCTCGCGTTCGGATTCGGATTGCTTCCTCTATCCCGAAAACAAACACTTTGCCATCCCCGATTTTCCCGGTCCGCGCGGCTTCGACGATAACTTGTACTGCTTTTCGCACGCGATCGTCGGAAACGACAATTTCAAATTTCACTTTCGGACGAAAATCAATGGCATATTCGCTACCGCGATAAATGTCCGAATGACCCTTTTGGCGACCGAACCCTTTGACTTCGGTCACGGTCATCCCGTTAATCCCGATTTCTGTCAAGGCGTCCTTAACGTTTTCCATTTTAAAGGGCTGGATGATTGCTTCAATCTTCTTCATGCGACTCAAAGTTGTATTTACCTAAAAAAACAAAAAAGTGCTCCATGTCGTGGACGTATTGGGCAGCGTGGAACGATGTGGAATGTCTAACAAGCTGTCGTTCTGCGTTGCGTCCTCAGTTCGATCTCTGCCCGCATTACCTCATTGAATCGATCGTAGTTCACAGCGAAGCCCGCATTCTTCGACACTCTTTGCATGACGTAGTTTTCCGGCAAAATATGACCGATTATCCGCACAACACCTTCTTGCCGGCCGATATCAACCAGACGCTGCAGAATGTGAGTCCCAAGCCCATGTCCGTGAAACTGATCGCTGACAACAATAGCGAACTCCGCTTCGCTGAGCCCGCGCATTTTGAAGAGCCGGCCAACTCCGACAACTTCGTCTTCTTTGGTATCTGCTCTTTGACGAATTGCGATCAGCGCGATTTCCCGGTCGTAGTCGTTGAAACAGATGCGAGTTAGCCGTTCATGGGCTACTCTCTCTTCCAATTTCGCCCACGCGAAGTATCGGAGCTTCACAGTCTCTTCTGACAGAGAGCTGTGAAATTTCACCATTAAAGGTTCATCCTCCGGCCGGATTGGTCTAAGTTTCAGCAGCGTTCCGTCATGCAGTGTCCAATTGCTGGAATACTGTTCCGGATATGGACGAATCGCCAAACGGGGTATAGCCGTTTCTTCCATTTTTGAATCATGTAAGACAATTCGGGCATCCAGGGCTAACATCTTGTCGGCCGAAACCATGAGAGGATTAGCATCGACTTCTTTGATCCACCGCTGTTCGGCCACCAACAAGCTGAACTGGACCAGGACTCTCTCCAGCCGAGCCAGATCGACAGCGGCTCTACCACGCGCCCCCTTTAAAGCCGCATAGATGCGCGTTTGTTCCATCAGTCTCCGCGCCAAGGTCGCGTTCAAGGGAGGTAAACCCAGGGAGTAATCCTTCATCACTTCGACTAGTTGACCTCCCGACCCAAACAGAATAACGGGGCCAAACTGCGCATCTACCCTACTACCCAAGATTAGTTCGTATCCTTCCACCTTGATCATTGGTTCGACCGTAACTCCAAGGAATGCTCCAGGCCTGTTTCGGACCGCTTGCTCAATCGCGCGATAAGCTTGTCGAATTTCGCCCTCGCTCTGCAGATTCAGTTTTACGCCGCCAACCTCCGCTTTGTGAGTGATTAATTCCGAATAGAGCTTGAGAACGACCGGCCTCCCTAGTTTAGCAGCCGCCTGCACCGCGTCTTCTTCAGTGTGAGCAACCAGCATCCTAACGGTAGGAATGCCATATGCCTCCAATACCTCTTTTGATTCAGCCTCTATTAAGAGGGTGCGCCCAGTCTTTCTCGCCTTCTGAATAATCTGCTCTGCGCGGAAACGGCCGGACGCAGCATCGGTCAACATACCGGCAAGGGCCGGAGTCTCGTACAGCGCACGCAGATTGTCGCTGTAGCGCCACATGTAACAAAACGTGCGAGCGGCAACATCCGGAAACTGGAAGGTGGGTATGCCGGACGCGTTGAGAATGTCTTCACCATCAGAAACCTCATTGCCTCCCATCCAGCTCGCCAGGATTGGTTTCCCCGTAATGTTCTTGAACGTTCGCAGCCCGTTGGCGATAGCTGTAGGGTCCGTCATTGCCCGGGGTGTTACAATGGCCAGCACGCCGTCGGTGTTCGGGTCAGAGGTAACAATTTCGATTGCTTTGATGTACCGACCCGGGTCCGCGTCGGCGAGAACTTCTACCGGATTATTCCGGCTCCAATGACCAGGAAGCGCAGCGTTGAGCTCTTGGAGGCTCTCTGGAGAAAGCTGAGCGATTTCCCCGCCTTCGGCCACTAACATATCCGTGGCCAGCACACCCGGTCCCCCGCCATTGGTCACTACAGCCAAACGAGGGCCTTTAGGGCGAGGTTGCTTGCCTAAAACTTCCGCCATGCAGAAAAGGTCCTCGATCGTCTTGACCCGCAAGACACCGACTCGACGAAACGCGGCCTCCAAGACCGCATCATCTCCCGCGAGCGTACCTGTATGCGAGGCAACAGCCCTTGCCGCCGCTTCATTGATTCCTGCCTTGATAACGATAACCGGCTTCCTCAGGACTACTTCGCGAGCCGCGGAAAGAAATGATCGCGCGTCACCGACCGATTCCATGTGGATAAGTACGCTCCCGGTACGAAAATCTTGTGCCAGGTAGTTGATGAGATCCCCCCAGCCCACATCCAGCATCGA
The DNA here is from genome assembly GCA_963750185.1 of uncultured Verrucomicrobiae bacterium. Lineage (GTDB taxonomy): Bacteria > Verrucomicrobiota > Verrucomicrobiia > Chthoniobacterales > JAFAMB01 > JAFAMB01. The sequence goes on from CAVVPV010000008.1 coordinate 73,362, forward strand.
ACCGGTAGAAAGAAAGACGCTGAAGCCGACCTTATGACGAACGCTCCAATCTAATATCGAGGCACACAGAGCGCCGCTTTGACTGATAAACGCGACGCGCCCCTCTAGCGCCATGGTCTTGACAAACGTGGCATTCAAGCGAGCCGGGGGAATCATTACTCCCAGACAGTTCGGGCCAATTATGCGCATGTCCCCGCGACGTTGCAGGATTTCATGTTCTAGCTTCAGACCTTCCGCACCGCTTTCCTTAAAGCCCGCCGAAATCACGACTGCGCCTTTAACTTCGGCTGTCGCACATTCGCCAATTAGGCCAGGCACCGTTGCCGCCGGCGTCGCGACAATTGCTAGATCCACAGGAAATGGCACGTCGCCAATCTTGGGGAACGCGCTTACTCCTAAAACACGCTCTCGTTTCGGGTTGATCGGGTAGACACTTCCGTCAAACGAGAGGAGGTTCTGCATTATCCTGCGCCCAGCGCTGTCCAGTTTCTCAGTAGCGCCGATAACTGCGACCGACTTCGGATTAAGCATTGTTTCCAGTCTCGAGCGGCGCTGGTCGAGCGGCAGAAGGAGCGGATTTACCGAGCGAGACGACGGCGTGCCCATTAAAGAAGGACCTTCGGTTGATCGTCCGGACGCGGCTCACCCAGAATTGTCAAAAGCTGACCAAGGCGCTCCCTTAATTGATCAATTCCACGAGTCGACAAATGTTGCGACACTGTGCCACGCGCTACACAGTTCGACGAAAACCGAAGTGATTCGATCCGAAATCTAAATTTAAAGGTATCCGACGCGTCTTAAGAAACCGGCTAGCCGAGCCAGGAGACACCTTTGAGGTGGATCGACACCGCGCAACCACGCCTTCAACGTCAAGCGATTGATGCCCAGCTTCGTCGCCGTCTGCCGATCACTTTCGTTGGACTCTTTTGTGTACTGTTCCAACGCATTCAAAACGTCTTCCGTTGTGAGGGAATCGCTGCTTCTAGTTTTCACGCCACCTCGCTTTCTATCCAGGCAAAGGTTCCGGGAGTTTTGATTTGGTGGTCAGTCTGAAACCGATTGGGTCTGCTGATAACGGCTCCGGAAGGCGTAACAAGCGCAGGGACTGAGATCGGGAAGCAACACCACCCGTTACGAAAGGCCAGCATAGTCAGGTCCATGATGATCGAGGCCTGTCGGTTCCATAGCTGAGCGCGACGGCGATAGCGGATGGCTTTGAAAGCTACTGGGATTGTGATACTTTTGGAGGCGAAACTTCTCATTGTCGGTGACTCGGTGATGGGTTGTTTTGTTGAGGCGCCGGGAGATGGTGACGCATCACCCGGCGCGGTTTTTTTATAGATTGTTCCGTGATAGAGTCATAAGCCCAGGCCGCGGGAATAATCTGGCCTGTAGATTCGCTGATCCTTTCCGACCAGCTAAGCGTCCCGCATTATCTTGCGCGATGTCCAAAGAAAGAGACATTTTGGTCAAGGCTCTGCTCTTTGAGTCGCTATCAAACTTCGCTCTGTTTCAGGTTGTCAAGCGGAAAATATCGCAGACGCCTCCAGCACCTTGATGCAGACATACCGATCCGCCGGCGGACTATACCGCCGCTGAGCCGCGCTCTCGCGTTCGGATTCGGATAACTTCCTCAATCCCTACAACAAACACTTTCCCATCCCCAATTTTTCCGGTCCGCGCCGCTTCGACGATAGCCTGCACCGCCTTTTGTACCCGATCGTCGGGAACGACAATTTCGAATTTTACTTTCGGACGAAATCCAATGGTATATTCGCTGCCGCGATAAATCTCCGAATGACCCTTCTGGCGGCCGAACCCTTTGACTTCGCTCACGGTCATCCCGTTAATCCCAATTTCTGTCAAGGCATCCTTAACCTCTTCCATTTTAAAGGGCTGGATGATTGCCTCAATTTTCTTCATACGAGTTCAAAAGTTTGTGTTACTCGCTAAAGAACGTGCGCCTGAACAAACTCCTAGAGTGTAAGTCCAGACCCCAATAGATCCATATCTCATCTCCCCACGACTTATGCTACTAAATAGGCACTGATTGCTTGGAAAACGCATTGAGGAAGGGACCAGCGAAGCTGCGAGCCCGGATTAGTGTGTTGCGGCCTCATTGTGGCTTAGGGTTACCACTCGGACACGGAACAGTGTAACCATATAGGAAACCGAGCCGGAAGATGCGTCACCATCTCCCGGCGCTTGAAGAATACAACCCATCACCGAGTCACCGACAATGAGAAGTTTCCTGTTAGAAAATATTACAATTCAGCAGCTTGCAATATAATCCGCTGTAGCCGTCGCGCTCAATTGTGGCGACATGCTTGGATCATCACAGATCCTGACCACTCTGGCCGTTTGTCAACGGTCGGCGCTTTCGCCGGATCTCAGGCCGCTCTGCTGGCGATGCCTTCCGCAGTCCTCTAACGCGCGAAGTTTGACTTGCGAACCCAGAAATTCGTCGAGGACAGCCTTACAAGGCCGAAGTTTGCAACCTCCGGGAAGAAATTGTCGCGAATTTCTTCGTGGCTTGATCGTCAAACATGGCGGGGTCGTTTCGCGAGGTCCGGCAACAGTTAAAAATTCATGAAAATCGGAGACCATGTTTACCTGATCACGGACCGGCTACAAACCGGGGCCGGGATCCCTGCCATGATCTCTGCCCTGCAGGATTCCACAGTCGAAGTGGTTGTGGAGTTCACTCACGAGCCCAAGCTTCTGAAGATCAGGAACTGCGAGGATATAATTTCCTCCAACCTGTACGCGCATTCGATCCTCAACCTCGTCTATCAGACCTACGAGGAGATCGAACGCAAATACGGCTCGATCCTCAACCTCACTACCGAGGAGATCGTTGCAGAACTGCTCAAGCGGAGACTTGCGTCGCAGACTGCTCGCCGTTGTGTCGATCTCTTTGCCGAGGTCGAGTGGCACAATGCGCAACTGCCGCTGCGACAGTGGCTGGAGAGCATTCGTGACTTCTACCATTGCGCGCGTCCGGTACAGAAAGCCTCTCCGTCGCCTCCTACGCTTTGCCCCGCTTTGCCGGCGGCGCCTTAATCTGAAATTGTTGAGAAAGCAACAATCCTTGTTCGTCAGCAACGTGCGCTCTTGAAGCTTGCCGCGTCTTTGGACCCGACCCCGCTGCCGCCGAGCGCGCCGGTGTGGTGAGTTTTCTCATGCGGGAAACTTACGCGCACGACGTCGTCACCGTGGCCGACCACCACGGGATCGCCCTGCGGGGCGGCCATCATTGCAACCAGCCGCTCATGCGCAAGCTCGGCATCAAATCGACCGGGCGCGCGCCTAGCCGCAAAAACTCACCATAAAACTCGCAAAGCGGCGTCGATTTGTTGTAAGCTTCTGATTTGCAACGCGTTACACTTACAAACAAAGACGGCGCTTCGATGACAGAGTGTAACGAGAGAAGTTTTACTGCGCCCGGGGTGACATGGAAAACCGTATCAAGGAGCAACAACTGGATCTGTTTGCCGAGCGGACCAGTACACACTGGATGGCTTCCAATCAGCTACGGCTGTGGTTTTCGGTTTTTCCCCACCTGATCATGAGCACGGTGCAGGCAGAAGTTTTAAAGGGGACTGAACTGGCTAGCGCCTCGATCGGCCAGGTGCGTTTGCGACTTTTTAAAATTGCGGCCCGTTTGAAAATCAGCGTCAGGCGCATTCACATCGAATTGTGTTCGGCTTATCCGCGAGGGGTTGCGGAGGCTCGCCCCAGGCCCAATTGCCACCGAGAAAACCGCCTTCGAGGCGCATTTGCTCGTAACATAGCTTCTACTTTTACAACACCGCGCAGGAAGTCGAACTCTTCATCGACGTGCTTGAGGAGATACGGAGGTTTTTCAGCCGTGGAACTTGAAGAGCTCTACCAGGACGTCATCCTCGACCACTCGCGCCTTCCCCGAAACTACGGGGAACTCCCCGGCGCGGGTCGCCGGCGGCTCTCGGCCTTTTTTACGCTTTGCCGTCCCGGCCGAGATGCTCTAGGAAAAATTTCGAGCACTGCTCCATTTCATCAGAGTCCACATTGAAAATCTCCGAACTCACGCGCCGGGTCCCATCCGGCCGATGTTCAAGCATCATCACTCTGGCATTGCCGTTCCCGGAATCGTCGTCGTAACCGCTGATCGATGAAACCTCGAAGCCTTCGTCGAGAAGGTAGCGGAGCCGGGCGAGCATTTTCATGGCGGTAATTTGGAAATGGGCCCCGAAAAGTCAACCGCAATCAGTTTACGAAGGATTTTCCACTTCCTGATCAGAATCTTATATGGTCATCGATCAGCGACCGGGCGGAAGCGCTTTGTGTCGATATTGTACTTCTTGATACGCAGCCCGATGATGCGTTCGCTTATTCCGAGTAGCTGGGCGGCGCGGGCCATATTGCCGCCCGTGTTTTTCAGCGCATCCACGATCATCTCGTGTTCGAGGGCGCTGAGCGCCGAGTCAAGAAAACAGGGTGCTGGCGTGTCGATCTGACCGGATGCCTGCAAGGTAGGCGGGAGATGGTGCGCCTGGATGGCGTCACCACGGCACAAGAGGATTGCGCGTTCGATGCAGTTCTCCAATTCACGCACATTGCCCGGCCAGTGGTAGCGCATCATCAGGTCGATGGCGGCCGTCGAAATGCGGTTGATCTTTTTTTGGTTTGCCCTGCTGTATTTTTCCACGAAGTGATCAGCCAGTTGCAGCATGTCCGACTTTCGTTCCCTTAGTGCCGGGACGTAGATTGGGAATACGTTCAGCCGGTAGTAGAGATCGAGGCGGAAGCGTCCCTCATCATTGAGCTTTTCCAGATCGCGGCTGGTGGCCGTGATGACTCTCACATCGCAGCGCAGGGTGGTCTGGCCGCCGACCCGCTCAAATTCGCGCTCCTGGAGGACGCGCAATAATTTGACCTGCGTCGTGGGCGACAGATCGCCAATCTCGTCGAGAAAGAGGGTACCCCCATCGGCAAGCTCGAAACGGCCTTTTCGCATGGCGATGGCACCGGTAAACGCGCCTTTTTCGTGGCCAAAGAGTTCGCTTTCGATAATCGAGTCGGGCAACGCCGCGCAATTCACTTTGACGAATGCGCGCAGGCTGCGCGGGCTGCGCTTGTGCAAGGCGTGCGCGACAAGTTCCTTGCCTACGCCGGTTTCGCCCCGGATGAGAACGGTCGTATTGCTGGAGGCGACTTGCTCGATGTGGTCATAGACGATCTGCATCCCACCCGAACTGCCGATCATGTTCCCGGGCTTGAAGTGATTGCGGAGTTGCTCCTGCAAACGCTCGTTTTCCTTGTTCAGGGCGGCGATGCGTTCGTGGGCGGCCTGTCGCAACCTTACCGCCTGTGCGATGACGGTCGCGATCAGGGTAAGCATCCTCAGGTCATGCTCAAAGGTGTCGCCTGGTCGCGTGAGACGCTCCACACTCAAGGTTCCAAGCGATTCCTGATCCAGACGAATCGGTACACACAAAAAAGAGGTAACGGTTTCATTCTTGCTCTCCAGCCGTTGCGGCACGACGCGCCCCCGAAAGTGTTCGCTGGTGAACACGTCGCGCACGACGAATGGCTCTCCACTCTCAACGACCCTCGCCAGCAACGGCTTGACAGCGCGCGTACACAACTCCCCGCTTCCTTCCATAAGGCCACAGGTCTCATCGACGGTAATCTCTGACGTGTCCCGATTGACAATAGTGACCGTTCCGCGCTGCAGCCCCATTGTTGCGGCCATCCGTTTCAAGGCGGGCCGGATGATTTTGGGCAGATCGAGACTGGTTTCGAGGGTCTGCGAAATTTCAAACAACAAACTCAGATCGCTAATAATGCGGCACGTGCTCGGATCCAACGCGTCCGGGTCCACGCCCACAATCGGGGTTTCGAGAAAACTGCAATTCGCACACGAATCAGAGTCCAAGGGAGTCAGGATATTGGGCGGGGCGCAGGAGCGTCTGACCGCTCCTTAACACCTCTCCCGGGTTTAAACACGGACGCGCCGAGGGGTTGCGGAGGCTCGCCCCAGGCCCAATTGCCACCGAGAAAACCGCCTTCGAGGCGCATTTGCTCGTAACATTCCGTTTGGTGCTCCCAGTCTGACACCACGAGACTCTGCTCCGACGCGTCGCTGGCCGTCTCAGCGGGTCCGACGACTTTGAAATGGAAAAGGGCTTCCGTGATCAGGGATGCGGTGCGTCCACTCACTCTGATGAGCTGCAGCAAATTGCGGGTCGATCCGGAACCGGACGAGTGTTCAAAGAAAACTCCGAGCGCTTCACCGGCGCCCGGGTCATCGAGATGAATCAATTCGTCGGCGGTAAGTGTCCATTGCCCGTCATTTTCCTTTGCCAATTGCGGCAGATGACGCGCGAAGCAACCCTGCATGCCTCCCAGCGCGAGGCGGCGCACGCGCCGGATACCGAGGCGATTCCCCTCAAGCGGTTGGATGTTGCAGATTATAAATCCCATGATTCAATTTTGAGCAGGAAATGTACCATGAGGACCTTCGAAGACCCGCATCCGCAATATTCATTATTGCAACAGTTTCTAATTCAGGCACTTCCGGCAACAATGCTTACGAGGATTTGACTGATTCGAGCATTACGCACGTAATTTTAAAGTGACCAAAAGGCGAGCCTCCCCAAAAATAGTCATTCTTGGTCAAAAAAAGCGCAGGTTAGCATCTCCCTCCGCAAAACCGATTTGTTTTA
>CAVVPV010000009.1:0-159705 GCA_963750185.1 uncultured Verrucomicrobiae bacterium
CACTTCGCTGCTCAGCAGACCGCCGATTGAAGTTATGTTTTTTGTCATAGTAACAGGCTCCTGCGGATGCTTCATCCTCCCGCCTTCGCCAAGCCTACGGCGCGGCGGGCTGTCCTCGTCCTCGAATCCGGCCGAGAGGAGCGTTGGAGCGCTCCTTCGCTAGGTTGAGGCCATTTACGGGTTTCTGGCTCAGTTCACCGAGATCATGCGCGGACGAGGTCTTTTTAAGCGGCCCGGCTGGTGGGGTGACTAGTGATTTAGTAGCGTGGTTCATTTCAAAGTAAGTAGTTTTTCAGTTGTATAGAATATGATCAGCGCTGTCCTACTGTCAGTGCCGAGGTCTTGCTGAATAGTTTCTGATTATTGCGGGCAGAAGCAGCGAAGCCGTTTGTCCCGTAGGGAATAAATGAGGGTAGCCAGCTTTCGGGGCCGGGATGCTAAAAAGGCGCCCCGTCCCACCGCGACGGTATGATACAGTCGGTCAACGGCGTCTTAGATCTAAGGCACAGCCAGCGATAAAGATCACACCGTCCCCAGGGGACGGCGCGCTTCTTACGTTCGTTTGTTTCCAGGCACTTCGTGCCTGGCTACGATCATACTGTCCCGCTGGGACAGAGCGCGTTTTTCTAGGGTTGTTTTCAAGCGCCTCTGGCCCTGGCAGACCACCTAAACCCATGTGGACTTGCGATAAGCATCCGGAGAACATCCCAAAACGCTGCGAAACCGGCCGGTGCCCATAGCCTGCTGATCCGTAGTCTAACGTCATCTTTGTTCGATTGGAAGGCCCTACCGTAGGTTACGCTGAGGATCAAATCGATTGGCGCATCATATTTGTCCATGATGCATTCCACAAAGACCATGCCTGACTTATTTCCTCCATGAAGTCTCTGGGCCCGCGCATGCTTGCGACTTCGTTTTGCATGACAAGCTGGGTTCAGTTCTGTCTCGCTGGGCTCAATTTTGGCGAGTGGGTGAGGAACGTGCGCCTCGCGCCTGATCTTCACAACACTTCCTCTCGGTCTGACCATGGCGTCTGGCGCACGGCGCTGCTGCATCTATGCAGGCCTGTGAGCTAGCTGTTCCAACAGCTCCTCGTCGGACTTCGACAGATCGAGGGGTTCCACGTAAGGCTGCCTCCAACTCAGATCTCCAGTGGGCCAGTAGACTTCGATCATGTTGCCGTCAGGGTCGTCGAAATAGAATGCGAAGGACTCGTGGTGGTTGAATACAAACTTGATCGGGATCTTCTTCTCCACAACGCGCGCGTGGAAGGATCGGAGCTCGGAAAGTGAAGAGACCTTGAAGGCGATGTGAGCAAAAACAGGGTTGGCGAACAAGGCTATTTCGTGCGATTGCTCGGGACGGCTGCTCAGAAAGGCGCTCGCTCCGAGCCGATGGTCGGGCGCGCTCCCGCCGGTGATCTCCATGCCAAAAACCTCCCTGTAGAATTCCACTGAGGCTGCCAGGTTTGTGGCGCGTAATCCAACGTGGCCGATACCGGTGTCCTGTCGGCCAGCCTGCTTCCCCGTGGAAGCCTCCTCGGCCAACGATTCCTTACTACCGGTCAAGCTGGTATGCGAAGCATTTAGAGTTTGTGTCATTGTCGTGTTCTCCTGTGTTTTGTAGCGTGGCAGGCAATTCTGCACGGGTGCTTGGCTCGATATCGGACAGATTGTGAGGCGCAGCAATTACGTCGCAGGTAATAACGGCACACAGCCTGCGCCCGGCTCTGCCATCAGGCCGGATGTGAACTCGAACAGATTGCGTTCAGCATTCCTTCAAGGATTGGTGATCTGTCGTAGCAAAGCGTTAGACCAGCCGTGCTCCACAATCGACGTGAATCGTCTCACCCGTGATCGCCTCATTCTGCATAAGAAGCAGTACAGCCTGGGCAACTTCATCTGCGGTCACCAGACGGGGAATCAGGTGTTTCTTTGTGACGTCGCTGAGCGCTTGCGCTCCGTTCTCCGGGAAGATGTGGTCCCACATCGGGGTATCTGTGTAACCGGGTGCTATGGCATTGAAGCGAATGGGCGCAAGCTCCAGAGCAAGAACGCGCGCCAATTGTTCAGTCGCCATCGTCGCAATGCCAGACACCCAGGCTCCACTCACGGGGCGGTCGGAAGAAAGGCCGCCAGTAAAGGTAAATGAACCACCGGGACGCATGAGACGATGCGCGGCGCGAACCACGTCAATCGAACCCCAGAGACGTTCATCGAATTTGTGGCGAAATTCGTTGATCGGGTGGTCAAGCGGACCTCCTATCTTTGTGCTACCAGCCGCAATATAGACATGATCAACGGTCGAGAGCTCAGAAAAAAGCTCTTGAATCGATGCGGTGTTGTTGATGTCAGCTACGCGGATTTCTAAGCCGCTCACCGCGTCTCGTGCGGCCTCAAGTTTTTCTCTCGTTCTTGAGACGGCGAGAACTCGAGCTCCGAGGGTACGTGCCGCCTTCGCGACCGCGAGCCCGATCCCTTCGGAGCCACCGATTATTACGACCTGCTGTTCAGTCATCATGAGATAGCAGCCTTTCGTTGATGATGCGACTCGGGGTAGGTACGCATACCTGCGCGTGTCGGAGCGCATTACTTCGAGCCACCCGTTCAGAGGTAGTATGTCCTGTTTGTAAGCAATTTCACAATGTCGAAGCGTCCACCGCGATTACTGGCGGAGTTAGCTCGATTATTCCATTCATCGCCGGAACCATCAAACAACTCCAGAGATCATTGCTTTTATTACTTGTGAGGTAATTGAGACGCCGTACAGAAACGATAGAGTTCAAACTATCTTCCATTGCAGAAAAGTCGGAAGAGCAATTCAACGACTAAAAACGGAATACTCGAATGCGAAACAAAGAAACTCAGAATCAGAAATCCCAGCGAAGCCCTCGGTAAACCGCACGATCAAATGCGAGGTGTAATCTTATGATTCCAGACCACAATCATTTTCAAATCGGTTCTCTCATCTTTGAAGACGTAGACCAGATCGATGTCACGGGTCCCTTCGAGGTATTTTCTCGTCTTCCAAACTCAACTTATCGACTTTACGGCACGACCACATCACCTTTGCGGGACATGCACGGATTGCGCCTGATGGCCGATGCGCTCCTTTCGGATGCTTCTCAACTCGACCTTCTTCATGTGCCAGGCGGCCCTGGTCAAGAGGCGTTAATGGAGAACGAAGCAGTCCTGGACTGGATACGGCAGCAGGCTGCCGGAGCACGCTGCGTGTTCTCGGTCTGCACGGGCGCCTTGATCTGCGGAGCGGCTGGACTGATCAAAGGTCGCCGCGCCACGACTCACTGGAATTCGTTCGACCTGCTGCCCTTCTTTGGCGCAATTCCGGTAAATGAACGTGTGGTGCTGGATGGTAATTGGGTGTTTGCCGCCGGGGTCACCGCCGGCATCGACGGAGCCTTGAGAGTCGCTGCCCATTTGCGCGGCGAGAAGGCGGCTCAGGTTATCCAACTCGACATGGCCTACGCGCCCGAGCCGCCCTTCCAGAGCGGAACGCCCGAGAATGCACCACCCGACGTTTTGGCCGAAGCGAGACATTCCGGCCAAACGCTGGCTGCCCGCCGTCTGGAAACGGCCCACCGGATCGCTACGCGTCTCGGAACAAGTGAAGTATAGTTTTCCAATGAATACAGTCATCCCGAGGAACAAGCAGGGCCTGGGTGAGCTCCTACGCTACTGGCGCGAAACGCGCGGGAAGAGCCAACTGGATTTATCACTCGATTCCGGCCTTTCGCAACGCCATCTCAGCTTCATCGAAAACGGACGCAGTGTACCCAGTCGACAAACCTTGCTCGATGTTGCTCAGGCCCTTGATGTTCCACTTCGCGAGCGCAACACCTTGTTTCTGTCCGCTGGTTACGCGCCCGCGTACTCCGAGGACGCCTGGAATGCTCCCGAGATGCAAAGTATTACCAAAGCGTTGGAGCGGGTGCTTCGTCAGCATGAGCCATTTCCTGCTGTAGTTATGGACCGCTATTGGAACGTGCACCTAAGGAACGATGCGGCACCGCGCTTCTTCAATTGTTTTATCGATCTGGAGAAAAGACCAACCCCACGCAACTTGTTGCATCTGATGTTCGATCCCGAGGGTATGCGCCCGTTCATCGCCAATTGGGAGGACGTTGCCGCCAGTTTGATCCAGCGGGTTTATCGCGAATCGGTCGGGCGTGTCACCGACCAAAAGACTAAAGAGTTGCTGGAAGCGCTGCAGGCCTATCCCGAGTTCAGAACAGAATTAAAAAAGCCCCAAGCCTCGAACATCCTGCCCTTTATTCCGATCAGCTTCGTTAAGAAGGGAAAGAAGATGAATTTCTTTTCCATGATCACCACGGTCGGAACCCCGCTATCGATCACGGCGCAAGAACTTCGGATGGAATGTATGTTTCCGGTCGACGAAGAGTCGGAAGAACACTACCTGAAAATGATTGCCGCTAAGGCGAAAGGCGAAAAAATGACACCGATTGCCTCTGGCGGTCTTTAATTCAAGTACGCTGCCCTTAACCTGTGCCGGCCTGACACCCCGGCGCCCTATTTCCCGCTGGTCATCTCAAACTACCAATGAATTTCGAATCGTTGCCTCACCGCGCAAAGAGCCCCTTGGCTCGGGAAAACAGGCAAATTCCCGGACCAATTTTCTATCACGGCCCTAGTCTCCCGGCTATTGTGGAAACTGCTTAATGTCTCCTCTGGAGTGAGTTCGCCGGGGGCAGGGCCAGAGGGAAAGAACCGCTGCCCGTGAGCATCGCGATCCCCCGCGTTGTCTGGCTGTCAAAAGCCAGCCCCTACTGCAAACCAACGTGTGCGGAGAAAGTTTCGGAAGAATCGCTTCTGGGACACCAATTACGGCGCTTGCGACAAGAACGACCGGCACCCTGAAATTCGCATCTACTTTCTGAACACTAAAACGATGACTACGGCAGCTAACTTATTTCCTGGGATCAGTTTTGACCATGTCGGATTCGCTGCGCTGAAGGACCAGCTTTCAGAGTCTGGGTGCGTCGTCCACGAGCCCGGTTCGAAAGGATACGCAGAGGCGAGCCGCCTCTGGAATGGCGCGGTCGAGCGCAAGCCCGCCCTGGTTACGGCGTGTTCCAACACCAATGATGTACGCACGGCTTTGCTGGCGGCGCTTGCCGCTGGACTTCCAGTGTCGGTGCGCAATGGCGGCCAGGACTGGGTTGGACGCGCCTTGCGGAACGGCGGCCTCGTTCTTGACCTGACTCCTATGCGGCAGTGCTCGGTGAATGCGGAAGCCCTAGAAGCGACTGTTTCTGGTGGCGTGACGGTGGCCGATTTGAACGCCGCAGCCGGCCAGCACGCTTTGGCAGCCGTCATCGGCAATGACGGCGCTATCAGCATGGCCGGCCTTATTTTGGGAGGCGGCTATGGACCGTTGATGACGCGCTTCGGGCTCGCTTTGGACAGCCTGATCTCCGCTGAGCTTGTCCTTGCGGATGGAACGATCGCCACGTGCAACGCAACTCACAACCGCGACCTGTTCTGGGCTATCAAAGGCGGAGGCGGTAACTTCGGCGTCGTCACCTCGATGCGCCTCCGTCTGCATAGGGTCGGACAGGTCTTGTCCGGGAGTGTCGTGTTCCCGTGGGGCGATGCACCCGCAGTGTTGGAGCGCTTTTCCGAGTTGATGCAAGCGGCACCAGACGAACTCGCAGGGGCCGCCATTCTTTCGCTGGGACCGGGCGGCAACCCGGTAGTCGTGGTCAGTCCTACTTGGAGCGGCGATCCGGAGCGTGGGCGGCAGATCGTAAGCGAAATTGAAAGCTTCGGCAGGCCGATCGTCAACAAAGTCGGGCCGATGGCAGCAGCGGATCTGCTGACGCTCACGGATGGTAAGCTGGTCTCAGGGCGCGGCTACGAGGTTGCCACGCGATGGCTGCCAGATCTGTCGCCGGACATCGTGTCCACGCTGATTGCGGCATACGATAACCGCACTTCCTCCTGTTCATCTATCATCCTGCATCATTTCCATGGCGCTGGCACAAGAATCGCGCCCGGAGACACAGCATTCGGCATGCGCCAGCCCCACTTTACCGCATTGATTTACGGAGCTTGGGAGCCAGCCCATGTCGACGGAACAAATCAGCGTCGCTGGGCCCATAATCTATCGTCAAAGCTGTCGGGTTGGGCATTGCCAGGCGGCTACGCCAATCTACTTGATGACGATGCCCAGGAGCAAATCGGGTCAGCATTCGGTCCTAACGTGCAAAGACTGCTGGACCTGAAAAGGAGGTTTGATCCGGGCAATATTTTTTCAGCGATACCTCTGCCATCAGCCGAACGGTAAGTCACCGTAACAAATGTCATTTGTAGCTAGGACCCGCTAGGTTTGTTCCGATTACCGGAATTGCTGTCTAAGCGGCAACGAATACCCCGAGCACGTAGTTCGAATCCATGCGCCGGTGACCAGAATGGGATTTGCCACGTTTTTTCCGCCGCTGTTGGTTGCCTTGCATCAGGATGCTGATCATACGTGTTTGCTAAGGCAAAAGAATCCCGTTTTCTTGATGGGCATTTGTGTTTTGTAGATTCTGCTGAAAAACCCTCTTGGTCGAAAAATCCTAGATTTTGGGGGGATCAAATCACCCTGCCTATATCGCAAAAACCCGTCTACGGGCATTTTAGAGCGTCGTTTTTTTGTCACCGGAATACGATTTTTTACAATGTTGGAAGAGAGGGGGTTTTTCAGCAGAATCTTTTGTATAGACGCGACCCTTAATTCGAATGACCCTTAGTTCTTATTCCTCAATTGGGGTTGGTATTAATATTCAATATTGTCTGATCCAATTGTTCGTGAAGCTTTTTGTTCCCGTCTAGAGGGAATTGGTGACACAAAGAGAGGTTGAGCGTTTTGAGGGACTTCAGCCCGGCGTTGCCCACGAAGTCCGAATTCTCGCCGTCCGCCATCACTATCGATATCCATCTTTTGGATCCAGGCGTCGATAGGAGTATGGCCGAGTTCGAAACAAGGGAGTGAACGTGTTAAGCCCCGGACCGATTGACACACCTATCTTAAATAAAACCGGTCTCCCGCCTGACCAGCTGAAAGGGTTCGAGGAAACGATTGTCGCCAAGTCCCTATTGAAGCGGAGGGGCACGGCCGATGAGGTGGCGCGGGCCGCCCGATTCCTTCTGTCGGAGGAATCCAGCAATATTACCGGTACTGAGCTCATCATCGACGGCGGCGTTCGACTGAACTGACCGCGCCCGAACTAATCTCTTCCATCCGGAGAGAACGTCGCCCAATGCGACATCCACGATGCCAAACAACAAATCTAAAAACCCTCGTGATGGGTCGCAACCGCCGCAGATGTTAGCGCGTTCCCTTGCTTCCGATCGTGCTCGCTGGATCACCGGCGCCACCATCCCAGTCGACGGGGGTTTGAAGCTCCGAGCTCAGGAAATGACCATGAAAAGCCACGATCATCAAAAGTTATTCTCGCCCATGCAGATTGGTCCAATTACCCTCTCTCATCGCGTTGTAATGGCACCACTGACGCGTTCACGATCTCCGCAGCCAGGGGATATCCCTTCCGATCGGATGCGCGAATATTACACGCAGCGGGCTTCCGACGGCGGTTCTTTATGAGCGATCCCGCCCTACTCGCGATGGACTCTATTTTCGATGAAGTTTGCGTGTTGGTAACGGCCGCGTTTGCACTGACACTTGTGCCAGGCTTTAGCCAGCCAGAGCGTTCGTTGCTATCGAGGCGCGATCAAGGAACGGCCCTGCTGGTCTTTATGGTCCTCGGCCTCGTCGAAGAAACCACTGTTTCGCACGCCGGTTGGCTTAACGAACGAATCGTGGCGGTATGCGCATCTGGTCTGCTAGCAGGTCCTTGGGTAGGACTGGCTATCGGTCTGTTTGTCACCTGGTTGGCGGTCGCGCGCCACGGACTGCCGTTAGGCTCCATCGCAATTTCCATGTTGTGCGCTGGTCTGGCCGGAGGTTGGCTGTACCGATGGCGCCCAAAGCTGGCCGCACACCCACTAACGGGATTCTGTCTGACTTTCGGGGTATCGTTGCTGCGGAGTGGTCTCACTTTCTTCTACGCACCGGGTTCGCGCGCGGCGCTGCCCAGGCTCGAGGACTTCGGAATGGCCACAGTACTGCAAGGGTTGGGCACGGCGTTGATTCTAGCGATCGTCGAGCAAGTCCGTGATCGTGATGAGAAAACCCGAGCAGTGGCTTCGGCGGAGGTGCGTGCTCTGCAAGCGCGCATGAATCCACACTTTTTGTTCAATGCTTTGAATGTGGTGGCGGCGCTGGCTAAGATCGCGCCACGGGAAGTGCCACTGGCAACAAGGCGGTTGCGCCGATTTCTACGGGCCAGTTTCGATCAGCAGGAGCGATTGCTCGTACCAGTGGAAGAAGAGTTGGCCGTGGTGCGCTCTTATTTGGACATCGAGTCGTTGCGACTCGGTGACCGATTGAAAGTAGAGCAGACGATCAATCCACGTTCGTTGGATGCTCTAATACCACCTTTCTCGTTCCAGCCGCTGGTCGAGAATGCGGTCCAACACGGAATCCAATCCTCGCCGCAGGCTGGTCGGCTGCAGCTGATGGTGTGTGCGACCGAACCGTGGCTAGAGATGAGTGTAGGCGATGACGGACTAGGTATTCCTTCGACAGAAGTCGAACAACTTTTCTTTGGAGAGCGCCCGCGGGTCCACGCGCTGACGCTGTTGCGGCGGCGGCTGCAAGGACTGTTTGGGCGGTCGTTTCAGCTGGAGGTGCGGAGCGAGATTGGAGAAGGCACCACGATCACTATGCGCATTCCCTTGCGAAAGCAGTATGGATTTGGCTTAGAGTCAGCGGGAGCTATCACCTCGGACCTTCGCGAATTGGCGCCTCACTAAGATATCTGTCCTCATGTGGATCCGGATCCGTGCTGTCATTATCGAAGACGAGCCCTTGGCCGCCGAGTACCTGGCGGCCCTGTTGGACGATACCTGCCAGGTAGAGGTTGTCGGCACCGCCACCGAGAGCGAGTCAGGACTGCGCCTTTGCGCCGAGTTACGGCCCGATGCGGTCTTTCTTGACATCAAGCTGCCGGGCAAAGACGGCATTTCGCTGGCGACGCAATTGGCCATGCTTCCGCAGCCGCCACGCCTTGTCTTCACCACGGGGGATGCCGGTCGCGCTACGGACGCCTTCCGGTTGGACGCGGAGGACTACCTTTTGAAACCATTGGATCCGGAGCAAGTCACGGAGGCGGTCAATCGCCTGCTGGCCCATCTGCGGCCTTTTGAGTCTGGTCCTACTCCACTCTCCGCTCGGCGCGGGGACTCAGTAGCAACGCCAGACAAGATTCTCTTTACCGGTTCAGACAGCGACCTGTTGCCGGTCAAGGATGTAGACCGTGATCAGATCCGCTTACTCGCCCGCCGTGAGGTTGTAGCGGTGCTGCGACGGGATCGGCGCACGTGGATCCACACGGTGCGAGAGGAGTTTGCCACTTACTATCCTTTGGCTGATGTCATGCGGTGGCTGGCTGGCAATCCTTTCATCCAGATCGGAAGGCACGCCGTAGTGAACCTCCAAGCAATCGAACACGTGACTCATTACGGCGACCGGCTTTACCGAGTGCAGCTGCGCGACCGAGTTGGAACCGAAATCACGGCCTCGCGCACGGGCGCGTCACGGTTGGCTGCAGTCTTGAAGACGCAACGCTGAACTGCCCTACCTTGTCGCGAGGGTTCACTTAAGAGGATGCGTGCGCCTTGCTTATTTAGTGAGCCTCTTATTCTCCGAACTGCTGGTTGATCTCAGGTGTTCTAGGCTGTTCCCCACTTCCGCGCGAACTTCTCCGCAGCCCCGCTTGTGATCGTCCTTCCGTGGCCGAAGAGCGCTACCGAGAAAGGAAGTGCCGCAAGCTTGGCCAGCATCCGCTTGCCGAGGGCAAGGTCCTCATACGAGATCGACAGGCGAAGCCCCAATGTGTTGGCCGCGGCATCACCAACGAACAGCACCCCACCTTCCCGTGGCCACAGGAAGGCCACTTGGCCCGCACAGTGCCCCGGTGTGTGGATCACCTGTAAACCGTCCAGATCGTCCATGACTTCACCATCTCCAACATGGCGATCGACGGTCGTCCGAGGAACTGGAAGAAGGTCTTTCACGAACAATTGGAAGAGGATGCGGTTGAGGATACCTGGCGCCGGCGTCATCGGCCGCTGATGAACACCGCTTTCGATGATTTCGGCGTCAAGAGCGTGCGAAACAACTTTCGCCCCCGTCGCATTCCTCAGTTGAGCGGCACTTCCCGCATGATCCTTATGTGCATGGGTGAGAAGAATGTACTTGATTTGTTTGGGAGCCAGCCCTTCATCTGCAACGGCCTTGAGTATCGTGTCCCCGTGCTTCGCAAGTCCGGTATCGACGATGGCATAGCCGAATGTGCCATGCAGGAGAAAGCAATTGCAAATGCCCAAGTTGAGAGACTTGACCGAGCGCGTTACAGACTTGAAATGCATTGGATTTTTCTCATTACCTTGAACTTGGGACTCGCGAGTATTTGTTCCGCCGTTTCTATAACGCGTTTACTAGGTGTAGGCGTTGACTTGGAAGACGCACTACTCGTGCATAACGGTCTGCTTTGAGGCGCTGACCCGGCCGCCGCCCGAACACGACGCCACGCTTGCGAGCAGCCACGATCTACGGTTTCGCCAAATCAACGACAACCTATTCGACGCCTTCATTCATCTCGTCGACCAATATGAACAGCAGGCCAAGCTTGCTTCCGAGACAGCTTCCACAAATGCCATGACAGAAGCAAGCGCCAAACCAAGGGCGGCCGCTCAGGTCTTGGACCTGTTTGTTGACCAGCCCATTGCGGATGAAACTCCATTCGTGGAGGTTCACAATGCTCTGCTGGAAGCAAACGTGGTCGGCGACTCCAAAACCAATCGGCATGGGCCAGCTCGTCAATGTCCGTTGAATTCCTATGAAGCTTCGACTGTTCAAGTAGGGGAGCGTCTCGTCACTCGCGCATTCAAGCAACCGCACGAAAACCTCTCGATCTGCCTTCGTCATCCGATCTTGCTGCAACAGGTACTGAGTCCAAGATGGAAACATGACTTCCATACGGAACGCGTTGTGCCGGCTCGGATCCTCGAACAATTGCCAGCTGTACGCACCGCTTCGCAAGTGAATGAGCCGGACTTCAGACATTAAATCGACAAATTTCGAACCCCGAGAGCGATCAAGTTGAAACTCTACCGTCAACAGGACCGGCCCGTCTTTTGGTTCGGGTCGGTAGAGCAGTTTGCTGAAGGCCGGGTTTTGTAAGGCGACCCAGCTTGATGTTTTGGCCTCAGACATCCTGATCCAATGCATTTAGCATGAGGAATCGGCGCATGCTGAACATAAATTTTTTGACTTTGATAGCCAGGCAACCTTGTGTGTTGCACCGTCCATCGCCGGACTGATGGGCGCGTTTTCAGCGCAGCGGAATCGTTTTTCACTGGAAAGAAAATGTGCAGAAATGCATTCCGCTGGAATCCGGTGGCGTTCGCCTCGAACTCTTCTCCGGTGCGGCACTGAGCGGCGATGCGGTGCTAGTCGCCGCGGGAAGACAGAGCAACACGGCCAAGCTGGGACTCGAGAAGGTGGGGGTGAAAACGGGCGAGCGAGGGATCATCCCCGTGAACGAGCATTTCCAGACGAACATCGAAAATATCTATGGCGCGGGTGATGTCATCGGTTTTCCCGCCCTTGCATCGACGAGCATGGAGCAGGCTCGCCGGGCTGTGCGCCACGCGCTCGGCCTTGGTGGAAGTCCGATTTCCCCGCTCCTGCCTAACGGCATCTACACCATTCCCGAAGTCAGCATGGTTGGCGAGACAGAGGAGTCGCTCAAAAAGAAGGGCGTCGCATACATCGTGGGACGGGCGAACTATTGGGAAAATGCGCGTGGCCGGATCATCGGCGACCAGGATGGCTTTCTGAAGCTGCTCTTTCGTCAGGACGATCTCAAGCTGATCGGCGTGCATGTCCTGGGCGACCTCGCGACTGAGGTCGTGCACATCGGTCTGGTGGCGATGATGTGCAATGCCTCAGCGAATCTCTTTGTCGACGCCTGTTTAAATCTGCCCTCTCTCGGAATGCTCTACAAAACCGCGACGTTGAACGCGCTCCAAAACGTTCCGCCTTGAGAGAAGTATGTCTTGTGCTAATTGGACGTGATCCAACGTCCCCGCGCAACGTGAGCGGCTGATCGGTGCCTCCAGCGGCTACTTACTCCGCGATTGACCTTCTGCTGGTCCTGGGTTAGGCCTGATATTTCTCGACTCGTGATGGGCACCTACGAACCAAAAGCCGTGAAGTGGCCCTCTTTGGAAGGGTCTCCGATTCCTCTGGGCGTGAGGTATATCCCCGAAGAGAAGGCATACAATTTCGCGCTTTACTCCAAAAACGCGACCGAGGTGACACTCCTTCTGTTCAATAAGAACGATTTTTTGAAGCCATTCCTAGAGGTCTGGCTGGAGCACTTAAGCCACAAGACCAAACGGGTTTGGCATTGTCGGCTAAAGGAGAGTGAGATTCAGGACGCATGTTATTACGCCTATCGCGTAGACGGACCCAAGGGAGGTAGTCCGAATCGTTGGAATGCATTTGATCCAGATAAGATTTTGCTCGATCCCTATGCGAAGGAAGTGTTCTTTCCGCCGGCGTTTAAGCGCGAGGCTGCAATGCGGCCGGGAACAAATGCAGGGCGTGCACCTCTCGGCATCTTTCGATTCAACGAATCGGAATTCAACTGGGGTCAGGACAAATCTCGGCTGCATTTCTCGGACGCCATCATCTACGAGCTGCACCTGAAAGGGTTCACCGCCAGCCGCTCCAGCGATGTCCCTGACCCGGTTCGGGGAACGTACGCTGGGTTAATCGAGAAGATCCCCTATTTGAAAGAGTTAGGAGTGACGATCGTTGAGCTGATGCCTGTTCATCAATTCGATCCTCAAGAAGGCAACTATTGGGGATTCATGACATTGAATTTCTTCTCGCCGCATATCGCTTACGCGTCGAGGCCGGAGGCCGCAGTCACCGAGTTTAAGGCAATGGTGAGGGCACTCCATGCGGCCGGGATCGAAGTGATCCTGGACGTGGCCTACAATCATACTGCTGAAGGCGACAATCAAGGGCCGACATATTCTTTCAAGGGGATCGATAATGCGAGCTTCTATCTTCTGACAGAGGATCCCGGGCGACCTTACGCTAACTATTCCGGTACCGGCAACACGCTGAACTGCACCGATTCGTTCATTCGAAACCTCATCCTGGATAGCCTTCGATACTGGGTCACGGAAATGCATGTCGACGGTTTTCGCTTCGACCTTGCATCCATCCTGACCCGCTGTGAAGACGGCTCGATCGATTGGAATGATCCGCCACTGCTCTCCGCCATTCGGACTGACCCCGTGCTCAGGAGGGTTCGCCTGATTGCCGAACCGTGGGACGCCGGTGGTGCTTATCAGCTAGGTACAAGTTTTCCAGGCATGTTCTGGCACCAGTGGAATCTCATGTTTCGAGACGATATTCGCCGTTTTGTACGAGGGGATCCCGGCGCGGTACCGCCCGTCATGAGGCGACTCTACGGCAGCGATGATCTTTTTCCCGATCGCATCGAAGAAGCCCGTCGCCCGTTCAATAGCATAAACTACATCGTCTCCCACGACGGATTTACCCTCTACGACCTGGTCTCATACAATGAACCACGGAACGACGCGAACGGGCATAATAATACCGACGGAACGAGAGATAATTTCAGCTGGAATTGCGGTTGGGAAGGCGATGGCGGCGTTGCTCCCAACGTGATTACACTGCGAAAGCGCCAAGCGAAAAATCTCTGCTGCTTGCTGATGCTGTCTAATGGGATACCGATGTTCGCGGCTGGCGATGAATTCCTGCATACTCAGGGAGGGAATAACAACCCTTACAATCAGGACAACGAAACGACTTGGCTTAATTGGAATCGGCTCCAAGAGCACGCCGATATATTCCGTTTCTTTAAGCTCATGATCGCTTTCCGCAAAGCGCATCCGACAATTTGCCGCAGCAGATTCTGGCGCGAAGATATTCGTTGGCGCGGAGTCGAGTCAACAACGGATCTGTCCTATCACTCCCACAGTTTAGCTTATTACCTTAGCGGCAAGTCTCATCATGATGTCGACCTCTACGTCATGATCAATGCCTACATCGAGCCGCTCCGATTCACAATTTCCGATGGTCTCGTAAAACCATGGTTTCGCGTCGTCGACACGAGCTTCTCTTCTCCTCACGATATTTGTGCACCCGGTAGCGAAGTTCAGATCGTCGGATCCAAGTACGTGGTGAAGCCGAGATCGATCGTAGTGTTAATGCAATGACCTACGATCCTGGCTCGACTCCAGCGCCTGGGCACATCCGAAGACGAACTTTTGCACACTTCCTCTCGCCCCTCCTGACTGCTGTAGCCATCATCGGCGCTGGTCATCGCGGGAATGACTCCGGTGTTAGTGATCTGCTCCTTGATCATCGCAACAAGGTGCCGGCTGTCGGCGGCGTTGCCCCGAGGCAACACCAGCGCGGTGACAAATCCGCTCCCGCTGCGCGCCAGTTGCGGGCGGTAACCCACCACGGTGTTCCATCCTCCTTTAACGATAAAAGAGGCGTCCGAATCGCTCAGGCTGATGATCTTTTCTGCGACCGGCACTTTCTCCTCGGCCATGACCCGTCTTTCGCAGACGTTGGCGGCTTGTTCCAGAGCGGCCAGATCCTCAGCGATGAGGCATAGGGCTTCTTCGCCCACCAGACGCCGACTCGGTAGCAGATCGGCACGACCCTCCAGGTTCCGGCGAACCGACTCCAGATCGCGCAGCAGACGTTTGCGCACTCTGCGCACCCGCCGCAGTAGCTGGAAATATACCTTCTTGCGCTTGGCATCTGCTCGCGCTTTACCATTGAGGAAATGAATCTGCTGGCTCATGCGCCGGAGCTCTTCGAGTTGCTCCAAAAGTCCAATCTGATTCATGTCCGGCAGATCCCATCGATGCAGGTTGCTACCAGTGGTGCAGACCCGGGCGATCAACCTAACCAGGATGGTCGAGTCAGTGGGTCGCTCGGTATTGGCTTCCACTGCGGTGCTGTCGATGAAGCTCTTCTGAAAATCATCCAGACCCTGTTCTAAAATTGAGCGCAATTGCACCTGATGAATCAGAGCACGGGTCTGGTTGCTCACCGCGTTAAGATTGTCGCTGAGGGTGCTGGCGGCCGGCAATTCCAGCCCCAAATGTTCGAGCCAGAGTCTGAGCGTGATAGACTCCTCCAGCAATAAGCGAGCGTTCTGGTCTTTGCAGCCGCCGTTGAACCCGCGCAGCATCAGGAAAAGATAGACCATATAGGCGTCGGTACGGGGCCGGCCTGTCTCCAGTTCGAGCTCGTCGACTTTAAGCTCGCGTAATTGAAGTTGCAGTTTGGGCAGATCAGGTGTCTGGCCGGCCAGAAACTGCTCGTCGACCAGGCGGAGCAGTTTTTTCTTCTTGGCGTGCAGGTCTAGATCTTGGTCAATGGACTCCACAATGGAGGGCTCCAAACAGGCGATTTGGTGAATTTCATTGAGAAAATCGTTCGATTGGCTGTCGATGGGAGTAAGAAAGACTAATTGCCGAGGTCGGTTGACCAGATCAGGAACGATCGCGGGAAGTCTTCCGAAGCTCCTTAAGGTACTCACTATCTAAGAGTTACAAACTTAGGAGCGCAGCACCAGAATTAACGCGGTGCGCGCTAAGAAAAGCTGGCCTACCTTTTCGGAGAACCTCTAGTTAATTGAGTGGCGGCCTTTCGCCTCTATGGCCAATTCGGTGAGTGTAACCGACTTTCTTCCTTTCCCCTTTATTCAGGTTCCAGAACTGTGTCCAGGTACGAGATCTTTCGCTTCGCAGGCTTTGGTGCCATAATGCGATCAGTCGCATTTTTACGTCAACGAATTTGGGCCGGACAGCCCCGCTTGATCTTGCACGGATGATATTAAGTCCTATCGGTCGCGCATGATCTTCCCAATCTGCCGGCGATCCTAAATTTGCGGCGACCTGCGTATTGGTATGGTTTATTTCAGGCGTCAATGCCAGAACCGGAGTTGGAGTCGAAGCGGCGGCTTCCATCTGCGCGGTGGGATTTTCCTTCTGCGAAACTTCACCCACTGCATGATCGATGCCAGTCGCCTGGCTTGGTGTTATTTCGCCGGCGGAACCCTTTCCGATCAAGATTACCTCTTTGGAGAGCGCACTGAAATTGGTGTTTGGCAAGAGCTTGCCTTGGGTTTGTACCCTCTCTGTAGATTCGACCGCATTTGAATTATGCTCCGGGAAGGGAACCGCGAGCACAAATGCCGCAAAAACCAGGACAACCAAAATTCCCGTCGTGAGCAACCTAGTATCGCTGTCGAATCGTCTGAGTACGGCGCTTGTCCCGGATAAAGACACGGAAGACTCCTGGGGCGACAACTCAGATCCAGGCAACTCTCTCGACTCTGGGGAACCCGATTGAATTGCTGACTCGAATTTTTGGAAAAAGCTTCCGCTGTTATTGAACACCGGCGAACCTTGCAGGCCACGGTAGAGGACAGCATTACCGGCGTCGCCCAGCCCATTTATGGGCTGAAACCAGCGCTTGAGTTCACTCTCTTTGTTTTTCTTCTCCCCACCGAGCAGTTCGTAAGTGACCAGCGCCGCTTGTCTAACTGCCAATTTTCTTGAACCGCCGCCCCGTCCTATCGAGGTGGGAAGAGACCACCGAATCCTCTTCCGACGCTTTAAAAGTTCCCATACGTCCAACTTTACCAAGGATGATGCCCATTCGGAGAGCTGACGCTGGTCGGAATCAACTGCAAAAGAGTGCCTCTTTTCGACGAACAGCCAGCGGACAGAAATCGAATTCGCGCAGCATGCGAAGGAAGCCGCGAGGTCTAGAGCGCCTCCTAAAGGAGTCATTAACGTCAGAACATCTTCCACATCAAAACGTGATCGCTCTTTCAGCAGGTCGGTAATCGAATGACCCTGGGGATGCTCTGTAATGATAAAGCAGCTCGACTTGTTGCAGACCACGTCGAGAACGTTCAAAAAGTTGGGATGACGCACTAAAGCGAGCCTCTGGACTTTCTGGCGGCAAGAATCATCATCGCGTCGAGATGACAGTAAAGCCTGTCTGACCATTACGGTTTGATCCAGCAGGAGGTCATGTGCCCTGAAACTGTCGACTTCTATCTTTTTCAAGATCTTGAAGCGGCCTGCCAAAACCGTTCCGACAAGAGATGATCCGTTCATTTTGACACCGCAATCTGACCGGAAGTCGGTCACAACTTTTTGTGAGTTCGGGGCGATGAGGAACAACGTTCGCATAGCCAGAAACACTTCGAATATTTCTTCGCAGATCCACCCATTCGCGGACGTAAAAAAAAACTTCAATTACCACGCAGTGGAAGGCCTTCCGATTGTGATTAAAGTCACTGCTGTCCAAAATAATCGCTAGTTGGACAGGTTGGTCTTGTATTCCAGCGCTTTGGCGGGGCTGTTGAAAAGCTCTTCAAAAGGAGGTTTCGGCGTTTTCCGCGCCAAAGGCGCACGAGACCTTAGATGACATGAGCCGACAACAAACAGCACTCGCTGTGGACGGTAAAGGGATGGATAGAAGTCCAGCACGATCCTCGGCTCAAGGACTCGGAGCCTCCGGTCTTAAAATCCTAGAAAAAATCCGACGAGCCAGAGAAGCGCTCGCCGCGGCAGATATTCTTTCTACGTAATGAAGGGACACGACACTAGTTGGACAGGTTGGTCTTGTATTCCAGCGCTTTGGCGGGGCTGTTGAAAAGCTCTTCAAAAGGAGGTTTCGGCGTTTTCCGCGCCAAAGGCGCACGAGAAGCCCAGAGTGGAGCGGAGCGGCATAAGCGCTAACTTAAGGAAAATTTTACAACGAAAGAGTGGATCCTGTCCCGGAGGGACCAAATGAAAGTAGCCTGGCACGAAGTGCCTGGAAACAAGATAAAAGTAGACCCGTCCAGGGTCTGCGCAACCACCCTCTGCGGTCGCGACGTAGGACTTCGGCGAGCTCAGTCGAGCCGCTTTGCGGAGGCGGGCTACCTTCGCTTTGATCCCTCCGGGCTAAATGCGTAGTGGCGCCTTCCCGCTGCTGCAATAAGTTAGCGCTTATGCCGCTACACTCCACCCTGGGCTAAGGTCTATCGCCACTCCGTGGCTCGGATCCATTGCAAAGGCATGATTGAAACATTCATACCAGGATGCAATTGCGACCGGCTACTCAAGAACCTATTTTGGACACCAGTGGATTAAAGAAGACCGCCGCGGCGGCCGGCCTGTCCTCCCATCGCGCAGTCGCGCCAAGCCCATAGCCCGGCGCCAGTACGTACCGAGCGATGTCCGCGAAAAACCGGACTGGTTGGCTGCCCGAACGCTCACAGATTATGTTAGTTCAAGGGCCATCGCGATTCCCATTCCGGAGCCGACGAAGACGGTTAACTAGCATTTTCTCGAACAGATCAATCGTCTGATTGCTCGTGCGGTTGAATGTCTCGACAAACTCCTCCATCCGCTTGCGAGCCTGCGGGAAAGCATCCGTCGTCATCGACTCGAGCTTCGCCTGGAGCTCCTCGAAAGCTTTTTGAGAAGATCACCATGTTCCTTTTCATCACCTGCGGGCAGCAAGGGGAGAAGAAAAGGCTTGGAACCTGGTTTGTTTGTGCCAGGATGGCCGTGCGTTAATTGAGGATTCTGCTGACCCCCCCTCTTTTCCAACATTGTAAAAAATCGTATTCCGGTGACAAAAAAACGACGCTCTAAAATGCCCGTAGACGGGTTTTTGCGATATAGGCAGGGTGATTTGATCCCCCAAAAATCTAGGATTTTTCGACCAAGAGGGTTTTTCGGCAGAATCAATTGAGGAGATACGACGTCATGACTTGGGCAATGAATGTCAATCCGTTGGGGAACTTGGCGCTCTCGGCGCTGGTTGCGTTTGTTCCCATTCTCTTTCTGTTTACCGCTCTTACCGTGTTGAAAATGAAGGGCCATTGGGCGGCGATTATCGCGACCTCGCTGGCCGTAGTCGTCGCGTGCATCGCATATGGCATGCCTATGCAGTATGCCGGCCTCTCGGTGGTGTACGGAGCGCTGTTCGGTCTTTTTCCAGTCTCCTGGATCGTAATCACTGCCCTTTTCATCTACAACATGTCCGTGAAGACCGGACAGTTTGAAGTCGTCAAGAACTCGCTGGCAACTATTTCCGATGACCGCCGCATGCAGGCCTTGCTCATCGCCTTCTCCTTCGGCGCCTTTCTCGAAGGCGCCGCGGGGTTCGGAACGCCCGTGGCGATCACCGCCGCCATACTGATGGGGCTCGGTTTCAATCCCCTCTATGCCGCCAGTCTCTGTCTTCTGGCTAACACGGCCCCGGTTGCCTTCGGCGCCATCGGTATTCCCATTATTGTCGGCGCCAACGCTTCCGGCGTGGATTTAATGGGCTTCAGCCAAATGGTCGGGCGCACCCTGCCATTTCTAAGCGTCTTTGTCCCGCTTTATCTGGTAATCCTCATGGCCGGCTGGAAGAAAGGCATCGAAGTCTGGCCCGCCTGCATGGTCTGCGGCGGTTCTTTCGCGCTCGTTCAATTCTTGTCTGCCAATTATATCGGACCGCTACTCCCGGATATCCTCTCGTCCATAACCTCGATGATCTGCACCGTTATCTTCCTGCGATACTGGCATCCCAAGGAAAGCTGGCACTTTCCCGAGGAGCCAAAGAGCGAAGGCAGGGCAGAGCTTTGGTATAGCGGCGGTCAGGTATTTCGGTCATGGGCGCCTTTCCTCCTGCTTTCGGTTTTTGTCGCTGCCTGGGGCATCAAAAACGTACAGACCGCCATGAATCAGATCTTCCTGGTCAATCTGCCCATTGAGGGCCTCGACAAAATGGTGATCGACGACGTTGGCAAGGCAAAGGCCGCGGTCTATACGTTCAACGGTCTGAGCGCCGCCGGTACGGCCATTCTTCTGGCCTGGTTCTTCTGTATCCCGGTGATGGGCGCCTCCATCCGCACCGCGCTCGATGTCGCCGGCAATACCCTGAAGCAACTTAGGTGGCCGATTGTGACGATTGCTACGATTCTAGGTTTCGCCTACATAATGAACTACTCCGGCATGGCCATCACCCTGGGTCATGCTTTCGCCTCCACGGGATGGTTTTTCCCATTCTTCGCCGCCTTTCTGGGCTGGCTCGGCGTGTTCATGACCGGTTCCGACACGTCCACGAACGCCCTGTTCGGGAAGTTGCAGGCCGTTACGGCGGCTCAACTCGGCATCCACCCCCTTATTACCGTCAATGCCAATACGGCGGGCGGCGTAACCGGCAAAATGATCTCTCCTCAGTCCATCTCCGTCGCTACTGCGGCAACGAACATGGTTGGCAAGGAGTACGAGATCTTCCGGTTCAACCTGAAACACTCCTTGATCCTTTGTACGGTGGTCGGCATCATCTGTATGCTCCAGGCCTATGTCTTCCCCTGGATCGTTCCGGCCGGGGAGAAGGTGGTGCCCGCAGCCGCCAAGCCTGCAGAAGCCGCATCGATGGCTGGCATCGATCCGCAAGGCCTGCTCTATGTTGGTATGGCACTTGCCGCAGCGCTCCTCATCACTGTTATGTCGCGCATCTTAGGCAAGGGCTTGGTGACGAAAGAAGGCGCGGATAAAGCGGTTTTCCATTAGATCTGCACCTGGAAGTTGGCTGCAACCCAGTTGCGATCCAGTTCGGCGAAGCGGAGACATCGACATGTACAAACTACTCCAACCTGATCCGGCATGTATTGAACCACGCCAGCATCCCCCCACACACGACCGCGCTCCGGATGAGGTCGCGCAGGGAAGTCCCGCCTGGCTCCGCGACGATATGGTAGATATGCTGGGCAGGGCCCAGGTGCATCACCGTGCTATTGATCTGATTCGATTCGCGACAGACGCCAGTCCTTACCGGATGATCCCAAAAATTGTGGTAACTCCGCAGACCGAGGCACAGGTCAAAGCGATCTTCGCTTATGCCCGGTCAAAAAAGCTGACGGTGACGATTCGCTCGGCCGGCTCGAGCCTTAGCGGTCAGTCGCAGGGTGACGGAATCCTGCTCGATGCGCGCAAACACTGGGCGGGCTGGAAAGTTGAGGAGGGCGGTAAACGCCTCCGGGTAAAACCCGGCACGGTCATGTTCCGGGCCAATCTCGCACTGGCACCTTACGGCTACCGCCTAGGGCCTGACCCGGCCAGTTCCGGTGTCGCTACCGTTGGAGGTGTTGTAGCCAACAACGCCAGTGGCATGTGCTGTGGCACTGCACAGAATTCCTACAAGACCATCGAATCGATGACGTTTATTCTTCTTACCGGCACCAGGATCAATACCGCAGATCCCGATGCAGAGGAGCAATTCGCGCACGCCGAATCGGAACTTGCCAAGGGGCTTATTGATATTCAGAGCGAAATCCTCTCCGATCCCAATTTAGTCTCAAGAATTCGCAAGAAGTTCAGCATCAAAAATACGACGGGTTACCATATGGAGGCGTTTCTCGACGGGAAGACGCCGCTCGAGATCTTCCGCCGCCTCATGGTCGGCTCGGAAGGCACGCTCGCTTTCATCTCGGAGGTCGTCTTTGAAACGGTCCAGGACGACAAACACCGTTTGACGGGCTTCCTGTTCTTCCCGGATATGCATTCAGCCTGCGCCGCCGTTGAGCCTTTCGTGAAGCATGGCGCGGCGGCGGTGGAATTGTTGGACCGCGCTTCGATACGTGCCGTCGAGGGTAAACCAGGCGTGCCGGATCGATGGAAACGGTTTCCCGATGAAGCGACAGCCCTTCTCGTTGAATTCCGCGAAAGCACTACTGAAAAGCAGGTT
The DNA here is from genome assembly GCA_963750185.1 of uncultured Verrucomicrobiae bacterium. Classification (GTDB taxonomy): domain Bacteria; phylum Verrucomicrobiota; class Verrucomicrobiia; order Chthoniobacterales; family JAFAMB01; genus JAFAMB01. Next base: position 21,961 of record CAVVPV010000009.1, read on the forward strand.
ATAGCCGAACGCGCGGCCAATGAAATTCTCTCTACGCTTCATTTGCTCGAGACCGCCGATTTTACGAAGGATCCGCACGTCGCCGCACAGCTTTGGAATGTGCGCCATGGTCTGCTGCCTTCCGTAGGCGGTGCTCGACCTAGTGGCACTTCGTTGATCTTGGAAGACGTTTGTTTCCCGACGGAGCGATTGGCCGACGGCGCTGTCGACGTACAGAAGCTTTTCGTCCGCCACGGGTACGCGGGCCGCGTGTTCGGCCATGCTTCCGCTGGTAACCTTCACTTCCTGATCACGCCGTCACTCAACACCGAGGCGGACATCGCCCGGTTCGATAGCTTTCTTCAGGACGTAGTGAAACTCGTGGTTGACAAATATGATGGCTCCCTCAAGGCAGAGCACGGCACCGGGCGTAATATTGCACCGTTCGTCGAGCACGAGTGGGGCTCGAAGCTGACCGGATTGATGTGGAAGTTGAAGAGCCTCGCTGACCCTGAGAATATCCTCTCGCCAGGCGTGCTGCTAAGTCACGATCCGAGGGCCCATCTGCGCCATCTTCACACGGTACCTACCGTTGAAAATGAAGTGGATCGCTGTATCGAATGTGGCTACTGCGAACCAGTCTGTCCCAGCCGCAACCTGACGACAACACCCCGACAGAGAATCGTCTTGCGGCGAGAAATGCTACGCCAGCCCGAAGGGTCTCCCGTTACCGAAGCCCTGCTGCGAGAATACGAATACGACGCGATTGAAACCTGCGCCGGCGACGGATTGTGCTCCCTGGCGTGTCCGTTAAGCATCAATACAGGGATTCTTATGAAGCATTTCCGCCATCTTGAGCACACCCACGCGCAAGAATACGTCGCGGAAAAGCTCGCCGAGCATTGGAGCGAGGTCGAACGGATTGGGCGCTTGGCGCTCACGGCCAACGAAATATCGTCAAGGGTGCTGGGGCACTTGCCGGCAAAGGGCCTGACTTCTCTGGCCCGTACAGTCGTCAGTAAGGATCTAGTGCCAGTTTGTCTTCCAAACATCCCGCCGGCCGCCAGCGTGGAATTTCCCCCGACGAATAAAGATGGAGCGGCGGCGGTGTACTTCTGCGCTTGCGTCAACCGGATGTTCGGCAACGCTCCCGGGACGGCCTCGCAGCAAAGTTTAGCGGAAGCGATGGTCAGCGTCTCGGCGCGTGCAGGATTGCCGGTTTGGATTCCCGATGATATCGCCGGCAACTGTTGCGCCACCGTGTGGCATTCGAAAGGCTACGAGAACGGGAATCGCTACATGGCAAACAAGATCGTCGAAAGCGTCTGGCGCTGGAGCGATCAGGGCCGCTTACCGGTTGTCTGCGACGCAAGTTCGTGCACCTTCGGCATCACCGGTGAAGTTTTGCACTACTTGACGCCGGAGAATCTCGAGAAGCACAAGCGACTGACTCTCCTCGATTCTGTTGCATGGGCGTACGACTATTTGTTGCCACGCCTCAAGGTGAGCAAGCGGGTCCAGTCGGCCGTCGTTCATCCGGTATGTTCAACTCATCACCTGGGATTGTCCGATAAAATCCATGCTCTCGTTGCGTCTCTTGCCGAGGAGGCGGTGACCCCTATTTACGCTACGTGCTGCGCATTTGCCGGAGATCGCGGGATGCTTCATCCCGAATTGACTAAATCGGCCACCAGCGAGCAAGTCCAGGAAATCGGCGAACGGCACTTCGACGCTTACCTTTCGAGCAATCGAACCTGCGAATTGGGCATGAATCTGTCTACCGGGAAAGACTACCGCTCGGTGATCTTTCTCTTGGAGGAATCCACTCGTCCACAATAGTAAGTAAAATCCAGGTACCAGCTCACGCCCCCTGCGGTTGCGGCTTAGCCGAGCTGTACCTCTGTCGTGAATCGTTCTTGGTTGGAACTTGCGGTGGCTCAAGAACTCGGCTAAGCGATAACTCACCAAAGGGCCGCCATACATGGCCGATTCGCCAGCCAAATCAGATTCCAACGAGCCGGTTGAGCCGTGTCGTAAAGATTGGCTGTTTGGCTTGCTTTTGGTGATCGTCACTCTGTTCATCTATCTGCCGGCCTGGAACGGAACACCGATATGGGATGACGATGCCCACCTGACCAAACCGGAATTGCGCTCCCTGGAGGGGTTAGGACGAATTTGGGCTAAGCCCGGCGCTACCCAGCAATACTATCCGCTGGCGCATACTTTCTTTTGGGTGGAACACCAACTCTGGGGCGATTGGCCCGCAGGATACCATTTGCTGAATATCCTTCTACACTGCGTCTCAGCGCTGCTCCTCGTCAGAATTTTGCGACGCCTTGAAATTCGGGGCGCATGGTTTGCGGCCGCAATCTTTGCGCTGCATCCGATTCAAACGGAATCGGTAGCTTGGATTTCCGAGCTCAAGAATATGCTTTCCGGGGTGTTTTATTTCGGGTCTGTCTTGGCCTACTTGAAGTTTGATCGCACCAGGAACCTGCCATCCTATGCCGCCGCCCTGGTTCTCTTTTTGTTGGGTTTAATGTCGAAAACCGTCATCGCCACTTTACCAGCCGCGGTATTGATAATTTTCTGGTGGAAGCGCGGCAAGTTATCGTGGAGGCGGGATCTGTTGCCGTTGATACCGTTTTTCCTGCTGGGGACCGCCGCGGGACTGTTTACTGCCTGGGTTGAGCGAAGTCTCATCGGCGCCGAAGGCGCTGACTTTAATTATACTGCGACAGAGCGGATTCTTATCGCCGGGCGTGTGATCTGGTTTTACTTGGGCAAACTTCTCTGGCCACTCAATTTGATCTTCGTCTATCCCCGATGGGAAGTCAGCCAGACAGTCTGGTGGCAATATCTCTTCCCGGCGGCTACGCTCTTGCTGGTGGCGGTTTTGGTCTGGCTAAGCCGGCGGTGGCGTGCGCCATTGGCGGCACTTCTTTATTATATCGTAACGCTATTCCCGGTGCTTGGCTTTTTAAACGTGTATCCATTCCGCTATTCGTTCGTGGCGGATCATTTCCAGTACCTTGCGAACGTCGGGTTCATTGCGCTCGTGGCGGCAGGGATAGCCCTGCTTTTCGAACACGGGCAGAATTGGCATCGGCCAATTGGTTATGTGCTGTGCCTAGCGTTCCTGGGCTTGCTCGCCATCCTCACATGGCGCCAGAGCGCGATGTATGCCGACATCGAAACTCTCTGGCAAACCACGATTGAGAGAAATCCGAAGGCTTGGATGGCACACAATAATCTGGGCACCGTCATGCTCCAGAAGGGCCAAGTGGACAGCGCAATCTTTCATTTCCGAAAAGCGATTGAAATTAACGCGGCGCATGCGGACGCCCAGGCAAATCTTGCCAGCGCACTTCTCCGGAAGGGGGAGTTGGACGAAGCCATTGCTCAGTACGATAAGGCGCTCGAGATCAAACCTGACTACGCCTTGGTTCACTACGATCTTGCCAATGCTCTTCTTCTCAAGGGCCAAGTGGATGAGGCTGTTGATCATTACAAAAAAGCGCTCGAGATCAAGCCCGATTACTCCGAAGTCTGCAACAATCTCGGCATCGTGCTTTTTCAAAAGGGAAAAGTGGAAGAAGCTGTTAGTTACTACCAAAAAGCGCTTGAAATTAATCCCCAGTACGTTGAGGCCCGCGGCAACCTGGCCTGGGCATTAGCGACATCCCCTCAAACGCCTATTTTGAAAGCCGTCGCTGTTAAGCTAGCCGAACAGGCCAACCAGATGACCGGTGGCGCGAATCCGAAGGCTCTCCGCATACTGGCAGCTGCTTATGCTCAAACTGGAAAATTCTCCGAAGCGGTAGAAATGGCACATCGGAGTTTGCAATTGGCAACGAACCAGAACAACGCGGCTCTGGAGGAAGCGTTGCGAACAGACATTGGCTTCTATGAGAACGGCTTACCCTGCCGGAGCGGCAAATAAACTTTTGTGCGTCCTGATTGGACGCCGGCTCGTAGGGTTCTGCTGGCAATTATTATAATGCCGTGAACAACCAGTTGCTATTCGTTATAGGCCTGCTGATCGCCTGCGTCGGGATGTTCGTTGCCAACAAACCGCGCATGGACATGGTCGCGCTGCTGGTGATTGTCATCCTGCCGTTGTCCGGCATTCTCAAATTGTCCGAAGCACTTGCGGGTTTCAGCGATCCTAACGTCATTCTCATCGCGGCGATGTTCGTAATCGGAGAAGGGCTCGTTCGCACAGGAATCGCCTATCGATTGGGTGACTGGCTCGTTGCCAGGGCCGGCGGAAGCGAGGCCCGCCTGTTGGTGTTGCTTATGCTCGTGACTTCGGGTCTCGGTTCCGTCATGAGCTCCACGGGCGTAGTCGCTATTTTCATTCCGGTGGTGCTTGGGATTTCCGAACGCCTGCGGTTATTGCCGCGCCGCTTGATGATGCCCCTGAGCTTTGCAGCGCTAATCAGCGGTATGCTCACCCTTGTAGCCACTCCACCAAATCTCGTTGTCGACAGCGCCCTCAGGCAAAATGGTTTCGCAGGGTTCGGACTTTTCAGTTTTACACCTTTTGGGGCAACGATCCTGGCGGCCGGCATCGTTTACATGCTGGCGGCCCGGCACTGGCTGGGTGCCCTGATCGACAAACACCCCTCAGATGGCCGGCGACGAAATCTGCTCGATCTGATCACCGATTACCATTTGGCCGGACGCGAGCTCCGTTTGCGGATCCGTACTGATTCTCCGATTATTGGGAAGACGCTACAGGAGTTGGGGCCGCGTCGCCGGCACGGAGCGAATGTGGTGGCCATCGAACGCGAACGTAGATTCCGGCGGGAATTTCTAAGTGCAGATGCTTACACCGAACTGAAAGCATCCGATGTATTGTTCGTCGATGTTCCCGCATCCGACTCAAAGGAAGGGGACCGGTTGGACCTGCTTTCGAAATTCGGGCTTGAGGAGTTACCGCTGCAAGGAGCCTATTTCACAGATCAAGCGCAGGAGATTGGAATGGCTGAGGTCATTCTCCCACCCGACTCAGAGATGGTCGGCAAGTCTGTTCTCGAGCTGACTTTTCGCCGGAAATACGGCCTCAATGTGATAGGGCTGCGTCGCGGTCCGCACGCGTTCGAAGGTCGATTCTTGGAAGAAAAACTGCGGTCGGGCGACACACTTCTTGTCATCGGCCCCTGGAAGGCGATTCGGCAACTGCAAACTCAGATTCACGATTTTCTAGTTCTAAGTCTGCCCGCAGAAATCGATCAAGTTTCGCCGGCCGTGAGCCAGGCTCCCTATGCGTTGTTCAGCCTGATTGCCGTCGTCGCTATGATGGTGACAGGGATCGTTCCCAACGTAATTGCGGCGTTGATCGGCTGTCTCTTAATGGGCCTCTGTCGCTGCATCGACCTTGAGAGTGCGTACAAGTCCATCCACTGGCAGATTCTACTGTTGATTGTGGGAATGATGCCGTTCGCGTTAGCATTGCAAAAGACTGGTGGCATCGAGTTAGCGGTCGACGGGCTATTACGTCTATGTGGCGAACGCGAGCCGCGTTTTCTGCTGGCCGTCTTGTTCGGGCTGACTGCATTGATCGGTCTCTTCATCTCAAACACTGCAACCGCCGTGCTGATGATACCCGTTGCTCTGAGCGCTGCGCACCATTTGAAAGCTTCCCCTTATCCATTTGCAATGATCGTTGCTCTGGCTGCCTCGGCGGCATTTATGACACCGATCTCATCACCGGTGAACACACTGGTGCTGGGACCTGGCCAATACAGGTTTGCCGATTTTGTTAAAGTTGGTGTCCCCTTCACTTTGCTAGTGATGGCAATCAGCGTTTTGTTAGTGCCATGGTTGCTTCCACTGCATTGAAAGTCACTACCGATTGTTGGGGATGCAGCCGCAGAAATGATAGGATCCAGCCGCTCGACTACCGTTGCAGGTAGAGACGCGCTCCCTGCGCGTCCGGTGCCGTATGTCTGGACGCTACTTTTGGCGCCTCTGCGAACGCGCTTTTTGCGCTATGGGAGCTGAGGCTCTTTGCCATTTAGCAATGCCGCATTCTGGGATGGTAGGGACGCGCTCTCGCGCGTCCGGCTATGGGAGCTGAGGCTCTTTCCTGTTTAGAAACGCCGGATCGCGCTGGAGCGCGTCCCTACCACCGCAACGGGACAGCAGACTGAAGATTTTATTGCGCCCTGGTCATCGGTACAAAGCGCACGGGCAATACGGCTTGCTGCTCGACCTTCGTACCATGCTTTTGCAAAAGGTAAAGCTGCTGGTTTTCCGGAGGGCCAACGGGAATGATCATCCGGCCACCATCTCGCAACTGTTCGACCAGCGGTTGCGGGATATGATCCGGGGCGCAGGTCACGACGATGCCATCGAACGGCGCATGATCCGGCCAACCTTGGTAGCCATCGCCGGCGAGGACTTTTACGTTGTTGTATCCGAGCCGCTTCAGGTTCGCCTCGGCACGCTTAGCCAAAGGTTCAATGATCTCAATGGTGTAAACCTCCGCAGCCAACTGCGATAGCACGGCTGCCTGGTAACCGGACCCTGTGCCGATCTCCAAGACACGGTCAGTTGGCTTTGGGTCGAGTTGTTCAGTCATAAATGCGACGATAAACGGCTGGGAAATAGTCTGGCCTTGTCCGATGGGCAGAGGCTCGTCCCGATAGGCCAAATTCCTAAGGGCTTTCGGCACGAACTCGTGGCGTGGCACCGTGGACATGGCGTCAAGCACTCGGCGGTTTTGAATGTTCCGTCCCGGGGCTGCAAGCTGCTCCTCGACCATTCTTTTGCGCTCCGCGACTAATGTGGTTTCCGTAGCGGATTGCGGGTCGCAGTCGGACAGGTACGGGCAAAGCAGCAACAGTACGATCAATGCTCTGCGCACAAAAGCCTCATTAGCCGAAGCGACCCGAAAATGCAAACGGCCGCCCTGCTAGTGTCCTGTCCCCGAAATAGGAGGTACTTTGCCGGAAGTCAGTTGGCTGTTTTTTCAAGGCGCAAACGAAGGCGTGAGCTTCGTGTGCGATAACCGAAAATGTATTAGCACGTCAGCGTACTGGCTTCCACATTCGCGGATCAGATCGTCTCTGAAGTTGCAAACAAGCGACTTTCCGTAAGCAGAATCCCAGCCTTCTTTTTGCAAGCGTCCGGCTATAAAAGCAGTAGTAGGGAATTTTTCGACCATTTCGGCCAGTTGGAAATATTGTCCCAGATTTGGACCCAGATTTATCATAGCTTCCTCATCAAAAAAAACGTGCGAGTTCGTTAATGCCCATTCGAGAGGCACTCTACCGCGGAGCGAGTCTCAAAGAGAAACCTCGCTTTAAGCGCCTTGTTTTGATTGAGGCGTTCCGTCAATCGAATACTTAGTCGTTCAACTTCCGCAAACAGTGCTTCGAGCAGCGGGCGAACAAAATCCGGGAAACCGCAGATCACTTCATTTGACTGAACATCTTTATTTAGATGAAACGCCGACGCAGTCTGCCGAACGGCATGGTCTCGACCTTGGGTAGAACGTAGGATCAGCTCCAATTGGGTGCGAATTTGCTCTTCCAACCGCTCGTTCTCTAAGGTGTCGCGGCGATACAAAGTTTCGGTTTGCCGATTCAGCAACCCGATAAGCCCGCCTTTCTCCTGCAACTCGATCCTCAGAGCACCTACTAAATGGTCCCAGTCAACTTTAGTATTCATGATTTGTTCAGTTAAAGAATCTAGGCCAAAATGCTGGTCAGGTAGTTTCGAAGCACGCCAACCGTTTGCGTGTGGATTTGACAGATCCGGGATTCAGTCAAACCGAAGCAGGCGGCGATCTCCGACAACTTCATATTTTCGTAGTAGTACATCGCCAATACCTTCTTCGGCATTTCGGGCAGTTTGGCCATTCTTTCCGCGAGCAGGGACAAAACTTCTTTGCGCTCCAACACGTCCAAGGCAGACACCCAGGACCCATCGGGAATGATATCGTGCAGGGATTGTTCCTCCGAGTCACCTTGAGACTCGTCCAATGAGACAAAACGCACTTCGCGCACGTCTTCTTGTAGTTCCGCTAACTCCCCCTGCGTCATCTGCATTTCCGTGCAGAGTGAATCCTGGCAAACGCTGCCACCCTGCTCCTGTTCTAATTTGGAAATGGCAATCCCGAGTCGCTTGGCCTTGGAGCGGTTAGTGCGACTCATGGAGTCCATCCGTCGCAATTCGTCTAAGATCGCTCCCTCTATTCGCGTGTTCGCGTAGCTTCCAAAACTTCGCTCCTGGTCCGGTCGACAGTTCCGCGCGGCGGCGACTAGGCCGGTCACTCCAATGCTGTACAAGTCATCTGCCTCAAGTGTATTCGGCAGCCTCCGTCTTATTCGCTCGACAATCGTTCGAACGCGGGGGAGATGGGTTTCGAGCAAACGCTGAAACGCGCTCTCGTCATTTGTGAGAAAACCAAGCCTTGTTGGGGTCTCATGTTTTGGAGATTCGCTCAATCTTGTCGCAGCGTTATTGGCTATGTTCACTGGAACACTGCAAAGCACGCGAGATGCCACAATATTAACAGCTTCTATTCGCTAATTATAAGACATTCCTGATCAGGGTGTTATAAACATACGATTTTTGTCATATGCCTCTTTTTGCGCGGTTTCCGCTGTTTTCGAGTAGTCTCAACAGGGTTGGACCAGGCAAAATTTGCCGCTCCGATCGCTTGGATGGGTCGAGGTAGAAATTTTAGTTGGCCTTGGGTTCCGGCAAAACGATCTGGAAATGGAATTGGCCCCACTGAATGTCTGGTAGAAACAGATAATGCCTAAGATTACTAGAGGGCGATGAATTCCGCTCCCCGCGTAAGACGCGATGTGTAGATTTGCGTCATGCTTGAACTAGACAAAGTCGACCGCGCACAATTGGCGGAATTCGTTGGCCAGGATTTTGAAATTGCCTTGAAAGGCGCCGCCCCTGTCAATGTCCGGCTTGTGGAAGTGCGCTCGCTTGGCGCGGCGCGAGCGGGAGGTCGCGAGCCGTTTGCATTAGAGTTCCGTGGCGGCGCGTCTGTGCGTCTTCCGCAGCGCATTTACGCGGTGAGTCATGGTCAGTTCGGAACGATGGAGATATTCCTGGTGCAGATCGGGGCGGATTCGACCGGGGCGTATTTCGAGGCGGTATTCAACTAGCCTGCATCGCTCGTCCGGCCTCCGCCGTAAGCATTTACTTAGGCGTTCGCGGAGGCGTCAAAATGTAAGCGAACCGTCTCGGTTTGCACGCCTTTGAAGAGGTGCAAAGCGGGGACGCTTCGTCTACTTCCGAATGCTTATGGGCCTAGTTCATTTCCATTCGAGCAACAGGTAAACGCCTTTGTCTTCGATCTGCTGGAATCCGAGGCGTTGGTAAAGGCGAAGGGCAGGGTTGAATTTCTCGACGTGGATGGTCAGCACCTTGCCTGCCGTGTGCGCTTCATCCTGTAATTCACGCAGCAGTTTAGTTCCGATCCCGGCGCGCCGATGCTCCGGCAGCAGCGCGATATCGATGATCAGGATTTCCTTTTCCGAACGAACCACATAGAGGCGGCCGGCAGGCACGCCTTGTAGTTCGATGATCGAATACTGCGCGGACGGATAATACCGCCGGTAATGGGCGTCCTGAGCGGCGAACTGCATGTTAGTAAATGCGCGCTTTTGCTCGTCGGTCCATGGCACCTGCGCCAGTTCCTCCGCGCGCGTGCCCGCATAAACCGCGCGAAGAAATTGTTCGTCCTCTGGCGTCGCGGCCCGCAACCGCGGAGAATCACGCGTGGCACTCTCCATCAACAAGAAATGTAGTATTTAAGTACGTGGAGGGTAGACGCCCTGCAGCGCGATGCAAAAGTTCAGCGTGAGGTAAGGCATCAAGTTGTTGTGAGGCTGGTCGCCCCCGGCCGGCGCCACCGTGACGCCGGGGAGTTGTATGATTGAGGCGGGCGCAGCATACAGGTTGATACCGCCGACTCCTCCCGCAAACATCTCGTTGAAGGGGCTCTGATCGGTGCCCTCCTGGTTTGAGGCGGTCAAACCATGCGAATGCTGCGGCATTTCTGATTCCAGCAACGTCACGGTGTCCGAGCCCCCAGTTTCGCCGAGATCATGGAGCGAAAGGCCGGGACCCTGACCCGGATGCATCGGAGCGTTTCCCTGCATGTTAGGAAGCGCGAAATTCGATTTACCGTCGCCGCCGTAGGTGGTGCCAAGCAGCGAGAAGAGAGCGGTGTTTTGCGAGAGGGGCATGAGCTGGCCGTTGCAAAACGCCCATCCTTGGGGCGGGAAATTGAAGGGAAAAATACGGATTTCAGCAAGAAACGGATTTGCCATAACTAGGTTGGTGAGGGGTAGACGCCGAAGAGCGAGATGATGAAGTCAATGCAGAGATAGGGTTGGAAATTATCGTGCGGCTGGCTGCCTCCGACTGGCCCAATCGACGCGGAATTGAGTTGCACCAACGGGTTGTCCGTTCCGTAAGGAGTGATCGTAGCTGCCTGAGTAATCGCCGGCACCTGGTTCACCGGGTTGGTGCTTGAAGCCTGGTTGCCAGATGCGAGGAAAGGGTGAGAGTGCGCTGGAATCTGACCGGTCGTGAGCGTCACCGACTCTACGCCACCCGTTTGAGCAAGGGTGAAACCGGAGCCCTGGTGGATCGGGAGGCGTCCACGCAGGTCCGGTAACGCGAACGTTGTTTGCCCATCTCCGCCGTAGGTCGTTCCGATCAGATTAAACAGCGTTTCGTTTTCTGCGATCGACAGAAGCTGACCTTCGCAGAACATCCATCCGGCCGGAGCGAAGTTGCCGGCAAACATCCGGATTTCACCAACGTATGGTTGTGACATAATCTAGAACTAGTTTTGGCTCGGAAAAATCCCCTGCAACGCAATGCAGAAGGTCAGCGTCAGATAGGGTTGCGTGTTCAGGTGCGCCTGACTGGTGCCCACAGCGGCAAGGGCTTGCGGCGACATGTTCACAAGATTTGAGGCAGCCCCATACATGTTGGCTCCCGCCGACTGCGAGATCATACGCGCGTTCGACGGGGCGTTGGAGGTCGCCGGCACGTTCGCGGCGCTCGCGGTGTGCGTATGCGTCGGGAGCTCAGCTATATTAAGCGTGTGCGCCTGTTCGCCGCCTATGCTCGCCAAGCGTGTGGCCGTTGCCCATGTGCATCGGTATTCGCCCTTGCAGGTTCGGCAGGCCGAAGTTCACTCGCCCGTCGCCACCATAGGTTGTGCCGAGCAGGGAAAATAGCGCCTGATTCTGGTTGATCGGCAGGAGCTGACCGTTACAGAACGCCCACCCTTTAGGGGGGAAGTTGAAAGACACGATCTTGATTTCGGAGAGAAAGGGGGTCCCCATGGGAATTTTCTAGTGCAATCAATAGAAAATCGGAAGCGCAATTTCGGAAAATATTTGCCGTTAACCTGCATTGCCCAAAAATCTTTAGAGATTTGTGGGCAATGCAAGCTCTGTAGCGAAATTCTCGGGTCAAGCGCCGATGGCCGCAGTGCGACGGCTCGCCGACCGTCGACGTTTACCTTTGGCATGACGGCGTTCTGCCCCGCAGACCCGGGTCCCAAAACTAGGATAGAGCAAACGTTCCGCTAGGGCGAGGCTCCGGTAGGGCGAGGCTCCGGTAGGGCGAGGCTCCGCCCGAGCCGCAGCGCGTGACGACGAATCGATCACGAAGCCGGAGTATGGGCGAGCTATCGCTGTATCGCTCAATAAGGCGATGAATTTGAAGCAACCCTTTCGCGGCCTGTTCTTACGTTCGCGTCCTTTGTGCGTACCTTTCGCCAGCATTTCGCCTTTAATCGCGGACACGCCGATACGTGATCGATTCGTTGTCACGCGCCACGGCTCGGGCGGAGCCTCGCCCTACCGAGCCGCGCCCGACCGCTCGAGTCTAGGGCGGTGCCTGAGTCGTGTCTTTCACGAAACCGCTACCCGCAATGATGTCCGTGCCGCCGCCATTGGAGTTGTTGGCGTTGATGAAGGTCGTCACTTGGGTATCGCTCGGCGAGCTGGCCAGCGGGCTGCCCGGCAGAGTGCCAGGGTCGAATATGCCGAAGACATTGACTGTCGCAACGGTGCCCTGTTTTCGAATGCCGATGCCGCCGGCGCCATTTTGCCCCGCACTCGTGTTGCCGAAGATGTTGAGGTAGACCTGATCGTCGGCGCTCGCTGCGTTACCCGCATCCACGCGGATGCCCTCGGTCGCGAAGCCGCCGGTGTCATTAGGCGCACTGACGTCATTGTCGGCGATCTTGAACCTCGCAATGCCCGATGTGCCCCGGCCCACGAGCAGCATTCCGTTTCCGTTGGTCCCGCTGATGGTGTTGTTCGTCACGATCAGCGTGAGGTCAGGTGTCCATGCGTTGCCGGATCCCGCCACACCATTGCCGCCGGCGATTCCATTGCCGCCGCCGCTGGTCTGGCTGGCCGTGATGACGTTGTGGTCCAGCGTCCCAGTCATCGTCGAATAACCATTGTTCCCAATAAGTATCACGGTTCCGATGCTGCTGCTGCCCAGGGCGCCTGGAGCAGTGCCGCCATCTGCTGCAGTCCTGCCGTTGCCCGAAATGTTGAAATTCGCCTGAACCCGCGAGGCGCTGTTCGCGCCCAAGGTCGAGAAGATGATCGCGTTGGTGCCAGTTGTGGCGAGCGATACTGCGTTATTCGTGATTGAAATGACATCCGCGCTATTATTCGGAATTCCGGCCGTCGCTCCCGGGCCGGAAGTACTTGCGTTGCCGATGGAAACTTCAATTCCGGCCTGGGCGCCGTTCGTTATGGTGTTCTGGTTTATGGTTGCGCTATCCAGGCTGAAGCTTGTACTGGCGTTGCCGGTGCCGATGAAGGCGATTCCTGCCGTACCTCCAGACCCGCCTGAGCCGGGGTTGGTCACCGTGTTATTCGAAACGGTCGCACTGGTGACGGTCCCCGCGTCTGACTCGATGTCGAGGCCTGCAGCAAAACCGTTGCTCAACACGTTGCCTGTGATCGTCAACGTGCCGCTGATGTTGTTTCCATTTGTCGTCTGCGCACCCGTAAAGCTTGTCGAGTTGAATGCGATGTTGGCATCAAAGTCCCCGGAGACCGCCGCGGTGCCGGAATTGTTGATCGTACCATTCTTGAACGTGAAATTCGTGACACTCGTCCCGGCAATGCCGCTTCGAGCGGTGCTTTGAATGTTCATGTTTGTGAACGACGGATCAAAAGTGTTCGTCAGCGCGATACCAACGCCGGTCGTGTGCTGAATGGTGCCACCGGAGCTGTCGCCGCCCACGCTCGTGTTGCCGTCGCCGGTAACGGTGAGTCCCCCGCTGGTACCGGTATTGTTCAAGATGATGCCGCTCACCGGTTCGGTTGCGCCCGTTGTGCTGGTGCCGGAAGAGATGCTCTCGAAGGTGAGGCCGTTCGCGCCAATCGTCGTGTTCGCGACGTTGAGCGCGGTTGCGTTAACCGAGTTGATCGAGTTGCCGCTGCCGGTCACGCTGATCGTTCCGCCGCCGGTCGCGTTGAAGCCGATGCCCGTCGTAGTGGAGATCGCGAGCCCGCCGCCAGTGAAGTTGATGGTGCCACCGGTGTTGTTAGTCAGATTGATCCCGTTTGCAGTGGTGGTGTCGGCCGTGATCGCGCCGCCAAAAGTGGTGGTGCCGCCGGTCTTGGCATTGATGGAAACGGCATTGACCGCGTTCGTCTGCCGGATCGTACCGTTGTAGGTGACGCTCGCGGTGCTGGTGTCTTCGTCGAATGCGACGCCCGTCGGGCTGGTCGTTGCACCAATGGAAGCGGCGCTGGAGAACGCAAATGTACCGCTTGATCCATTGAGGATATCGATGGCCGCGTCATCGCCGTTGAGCGTGGTGGTGCCGTTGAAGTTGTAGGTGCCGTCGGCATTGTTGAACTGCAATCCGGTGCCGTTTGTTGCGGAAAGCGTGCCGGTCTGGAAGGTCAGCGTGCCGGTATGTCCGCCCGAAACACTCACCAGCGCGGCGTTATTCGCCTGCGTGATATCGCCGGAGTAGGTCGCTCCGACAATGCCCCCGACGACGGACCAGGCGGCACCGGTCGCGCCGGTGATGCTGCCTGCGTTTGCGGTGAAGCTGCCACCAACACCGCCGAGCAGCACGCCGTTGGTCGCGCTGCTGCTCGAGGAGAGCGTGCTGAAGGTGCTCCCGGCCGCGATTGTGCCCGTAGTGAGGCTGAGCGCCGCCGTGCCCGTGGCAGAGACCGAATCATTGGCGACGCTCAGGGTGCCGAATGTCGTCCCCAGGATCCCGCCGCCGCCGGTAATGTTCATGTTGTCCAGCGTCACTCCGCCGCCGAGCGAACCAAGACTCGCGAGCGATACGGCCGCCCCGGTGGTGTTCTGGATCGTGCCCCCGGAGCCTGCCGTTGCCCCGGTGCCGGTAACCTGCACACCAACGGTGCCGCCACCGGTCAGATTGTTGAGGGCAATGCCATTGGTCGCACCATTGGCCGAGACGCTCTGGAGCACGAAACCGCTGCTGCCGATGGCCACACCATTTAAGCTAAGCGCGGTACCGGTGCCTGAAGTAATCGTGTTGCCCGTGCCCGTCACGCCGACGGTGCCGCCGCCGCTCGCGCCGAACCCGATGGCGCTCGTCGTGGTGATGGCGAGGTTGCCGCCGATGAAGTCGGTCGTCGCGCCGGTATTGTTGGTCAGCGTGACGGCCTGATTCCCGCCGGTGTTGAGCGTATCGCCCGTGCCGGAGAAAGTCGTGGTGCCGCCCGTGTTATTCTGCACAAGGATGCCATTGCCGGTATCGCTGATCGTACCGGAGAGCGTCACCGAGCCGCCGGTGCGGTTTTGCACGACGACCGAGTGGCCCGCCGTGTTTGTGATGTTGCCGCTGTAAGTGATCGCCGCGTTGCCGCCATTGACCACGAAAGAGTTGCCCGCCGCGCCGGTGATGCTGCCGCCGGTCATGGCGATGGTCCCGGTGGTGTTCGTCAGATTGATAGCGGAGGCGCCGGCACTCGTCTGCACGACACCGTTCAGCGTAAAGCCCGCGATGCCGCTCCCGATGATCTGGTTGTTGCCTCCACTGATGTCGATGTTCTGCACCGTATCGCCACTGCCGAGTGTGAGTACGTTGACAGCGGCGTTCGCCGTTAGAGTCGCCGCGCCGCGCGGGTCGGTAAATGAGCCGCCACCGAGCTTAAAGTTGTCGCCGATGACGTTCACGGGCTGGACGCCGCCGGGCACCACGACAGTGGCGCCGTTTCCGAAGCCATCGATCGTAGTGCCGGTGCCAAGCGTCAACGTGGTCGCGGCGAAATTGATCGAGGCGTCGTTCACGAACACGATAGTCTTACCGTTCAGGTTCGAGGGTGTGCCGTCCAGCGTCAGCAACTGGGCCACGCTTATGGTATTAGAGGGATCGGATCCGCTGTCATTCCCCGAGGAGCTCGCGCCGACAAAGATGAAGTTGGGGTTCGCCGCCTGTTCAAACGTGGCTTTGCCGGTGAAGGTGACGCCGGTGAATTCGTAGCGGCCCTGCATGAAGCCATTGGTGCTCGTGAGATTCGCAGTATCTATCGTGACGCCGCCGGTGATCACGTTAATACTGCTACCGCTGCCGCCGGATGCGATCGGGGTTTGGTTGCCGTACCTGAGATACGCACCGGCGGAGCCCACAGTGGTGTCTCCGAGCAGCACGCCGGTGTTAACGCTGCTGATGACTGCGGTCTGGCCGGCAGCTGTGGCAAGAAGGATGTTCGGCGCGTTCGCGGTTACCGGCTGGCCGCCGGGATAGAGCGAACCGCTCAGGTCAATGCCGATACTGGTCGCTGTGCCGTTGCCGGTAATCGAAAGATTCCCGGTTTGGAATTGCAGGTCGGAACTGCGGAAATCAATCCCGCGACTGGTGGCAACCGTCCCGGCGAAGCCGATGGTCAGGTTGTTGAACAAGTAACTACCCGTCGCCCCGTTCGCATTGATTCCGGTGGTCGTGATGTTCGTGAGATTTGTCGCTCCATTAGCGGTGAAACTCCCGGTGTTGGCGCCAAATTGCAATCCGGTGGTCGCGCCATTGATCGTGACCGTACCCGCCGTGACCGCGACGCTGGAATTAGCAAGGACAAGGCCGGTAGTCGCATTAGCGACGCTTGCGTTGCCCAGGTTGAGCGTACCTGTACCAGTGACTGTGTCGAGCGTGATGCCGTTGCCGGCGCCGTTGGCCGAGACGCTCTGGAGCATAAAGCCGCTACCGCCGATGGCTATGCCATTCAGGTTGAACGCCGTGCCGGTGCCTGAGGTGATGGTATTCCCTGTGCCCGTCATACCAATTGTGCCGCCGCCCGTCGCGTTGAAGCCGATGCCGGTGGTGGTGGTGATTGCCAGTCCCCCGCCGGTAAAATCGATCGCACCGCCGGTGTTACCGGTCAGATTGACCGCGTTCGCGGTGGTAGTATTCGCCGTGATTGCGCCGCCGAAAGTGGTGGTGCCGCCGGTCTCGGCGTTGATGGAGACAGCGTTGAACGCGTTCGTTTGCGAAATCGTACCGTTGTAGGTCACATTCGCGGTGCTCCCGTTTTCGCTGAATGCGATGCCAGCCGGATTTGTGATCGAGGTATTAGTGGAAAATGCGAAGGCGCCGCTTGAGCCACCGAAGATGTTGATGCCTGCGGCGCCGCCATTGAGCGTGGTGGTGCCGTTGAAGTTGTAGACGCCGTTCGCATCGTTGAACTGCAGACCGGTGCCGTTCGTCGCAGAGAGGGTCCCTGTCTGGAAGGTCAGCGTCCCGGTGTGGCCACCCGAAACGCTCACGAGCGCCGCGTTGTTTGTCTGGGTGATGTTACCCGAGTAGGTCGCGCTCACGCTGCCTCCTGTGACAGACCATGCGTCGCCGGTCGAACCCGAGATAGCGCCTCCGTTGGCCGCGAAGCCGCCGGTCACGACGCTGAGCAGAACACCGTTAGTCGTGCTGCCGCTGGAGGAGAGCGTGCTGAACGTGCTCCCGGTGGTGATCGCGCCTGTCGTAAGGCTGAGCGCCGCCGCGCCCGTGGCTGAGACCGAATCATTGGCGACGCTCAGCGTGCCGAATGTCGTTCCCAAGATCCCGCCGCCGCCGGTAATGTTCATGTAATTCAGCGTCGTACCGCCGCCGAGCGAACCGAGGTTTGTAAGCGAAACGGCCGCACCGGTCGTGTTCTGAATCGTGCCTCCGGAACCCGCCGTTGATCCGGTGCCGGTAACCTGCACACCAACAGTTCCGCCACCGGTAAGATTGTTGAGGGCAATGCCATTGACCGCCCCATTTGCCGAAACGCTCTGGAGCAGGAAACCACTGCTACCGATGGTCACGCCATTCAGGCTCAGGGCAGTGCCGGTGCCTGAGGTGATGGTGTTACCCGTGCCGGTCACGCTGACGGTGCCGCCGCCGGTCGCTCCAAACCCGGTGGCGCTTGTTGTGGTGATCGCAAGATTGCCACCCGTGAAGTTGATCGTCGAACCGGTATTGTTCGTCAGCGTCACAGCCTGATTCGCACCGGTGTTGAACGTATCGCCCGAGCCCGAGAAAGTCGTGGTGCCTCCTGTATTATTCTGTACCAGGATGCCGGTGCCAGGATCGGTGATCGTCCCCGAAAGTGTGACCGAGCCGCCGGTTCGGTTCTCCACAACGACCGAGTGGGCGGCCGTGTTCGTGATGTTTCCACTGTAGGTGACCACGGAGTTGCCGCCGTCGACTACGAAAGAGTCGCCCGCTGCACTGCTGATGCTGCCGCCGGTCATGGCGATGGTGCCGGTAGTGTTCGTCAGGTGTATAGCAGAGGCGCCGGCAGTCGTCTGCACGACGCCGTTCATCGTGAAACCGGCAATGCCGCTCCCGAAGACCTGGTTGTTGCCTCCACTTATGTCGATGTTCTGCACCGTGTCGCCACTGCCGAGTGTGAGTACGTTGACAGCGGCGTTCGCCGTCAGAGTCGCCGCGCCGCGTGGGTCGGTAAATGAGCCGCCGCCAAGAACAAAGGTGTCACCGATGACGTTGGCCGGCTGAGTACCGGTATTTGGGACGACGACGGTATTGCCGTTGCCGAAGCCGTCAATGATCGTGCCGGTGCCAAGGGTCAGAGTGGTCGCACCAAAATTGATCGAACCATCGTTCACGAACACCACAGTCTTACCGTTCAGGTTCGCGGGTGTGCCGTCGAGCGTGAGCAACTGGGCCACGCTGATGGTGTTGGAGGGATTGGACCCGCTGTCGTTGCCCGACGAAGTGGCCCCGACAAAGATGAAGTTGGGATTCCCGGCGCGTTCAAAGGTGGCCAGACCGGTGAAGGTGACGCCGGTGAATTCGTAACGGCCCTGCATGAAACCACTGGTGGTGGTGAGATCGGTGGTGTCTATCGTGACACCGCCAGTGAGCACGTTAATGCTGCTGCCGCTGCCTCCGGAGGCGATCGGGGTTTGGTTGCCGTACTTCAGATACGCACCGGCGCTGCCAACAGTGGTGTCTCCGAGCAGCACGCCCGTGTTAACGCTGCTGATGACGGCGGTTTGTCCAGCAGCTGTCGCGAGGAGGATATTCGGCGCATTGGCGGTTACCGGCTGGCCGCCGGGATAGAGTGAACCACTCAAGTCTACCGCGATGCTGGTCGCCGTCCCGTTGCCGGTGATCGAAAGACTACCGGTTTCGAACTGTTGCAGGTCGGAGCTGCGGAAATCGATCCCGCGTGTGTTCGCAACCGTCCCGGTGAAAACGATGGTCAAGCCGGTGAACGAATACGTGCCCGTAGCCCCGTTGGCATCGATGCCGGTCGTCGTGATGTTTGAAAGAGTGGTGGCCCCGGTGGCCGAGAAACTTCCGGTGTTGGCGCCGAATTGCAATCCGGTTGTTGCGCCGTTGACTATCACCGTGCCTGCGGTGACGGCGGCGCCGGAATTTGTAAAGAGCAAGCCGGTGCTCGCGGCGTTGGTGACGCTAACGTTGCCCAGGTTAACCCCGCCGGTGATGGTGTCGAGGCTGATGCCGTTAGTGGCGCTGCCGCTTGAGGAGAGCGCGCTAAAGGTGCCTGCGATCGTGCCCGTGGTGAGGCTGAGCGCCGCCGCGCCCGTGGCCGAGACCGAATCATTAGCAACGCTCAGCGTACCGAACGTCGTTCCCAAGATCCCCCCGCCGCCGCTAATATTCACGTTATTCAGCGTCACGCCGCCGCCGAGCGAACCGAGGCTTGTGAGCGATAAGGCCGCCCCGGTCGTATTCTGGATCGTCCCTCCGGAAGCGGCCGTGGTTCCCGTGCCGGTGACCTGCACTCCAACCGTGCCGCCACCAGTGAGATTGTTGAGCGCGATCCCATTGACCGACCCATTAGCCGACACGCTCTGGAGCACGAAACCGCTGCCGCCGATGGTCACGCCATTCAAGCTAAGCCCGGTACCGCTACCTGAGGTGATGGTATTGCCCGTACCCGTCACGCCTACAGTGCCGCCACCGCTCGCTCCGAAGCCTGTAGCGCTCGTCGTGGTGATGGCAAGGTTGCCCCCGGTGAAGTTGGTCGTCGCCCCGGTGTTGTTCGTAAGTGTCACGGCCTGATTCGCGCCGGTGTTGAATGTATCGCCCAAACCGGAGAATGTCGTGGTGCCACCGGTGTTATTTTGCACAAGGATACCTGTGCCGGTGTCGTTGATTACACCGGAGAGCGTGACTGAGCCGCCAGTGAGGTTTTGCACTACGACGGAGTGCGCTGCCGCGTTCGTGATATTGCCGCTGTAACTGACCGCGGCATTACCGCCGTCGATAACGAAAGAGTTGCCCGCCGCGCCGCTGATGCTTCCACCGGTCATGGCGATGGTGCCGGTGGCATTCGTGAGGCTAATCGCGGATGCGCCGGCATTCGTTTGCACCACGCCATTGAGCGTGAAGGCGACTGTGCCGCTCCCGAAGATCTGGTTGTTGCCTCCATTGATGTCAATGTTCTGCGCCGTGTCCCCATTCCCAAGTGTGAGCACGTTGACGGCGGCGTTCGATGTCAGGGTCGCTGCACCCCTCGGGTCGGTAAATGAACCGCCGGCAGCAACGAAGTTGTCACCAATGACGTTCGCGGGTTGGCCGCTGGGAACCAGAACGGTGTGGCCATTGCCGAATCCGTCGATGGTGGTGTCTGTGCCAAGGGTCAGAGTGGTCGCGCCAAAGTTGATGGAGCCATCATTCACGAACACCACAGTCTTGTCGTTCAGGTTGGAGGGGGTGGCATCGAGAGTCAGCAACTGAGCCACACTTATCGTATTAGTCGGGTTGGTCCCGGTGTCGTTACCCGTCGAGCTCGCGCCGACGAAGATAAAGCCGGTCTTTGGGCCTTCAAACGTTGCTAGGCCGGTAAAGGTGACGCCGGTGAATTCGTAGCGGCCCTGTACGAAAGGACCGGTGCTTACGAGATTGGTGGTATCAATAGTGACGCCGCCGCTAAGGACGTTGATGCTGCTGCCGCTCCCGCCGGAGGCGATCGGGGTTTGATTGCCGTATATCAGATTAGCGCCTGCGGAGCCGACGGTCCCGTCACCAAGTAGCACGCCGGTGTTTACGTTGCTGATGACAGCGGTTTGGCCGAGTCCCGTTGCGAGGAGGATGTTCGGGCTCGTCGAGTTAACGCCGTTTGGATTGGACGAACCGCTCAGGTCTATGCCTATGATGCTGCCTGTCGTCGTGCCGTTGCCGTTGATCGAAAGATTGTTGGTTTGGAACTGCACATCGGATTTGCGGAAATCAATCCCGCGACTGTTGATGACCCCACCGGTCAAGCTGATGCTCAAGCCCTGGAACAAATAAGTGCCTGTTGCCCCGTTGGCATTGATCCCAGTGGTGGTGATGTTCGTGAGATTTGTCGCTCCCCCAGCGGTGAAACTTCCGGTGTTGGTGCCGAACTGTAATCCGGTAGTCGCGCCGTTCACCGTGATCGTGCCAGCCGTGACCGCTGCGCTTGAACCAGTGAGGAAGACTCCTGTCGTAGCGTTTGTGATGTTCACATTGCCCAGGTTGACAGGGCCGCTGATGTTGCTCAGATCAATGCCATCGGCAGCGGGGGTGTTGATCGTCGTCGTGCCGGTGACGGTGAAGCTGCCGGTTTCTCCGGTCAGACTGAGACCTGTACCTGCGGCGTCCGTTAGCGTCAGGTTTGTCAGCGCGATGTTCGCCGCGCTACCAGTGGCGGAGAACGCTGTGCCCGGCGCGTTCGTGATGGCTAGGCTGCCTAACTTGTAGGTTCCCGTTTGCGTGTTACCGAAGGTCACCCCGAGGTTGCTCTGGGAGCTCGTCAGACCGGAGTCGTCATAGGTGCCTGAAGTATTGGTAAAGGTAAACGCGGGCGCGCCTGGTCCGGGATTGTTCGTACCGGCCAAAGTTACCGAGCTATTCACTCCTGTAGCCGCGATGCCCGTGCCTGTCGTGGTGGTGATAATCAGGTTCGAGAAGCTGATGTTTGCGCCGTTGTTAGCGTTCAGCGTGAGGGCGTTATTCGCGCCGGTGTTGAGCTTTTGGGTGGGTCCCGAGAATGCAATGGAGCCGCCGGTGTTGTTGGCGAGATTGATGCCGAGGCCGCTATCGGTCACGTTGCCAAAGAAGGTGACCGCACCGCCGGTGTGATTTTGAATCTGGACGGAACGACCCGTCGCGGAGCCGGCAATTGTCCCGTTAAAGTTCACGGTTGAAGAACCGCTGTTAATATTGAAGGCAGTGCCGCCGGGGTTGGTGATCGAGGAAGTGGCATCAAACGCGAAAACGCCGGCACCCCCCGTGATATCGACGCCGTCGCCGGTACCGCCAGTGATATTGAGGTTTGTAATGTTGTGCGTGCCGCCGGGGTTCGTGACGCTCAAGCCGTACCCGCCTGCACCGCTGATATTCACGTTGGTCAGCATCGTGATGCCAGCGGTACCGACAAGCGAGATTGAGCCATGGGTAGCGCCGGTGCTCGTGACGTTGGTGATCACCGAATTGGCGGCGTCGAGAATGACGTCCTGGAAATTGTTTTGGAACGTCAGGTTATTCAGCGAGACATTTGTCGCCGGGCTGATATTGATGGCGGCAGCCGTCATGTTACTGAACGACATGCTGGAGATCGTGACATTGCTCGCGCCCGGCGCTCCCACGATGCCATTTGCGCTGTTGGTGATGTTTAGCCCGGAGATCGCCACGTTGTTGGCAAGCGTGATAACGGTTCCGCCGGGATTGCTGAGAATAGGGAGGGCCGTGCCGCTGGTTGGATGCGGCAAAGCGATTGTGCCAAGTTGATCGGTATTGATCAGGTGGGTGATTCCAGCCGCATCGCCGACCAACTGTTGTCCGGAAGTGAGATGGAAGCCCTGGCCGATGAAAACGCTGTTGGCATCGAGGAGCACGATATTGCGCTTGACCGGGTCCGTATCAGCCAGGGTGAGAGTCCTGTACGGGGACTCGAAAGTACCATTGCCTGGACTGGTGGCTGCGCTGTCCACATGAGTAACCGTGATCGGTATTCCATCAAGCGTGAGCACAAGCGACTGGCTGAATGGAATAAAGCTATCCTGGGTCGTCGTGCTGCTGCCGATCACCTTCTGAGTCGTGGCGATCTGCATGAGCTTCGAAGTTGAGGTGCTTACACGCGAAGTCCGGATCACGTTCTCCGTCAGCCGGCTTGCAAAAACGGGATGTTCCCCCTTGCTCCTTGGCTTGAAAGAGTCCCAAAAGCCGGCGAACGGACTGCGCCCTTCCGCGATATTCGCGAGGTCGAACGGCACGTTGAAGCGAACGCCGCAAAACCAATGGGAGCCGATGACTTCCTTGTCGGAATAGTACATCGCGTCAAATGTGACGGCGGGAACTGCTCGTATTTCCAGGCGGCTCTCGGGGCCTTCGATGTTCTTGCCGAACTTATTGTCGAAATGATAATAACCGCCGAAAACCCGCACGTCCGCGTAACGATCCAGCCAAGGCAGAAGCACGCCGGCTTCGACATCGCCGCCCGACATGGCAGCTTCTTCGCGGTCAAAAAAGTGCGTAGTCTGGATTTCTTCTGAGGTGGTGGTGGTTTGCTGTACGTTGAAGCCGCTGGTGGTTTCGGCGATGTTGTAGCTTTGGTATCCGAGCGTCTGCGAAGTGATCTGCTGGCCAAGCGACTGCATGGAAGAGGAAGAGGTCGTCGAGGCGCTTGTCGTCTGCGTTTGGTCGATCTTGTACCGCTTTTGATCCGGCAGATAAAGATTGGCCCGGATATCGACCCAGCGAGTCAGGATTTCGCCGCCAAAACCGACTTGATCGATGCGGTTGTTGTTAACGGTATCAAAGTTGTCGTAGAAAACATTCGCGCCCAGAATGACTTGGGGTTTCTCGAAGAGTTGTCTGTAACCGAAGCCAAGGCTCACGCGTGGATCGAGTTCATCCGAGGTGATGAGCTTTGGATTGAAAAAGAGCAAACCGTTCTTGGGAGCGTAGAGTGGATATAGGGCATCGAAAGATTCCGTTACCTCTTGCTCCGAGCCTCCGACACCGAATGTCACCTGACCGGGAAGAGGGCTTTCGGCATGGCCGTGCTGCG
Organism: uncultured Verrucomicrobiae bacterium; assembly: GCA_963750185.1. Classification (GTDB taxonomy): domain Bacteria; phylum Verrucomicrobiota; class Verrucomicrobiia; order Chthoniobacterales; family JAFAMB01; genus JAFAMB01. The sequence continues at coordinate 45,462 of CAVVPV010000009.1, forward strand.
GGACGAGAAGAACCGCGAAGAACGCAACGAAAATGGTATATGAGAGTAGTGTGCGAATCGCGCCATTGCGAGGCGAATAGAGAGCAATGGAATGACACCAAGTCCTATAACTTGAGTTTCCGCGCATTGAGGCGACATCATCAGACCGTGCCGTCGTTTGCAATACCTTTTGCCACGCATTTGCCCGGTTATTAAGTCGCTAAGTTACGAGTCAGTCCACCTCCCATCATGCAGATCTTCGAGGTAGAATTCTGCCGAACATCCCCGACATTTGGAATCAACGACAAAGGAGCCATTCAAGTGGAACGAAAGAGAGCGACCGATTTTCCTCAAGGGTTGTTGGACCTATTTGACCATTACGTTCACGGCGAGATCAGCCGACGTAAATTCCTGGATGACGCGGCAAAGTATGCGGTAGGTGGATTAACCGCCGCGGCCATTTGGGAAAGCCTGAGGCCGAACTACGCTCTGGCGGAACAAATCCGTGAAGACGACACGCGACTGAAAACGGAATATGCAACTGTGCCCTCGCCACTGGGCAACGGCAGTATACGTGGGTATTTCGTGCGTCCCGCGAATGCCGCGGGAAAGTTACCCGGCGTGCTCGTCATTCATGAGAACCGCGGCCTGAACCCTTACATCGAAGACGTGGCACGACGTCTGGGAACCGCGAATTTCGTGGCCTATGCGCCTGATGGTCTTACATCAGTCGGAGGATACCCTGGCGATGATGAAAAAGGGGCAGAGCTCTTTCGCAAGGTGGACCAAAACAAAATGTTCGAGGACTTTGTGGCCTCAGCCGCTTGGCTAAAATCGCGGCCCGAGTGCACCGGTAAGATCGGCGTCGTCGGTTTCTGCTTTGGTGGAACAATGGCTAATCAGCTGGCCGTGCGGCTCCCGGATCTGGCGGCTGCGGTTTCGTTCTATGGCCGCCAACCGTCCGCCGTGGATGCTGGAAAGATCAAAGCGCCCCTTTTGCTTCACTACGCATCGCTGGATACGCGGGTGACCGGCGGGTGGCCGGCCTACGAGGAAGCGCTTAAGGCAAATCACGTGCCCTACACCGTGTACGTTTATGAGGGCGTCAATCATGGTTTCCATAACGACACAACGCCCAGGTACGACGAGGCTGCAGCCAAGTTGGCTTGGGAACGGACCCTGGATTTTTTCAATAAATACCTTAGGGCTGAGTGACGCGCTGCTCCTCGGACAGACATTTGAAACCATTGCCCCGGTTCGCTGCCTTTCCCCGGCGAAGTGGTTGTAACGTAGATTCGCGATTCCAGGTCAGTTGGGAAGACCGATCGAATCAGTAGAAAATAGCTCGCTGCCACAGATTACTGAGGGTAATAATCGGGAACCGAAGTGTTCCACCTATGACCACATCCTCCAAACCGCTGAGTAAGAACAAGCATCTCCTCCGATGGATAGAAAAGATGGCCGAGCTTTGCACCCCAGAGTCGATTTATTGGGTCGACGGTTCCGAGGAGGAAAATAGTGAGCTCTGCGCACAACTCGTTAAAAGCGGTACATTCATAAAGCTGAACGAGGAACTCTGGCCCGGCTGCTATTATGCGCGTTCGAACGCCACCGACGTGGCACGCGTCGAAGACCGAACATTTATCTGTTCACTTTCCGAAGACGCAGCCGGACCGACAAACAATTGGGTGGATCCGTTTGAGATGAAAAAGAGACTCAAGCGACTTTTTAAAGGGTGCATGGCCGGACGCACAATGTACGTCCTCCCGTTTTCCATGGGTCCTATCGGTTCTTCGATGTCTCAAATTGGCGTGGAGATTACCGATTCGCCCTATGTCGTTGTTAGCATGCGTATCATGGCACGGATTGGCTCGCCGGTTTATAAAGAGATCGACCGCGGCGAAAAGCGCGTAATCCCTTGTTTGCATTCTGTCGGAGCTCCGCTCGCACCGGGACAGCAGGACGATCCGTGGCCCTGCAACCCTGAAAAGTATATCGTTCATTTTCCGGAGAGCCGCGAAATATGGTCGTTCGGCTCAGGATACGGGGGCAACGCCCTGCTTGGGAAAAAATGTGTCGCTCTTCGCATCGCTTCCAATATTGCCCGCGATGAAGGTTGGATGGCGGAGCATATGCTCATTCTCGGTGTCGAAGACCCGCAAGGTGAAAAGACCTATGTTGCCGCGGCGTTTCCGAGCGCGTGCGGCAAAACAAACTTTGCGATGCTGATTCCTCCAAAGCCTTTTGCAGAAAAGGGCTGGAAAGTCTGGACCGTCGGAGATGACATCGCCTGGATAAAGCCAGATCACAACGGGCGCCTTTTTGCCATCAACCCGGAATTTGGATTTTTCGGTGTTGCGCCCGGTACTTCGTTGAAAACCAACCCGAATGCGATGGCGACTCTCTCGAAAAACACAATCTTCACCAATGTCGCATTAACTCCAGACGGAAGTGTGTGGTGGGAAGGAATGACAGAGGAGATCCCTCCTCGGCTACTCGATTGGCAAGGCAAAAAGTGGACTCCACAAATTGCGAAGAAGACCGGGGCAAAGGCGTCGCATCCGAACGCACGCTTTACAGCGCCCGCCTCTCAGTGCCCTACGATCGATCCGGATTGGGAGAAACCGGAAGGGGTACCAATAAGCGCTTTGATATTTGGAGGCCGTCGGGCAAAAACGATGCCGTTGGTTTTTCAGGCGTTCAATTGGTCGAGCGGAGTTTACATCGGAGCCATGATGGGATCGGAAATGACCGCTGCAGCCGGCGGCATTGTAGGCAAGGTGCGTCGCGATCCGATGGCGATGCTTCCGTTCTGCGGGTACAACATGGGGGACTATTTTCGACATTGGATCGCAATGCAAAGGAAACTGACCGAAACCCCTCGGATTTTCCATGTCAACTGGTTCCGAAAAGATGAGCAAGGGAATTTTCTCTGGCCCGGATACAGCGAGAATATGCGCGTCCTAAAATGGATCGTTGATCGCGCCAGGGGACGTGCGAAATCTAAGGAAACGCCGATCGGTTGGATGCCGAACTACGAAGATCTGGACTGGACTGGACTCGACTTCGCGAAAGAGGATTTCGATCTCTTACAGAGATTTGATAAAGCCGCCTGGCGCTCGGAACTCATCGGACACCAGGAACTTTTTTTCGATCTGCGCGAAGGCTTGCCGAAGGAAATGATCTACGAGCGCGAATTGCTAATCTGCCGCATGTAGGGCGGGGACCGCCTCCTGTGGCTCGCGCATTTCTCACGTGCCGTGAGAAGTTCGGGCTAGCAAGCGAGACAGATCATAAGATAGCAGGTCGCCGATGTGCTCGACGATCACGTCCGCCGCGCCGGGATAGGCGGCCACAACTTTCGGGTCGTTAGCGAACTGTCCCTGCCGCGGGAATACCGTAGTTACGCGATTTCCCCAGGCCTTCTTCAACGCGGCGAGAATGCGCAGCTTGTCGTCCACCATGACATAATGGTCCGCCGGGTAGCGCCGCTCCACACGGCGAGTGCCTCCTCTTTTGGATGTAAATGAGCACGTGGCCTACAACGTTCGAAAATGCCGGAGCGTTCGACCTTGCGCGGCTGAAAAACGACGTCACCGTCCGTGAGAATCACCGCCCTGCCCCAGCTGCGGAGTTTCTCCAGCACGTCGAGCGCGCCCGGATACAGGCGATCGGCGAACGGGTAGTCCACCATATAATTGGCCGCGGTCACGAGGTGCCGCTCGTAGGGAGTTCCACGCGAAAGCGCTGGAGCGCGCCCAGATAATCCCGATAGCCGAGTTCGTTGAAGAGTTCCTCCTGAATAGCCCAGAAACGGTCTCGAAACTCGGGACCGAATTCGCGCTCAATGTGGCGCTTGAGATCGTCCTGGATCCGGTCGTTTTCGAGCAACGTGTCTCAACATCCACAGGAAGAATTGAGTTGGATGGCGTCATGATGTGATCGTATTATCATTCTTTCGAATCCGGCACATCCGTGTGATCGTTAAAACAGTCCTTTGAACAATTCTGAGCAGTTAGCAACTATCCCGTTCATTCGAGTCGAATAACTTCACTATTGCGACGCGAGCCAACTGCTGATCATTCCTGGCCTCTGGCTGTTGGTTGGTTCAATGCCTGGAGAATTATCGCTACAAACGTGACACCGTGCGTAGCGCCGAGCAGGGCTGTGCAAATTGCGAGAAACTTCCCTTGGGCAGTAGCCGGAACTATATCGCCGTAGCCGACAGTTGTGAACGTCATAACTTCAAAATACACGTAATCAATTAAAGGGCGCCTCCGAGTAATGGATGGCTCCAGCATGTGGGGCAGGAGATCGTATTCGAAAGCGAACACTGCAAGAATGCTGCAAATGAAGACAGACCAGAACAGGAACGCAATCCAGACGTAAGCCGGTTCTCGTCTTGTGTGCTGCAGAAAATGGAAAAGGGAGCGGATTGTTAAGCCATACAACACGAAGACAAAGCCGAGCCCAATAAACAGAAAATAGAACTGGCGGCAAAGGAAACACTGGAATCCTTAGAAAATGATTCTCGCTGAGCGGAGGCGGCAACTCACTGGCCTTTTTGATATGACGCCCGAATCTTATTGCAACTGAACATCGGTCAACTCACTTATCAATATGGATTCAACTGCTAAAACATCGCAAGAACCGGTCGAGGATGATCGCACTGGGTTAAGTGTGCCAGTCCTCAAAAAAGCTTTTGCCGACAACCTTTTCTACGTTCAAGGCAAGTTCCCGGCGATTGCCACGAAAAATGATCTTTACATGGCTTTGGCGTACACCGTCCGCGACCGCTTGCTGCAACGCTGGATTAATACCATTGAAACCTACTTCAGGGAAAAAGAACACGAACTGAAGATCGTCTGTTATTTATCTGCGGAGTTTCTATTGGGACCGCGCCTCGCAAACTGCCTGATCAACCTGGGCATCTACGATCAAGTGCGTCAAGCTATGGAGGAATCCGGACTGGACCTGAACGAATTGCTCGAACAGGAAGTGGAACCGGGCCTTGGCAATGGGGGGTTGGGACGCCTGGCCGCCTGCTACATAGACTCGCTGTCAACCCTGGAAATTCCAGCAGTCGGTTACGGCATCCGGTACGAATTCGGCATTTTCACACAGGAGATTCAGGATGGCTGGCAGATCGAAGTCGCGGACCAATGGCTGCGCCTTGGAGACCCATGGGAAATCCGTCGTCCGGAGGCAGCCGTCAAGGTGAATTTCGGCGGTCACACAGAGACTTACAGCGACGACCAAGGCCGCTATCGGGTGCGCTGGATCCCTGCGCAGGTAGTCAGGGGTGTTCCGCACGATCTGCCTATCCTTGGATACAAGGTCAACACGGCCAATACCCTGCGCCTGTGGAAAGCGGAAGCACAGGAATCGTTCAATTTCCAGGAGTTCAACGTTGGTGATTACTACGGTGCCGTGCACGACAAGGTAGTGACAGAAAATATCACCAAGGTCCTTTATCCTAACGATGAACCCATTCAAGGGAAGCAATTGAGGCTGGAGCAACAGTATTTCTTTGTTTCCTGTTCTCTGCAAGACATGATCCGAGTCCATTTGCGCAGAGGAAAGAGCTTGGAAAAGTTCCACGAGACATTTGCCGTACAACTCAACGATACCCATCCATCGATTGGAGTTGCTGAACTCATGCGGTTGCTTGTGGACAGGCACCATATGGAATGGGATGCGGCCTGGGAGATCACGCGGAACACATTCGCCTACACCAACCACACTTTGCTGCCGGAAGCTCTGGAAAAGTGGCCGATCAGTTTGTTTGGCAGTCTCCTGCCCCGGCATCTGGAGATTATCTATGAGATCAATCGGCGTTTCCTGGACGAGGTCCGCCTGAAATATCCGAGTGACACTTCCCGGATCGCCCGGATGTCGCTGATTGATGAAACCGGTGAAAGGTATGTGCGAATGGCTTATCTTGCCACCGTCGGTGCTCATGCGGTTAATGGTGTTGCCGAACTGCATTCCAAGCTTCTCAAAGAGACAACGCTGCACGACTTCTATGAACTTTGGCCTGAAAAATTTCTCAACGTAACCAACGGCGTGACCCCGCGCCGATTCGTCGTTTCGAGCAATCCTCGACTCGCCAGTCTTGTGACCCAGACAATTGGAGATAGCTGGATCCGGCGGTTGGATGATCTGCGGAAGCTAGAGCAGTTCGTGGAAGACGTTGGATTCCGGAGTGAGTTTCAAAGGATCAAGCAGGCAAATAAGCAGGATTTTGCTGCCTACATTCAAAAACGGACAAGCATTGTGGTAAATCCAGAAACCATCTTTGATGTTCAGGTTAAACGGTTGCACGAATACAAACGCCAACATCTGAATTTGCTGCATGTCGTTACGCTGTATAATCGCATCAAAAACGATCGAGATATTGAGATTGTCCCCCGCACGTTCATCTTCGGTGGCAAAGCAGCCCCTGGCTATTTCATCGCCAAGCTGATCATCAAACTGATCAACTCGGTGGGAGAGGTGTTGAATAAAGACCCGGATGTGCGCGATCGCATCAAGGTAGTGTTTTTACCGAATTACAACGTTAAGCAAGCTCAGTGGATCTATCCCGCTGCAGACCTGTCTGAACAAATTTCCACGGCCGGCTACGAAGCCTCTGGGACGAGCAATATGAAGTTTGCCATGAACGGGGCGTTGACGATTGGGACATTGGATGGTGCCAACATTGAAATCCGCAAGGAAGTTGGAGAAGAGAACTTTTTCCTGTTTGGATTAACCGCTGAAGAAGTTCGCACAAAGAAGGCTGCCGGATATCATCCCTGGGATTGTTACAATTCCAACCCCCATCTGCGAGAAGCGATCGATTTGATACAGTGCGGGCACTTTTCCCATGGTGACACTAACTTATTTAAGCCACTATTAGATACTCTTCTAAAAAATGACCCGTACATGCTATTCGCGGACTATCAGTCCTACGTGGATTGCCAAGACCAGGTCAGCAAGGCTTATCAGCAAACGGAAAACTGGGTACGGATGTCTATTCTCAATACCGCCCGAATGGGCAAGTTTTCCTCTGATCGCGCGATTCGGGAATACGGCGAGGCCGTGTGGCATGCCAAGCCGGTCAAGGTTGAACTGGAACAGTATGTTCAAGGCGACGCCGGCTTGAGAGATGGTAGGGTCACGCTCTGGCGCGATCCGGGGACATCACCTTAGCGTATAAAATTACATGAATCTGCCTGGTACTCTAGCTTCGTCGTGCGCCGCGATTCATGGTTGGCAATCTGCTGCGCCACTTCCAGCTTGCCGCTGTTCTTCAAATAGGCGGTGATGCCGGTTGCCCGGAAAGTATGATGCCGATGCGCGTCTGTATGCCGGCGGCTTTCGCCCGGCGTTCGACGATGCGATAGGCGTCTTGCCGGCGAACGGGTTTGTCTGCCAAGCGGCCGGTTTATTCGGCGGCCGTGCGGAACAGATAACCATTGTCATCGCTGGCGATGTCGGCAGCCTCCATATACTCGTCGAGCAGATGATCGAGATTATGATGGCAGGAAACATCATGCTCTTTGCCACCCTTCTCGTGAAGCGGATTCATCGGCGCCGGCCCTGCACGAAATGTTCTACGACCTCCATCTGAATGACGGCGCCGACGCGGGCGAAACTGTAAACCATGATGCCGATCAGAGCGCGATCGCGCAGACCAACGAGATCGGGACCTTGATTGGGATCTTCACTTTGCTCCCGGCACCGGAGGCTGAGCACAACCAGACTTGCGCTCGTTTTCGGTCGCGGACCGAGAATCCGGGAGTTGCTTCTCTCACAGGTTTTCAGTCCACAAACCTGATGCAATTGTGCACACGCGTCTGCTAAGAGCTTCCGATCGTTAGATTGCTACTTGAACTCTTGCAAACCTGTCAGGCACCCTCAAGGAATGACGGACGGTTTAAGTTGACGCCAACGACTAACCACTCAAAACGCTGAAAACAGAGCCATTTCAGGATGGCGACGTTGCCGGTTCCGGTTTTGGTGTGTCTGATTTTTCTGCCGATTCCATCGGAGGTTTTGGATCGGCAACAGCACCGAGAAGAGAGCCTTTCTTGAATTGGTTTAGATAATCCAAAATATGCTCTTGCACGTATGACTTTAGCTGAAACGCAATCTCAGGGTTTGCCGCACCCAAGGTGATTCGAACAACCATTGAGGTCTCGCCTAATTCACTGATCATAACTTCCCATTTGCCACCGCTCCAAAGCGGATTGACGTGCAGGATAGTATCCACTTGCTTGCGTATTGCTGAAAGCGAAGCATCCAAAGATAGGACTAACGAAAAAGAGGTGAGCGACTCGGCGGAGGTTCGAGTCCAATTGGTAAAGGGTCTTTCGAGGAAGTAGGTAACGGGCAGGATCAACCGGCGAAGATCCCTTAACCTTACGGAAACGAAGCTGAAATTAATTTCCTCGACGGTGCCGACAACATTCTCGACCTCGATAACATCGCCGAGAGCGATCGGTTGTGTCATCGCGAGTTGCAGGCCGGCGAAGACATTCTGGAGCGTTCGCTGAGCCGCGATCCCCGCCACCAGTCCGAGGATTCCAGCAGAAGTCAGGAGACTGGCGCCGAATGTGCGGACTTGATCAAAAACCATCAAGGCTGCACCCACTGTCGCCAGAATAACAAGAACATTCAGCATCCGATGCATAACCGAATATTGCGTTTCTGCGGCGCGAACCTGCCGTTCCTCACCACCCGATTTTTGCTTTGCGCGACAGGCTATTTTAGCTTCGACCAACCGGAGCGTTCTCAGAGTGTCAATTCCAACGGAAATAATGACAAGAACCAGTGTTAAGCGCTCAAGGAATTCGACAACGGGTTCTGGGAGTCCGATCATCGGAATGACCAGGAAAACAAACGCGAGTGGCAACAGAGCCTGCAGAGCTTGTGCACCAACGAGTATCAAGATCGCGTGAGAATGTTCGAGATTTTTCAAGGCTGCCTCGCGCAATCGAGTGCTGCGATACCTTTGCACAGTAACAACAAGGTTAATTAATACGCCTATCGCGAGGGCAACCGGCAATTTCCACTCCCATCCAGGCTTGCTAAACCATGTTGAAATCGGCGACCGAAGTCCGAAATCATAAAGAAGTATCAGAAAAGGCCCTATGGCCGCTGTGAGAAAAATTAGACGGGGAATGATCAATTGAAAAATTAAATACAGTACCATCCAGCCACGAGGGGGCGCCTCGTATTGGCCTTTGGCCGCTAACTGAGTTGGACAATGGACGCTGAATTGATTGAACTTGCTTGCCGTATAACGTTCCAAACGTCGCAAACCGAGAAGCGCCAAAAAAAGTATCAATAGATGAACAAGCACAATGATAACAACTTGCCACATGGAATAAGCTCCCGGTCCGAAATTAAGGCCATTTCGACTTCGAAAGCAACGTGAGCATCACGGTTTCACAGTTATTCATACCCTTGCCGAGAGGCCGGTCCCAGGTCGGGGCATAACAGCCGAGGAGCGCCATCAAGATCATTCCTCGTATCATTGCAGTTCATGCTGTTCCCTCTTTGGGTTTGGGCTTGAAACGCAATATTGCGATTTTTACCCGGCGACGTGGGGAAGCGTGCCGGCGTTTCGGCTGGCTGCCTCACGATTTCGATACTAATCCGCATCTGTGCGTTTTCGATGGCTTCGGCGGCCGCATCTTTCCGAGAATGAACAAATGTCCCATCTCCATCGGGCGAAACTTCACGCTGGAGGAGACGGTGAAACTTGCGGTGAATGTTAATAATGACCTGGGCATGTGGGGCCCATATGAGATCAAGAAAGAGGCGTTTGATCTTGCTGTGAAACGCAAGCTGCTGCTCGACGGAGGAACTATTCGTTATCGAGCCGACGACCGCCTTTATCGCAAGGATCGAATCGCGATCAATTGTTTCCATGCGATGGCTGGTCTTGAAGAACTTTACCCTAACGGCGGATTTCTCGGGACGGGATTTCGGATGTGGGGCATCAACGGCACGGCGCGAGTTCTGATCGAATACACCAAGGCGGTTCGTCATAAAGGCCAGCTCCTCGAGCCGGTCGATATCAAGCAAGATCTCTACGGATATGTGTACGCCCCCGAACGGAAAAGTCGTGGCCTCTATAATCCTTTCCCAAACGCAACTGCGTACCATCAGTAGTAGCGTCGACCCGCCAACTTGGGACGCGCCCCGACTGCTTGCACCGATAGTGGCTCAAGGCCCGGCCCGAAAGCCATTCTTAATTCGTTTTTAGTCGCAGTTGGGATCGATCCGGTAGATGCGCTGGTGCTGGACTCCGCGGATACGCGGGCAGAAGTGCAAGCCCAGCATGGCGAACGCGGCGAAGTTGATCTGCGTATAGGAGAACTTGAGAATGATACGAAGCTTTCCGGTATTTCTAATGGTATCGATCTGGGCGGCTTTGCCGCCCCCCCCGTCGCAGGGCAGCCATCTCCAGTGGGAAATTTGTATAGAATTGCACAACATGCGCGGCGTTATGATTTTTCAACGCGCAATGCGGTGGTGCCGAAATTCTTCTCGCTGGCAACCTTAGATAGACGTCTGCTTTACGATTACAAAAGACGCTACTTCGCCTGCCGAGCGGTCGTCGTGCGGGATCGTCCGGACCACCGTCCCGACGATGGCTGAAACTTGCCCTACGCCTTGAGGCCAATTGGGAACAATATAACCTAAATACTGGTAAACCCACTTTGCTGTGCTCGTTCCTTCCCGCCCAGTTCCGGTAACCATCAAAGTTGCTGGCATTAGCGCGGAGCCGGCGATAATAGTGCCAAAGAGATCCATCACAAAGCCGCCACCAAAATCAAGGACTCCTCGCAACGTGGTTTCGTCTGTAACGTTGATACTGAGCGTGCCTTCGCCGAATATCAAATCCAGCGCCTTCTTGCAATCATTGGGATCGTTGGGATCTCTCACCATATCAGGATTATTTAGGAAGCTGCGGTAAGTCCAATTGCCGTTGAGCAGAGATGCAGTCATATAGGTGATGTTGACGTTGTTGTGCCGAGGGGGCGGAGAGCGGACACTGACCGTTTAGTCGAAGAATTACTTTGCCGGGAGAGTGAAAAATACGACGCGGGCGATGGCAATCTCGACCCCTTCGGGTAACGGCCTTTGGGGTACAATCGTAATGCGGATTTTGGCTTGGTCGAAAGATTGAGCGGCGACGAGGCGACCGATGACTCGCGTAGCGTCCAGGATTGAGGTCAGGCCCTGGCCGGTGCTTTTACCATGCTGGAATGAGGCCCGTCGGAGACCATAAAGGGCCTCGCTTCCGATGAGAAGCGGGGCGCTTTCGCCAGGAAGGGCGCCCTCCGGGAGGTTGATAAAAACGCTGAGTATCACGGCATCGTGGGTACCCCGAATATTTTCTAAGGCTAGGTAGATTCGGTGCGCCAATTTCTCTGTGGGTGTGTCAGCAAGGCGTTCAAGAAGCTGACGCGGACGGTCGCCGACGAGCGAGACGAAAGTATGCGTGCCAACGCCGCTGACCCGCAGCTCGCGGGACGAGGCACCCAGAAGTTCGGCATCCTTGGGAAGACTCATCTCGGCAGTCCGGTTGAGCCCGGGAAACCTGGGGGTACCAGATCGCCCTGCGCACCACGCCAGTACAGGCGCACGAAGCGCCATGCGTAGGCAAACCCACGCCATCGCCAGGAAATCGGCCTTGGCGGGTCGAGGCGTTCGCAAAACATAAGAAGGCTAACAGCGGCCATGGCGAAAAAATGGCTTATAGGCATGAGCATGGGCAGAAGCATGGCGATCCAACACGAAGCGACACACCAAAGTCCGTGTTCGAATCCTATTTGAGTCGCGCCGCAATCTGCGGCGAATCCGAAGGCCGGTAAGGGCCGGTGGCTGTGACACCGGTTCAGGCATTGCTGCTTGAACGGAGAAGCCTGCCAGACGAGGGCAACCGCTAAAGCCAAGAGCCAGGAGGCGGGTGTGAGCCACTTAGCCACCAGTCCCAGAACGATCAAAGGGCCGCCGGCCAGCATCCATACAGCTCCGTAGCCAGTAAGAAAAAATGCGGTGGAGCGCGCCCGGCAGCCGACGAAGCTGCCTAGGCGAATTTGATAGATTGCGGGAACGAGCGTTGGGAGCATCATCGCGACCAACATGAGCGCCCAATTCGAAGCGAGGGCTCCGGGCGAAGAGGACGCGAACATTTCCGGCAGCGAGCTTGCGGAACCGCGGACTGGACAGCTGCAGGACGCCGCCCGGGGATCAAGCAGCATGGCGAGCCACGCCAAAATGCTGACCGAGAGCACGGTCCGGTTGAGGCGCATGTACTCTTTGTTATTATAAATCATCGCGAATCGCTAGCGGCCTACAGCTCCGTATCCTTGACGGTACACACTGATGCGGCCGACCGTAAAGCTGACTCCATCTGGCAGTTCACGGCTGGGAATTAGGATAACACTTAGGGAATTCACGTCGAGGACACGTTCACGGTGTAACTCGTCCACGATATGGGTGATATCGAGGACGAATGTGAGCCCTGCACCGCTATGCTGACCGTTCTCCATGCTGGCACGGCGCAGCCCGAAGAGGGCCATCTGACCGGCGAAGAATCTCTGGCCCTCACGCGGGGTGATATTATCGGGAAGGTTGACAAAGACACCGAGGACGCATGCGTCAAAAGTCCCGCGGATATTTTCCACCTTCAGGTAAACATTATCTGGTAGAGCCACGGCAGAAGCACTTTCGAGGCTGGCCTCGGTTTTCCGGCGTACGGCAACGTCGAGCCTGACGGAGGCGCGGCTTCGCACTCCCTGGATGCGAATCGACCCCTCGCTCGCGCCGAGAAGTTCCGTCTCGCTGGGCGGCGTCGTTGCGACCCTCCCGATCTGTACCTGTGCAGCGGCGTCTGGAACGCCCAGGAACGAGAGTCTTTGCGCCAGCAAGGCATGCGGCGCCACGTGGATAGCGGGCATGTCATCGTAAGTGTAATTGACCAGACTGAGCCTGTCCATTTGCGCCGGGGTATAAATCCAAGGCTGGCCACCCAGTGTGGGCATGATAAACGACTGAGCGGGACGGTTGCGCCAGTTCGTATCGGTGGGGTTGGAATTGCCACTGGCGTTCCATGCCTCCCACAGGCGGTCGATATTTGCGTGGTGCAGATAGAAAATGGGGTCGAGAGCCGCAATTCCAGGATCAGCCATTAGCCCCGTGGTTTTGTCAACTTTGAGCCCGCCGATAGCGCCGCCGACATAGACATGAACGATGTTGTGCGGATTTGCTTCGAGGTTGCCACTGGTGCCGCCTCCATGCCAAAAAGGCGTGTCTGGGCCACCAAAACCCGGCAGCTTAGTCACCGAATCGCTGCCAGTGAAAACGTCGTTCTGTAAGGGGTCATAATTGACTTCGCCCCGGATGAAGTTGGGATCGCCAGGGTGCACAGCCTCAGACGCCGCCGTGGGAACATAAATGTTGCCGTCGCCGTCCGGCCCATAGCGCATGGCGACAAAAAGAGGATTAGGGCTGCCATCTGGCAGGGACTGTGCGGCGAAGGATGGTGGTAGGGCATACTGGATTCCGCCAACACCGCCTAGGTAGTCCCAGTAAGGTAGCGCCCAATCGTTCGGACCGCCCATACTTATTATATCGGCGCGCAGCTGCGCCTCGAGTGCGAGCAGATAACCACGATGCCATGGCAAGAAGTACCAAGTTTGATGCTGGCATTGGTTCCAAAATACATCCCGGATGTTCTGAACGGGGAGAGGCGTGATCGGAACCTTGGGAGGAGCCGTGATAAATGCCCAGCCTGGATAGTCCCCCGGGTGGTCGAACTCAGGACTCACGTATTCGCCATGAATGGCGGCGTAAAACCACCAACTTTTCTGATCATCGAGGGCGCGGGTCATCATCTTACCCACTCCCTTCGCATACCACAATAAATCGGAGTTGCCAAAAGTCCCGCCGTTATTCCATGCATTCTTCCTCAGATAGTTGGCCATGGGAATTAATAAAATCTCAACGAAAACGAGAATGCAATCCTGATGTTAGAAATGTTTCTTTTTAACATAACCGTCCAGCTAACTACACCAGTTTCGTCAGCACTTTGTGAGCGTTGGCTCAGTCGGTGGGCGTTAGCTCACCAACGAGTTCTTGCCTTGGCAGATCTGAGTTAAGGCGTGTAAGTGGCACGCCTAGCACCTCTGTTAGCGGTGGTGGAGATGTCGGCCTGCGAGCCCTCTTTTGGAAGAGGCGCCCCGGGGGTGGCCGAGATCGGCGTTTTGGCCTCGAAGCCTGACCGCCGATCGAGCTTAGCCCGCTTCTTCGCCTGTGACAAAAATGCTGCTGCTGGCCGCCAAAGTCCGGGGTGCTCTTATGCGCAGCACGATGACCATAACAAGACCTGCCAAGAACCAGACGGCGACGATTGGCCCGGCCAGGTTCAGCGGCGGCGCAGGCAACGGTATAAACTGAAAAGATAACACGATGGCAAGCACGAACAGTGGAATGAGCGGAACAATAATATGGCTGACAACGCTGAATTCCTGCGAGTGTTCGCGTCGATAGAAGAAAGGTACAGAAATACAGGTAGCCATATAAACGACCAAGATAGGGATTAGGACAATTGTACCAAGCAGGGCAAACGCTGTTTTTGGACCGTAGACGAAGCCTGGCCATAAGGCGAAGATTACTGCCACGATCATCGTCACGAAAATTGCAAAATCAGGCACTTGGAAACGATTGAGACGGGCAAAGGCTGAGGGCAGTGTTCGCGTTCTTCCCATTGCGTAAAGCACGCGTGTAATCGCGTTGACACTCGCATTTGCACACGCCAGCCCGCTATTCAGAATCGCGAGTATAACAATAAACTCGCAGGGTCCCCACACTCGTCTCGCCATTCTTCCCCACGGGTTTGCCTCGTTGGCGTAGGCGGCAATCTGGCTCGGCCCCCAACCAACAACGGCGGCATATGAGCAAAGCCCATAAAAGAGACCAATGCAGATTGTTGCCAGTAAGATCGCACGCGAAACCGTGCGACGTGGTTTTTTGGACTCTTCAGCGAGGGGAGCTGATGACTCGAAACCCGCGAAGGCCAGCAAGACAAAGCTCATCCCGAAAAGAACGCCTTGCCAACCACCCAACCCCGCTTGCAGACTGGAGGTTGGATTAAAGACCAAGGCGGTATTGTTATCGCCGGCTGCGACAATGAGCCAAGCTGACAGCGTTACAAACACAGCTATCTCAATGATGCCCAGTGCAATTCCAGTGTCGGCCGAAACCTTGATCCCAAAGTAGGTGAGACTAAAGGCGACTAGCGCGAAGATAATTACCCAGATTGCCCAACCAAGCGAGAGATGAAAGGTAGTGGCGACAAAAGAGTCGGTTACAGGACTCAGCCCTAACAACACAAAAGGCACACCGACGAGATAGGAGAGATTAAAGAGCCATCCTGTCATCCAGCCAGCAGACGAACCAAGCGAATGACTCACGTAGGTGAAGTAGCCGCCTGCTGACGGCAGATATCTTGCCAACGAACCGATGCAGAGCGCAATAAGGGCACATACGACCAGCGCGATCAGAACGGCAAGAGGCAAGGCGCTCCCGGCAAAAGGAATAGCCGCTCCCAGGCTGTTTGCGACGGCTCCAGCTGGAGCCATTGTTGCGATCGACTGAAACAATACCCCAGGGAGACCAATAGTGTTGGAGCGCAATCGCCCAGGTTCGGCAATTGAGTGACTAGATCGGGCTAACATGAGGAACTCCTGAGGCGCCCGCTTTTTGGCGGCGATATTCTGCGTAGGTTCCTTCGGCGCGTTTCTCTAGCGAGACCGACTTCTGCTCCCTGGCGATTCTGATGGCCGCGGAGAACGAAGCCTCAATTTGGGCCTCGTCAGCACCAAGAGTCGTGAGAAATACACCGCGCAGCCGGTGCAGTTCGGCGAAGGACCCGCGCTCTTCAGTTTTTTGAGCCAGTGCTTCCGCCTCCTTTATTGCTTCGAGAGCTTCGTACGTTCGATCCGCTAAGTGCAAAGCTTCGGCTTTTAGTACGAGCGACCAAGCTACCCCCACAATTGAGCCGGTCGCACGACAATATCGTAATCCATCCTCAATCCAGGCGATACCTTGAGCTGTGTCGCCGGAGGCGCTGCGCGCCCAACCGAAGGAAATGGCTCCCCAAGCCCGCCAAAACGCAAAATTCTGACGCGTCGACAGCTCAATTAAATCCGCAGCCAATCGTTCCGCTTCGGCAGGATTACGCTCATAGCAAGCGAGAACCGCTGCAAAATGCAGTACCGCGGCTAACGAGTTGGTGTCATTCAGCTCCTTTGCTAGTGAGATCGCTTCCTTCATGGTCGGATGGCAAGAGGCGATCTCTCCCAGATGCCACTGGCATAACGCCTCGTGGCACAAACAAACGACAGCGGGAACGTCGAGATCTTCTTCATTATATTGTACGGTTCCCGACTGCCATATCTGAACACCACGCATCGCGTATTGTCTCGCGGTCTCGAACTCACCCAAATCGTAGAGCGTCGTTACCAAAGCCTGACAGGCTCCTATCATTACGGCGGAGTTGTTTTGCTCCATTGCCAACGAATGGATTCTTTGTGCGACCTCCAGCGCTGCACTGAGCTTGTCGGCCATGTAGGAATAGCGCCACTGTCCCATCAGCGCGGAGTACAGAAGCATTGGGCGGTTGAGCGAATGACACAAGGGTTCCGCGCGCTCGTAACAACTTCGCAACTCCAGCGAAGAGAACCCGTCCGTCGACGATAGGTATAGCCCAGCCTGCATGAGGATGAAAAGCTCATCTTCCGCCGTGAGACGCTGCGTCTCGACACCCATTTTCACGGGTGAACTCCAGCGTCCGTTTTCAAAGAATTGAACCAGAGCTGTCAGCAAAGCTCCTCTGGCTCCAAGAACGTTGCCTGCAAAGTAGGCATTGCCTCGCTGAATCCGGGGAATGTAGACTTCCTCCAGCACCTCTCGAAACAGACCGGCATTGCAACCGCAGATAACGGCCAAGAAAAGCGGCTCCATGGCGTTGACGGTGTCTGGCAGTGGTGGCGCGAGCGCCCGGTAATGCTCGTAGAGGCGCCGATTGCCTTCCCGCCAGGCGTCGGTCCTTTGATCCCGTAGCTGCTCGCCAAAGTATTCGCGCACGAGGGGATGCGCGTCCACCTGCCCCGGTTGATGCGGGTCTTCTCCCGCCAGGAGCCTGGCCCGCCTTAACTTGGCAAGGATGGTTCGCCACTCGGCCGGGCTCAGACCGATAAGGCATTCGGTCAAGCCCGGGATCGCGGGCGGTTTGAGCAGGGCCCCCAGCGTCTTTTCGTCCGCGGGCCGGTCGAAGAAGCCTAGAAAACGCAGCACCGCCAGCTCCGGGCCTTCGCCCAGCCAGCTTTGGTAGGAAGCCATCACCCTTCGGGCATGGGCGCCCTGGCGCACTTCGTCAGCAAGGCGACCTGATACTTCTTTTCGGTAACGGATATCCCCGTGATAAGCGTCGGCCAGGTAGCGGCCCAAAAGCGTCAGCGCTAGGCAGTGGCCGCGGAACTCGTCGCTGGCGCGTCGCAGCTCGGTTTCATCACCCCGCACCCCCAGCGCCCACAGCAGCTGCGCCCCGGCCTCACTGGAAAGGTGTTCCAGATCCCGTCGCAGGACCGACCCACCCTCGTGCTCGATCAGGCCCGCCACCGGCAGCCGGGTGGTCAGCACGCACATGCCTTGGTTGAAGGCGGCCAGTTCGCGCAGCAGCGCCTGGAGCGCCGGCTCCCGCAATCGCCCCTCGTGCGGACCCGGCGGGTCTTGGAGCGGCTCCAACCCATCCAGCACCAGCAAGGTGCGCCGATGCGCCATCAGGTTCGCCAATCTTTCGCCTTTCTGCCAAGCCGTGCCGAACTCCGGGTGGGGATCGCCAAACCAGCCTAGGGCGGCATCCAGAAACTCGTCGGCTGACGAAGTTTCCCCACGGATGCCCTGCCGGTAGAACGACCAGCCAAAAACGAGCTCGGCCGAACCGTACCGCTGAGCCGCCAAGCGCCGGAGCCAATGGCTAACCAGCGTCGACTTGCCTACGCCTCCCCAGGCGACGACGGTCACGATGTTGACCTGCGGGTCCGCCCAAGCCGCGTCCAGGAACGCAAGATCCTCTTCGCGACCGAACAGTTCTTTGCCGGTCACGGGCAACCGGGCCACCGAGATCCGCTCCGGTGCCCGGGGCGCCGAAAACTTTCGAGTGGTGCCGGAGGGATCGGCCGAGGGCCCCTGCGGGAACTCTTCACAGGTAAGGGTGCGGTGCGCATCGATGGCGGCCGTGATCGCCGGCAAAGCTCGAAGGAGTTCGGCTGCGCTCTGAAAACGCCATGCCGGATCCTTTTGCAAAAGCGTCTGAACCAACGCCACCACCGGTTGGGGTACGCCTTTAAGTTGATCGAAGGGCAAAGGGGAATGCAAGTGTTGGCGCGCCACCTCGGTCTGGGAGCCGCGGAAAGGCACCTGGCCGGTCAGCATTTCCCAGAGCGTCACGCCCAGCGCGTAGAGGTCGGAGCGGGCGTCCACGCCAGCCCCGCTGAACTGCTCCGGGCTGGCGAAGGCGGGTGTGCCGACAAAACCCCCGTAGGTCAGGGTGCTCTCCTCTGCGCCGGCCACCGCCTTGGCCAACCCAAAATCGATGACTTTCACCAGCAGCTCCGGCCCTTCCGCCAGCATCAGGTTGGAAGGTTTTAAGTCCCGGTGCACCACCCCCTGCGCCTCGGCCGCCCCAAGCGCGCGGGCCACTTGCGCGGCGACCCCCAATGCTTCGGGCGCAGCCAGTGGTCCGGCGCGGCGTAGGCGGGCCTCTAAGGTCTCGCCCTTGACCAGTTCCATCGCGTAGAAGCATTGGCCGTCGGCTTGGCGCACTCCGTAATAAAACACCGAGGCGACGTTGGGGTGGTGCAGCTGCGCGGCGGCGCGCGCCTCCCGCAGGAAACGTTCGCGGGCTTCGGGGCGAGCGGCCAGCCGAACGTCGATGACCTTGAGGGCCACGGCGCGGCCTAACACAGTGTCCAGGGCTTTGTAGGTGACGCCCATGGCGCCCCGGCCCAACTCCTCAAAGGCGCCGTCCGCGCGCTGCACGGGCACGTAGTGGTCAAACCGGCACTCATACGGCGGCGGCCCTTCGTCGCACTCGCCCCCGGCCGCAAACTCCAGCGCCTTCTGCAACAAGCACACGGGGCAGTCGGTGCCATCGCCTCCGGCCGGGTAAGGCGTGCCGCAGGTCGGGCAAGTCTTTGCCGGCTTCAGCCCGGCTTGCGGCAAGCGTTCAGCGTCGGGGCTCATGCGAGTGGGGGAGGCAATGCGCTCAGTTAGGTTCGCAAACGGCCTTCGGCCGCGACCAGTGCCTCGCGCAACGAACGCAGTTCGTCCTCGACATCGTGGGGGTCCCCGACGGTGCGCTCGACTTCGGCGCGCACCAGCTGGGCATGCCGCTGGCGGAGCCGGTGAATAAGGGTCTTTACCGCGGGCACCCCGACCTTGAGCGTGCGGGCAGCCTCTTCGTAAGAAACGTTCGTGCGGGCGCCTTCACCGCCCAGAAAGGCCTTGAGCACCTGAAATGCTGCGCCTTTGCCCGCCACCACCTGTTCCTGCTCCAGTTGGTCAGTGGCGCGCCGCAAGAGCAACAGCGCCCAGCGGGCGTCATAAAGGGTTTCCGCTGTGAGGGGGTCTTCGGGCTCAAAGCTCAGGCGGTCCTCCTCGTCGTGCCAGTCCAGCCGGACGAATTCGACTCGTCCGCCGCGCTTTTCGGCACCCGCCCAGCGAATTTCGTCCACCATAAACTTTTGGAAGGAGGCCAACAAAAAGGAGCGAAACCGGCCCTTGGAGCGTTCCACCCTCTGTAGGGTACGCCGTTCGATCAGGTGGCCAAAGAAGCCCTGCACCAAGTCCTGGGCGTCCTCGGGGCAGCAACCCCGCCGACGGGCAAAACCGTAGAGGGGCTGCCAATACCGCGCGCACAAGCGGGCCAGGGCCGCCGGGCCGCCCGGGGCGCGGCTTTGGGCCGCCTCGAGCACGACCGTCCAGCGCGTCGAATCAAACCGCGCGCCATCGGGCACGGTCGAGCTCTGATCCTGGTCCATGGCCGGTACGAAAAGGTCCTAGTTCCGCTCATAACACCCTCGAAGCGCAAAGGCAAGGACACTCACAGTCATTACAATTTAATGGCGGTCCGGCGCCTGAACTTGGCGGCGTTCTGAAAGTGCCGAGCGTGAAGGCTCTGCCGACTACCGGACCGTCGCCGCCCGGCACGAAGCTAGGGCTGGGTGCGAACATTTCCGAAAAAGTTACTACAAGGCGGGAGCCGCGTTGGCGGAAATTCGCGACAAGAGACTTTACCGCGCAACACACGCTTCGTTTGAAGCTTACGTAGCGGAAAGATGGGAAATAAGCAGGCCCAGAGCCTACGACCTTATTGACGCATCCCGCGTTGCCAATAATCTGTCTGCGGTCGCAGACGTCACCACTACCAACGAATTCCAGTTACGCGCCCTCAGAGACCTGCCAGCCGAAGATCAAATCGAAGTTTACACAAAAGCCGTTGAACGCGCGGGAGAGAGCAGGGTAACGAGAGAACTCCTCGAAGAAACGAAGGAAGAACTCCTGGCGTCGAGGCCTACCCCGAGACCCTCCAGGAGACCTCCACCAAAATCCGAGCCAACCCGCAGCGTCATGAAGCGAGCGCTCAATCGTATCGAGACCGTGCTCGGAAAACAATTTCGCGCAATGGTCGAAAAGAGTCATTATTTCTCAAGCCCGGAAGACGTCGTCAGATTCTTGAAGCTGAATGAC
Source organism: uncultured Verrucomicrobiae bacterium (assembly GCA_963750185.1). Taxonomy (GTDB): domain Bacteria; phylum Verrucomicrobiota; class Verrucomicrobiia; order Chthoniobacterales; family JAFAMB01; genus JAFAMB01. Next base: position 66,255 of record CAVVPV010000009.1, read on the forward strand.
ATTGAGATGCTCCATGTCGCAAAACGGTTGAAGCAAGACTGGATTTTTGGAGAAGCGCTGGACGAAACCAGCAACATGCTTCTGGCCACTGTGTTGACTAACGATTTGGTGGAATGAAGACGCCAAGCGCTTGGTCAATAAGGTGGCGTTTGAATTCATACTTAGCCGCCTGCCGGGCTCACATTGAATGGCATCACATTGGAGTCGCCCCCATTCGCAGCTGGGCTTTTAGCCATTGCAGAAGCCTGCAGTTTACCTGCCATGGTTGGAATCTGAACCCGTAGACTCGTTGGATCGCGCTCCTGCACTTTCGCCGTTGTGGCCAGTCAGGGCAAGCTCGCTCGCATCCGGTTTGAATTCGGTTTTCGGCCCTGCGCCGGCCGGCTGCGGTTGATTCTGGGCCGGAAGGTTTCGTGCGCCGGCCCCGGGCGTTGCCTTGGCGTTGTTATCCGCCTGCTGCTTTGCCAGGGCGTCAAGCGCATCAGGCACCATCCGCTCGCAAAAGCCGGCCACGAACGCCCATAGCAGCCACACGGCCAGAGCCTTGCCGTTGAAAAGCACCATGAACCATTCGGAGTGGTATTTCGGGTCTGAGAAGTCCGGGAATACCGAACCGCTCAGCACCCCCCCGGCAAAGAAGAGGCTAAGCACGAGAGCGAAGATCAATCCGGTCACGGGTGCAAAGAACACGGCCGTTTCCGCCTGGCTAAGCGCCCAGAGGTTCGTGATAGCGTCGCTTTCCGGTGTATCGGTCTGCACGCGCTGGCTCACGCTCATCATCCCGCCCGTCGCACCGGCGATGCCGGCCAAAGCGAGCAGGGTCAGGATAATGAGGGTTTTAAACAGCGGCGTGTAGGAACCCGTGCCTTGATTTGCCGCGCCGTCAATGATCAGGTACTGCCGCGCAAGTTCGACGGTCCAATCACCCGTCTTCGCGGACCGAGGTTCCATCGCCGTTTGCACCCCCGACATACAGGCAAGAAAGACGAGGACCATGGCCAGCAAAGGAAGGGCGCTTATCCACCAGCTTCGGAAAGCCGCCTTAAGGAGGCTCTGACGGGTTGACTGGACGTGCTGCCTAAGCTGTTGCTGCCGCCGCGTTTCGTTCACAAGGTAAGTGGCTTCGGAGCGAAGCAGCCGATCGCGTTCCTTCGGGCTGACGGGTGGATCGGTAGGCTTTAGCGTGCTTGCCGTCAGATAAGCCTCGTAGGCGGTCGGTCCGGCGGCCTGCCGGTACTCCGCCTCGAGGGCCTGAAGGTTGAAGTGGAGGTAATCGATGGTCGCGACCTGCAGGAGCGCCAAATGCAGGTTATGGACGAGGTCGTCGGCATCGTCACGCTGAAATTTATGCGCTTTCGGGTCGATGTCTTTTTCCAGTTCTTCCCACTGCGTTTTGAATGACTGCGCGGCGGCGGCGTTTTCGGGCTGATTGCGCACGGTCTCGGGTATGGTGAGGTAGGTTCCCACCAGGCGCTGGAATTTCTCGTAGTGCGACTCTTTCAAGGCAGCGTCGAGTTTCTTGCGAGGTCGCGCCAGCCAGTAAAGCGCCGCAACCGCCAAGGTCAGTCCCAAGCCGCAGGTCAAGGCTTTGGCGAGAGGATGGTCTCCGACAGTTATTCGTGTTGATGGTCCATCCAAGGATCTTGAGGAGCTGATACGGTGTGAAAGTGACCGTCGGTGTGGCGGAGTTTTGTGTGCGGCTGAGCTGGAGAACACCGGCCAGCAGGCGGCAATGGCGAACACAAGCAAGATGCCCAGCAGCGGGAGCCCCCGGTTTTTGCTCAGCGCGTCCATACCTTTGGCGTTGTCTTTCGCCTTCTCGATTTCGTGATTAGTGAGCGTTTCATTCATACGAGTGGCCAGGGTCCTGTATAGTCCGCACGGCTTACTTTCCTTCTGCGACTTCGACTCCCTTTTCTGCTTCCTTGGTAATCTCTCCTTCAGCGGCAGATAAGACGGGAGCGATAGCGGGCGCGCCCGGGATAGGAAGGAACCGAGCTGCGCCAGTTAGAAACTTGATTGGAGCGCTTGCAGCGACTCCCAATTTAGCGAAAACGTACCACCAGGGCTTATTATTTGTTGACATTTGATAACTCCGATTTAATGACTTTCTTTGCGTCTGCCGATACTGTTGATAGCCAGGAATACGGCGGCTCCTAGCTAAGCACGGTCGAAATCATTCGACCTTTTAGTGTGTTGTTAATATTGGTTTGGTGCGCCCGGGCCCAGGTGGGCAAAAGGGGCCGGGGCATTCCCTTGCGGCTCGCCCCTGCGCGAGCAGCGCCTACTGGGTATACCGAAAAAAAGGCGCCGATGTTTCAAGAAACACGCAGGGCCGCAAAGAAAGTTATGTACCATGCGGCTCCTGCGCATAACCGCTTGGTGTGAGGTACGGACGCTTTTGCTCCCATGGTGGCGCTGCTGATGAGCATGGCCTTGAGCAGCCGGTAACGGGTGTCGACCATGACGCGGGCGAGAGTGTGATTACAGTTTCTTCCTCTGCGATGCGTTTCTTCTGTGCGGAGCGCAACGGGCATTAAGCTACCTGACTAACTACACACACTCCTGCATTTTTATTGAAACATCGGCGCCTTTTTTTCGGTGTACCCAGTAGGCACCGCTCGCGCAATGGCGAGCCGCAAGGGAATTCCCGGCCCCTTTTGCCCACCTGAGTCCGGGAGCACCGAACAAAATTAACCATAACACCCTACAAACTAATAAAAGAATAGATGAAAACAATCGAATCGTTGCAGCAGTGGCTTAAAGAGAAAGGGTTCGATCCCGGCTCGATTGACGGCGCCGACGGCCCCAACACCTTTGCCGCGTGGTCTCACTACCTGACGGCTATTGGTCAGGCGGCTAATGGGGCGTCGAACACAATCGAATCGTTGCAGCAGTGGCTTAAAGCGGAAGGGTTCGATCCGGGCCCGATTGATGGCGCCGACGGCCCCAACACCGTTGCCGCGTGGTCAGCCTATCTGGCGGCTAATGGAGCATCGAGCACAATACAGCACGGCCCCAGCGGGGTGCAAGTGCCTTCGACCCCGCGATTTGATCGGCTTCAACCGACTACCCTGGCCCTGAGTTGGGATAACGGCCGGCGGCAAGCCTGGTCCGCTCAGCTTATCGCCTCCATCAGGGAAAGTATATCTCAGCTCGAAGAGGGAAATCCTGATTCATTCGTGAGCGGCTACAGCTCCCTTTCTACGGAACTGCGAATTAAGTTCTGGGCCGAACTGCTCATCGCGGTTGCCAAGTTTGAGTCAGACTGGAATCCGCACGACATCTACCATGAGTCTTTCGGAGTAGATTCTGTCGGACTCTTGCAACTCAGCTACGAAGATCAGGCCAATTACAAAATTGAGCATCTGGACCGAGCCGCGAAGAGCTTGCAAGATCCGCTGGTGAACCTGCGATGCGGCGTCAAAATCTTCGCCACGCTTGTGAGCAAGCACAAGATCATCGCAAGCGGCACAAAGGGAGCGGCGGCGTATTGGTCGACATTGAGACCTGGACACAAACAAGATAACACTGAAACGCTGCCAGAGATTAAAAGGCGCGTTAAAGAGAACGTCCCGGTCTAAGGAGGAAAACGCGGTCCATGGCATCCGGGCCTCGGTCGGCCCGGATGACGTATCGGCGACTTCTCGTCAAGAGCTGAGTACTCGTTAACCCACCGACGCGTAACGTATGGGCACGGAAATGCCATCGAGCTGCTCACAATCGTTGCATGCATTATACTCTTCGATTTCCAGGCGCTATTGACCATCGGCTACAACCCTCTGAGCGCGGTGCCAAAGCCGCTCCCAAACGAGGCGACCATAGTGAAACGAAGCATTACTGGGGCTTCAGCATCCGCTTCGCCGACAAACAACGAAGTTTAGCGCTTCGTCCCTAGTGCAACAACTCACTTCCATCTCTTATGTGGTTATTTCGCGAATCAAAAAAAATCAATCAGAGCAAACAGGGTGACGACCCGTCAGCGGTGTGCAGCACCGGTCTGGCGCCACTGGAAACGGCGCTTGAAGACGCCGAAGTTCTCGCGAGTTATGTGGCGCGCTATGGCGTCGCCGATGCCTATAAGGAAGATGTCTATAAGGATATAGAGGATATTGCTGCAGCTCGCGAAGCTTTCTCGCAGAAAAAACTATCCGGCGCCGCTCAGACCAATTTTTACAGCGCCCTTAGCCGTTTGGCTGCAGGGGTCGCACCGGTGACGGTTGCGTCCCTAAAAGCATCGCTGGACGAGTACGGAGTAGAGACTCGTTCCTTCCTTTTCTTCGGGCCAAAAGTTCGGATGTCGTTTGCGCGGCGAGCGACAATGCGTCGACAACGACTAGCGGTCCTTGCGTTTATTACACTGCTTGCCGTCCACAGCATTTGGTTTGTTGCAACAAGCCTAATGGGTTCAATAGCAAAGGCTCCTGCGGATGAGACGAACTTGTTAATACAAAACTGCATAAGAACAGGGAAGATTCCGAGTCCAAAAAAGAATGTTACGGCGACACCTTCACCGACTCCAAGTACTGTGTCGAGCCAAGAAGCAGGGCAAAGAAGGGAAGGAGACAATGCGGCACCTTCACCGGCTACTATTCCCGCTGTGTCTAGTGTATCGACTTCTCCACCCACTTCGGATGACCTCAGTTCTCAGGTAGCTTATGTGCTCTGGACCTTTCAACGCAAAGGCATAGTCGAACGTTTGAACTTTTGGAATGGCTTTGTTGAACCGTCACACTTTAGCGACCCCACGGATGGCGAACCAGAACGAGACGAATCGCTCGACATTACGGATTTGCCGGTAAACCTTGTGGATTGGGAGGATTCCGTAGTGGTCCAGGCCAAATACATGACGGACCTGCTCCAGCAACTCGTCCTTCCGCCACTCTATGGAGCCGTTGGAGCGCTAGCTTATGTCTTAAGGACGTTGTCCCAGCAGGCTAAGGAACGCGTGTACCGGACGGAAAATGAACTTGTGTGGGACCTCCGAATCTCACTCGGCATTCTTGCCGGATTGGCGATTGGCTGGTTTCTTAAGCCGTCAACGACAGAGGTGAACGGGATTGGCTTAGCCTCCCCCTTTGCTTTGTCGTTCGTGGCCGGGTATAGCGTGGACCTGTTGTTTACCGCAATGGACCGCATTGTGGCAGCCTTTTCCGGAGCCGAAAAGACGCCGGAGGGATCTGTCAAACGATCGACGGACCGTACCCTACGATCGCTCACCCCAGGTTCGTCGCTTACAGCGTCCCCAGGGTCTACCGCTCCGTCATCGCCCAACACAAATCCCACGGGTTAGAACTTGAGAAACCGCGCCCACTTTGCTGCCTAGGCCCGGGCGCACCAAACCAACGTTAACACCTCACTAGAAGGCGAATGTTTTCGACCTTGCTCAGCCAGGAGCCGCCGTATTCCTGGCCGTCAAGAGTGTCGGCAGACGCAAAGAAAGTCATCAATTCGGAGTTATCAAATGTCAGTAAATAAGAAACCCTGGTGGTGCGTTTTCGCAAAATTGGGAGTCGCTGCACGCGCTCCAATCAAGCTTCTAACTGGCGCAGCTCAGTTGGTTCCCATCCCGGCAGTGCAGGCTATCGATGCCGCCGTATCTGCCGCTGAAGGAGAGATTACCAAGGAAGCCGAAAAGGGAGTCGCAGTCGCAGAAAGAAAGTAAGCCGTGCGCACTATACAGGAGATAGGCAAGACAGAACATATATTCAACAGACAAGGAATGCGCTCCCGCGCGATCCGAAAAGCGCTTAAAACAGGCAAAAGTTAATAACAATATTAGTTTGGAGGGGTGACGTGAGCCTAACACTATATTGTCTACGGCGCGAGGACGAGGACGAGGACCATTGGGGAGGCTACTTATACCGCACTAAACACATGCCCGGCTACACCGGCGGTCGAAGAGACCACTTCGCCGACGGCATCGTTATCGCGCCGTCACACAACTCGCCTGAGGATGGTGGCTTCAAGTACAACCCCCCGAATGGTAGACCGGCGGACACCGACGTGACACGGTGGGTAGTGGTGCATAGACCGTCTGCGAGCGCTACTGGCCCAAGTGGACGTCGTGCGCCTGGATCATAATCGCGGATTCACTGCGGTCTGGCACGTGCCGGCCGGGGCGACGACAGCTCAATCCGGACAGTGGGTATCCGGTCCGGGTGCCGACTTTTTCGGCGCGGTCAAGAAAGAGTTATGGACCCCGCCTTTATCGCCGAGGACCTGGGGTGATCACGCCTGAAGTTCGCGCTCTCCGAGATCAGTTCGAACTGCCCGGCACGCGGATCCTTCAATTCGCCTTTGACGGCCGCCCGGATAACCCGTACCTCCCTGCCAACTATTTCATCCGCTGCGGCGGATGATCGACGCAGGCTATCATCAACACAGCACTATGAAAGCAGGCACAACTCAATAAATACGAATATGACATCAGACTCGATTGATCGTTCCCGAACAAATGACGGAGTCGCAGTGAAACTGGCTCCGTCGATCCTCGCAGCTGACTTTACGCGCCTGGGTGAGCAGGTGGCCGAGGCTGAAGAAGCCGGTGCCGACCGCATCCACGTGGATGTGATGGACGGACACTTCGTGCCGAACATTTCGTTCGGCGCTCCGATCATCGAGTCGCTGCGGCGGAAAACGCGTCTCCCGCTGGAGACACACCTGATGATTTCGGATCCGGATTTCTTCCTGGACGAGTTTGTCCAGGCCGGCTCCGATTCATTTCTGGTCCATTGGGAAGGCAACAATAATCTTCACCGGACCCTCCAGCGCATTAAGACGCTGGGCAAAGGTGTCGGGGTGGTCATCAACCCGGCGACCCCAGCAGCTGTTTTGGAGGAAATTCTGCAGGAAGTGGACCGGGTGTTGGTTATGACGGTCAACCCAGGTTTCGGGCATCAGCATTTCCTCCACACGACATTGCCCAAGATCCGACGCGTGCGTCAGATGATTGAGCAGACCAAGCCCGGCTGCGAGCTGGAGCTGGACGGAGGTATTGATGCAGCCACGGCTCCGCTGGGAGTGGCGGCAGGAGCCAATGTGTTGGTGGCAGGCTCTTCAATCTTTGGCGACGGCGATGGGGTGACTGCAGCTATGAAACGGTTGCGAGCCGCTGCGAAACAGGGGGTATGAGGTAGATCGACTTGGGGCGTTTTTCGACATCATCCATCAGGACCCCGTGCTCTCAATCGTAAAGCTGAACTCCTGACTCCTTGCCTTGCAGTTGTTGCGCTGACGGATGTGGTTCCGGCAAATAATCTCGCCTACCTCGTGACTTGTGAAATACGATTCGACTTGGGGTCGCTTTCAAGCCGAAATTAGAGGCACAAAATCGCGTCCGGATTTACACACAGAAAATGTTCGGAACTATAAAGAGAGAAATTGCTTATGACTGACCTGTTCAACCTTCAGGACCACGGCATTACCGTCGCCGAAATCCACCGCAACCTCCCTCCAAGCGCGCTCTACGAGCACGCGATCCGGTACGAGAAGGACGCCAGCATCGCCGAGAATGGCGCGCTGGTCGCCTACTCCGGAGCCAAAACCGGCCGCTCGCCTAAGGACAAGCGCATTGTAAAACATCCCGACTCCGAAGCTGATGTTTGGTGGGGCACGGTCAATATCCCGATCCAACCCCAGACCTTCGCTATCATCCGAGAGCGCGCACGCGACTATCTCAATATCCGGGACCGGATTTACTGCTTCGATGGGTTCGCCGGCTGGGATCATCCGATCAAGATACGCGTCATCTGTTCGCGCCCCTACCACGCGCTGTTCATGCACACCATGCTCATCAGGCCGACCAAGCAGCAGTTGGCGGAATTTGGCAAACCCGAATTCGTCATTTACAACGCAGGCGCATTCCCGGCCAACAGTCTGACCTCGGGTATGGGTTCAAAGACGAGTGTTGATTTAAGCTTTGAAGACCACGAGATGGTAATCCTCGGGACTGAATACGCCGGCGAAATGAAGAAAGGCGTGTTCACCCTTGTAAACTACCTGGCGCCTAAACGCGGGATTCTCTCGATGCACTGCTCGGCGACTGCTGACAAACAGACCGGCCGTTCGTCGCTGCTATTCGGTCTGTCCGGTACAGGTAAGACGACGCTGTCGGCTGACCCCAAACGTAATCTCATCGGAGATGATGAGCATTGCTGGAGTGACGAAGGCATCTTCAACATCGAAGGCGGCTGCTACGCCAAGGCCATCAATCTGACACCCGAGAACGAACCTGAGATCTTCGAGGCGCTCCGTTTTGGCGCGGTGCTCGAGAACGTTGTGCTCGATCAGGATCATTTGGTGGATTATTCAAACATCAGCCTAACCGAGAATACCCGCGGCGCCTATCCTATACAATTCATCCAGAATGCAAAGATTCCATGCATGGCCGGCCATCCGACGGACATAATTTTTCTGACCTGCGACGCATTCGGCGTGCTGCCTCCAGTCAGTTCACTCTCACCGGCGCAGGCGATGTATCATTACATCAGCGGCTACACGGCGAAAGTTGCCGGCACTGAGGTGGGAGTAAAGGAACCCTCGGCAACATTTTCAGCCTGTTTTGGCGGTCCGTTTCTAGTGTGGCATCCAAACAAATATGCGGAACTGCTTGCCGCCAAGATGAAACAACACGGCACACGCGTGTGGCTGGTGAACACTGGCTGGAGCGGTGGCGTCTATGGCACCGGAAAGCGCATCAAGCTGGCGAACACCCGCGCGATCGTCGATGCCATCCACAGTGGGACACTCGTGAAGGCGAAAACCGAGCGCGATACGATTTTCGGTTTCGATGTGGTGACCGAATGCCCGAACGTGCCGGCCGATATACTGATTCCCCGCAATGTCTGGGCCGACAAGGCGGCCTTTGATGCAACGCAAAAGAAGCTTGCCGGTCTCTTCATCAAAAACTTCGCAGCTTACGAAGGAGGTGTAAACGCCGAAGTCAAGGCCGCCGGCCCGGTTGTAGCCATATAAAGCGTTGCATGCTGGTTTGTTTTGCGCGCTGCAGCCTCGATTCGGAAAACTCACTCTCAGTGTTAGCCCGGAGATTGCATGACGCTTCGACGTCATGCACTCTCCGGGCTAATCAGCCTGTTCCTTTATTTAAGCGCCTCGACGGCCGATTTTTCCCGAAAAAAATCCATTTCAGCGTCGAGTTGAAAAAGTCGGGTTAGGATCAATCCGGGTAACCGTTAGGATTGGCTTCGTGCCATCGCCAGGCGCTTTCAATGATTTCCTGCACGCGCGGGAATTGCGATACCCAGCCGAGCTCCTTGCGAATCTTGTCGCTGGCCGCAACAAGCACGGCGGGATCGCCGGCACGGCGCGGCCCAACGTCTGCGCGGATCGCTCTACCGGTTATCTCGCGTGCAGTCTCGATGACCTCCTTGACCGTGAAGCCTTCACCATTGCCTAGATTGTAAAAGCGGCTGCCATGGTCGAGCGCACGCAGCGCCAGAATGTGCGCCTGTGCGAGATCAATGACATGGATATAATCGCGCACGCACGTCCCGTCACGTGTTGGGTAGTCTTCGCCGAAAATGGTGATCTTTTCGCGCTTGCCGAGCGCGACTTGGAGAACGAGCGGGATCAGGTGAAGCTCCGGGTCGTGATCTTCGCCCCGCGTGGGCGTTGCGCCGGCGGCATTAAAGTAGCGCAGGCATGCGAAGCGAACGCCATGAATTCGGTCGAGCCAATGTAGCATGCGCTCGAGGATGAATTTCGATTCACCATATGGGCTGCCTGGGATGATACGCTCGGACTCGTCAATCGGCATCCGCTCGGGCTGATCAAACAGATTCGCCGTGGACGATAGGATGATCCGTTTGACTCCGTGTTCGACCATACTCTCGAACAGATTCAGGCCGTTCCTGACATTGTCGCCGAGATATAAAAACGGTCTCTCCATCGACTCGCCAACCAGCGATTTTGCGGCGAAGTGCATCACGGCATCGGGACGATGCTCGCTAAGAACACCATCTATCTCTGCCCGATTTGAGAGATCGCCTTTCCAAAAAACGGCTGCGGGATGCACCGCCGCGCGATGGCCCAGCGAGAGATTGTCGAAGACGACAACGGATTCACCCGCGCCGATCAATTGTTCGACGGCTGCGCTGCCGATATAGCCGGCTCCGCCGGTGACCAGGATTTTCATGAATTCCTTTCTTTTAATCGAGCACCTTGCGAAGCTTTTGTGATGATCGCCTTGCAGGTAGCTCCCGTTCTTTGTCGATAGGCTTCCGAGACCTTGGTCAAGATATCCTGCGTTTTGCCCCTTTCGACCAGCCAGATTGTCGAACCGCCAAAGCCGCCGCCAGTAAGGCGCGCTCCAAGAACACCCTGGATCGTAGCGGCGATTTCTACCAGGGCATCCAGAAACGCAGTGCTATTTTCGAAATTGCGCCGCGAACTTTCGTGCGATTGAAACATGAGTTGGCCGAATTTCTCCATCTGACCACTTTCCAGCGCCGCCACACCGGCCAGCACGCGCTCGTCCTCGCCAGTGATGTGCAAGGCTCGCGCACGAATCACCGGATCCAACAATGCAGAGGACACGGTTTCTGATGTGACGTCCCGCAGGGCCTTTACGCCAAGTGCTGCAGCTGCGGCCTGACATTGACTTCGGCGCTCGTTGTACTCCCCTCCAATCAATTGATGTGGAACACCCGAATCAACCAAAAGCAGCGCAACACCCGGCGAAAGCGGCACCGTTCGGGCAGTAGTCGCGCGAAAATCCAAGAGGATAACTTGATCCTCTTTCCCAAAAACCGAGGAGGCTTGGTCTAAGAGACCACAGCGAACGCCCACAAATTGGTTTTCAGCCTTCTGACAAAGCTTAGCGAGAGCCATCGGTTCAATGCTCAAGCCGAAAAGTTCCAGCGCAGCTATTGCCGTCGCTACCTCAAAAGCTGCCGAACTGGAGAGACCGGACCCGATCGGCAGGTTGCTGCTCACCTGGAGCCGCAGGCCGCCGACTTCGAATCCGGCTTCGCGCAATATTTTTATTACTCCGATTGGATAATTGGCCCATGGCTCATCTTTGAGCCGTTCCAGATTATTCAGAGGGACCCGGACCCTGACCTCCCGCCCGTTGGTCTCCGAACTGACTTCAATCATGTCAGCGTCGAGCTTTTGGGCGCGGACGGTAACTCCAAGATCAATCGCAGCCGCCAACGCCAGTCCTTCGTTGTAATCTGTATGATTCCCCAACAATTCAACGCGACCTGGAGCGAAAGCAATCACACTGTTTTCCCCAGTTCCGGCAGGGTTGAAATGATTCAGAAACTCGGCCATACTTTTTCCTAAACTCAGGGAGCAAACGGTCCCGCCGGGTCGACAGTGAATTCCCAGCGGGTCTCCACTTTTTTTCCGTTTACTTGCGCGGTCAGGATAACGGTGTACATCTTCGGAACCAATTTCTGAGTAAATCTATAAGTCACTAATTTAGTCTTCGCATCGTAGATCGCTGGAACAACACCCAAGCCACTAATCCGCATCTCCACGGATTTCGGATCCGCGTCTCCCATGCTAGCCAAATTAGCTTTAATGGTTGGTCTAGGCTCGGTGATGTGCTGATCGTTCAACGGCTCCGTCAACATCGCGGCTGAAGCGAGTTGGCTGGATTCCACGCCGGGCTGAATGCTATCGTTTGTCCCAAAGTCCAGCGCCGCTTTGAATACATCACCCTTAAGAGAATCGATGGCGTACCGGCCAATTTGATCGGCTGGTACATTGATATCCATGTGCCGCCCGTAAACTGTAAACTGCATCTCGTAACCGGCTTCTTTGGCGGTCTTGCGGACGGCCTCATTGTAGAAGCCATAAGGGAATGCGAAAGCGATGATTTTAACCCCCAGCTCGCTTTCCAGGGTCTCCTTGCAGCCATAAACTTCATTATGCAACCAGGTCGTATAATCCTGCCCCCTCGGCGCATGCCTCAGATCGTGATGTGACACCGTGTGAGCCTCAATGTCCACCCCAGCATCCCGCATCTCTTCCAGCTGTGCCCAGGTCATCGCCTTCCCGCCCGTATTAACCCATTGTGTGTAGACAAATAGAGTGAATGGATAACCGAATTCTTTCATGATCGGCCAGGCGACGTAATATTGAGAGTTCCATTCGTCGTCCATCGTAATGACCGCACTCTTTGATGGAATCGACTTTTCCCCGTTGCGCCAAGCAAGAAGACCCTGCATCGAGATGACAGAAATTCCATTATCTCTGAGCGCCTTCATTTGAGCGCGAAAATCGTTCGGCGTAATCACCAACTCGGCCGGCCTGTTTTCGAAACGATGGTAAAGAAGCACGATGAACCTGGCGGTGCGATTGGTATCGCGCGGCTTCGTCGGTATTGTCTGAGCAACCGGAGTTGGGTTTGCCGATGCGGTTTGGCTAGCGGTAGATTGAGGTAAAGTACTTTCCCGCTTCTTGCATCCCGTTACGAAGAGCGGTAACACCGACAGAAACACAAATAAACAGCGGCGCATACGAACCTGCCGGACATATATCACGGTTTTGCTTCGGGACCAATGGCCGAGGTCTGGTTGGTGTCGGAAGCGGCTGTTAGCACGTGGACGGCGCGGACCACGCTCAATGGCTAGCAACTCAACCAGGAAATGATTGATTACTTTTACCGCGAAGAGTCCTTTTGGTATATTTGGAAAGAGATCACATCCCTTGGCGTGGAACGCGAACGGTAGGGACGCGCTCCCGCGCGTCCGGGATTGCCCCGCGGGTTGGGACGCGCTCCATCTGGGCGAGTTGCAGGAGAGATCACCGCTGGTTGGCGCACAGTAAGGTCGCAGCTGCCTATGCGCGTTGAGAGAACAGGCCGCCGGTTTTCCCCCGGAGGGGGAGCACAGAACAGCTCAGGGCTTTAGCCTATAAGCGCTAACTTAAGGAAAATCTTACAACGAAAGAGTGGATCCTGTCCCGGAGGGACCAAATGAAAGTAGCCCGACTCCGCAAGGCCTACTCGCGACCGTAGAGGGTGGTTGCGCAAACCTTGGCTGTCGGGCGCGCCGTGTCTGCGAAGTCGGCCTGGCACGAAGTGCCTGGAAACAAGATAGAAGTAGACCCGTCCCGGAGGGACGTGCGAGCTTGATGTGCACTCGCTGTGGCTGTGAGCCGGCGTCCAAAGTAGCATAGGCGTCTCGCCTGTGTCTTCCTCATCCGAGGAGCTTCGTGACGGAGAACCCGTTAGCTCTCCGGTCAATCGATACCCTTGGTGTCCGACACAGGCGAGACGCCTATGCTACTTTGGACGCCGGCAACGTTCACCCTTCTGCTTTAGACGCTTGGATGAAGAGCCCTTAAATGAATCAGGAGATAAGAGAGGGATTGCCCCATATGGGTAATAACATCATACACTTGTGTTGTCGCCAAGAAACTCGGCCGCTCTTTCAGCATCTCCAACCCGCGCGCGGGTGTTTTTCACTCTGGGCGTCGGGGGTGAGCGCCTTATGAGGGCGGGGCTTTCGCTTGGGGATCGCACCCAGGGCTAAAGCACCTGGGCTATTCTGTTTTCCCACTTCGGGGGAAGGCCGATTCTATCTTGTAACTCTCCTCAAGGCGCGTGGCCGGTGGAACTATCTCTCTCGCGCTGTTGATAATCAGGCCAAAACGGTCGAGACTAACTCCAGGACCTCTCTGTGAACCTGTCTGAGAATGCATGGAGTATCCACCCCCGGGCTCCAATAAGAAGCCAGGTAACGGCTACGGGAGTGTTTGGCGCTATGTACAAGACTTCCGCTTTGACGCACAAATCTGGTCGGCACGCCTCAGATCTAACTTCGCCAGTTTACGAATCTGACCGAAACGCTTTTAAATTATAGGGCCATCCTCCATGAAAATGATCGCCGCAGTAACGTCTTGCCCGACTGGCATCGCCCACACAGTCATGGCTGCCGAAGCTCTCAAAAAGGCGGCAGAGTTGCTTGGACACCAAATAAAAGTCGAAATGCAAGGCTCTGCGGGCACGAAGAACCCGCTATCCGAAGAGGACATCGCCGAAGCTGATGTCATTCTGCTCGCCACAGATATTCGAGTGGACACCAGGCGCTTTCTGGAAAAACCGATCTATGAGACACACTCCAGCGAGGCAATCCTTAAACCCAAGGCAGTCATTGAAGCCGCGCTTGCGCTGCTCCCGGCCGAGACTCTCCCGGTGAGCACGCCACCTGCAACGACACTACGATCTCGGCTGCACCCCCTGGCCCTGTCTCAGCCGGAAAGCGACTCGTCGGGATCACTTCATGCCCGACTGGCATCGCGCACACCTTCATGGCCGCCGAAGCGTTGCAGAAAGCGGCGAAAGCGCTCGGGCATTCGATCAAGGTTGAGACACAAGGATCGGTCGGCGCGAAAAACCAATTGACGCCCGAAGACATCGCCGCAGCCGATGCGGTGATCATTGCCGCCGATACCAAAGTTGATGTCTCTCGTTTTGCCGGCAAGCCGCTGTACATGACGAGCACCAAAGAGGCAATGAATGCCGGCCAGGAAGCCGTCAAAAAGGCGTTAGCGCAACCGGCAGGCGGAGGGCCCGCCCTTAGCCTCGCAGAGGCGGTGGAGAAGGCGAAGGCGGAGCGCTCGAAATCGCGTACAGGTCCATACAAGCATCTCATGACTGGCGTCTCCTACATGCTGCCCGTGGTAATCGCCGGCGGGTTGGCGATTGCGGTGGCATTCGCATTAGGCGGCATTTACGCGGGCGATCAAAAAGGCACGATTGCCGCCGCGCTGAGCCAAATCGGCGGCGGGACGGCCTTTCACCTCTTCGTCGCGGTGCTGTCTGCCTTTATCGCTTACTCGATTGCCGACCGGCCCGGCATCGCGCCAGGGCTTGTGGGTGGGATGCTGGCGCAGAATATGGGCGCCGGATTCCTCGGCGGCATCCTATCCGGGTTCCTGGCTGGTTACTTTACGAAGTTTCTCGCCGACAAAATCAAGCTGCCCACGACCCTGCAAGGGCTGATGCCGGTACTGATCCTCCCGTTCATATCCACGATCACGGTCGGGTTGCTGATGATCTATGTCATTGCTCCGCCCGTGGGGGTGCTCAACCACGCGATGAATGACTGGCTAAACGGCATGCGCGGGGCCAACGCGCTCGTGCTCGGAGTGATCCTCGGTGCAATGATGGCCTTCGATATGGGCGGGCCGGTCAACAAGGCGGCTTACACTTTCGCCGTCGGGCTGCTTGCAAGCAAGGTTTACACGCCGATGGCTGCGGTAATCGCGGCTGGCATGACGCCGCCGCTCGGCCTGGCACTAGCCTCGTTCCTTTTCAAGAACAGGTTCGACCGCGAGGAGCGTGAAGCGGGAGGTGCAGCGCTCGTGCTGGGTCTATCGTTCATCACGGAAGGCGCGATCCCGTTTGCGGCGAAAGATCCATTGCGCGTTATCCCATCGATTATGCTCGGCTCCGCGGTGGCAGGCGCGATTTCGATGGTCTGTGGAGTCCAATTCCTCGTTCCGCATGGCGGGATCTTTGCTGCGCTTATTCCGGGTGCTGTGACGAACCTGCTGGCTTATTTTGTCGCGCTCGTCGTTGGCACGCTGGTTACCACCGGCGCTCTTTTTATCCTGAAACGGCCAATCGCGCTTCCGAAACCAATTCCAGCCGTCAAGAAAGCCGTCGCGGCAGCCTGACCAGACTAAGGCCCATTCAGCAACAGGAGCAAACCCATGATCCAGTTAAGCCCGCAGAACATTCAACTTCACAGCCGAGCAAAAAACAAAGAAGAAGCCATCCGCGCCGCCGGGCGAGTCCTGATTGATGCCGGCAACATCGCGCCTGGATACGTCGAGAGCATGCTTGGACGCGAGAAACAGGCGAACACCTATCTCGGCAATGGGATTGCCATCCCGCACGGCATGAAGGAAGACCGCGAGTTGATCCATCGGACCGGCGTCTCGGTCGTGCAGGTGCCTGACGGCGTCGAATGGAATCCCGGCCAGACCGTGCGGCTTGTGGTCGGCATCGCAGCCCGCTCGGATGAGCACCTGGGAATCCTCGCCGCGCTGACCGACGTGCTCGATGACCCCGCTAAAGCAGAGCGATTGGCGAAGACGAACGATCCCGCTGACGTCATCGCGGGGCTTACACGCGAGGGTGAAAGCAAATCACCAGTACCGGCCGAGCAACTCGCTGACGCGCAATACGTGGACGTGAAGGTTCTCTGTGACGCCGGGCTGCACGCGCGGCCTGCAACGTTTCTCGTCGATGTGGCTAAACGATTTGAATCCGAGATTCGCATCCAGCACGGAACAAAAATCGCCAACGGAAAGGCGCTTGCATCCTTGTTAAAGCTCGGCGTGGAGAGTGGTGGCGCGATCCGTATCCTGGCTTCCGGGCATGATGCTCGAGCTGCACTGGATGCGTTGAAGGAAGCGGTTGAGAGCGGGCTCGGCGAAGAGGAAGAAGTGGAAGCTCCCGCTGCCAAAGCCATCGCGTGGACGCCGGAATCAAGCGTTCGTGCAATCAGTGGGGTGGCAGCGTCGCCAGGCTTGGCGATTGGACCCCTCTTCCAGTTTCAAGCAAATCAAATCGTGGTCAAAGACACACCGCGCGATCCAGACAGCGAGAAAAGTGCGTTCAAGCAAGCGCTGGAGACCGCGCGCGAGCAACTCGGCGCCATCTACGACGCAGTTCAAGCACGCTCCGGCAAAAACGAAGCGGCGATCTTCCATGCGCACCAAGCGTTGCTCAGTGATAGTGACCTGTGCGGGGAAGTATCCTCGCTCATTGACGATGGCCACAGCGCCGCTTGGTCGTGGCAGCGCGCGATCGAAGCGCGGATTGCGGACCTCCGGCAGTTGCACAGCGAACGCCTGGCTGGACGCGCTGTCGACTTTCACGACGTGGGCCAACGCGTCCTTCGGCTCCTCGCAGGCACCCAGCAGGGTGATCTTCATTTACCTGAAGAGCCGGTGATTCTCGTTGCCGATGACCTCACGCCTTCGGACACTGCGCGGCTTGATCCGAGACGCATCCTCGGACTTTGCACCGCTCTGGGCGGGCCGACTTCGCACACTGCGATCATCGCGCGTTCACTCGGCATCCCTGCAGTCGTCGGCGCCGGGGCCGTCTTGCTGGAGCAAAAGGACGGAATCACTTGCATTCTTGAGGGCGCAGCGGGGCGCCTTTATCTGGAACCGGATGCTGCCGACCTCCAATCTGCGAGAAAATTCCAAGTCGAACTCGAGCACCAGCGCGACGAGGAATTCGAAACGCGTTACCAGCCGGCGATTCTTACTGATGGTCACCGCGTCGAGGTCGTTGCCAATATCGCCAAGGCGACCGAAGCCGCTGCCGCGGTCGAAGCGGGCGCCGAGGGGGTGGGCCTGATGCGCACGGAGTTCCTTTTCCTCGAACGCACTACACCGCCCAGCGAGGAGGAGCAGTTTGAGGCTTACAGCACGATGACCCGCGCGCTCAATCGCCTGCCGCTCATAATCCGCACCCTCGACATAGGCGGCGACAAAGTGGCGCCTTATCTCTCCTTGCCGAAAGAGGATAATCCGTTCCTTGGCGTTCGTGGCATCCGTCTTTGTTTGCGCAGACCCGAGCTGTTCCTACCCCAGCTCCGCGCAATTTATCGCGCCGCCTCAACCGGACCCGTCAAGATCATGTTCCCGATGATTTCCACGTTTGAAGAGTTACGCGAGGCGAAGGGAATGGCCGAGCAAGTGCGTAAGGAATTGGGGGCGCCGCCGGTAGAAATCGGTATCATGGTGGAGGTTCCCTCGATTCCGGTCATGGCCAGTGAATTCGCCCAGGAGGTGGATTTCTTTTCCGTCGGCACCAACGATCTTACGCAATACGCTCTCGCGATTGATCGGATGCACCCGGCCCTAGCCAAGCAGGCGGACAGCCTGCATCCTGCGGTGTTGCGGATGATTGATCTTACGGTGCGCGCCGCTGAGGGAGCTGGAAAGTGGGTCGGCGTGTGTGGGGGCGCCGCCGGCGATCCGCGCGGCGCAGTCATCCTCACCGGACTTGGCGTCCGGGAACTTAGCATGAGCCTGCCAAGCATCGCAGCCGTTAAAGCCCATCTGCGCGGGATTTCATACGCGAACGCTAAAGCCTTTGCCAAACGAGCGCTTGCTTGCAAAACCGCAGGCGAAGTTCATGCGCTGCCGTTGCCCGCGTCAGCCACCGAGAAATCACGATGAAAGACGAAGTTCCCAAATTTGACGTCGTCACTGTCACGCTGAATCCTGCGATCGACCGGACAGTAACGATTCGCAACTTCATGGCAGGTGCGGTCAACCGCGTCGAGCAAGAACGTTCAAACCCGGGCGGCAAAGGCGTCAACGTCGCATCCGCTCTGGCGGATTATGGTCATCGAGTCGCCGTGACCGGCTTCCTGGGGCGCGAAAACAGCGCGTCGTTTGAAGCTCTCTTCGCACGGAAAAAGATCGAAGATCGTTTCGTGCGAATCGCCGGCCGGACTCGCGTCGGCATTAAGATCACCGACCCCACCCTTCATCAGACGACTGACATTAACTTCCCGGGCCCGCCGCCCGCGCCCGCCGACCTTGACGCACTTCGAATCCAGCTGGCCACGCTCGACAGCACATGGTTCGTCGTCACGGGCAGCCTCCCGCCTGGCGTGAATGCCGCAATTTATCGGGACATCGCCATGGCGCTGAAAGCTGGTGGCAGGAAGGTCGTCCTGGACACGAGCGGCGAAGCGCTCCGTTACGCGATTGAAGCTGCGCCGAATATCATCAAGCCTAACATCCATGAACTGGAAGCTCTCGTCGACAAACGGCTCCAGTCGGAAGCGGAGGTCATTGAGGCCGCCAAAAAGCTCATCGAGCAAGGAATCGAACTCGTTGTTGTTTCAATGGGCAAAGATGGCGCCTGCTTTGTTACGGGGACGGCCGTCATCATTGCACGCCCGCCGGAAATCGAAGTCAAAAGCACCGTTGGAGCAGGGGACGCGATGGTCGCCGGCATTATCGCCGCTCATCTTCGTGAACTCCCGCTGGCGCAATGCGCTCGACTCGCCACGGCATTTTCTCTCGAAGCGCTTTCGCGCACCGAATCCGGTCTTACCTCATCCGCCGCGGTTGATTCATCAATGAACCAGGTTTCCATCGATGAACCGGTGGAGAGGACGCAGGGTTAAGCGGTTTCCCGCCCGCAATTGAATTCCGCCGACTGCCGGCCATGCTACGTGTCTACCGTTGACCGCCGAGACGCGTGGCTTTATTGGACGCGGGCAGCTAGCCAGAATGAAACGTTCGGCCATCCTGATTAATACGGCGCGCGGACCGGTCGTTGACCAATTGGCCCTAGTGGAAGCGTTCGGTCAGAGTCGCCTCAGAGTATTTTTGAGTTACCAATACGACCGGGCAAGGAATGCTTTGGACCCTTAAAATACCGCTTTCTGCGCGAGTGAAGTAGCTCAGGAACCGGTGGTGGTAATCGCACGAGGTCACGATCAGGTCGGCGTTCAGAGCGTTGGCCACGGTTGCGACCTGCTCACCAGTTGGACCGTGCGTTAATAAAACTCGGGCCTTGAGATGCCGGAGCCGAATCGTTGAGAAACACGCCCACAGTTTAGCCTCTACACACGAGCTCTGAGCGTAGTCGGAGCCCTCGAAAGCGTAAAGCAAGGTGAGCTCGGAGCCAAAGCGCCGCGCCAAGGCTGAGGCGTAGTCGAGCGCGACGGCTGAGTCTTCGTCCAAGGCAGTAGGAACGAGAATGCGGCGCAGGCTGACGCAAAAATCGGCAGGAAGTTCCTCGTCGGGACGAACTTCCACGAGCCACGCGGTTTTTTTTGGTCTCATTGCTGTGCGGCTATTTAAGCGCCGAACTTGCGCTGGTACCGGGCGCGAACTGCTGGCCACGGGTTGGCTGTTATCGATCGTCGACAACCGTGGCTTGGCCAGGTGATCCTTAGTGGTTCTACTGCCTCCGCATTGCAGGCTCGTAGGGGTAATTTTCGTCTCACAGCCGCAACCGTTGTCTATCAATTCTTGATTTGTCATATTTTTTCCCCTCGACTGAATATGAGTCGCATCTCATATTTTGTCAACCGAAATATGAGCCTATACTCATAATGGCCGCGCTCCGCACAGACGCGCGCCTGGTCTCCAATCTCCAGCAAGACCGCAGTGACGACCTTCAGAAATCCCGCCACCTCTCGAATCTTTGAGAGCGCTCAGAGGCGCAACTTTTCATTATGCCAGGCGCGGCGACAGATAGTTTACCAGCGCAGACTTCATCTCGGCAACGAGCGCTTCTCGCTCGGGGGGCTCGGTTTCTACGTAGAGCCACAACGATGCCCGCAGCATTTGAACCGTAATTTCCGCGTAGCGATGCGCCTTGATCGGGGAGATCCGAGGCTTCCGCGTAAGAAACAATTCTACGAGCTGTTGTCGGAGCGCCTCTCTGATATCGGCTGCGGGATCGGTCGAGCGTGGCGCGTCCATGAGCCGGATAATGGCGGGGCGCTCCTCGATCGTCCCGATTGTCACGTTGAGAATCTGATCCACCAGCCGACTCGTCGTGGTCTTTGCACTCACGGCGACCAGCTTTACCCAGAGCTCCTTCAGCTCCTGGAAATATCGGGTCTTGACCGCCCGTGCGACGACGTCTTTGTTGGGGAAAAACTGGTAGAGCGATCCGATCGATGCTCCGGCACGCTCCGCGATATCGCGCATCGTTGCCGCCTCAAATCCCACCTCGGCGAAGATCGCAGCGGCCGCTTGCAGCAACGCCGCCACCCGTTTCTCTCCGCGCTCTTGTTTCGGAATGCGTCTGGGTTCAAATTCCGTTTGTGACTCCATACTCATGTCATGTTCGAAAATATAAGCTAATACTCATATTTATGGTACTTGAGAATAAAGAACAGAAATAGCCAATGGACAACGTATCCATGGTACGGCTTGGAGTAACGCCCCCGCAAAACGCAGCATCTGCAGATCCATGGTTGGACCAGGCAAACCATCCCGGAGCCGAGCCTGCGCGTTTACCGTGCGGAATTGCGAGCAAGCGACGCAGGGATACCTTCTGCCGACATCCCGCTAGCCCTCCACGGATTAACTGGTTTCATATTGAGTCTTTATCGGGGCGATCAGCCGCGGGATGGCTAAAGCCGTTCCCATCGCCGTCAACGTAAAGGCGACCGTCAGCAGATTTTTCATCCCATTGGTTGCCGCGAGAACCTCATCGCCCGGGCGCGCGCTGAGCAGCGCCAAGAGATTCATCAAACCGTTCGCAGCAATACTTCCGGGTATCATCGGAATACAACCGGCGACTGCAAGAATTGATCCGCGCGGCGACTGAAAGTATTGCAAAGTCCGTTCTACCGCCGCGACTATCAATGCGGCCAGAAACGATGCCTCCGGTAAGCTCAAGGCAGTAGCCTGACCGGCAGTCCGAATGGCCAGGGCTAAAGCGCCTGAAGCAAAACACTGCGCCATCATTCGTGGAGGACAGTTGAAGAGAATCCCAAAGCCGGCGGCAGCAATACCTCCAAAAAGAGCTTGATGAAAAAGGTGGAGCCAAAAGTCGTTCATACACCTGGCAATATCAACCGTTGTGCTGCAACAAGACCTAAAGTTATGAACACGAGAAGATAGATTACCCGGAGCCCCCGAGCGGCCGCAAGGTTCGGTTTACCTTCGATAGCATCCATCTGAGTATTCAGCACCGCAACACCAGGAACAAGCAAGAGAACAGCTGAAACCGTAGCAATCGCCAGATGTGAGACCCCAAAGAGCCGGCTACCTGACCCAGCCAAAAATGCGGATACGAAACTAACAATTCCTGAAGTAATAAAAATATTCTGCTTTCTGGCTATTAATGTGTGGCGAATCCACTGACCGATAGCTGCACCAACTAGTATAGGAAGGAAAGAGGGCCAATCTGCTCCGAGCAGCCGTCCGAAAGCGCTGCAGGCCAATCCTGTACAAAGACAAACCAGCCATTCCGGATAGGATGGAATTGTTTGGCAAACCTCATCCAGTTCGATCTGCGCGGCGGCGCATTCAAGTTCGTCGTGGGCGATGCGACGAACAATATCGCTGATTGCTTCCGATCGCCGCAGGTTAACGCTGTGTTCCCCGACTTTCCCCATCTGAACGCAAAATTCTTCTCCTCGCCGCAGCGTTACGATAATAGCAGCGTGCTGACAGTAGACCTCCGCCGAATTGCACCCGAGCCCGCGGGCGGCTGCGTAAACCTCATCGTGAATTAACCTGCCGCTCGCGCCGCATTCCATGAGAATGCGTCCAATCGAGATTGACAGATGCGCAACGTCCGATAATGCTGGCAAGGAATCGACTTTTTTCATGCAGGTCCCTCTCGGAATACTCGCTGTAAGCTTTGATATCAAAGCTGCGGTTCGCGAATGGTTCAAATTGTTTTCGGAGATTCGGCTGTCGGGTAACGCTAACCCGGATTTTTCATGTATGTGTTTAGCGCGCTTGGAGCGGAGCTGCGCGGGCGAGGGCGGCGGCGATGAAGCTGGTGGCACGCTGGGCGCAGGTGGCGGCCAGCGAAGTGAGGATTTGCCAGGTTCGCGCGCCTTTTTGGGTTTTGTTACCACATGAGATTTTGCGCGCGCTGACTGCTGGGCGCAGCTGGCGTTCGGCCAGATTATTGGTGCGCAACGATTGGCTATGCAAGCCAGATCCATGCAGTCGCCGCTGGCCTTGCCTTGTACGACATAGATGCCCGCAAAAGGATTACGGCATGGGCTGATATGCCCCGTTGCAAGGTGCTTGGGACGTGGAAAAGATACGACCGGGGACTGCGCCGGCGATGGTAGGGATGCGCTCCCGCGCGTCCGGACTTGCATGTCTCGACGCTCCCATTTCGCTGATTCTGCGAACGCGCTCATGCGCTCTCGGAGCTGAGGCGCTTTGCGATTTAGCAACGCTGGATCGCGCTGGAGCGCGTCCCTACCAGTCGCAACGGCATCGGCTAATCAGATCGGCAAAAGCAGAGGCTTTTTGGTGACCTGCGAATTAGCTGGGGCGTGAACAAGGATCTGGATAGTAAAACTCAAGACGGGATCACGAGTAACGGAGATTCCAGAGCATTGCCTGCACCTCCGTTACAAAGCCAGGAATAGCATCAACCAAAGGAGGACGGATAATGATGAATGGGTCCAAGAGCGGCTTCAAGGGCTTGACTCGCCGTGGAAATAATGCCTTGAATCGATCAAGCAAATCGGTTCTCACAAATGAGTATTGGAGCGCTGGAATTGTCAGAGATCGCAGCGCTCAACCATCCTCAAATGTCACCGCTCATATTCATGAAACTGTTTCAATTGAAAAACTCGCGCTCGCGAAGGCTCGCAGGATGCGGAGCGATTGTGGCAGTCTCCTGGCTTGGATTTCTAGAGATTGTAACTCCCGTCGCGGCCTCGAATCGAGAACAAGTGGCTCCTACCTCCGACAGAGCATGGACGCCGCCCAACCAGCCTGCGTACGAAGATGCCCTGCGGAGAGGTTCGGCGGACGCGTTGGAAAGAGGGAAGGATTTAGTCGACCCGCGAAAAGAGTATACGCTTCCAGATCTTATTGATCTGGGGGAGCGATTGAACCCTGCAACACGAGCGGCTTGGGAGAGCGCGAGGCAGGCACTCGCGCTGGTCGGCGTCAGTAAGTCTGCATATTATCCTTTTCTATCGATAGCGGCAGAGGCTGGCTACACAAGGTTCTTTGTTCCCTTTCCTAACGTTGGGATAAATCAAGCGGCACTTAAGAGGGCCCTGGCTTCCGGAGGGAACTTGCAATCCGCCGTGACGTTGACCGAGGGCACTCCACTTCGTTTCGATGTTCTCTATCAATCCGAGTTGACGATGAAATGGCTACTGTTCGACTTCGGGCAGCGCGACGCGAACGTGAATGCGGCCAGGGAAGGCCTTGTAATTGCAAACCTCGGCTTTAATGCCACGCATCAACGCGTCGTGTTAGAGGTTAGTCAGAACTTCTACGCCTATAACCTGGCGCGGGAATCAGTTGAGGTCGCGGATTCCGCCTTTCAAACGGCTGACACAGTTCACTCTGCAGTGCAAGCTCGGGTGATGACCGGCCTGGCAACGGAACCGGAGCTTCTCCAAGCGGAACAGCAACTTGCGCAAGCGCAGTTTGATCTTGAGAAGGCGCGCGGGTCAGAGCGGGATGCTTTCGTCGATCTGATGGAATCGATTGGTTTGTCTCCGTCCGTCCCGATACGGATCACGGAGAGCTTTGCGGGGTCGGTGGAAGTTGACCTCGAAACGCCGCTGGTCTCACTCGTGATGCGCGCGCTATCCAAGCGCCCCGACCTGGTGATTTCGTTGGCAAAGGTCAAAGCCGCCGAAGACAAGATCAAGGCGATCAGGGCGTCCTATTTCCCAACGATAACCGGGCTCGCGAATGCCGGTTATGGTGAGGAAAGGACGAGTTTTGGCTCCAATACATTCGACAGCAGCGCTCCGACCTTTGGCGCGGGACTCGCAATCGGCTTCCAGGTTTTCGACGGGTTTCTGAGAGATCGATCCCTGCAAGCCGCGCGCGCGGAATTGCGGGCCGCCTCCGATCAGCTCGAGCAAGCCCGTGACGAGACCGTACGGGAAGTTTGGAAGAATTACACCGATCTGCGTACCGCAGTTCGCAGTGGAGTTGCGGCGGCAGCTTTGTTGAAGTCGTCTCAAAGCGCATATGATGCCGTCCTGGCGTCCTTCAAGTTAGGTCTATCGACTTATACTGATGTTGTGACAAACGAAACGAAGCTGACAAGCGCACGGAATTCAGTCTTCGAAACGCAATCCGCGATTCATCAAGCCGCGACCGGCCTTGCTTATGCGATGGGAGAACTCGGCAATAACTCAAAGACCACCAACACTATTCACAGGAAGTAACCGCACTTGAAGCCGCCCACCAATTGTTTAATCCGAAGTTTTTTTCCAGCTGCGATCCGAACACTACTGATCTTGGTTGCGGTCTTTTCTTTCGAGAGCTGTAGCTCTCCCCATCGACACGTTCCGTCGATTGATGTGTTTGGATCTTACTTTCCAGCGTGGTTGATCTCGTTGGCAGCCGGGATTGTGCTTACCGTCATCGCAGTCGCTGTGGGAGGCCTCATCGGTATTAAAGTGCCTGGTTTTCTGGGTTTTCTCGTACGCGTCAGCCTGATCCTGATTTTCAGCATCTCTGTATGGTTCTTGTTCTTCGCGAGGTAACATATGAATCCAAGTTTGAAAGCAAAGCCTGACCTTTCTACGGAATCTGGGCGTCCCCCGGGTTCGGGGAAATTTAAACGATTTCTCGTGCTGATCCTGAGCCTGGTTATACTTGGCGTGGCGGTGGTCTTGGGCCTGTCGGCGTGGGACTTCAATGAGCGACATCCCCGCACCGATGATGCAGTAGCCAGGGCAAACTTGATCGGCATTGCCCCGAGGATCGCCGGTCCGATCATTAAGATCAACGTAACTGACAATCAGTTCGTAAAGGGCGGCGATCTTCTTTTCGAAATTGATCCCGCAGACTATCAGTTGAGCGTTGATCGGGCGAAATCGGCTCTGGATGCATTAGATCAGCAGATAGAAACCGGCAAATCGCAGGACGCTCAACTTAAATTTCAGATCAAAGCTGCAGAAGCCGCCGTCCGCCAGGCAACGGCGGAGCGAGATCAGGCTGCGGACACTTTTCATCGTCTTGAACCGTTGTTACCCAAAGCCTATGCAACGCAGGAGCAAGTTGACCAGGCGCGCACAAAGGTTGCCTCCCTTGACGCTGAGGTTGCGCAAGCCAACGAGAAACTCAACCAGGCACGTGTCGCTGTCAGCTCCCTGGCTACGCTTCAAGCGCAGCGTCCAGGAGTGGTTGCAGCCTTGGGAACGGCGCAGTTGGAGCTATCTTATACCCGTATTTATGCGCCGTTCGATGGTCAAGTCGTAGGGCTGAACATATCCGAAGGAGAATACGCGCATGCCGGTGTTGAGGTTTTTGCATTCCTCGATTCTCGAAAGTGGTATGTATTGGCAAACTTTCGTGAGCGGGAACTACGAAGCATACTTCCCGGAATGAAAGCCGAGATATATCTCTTGTCGAATCCTGATCGGCGTTTTCAGGGAATCGTCGAAGGGAATCTCGCCCGCGGTCCAGTCCCAGGAAGACAATGTCGAGATCAAGGGCCTGCCATTTGTAAAACGAGACCTTAACTGGGTGCGGATTGCTCAACGTTTTCCAGTCCGGATCGAGATCCAGGATCCAGACCCCAAAATCTTTCGAATGGGCACGACGGCGGTCACTACAATCATCGGCTTCACTCCGTCTGAGGGTAAAAACTAACCAATGACGCCTGAGAAAATCGCAAATTATAAATGGGGTGCTAAGAGCCGGGGAGTCCCATTCATGGAGATGCTGTGGGAGACTCTCAAACCGCTCCCCGGGCGCGCTGAGCTAACGCTCCGGCTAGCCATTGTGTGCACCTTGATGGTGTTAGTAACATACACTTTCAGAATGCCGTACCAGGACCTCACGCCCTTTCTCATTTTATTCATAACCAAAGAAGATAAAGTAACCACTGTCCTCAGTGCGCTATTGTGTCTTTTAGGAATCACCCTAGCCGTCGCTGCTGCAATCGTGATCTATAAATGCACCGGCAATCGCGCAGAGTTTCGAATTCCTGGGATCGCGGCCGAGATATTTGTTGGTATGTACCTGTTCCGAGTGCTCTCGATCGGACCAGTCGGATGGATCCTGGCTTTCATAGTCTCCGCGAGTCAAAGTCTGGTATACCTCCTTCCCAGCGCAGAGGAAACAGTCCACCAGTTTCTCTGGCTTTGGGTTGCAGTCGCGTTCTCGGTCGGTTTGGCCTGGGTCGCCAATCTTTCGCTATTTCCTGTGTCAGCAATCCAGTTGCTTCAGCGGGAATTCGTGGCCGGTTGGAACGCTATTTCCGCCGCGACGGCCCAATTAAACGCGAATTCGCCTTCCGCCGGCGCAAGCTTGCTTCGTCCGCTGGTCAAACGTGGTCCAGTGCGTTTTCTCAAACTTTTGAAACTCTCTTTGATTGAGTCCCCTGATTTACGAGGAAAACGAGTCCGACTGATGCGCATGATTTTAAGCCTCGATAAAATCACGAGACTGATCTTCTCATATGCCCGCGCAAGGCTGAAATCATCCGCCCCTTTTGCAATTTCGTCCACTGAAACAGCCATTCTAGATGGACTCAAGGAGCAGGCCGAATGCTTCCAGCGTGAATTCGAGGCCGGTTTCGTGCCGTCGGGCGGCGCGACACGTTCTACAAAAAAAACAGCAGAAGATTTTCCGGCGCTTCAACTCGTAGAAGCCGAGAACACGGTGGGTGATCTTGCTGCCGGAGACACGGAGTCTGAGAATCGGCCGGAGAAAGCAGCAGCCCGGCATAAGCCCTCCCTTTTTGTCGCGGACGCCTTTAGTAATCCGAGGCACGTGCAATTCGCGCTTAAGGTAACGCTGGCGGGAATGATCGGCTATTTGTTCTACACAGCGAGCGATTACTACGGGATTCACACGGTGTTTTACACGCCTCTTATCATTGCATTGTCCAGTACCGGAGCCACCATTCACAAGGGATTCCTTCGTATTGTGGGCTGCATCATCGGAGGCGCTTTAGGCCTGATCTGTACAATCTGGATAATCCCAAGATACGAGACTCTGGGAATGTTCCTCTTAATTGTATTTTGTGTGCATGGGTTGGCGGCATGGATCGCTGCCGGTAGCGAGCGGATCTCATACATCGGCCTTCAGATTGCACTGGCGTTCGATCTCGGCTTCCTGCAGGGCTACGGGCCGCCTACTAACATTGATCCGCTGCGGGATCGATTTATCGGCATTGTCATTGGCATATGTATAATCACGACCGTTTTCTCCCTGATTTGGCCGGAAAGTGCTGACTCGCTTGCCCGGGAACGACTCGCCGCTTGTCTCCGGGCGATCGCTCATCTTCTACATCATGCGCGGTTCAAACGATGGTTCGTCAGAGTTCGGGCCCGCAACCGGAACAGCTCGAGCTGGAAATAGCCTCTCATCTTTCTGAGGCCAATTCGTACGAGGAGCAAGATGCCTTTGAAGCTCTGCTTTATGGATCCGAGGTTACCCGGATGTCGCGCCTGGCGGAGGCCACGGCAGGAGTGGAGGAAATTTACGTTGCTTGTCTCCCGTGGCTGCGAGAGCAGGCTACTATGCCGCATAAGTCCGAAGGTATTGAAACCGCTGAAAACAGTTCTGAGGTCAGCAGGTCTCTGGTCACGGCGATGCAGAATTCCGCCTCCGCAATGGAAAGCCTGTCGGATTCAAGGCAATTAACAACCACGGACAGTCGCTTGCCTGACGAACACGAGTTCGCCGCTCAAGGAAATGAAGTTTCCAAAAATCTTGAATGGCTGATCCGATCAATTCGAGAATTTCAGGATCAGTTGGAGCGCAAAGCAGAGCCGGGAACTCGTTGAGCCCCTATGGACTTGTCTCTCTTTCTCGCCCTCGCGATTGTCGTTGATCTTCTCTTCTTGAGGTTTATTCCGCCGCGCAGAGCAGTCGTACGATTCGTGTGCACGTCGGTTTTGTTTATCGTCCAGACAATTCTGATCGTTGCACTGATCGGTTCGCCGCTACATCCGGTTTTCAGACCGAAAGAATTGCCTCGCGAATTCTGGCTTCAAATTCTAGCTTGCTTTTGGTGGGCCTTGGCCGCACGCGAGCTCATAGGTTTTCTCGCATTGCCCGCAGCGCTGCGAAAAACGGAAATCGAGAACAAGATTTTGTCCGATATAATCGCCGCTTGCATCTATATCTGCTCCGGTGTGGCGATGCTTGGTTTCGTTTTTGCATTGCCGCTCCAGGGAATTGTCGCGACATCCGGGATCATCGCGATCGTGCTGGGCCTCGCCCTGCAAAATACGCTCGGAGACGTTTTTTCCGGACTATCGCTGAGCGTTGAAAGACCGTTTCGCATCGGGGACCAGATCTTCATCGAGGGCGGAGTCGAAGGCGAGGTAATTCAGATAAACTGGCGTTCGACTCACCTCAGAAACGATGAAAACGATGTCGTGATTATTCCGCACAGCTCAACGGCAAAACTGCGGATCCAAAACCATAGCGCCTTGAGCGCGCGCTACAGTGGAAGTCTAACCGTCGTCGTAGACAATCGGAATGAGCCGGAATTTGCGATCGAGATCCTGAAGCAGGCGGCCATGACATGTCCTTCTATTCTGGGGCAACCGGCACCCACCGTTGCTGCAACAGAGTTCAGTGGCGATCGAATCACTTACAATATTCATTTCAGCACCTCGTCGATCGCATCGTCGCGAGAGGCGCGGTCGCAGATTATCACACAGCTCTACAAACGAGCCCGTCCCGGCCGCCATTTGCCTGAATCAAGTCCCATCCTTTTTTTTGGGGAGGACGAGTTGTTCGATCGTCTGTCCGTTCTCGAACCTCTAAGCGCGGAAGAGAAAACGCATTTGAGCTCAAAAATGACCAGGCGTCATTTTAAAGCTGGGGAAGAGCTTTTAGCGCAAGGGGTGAAAGAAGAGTCAGTTCAATTAGTTTTCTACGGCGTTATCCAAGTCACACGTCGAGTACAGGACGGTCGAGTACTCAAGGTAGGAAAGTTCGGACCCGGCGACACCTTCGGTGAGATTTCGCTTCTGACCGGCGTGCCTACGAGCGGAACTTTGACGGCTCTCACCTCGGGCCTCCTCCTGGGATTGTGTTCGGAAGACCTTAAGCCGATCCTCGAATCGCGCCCTGAGTTGGTAGAATTGCTTAGTCATTCGGTTGCAACGCAGCAACACCTTCTCGCGATCGTCGACAAGGCGGCTATTCAGCCGGTCGTAATTGAACAGCCTGATCTTTTGTCGCGCATCAAGATTTTCTTCCATCTAAATTTAGAGGGCGTCTGTTGATTTTCTAGCCTTCGCTGTTTGGCCATCGCGCAAAGGAACGCATACGTACCTTTGCGCGAGGCAAAGTATTCATTTTGGCGTGGGTTGCCCTGCGGATTCGTGTTCATCGTGCACGTTTTTTATGTTAAAGAGGTCGATCTCAGTCGACACTCGATTGTACCGCAATCGCTCAAGATCAGCTTGTGGTGCCAATCCATCCTTCACCTGCTTCTCGAGATTTGCTTCCGCCTCAAGATAGACATCCAAGTGTCGCTGGAGGACTTCAGCTTTCTCTTCAGGTTTGTCGTAGAGGTCTACTTCGGCAGCAAACAGCCGTTCGCCCACCTCGATCAGTGCGGGTACCCGCGTCAGACCGCGGTTGTAGAGGTCGAATCGCGCTTTTGTTTCGTTCAGCGCCGCGTTGAATCGTTCTTTCTTCAGCCGAAGAAGTGGCGGGTCATCGTCTTTCAATTCCAGCAGTGGCATGTTCACTACGGCCATCACCTTGGGACTCAGCTTAGCCACTTGCTGGGCGTACAGGCTGAGCTGAAATCCGCTCGCCCACAGGATTATCACCAGTGCGCAGCGCCATACTTGCTTTGTTCCGGTTTTACGCATCGCGCGAGGGAGTATACGTTCGGAGGCTGGAATTTGTCCCGCAAAATCACACTATGAAGGAGTCAGGAGTCAGGATTTGCAGGAGCTCAGGATGGAAGTATCCGTGGCGGGAACAGAGACCGGCTTCCAGTCGAGTGCTAGCCGAGTCGAAAACTTCATCGCGTGGATGCCGATCAATCACCAACCACAGACCGGAAGGCCACCGCCTTATTCTGCAACTTCTGAACTCCGGCAACTCCTGAACTCCTGCAACTCGTCAATTTCCGTCAGGATTCCCCGGATGATAGCCCGCACAACGATCTCCCCTTTCCATCGAGTCGCTAACGTCGCATCACCGTATATACCGGAAGGGGAGTAGATTCCGGCCCCGTTTGGATGCCGGGTGAGCTTACCCTTCGACTGGTGATTATAGTCTTTGACTGCCTTGCTCATATCGACGGTCGAGGGCGCGATAAACAACATCACGGATGTCTCAATTTCATCCGCGTGCGTGCCGCCCTCCTCTTGCTTTATGCTCAGCTCCGCCGGCCCGATTAGCTTGAGAATATCAGTGTATCGCAACTGAATTCCGTTGACGGCGAGAATCTTCGCAGCAAGCTCCAAAGGTTCGATCGTCGATACGCCCGTATTCAACGCGTAGAATTTACGAGGGCCATAGCGGGCTAGGCTGATGCAGATGTCCACCATCAGATCGCGAGCAGTTTCGAGCCTGAGCGTGACGGACCCGGGATATTCAGCAAAAGCCGGGTAATAGTGATAGTTGACAGTAGGGGCTATCACTACGGCCGCATTTTTCAGCAGTTCCCCTTTGAGATATTCCGCCAACACCCAATCGTTTTTTAGTTTGAGATGTGGTCCGTGCTCCTTGCAGGCAGCACCGATCGGAATGACCACGACAGTCTCCGGGCGCAGGACCTCCTCGGCTCCGCGCCAGGTCAGCTCCTCGAGGAGAATGCCCTTAGTCCTTACCATGGTGTTTTGCGTATCGGGTAATCTCTGTGCTCGGCAACATTCGTGCGCCTGTAGAATAAAACGTTATCGAAGAAAGATCACGAAGATCGACGGCCTGCTCATATCATACCTGTCCCTCGTTCATCGGATTCTGCGCCTTTTGTCCGGTTGATGCAGCAGGCCTCCATACTTCTCGACGCGATCGGATGACGCTGTCACAATCAATGATTTGAAGCAGCTCCAATCCTTGGCGAAATTAGCTGAGCCAGATCTGCCTGGACGACCACGATTCCCCCATGCCTGATCAAACAACTAAACCCTCCAACACTTCCGCGCAAAATCTGGACCAGGCTCCGCCGCCGCTTTGGCCGCAGGTAAAGTTCATGTTTCACGCGTTTTGGCCTTCGCAGCATCGGAACAGAATTTTGCTGATCGGATTAGGAATTGTTGTTGTGGTTGGTCTGACCGCATTTGGCCAAGTGAGACTGAACGCCTGGAATCAACCGTTCTACGACGCGCTTGCGCGCAGGAATTTCCCCGGATTTCTAGACCAACTCGTGGTGTATGCGGTCATTGCGGGGGGCCTGCTGATTCTTAACGTCGCCCAGGCCTGGCTCAACCAGGCGATGAAAGTGAAGCTGCGCGAATGTTTGGTGCGGGATCTGTTTGACGAATGGCTCAAACCACGGCGCGCTTTCCGTCTCGGCGATGCAGGCGAAATCGGCGCAAATCCGGATCAGCGTATCCATGAAGATGCGCGCCATTTGACTGAGCTCTCGACAGATCTCGGGGTCGGGCTGCTGCAATCTTCCCTTCTGCTTGGAAGTTTTATCGCGGTTTTATGGGGCCTCTCTGAGTACGTCGTTTTTCATGCACATGGACACAGTTTTACCATTCCGGGGTATATGGTCTGGTGCGCGATTATATACGCGGGCACGGCATCCTGGCTCAGCTGGCTGGTCGGCCGGCCACTGATCCGACTCAATTCTGAGCGATACGCCCGGGAAGCCGATCTTCGGTACGCGCTCGTGCGTCTGAACGAGCATACCGATAGCGTGGCGCTTTACGGTGGCGAACAGGACGAAAAACGGCGCCTGATATTGGAACTCGGGCGCGTGATTTGGGTCATGTGGCGGATTGTCAACGCAAGCACGCGGCTGATTTGCGTAACCGCAGGCTACGGGTGGTTTACCATTATTGCGCCAATCCTGGTGGCTGTGCCCGGGTATTTCAGCGGCGGCCTTACATTCGGTGCGCTCATGATGGTTGTTGGTGCTTTCATGCAAGTCCAGGGAGCGCTGCGTTGGTTCATCGATAACTTCGGCACGATTGCCGATTGGAGAGCCACTTTGCTGCGTATTGCGAGCTTTCGCGAGACGCTTGCAACGATGGATCATCTGGGCGCGAGCGGGCCCCGGATCGAATTTAAGGAAGAGCAGGGGGCGCACGTCACACTCGACAATCTGCAGGTAGCGACTCCGACCGGGTGCACGACGTTGAGCGAGCACCATGTCAAGATTGAACCCGGCGAGCGGGTCCTTGTTCTCGGTGGACCCGGTACCGGTAAGACACTGTTGTTTCGCGCGATTGCAGGGCTCTGGCCATGGGGCTCCGGAAGAGTTGCGCTTCCGGCATCAGACGGCGTGACGTTCATGCCGCGTCAACCTTACGTTCCGCTCGGAACGCTGCGGGGCGCGCTTACCTATCCAACACGATCACCGGAAACCGCGTTCAAAGACGAAGAGCTCATCAATGCTCTGAAGTGCGCCAATCTGGGTCGTCTGACATCGCAGCTTGATCGTGAGGCACGCTGGGACAAAGAACTCCAGGAAGAAGAGCAGCAATGTCTTGCGCTCGCGCGTATCCTCCTTCACAAACCGCGCTGGGTCATCATTGATGAAGCCCTCGACGCTCTCGACGACGATGCGCGAAAGCGTGTCATGCGCCTCTTCAGCACAAGCCTTAAGGACGCGGCAATCGTGAATATCGGCCGTCCGGAAACGAATCATCATTTCCTGGGGCATCACTTCTTCAAACGCACGTTGCATCTCGTCAAGGATCCTAACGGCGTCTGCTATCTCCCGGATCCCACCGCGATTCCGGCTGGAAACCGAAGCAAGCCACCGAACGGCAAGCGATGAAATAATTGAGCACCGCAGGTGCGACAAATTGCAGGCCCGTGTCCCGCGGCCGCACATAAGCAATTACTTAAGCGATTCAGAGTTCGCGGAGGCGTCAAAATGTAGGCGAACCGTCTCGGTTTGCGCGCCTTTGAAGAGGTGCAAAGCGGGGACGCTTCGCCTACTCCCGCGCCGCGCTCGACTATATCACTCTCCCGGCAGCCCGTTGTCCTTTCAGCGTAAAAATCCCGAATGCGATCAGGCTGGCGTGGAAAAGAAAACCGAGTACCAGTACCGCCTGACCTGGGATCGGACCGATTGTGGCATGTGCCCACAGATCGTCGAGCGAACGAACCGGCGCCGGATGAACACAAATCTTCATGCTGTAACTGATCGCCTGCACGCCGAACATGAACGAATAGTTGCGGCGCAACCGGCGTCCCAGGGCCTCCCAAAAACTGATATGAAACCGGAGGGTTTCATAGTCCCCGGCCAGTTCGTGGTTCCAACCGCTGTCAGTGCGCACCCCTTCGCCGCGTAAAATCGGTGCGTACAGACTTGTTTCCAAAACGCGGACGCGCGTGCGCCAAATATCGAAATAACGGTACCGGCGCGCTTCGATAAAAAGAAACACCAACGACATCAATCCAACGAGCAGGAGTGGAAGCGGTGAATTGGCAGCACTGCTGAAGGAGACTGAGAGAGCAATTCCGGTTGTGGCGACGGCCCAATTGGTTGTTGCGTCGAGCCGGGTACGCCAGATTTTGCTGCGATACATCTCGCCGCGGTAGAGGTGGGCGAGCATGCCGAGTTCGGCTGCGTTGAACGTGCTCTCCTGCTTCGTTTTTTCCGTTGCGCTCATAGCGCTGCCTCCGTCGATAGGGAGTCGCAAAGGTCCGGCAGACTGACCTCTATTAAGTTTGAGGAAACATGGTCTTTTCTGTCAATGCTGTCTTTGGGCAAGGTATGAATACCTCACACGCCCGGCTGGACCCGCGGCGCAACACTGTAGCATACGCGTCCCGCGTGTATTCCGCTTTGCACACAGGCACCGCGGCGCACTCGTAGGAAACTACACGCGGGACACGTATGCTGTATTAGGGCCCCGATGGAACTCAGAACTCAGAACTCAGAACTCGGACCATCGAACGCCGATACGCCTCTCCTCCAAGCCGGCGCTTGGAATTCGTAACTGAATGCGTTACAAAGAAGGCCGACATGCCTGAAACTCCAGCTTCCGCGGGCCTTGAAACAAAGATTCGAAACCGTAACCTGCTCGCGCTAAGCCTGATTATCGTTTTCGGAATTTTTGCGACGACGATGGGTCAACCGCAAGTGCTGGGCCGGCTGCCTCTGCAGTTTTTGCTGAAGAACGAGATTAACGTCACGCGCGAGCAAATGGCGGAATTCTTCTTCTGGTGCGGTCTTGCGTGGTATCTAAAACCGTTTGCTGGGATCCTGACCGACGCATTCCCATTTTTTGGAACGCGCCGGCGTCACTACCTGCTTTTCAGTTCCGCGATGGCGGCGTTGTGCTGGATCGGCATGGCTTTTCTTCCGCATACGTACGGATCGCTGCTCTTGGGAGCGATGATCCTCAGCGTGTTCATGGTGATGGCGTCCACGGTCATCGGCGCGTTTCTGGTCGAAGCCGGGCAAAGGATGGGCGCCACAGGACGTCTCACATCCCTGCGGATGCTGATCGACAATGGTTGTGGCTTAGTCCGCGGTCCTCTGGGAGGGTTTCTTGCCACCGCGGGATTCGTGTGGGCGACGGGAGCAAACGCGGTCGTTGTATTTTCGATCTTTCCGATCGCCTACTTCTACTTGAGGGAAGGGCGTGTGCCGCAACAACAGAGCGCTCTTGTCCTGCAAAACGCCGGCCAGCAGTTGAAGACGATCGGCCGCTCGAGAAATCTTTGGCTGGCCCTGCTGTTCATTGGGCTGTTTTATTTCTCGCCCGGATTTAGCACACCGCTTTTCTACATTCAGACTGACAACCTGCATTTCTCAAAACAAGCGATTGGGAATCTGAGCGTGTTCACTGGCGCGTTCGCAATTCTCGCTGCAGTCCTTTACAGCCAGCTGATAAAGCGCGTCAATATTCGATTTCTGCTCTTCATTTCGATTGCGCTGTCAGCGCTCGGAACGCTGTTCTACCTATTCTACTCGAAGTACCATCGTGCCGTATTGATTGAGTCTCAGAACGGCTTCTTTTTCGGGTTTGCTGAAGTTACGCTCATGGATCTCGCGGCGCGATCGACTCCGAAAGGGTGCGAGGGTCTCGGTTATTCGTTGATTCTCTCGATTCGCAACGTGGCTGTGTTTGGCGCCGACATCATTGGCTCATATCTGGCAGATCACAAATGGCCTTTCGCCCACCTGGTTTTTCTGAATGCTGGAACGACCGCGATCGTGTTGGTCCTGCTGCCATTCCTGCCGGCTGCTTTGATGCGAACCAGGGATGCACAGGTCAGCCCTGAGCCGTCGCAGGAGGA
Source organism: uncultured Verrucomicrobiae bacterium (assembly GCA_963750185.1). Classification (GTDB taxonomy): domain Bacteria; phylum Verrucomicrobiota; class Verrucomicrobiia; order Chthoniobacterales; family JAFAMB01; genus JAFAMB01. Next base: position 102,327 of record CAVVPV010000009.1, read on the forward strand.
CGAATTGCCGCGGGACACAAAACCGGGTCTGGACGCAGATAATCCGACTTCGATATCCTAAATCACGTAGCGTCCGCGACGCGCGTGAATTCTGTTTTGCGCACCGGTAGAGACCGATTTTGTTCGCTCAGTGTCACGGTGGGATATCCAGCTTCTCGAGGACGAGTACGCGTACCACTTCTCAATTTCGGAATATAGCTGAATGCGGATAGGATCCAATCTCGGAAATTCGCCGCTGGGTTGAAGCGATGGACAGGCGAGACGCCTATCCTACTTGCGCGGGAGCTGGCTTCTTTAGCCAATAACGTTTCGCAAGACGCGCTCCTTCGAGCGCGACCAGTAGGAAGATCAGCCATCGGGAAATGTACCAGTGTCCTTTGCCGGCGATGGACTGATGGTAAAGCAAAATTACTGCCGCGACGTACGCGAGCCGGTGAAGACGCTTCCAATTTTTCCCGCCCAGCTTCCGGACCGCCCAGTTGTTGCTGGTTAACGCGAGTAAAACCAAAATGCTCAGTCCTGACAGGCCGAACCAGATGAAGGGCTTGGAAAAGCTTTGAAGCAAATCATCCCAGTCGCCTTCGTAGAGGACGTGACATGAGAAATGGAAAAGTCCGTAAATACAGGCAGAAACGCCAATCCAGCGGCGATGCCGGTTCAGAGCGTTTACGATCGACGAGTGTGGAAAGAGGACCCTTAACGGCGTCAGACTCAACACTGCACCCAAGGTCCAAATCGCGATCTCGCCGGATATGTGAAGGAGCCGCTCAATCGGATTTGCTCCGAGCTGGTCGGTAAATATCGGGATAATAAGGAACCAGACACCGACGCCGACCAGGATTACGAGCGCGCAAATTTTGTTGGCAAGAATCTTTGCGCAAAGATTCATACCTGGCGGTCCCAGGAACTCAGAAATTCTTTCGAAGATCGAGTCCCGCGTAAAGCCCGGCAACCTCTTTTTCGTACCCATTGAATTTCAGAGTGGGCTGTCTCCCACCGAAGAAGCCGGCTCCGATGACTCGCTCTGTTTTTTGGCTCCAACGGGGATGATCGACCTCCGGATTGACGTTTGCGTAGAATCCGTATTCTTCCGGGGCCATTTGGTTCCATAACGTGGCGGGTTGTTGCGCCACGAAGTCGATTCGGGCAAGGGATTTCGCTCCTTTGAATCCATATTTCCAGGGAACAACCAATCGAATCGGCGCCCCGTTCTGGTTCAACAGCGGCTTGCCGTAGATGCCGGTTGCGAGGAACGCGAGTTCATTTGTCGCTTCCGGCAGAGTTAAGCCCTCGGTATACGGCCACGGATAATCCTGCGTGCGTTGACCCGGGCAGTTGCTCGGATCCAGGAAAGAAGTGAATTGAAGGTATTTCGCTTCCGCCTTCGGTTCGGCCATAGCAACGAGTTTGGCGAGAGCGAACCCATCCCACGGGATCACCATCGACCAGGCTTCAACACAACGATGCCGGTAATTGCGCTGCTCGATTCCGCCGACGGTCTTAATCAGGTCATTCACCTCGAATTTGGCTGGCTTCCCGCAGAGGCCGCCAATCTCGATTGTCCATGGCTCAGTTTTCCAGCCCTTGTTCGCATTGACTTTCGGGTCCTCTTTATCGACGCCCCATTCGTAAAAATTGTTGTAGCCGGTGACATCGTTGTATGGGGTAAGTTTGACTCCCGGTAACGTGTCGGCTGGATTCAACGAATCCGGAAACCCAGTTGTGGCGGCGTCGGTCAAGCGCGGCAGAATCGCGCCGGCCGCCAATCCCAGGAGGCATGTTCGCAAGAACTCGCGCCGGCGCAGATATTGGGACTGAGGCGTGACGGCTGAGCCAGGTAGTTGCCATGAAGGCCTCTTTCGGATGTGCATGACTCTCAGTCCTCCAAGGCAAAATGCGATTCCGTTGCTCGCTTCGGTTGAAACATATCAGTTCACATGAGGCGGAGATGCGGCAGTTTATTCCCGATTTCATGCTCATGAAAATCGGGCTCAAAAGCTGATTTTCTCCGTGCCAGGGTGGTAGGGTCACGCTCCTTGCGTGACCGCGTCGCATACCCTAAACCCCTACCACCGGTCACGCGAAAGCGTGACCCTACCGTGACGCCAGAGAAGCGCTGACGATCTCTTGTGCTTGCGCGACGATGGCACTGAGGTGCTCAGCGCTCTTCAGGCTTTCCGCGTAGAGTTTGTAAATGTTCTCTGTCCCGGACGGGCGAGCGGCAAACCATCCGCTCGCCGATACTACTTTCAGCCCGCCAATCGCCGCGTTGTTGCCCGGAGCGCGTGTGAGTTTTGCGGTGATCGGTTCGCCGGCCAGTTCTGTGGCCGTCACCGATTCCGGAGAGAGCTTCTTCAGTGACGTCTTCTGCTCAGGGGTGGCCGGCGCGTCGATCCGAATGTAGTACGGCGTCCCGAATTGCGTGGTGAGTTCCTGATAGTGAATGCCTGGATCCTTCCCGGTACGAGCAGTGATTTCCGCAGCGAGAAGACCGAGGATCAAACCATCTTTGTCCGTGCTCCATACCGATCCGTCCCGTTTCAGGAAGCTTGCACCGGCACTCTCTTCGCCGCCGAAGCAGCAGGAACCGTCAAACAGTCCGGGCGTAAACCACTTAAATCCGACCGGCACCTCCCAGAGAGTGCGATGAAGGCTCGCGACAACTCGGTCGATCAAGCAGCTGCTGACAAGTGTTTTGCCGACGACGGCTGCTGCGGGCCAGTGCGGACGATTCGTTAAAAGATACCGAATAGCGACCGCAAGATAGTGATTCGGATTCATCAGGCCCGAGGAAGGGGTAACAATTCCATGACGGTCCGCATCCGGGTCATTGCCAAACGCGATGTCGAACCGATCCTTCAATTCGACAAGCCCCGCCATTGCCCAGGGGCTTGAACAATCCATCCGGATTTTTCCATCGTGATCGACCGTCATGAATGCAAACGTCGGATCGATCTTCGGATTGACGATTGTAAGGTCGACGCCGTAGCGTTCTGCGATCGGTTTCCAATAAGCTGCTGCCGCGCCGCCAAGCGGATCGATCCCGATCTTTAATCCTGCGGACCGGATCGATTCGAGGTCGATCACACCGCCGAGATCTGCGACGTAGCCTGTCACGAGATCTTCGGCGCGGGTGCTGGAAGCCTTCAATGCGGCATCCAACCCGGTCCGCTTGACCCCGTTGTTCCTGGCGCGCAGGAGGTCGTTCGCGCGGTTTTGAATCCAGTCGGTGACGTCCGTATCGGCCGGACCCCCGTTGGACGGGTTATACTTAAATCCGCCGTCGTTCGGCGGATTGTGTGACGGAGTAATCACAACCCCGTCGGCAAGTCCGGTGGTGCGCCCGCGGTTGTAGGTCAGGATCGCGTGCGAAATGACAGGCGTCGGTGTGAAGCCGTCATCCTGTTGAATCACCGTTTCGACTCCGTTCGCGGCCAGCACCTCCAGCGCAACTTGTTCTGCGGGTCGCGATAGCGCATGTGTGTCCTTGCCCATGAACAACGGACCGGTGATTCCCTCGTTTTGCCGATATTCGCAAATCGCTTGCGCGATCGAGAGAATATGAGTCTCGGTAAAAGTCCCATTCGTACTCGTCCCGCGGTGCCCGCTTGTGCCGAAGCTGACAAGCTGATTGCGATCCCCAGGATCCGGTTCCGTGTCGTAAAATGCGGCTAACAGCCTGTCGACGTCGATTAAGAGCTCTTTCGGCGCCGGTTTGCCTGCGTAAGGATGTGCGCTCATCGGAATAATAGGATTAGATTCGAGTCAGTAAGCGATGACCTGCGGTTCAGGGTTCAGTGGTCGTATCAGATCTTTGTTCCGGAAGCAATAACGGCATTTTTCGGGACAACGACAACTCCATCTCGAATGTAGAAGTTGTCACCATCCAGGTTTTCGGGTTTGCCTGCAGGAGAAATTACGACGTCGCTGCCGATCCGCGCGTTCTTGTCGATGATCGCTCCTTCGATGACACAATGCGCTCCGATCCCGATGGGAGGTCGCCCTGAGACTGGATGAGGGTCCTCTTCCTGATACAAATCCGCGCCCATCAAGACACAATTTCGAATTGTCGTGCCGGTTTCGATCACGCTCCGAATTCCGATGACGGCTCGCTCAATATTGGCCTGCGTGATAATGCAGCCGTCAGCGATGACAGCTCGATTTATTTGCGCGCTGTTCACCTTGCTGGCGGGCAGGAATCGGGCATGCGTATAAATCGGGTTGATGTGATCGAAAAAATTGTATGGCGGAACCGTGTCGGTGAGCGCGAGGTTCGCTTCAAAAAATGCGCGCACGGTTCCGATGTCCTCCCAATATCCTTGGAAAATATAGGCAAAAACTTTGTATTTTTTGAGCGAAGCCGGAATGATGTGTTTGCCGAAATCGTCGTAGCTGTTGTCGAGCGCATCGATCAGAATCTGGCGGTTGAAAACGTAGATCCCCATCGAGCCCTGGTAGAGCTCTGACTCCGGGGGCCGGCCCATTTCCTTGAGCAACTCCGTCGGAATCCGCAGTTCCTCCAGCAGCTTCGGGTCTTTCGGCTTTTCCTCGAACCGATAAATCCGCCGATTGGTGTCGCTCTGCATAATGCCGAAACCTGAAGCCGCCGCGCGATCAACCGGAGTCGTTGCCAGAGTGATTTCGGCCCCCATTCTTATGTGAGCGGTCATTAATTCGCCGTAGTCCATACGGTAAAGCTGGTCGCCGCTCAGAATGAGGTAGTAGTCGTAGGCACGCTCGAGAAAATAGCGGAGATTCTGCCGAACGGCATCCGCCGTTCCCTGATACCATCGTGCGCCCTCAGGCGTCTGCTGGGCGGCGAGAACTTCCACGAAGCTTTTTGTAAAGTTATCGAACTTGTAGCTATCGGTAATGTGGCGATGCAGCGACTCGCTGTTGAATTGAGTGAGGATGTAGACCTGCCGGAATCCGCTGTTGAGACAGTTGCTGATCGGGATGTCCACGAGACGATATTTGGCGGCAAGCGGGACCGCCGGTTTGGCACGTTCTCTGGTCAAGGGAAACAATCGGGTACCGGCACCGCCGCCCATGATAATGGCAAGCGTATTTTCCGTCGGAATCTTAAGGCTCATAGGATTGTTCTGGTTGGTGTCGCGGCGGTCAAATCTCTCTTTTGTTCACCTGAGCGCTCGCACCGTTCGCACTCTGCCTGCGCTGCCCTAGCGGGTGACGACCGCCGCTGTTCGGGGTTCCTGCGCCAGGATTCTATTACTTGGGTCAATCAAAGCCAAATCCGTCGTTCGAGTCATGCAGAAAATGCGAAAAGTGGTGGCCGATTCCCCTGAGAAGGCCGATGCGCACGGTACCATACGCGTCCCGCGTGTAATATCGGTAGCATACGCGTCCCGCGTGTATTCTGTTTTGAGTAGCTACGCGTCCGCCCGGAGCTCGGGCGGAATAGAAGCGTGCGTGAATAACGGAATACACGCGGGACGCGTATGCTACCTGAATACACGCGGGACGCGTATGCTACGATATTCGCCAGCCCGTTACTTGGTCCACCCTGTGTACTGGTCGACATTCTCTTTGGTGATTAGTTCGACAGGAATAAGGGTCAGTTCCTGATCCGGCTTCTTACCGTTGAGAATATCGTTGCCAATGTTGACGGCTTTTTCCGCCATTGTGAATGGATCCTGGGCAGCGCTCGCTGCAATCAGGCTCTCTTTATCCCGCAGCAAGGGAACGACAGCAGGCGCACCATCGACGCCGACGATGAAAAACTCTTTCCGTTTGGCCTGCTTGGCCGCAAGGTCGCATCCGATCGCGGTCGGATCATTGATAGCAAACACAGCGTCGATTTTCGGGAACGCCGTCAAAAGATCGGTCATAACGCGAGCAGCCTCATCGCGGGTGCCGAAGGCATTCTGGTCCTGCGAGAGGATTTTGATATCGGGGTACTTCTTGATTTCTTCGAGGAAACCGGCAACGCGGTCGGTGACGGAAGTCACCGGGGGACCGTTGACAATCACAATCTGCCCTTTGCCTTTGAGCCGCTCGGCGACAAATCTGCCATCCAATTGACCTGCCTGTTTGTTGTTCGAAGTCAACGTCGCGTCGACGCCGCCTTCCGCGCCGACATCGACCGCAATAACCACGACGTGAGCCGCCTTCGCACGCTGCACGGCGGGTGCAATTCCTTTGCTGTCCGCCGCGTTCAGAACGATCAGATTGACTCCAGACGCAACAAAATTATTCATCTGGTTGGTCTGATTGTTCACGTCGTAGTTACTCGATTCGGACCTAAACTTGACGTCCGGATTAATCTTCTTCGCCGCGGCTTCAGCTCCGTGCGCAATCTGGACGAAGAACGGGTTCCCGAGGTCACCTACGGTCACGGCAACCGAATTCAGCTTATTCTGAGCGAAAACAGGGGTGGAAAAACTAAGGGCCAGCAGTAATCCGCAGGCAGTTCTAATCCCGGATCGGTAGATTGTTGAGATGGTCATATTCAGGGACTGAGAGGATGGTTGTGAACAGCACACGTTGCGTAAAATGAGTCGTATCACGTGAAAGTTTGTGCATCAAGACAGTCGGGCAGTATTTGGACGCCTACGTGTCTCCCGTGTATTCTCTTTTGCGCTTCTCTAATGCGAATCCGCCTCACCGGAACGGCAGCCGACGGAATATACGCGGGACGCGTATGCTACGATACTCGGTGACAAGCTTAGCAGTTCGTTGTAGGAGTTGACGCCATGTCGGACCTGATCCCGAAAATTGGCTTGGCCATCGAAAGTTACAAAGCCAGACAACAAGACATTATAGGATTAGGGCACAGAGCGTATAAGGATCTATTCATCGCGGCAAACGCAGCGATGCTTACTGCGGTTGTGAAGGCGTTGATCGTTCGGTCGTACGAGGAAATGGTGACACCGACCTCTCCCAAAACCTCTCTGCTCGCCGCGGTGTCGCAACAACACGCCGAGATTATCGCCGGCTGCCGTGTATTAACTGCGGATGATGGCATTCTGAGCGCCCTGATCGACGCTGCGAACGCTGCAACAACTGAATCGTTGCAGCTCATTTACGCAGAAAAACAGGAGAACACGGCTTCTTCCAGTGTAGCGAGGCGCACGCGAAAGAGCCCATCCGATTCAGAACAGGAACCCGGAAAAAAGAAAGTGCGCGCTACCCGCAAGCCGAGTGCGAAAAAGGTTGCAGAGTAGGGGCCTGCTTCGTGCCAGCGCGTGATGCCGGGCCAATCTTCGGAATTTAAGAAAGGTCCGGAGACTCGGGATTACCACCAAACGTTCCAGGGTCCCCAGTAGGGACCCCAGCTATTATCGTAAAGCGTAGTTTCCTCGTTGATCTGCGCCGCTTCGAGTTGATCCTCGGCAATCGACTTTTGCAACGCCATCTGTTTGTACTGCTGATACTCATTCTCGCCGCCGATGTAGACAACGTTCTGCTGTTTATCGGCGTATGCATAGAGCACTTTGCCATTTCGAATTCGACGTTCGAGTTTGTAGGGGGTCATGCGATTAAACATGGCGACCTGCGCCGTAGTCGTCGGAGTTCTAGTTTTGAATCCCGCCGCGACCAGCAACGATTCCTTGTTCTGAGCGTCGTAACTCGCGCAACCAACGAAGCCTGCGATTACGAGCAACGCCATCACGATAACCGGGTGATTTATGGAAAAGTTAGTTCGACTCATCGAGATTTGCTGGTAGACCAGATTCGCTTTCGAAAGTCAAGCCCACGCTGATGTCCATTAGTTCGGAGCGCATTTTTCAGGCAAAATGCGCTTTGAGTTGCCTCGGAAAGGCTAGGCTAGGATGCGCGCGGCAACCGCGCTGCAATAAATTGACGAATCGCGTCGGGAAAGAGATTCGGGACAATGGCATCCGGTTGCGCCGCCGGACTGAACTCAGACAGATCCAGAACCTGGTCGTGAAACGCGCGCAGCGAAGTCCTGTGCGCGACACTGACGATCGTGGGCCGCCAGGAAGCCGTTCGTAGAAGGCCGTAGAGATACGCTTCGGACTGTTCGTCCAGGGCCGACGTAGCCTCATCGAGAAACAGGAGCGAAGGCTTCAGCAACAGTATGCGCGCAAACGCCAGCCGTTGCTGTTCGCCCGGGGAAAGCCGTTGTGACCAGTTTTGCGCCTCATCGAGCTTTGCGACAAGTCCGCCGAGCCCAACTTGATTCAGCACCGCTGCAATTTGCGCCGGGCGCAAGGTGTTGACGTATTCGCCGCCATTTGGATAGCTCAACGCCTTGGCGAGGCTGCCCAATGGCAGATATGGCCGCTGCGGGACAAAAAGTGTGCGCTCGTTGCACAGTCTGATTTGACCATCGCCGTACGGCCAGATACCGGCGATGGCGCGCAGCAGCGTGCTCTTCCCGGTTCCGCTCGGGCCGGTAATGAGCAAGGCGCTACCGCGCGGGGGAGAAAAAGCAAGCCCTCGCAGAAGCGGCGTTCCATCGGGCATGTCGATGTCGAGTCTCTTGAAGCCAACCCCGCGCGCAGCGCGCTGAACGACAATCTGGCGCGGCGCATGCCGGGCCGCACGGAGGGCCTCCAAACGCTCCTCAAAATTTGCGAGCCGTCCGGTCACTGCCTGCCATGCAGCGATGTCAGAATAGGAATTGATGATGAACGAAAGAGAGTTCTGCACGAATGAAAACGCGTTTACCGCCTGCATTAAACCGCCCAGGCCGATCTGCTTGAGGAAATAATGCGGCGCCAGCACGATTTGAGGAAAGATCACGGCCACCTGAGCGTACCCAAGCGTGAAACAGCTCAGGAGCCTTTGCCTCTTCATGAGCTGACAACAGTTTTCAAAAATTTTTCCGAACCGCTCGTTGAATACACGGAGTTCCGAGGGTTCTCCTCTGCACAACGCGACGCTTTCTGCGTTTTCCCTGAATCGCACAAGGCTAAATCGCAGGTCAGCCTCGGACCGCTGGCGAGCATAGTTCAGTAGGACTAACGGACGGCCGATTCTAATCGTCAGATAGGTTCCGATTCCGGCATACAGGAGCGCCGCCCAGACGAGATACCCGGGTATATGGAGCGTAGTCCATATGCCAATCGGTATGTCGCCCGGGCCGGATAGTCCCCACAGGATCACGAGAAACGAAGACAGCGATGCGATCGAACTGATCAGGCCGATCGAGAGACTGAGGACGTATGCGGTGAACTGTTGGATGTCTTCCGATATTCGCTGATCCGGGTTATCCGTTTTGTCGGTCAACTCCAGTTGATAATACGCCCCTTCCTCCAGCCAGCCTTCAAGGTATCTACCGGTCAGCCAACGTCGCCAGCGGATTTGGAGCATCTGGCTGAGATACTGACCGTAGACCGACATTGAGATGGCGAACACAACGAGTATGCAGAAAATGACGAGCTGTGCGAAGAGGGATCCGCTGTCGAAAGCGGCGAGCGCGTTATAAAACGACCGATTCCATGCGTTAATTCTAACGCTGACGAAGACGTTACCGAGATTAAGAGCAAGTGCCGCGAGTAGCAACGCCCAGGCAGACCACCTCTCTTCCGATGTCCAGTAGCATCTGGCCAGGCGCCACGCGGTGCCCGCAGAAGTGTGCTTCAGTCCCATGAGTTACATCGATCACGTGTCCGTTCGTGAGCTGGATGATGAACATGAATCTCTGGGAGAGCAGTCATCGTTCAGAGCGAAACGTCAATTCCAACGCGGAAAGTGAAGACGCGATGGGTGATGCCTGCATTCGCAGGTGCGGGCACGCAATTCTTGGTACAAGCCATTACGTTAATTGCTTCGGATCGTAGCGGAGTTCTCGCACAAATACAAGATATTGTGGCAACAAATCCTCGGTCTTCGAGTCTGCGTTGTCTTACTGTAGGATCGGAAGAGTTTCGAAATCCTTAAGTTACGAAGCTCCAAGAACGCATACTTATTGCGGGCAATTTTGAAGCGGAAAGGGAAAATGCACGCTCGTTCGTCATTCTGCTTGCAGTAACCGTCACGAGATCATGAAGTTAGGCTGCGTATGAAGCGAAGACTGAAAGCTGGCATGGTTGGCGGCGGCCGTGATGCCTTCATCGGTGGGGTGCACCGGATGGCGATGCGGCTCGACGGAAAAATCGAACTCGTTGCAGGAGCGTTTTCATCGAACCCGGAGAAGTCAAAGCTTTCCGGAGAAGATCTGTTGCTCGATCCGAGCCGGGTCTATCCGGATTACCAGACGATGATCGAACAGGAACTCCGGTTGCCGCTTGGCGAACGCATCGATTTTGTATCAATCGTGACACCGAACCGAACCCACGTTCCGGTGTCCAAGGCATTTCTCGAAGCCGGGTTCAACGTCGTCTGTGATAAACCGCTCTCCTTCAATCTGGAAGAAGCCCTCGACTTCGAGAAGGTCGTTCAAAAGACCGGTAAGGTCTTTGCGCTGACACATAATTACACCGGCTATCCGATGGTCAAGGAGGCCCGCGAGTTTGTGCGAAAAGGCGACTTGGGCGAGCTTTTGAAGGTGGTCGTGGAATATCCCCAGGGTTGGCTAAGCAATCTCATCGAGGAGCAGGGTAACAAGGGTGCTGCGTGGCGAACCGACCCGGAACAAGCCGGTGCCTCAAGCTGCGTTGGCGATATCGGAACCCACGCCGAAAATCTGACCCGCTACATCACAGGGCTCAAGATTGACGAATTGTGCGCCGAATTTACTACGTTCGTCAAAGGTCGCCGGTTGGAAGATGACGCGAATTTGCTGATACGATTTAAAGGCGGAGCAAAAGGCGTCTTATACGCTTCGCAGATCTCCGTCGGCGAGGAAAACGATATTAATATCCGTGTTTATGGGACCAAGGCCTCGCTCGAATGGCACCAGGAGAACCCTAACGATTTGATTCTGAAATACCCTGATGCACCGCGACGAATTTATCGACGTGGTAACGTGTACGTCAGCGACGTCGCAAAACGTTTTACCAGGATTCCTTCAGGCCACCCGGAAGCTTTCATCGAAGCATTTGCCAACATTTACCTCGAAGCCGCTCGGGCGATTGATGCCGAGATCAACGGTCAGTCGATCCCTGCCGATTGCGATTTTCCAACGGTGCATGATGGGGTGGAAGGGATGCGGTTTATCGCTACGGCAGTTCGGAGCGCCAAGGCAGGAGCGATTTGGACAAGCATGGCGAGCGGGGAAAAGTAGACGCGTCCCGCGTGTAACTCCGTTCGGAAACCTTGACTCATGTGCGCCAGACGCCGACGGACGATCACGAGCACGATTATGACCACGATTAATGATCGAGGAGGAGGACGAGGACGATTTGTCGTCTCACACCAGACCCGACTTCACGCCCCACTTCCCGCTAAAGACGAAGTCTGTCAGTGGTTTGCGTGGGCGGCGGGCCGCATCGCGGGATCGTAACTCTTCGGGCAGATCTTTCGGATCACCGGCGTAGCCGATCGCGACTGCCGTTAGCGGTTCGTATCCCTCCGGGACTGAATAAAGTTCGCGCACTTTGTCCGGCAAGATACCAGCCATTTGGTGGACCGAAATCCCGCGCGCCGTCGCTTCGAGTACCAGATTCGCACTTGCAAGTCCGAGATCATGAATCGCGACGCGATTCGGGTGATTATTTCGCGCAAAATTCAGTCTCGTAACCCCGATCGCAAGAGCCGACGCCTTTTTTGCCCAGCCCTGATTGGCATCGACCAGGCAAGAGACCAACCGCCCAAATTCTTCTGTCTCTTCTTTCCTGGCAATAATATAGGTCCAGGGTTGCTCGTTGAAGGAAGAGGCTGCCCATCGAGCAGCTTCGAAGAGCGATTTCAAATCCTCGTCGCTCACCGATCGATTTGCAAAACAATATGGACTCCATCTCTCCGCAATTAGGTCGTTTATCGGGTAATCAGTTGCTGCTTTCATACGGTATTGGCGAGGCTACCACGTCGCTTAGGTGGCCGCCACCAGAAGGGCCAGGGGCAACCCGTGATTTGTGATGCTGCCGCGTCTGGTTCTTGAATCGTACTCGTACTCGTTTACTTGGCAGTTTCACCTCGAGCGCTTGAACGTGCTGAGTATCGTAGCATACGCGTCCCGCGTGTAATCTGTTTTGGGCGTCTTTGGTTCCGTGCGCAAAACGAAATACACGCGGGACGCGTATGCTACGATACTCGGCGACGTTCAAGCGCTCGAGGTCAAACTGCATTCTATGTCCAAGAATCGACGAAAGGACGAGGACGACTTAGAGGTCACATCAAGCCCCTTTCACGCGACGCCGCACATGAGTCGCCGCCAAGTTCTTATTATAAGCGGTCATGGCCGCCTGCGTGTGCGCCCGGACAACGGCTTCGGTGCGATCGGCGTCGCGGGTCCGGAGTGTTTTCAGGATTTCCCAATGCTCCCTTTGCGCTTGCCGCAGCCGGCGCGCAAACACATCATTAAGAAAATATCGATGGAGCCGATCCCAGTGATCCAGCACTTTGCTCATGAGCGAACCAACGAGACGCGTGCCGGATCTTTCGCAGATGAAACTGTGGAATCGCCGGTTCTCAAGCGACCAGCGCTCCGGATCGTTGATCAACGCATCCATTTTGCTGACGATCTCTTCCAGTGCGTTCAACTCTTCGTCTGTCATATGCAGGCATGCGGCTCGGCTGCTGACGACTTCCATCGTTTCAAGCAGACTGAATACTTCGACCACTGACTCCGCCTCAATCGGCGCCACTTTTGCTCCGAGGTATGGCTCGATAGTGACGTAGCCGTCGGCCTCAAGTTGCTGCAGGGCTTCCCGCACCGGAATCGGACTTACACCGAGGCGATTTGCAAGGTCCTCAATCACCAGCCGGGTGCCTGGGGTCAATTCCCTGTTGAGAATCGCCGTGCGAATTGTCTCGATCACCAACTCCTTTTTGCTGCGTGACAGAACGATCGGTTTCATTGGTCTGACCCGGAGAAAGCCTCCCTTGTTCAGACGAGGGCGTTCCTGTTGCTTTCCATGGCTTCAAACGGATTTGAGAAATCTTTCTTTAATCAGTTGCAGCAGCTTGCTGCCGGGCATTCGCCAAAGCTCTTCGTTGAAGATTTCGACTTCGATCGGCCCTGTGTAACCGGCTTTTGTCACCAATTCCCGCAGGCGCTCGATCTGAATGAAGCCGTCTCCCATCATCCCGCGTCCGTTCAATATATCCGGGACCGGGACAATCCAGTCGTTCACGTGGAATCCAAAGATGTGCCCGGACGCGCGCGCGATTTCCGAGCGGACAGTTGGATCCCACCAGACGTGATAAACATCAATCACAACGCCGAGGTTTTCAGATTTAAGGGTCTCGACTATTCCATTCGCCTCGCTCAGCGAAACTATCACTGAACGATCGGCTGCGAACATCGGGTGCAACGGTTCGATACCCAGCTTAACCCCTGCCTCTTCAGCATAAGGCAACAGATGTGCGATCCCTTCTGACACCATGGCGCGGCTTTGATCGATATCGCGACCGACAACGCCGCCGCAGACTAGCACCAGCACCTCTGCCCCGACAGCAGCTGCCTCGTCGACTGCACGGCAGTTTTCTTCATAGTTCTTGCGTCGCCGCGCGGCTGCCGCTGCCGGGAAAAACCCGCCGCGGCAAACGCTGGACACTCTTATGCCGGATTCGCGAAGCCGGAGCACGGTTTCATGAATCCCAATCTCCGCTATTTTGTCCCGCCACAACGAGACGAACGGAATCTGCTCGCCGACGCACGCATCGAGCAATTCGAGAATATTCCAACTCCGAATCGTGCGCTGATTGATGCTTAGACGGTTTAGAGTTTGCATTGTACCCGGTTCAGATATCCGGACCGCAACGCCGCTAGGGACGCGCTCCTGCGCGTCCGGGGTTGTAGGACCGCCGGTAGGGACGCGCTCCTGTGCGTCCGGGGTTGTAGGACCGCCGGTAGGGACGCGCTCCTGTGCGTCCGGGGTTGTAGGACCGCCGGTAGGGACGCGCTCCTGCGCGTCCGGGCCTGCGGGCCCAAAAACGGGGCGAGCCGTGTGCCAATGACGCGCATCCTTCTAACGCGGGCAATCGCGGACGCGCGGGAGCGCGTCCCTACCGGCGGCAAGCAAGCATATCTGAAGTCACACAATCCCATTGAATGCCAGGAAGTGTCGCATCCGCTGGATCGCGAGATGCGGGTCACGAATAACACCTGCTTGATCGGCAAAAACTAGCAGATCGCACAGGTGCAGGAGCGACCGGCCGGACTCCAGACCGCCGACCATCCGAAAGTGGCTCTGGTGGCCGTTAAGATAAGCAAGAAATGTCAGCCCGGTCTTATAGTAGTACGTCGGAGTTTGAAAAATGTGGCGGGAAAGGGGGACGGTCGGTTCGAGAATCCGACTGAACATCGCGTGGTCGCCGCGGTCCAGCGCACCGATCGCCGCTGCCGCCGCCGGAGCGATGCCGTCAAATATTCCAAGTAAAGCATGACTGTAACTGTGACTGTTTCCGAGTATGAGCTCGGGATAGTTAAAGTCATCTCCCGTGTATAGTTTTACATCTTTCGGGAGCCGCTCGCGGAAACCGATTTCGTGGTGTTTGTCCAGGAGTGAAATTTTGATCCCTTCGATCTTTGACGGGTGATCGTGTATAATTTTCAGACAGACATCCGATGCGTCATCAAGGTTCCTGACACCCCAATACCCTTCCAGCGCAGGATCAAACATGGCGCCGAGCCAGTGAAGGATGACCGGCCGAGAAACATTTGTCAGAACCGTATTATAGACTCGCTCGTAGTCGTCGGGGCCATTCGCGCTCACAGCCAACGCCCTGCTCGCCATGAGGATGATGCCGGCACCTGCCTGCTCGATGATTTCGCATTGTTCGAGATAGGCGTTGATGATCTCATGCATAGCGTAGCGACGGCCGTCAACCAACTGATCTGTCCCAGCTCCGCAGGCAATCGCGAATCGATCGCGCTTTGCGTCGGCCGAAGAGTGTTGGATCAATTCTTTCGTCGTAGTCCAGTCGAGGCCCATCCCTCTCTGGGCGGTATCCATCGCTTCGGCCACTCCCAAACCCAGTGACCAAAGGTGCTGCCGAAAGGCGAGGGTTGCTTCCCAATCCAGTCTGGCCGGGGCCCCAATGCTGTTTTCGGCTAACGGATCGGCAACAACATGAGCCGCTGCGTAAATCGTTCGGCTCTCCAAGCGTCGCGGTTTTGAGAAAGCCGGCGGTTCATTCAGGCGGTAGCTCCTGAATGTCCGATCGGCTTGGGGAAGTTTAATGCTTGGAATCATCGAACGACATCAGAAGCCGAAGTCCTCAGATTGAAATCGCCGGAAGTTCAATCCATCGCCGTTCCCGCCAGGACTCCAGTCCCGCTTCGGCGAGCTGGAGACCCTTTGCCCCCTCGAGCAGTGTGTATTTGAATGGAGTCCCTTCGAGCACGTGGCGGATGAACATCTCCCATTGCACCTTGAATCCGTTGTCGAACCTGACGTTGTCCGGTACCGGCTGCCAGTCCGAATAAAAATCATGTGTGCCTTGCACATCCGGATTCCACACAGTGCGCGGGGTGCCGACGCGATGCTGGATTTTGCAGGTATGCAACCCGGCAACCGCGCTGCCGTGCGTTCCATCGACCTGCAGGGTCAATAGGTCATCACGGTGTACTCGGACGCACCAGGAGGAGTTCATTTGTGCGATCACGCCTCCGGCCAGCTCAAATATTGCGTAGGCCGCATCGTCCGCCGTCGCTACGTAGGTGTCACCGTTCTCATCTACGCGTTTCGGTATATGGATTGCGCCCAATGCACAAACGGAGCTGACCTGGCCGAAGAGATTGTCGAGTACGTATCGCCAATGACAGAACATATCGACGATGATGCCGCCCCCATCTTCTTTTCGGTAATTCCACGAGGGACGCTGAGCCGCCTGCCAATCCCCTTCGAAAACCCAGTAACCGAATTCACCGCGGACAGAAAGGATCCGCCCGAAGAACCCGCTTTCGATCAGTACATTCAGCTTTCTGAGTCCCGGCAAAAAGAGTTTGTCCTGCACAACGCCACTCTTCACCCCCGCCCGATGGGCGAGCCGAGCCAGCTCGATACTCGTTTGAAAACTATCCGCGACCGGCTTTTCGCAATAGACATGCTTTCCGGCCGCGATTGCGGCTTTCACAGCCGGTGCGCGCTCCGACGTGACCTGGGTATCGAAATAGATCGTTGCATCGCGATCGGAAAGAGCCTCGCTGAGATCTGTGGTCCAGAGTGCGAGGCCATGTTCATTCGCGAGCGACCGAAGGCGAGACTCGTTTCTGCCAACCAGAATCGGTTCCGGCAGAACAGTTTCACCGTTACCCAAAGTGATGCCGCCTTGTTGGCGGAGAGCAACGATAGAGCGTGCGAGATGCTGTGTGCGCCCCATTCGCCCGGTCACACCGTTCATGATGATTTTAATGGCTCGAGATTGCATGGGAGAAAGAGGCTTGACCATATATTATATATGATATATGAAATACCTGTTCAAGCGGTTTTCAATCCCTTTTCCTCTATTCCATGAGTCTCCCTCTCCGAATCGCGGTCGTCGGCTCCGGTATTGGCGTCGAACATATCAAGGGTTATCAGGAGCTCCCTGACCTGTTTGATATCAAAGTTTTGTGCGACGTTAATCGCGAACGTTCCGCGCCGGTCGCTCAAAAATTCGGAATCCATAATCTATCGGAGAGTTTCGAGGAAGTCTGTCAGCGACGAGGAGATCGATGTGGTCGATATCTGTACGCCGCCGGCTCTGCATCTCGACCAGATCAGGACCGCGCTCAAGGCGGGTAAACATGTGATCTGCGAGAAACCGCTTGCCGGGAGCATCGCGGATATCGATTTGGTGACCCAATTGGCTGCGAAAAGCGGTAAGCAGGTGATGCCGATTTTTCAATACCGGTTTGGAAACGGCCTGCAGAAGCTCAAATACCTCGTGGACCGAAATCTGACGGGGCAATCATTCGTCTTTAATGTGGATGTGGCCTGGTGGCGGGACGCCAAGTATTATGAAAACCCATGGCGCGGCCGGCGGGCGAGCGAACTCGGCGGAGCCTTGTTAAGCCAGGCGATTCATGCCGTTGACATGGTTCATTATATCCTGGGCCCGGCGAAAAACGTCTTTGGACGCGCAACCACTCGGGTGAATCAAATCGAGGTAGAAGATTGTGTGGCGATTTCAATGGAGATGCGAGATGGCTCCCTCGGAACAATTTCGGTGACGCTTGGTTCTCTGGCAGAAATTTCAAGGCATCGATTTACGTTCCGCAATGTGACGGCGGAAAGCTGCACGGCGCCGTATGCGAATTCGCACGAGCCCTGGATATTTGCGTTCAACGCCAATGGGAACGAGCGCCAGATGCGGGATGCCCTCCGGGAATTCAAACCGCTGCCGGAACGGTATGCCGGCCAGTTCTATCGGTTCTATCACGCTCTTGCCACAGACGGCGAACTCCCTGTGACGCTTGCCGACGCCCATGCGGCATTGGAAGTGGTTGCCGCGACCTATTATTCCAGTGAGACCAACATGCCGGTCCCTCTGCCAATCGGACCGGGTCACCCGAAATACGACAGCCTCTAATCTAATCTGTCCGAAAGAGTCATATGACCGAAACAGAACGAATGGCGGAACTGCTTCCCGGGGGTATCGGTATTACGCATTTGCGCGTATACGACAGTGTGGCACCCGACGGGCTGGCGGGTGGCAGTCCTCACATGCATTTTGCGTGCTCCGAGGCGTACCTCGTCATCAAAGGGAGAGGGAGCGTTCAGACGCTGACGAACGAAGGACTTCGCGAAACCCCGTTGCGTTGCGGGTCGCTTCTCTGGTTCACTGCAGGGGTCATTCACCGGTTGATCAACGGAGACGGGCAACTCGAAGTCTTTGCGGTCATGGAGAACGCCGGTTTGCCCGAGAGCGGCGATTCGGTGCTGACATTTCCGGAGAAATATCTTCAGAGCGAAGAATCGTACCAGCGCGCCGCATCGCTCGACTCGCGAGGACCGGCGGCAGTCAGTCCCTTCGAGGCAGCCGGACAGCGCCGCGACCTGGCAGTCGAAGGATTCCACGCACTCCGAGCGGAACTGGAAACTGGAGGCTCGCTTCAGGATTTCTATACCCGGGCGACCGGCCTGGTTCGCTCCAGAGAACCTCATTGGCGGACGTTGTGGGAATCCGGTCCGATGAAAACCATTCTTAGGACGAAAGCGTATCTGGATAACCTTAGCATTGGAACCAGCGGTTACCTTGCACTCGGGAAGGTATTTGAAATTCCGATCGACCCGGAGCGGGAAAATCGGAAACTGGGAATGTGCGGAACGCTCCGTCCGTACCTCCCGGAAGGGACGCTGATTACCCAAAGCGAAAGGGGCAGACGGAGTTTAGCTGAAAGTTCAGTCACGATACATTAGGATTTAGACACCATCCGCACCCCAGAACAGACGTGAGAGAATTTTACCCCAGGTTTAGTTTCATCTTAGCTTATTTGCTGATCATCGCGTCGGTCAGCGAGGCCAAGACGTTGACTGTGCTCCTGCTCGCCAACGCGAGTACGCAGGGGCAGATCCAGGAATTGCTGAAACAGTACAGCAAAGAGCACACGGGAATCGATTTCAACGTCTCAATCGTCCAATACAGCGCTCTGACGGCGAAGATCAACACTCTTGTCACAGCGGGTCAGCCTCCAGATATCCTGGAAGTTACAACCGCTTATATTCAGACGTACGCCGAACAGGCTCTCGATTTAGCGCAGTACACAAACAGAACGGAACTGTTGAACCAGTATCTTCCGAGTTACCAGGCATTCATCAAGTCTGGACAGAAAGTAATTGGTATACCGATTGAGGCCACCATCAACGGGCTCTTTTATAACAAAGATCTTTTTGCACAAGCCGGAATCACAGTGCCGACGGATCCGGCCAATGTCTGGACGTGGGCACAGTTCAAGGAGGTCCTGCAGAAAGTTATAAAATTGCCGGCCTGCCGGATTGGGGTTGCGTATGACTGCAGTGTGCAACGGTGGTCTAATCTTCTCTATCAGGCGAACGGCCGGTGGATTTCTGCAGATGGGAAAGAGATTTTGCCGGATCGCGACGCGGCCAGGGAAGCTCTCAATTATTTCCGAGGACTCATCGAAGCGAAGCTGGTTCCCACCTCTTCCTGGCCGGGCAAGACCGACGGTGGACCTCTCTTCAAAACCGGGGTGACCGCCCTGATGTGGGCAGGTAACTGGGAATTGAAAACCCTCGTGGAAGGGGGAACGCTATTTCCGTTTGGTACGACCTTCTTTCCGAAGGACCAAATTCGTGCCGCATGCCCTGGAGGCGAATTCTTGATTGGATTTTCGAAATCTGAAAACCACGACGACGCTGCGAAGGTGCTGCTCTGGTGGGCACAACCGGACACGACGAAGCGATATCTCGAAAGCCTCGGCGGATCGTTGCTCAGTCCGATCCACGATCTGCCAATCAATTACGGAAAATACACCGAGTATCTGAAACCGATGCTCGATGATTTAAATGCGACGCCTGAATGGGTCGCCGAAGATCTTGCGAGGCCGGAGTTAAACCTGCTGCAGAACGATTTGTTGGAGCAATTGATTCTTTTTTCAACGGGCAGGAGCGGGTTGGGCGCCACTCTCTCGCAAATCGACAACCTCGGCGGGCAGGTTCTGAGCCGAACAGGACACTGAGCAAAAGGATATCTTCAATGGCTTCGCTTGATAACACGGGTGATGTATCGGGTACCGGAAAGGTTTCCCCGTCCGACTGGAATAGTGCGACACCGAAGCGCCGGTCTGGAATTCAGTGGGCACCCTATCTCTTCTTGTTCCCGACGGTTGGGCTGCTCTTTCTCTTCAGCATTTTGCCGATGCTTTCCGGGTTCTGGATGTCGTTGCACAGCATCGACGTAATCCGAGGCACGTCGACCTTCACGGGTCCTGCGAATTATTTGCAGCTCTTACACGACCGCCAGTTCGGGCTAAGCGTTTTCAACACCGCCTGGTACACCCTGACAGTGGTTCCACTGATTGTCATTTGCAGCATCGGGATTGCGGTATTCGTGCGCAAAAGCAGGCCCGCCAGGGTATTGGCGCGAGTTGGATTTTATATCCCATTCGTACTTTCTCCGGTGGTCGTCGCGACTTCCTGGAGATGGCTCTTGAACGAGGATCTTGGAGTAATCGACGGCTTTATGAAATGGGCTGGCCTGTCGACGATTCCCTGGCTCTCGGCCGATTTTCCCGCTCGCCTTAGCGTGGTGCTTGCTTCGGTGTGGAATTTGGTTGGATTTTACATGCTAATGGTCCTGGCGGGGTTGAGCCAGATCAGCCAGGAACTTTACGAATCCGCGAGAATCGAGGGTGCGGCGAAATGGCAGCAGTTTTGGCACATCACGCTTCCTCTGCTCAAACCGACGATCCTGCTGGTTGTTATTCTGGCGACCGTTCACGCCACCCAGGCATTTGAGACGATATTGCTACTCACCGCTGGAGGTCCAGGCAGCGCGACCCGGCTCGTTGTGCAGAACATGTATGAATCTGCCTTTGGCCGTCTGCAGCCGGGGTACGGCGTCGCACAAGCGGTTGTGCTCTTTCCTGTCATTCTCTTTGTCGCATGGCTGCAAATGCGCGTGCTCAAACAGGAGGGGGTGATCTGAATGAGTGGTGAAGCCCGGAGAAAGGTTGGGAGCGTCTTGTACGACTTTTGCGCGCTCGCGGTCTGCCTCATTTTTCTGATCCCGGTTCTTTGGGCTGTGCTGTCGGCGTTTCAGTCACCTCGCAGTTTGTTTGTCTTTCCGCCCAACTTTAATCCACGAGGATTTAGTCTCGAAAATTTCAGAGCTGTTTTTGCGACCGGCGATGTGCCTCGCTATGCGATGAACTCTTTAATCGTTGCCACAACGAGCAGTCTGATCACGGTGATTGCGAGTTCGATGGCGGGGTTTGCGCTTGCGAAATATCATTTTCTGGGCCGGCAATTGATTTTCCTGGTGATTATCAGCGTCCTGTTGATTCCGCTCCAGGTCCTGATGGTGCCGGTGTTTTTGATTTTGAAGACACTTGGATGGATTAACACTTTGGTTGGAATCATTATCCCGCCGGCCGCGACAGCCACAGGAACATTTATGATGCGGCAGTATATTCTTGGGATCCCCGACGAACTGCTTGAAGCGGCGCGCATCGACGGGGCATCCGACTGGCGGATTTATTGGCGCGTTATTCTGCCGCTGTCGGCTCCGGCCTTAGGGGCCGTCGGTATATTGAGCTTCACCTGGCGCTGGAATGATTACTTGTGGCCGCTGATCGTCATTAACAATCAACAAAATTATACACTGCAGCTCTCACTGGCCAATCTCGTGGGCACGAACACGGTGGAGTGGGGCACCCTGCTCGCTTACGCGACACTTGCGATGATCCCCGTCCTCATCGTGTTTGTCTCTTTCCAGCGTTATTTCCTGAAGGGATCGCTGAGCGGTGCGGTGAAGGGATGAGGTCAATTCGCATGGACAAAATAAGAATTGGAATCGTAGGAGTCGGCGCGATGGGGGGTGTGCACGCGCAAAATATTCTCGAAGGCAAAGTCCCGCGGTGTGAATTGACCGCCATTTGTGATCCGATGGCCGAAAAGATGGAGCGGTTCTCATCGGTGGCCGGTTTTCTTTCCGCTGATGAATTTCTTTCTTCCTCCGAGACCGATGCGGTTCTAATTGCCACACCGCACTATTCTCACACGACGATCGGAATTGCTGCGCTCGCGACAGGGCGTCACGTCCTTGTTGAAAAACCGATTTCCGCTCATAAAGCAGATGCCGAACGGCTGATCGCTGCGCCGCGGGGCGCCAGTCAGGTTTTTGCTGCGATGTTCAACCAGCGGACCGACCCCTATTTTCTGAAGTTGCGGGAGCTCGTTCGTTCGGGCGAACTCGGCGCTCTGCGACGAGTTCACTGGACGATTACGAATTGGTTCCGGACAGATGCGTACTATCAATCGAGCCATTGGAGGGCAACTTGGGGCGGAGAAGGGGGTGGCGTACTGCTTAACCAGTGCCCTCACAATCTCGATCTGTTCCAATGGATTTTCGGGATGCCCGCTTTGGTTCGAGCGTTTTGTAATTTCGGCCGGTACCACGATATCGAGGTGGAAGATGATGTAACTGCCTACTTCGAATATGCGGACGGAATGACGGCCATCTTTTGCGCATCGACCGGGGAAGCGCCTGGAACCAACCGGCTGGAAGTTGTTGCCGAGCGCGGGAAAGTCGTTATCGAAAACGATCAGCTTCTGTTTACGCGGAATGCCGTTCCGATGAGTGAATTCGCGCGGACGGATCCGGGTCGTTTTACTCTGCCCGAGACAACTGAGATCAGCTTCCCGATGGAGGGTCACGGGCCACAACACATCGGGATTCTCGAGAATTTCGTCTCGGCGATCCTGGATGGGGCCCCGCTCATTGCTCCGGCTCCGGAGGGGATTCACTCTCTGGAATTGGCGGACGCATGTTTACTGTCCACTTTTGAGAATCGGACGGTCCCACTCCCAATCGACGGGGCTGCCTTTGAACGGCATCTCAAAGATCGGACTGCCGCATCGTCGATCCGACCGGTCAGAAAAATCACCGGGAAATCTATCGACGACATGGCCGGCTCTTTCCGCTGATTAAAAATCCACGAATTTATGAGTCAAACAGGTTACGACTACGCTCCAACAGGGAAACCAAAACCGGTGTGCAAACCGGGCGAATTTGTTTTTGCCGCGGCGGCCCTTGATCATGGCCATATCTACGGACAGTGCAACGGTCTGATTGAAGCCGGCGGAGAACTGCGCTGGGTATTCGATCCGGACGCTCACAAGGTCGAAGCGTTCCGGAAGACCTTCCCGGCCGCAAAAGTTGCACGGTCATTGGCAGAGGTTCTCGACGATGCCGATGTCCGGCTGGTTGCCGCCGCTGCCGTCCCGTCCGATAGGGCTGCGCTCGGGATCAAGGTTATGCGAGCCGGCAAACATTATTTCACCGATAAAACGCCATTTACCCAGCTGCAGCAACTGACAGACGCACGGGCAGCTGTTGCTGAGACCGGCCGGAAATACATGGTCTATTACAGCGAGCGCCTCCACGTCGAATGTGCGGTGTTTGCGGGGGAACTTGTGAAGCAGGGAGCGATCGGCCGGGTCATCAACGTTATTGGCCTCGGGCCGCATCGGCTTACCGAAGGTTCGCGGCCGGCCTGGTTTTTCGAACGAGCCAAATACGGCGGCATTTTGTGCGATATTGGGAGCCACCAGATAGAGCAGTTTCTTTTCTTCGCTGGAGCTTCCGACGCAACGGTTGCATCGGCGCGAATTGCCAACTACGGGCACAAAGAGTATCCAGAATTTGAGGATTTCGGTGATGCCACGCTCGTTGCCGATAACGGAGCGACCTCCTATTTCCGCGTAGATTGGTTCACTCCAGATGGCCTGCGTACGTGGGGCGACGGACGCACGGTTCTCCTGGGGACGGAAGGCTATATCGAGATGCGAAAGTACTGCGATGTCGCCCGAGCGGCTGAGGGCGATCATCTCTTTCTCGTGAATGGCGGAACCGAGACGCATTTTGCGCTTCACGGCGAGGTCGGATTCCCATTCTTCGGTGAACTGATTCTTGATTGCCTGAATGGGACGGAGAACTCCATGTCTCAGGCTCACGCGTTCAAAGCGGCCGAACTTTGTCTCAAAGCGCAGGTTGCGGCCAAGCGCGTTGAGTAAAGTAAGAAGTAAAAAAGGCAAAAAGGCCAAAGCAAAAGGCCCATTGCAGAAAGGCGCATGAACGTCGCTGGGCGCAAGGTATCATAGGCGTGTCGCCTCTGTGGAAGTGAGAAGTCGGAATGTAGATAGTTTTGCCCTTTGCCTTCCGCCTTCTCCGTGCCTCTGTGGTTAATTCGCTTCCCGGAACCTCGAACCTCGAACCTCAACCTCGAACTTTGAAATTGAACTCAAACTTCCCCCTGCTCTGCGAATTAACTTTCAATCGCTCCGCCGATTTGGTAAAGCCTCCTGCTGGTTCCGCGGTCTGACGGTACCCTTTGTCGGCTAAGGGCGGGCTGCGTTACCGGCCAGCAAAACCTATTGTGCTTATGAACCACACGCTACGCGGTTGTGTGTCGAAGAGTTTCGTGGGTCTGCTTTTCGCGTCAACTTGTTATGCCGGTGTCGGCTCTTCATCGGTGAGCGATAAACAGACCCTTGAAAATGCGGTCACCAACGGTCTCCGAGAGGTTGAGATTTTCTCTCAACCGGCCGGAGCGAAAATCCTGATCAATGGAGCGTACGTTGGTACAACTCCCATTTTCGTTGACTTTACGGTCGACCGGTTTGGCCGCGCCACTCGGGGATTCGAATTGCGCGCCGTTGCGCCATTACCGATGGTCGCAGCGGCGGTCAGGTACTTTCCTGCCGGCGGCACCGACGGGGATGCCAGCAGAATTCCGCGGTTAGTGGATTTTGACCTGAATGTCCACCCGGTAAAGGTCATCCGTTAGACTTGTTCAGAAAGGCGATATCGATTACAAAGCGATATTTCACCTGTCCTTTGATCGTTCTCTCGTAGGCTTCGTTGACCTGCTGAACATTCTCCTTCCTCGTCCCAGGTTGGGCCTGAAACTGTCTGTAGCGGGTGTTCTTCTCGCATCCGTTTGCGGGTTCGTTCTCTGCGCGGGCGCCTATGTATCCACGGGCAGCCTGCGGGCCCGTGATCTCGGAGTTCCGTTTGACGGAACGCCGGGAAAACTGAACTCGATCACTGACGTGCCCGGCGTTGAGGTCGGCCAGACAACCTTGGTAGAGGGGGAAGGGAAGCTGGTCGTGGGTGTGGGACCGGTTCGCACAGGTGTGACGGCGATTTTTCCCCTCGGCAAAGAGCGGAGTAACACACGGGTTCCAGCTGCAGTCTTTTCGTTTAACGGGAATGGAGAAATGACCGGCGCGGAGTGGGTTGAGGAATCGGGGTTTTTGGAAGGGCCGGTGCTTCTCACGAACACTCATAGCGTTGGCGTGGTTCGGGACGCGGTAATCGAATGGGGTCAAAAGAAGTTTCCGGGCACTGAGAACTACAGTTTGCCGGTGGTCGCCGAGACTTGGGATGGCGAACTTAACGACATCAACGGTTTTCATGTGAAAAAAGAGGACGTTTTCGCCGCGCTCGATCAGGCTGTGGGCGGCCCGGTTGCGGAAGGCAGCACCGGCGGAGGCACTGGGATGCGGGCATTCGGTTTCAAAGCCGGGACCGGCACCGCATCGCGCGTTGTGACGATTGGGCGGGAGTCGTATCTCCTCGGTGTTCTGGTTCAGGCGAACTTTGCCAGGAGAGAAAACCTGATGGTGGCAGGCGTGCCGGTCGGCAAAGAAATCAGCGACCTTCAACCGGTAATTCACAAAGAATCGGAGAAAGAGGGATCGATTCTCATCGTCGTAGCGACTGATGCACCGCTTCTCCCACACCAGTTGAAGAGGATCGCAAAGCGTGCAACGCTCGGCGTCGCGCGGACCGGGGGAGTCAGCACGAATTCATCGGGTGATCTTTTTATTGCATTTTCGACGGCGGTCCCTTTGCCAGCAGGGACCCGGGAGCAATGGGCGACGGTTACCAATGATGATCTGGATCCGCTGTTCGCCGCGTCTGCGCAGGCGACGGAGGAAGCGATTATCAATTCCCTGGTTGCGGCAAAGACCGTCTCAGGAATCAACAACAATACGTTTTACGCGTTGCCGCACGATCGGTTGCGGGAGATTCTGGGGAAATACAACCGGCTGCTGGGGAATTAACTTCCTTCTGAAACAAACCTACTCTGCTCCGGCGCGGGTGGCGGGTTCGGAAAAAGAGGTGTTCGGATTTAGGACGTTGGATTTGCTATGCTCGGAGTTCTGGCACGCGGTAAGAAAGAGTATCAACATTGCAAATAGCATGCGCGCGCCCCATTCAAATTGCTTCGGCATCCGCACAAATCGCTCAGAATTGCTCGCTGTAAACCGTGTGTACCGTAGCATACGCGTCCCGCGTGTATTCTGTCTGTGCGTGTCCCTGACAGCATCGCTCTCGCGTGAACTGGAATACACGCGTCTCGCGTATACTACGGAATATACGCGTGACGCGTATGCTACCGTACATACGCGTGCCGCGTATTCTATAGAATACACGCGGGACGCGTATTCTACAGAATACACGCGGGACGCGTATGCTATGGAATCCATGCGACATCGCGTATGCTAACGGAATACACGCGGGACGCGTATGCTACGGAATACACGCGGGACGCGTATGCTACTTCACAGTTTCTCCGGGTGGCATTTTCTCCAATAGCGGGTCAAGCCGGCGACGCTCATGAAAGCCGGGTCAGCTTGTTCGTAGGTCGCCAGAAGTTCTTTCGGCGTCCCATTAGCTAGAAGTTGCTCGCTCGTGAACTGTTCGAACTCCGTTACCATTTCCGATTCGGATTTGCCTTCGATCATCCGTTGCCTCACCCACTCTGCCCACCTGAACAGCCGTTCTTCCAGCGCATCGAGCGTCTGTTTTGGACGATCGATTCGTCCCCAATGCGTGATATGGATCGAGTCGGGATTCAGACGTCGAATTTTGTCGAGAGAGGCCTTCCAGGTTTCCAGATGAATGTCGGGCGGCGGGAAAGGTGGTATTGCCGGACCGCCCGGGATAAGGACACCTGCGACGTCACCGGCGAATACGGTTCGTTCCTCCTCAAGCCAATAGCTGTTGTGATGCGGCGCGTGCCCTGGGGTATAGAGTACATCGATCTCTTTGGAGCCGAACCGAAGCTTTGTGCCTTCTTCGACCGCAACGACTTGCTCTTCGCGAATCGGACCCGCTGCTCCCCAAAGATAACCCAATTTTTCCCCGTAGATTTTTGTCGCACTGGAGATGAGCTTCGACGGGTCAACAAGGTGGGGCGCTCCTTTGGGGTGGACATATACTCTTGTTCCGAACTCGTTCGCCCATCGCCAAGCGCCCCCGGTGTGATCGAGGTGGATATGCGAAGCGAGGAGGTGGCGAACATGAGTGGGATCGAACCCGAGCTTTCGAACCCCTTCAACGACATTCTGAAACACAGATTCAGGGCCGCTGTCGACCAGCATCAATTCCGCAGGTCCGCACTCCACGAGTGCAACACAGACAATATGAGGTGTTCCGAGGTGAAGGGCGTCGATAAGGTGAATCATTCTGAGTAGTCTCCTATCCCCGAGATAACATGACTTTCGTCGCGATCAAAGTGTTCGCCGGACACCGCAGGCTCGTGGTAACTCGATTTTGGCTGGTTAGAGATGTGTTCGGCTGATTTAGAGATTGATTCCGCGGGACCGAATTCAGTATGCCTAGCCCTTGAATTTGCAGCAAATGAACCACTTATTGCGTCGGTTGCAGGGGAACAGAATGGCTGTTCTCGGTTTTCTCATGGTGGCAGCCAGCACTGTTTTCGGACAGGTTCACCATGCGACGATGGCTCCGGCCCAGCAACTCATCGCCAAACAAGCGCCGCCGGTCATAAATAAGAACGTTCTCGCGCAGACAACGCCTGAGAATGCCACCGTACTGGTTTCACTATCCAGACAGCGGGCCTATTTATACGCCGGGCGAAACCTGGCAATCGATACGCCCATTTCGTCCGGAAAAAAAGCAGGGTTTACCCCGACCGGGGATTTTACCATCATCCAAAAAGACCCGAATCATCGGTCCAATATTTACGGCAACTTTGTGGACTCGCGCGGTCGGGTGGTTCGAGCGGGAGTAAGTTCTCGCATTGATTCCGCGCCGAGTGGTTCGCATTATGAGGGCGCGCCGATGTTCTATTTTATGCGGCTCACGAGTGAAGGCGTTGGGATGCACATCGGAATCCTGCCGGGCTATCCGGCTTCTCATGGCTGCATCCGGCTGCCTGCCGAGATTGCTCCCCAGATTTACGCGCGGGTGAAACTAGGGACGCCTGTGCATGTGGTGAATTAGTAGTTGTAAAAAAGACATGTCAACCGTAGCGTCCGGTCCGCTTTCTTTGACTCCCCCTTGACAAGAGGTGGCCGAGACGTCGATATAAGAAGGCTTTATCCCCCATGGCTCTCCCCGGAAAGTTCAACTTCAGCTTCTCTAAATTTCCCGAAGGCGGCTTAATACTGGCAATTGTTGTGCTTGGATTGCTTCTTGCAGTCTTCGGAGGGTCCGTCCAGCGGCCCAAATTACAAACGGGTCCTGACGGAAAAGTGGAACGAGTCATGGAGACCGGTCCGGATGGGCAAAAGACGCCTGCCTTTGTGACGGTGAACAAGTTTTTTAACGCCCAGACGATTATCCAGATCGCAAAGGACACCAGCTTTTTCGCGATCATGGCGGTTGGAATGACTTTCGTCATCATCACCGGTGGAATCGATCTCTCCGTGGGCTCGATCTATGCCCTTGCATCCGTATGCGGAGCACTGGTTCTGAATCAGTACGGCAGTTCCGGAGGCACGGGCGCAATGCTGGTGGGTATTGCCGCGACGGTCGCTGTCGGCGTACTGTGCGGATTGCTGAACGGTTCGATGATCGTCGCGTTCAAAGTGCACCCGTTCATCATCACGCTCGGCACGATGGCCATCTATCGCGGAATCGCATTCGTGCAGACGAGCGGCCAGTCCATCGGCGGATTTCCGGAAGCATTTCGAAATTTTATTAAGCAGGAGTTCAACGGCCTTAGCATGGTTCCGATGATTGTGATGATCATCGTCATGATCATCGGCGGAATCGTCCTGGCGAAGATGTCTATCGGCCGAAAAGTTTATGCAGTTGGCGGAAACGAAACCGCGAGTCGCTATAGCGGCGTCCGGGTCGGTTTCGTAAAAATTTTGGTGTACACGATCTCCGGGTTGGCGGCGGGAATCGCCGCGGTGTTGTCTCTCGGATATTATGGCGCTGGATCATCTGGAGACGGTCAGGGGTACGAGTTAAACGTTATCGCCGCGGCAGTTGTTGGCGGCGCGAGTCTTGTCGGGGGAAAAGGCACGGCCCTCGGGGCGCTTCTCGGGGCGATCATTCTCCAGATGATCACAAACGGTTTGGTCATTCTTAACATTCCACAGAATTACAGTCAGATCGTGATCGGTCTGGTCGTGATCGCTGCGGTGTTGTTTGACCAGTTTAACGCCTGGCTGGCTAACAGACGTTTGTTGGCGAAAACGGGCAACATTAAAAAGGAGGTCCTCGCCACAAGCGAGGCTACCGTTCCGATAACTCCCCAAGCAAAATGATCAGGAAATTAAGTCTAACTGTAACAAGCCTACTGGGCTTGGCGGTCGCCACGGGGTTTGCCGCCGATAAAACCTATACGTTTGGCATTGTTGCCAAATCGAACAACAACCCTGTCTTCCAGGCGGCCAAAACAGGGGCCGAAGATGAAGCCGCGAAGCTGAGTCAGGAGAAGGGTGTTACGATCAAGATCGACTGGCGCACGCCGAACGAAGAAGATCCGCAGAAGCAGGCTGACGCCATCGAGCAATTGGTGAATGCCGGCGCCAGCGGAATTGCTGTCAGTGCCTCGGATGCAAATAAACTGACCGACGCGATCGACAAGGCCGTCGATAGCGGCGTACCGGTCGTCATGTTCGACTCAGATGCGCCAAAGAGCAAACGGCTCGCCATCTTCGGCACCGACGATCTTGATTGCGGTCAGAAAGTGATGTCCGAGCTCGCTCGCGAAATGGGCGGCAAAGGTGTCGTAGCGATCCTGGCGGGCAACCAGAACGCTCCGAACCTTCAGAAGCGAGTTCAAGGCGTCAGAGAAGAAGCCAAGAAATATCCCGACATCAAGATACTGGATGCGTTCTACCACAAGGAAACGCCTCAGGATGCCGCCGCGAAGGTTGAGCAAGTGATGCAGGCCCATCCCGAAGTGACCGGTTGGGCAATGGTTGGCGGTTGGCCGCTGTTCACCGACAACGCGCTCAAGTTCGCTCCCGGCACTGTCAAGGTGGTCGCAGTCGATGCGCTGCCGGCCGAGCTCGGGTACCTCAAGAGCGGCCACGTGCAAGTTCTCCTTGGGCAGCAGGTCTACGAGTGGGGCACGAAATCGGTGGATATGCTCTACGACAAAGTTGCCGAGAACAAAAACCCACCTTCTACATTCGTGAAGGGTGAGCTGATTCCTGTCACCAAGGACAACGTCGACGCGTACGGTGAAAACTGGAACAAGTGGCTTCCCAAAAAGTAAGCGCTGACAAGTCCTCAAGCAAGTACAGGCCCCCGTGAAGCAATTTCCGGGGGCCTGTTTTTTTGGGAGGGGAAGCGTGGGGTGGAAGGAAGCGGTGTCGGCGTGTCGGCGTGCTGGCGTGCTGGCGTGCTGGCGTGTTGGCGTGTTGGCGTGTTGGCGTGTTGGCGTGTTGGCAAAAGAGGCCTTGGCGGGCAGCGCTGGGCGAGCGGAGAAAAATGTTCCCTGGGATTGAGCTCGCGGGTCCGCCGACGGCTTGGCAACGCGCATTCAGCGCTGGTCGGCTTATTTAATGGGTCCCTGGGGCTCCGTCCGGCGGTCGCCGGGCTCCACCCCAAGCGAAGCTGCTATCCGGTCGCACCTTCGGTGCTCAAGACACCGCGCCTTTGCCCGCGATTCAGAACACGCCACACCGTCAGTCCAATCGAGTACGGACGAGTACGAATAGCAGCCCGACTAGCGCAGACGCCGACACGCCGACACGCCGACCGCCGACCGCCGACACGCCGATACGCCGTCACGCCCTCAAATCCCCAGGATCACCCGGCGCAGCATCTCGAGAGCACGCTGCGTGCAGATACGCTTGAAGGAGGCGCGGTCGGTCGGGAAAAACTCCCGTTCAACAATCGTTTCAGATCCCGCGACGGCGAGACCTATAAACACTGTGCCCACCGGTTTTTTTTCGGTTCCTCCGTCCGGCCCGGCAATGCCGGTCGTCGATAGCGCGTACTGCGACCCGGCTCGTCTCAGCGCCCCTTCGGCCATCGCTCGTGCTACTTCTTCACTAACGGCACCGACGGCTGAAAGAAGCGATCCAGATACGCCCAGCGTTCGCACTTTAGCATCGTTCGAATAGGTCACGTTTCCTTCCAGAAAAACAACGGACGACCCTGGCACATCAGTGATCCGGCTAGCCAGGAGGCCGCCTGTACATGATTCCGCGGTCGCCAACGTCGCCTTTGCTGAGGTCAACAGCCCGACGACAACCTCCTCGATCTCTTTCTCTTCGGTTGTGACGATATAAGGCCCGAGCGAGTGTTCGATGAGGATGCTCGCGCTTTCCACGGCGGATTGTGGTCCGATCAGACGGACATCGACTTCGCCCATGCCGGCGCAATAACCGAGTTCCAACCCTTGGATTGCGGCCAATGATTCGCCGATCTGTTTTTCGACTTGGGACTCGCCCAGTCCGGTCATGCGATAGGTCTTTGCGTGCAAGTCATGAATTCCGCCGAGCGAACGCAAGATTGGCAGCGCGTAGGTGTTGACCATCGGGCAGAGCTCGCGAGGCGGCCCCGGAAGAAGAAGAAGGTGCGGTATTTCGTCCCGGGCCGGGAGGTAGAGGCCGGGCGCCGTTCCGTAATCATTCGGCATCACCTTCGCGCCTTGAGGGACGTAGGCTTGTCGAGCGATGCGGTCAGTCATCGTGAGGCCGCGCCTGGCGAAGCGTTCACGAATTTTTTCGAGAATGGTTTCGTCGAACCGAAGCGGGCGGCCGGTGAGTTCTGCGACGATTTCACGGGTCATGTCGTCCGAGGTCGGCCCGAGACCGCCCGTCACGAGGATGATATCGCACCGGCTTGCGGATTCGGTAATCGCCTCCCGGATTGCGTCACCATCCGGGACTGTTGTCTGACGTTGAACGCGCATTCCGAGCGGGAAAAGGCGGCGCGCAAGAAAGGCCAGATGCGTGTTTACAGCACTCCCGAAAAGGAGTTCCGAACCGGTGTTTAACACTTCGACGCGCGTGAACGAGCTCATTTTTGATCCAGACGATTGATCCAGGCCATAATCATTTTATAGTATGACCCCTCTTGTTCATGCTGAAAGATGTAAAGCAGGTTCGCGAGCATGCGATACAGGATCAGCTTCGGATGCGCCATCTGAAAATAATCCTGATGAAGAGTCCGCTTCTGGCGGGATAAGATCTGTTCGCAATCGCTTGTCGTTAAGATCCGGCCCTGGTGGAACGGATCGAGGAGCACCCCGCCGTGCCGAACTACGAAATGCCCCGGTAGATTGATCCCGTCGACCACGCACGCGGCTCGGTGTGCGACGATCATGTACAAGACAGAGAGCGAAATCGGGATGCCGAGCCTCGAATCGATCACGCAAGGGAGCAGAGAGTTCCGGGAGTTGTAATAGTCCTCTTCGTTTCCGCGCAGACTGAGTTCCTTTCCGAGGTAATGACCCATCGTAAGGGCTCGCGACATATCCGAACTGCACGTCGAAAGGCGCACTCGCAGTTCTCGACCCCATGCATCGATTGTGTTCCGGTAAGGTTCAATCTGGAGTCCGGGTTGAAAGATTTGAGCCAGGTACCAGCTAGCCTGTTCGAGATCGGCAAGGTCGGTAATTCTCTCGCACCGATTATCGAGAGCCTCCTTCGCGCATCGTGACTCGATCTCGGTGAGGATCTCCCGAACATGCTGAGCGACCTGTTCGTCGTCGGTCGACAACAGGTCACGAAGATCTGGGATTGTCGCGGATCCACCCCGAGCGAGTTGGCGTTTGGTGAGATCCACCGTTTCCGGATCACTGTCCTTGAGAAGTCGGATTATGGCTTCGCGCTGTTTGAACATTGCGACAGGAGACTTAAGGGACAAGATCGAGGTGGGGTGCATCGCTCCAGAGACTCTCCAGAGCATAAAACGATCTCTTCTTTTGGTGGAAAATATGGACGAGCACCTCCGAATAATCCATCACGAGCCATTGGCTGGCCACCGAACCTTCGGACGCAAGCGGCGAGATTTGCGCGGCGTCCCGGACACCTTCTCGAATCCCGCTGCTAATAGCTTTCAGATGCGGTTCAGAACTGCCAGAGCAAATGACAAAGTAGTCTGTGAACGACGAGATCGCCCGCAAGTCGAGAACGACGATGTCCTCGGCCTTTTTCTCTTCGGCTAGTTTGACGCAAAGTCGTGCTAACTCATCCGCTCGGATACTACGTTCTCCGGTAAAGTTTCTTCTTTTCGATATAACGCAAGACGCGTTCCGGAACCAGATAAGAGATAGGCAAATCGTTGGCAACTCTGTTTCTGATTTCGGTCGCCGACAGATCGAACCGGCGGTGTACGACCGGATATTTCGCCTTAAGGGGTTCATCCGACCGGCTTAGAATCACAAACCGGACGAGGCGGTCCAATTCTTCGAATCCATTCCATCTCGGCAATGTGGCCAGATGATCTTCCCCGACTAGAAAGAACAGCTCCTCGTCCGGGTGCCGGTCACGGTAGGTTCGCGCCGTATCAATTGTGTAGGAAGGCGATTCCCTCTCGATTTCAAGCGGATCAACGGAGAAAGTTGGCACTCCCTCGATGGCCAACTGGACCATAGCAATGCGGTCTTTGGCCGATGTATTGGTGTGATTCGGTTTGAACGGGGATTCCGCAGCCGGGATGAAGATCACCCGGTCGAGTGACAAATCTTCAAGCGCCTGCCGTGCGAGGATCAAATGCCCGTGATGAATCGGATCAAATGAACCGCCGTATAGCCCAAGTCTCAGCATTGAAATCGATTGCTTCTTCTCCGATTGTTAGGCTCGGATGTCCACCAGAAAAGATTGGTGAACGGCGCCGCGAACCGTAAGATGCCGTTCAGCCTATGGATCGAAGCAGTTTAGGTCAACTTTTGCTTGTCGGTGTCCCGGGATATGAACTCGATTCTGAGACGGCCGAGCTTTTCAAGAGAACGCAGCCGGGTGGTTACATTCTGTTCGGGCGCAACATCCAGTCCCCGTTTCAGCTCCGTAAGCTGATCGATGACTTGCGCGATCTTTCTCAAGTCGAACCGATCATCACGATCGACCAGGAAGGGGGAAGAGTCTCGCGTCTTAAGCTGATAGGGAGTGAGCCGCCCAATGCGCAACAGCTCAGAACAAAAGGCGACCCGGCTCTGATTTCGGAACATGGCCGATTGACTGGTCAGTTACTGCGTCTATTCGGTTTTAACGTTGATCTCTGCCCGGTGCTGGACATTTCGTTCGACGATGTAGCCGACAATTCCCTCCGGGGCCGCTGTTACGGGACCTCGGTCCACCAAGTAATCGAATTCGCCGGCGCCTTTAATGATGCGCTGCTCGAGACCGGCATTTTATCGTGTGGGAAACATTTTCCGGGATACGCAGCAGCCGGACTCGACCCGCATCATGATCTCCCTCAAATCAACCGGAGCCGTGCAGAGTTGGACAGCACGGAGATTGCCATCTTTCGTGCGTTTGCCCATCGAGTCAGCAGCATGATGGTTTGTCACGCATGGTATCCGGCTTTGGATCGTGCAAGGACACCGGGCTCGCTATCGAAAGCTGTTGTAACCGATCTCCTGGTGTCGGAACTAGGGTTCGACGGTTTGATCATGACCGACGACCTGGATATGGGCGCAATTATCAATGAAACTGGCTTCGCAGAGATGCTCGACCGCGCGATACTCGCGGGCAATCACCTCGCGATGATCTGCCATCGTGTTCATCTGGTCGGCGAGGCCGTCGCAGCCCTTGAGAACGTCAATTCTGCGGCGATTGAAAGCGCCCTGGCGGGAGTGGATCGATTCAAGCGCAAGATGGCCGGACCTTATCCGTTTTCGGAAGAACATTTTCGAGCTTTAGATCAGAAAGTCTGGGAACTGCGCGTTGCGACGCTTGGACAGGAAGCAGCGGCTGCCCGGACACCGGAGGATGGCAAACGCTCGCCGGTGGAAATGTATTGAGAAGGGCAGCAGTCCGGCGCAGTAGCATACGCGTCCCGCGTGTAATCTTCTTCCGATGCACCATGACGGCCTCTCGGAAAAGGATTACACGCGGGACGCGTATGCTACTGTGTACGCCGAGAGTTCGGCCTTCTTTCCGCTGGAAATTGTGCGCTGTTTCCAACTAAGTTGTGCATCGCCCAATGCTTAAAGAGATCGAGCAGTTGCTACGCCTGCAGGAACGAGATCAAAAAATCAAACTGATCAAAGCGGAGTTGGATACCGTTCCATTCGAACGGCAGCGGACCGATACCCAACTCGCGGCAAAGGGCAGCGCGTTTGACCAGATCAAGCAACGGAACCGGGAGCTCGAATTGCAGAAAAAAAAGCTCGAGCTGGACGCTCAATCCCGCAGGGACTCAATCGGTAAGTACAAAGCGCAACAATTCCAGACACGCAAAAACGACGAATTTCAGGCGATCACTCTCGAGATTCACCGATTCGAAAAAGAGATAGAGCATATTGAGGACCATGAAATCGAGCTCATGGAGCAGATCGAACTGGTTCAGAAAGAATCTGCAGCCGCCGAACAGGAGCTGAAGGCAAGCAAACGGCAGGCTGAAATCCAGCAGGCCGATTTGAAAAAGAAAGAAACCACGTTAACGGAGCGGTTGCTAGAGGCCCAGAAGGATCGCGACCAGCTGACGCAGGGGCTCGATCCAAACCTTCTGTTTCAGTACACGCGTTTGTTCGCGAACAAGGGTGGCGATGCGGTGGTTCCCGTCGAGCACGAGTATTGTACAGGCTGTCACATGAAGAACACGTCGGCGCTTGTGCACCGGGTTAAGTTGGGACGGGAAATCGTCCATTGTGAGCAATGTGGACGAATTCTTTACTTTCCCGGTTAGCACATGCCTGCTCAGAGCCGGGGAGGAGGTTGCGGTTGTTGCGGATGCTTGTTAGGATCGGTGCTCGTTTTGCTGATCGCACTCGTGATCGGACTCGGTTTTTTTTACTTCGCCGGAACGAGCGGTGTGGACCGGTTGGCAGTGAGAGGTCCGTTCCCGTCGCCGGCGACACAGTTTAGCCGTGACACGTACATCTCAGGAAGAGAGAAGTTCGATCACTTTTTTTCGGTCGCAACAGAACGAACTCTGGCGCTCTCAAACGCCGAGGTCGATGCGCTCCTGGCAGATTCGCCGGAGCTCCGAGTCTTGGGACGCGGAGCCCTTGTTTTCTTAAACCAAAACGCCGCGGACGTGTATTGCAGTCTTCCGATGGGCGTTCCTTTGCTGCCGAAACGGTATCTGAATTTTTCGTTCGAGGTTCGGCCTTCGATTCGCGGGGACGATTTCGAGCTCGATCTCACGCGAATCGAACGAGATGGGAGAGCCCTCAATGCGACGGAAACCCGGAAAATTCAGACCGGGATTGTGCCACTTGTTGAAAGTTTATTGTCCAATCTTAATAGATTCTACGGAAGCGAACCCGTGCGTGAAGTCCGAATTGAAAATGGCAACCTGATTCTGGCGCGTTAAGTATTCTTTACATTTTCAGGGTTGTCGCATAGTGCCGACAATGTCAGATACGGTGTTTGAGCAAGAGCCAAGCGGTTCGTCGACGCCTGCTCGATTTCGTTGGTTGATCGATCGTAGCGAACGGTCGACGTTCGTGATCTCCTTTGCTTTCCTTGGCTTGGTGCTGATGCCAATCTGGATCGCGGATCGATATCACCTCGAAGATTGGCGCAGATTGCTCGACGGCTCATTTGGGTGGGCCGGCGAGGGTCGGCCGCTCACCGAGTTGTTGATGAGAGTGGTCAATCTAGGGGATCCGTTCAAAGATCTTTCTCCGCTGCCTCAGTTAACAGCAATCGTGATTCTCTCCTACAACGCGGTTCTCATCTCCCGCAGATTTTCGATCAGGCCGCCGTTGCTTGGCGCGCTCATCGCTTTTCCGATCGGGGGCAGCCCTTTTTTTCTGGAAAACCTTTCCTTCCGGTTTGACTCGCTTGGAATGGTCTTGGCGATGACGCTAGCCTTGGTCCCTATTTTAGCCCTGGAGAAACTGAGTTTTAGAGCATGGCTTGTCGGCGCCCTTTGCATTTTCGGAAGCCTCGGCTTTTACCAAACGGGCATTAACGCATTCTTGGTGTTCTTCATCGTCGAACTCGCTCTCCTCCAACTTGGCGCAGTGCCACCGCAAAAACTGCAAAAGCGAATATTGCTCAGATGCGCACAATTCATCACCGGATTTGTTCCGTATCTGTTACTCGCCCGAACTCTGATCCGGGGCTCTTACAATCAACAACACTTTTCGTTCGTCACGAAGATCAGCGAAATCGGGACCATCGCCCGGAACTGGAAGACAGCTTGGCACTTCATCTACAGCTCGCTTCCAGGTGGTCAGCGCGAGCTTTTTCACCTGCCGATTCTGTTGGGTATTCTGCTATTGTTTGGGATTGGTCTTTACTATGTAAGAGTCCAGATCCGTAGCCATCAAAGCGTATTCGTCGTGATTCTGGTTCTCTTCGCTGTCGTTCTTCTCCCGTTATGCTGGATTGCGGGAGCACTTGGGCCCGTGCTTTTTCCAGTCAGCACAATCATAACGCTGCCTCGAATTCACATGGGGATAGGACCTCTATTGGCGTCTTCCTTTGTACTTCTCTACGCGACGATCTCCAAGGTTCGTCTTGCCGCAAAATGGCTCTGTATACCTCTCGCGATTCCAGCGTACGTGATGATTAATATAGCATTCGTTTTTGGGAATTCTTTGAAAGAGCAGAAGAGCTACGAGGACCGGATTGGCGCGAAGTTGGTGAATGATGTCGACCTGGTCTCACGTGCCCATCCGATTGACACGATTATCATGGACGGAAACGTAGGTTATGCCCCGGTGATCCGGCAGGCGATGCAACGGTACAGACTATTAAGATATCTTGTATCGATTGACTTCCGGACAGATCGTAATGACGGAAGCTACATTCACAACAAACTTCGATATTATGGTTTGAACACGCCAGCGGAAGCCTCCGACGACGCGAGATCTGCCATTCTTAGCAGGGTTGGAACTTCGGTCCCATTGCAAATCTCCGACTACTACAGGCTGTATGTAATCGATCATCATCTGGTTATCGAGTTCGGACCCGTGCCTTTGCACGGGCTGCAAACACGCGTTCAGGAGTTCCCGAGTATCCGTTGAAGAGTCAGACCCCTCCCTGTCGCGTCGATGGATGCACGCCGCCTATATACGATTCTTGCTCTCTTAGTCTTCTGGCTGACCACGGTCGGTATGGTTGGCTGTTTGGTGCAGGCGGACCTGGGGTACCCGTTCCGCACATCCATTAAGCTGGAAGCATCCAAAATTTCGTCGCTGGCGGGAGATGCATATGTCGCTCCGATTCCGCATCGGTATTTGCCGCTCGGAGGGCAGGCGACCTCCAGCAGGCTCAACGAAAACTCACATGTTTCCTTCTTTTATTCGCCAAATTTAACGAGTGTCGAGCGGGCCGGTTCGGGGATCTATTCGTTCGTGGAGGGCAAGGGACTGATCTTCTCCGCTACCGACAATTCTGATCCAAGGTCGAACGGCAGGAATTATTCCGTTGATTTGCCGTTAAGGATCCCGCGAACGGCGCGAATCGTCTGTGTTTTGCTCTGGATCGCGGCGATAGCACTGCAGTTTTTGCGATACCCGATCTCGGTTGGTGTCGCATCTGCATGGATCAGAAAGACAGGCAGAATCCTGAGGCGGTTCGTGATCTTTACAGGTAAATGCCCGTTGTTATTGCTTTCGATCCCATCCATCTATCTTTTGCTTTCGTATCCTCCCCTCTGGAAGGATGTGGATGCAGTCGGGCAATTGATTGATCCAGCCGGCGCCGTCAATATCCTGCATTTCCCGCCGGTTTATTGTTTTATCGGTCGGCTTTTGTTCCTGGTCGCATCCTGGTTGCCGGGAGTCGGAACCGGAGGGTCCCTTGGCTCGCTTTTAGCCGAGCAGGATCCGACTATGGCTGGAATTTACCTATTAATTATCTTTCAACAAATCCTGCTTATTGCAGCTCTTGCGTATACGGTTGTGTCGCTCACCGAGGATCTGTCGTTTCGTGGAGTATTTACGCTTTTCCTTGCGGCCTGCAGCGCGTTTTATGTTTATGCCCATTCTTGCGGCTCCGAGGGACTGAGCAGCGCGACGATTTTTGCGGTCTTCGCTTCCGGCATCTCTATCATCCGAAACAAAGGTTTCGTGCATTGGATCATATATGCTCTTGCGCTGTTTCTCGCGATTGGTTGCCGCCAGATTAACGTACTGTTTTTATTCTGGTTACCGTTTGTCCTCTGCGTTCTCGGACTAACTCAGAGCTTTGGCTGGTGTAGCGGACCGCCCGTCACAAATCGATTCAAAATGATCGGTCTGGCGTCGCTTGTTGGGATCCTAGCGGGCGCCGCAAACCTCTGGATTGCCCGAACCATGATCGCTGCCGTCCACGAAGAATATCGCACAACCCTCGGAAGAACGTTAAGCGACCGGATAGACCATTTTCTTGTTCGGCTGTCCAAACAGGATCGTCTTCTACTCGCGAATGCAATTGCCTCGAAGACAAAGGATCCTGACGTGCGAGCCGCAATCATGTCGCAAGCGACGGTCGGATCATTTTACAATGGGACCGATCAGCAAATCGCCCGGGAGTTAACTCGGTCGGGAGTTCCGCGAGAAAAAATTGATTCCGAAAGCGATCGAGTCATTTTGGCGGCGACGATCTCGTATCTTGAGAGTCTGCATCCGGTCCTTCTCC
Organism: uncultured Verrucomicrobiae bacterium; assembly: GCA_963750185.1. Classification (GTDB taxonomy): domain Bacteria; phylum Verrucomicrobiota; class Verrucomicrobiia; order Chthoniobacterales; family JAFAMB01; genus JAFAMB01. The sequence continues at coordinate 141,998 of CAVVPV010000009.1, forward strand.
ATCTGATTCTGCAGGATTATATCGCCGGTTTTGCGACTGCCGGGAATGGGAAGATCGCGTACGCAGCTTTCGATGCGAACAAGTCGGCAGCCGGAGACAGAGTCGATCGTCCGGATGCCTGGAAGACAATCGTTCACTGGCCGGCTTTGGATTTACCCTACGCAACGTATCTTGCGGATCACGCCAGGCTTGACCCTTACATCACCCTGCAAGGTTCGATCACACTCGGATTTCTGGCCGTCGTGGCGATCTGCTTGAGCCTGTTCGCCTCTTTGAGAAGGCGGCGCTTATCGGAGATGGCGACGATCGCGTTATGCATTCTGTTGTTCGGAGCTTTCGTTTACGGAGCGAACACCGTCTGCGTGTATTACTTGCACCGATATGCGCTGCCTTTGTTTGCCTCGGTCGCCGTGGCGTTATGCGCATCCATTGCTGCGCATGAATGAGCGATGCTTTTCCGAGCGGCTTGCCCGTGGATCGCGGATATGCTTGAGTGTGCGCCGTGCCGAGCAATCCAGCAACGCATCCCGGGTTCCGGGGCGTGACAAAGCAAATTCGGAACCTAATGCATCGGACCCTGGAGTTTATCGGCCGGCACCCGCTGACGATTCTCGTTTTGCCGTCAATCTGGTTCTCAGTCTTTTATCTTCCCTTCTGGAAAAGTTCCGACGTTCTGTGCCAGCTGGGTGATCGGTTTACGGCAGAAAATATTCTGCTTGTACCTCCGATCTATTGTGTTTTGGGTCGGATCCCTTTTTGGATTACCGACACACTACTTTCGGGTTCGTCGCCTAATATTTTTGCGCCTCAACACCCCTCCCTCACGGCGGTTTATAGCCTGGTTGTTTTGCAACACGCCGGCCTCTGGTTTGCGCTAAGATATTTCGTGTTTGGCATCCCGACGACCGAAGCCGGCCGCGGTTTGATCACTCTGCTGCTGGCTTCAATCGCAAGTTTCTACTCGTTCGCTCACACGGCCGGCGCCGAGGCAACGACTGCGATCACCTGGTTTACGTTATTTGGCGTTGGACTCCGCATCCTGAATGGACGCGGAACCTGGAAGAGTTGGTTGCTTTATTTTCTGATTTTGCTTTTGTGTATCGGATCACGACATGTCAGCAGTCTCCTTCTGGGCTGGCTGCCGGGAACAGCAATTCTTCTGATGATGGTGCACCTGTTTCAAAAGGCTACACAAAACTAACGTTTTTCCGATGGCGAAAATCGCCGGTGGCGCCCTGCTTCTGAGCCTGTTGGTTATAGGCACTGAGACGGCGATCGTTTCATCGCTTTGCGAAAGTTTTAACGTGATTCAAAGACAGATGGTCGGGCGAACCCTTTGCGAACGCGTTGGAAGTTTCCTGGACACCCTTTCGCCGGAGGAAAAGGAACGGGTGAAAGAGCGAGTGAACAAGCCCGGTGATGACCCGGATCTCACGCTCGCGATCGATTCACTGATCCGGGTTGGCACCTATTATGGTGGGACGAGCAAAGTGATAGCTGAGGCCACAAGCAATCGCCGATTGAACGGTGACAGCCTGGAGGCTTCCATTGATACGACCGCGTTAAAAGCAGCTCTACGCTTTTATCAGACACTCGACCCACGCCTGGTTAGAGTCATTCTGAAAGATATCGTGCGAGGGTTCTCTCCTACGAATGACCAGGGAATTGCGCTAACCGGGCCAAAGGCAACGTTCTACTCCGTCGAAGATATCAGGAAGGAGCCGCAAGCTTGGGCGGGGATCGGGTCGCTGCTGTTTTTTGACCCTGCAGTCGCCAACCACATGCTTAAGCGAGCATTCCACGACAACTATATCCGGCACTGGCGCTTTGTGCCGATCGCCGTCTGGTGTCTGTTATTTGTGACGATCGGCCTATGGCGACTGGTTCGGGGAACTTTGCCACTGCAATTAGGCATTGTAGCGCTGTCAATTTTTGGAGTCGGTTTTGCGGTGTACGTCGCAACCTGTGTCTGCAACATCACGCAACCTCGTTATGTTCTTCCATTTTGGGTCGGAACTATAGCCTCTGGTTGTGTGTTGATAGCAGGTCGTCGCACGCGCACTTTGAAGAATGGCGCAATACCGTAGCACACACCTCCCGCGTATATTCTGCTTCGCGCCCGACAAAGTAAGATAGGCGTCTCGCCTGTCCCTTCCCTCAGCCGGGCGGTGCACTTCTGTCATGTGATTGTTTGCACCCCTCCTTCAAATTTCGCGCTGGAAGGGACAGGCGAGACGCCTATCCTACTTTGGCTCGATCCTCATTTCGGCCGACTCCTTGGAGCTGGTCGATCGACAGGCTGTTGTGACGCCACCGGTATTCAAAAAGCGATTCTTCGCCCTTGTGCTCCGCCCATTTCCGTAATTGGGAGCGTTCACCGCGATAGTCGTACAGGGGTACGCCGTACCCGCAGGAGTCAGATATGCGGGCAAGTTGGACCTTGATGAATGCGCGAATGCCGGCTGTTGAAGGGAAATGGGCGTGGAACTGTTCAAATTCCGGGTGCCCTGCTTCGATGGCTTCTCCGATCCCATGGAGTCGAACGATTTTTGGTGCTCCGGTGAATGCGCAAAACATGAGGACGATGCGTTTGTTTTCTTTCACGTGCGCGATCGTCTCGACGCCGCTACCGGTCAGATCCAGATAAACCACCGTTTGCTCATCGAGTACTCGAAACGATCCGCCATCTTTCGGAGAGCAGTTCACATGGCCTTCTTGCGAGAGGGGCGCCGTTGCCACAAAAAACACCTTTTGCGCCAAAAGCCATTCGCGCAGTTTCCCGTCGATCGATTGGTATGTCTGTCCCATAAGCCAAAGTAGCATACGCGTCCCGCGTGTACTCTGTCGGCTCGCACGACCACGAACGAGGTTCAACGTGAATCCGCGATTGGCGCACCGCAGCATACGCGACCCGCGTGTACTCTGTCGGCTCGCACGACCACGAACGAGGTTCAACGTGAATCCGCCGTTCGCGCCCAGCGCGGCCCGGAGCCAAACACAATACACGCGAGACGCGTATGCTACGGTACTGCGTGGGCTATGTGTGCGGACGCCTGTCGAGCGGCAAGGACTTTGGGTTGTCCCGAATATACTCCTCGATGCGTACCAATTGAGCGGGACTTCTCACAATCCGATCGTACGATTCCCGGTGCCAAACCGACCCCTGATAACCGGTTATTTTGTTGATTTCCTTGGCGGAATACGATTTCCACGAATGCAGAATTCGATCCAGCCCATGATCCCCAAGCGGTTGCACCAAAGCGTGGACATGATTTGGCATGACCACATTTTTGCCCAGCTTGTACCGTTGCCCGTTGAAGAAGTTCAACACGCCTTCCACGAGCCGATAAATTTCCGGTTGCGCTAATACGCAGGAGCCGTATCCGGCATCCAGCCACTCATTAATTCGCCCGGAAAAGCTTCGATGAAATTCTCTAACCTGGTGCTGGTTGTGTGGCAGCGGGTTAAGAGCTAACCAGCGCGTCCTTTCTTCCTTTAATGCCGCGAGCTTTTCCATTGGCAACGAGTCCGCAAGCCGGAATGTCACGAAGTATATCACCCCTTCTTGACGCCAGTGAGGGAGCTTGCGTCGGTAGTTGTTCAATTTGAGATCTGGATCGAAGAAATCAGCCATTTACATAACACTATAGATTATTGTTATTGTATCAAGCGAATTCCGACAGGACTCTCTACATACGAGTCTGAGCGTTGCGCCCCGTAGCATACGCGTCCCGCGTGTATTCTCCTGGCTGGCAGGACCACGAACGAGGTTCAATGGGAATCCGCCAGTGGCGCGCGGCGCTGCTCAGAGTCAAAAACAATACACGCGAGACGCGTATGCTACAGTACTGTGAATCAATGCCTCCCCGAAAGAAATCTGCCGCGACCTCTGCATCCAGAAGTGTCTATGCGGTACTCGGATCGGATGAGGGAGAGGTCAAACGCCGAGCTGCTGAGCTAATGATCGACCTTACACCAAAACAGGGTGCCGAGTTCGGCGTCGATACGATCGATGGAATGGCCGACAACGCCGAACAGGCGGTCCAACGAATCCGCCAGGTGAATGACGCGGTCCGGACGCTGCCATTCTTTGGGCGCGATAAGCTTGTTTGGCTAAAGAATGTGAACTTCCTCGCGGACACGGTGACCGGGCGGTCGGCAAGCGTGCTGGAGGCTTTGGAAGACTTGAAAGAGGTTCTCAGTGGTGGATTGCCTGAAGGCGTACGCGTTCTGTTAAGCGCCTCGGAGGTCGACAAACGCCGCAGCTTTTACAAGTCGCTGGATAAGTTTGCGCTCGTTGAACAGTTCGACAGGATAGATCCAGCGAAGCCCGGTTGGGAGGAAGAGGTCCAGTCGGTTGTCCGGCGGTTGGCCTCCGAGCTTGCTTTGCGATTTGAACCTGAAGCTCTTGAGGTCTTTGTCCGGCTCGCAGGTGTTGATGGGCGGCAGCTGAGAAACGAACTGGAAAAAATCGACATCTATCTCGGCGCAAATAGGATAGTTACGGTGGAAGTGGTCCGGTCATTGGTTGCGAAATCGGCCACTGGCGTGATCTGGGAACTCGGCACCTGCATTTCCAAGCGGCGATTGGGCGAAAGCCTCGCCCTGCTTGATCAGTTAATCTTTCAAGGGGAAACGCCAATCGGAATATTGTACGCGGCCATCATTCCGACAGTGCGAAACCTGGTTGTTACGAAGGATCTCCTGGTTCGGCACAAAATCAGGCCGCCACAGGCCCCATTTCAATTTAATTCAATACTCTCCAAATTGCCCGAAAGCGCCACCGAACATCTTCCGCGCCGCAAGGACGGCGGAATCAACTCCTACGCACTCGGGCTCGCAGCATGCGAAGCCAACCGGTTCCAATTGTCTGACTTGATCGACGGTCTTCAGGCCTGTCTGAAGGCAAATGTTCAACTCGTGACGACGCAACTCGAACCAAAGCTGATTCTCAGCCAGTTGCTCGTCAAATTAATCGCGTAGCCGCGGAACGGGCTAGGTTCGCTTTCTCGCTCTGGATGACCGGCTCGGTTTCCCGGTTGGATACTTCACCGGACGCCGTTTTGGTTCGATCTTCGCTATACCGGTGCCGTTTTTGAGTTCCGTAATCTGGTCCCTCAATAGCGCGGCGCGTTCGTACTCGAGGTTGGCCGCCGCGATTTGCATCTCTTCTTCCAATTCGCGCAGCACTTCGGTGACGTTGAAATCGCCGCCTCCTTCCCGGATAACAGATTCCTCGATCTGACGACCCCGAAGCAGAGTGTGCAGGCTCTCTTGCACGGCGCGGTTAACGCTGGTCGGAGTGATGCCGTTCGCTTCGTTATACTCGATTTGCCGGGCGCGCCGATATTCCGTGATCGCGATGAGTTTCTGAATGCTGTCGGTATACGTATCGGCGAAAAGGACGACTTCCCCATTCACGTGCCGCGCGGCACGCCCGGCAGTCTGAATAAGTGATGTCTGACTTCTGAGAAATCCTTCTTTGTCCGCATCCAAAATACAAACCAAGCTGACCTCAGGAAGGTCCAGCCCTTCTCGCAATAGATTGATCCCTACCAGGATATCAAACTCTCCCGCACGCAATGATCGAAGGATTTCAACGCGTTCGATCGCGTCAATCTCGCTATGGAGATAGCGCACTTTCAAGCCGACATCGCGAAGGTAATCTGTGAGATCCTCCGCGGTTCTCTTCGTGAGAGTAGTAATCAAAACGCGTTCGGCCTGCTCGGTTCTTTGCCGGCACAGCTCGATCGTTTCGTCGATTTGGTGTTTCAATGACCGGACGGTGATTTTTGGGTCAAGTAGCCCCGTTGGCCGAATAATCTGCTGGGCGATCAACCGCGCTCCAGGGGCGTAGGGATCGAGCGCGGTACCGCTTTTCCCGGTCAGCATCGGGACTAATACCGGCTCTGTTTCCTGCTGACCGATGCGGGACCGATTGTGAGGAATGTAACTGGTGTTGCCAACGACGCTGTTCTGGATCTCGAATGGTGCGGGAGTTGCGCTGATATAGAGAATCTGCCGGGTCATGTCCATGAACTCCGGAAAATTCAGCGGCCGGTTGTCCAACGCGCTTGGAAGACGGAACCCATACTCCACGAGCACCGATTTCCGTGAAATGTCCCCTTCGTACATCCCACCGATTTGCGGGATCGACACGTGCGATTCATCGACGACGAGGAGAAAATCTTTCGGGAAGAAATCCAGCAGCGTGTAAGGACGCGACCCTGCCGGACGCCCGCTCAAGTGCCGCGAGTAGTTTTCGATTCCGCTGCAGAAGCCCATTTCCTGCATCATTTCGAGATCGAATTCGGTCCGCATCTTGATTCTTTGCGCTTCGAGAAGTTTTGCATTCGCTTCAAACCATTTTACGCGCTCGTCGAGCTCTTCCCGGATCGTTCTGAGAGCACGCTGCATCTTGTCGTGCGGCGTGACAAACTGTTTGGCCGGATAGAACGTGAACCGATCGAGTTTTTCCGCCGGGTGTCCGGTGAGGGGATCGAACCGCGTGATCAAATCGACCTCGTCCCCGAAGAATTCGATGCGAATTGCTTCCTCGTCGAAAGTGGCCGGATGCACTTCCACGACATCGCCGCGGGCGCGGAATCGTCCCCGTGCCAGTTCGATGTCGTTTCGTTCGTAAAGCATGTCCACCAGCTTGGCCAGAAACAATTCTCGGGAGATCTGCTGACCTTTGCTGATCGGGCACACCATATTTGCATAGTCCTCCGGTGAGCCTAAGCCGTAAATACAGGAGACGCTTGCGACAACAATGACATCGTCCCGCGAAAGGAGCGAGCTCGTGGCCGAAAGCCGGAGCCGCTCAATCTCCTCGTTGATGGACGAATCTTTTTCGATGTAGGTATCCGTCCGCGGGATGTAAGCTTCCGGTTGATAGTAGTCGAAATAACTCACGAAGTATTCGACTGCGTTATTTGGAAAGAACTGCTTAAACTCGCTGTAGAGTTGTGCAGCGAGTGTTTTGTTGTGCGAAATGACGAGCGTCGGCTTATTCAGCGCGGCAACAACGTTCGCTGCGGTAAACGTTTTACCGGAGCCGGTGACACCCAGGAGAGTTTGATGCCGATTGCCAGCCTCGAGTGAGCGGGTGAGCTGATCGATCGCATGTTGCTGGTCGCCGCGAGGCTCGAACTGAGAGGAGAGTTCGAAAGGCATTTTTTGCTAGGAGTTGCAGCAGTTCAGAAGTCGCAGAATGAGAGAACTGGTTTTCGGTTCACCGATCCATTGAAGTTCACGTTTTCCATACTAACATGCTCGCCTTCCGAAAACTCCTGAACTCCTGACTCCCGAATCCTGTCCCCATTCATTCTTCCGCAACTACCGGATTGCGAAGCACGCCGATCTTCTCGATATCGATTTCAACGACGTCTCCGGGAGCGAGGTATCTCGGCGGGACCATCGCCATTCCGACGCCCGACGGAGTCCCAGAGAGAATGATCGTGCCTGGGTAGAGTGTCGTGCTGCCGCTGAGGAATTCAATCAGTGTCGGCACATCGAAGATCATATCTGCCGTATTCGAGCTTTGCCGAGTCTCTCCATTGATGCGTGTCTCAATCCGAAGCGCATTTGGATCGGGGATATCGTCTTTTGTCACAAGAACTGGGCCAAGCGGGGCGAATGTATCGAAACTCTTGCCGCGGCAGAATTGGCCTCCTCCGAAGCGTTTTTGCCAGTCCCGCGCGCTAACGTCATTCGCGGCGGTGTACCCAAGCACAACGTCGAATGCGCCAGCCTTTGACACGTTCTTGCACTTCTTGCCGATGACGACCGCCAATTCGCACTCGTAGTCGACTTCGTCGCTGCGCAGTTTGGTTGGAAGAACGATTGGATCATCCGGATTTTGCACAGCACCGATATTCTTCAGAAACAAGACCGGGTACTGCGGCATTTTCGCGCCGGTTTCCTCAATGTGTTTTCGGTAATTATGACCGATACAAAGGATCACAGGAGGTTCTACGGGCGCGAGAATCTTCGCGACGTTCGATTGCTGATCCGTTATCTCGAATTCTCCGTATATGTCGCCGTGAATGTCGACGTGACTTCCGGCCGCTTTCTCTGCTGCAAATCGGACCTTGCCGTCTTGCGCGAGGTATCGAATGACCCGCATAATCAGATAACTAGGCGAGGTTCGCGACGGACGCAAATACAGCACACGCGTCCTGCGTTGTCGCCGATGTAGGATAGGCGTCCCGCCTGTCGATTTCGTCAACCAGGCGACGCATTTCTGATGTTGGACCCTATACGCCGTTCACCGCCCCGGAATCTCACACGCGCTAATAGACAGGCAAGACGCCAGTCCTACTATCGAAGCCGGAACCAAAGCCGCCCTGCTACGTCTCGACCAACTCTTGCGGTGTCACCCGCACTTCTTCCGGCAATTGGGGCGCCGGATCGACTTCTGCCGTGGGCGGTTCGGCGGAAATCTCGGGCTCGACCGGGGCATCGCCAGCATCCGCCACCTGTTCGTGCTCGGCGGAGATGCTAGGCGCACTCTGAGCCGCGGCAGCCGAAGTTACCTCGGATTCCAACTCGGCCGTTGTGTCGTCGTCTGCTGGCGAATCTTCCGTACTACCTGCTTCGTTGTGCGCTGGCCCGGAAGGCGCCGAGCCGCTCTTTGCGGTTTCAACTGGCCGTGGCGGCAGCGGCAAATCGAGGGTTCCGTCCGCGAATTCGATCACGTGGCCCGCCTTGGCGAGCCAGATCAACTCAGTTGCCAATGTCGTTTTCGCTTGCTGGTACGCCGCGTTTGACTCATCTGACGCCTTCTCGCCGACCACCTTTGTCAGGACCTTCTCTGCAAGCTGTTTCCTTGAGATCTTCGGGTAGGATCTGATCGTCGAGAGAATGGCGGATAAACCAGTCGAGACTGTTCCCTGATTTGAGTCGAACAGCTGCGGCCGCACAGTCGAGATATAAAGGATCCGCTTCTTGTGTTTAAAAACGTGGAGCCCGGCTTGATTCAAACCATGCCGCAAAGCGCCGGCAATTTGAGCCGGAAAACGGTTTTCGCGGTCTCTCGCCTTTCGAATCGCCGCCATGATTCCACGATCCGGAAGATGCCTGGAGACGTCGCCGGAGATTTCCGTTGCCAGACACCCTCGTATCAGACTCGCCAGGTAGTTTGCACGGAAATGCTGCTCCACGGCGGCCGGTGTGTCGAACACCACCGGGTTTTCCTGGTCCTTTGTCTGAAAGGTAACGGTCGTACGGGCTTCTTCCTTCCACTGCTCGACTAGTTGCTGATCGCTGCTGATCTCGATCGATCGGCGGTAATCTTCGAAACTCATCCGGCGGCTGAACCTCTGCTCGTAAAGTCCCCGCAGGAGGGGTTGAAACGCGTGGTAATTGGTTGGCCCCAAGATTTTTCCGGACAGGGTGCAGCGGGCGACGGATGTGAAGTTTCCTTTGACCGGTTCTTTTTCGACGATCCGGGTCTCATAAAAATCGTCCTTCTTCGCGTTGAACGCGATGCGCTCGAGGGCGCTTGCTTCCATCGCGACCGGACCGTCGTCGCCAAATTGATGGATCAGCGTCTGGTTATCGAGCGTGCGAACACGGATCCGATGGCGTTCCGGCCGCTCAAGAAACATGCGCGCAAGGCCAAATAACGGGTAAGCGATATGCCCCTGTTTAATCTGTTGGATGATTTTTGAAAATGCGCGTTCTTCAGGGAGAAAATCGATCTGGACCGGAGCCGGCTCAACTTCCGGGTGAGCCGTTTCTGCGTCCTGGCGTTCAAAGCGCTGTCTGTCGCTTCGGAAAGGCCTTTGTCCTCCGGTCGCCGCTGGACGATTGGATGGTCCCGTGCGCGGGGTGGAGGTGGAGGGGGAGGGCCCTCGGCCGGAAGTCGATTCAGACGGTTTGGTGTTCGCAGCCGGGCGCCGATCGGGACGATCCTGTCGTGACCGATCGCTGGGCGGGCCCGGGCGCCTGGGGCGATCATCTTTGCGGTCCCGCCGCCCGCGATGGTGCCGATCCGGCTGGTCGTCCCCTTCGTAGTCGGCATAGCGATTCCCCGTCTCCGATTCCTTGAGCCAATCGGGCGTTAAACGTAGATCGAGCGAGGGCAGCGGGTCCGTCATGGTCAGGTCAGCTTAGAGGTGGAAAATTAAAAACCCAAATTGAAGCGCCCGGCACGGTCGCCGAGATACAGTCTTGCAAACGGGCGTCTAGGTTGTCGTTTCCATCCGATAGGTCAATACAAAAGTGGGCGCAACGCCGATTAAACCAGGGAAAACAGGTACCGGTTGCGGCGAAGTTAAAAGAATTAGCCATCCAGTCTCCTGTCACCGAAATAGCATCTATTTCGTCACGCGGCCGCCCGCCCGGACCGCCTCGCGGACGGCCCATTTTGATCGCAACGAAATTCATGTTAATTCGGGGACACGACACAAGTTCAGTGAACTTTGGAAATAAACTGCATGGAGGAGAACTTCAAACCGGAAAAATTCGCATCCCGACGGATCAATGATCTCCTGGACGCTCTCCGGAAATTGAACGTTCAGCGAGCAAGAAAGTAGTTGCTATTTAGTGCAATTAATTTATTTGCCATCACCGGGCTTCACAATTAACCCTAGGCACGTCTTAACCACAACCGAGAGAAAACGCGATTTATGTCAGAGAAATCAATCGAAGATAAGGTGAAGGAGATCATCGTCGAGCAGCTCGGCGTGAATCCTGAGCAAGTCACACCTACCGCTTCATTCATTGAGGATCTCGGCGCTGATTCGCTTGATACGGTCGAGCTTGTGATGGCATTTGAAGAGGAGTTCTCGGTAGAAGTCCCTGATGAAGATGCCGAAAAGCTCCAGACGGTCGGCGACGTTGTCAGATACATTGAAGAGCGGGCGAAATAAAGGCTAAGGCAAAACATTATGATGGGTCTCTCTTGCTAACCAAGGAGAGCCAAGGGGATCCCGTCGACGAGAGGCTGACCGTGGCCGTGACATCGGTTTGTGTCGTGCGCGGAACGGACTAGATTCGAGCGTACTTTGTATGTATTCCGAAGATGACGTCCAATACGCGCTCGATAACACCAAAGTGATCGTTTCCCCTGAACGCCGAATCGAGACCTTTGGGGCTACGAGTTTCCATTTCTATCTGGTCACTGAACTGATGGACCGTGCGAACGAGGTCCGAATCCGCGACGGAAAAATCCAGGCCGATCGACCGCAGATATTGACCGGAGAAAATTTCGCTAAGCTCACGCTGGAGGGTTTCGGGGAAAAGGCTCAGAAATTTGCGGACTTGTTACAGGCCAGACACGCAGCGCTGCTGAAATACGGATTCCAGATTCGAAAAGATGATCTTGCCGAGAACCTTGTTCACGATTCGATCGAAGCGGTGTTGGATCGGGTGACGAACCAGATCCCGGAAGCATTGCGGAGTAACAGCGCCATTATTCAGGGTGTCGACGAGGGGTGGGAAGTTTGCCTTCTGAAGTTCACAGTCGAGATGATCCAGCAATCGGCTGGACGCAACATTCAGGATTTTCGGCGGAAAGGCCTGCTGTAGTGCCGGACGAAAGTCACGTTGTTTCGGAGACTGGGTACTGAGTGCCCTGTCCGGAAGGAGGGAAAGCGAGGTTCTGTCAGATTTCCTGAATGAACAGCCTGCTGAAGTTTTTCGTCGTTGTCTCGCTGGCACTCGGCGTCTTTGGAGGAGGAGGATTTGTCGCTTACCGGTTGTTCTTTAAAAAGCCGGATTTTCATGTTGCGGGCGCTAACCAGCCGGTCATCACCCCGACGCCCGACCCGGGCATCATGATGGTGGCTGAGGCAAAACAGGCGCTTGCCGGCGGTCATCAGGGTGACGCCGAAGATATTCTGCGTTCGTTAATTCGGAGCTTTCCTGGCTCTATCAAGAGTGATGAGGCCAAGAAAATGCTGGGGGACCTGAACATCAACGCTTTCTTTTCCCCAGGGCCCGGTCCGAACAAGACCGAATATATTGTTGTCCACGGTGATTCGATCGCGAAGATCGCGAATAAAACCAGGACCCCGGCTGAGTTGATCTTCAAAGCAAATAACCTCGATAGTCTGACCATTCAGCCGGGCGAGAGACTGATTATTCCAAAAGGACAGTTCACCATGACCATCAGCGCAAAAAATGGAGAGTTGAGTCTCCTGAATAACGGTGATTTTTTCCGTTGGTATAAGCCGCTGGCCGTCAAGTTACCTGCCAAACCGGCCGTCGGTCTCTTTAAAATGAAAGATAAAATTGCATGGTCTAACGGTCTTCGTGTTTCGTTCGGAGAAAAGAAATACCTCGGAAGCAGCCGATGGATTGTCATAAGCGGTAATGCTATCACCCTGTATTCCGAAACCAATCCGGAGACGCCCAATGTGCAACAACCTGCCACCGGAATCATGCTCAGTCCGCCTGATATGGAAGAACTGTATGCTTTGGTGACAAAGGAAACGCCGATCATCGTAAAGTAATGAAGGTCCATCCCTTAGAATTCGAAAAGCCAATCGTCGAATTGGAAAAACAGCTCGATGAGCTGAAGAAGCATTCGAAATTGAGTTCGGTCGACCTGGAGCGTGAAGTGCGGGCGATGGAAGAGAAAATTGAAAAAACCAAACGTGAGACGTACGACAAGCTGACCGCCTGGCAGAAAGTCCAGATTGCCCGGCATAACGCTCGCCCGTTTGCGCTCGACTACTTCAAGTCGGCGTTCTCAGACTTTGTTGAATTGCACGGCGACCGATTGTTCGGGGATGACGAAGCGATGCCGTGCGGACTTGCAACGATCGGCCACTTCCGTTGTGCGGTTGTAGCGCATCAAAAGGGGCGGGACACCAAAGAAAATATCCGTCGCAATTTCGGGTGTGCGAATCCGGAGGGATACCGAAAGGCGCTCCGCGTCATGCGGCTCGGCGAGAAGTTTCGCCTTCCTGTCGTTGCGCTCATTGATACCCCTGGGGCTTATCCCGGCGTTGGCGCCGAAGAGCGGCACATCGCGGAATCGATTGCGGTCAATTTGCGCGAGATGATGTTGCTGCGCACGCCGATCATTGCTGCGGTCATCGGCGAAGGAGGCTCAGGGGGAGCTCTGGGGATTGGAGTGGCCGACAGGGTATTAATGTTCGAGAACGCTTATTATTCTGTGATAAGTCCCGAGGGTTGTGCGGCAATTCTCTGGAAACATCGCAGCCATGCGCCGGAAGCGGCCGAAGCGCTGCAACTGACAGCGACTCATCTGAAGAACCTGGAACTGATTGATGAAGTGATCCCCGAACCGCTCGGTGGCGCACACCAGGACCCGGAAATGGCCGCAAAGAATCTGCGCGAATCACTTTTGAAGCATCTTACCGAGTTGGCGAAGAAGCCGGTGAACAAGCTGCTTGAACAGCGTTACGAAAAGTTTCGCCAGATGGGCATGGTCTCTGACGGCTGACCGCGTGCCGGCGTACCGGCGTTTGGCGCGCTTCGCATTCGATGGTGCGGTGCTGTAGCATACGCGTCCCGCGTGTATTCTGTCGGATATCCCGCCCCAATGGCTGGCGTAACAGAATACACGCGGGACGCGTATGCTACGGTCGTTCGCGGACCAGCACGTCGTGCGTGAACAAATGCGTGGTACAAAGCCCGGAACCGGGAACCCGGAACTTCGAACCCGGAACTTGAACTATTTCTCGCCTCGCGTTCGCGCGATATACGCCTTTGCCGCCTTCCTTATCTCCCCGGCAACGTCGGATTCCGGTTTCACGTGCTTCGGTGTGAACCATGGGAAATAACCGACCAGATCGTGAAAAACGAGAATCTGACCGTCGCACTCCTTCCCTGAACCAATGCCGATCGTCGGGATCGAAATCGCTCGGGTGATTTCCGCCGCGGTCGATGATTCGACCAGTTCCAGCACCACCGCGAATCCGCCGCTGCTTTCAATTGTCTTCGCTTCCTCAATCAGAAATTCGCGCTCTTCGGCGGTTCGGCCTTTCCGATGGTATCCGCCTTCCTCGAGGACATGCTGGGGCAACATCCCGATGTGACCGACAAACGGGATGCCAGCTCTTGTTACCGCGTGGATCTGCTTTGCACATGCCCGGCCTCCTTCGAGTTTAACGGCATTGGCGCCGGCGCTGATCAGGCGGCCGGAACTTTGGACAGCGAGTTCAGGAGTCTCGTAGCTGTAAATCGGGAGGTCCGCTACTAGCAGCGCCGATGAGACTCCTCGCGCCACCGCGCGTGTGTGATAGATCATATCTTCGATAAGCACCTGAGTCGTGTTGGGGTAACCGAGCACGGTCATGCCGAGAGAATCTCCGACTAACACCAGATCGATGCCGGATTCGTCGAGGAGTTTGGCCGTTGGAAAGTCGTATGCCGTCAGAGCGCTGATCTTACGGTGCTCCTTTTTCCAACGGCGGATTGTGTCGGGAGTGATCTTATTCACGCAGTGATAATGGGGCATCGAGGCGCGTTACCTCGCACGGGTCCACGAGGTCGGCGAGTAGCGATTTTATCGACCGCAAATATCCGGGCAGCACGAGATCGGGTGCGATCTCAGCCAACGGCGTCAGAACGAAACGGCGCCGGTGAAGCCTCGGATGAGGAATGATAATCTCCGGATTGTTGAGGACGAGATTTCCTGAGTAAAGGAGGTCGAGGTCAATGGTTCGCGGAGAGTTTCTGGGTCTCTTCGACGGCCGCCCCATTGCTCGTTCAATCTCCAGTAACCGGTCCAGCAAAGCGACCGGTGGTCCACTGAAATTGATCTCGATTACCGCGTTGAGATACGGAGAAGTGCCGGGCTCGCAGTCGACCGGGTCGGTTTCGTAGATAGACGAGACCGTGACCGCCGGGCCGGGCTCGTGGAAAGAACAAGCGCGCCCGAAGCCATGGCGAAGGTGCTCCAGACGATCTTCAATATTGGATCCCAGCGCAATTCCGCAACGCATCGAGGCTGAACTCTCAGCGCCAATGCTTCCGGTCGCAAATCTATTCATACAGCCCCAACAGATCCTGCATGTCGTACCAGCCCGGGGCTTTTTCGACCAGCCATTGAGCCGCTCGCAGCGCGCCTT
The DNA here is from genome assembly GCA_963750185.1 of uncultured Verrucomicrobiae bacterium. GTDB lineage: Bacteria > Verrucomicrobiota > Verrucomicrobiia > Chthoniobacterales > JAFAMB01 > JAFAMB01. The sequence goes on from CAVVPV010000009.1 coordinate 157,048, forward strand.
GAGCGAAAACGTCCCGGCTCGATGCCCGGTGCGTCAGCTCAATCCGTTCTCCGGCGCCTGCAAAATAGAGTGTATGCTCGCCGGCAACGTCTCCACCACGGACCGCGTGAATCCCGATTTCATTCCTGGTTCGTTCGCCGACTAACCCTTCCCGGCCGTGTCTCGCGGCCCTGGCATACTCGAGGTCGCGCGTCTTCGCGATGATTTCCCCAAGTCGCTTCGCCGTGCCACTCGGCGAATCCTTTTTCAGGCGGTGATGCAGCTCGACGATCTCCGTATCGAACTCAGGACCCAGGATTTCGCTCGTTCGTTTTGCAAGCCAGAATAGAAGATTTACCCCGATGCTGAAATTAGGAGAAAGCAGGATCGCAATCTGCCTCGAAGCCGCCCGGAGCTGGTCGATCTGCACGACTGAATGCCCGGTTGTTCCAACCACGAGCGGAATGCCACCTGCCACGCAGCGGTCGACAATCGCGATCGTTCCTTCCGGCTGGCTGACGTCGATGGCGACATCCCAGGTGGCACCGAGCTTCGACAAATCCTCGTTTCGTCCCGAGACGGAAACTTTGTATCGGCCGGACTCGCCGGCTATTCGAACGATAGCTTTGCCAAGGCGCCCGTTTCCTCCGTGCACGTGCAGCCGCGTCATACCAGCTTCAATGACGCAAGAGTCTCGTGGAGCTTAACCTGATTCGATTTGCCGATCTCGCACAGAGGCAGACGAAATTCGTTCTCGATCATTCCCATCAGGTAAAGCGCGGTTTTGATCGGGATCGGATTCGACTCAATGAAGAGGTCCTTGAACAACTGGAAATAGTTCAGATGCAGGTCCATCGCATCCGACGCACGACCCCCGAGAAATGCGTTCACCAGTTCCGTCATCTGTTTCGGGATCACGTTGGAAGCCACACTGACGACGCCGACCGCGCCGACGGACATGAACGGAAGCGTCATGCTGTCGTCCCCGGACAGGATTGTGAAACCTTGGGGAAGAATTCTCCTTAGCGCAGAGACCCGTTCCGATGAACCGCCGGCCTCCTTGATCGACACAATGTTCTTGCAGTCCCTCGCAAGCCGTGCGCAGGTCTCTACCCCGATTTCACCGGCGGTGCGTCCAGGAACATTGTACAACACCAGATTAAGCCCGGTGGACTCTGAGATCTTCTTGTAGTGCCGATAAACGCCTTCCTGGGTCGGCTTGTTGTAATACGGACTAGCCAGAAGAGCCGCATCCACTCCCAGCCGCTCCGCTTTCACCGTCAGCTCGATTGCTTCATGCGTCGAATTTGATCCCGTACCGGCGATTATTTTGCAACGGCCGCGCGCCTCTTCAACAGCGATCTCGATGACGCGGAGATGTTCATCGTAATCGAGCGTGGCTGCCTCGCCCGTGGTTCCCGTCGGAACGATTCCGCTTACGCCGTTTTCGATCTGGAATTCGATCAGTTTGCGAAACGCAGGTTCGTCAACCTGGCCGTTTTTGAAGGGGGTGACAATCGCGGTGTACGTGCCTGTGTATGACATAGGATGGGGGTTTATGAGAATGTGATGGACCCTTCAAAAGTGAAGTCGGCCGGTCCCTTTAGCGTGACATCTTCAAAGTCGCTTCCGGAAGCTCGAAATCCGACCTCCAGCCAATCGCCGCCCCGCGCCTGCAGGTGAACCGGGGAGGGCGCATTGCTTAAAGCCGCGTAGATCAGTCCGGCAGCTGTGACACCGGTGCCGCACGCCAACGTTTCGGCTTCCACGCCACGTTCGTACGTCCGTATGGTCAATTTCCCGGGTTCGATCTCTTTGACGAAATTTGCGTTTGTACCGCTCGGACGAAAGGCCGGGTGATGCCGGATTTCCGATCCCCACCGCTGCACCGGGACCGATTCGATGTCGTCGACAAACGTCACAACGTGCGGCACCCCAGTGTTCACGAAATGGGTCGAGAGCTTCACGCCGCCGACGTCGAGCGACCGGTTCAGAACCAAACCGCGGGGCTTGCTCATCCCGAGTTTCACCAGATCGCCATCGATATCGGCCTGGATCATTCCCGCTTGCGTTTCGAAGCGGACCTGCGCAAAGGGTCCGGCGATCTTGTTTGCAAAACGAGAAAAACAGCGCGCGCCGTTTCCGCACATTTCCGCCTCGCCGCCGTCGCTGTTGTAGTATCGCATCCGGAAATCCCCGCCGCCTTCCGCCGGTTCGACCAGCAGAACTCCGTCGGCTCCAACGCCTCGGTGACGGTCACACAGAAATGCGATCTGCCGGCGCGAAAGCTCTAGCGCTTCGGACCGATTGTCGATGAGCACGAAATCGTTTCCAGCGCCGTTCATTTTTGTAAACCGAAGCATATTGGCTCGCTAACATACGCAGAATTCCCATGCAAGTGCGATTCGGATCGACAAATCAACCCTGCAACAAGCAAACACGCCTCGTCGTCCTGCCCCGGAGGGGCAATAGGCCTCCGCCCGGGCTGGAACCCTGGGAAAGCGCCCCAAAGTAGGATAGGCGTCTCGCCTGTCCATTCCGTCAACCGAGTGCTGCATTTCCGATTTTGGGCTGTCGAGAGTAACGGAACAGAAAAGGCAAGCGCAGATGCTTTAAGACCGCCGGAAGAAAGCGTCGCACGCCGCGGTATCGCGCGGTCAACTCCCGGTAATAGACGTT
>CAVVPV010000010.1:0-45762 GCA_963750185.1 uncultured Verrucomicrobiae bacterium
CTCGGGGGGGGACTTGAACCCCCACGCCTTACGGCATACGCCCCTCAAACGTACGTGTCTGCCATTTCACCACCCGAGCGATACGGAGGAGGGCAACTTGTAGCACGGACAAAGCTTCCCGCAAGTGATTCCTGGACGGAGTGCAGTTGGTACACAAACCTGCTCTGCCTACCTATGACGGAGGTATGACGGCGATCTTAATCCCCTTGCGCGCCCAGGCGTGTTCCAGGACTCTCGACCAATCTTCCAGCGCGAATTCATCGGTCACAATCTCGTTGACCTTCAGTTTGCCGTTTTCGAGATAGGAGAGGGCGCGCGGAAAAGCATCGATCTGTGCAAACGATCCTTTGATCGTAATTTCACGGCGAAACAGATCGAACGGACTAAACCGTAAAGTCTCCTTTTCCGGGTAAACTCCGTAGACAACGATCGTCGCACCGCGTCGGGCAAACTGAAGCGTATCCTCGCAAATAGCGGCCGAACCTGTCGCCTCGACGATGTAATCGAAGCCGGTCGGGCTCAATTCCATCAGGCGGTTGCGATGTTTTTCGGGACTCTTGCGGTCGATGGCCACGATTTCATCGGCTGCCAACCGGCTTACCAGTTCGAGTTTCGGCCCGGCCGGAGCGGCGACAACAAGGCGACCGGCTCCGTTGAGCTTGAGCAACTGTGCAAGGACCTGTCCGGTAGGGCCGGCACCGAACAGCAGCACATCGCTTCCCGGTTTCATCGCCAGGACTTCCATGCCATGAACCGCGCAAGAGGTCGGCTCCACCATCACCGCCTCACGAGGAGAAAGTTTGGAGATTGGGAAAATCCGGTCTGCCTTAATGCGAAGGTATTGGGCGAACCCGCCGTTTTTCGTCACGCCATAGGCCTGCAGGTTGAGGCACATGAGGTGTTGGCCGCGGAGGCAGTAAAAACAATTGCCGCATGATTCGTTGCTGTTCGCTACGACGCGTTGGCGTTCGTTCAGGCCTTTGACCATGCTGCCGAGAGCAACAATTTCGCCTGTGAATTCGTGCCCGGGGATAAGCGGGAAGCTGGGCGCGAATTCACCTTCGTGAATATGGAGATCGGTTCCGCAAAGTCCGCACGCGTCAATTTTGACCAGAACGTCGTCGGATTCGAGTTTCGGATCAGGAACTTCCTTGTATTTGAAGTGGCGCGGTGCTTCGTAAACGAGTGCTTTCATTTGATCAGGGACGATATTGAATACCAGTCGCCCGCAAATCCCGCAGAATCAATGCTTGCGCATGTTTGCTGCAGCATCTGCAAGCGCAGACTGAACGGTAGCCTGACCGTTGGTCGCGAGTTCGAGAGCGGAGCCAAGAGCCGTCCAGAATCGACCCATCTCCGGGATATTCGGCATGACCTCGCCTTGGTCGATGCAGTTTTTCATGTCTTTCAGCAGGGGATTCGTCTGCTCTAACTCCCGGGCAAACGAGACGAGCGATGGGATACCGATTGGCTTAGCGTCGTTCATTGCCCTCATTCCTTGTTCGGCGATCAGATAGTCTTCAACGAATTCTCGTGCGATGTCTTGGTTCGAGCTGGCTCGATTGATATAAGCGGCACTGACACCGACAAAAGGTCTCGCCGGTTTATTGCCGATTCCGGGCACGGGAGCGACTCCGAAGTCGATTCCGGTCTTTACCAGGTTTCCCCATGCCCAGGGCCCGGATATTATCATCGCGACTTTGCCCTGGCTCATGAGGTCTTCCGCAACGCTGTAAGAGCAACTTTTCGGCAGTATCCCGAGATTCACCAGGTGCAGAATATCGGACAATCCTTGAACCGCACCCGGCGTGTCCACGCCGACATTGGAAAGATCATAGATGCCGTTGTTCTTGGCCCAAATATAGGCGCCTGCGCTGGCCAGGATGCCCCACGAATAATAAGCGCTCTTGTAGTCCCACAGGATGGAGGCGACTTCGGGATGCTCCTGTTTGATTTTCGATTGCAGTTCGGCCAGGTCTGAAAGATCCTTCGGCGGCGGACCGCTAAGGAGCTTTTTGTTATAGATCAGAGTGACGGTTTCTAATCCGATCGGAAATCCCCAGAGCTGTCCCTTGTGGGTCACTGCCTCCCAAGCCTGAGGGAAATACTTGGCGCGTCTATCATCGGTCACTTCGATGGGTGAAATTAACCCTGCGTCAGCCCACTCACCGACTTTGTCATGTGCCCAGATCACAATATCCGGTCCCTTTCCGGATTGGGCGGCCGTCGGGAAGCTGTCGGTGATATTTTGAGGAGCCTCGAGCTGGACTTTGATGCCGTATTTTTCGGCGAAGTCTTTCACAATTGGCTCGAGTGTCCGTGTGCGATCTGCGTCCATCCACACCAGCAATGCGCCGTTGGTCCAGGCGAACGCCGGAATGGCTGCAATCCAATAGGCGAAGATAAAGAATAGTTTTTTCACGTTGGGGGAACTGCTACCCATAGATTTAACCCTGGAGAAACAGTAAACGACTTTTCGCCAGCAAAATCAATCCCCGGTTGATCAGACTAGTCTGGAGCGGTCAAACCGCCCGTGGCCTCGAGCCAGTTCGCAATCTGCGACACGATTCGATCGACGCGATTGTCCGTCACATCGACAACCAACTTCGGCAAGATTGATCCGTCGACGAACTCTTGTACGACCTCCTGTTCGCGAATGAAGATGGAAGCGTCCTCGTACTGCGAAGGGTTGCTCGAGATTTTCAATCGGCGTTGGCGCGCCGCTTCGAATGAGTCCGGTTGCCGATAGCAAAACACCAGTCGGAAGCCGAGCTTCACCAAACGCTTTTCAAGCCAGCCAAAATCGTACCGTTTGTGCGCGTAAAATAATCTTGAGGCCTGGGTCGAGATGTGAAATCGGTCGATGATCCAAGAGTAATACTTGTAGAGTTCAAATAACTTTGCCCAGGTGCGATAGGTCTCCAGAACGATTGCTTCGTCTTCGGGTTCGAAATTAATCAGGCTTGCGCCCCAGGGAGCTTTCGTGAACCCGCTCCATTCCGCGGAAACGATCGGCGAATGATAGCGATATTTTCGTCTGCCGACGATCCGCGGATGCTCGTTCAATGTGAGAGCGATATCGGTTTTGCCGGTCAGTCGAGTGCCTTCCAGAATAATCTTCGGGCAGAGTTTAGTTACCATGAGGGGCGGATTATTCGGATGAGAAGACCGAGACGGTTCCTGCAACGGCATATGGGATGGCTTCATCAAGTCAAGAAATAAGAGACTGCTATAAGCGGATTGCCACTCAACGACTTACGCGGAAATACGTCATCTTTTTGATCGCCCTTTGTGTAAAGTCCATAAACGGCTTTTATTTGCTGCGTGGCCATTAGTGAATTATTCAGCTTTCGAGCTTAGGCAAATTCGGTTGGTCTATGAGCAGCAACACTTCGCTTTGGCTTTCACTTCGGAATCGGGTCTTCCGCAGGTTGTGGCTCATCAGTGTGGTCTCCGGAGTCTGCGTGGCGGCTCACGATACAGCAGCAACCTGGACGATGAACACACTGACTTCATCGAGGTTCCTCATTTCGATGATGGCGACCGTTGCTTCTCTGCCTCTGTTCTTTTTCACGCTGCCGGCGGGTTCATTGGCGGACCTGGTCGATCGAAAGAAGTTATTATGTGTGATGAATTTCTGGCTAGCGCTCTCGGCCGGGATGCTCGCGTTGCTCGGCGCGTTTGGGCAATTGAACCCTTATTTGATTTTGGCGTCCGTGTTTCTGACTGGTGTCGGATTCGCGTTCAGTGCGCCCGCCTGGAGCGCGCTGATTCCGGAGGTCGTCTCGAATGAGGAATTGCCATCGGCAGTGACACTGGGAGGATTGCAACTTAACGCTTGCGGCATAATTGGCCCTGCTCTCGCAGCGTTGGTCCTGAGTCACTACCCATCGAGTTGGATCTTTGGCGTAAACGCGCTGGTATTTCTAATGGTGGTCGTCGCGATCGCTCGGTGGAAGCGGAAGGAGAAGCAATCGAAACTTCCGCTGGAGAACTTTTTCGAGTCAATAGTCGGCGCGATCCGGTATGTTCGCTACGCGCCCGGCATCCAGGTCGTGCTGACGCGGAACACGCTGTTTTCGCTTTTTATTTCGGTCATACCCGCGCTGCTGCCGGTGATTGGGCTGAAGGAAGTTTCCATGAACTCAGCTGACCTTGGCCTCCTGTTTACAAGCATGGGGGTTGGGTCCGTACTTGGCGCGATCGTGATAATTCCAAGGGCACGGGCAAGTTTTTCACCGAATGCGCTGACGATCCTCGCGAGCATTATGCTCGCGGTTGTTTTTGTCCTAATGGCGATGATCCGTTCCACTCCTCTGTTTCTGGCTGTCGCAGCTTTGGCGGGGGCATCCTGGACGATGGCAGCCTCAGAGCTTTGGGTGGCGGGCCAGCGTGCAATGCCGCCGTGGGCGCGTGGGCGGATGAACGCGACCCACATCATGCTTTCACAAGGAGGGATGGCATTGGGAGGTCTCATCTGGGGCGGATCAGCCGCCTCGCTCGGAGTGAAATTTACGCTTCTGGCTGCTGCTGCGCTTCTGCTGTCCAGCCTGGCGTTAGCGTTTCCGCTTTCGATCGATTTCACAGGGAAACTGAATTTCGATCCTGCGCCTCTGGCGACGTATTCTCACTCCCTGCTTCACGTGCCGCATCCGGATGACGGTCCTGTGGTGATCACGATCGAATTTCAAATTGATCCGACCAACCGGGCAAAGTTTCTGGATCGCATGCGCGACGTCCGCCTTATGCATTTAAGGAACGGAGCGTACAACTGGCGCTTGGATGAAGATCTGTCTGAATGGCACAGTTTCCGGCTTGAGATGCTTGTTGCCTCATGGTCCGAGCATTTGCTTCAACACGAACGCGTTACGCGGGAAGAACAAGAAAATCTTGAGGCAGCGTGGAATCTCGACCTCCGGCCGGATGGCCCGACGGTCAGGCACTTCATTTCGGTGGACAAGGAACTGATGGGCGGAAAACGGCTTAGCCCAAGTGACCCACCTCCGCGGACGGGATTCGCGCGTCCGGTACCGGTGGAAAAACCAGACGTCGAACCGGCAGTTTAGACTGGCTGGGATTTACGTGGAATATCCGTGAGCCTTCGGAACTCAAAATTGAAGGCATCGAAAGAAGCCGGACGGCCGCATTACTGAATGCAACAAGAGAGATTTGCAACCCATCCTGGAACACGGCGCAATAATCTGGTAACTAAGCGTTTCGATACCCCCCTATGACAGCTAACTCTACGTGGACGGCTCTCCGAAATCCGGTTTTTCGAAACATGTGGATTGCCAGCCTGATCTCCGGCACGTGCGTTGCGGCTCAGGACACAGCGGCGACCTGGACGATGAACCGCGTGAGCACTTCGCCTTTCTTTCTGTCGTTGATGGCCACCGTTGCTTCACTTCCATTCTTCTTCTTCACGCTCCCGGCGGGTGCGCTTGCCGACATGCTTGACCGCAAAAAGATGATGTTTACGATGACGATCTGGCTGGCGATCGCGGCTGGAGGTCTCGCTCTCTGCGGCTGGTTGCAAGTCATTAGTCCGTGGGTGCTCCTCTTCGCGGTATTCCTTATCGGAACGGGGTTTGCATTTTATTCGCCGGCATGGTCAGCGATTCAGCCCGAGATCGTATCAAACGAGGAGCTTCCTTCCGCTTCAACACTCGGTGGTCTACAGCTGAATATATCCGGCATTATCGGGCCGGCTCTTGGCGGAATTATGCTGCGTTTTGTGAGCCCGAACGCAGTGTTTGCCATCAATTCACTCTGTTTTTTCCTGCTCCTGATTGCAATTAAGCGACTGAAACGACCGAAACCGGCATCTGTACTTCCTTTGGAAAACTTTGTGGAATCGTTTATAACGGCGATTCGTTACGTTCGGTATGCCCCCGGGATTCAGGTTGTTCTGTTTCGCAATCTTTTATTTGCGTTTTTCATTTCAATCATTCCGGCGTTGATTCCGGTTGTCGGCTTGAAAACACTGCACCTGGATCCGTCGAACCTTGGATTGGTTTTCACGTTGATGGGGATTGGCTCAGTGATAGGAGCCGTATTTATTTTGCCTTGGGCGCGAGGCAAATTCAGTTCAAATTCGGTCACACTTTGTGCAAATGTTCTTGTAGCCATCGTGTTTTTTCTGATGGGCACGGTTCAATCCACCCCCCTGTTTCTTGCCGCTGCGGGCTTTGCCGGTACGGCATGGACAATGGCTGCCTCGGAACTCTGGGTTGCCGGCCAGCGTGCGATGCCGGGTTGGGCTCGCGGGCGGATGAACGCGACGATTATCATGGCCGCGCAGGGGGCACTCGCGCTCGGAGGAATTGTTTGGGGGTCATCCGTGTCGATGTGGGGTGTTAAAGCGACACTGATCGCGGCTTGCGGATTACAACTCGCTTCGCTGCTGGCGCAAGTTTGGCTCTCGATCGACTTCACCCGTGAGCTCGATTTCGAACCGGCCCCGGTCGGCGGCGCGTCCCACAAGTTGATACATGTTCCGTCGCCGCATGATGGACCTGTCGCGGTGATGATGGACGTCGAAGTCGATGCGAAGGTGGCCAGGGACATGCTCGATGTTCTACGTGAGGTCCGTCTGATAAACCTCCGAAACGGCGCATTCAGCTGGCGGCTTCACGAAGACCTCGGGTCGCCGAACATTTACCGTGTCTTAATCATGTATCCCTCCTGGACCGAGTATCTGCTCATGGAGGAACGTCTAACGAAAGGCGAACGCGAGGTGATGGATAAAGCCCGGTCCCTGCATGTTGGCGCGAATGCACCGACTTTTCGGCAGTTCCTTTGCGTAAACCGGGAACTGCACGCCCATCATCGGCACACCGTTGCCAGGCCTTCGTCAATGCCTGAGGCGCCGCTCGGGATCGATAAAGCGACCGTTTGACATGTCTGTTTTGCCTCGGTTGCCCTGAGAGAAACAGTAAAAGTAAACGGAGGTCCGGGATTTCGCTGGTCGCGATTTACTGGTTCAATGCCTTAGCGAGCGCATGCCAGCCGAGCGTAGCGCACTTCAGCCTTAGCGGAAATTTCCGTACACCCCCGAACGCCTGTAAATTTCCGAGACCGGCTGGAGAACCGTTTTCTTTCGTCAGGTAATCGATAAAAGACTCTTTGAGTTTCAAAGCATCAGCGACCGATTTCCCCTTAACTTGGGTCGTCATCAGGGAAGTCGACGCCATGCATATGGCGCACGCTTGCCCGGTGAACCGGATCTGGTCGATTTTGCGATCCGGGGACTCTGCGACGAAAACGGTCACTTCATCGCCGCAAGAGGGGTTATACCCTTCGCCTTGGGCCGCCGGTGGCGCCAATTCTCCGAAGTTCCGAGGACGTTTCGAATGGTCCAGGATGATTGTCTGATAGAGTTCGTCGAGTTCCATCAGGCTCCAAAGTATCGAACGGCGTTCTCGAGAACCTCGATGAGACGCTCGATCTCGCTCTCGGTATTGTAGAAGTAGAAACTTGCCCGAGCCGTTGCCGGCAGTCCGAGTTTGCGCATCAGCGGCTGAGTGCAATGGTGACCACCCCGCATTGCAACTCCGAACTGGTCGGCGTAGGCGACGAGGTCATGCGCGTGGATCGATCCGAGCTGGAAACTGACGAGCCCTGCGCGTTCGGCTGCAGGGCCAAGAATGCGGATCCCGGGCAATGTCGAAAGACGCTCATACGCCATCTGGCCAAGGCGATGATCGTATGACTGAATTGCTGGGCGTCCGATTTTATCCAGGTATTCCAACGCGGTCGCCAAGCCTACCGCGCCGGCAATATGAGGAGTACCGGCTTCGAAACGGTGCGGTCCCGATTTCCATTCAGCCGATTCAAATGTTACGCGCGAAATCATTTCTCCGCCGAATTGATATGGCTCCAAATCGTCTAGCAGCTCCGGTCTCCCGTACAGGGCGCCGATGCCGGTTGGACCGCAGCATTTGTGGCCTGAAAAAACGAGAAAATCGCATCCCAACTCCTGAACGTTGATAGGGGTGTGGCCGGCACTCTGTGCGGCATCCACTAGAGTGACCACCCCGTGGCGTCGTGCGATGGCGCATATTTCTTGTACTGGATTTACACAGCCAAGCGTGTTTGAGATCTGGGTAAAAGCAAGCAGGCGAACTTTTTCTTCCTGCAATCGACGTTCGAGAACTGACCAATCGATACGGCCTTCATCGCCTTCGATCGGTAGGTACCGCAATGTCGCGCCGGTTTTACGGGTGATGATCTGCCAGGGTATGAGATTGGCGTGATGCTCCATCTCTGTAATCAGCACCGTGTCGGCCGGACCGAGGTGGGCGCCCCCCAAGAATTTGCGACGAGATTGATTCCCTCGGTTGTGCCACGGGTAAAAATGATGGAATCGGGCGACCGGGCGCCCAAGAATTTCGAAACCGAGCCCCGCGCACTCTCGTACAGCTTTGTAGACCGAGCACTCAGTGCGTGAATTCCCCGGTGAACATTTGCGTGATCCTCCCTGTAATACCTGGCGATTTCATCGATTACACATGCGGGGTGTTGAGTCGACGCTGCGTTGTCCAGATAGACAAGGGGATGCCCGTTCACCTTCTGATGCAGGATCGGAAAATCGGCCCTGTACTTATTCGCCGGAAAATCACTCGCCACATCGGAGCTTCGACCCGCACTCTCTGTCGCGCAACTGAGGCATATTTGTGTATTTCCGTTCCCCTGCTACAATTCGCGGAGCTGTGAATGTTCCCGATGTGATGGATCCAATCTCGGCGGGGTTGCCGCACCGTCCGCCGTTTGTCTTTGTTGAAACTGTCCAAGAGCTTGAGCCTGGCATGCTGGCTCGCTGCTCCAAGACGTTTGGGAAAGACGAATCCTTTTTTGAAGGACATTTTCCAGGGAATGCAATCGTACCGGGAATACTCTTAGTGGAAGGAATGGCTCAGACTGCCGGATTAGCGGTAGGCGGACCTGGAAAAATGTACCTACTCGCCGGGATTCGTTCGATGAAGTTTTTGCGTGCGGTCCGACCTGACGAATTGATCGGGTTTACTGCTCGCAAACAGGGTGATATTGGCGGGCTCGTTCAGTGTGTGGTCGAGACGCGAGTTGGGGAGGAGCTTGCGGCAGAAGGCCAGATTATCCTCTCAGAGATTGCGATAACAGAGACCCAACGACGGAGTTACAAATGAAACGAATCATTATTGCACTATTTGCGGTCGCGCTGCTTGGAGTGCCATTGGCATCGTCCCGGGCGCAGATCGTCGTGCCGAAGGCGGGGGACCAGTTGCCGACACTCGCCTTGAACTATCTCGGACCAGAGGCGCAGCTTACCGGCAAACCGCTGCTTGTAGAGTTCTGGGCGACCTGGTGCCCACCATGCCGCAAGAGCATTCCGCATCTGAACGAAGTCTACTCAAAATACAAATCCAAAGGCTTGGAAATCGTCGGAATCACGGACGAAGACGCAGCGACCGTAAAGAAGTTTCAGTCTCAGATTCCGATGGACTACAAAGTGGCAATCAACACGCCGCAGTCGATCTATGAGCAGTTCGGGATCCAGTATATTCCGACCGCGTTTCTGGTCAATAAGTCCGGCAAAATCGTCTGGACCGGACAGCCCATGGAGCTGACCGACGATCAGATCAAATCTGTTTTGAACTAAGTTAACGGGTCTGGATGCACTAGTTCGGGAACGAGCCATTACCGCAGGAACGGATTGCTTTCGCGTTCTCGGCCGATGCTCGTTTGAGGACCGTGCCCCGGTAGCACTATGGTTTCATCCGGTAAAACAAGAAGCTTTTCGCGAATTCCGCGAATCAACAATCGATGGTCGCCGCCGGGAAGATCGGTGCGTCCGATGCTTCCCGCGAAAAGCACGTCACCACCAAAAAGAAGCGCGTGTTCGGAGGAATAGAAACAGAGGCTCCCAGGGCAGTGACCCGGAACGAGAAGAACGCGAAAAGGGATCTCGCAGAATTCCGTTCGAGGCGATTCCTCGATCAGGAAATCGGGGCGCACGGGTTCCGCTTCAAGATAGAAGCCCAGGTTCTTGTAAAATTCAGGATCGGTCATCAATGGAATGCCGTCTTTATGGAACCCGACCTGGCAGTTAGACATTCTCTTTATCTTGGCGGCGTCATCGAAATGGTCGATGTGTCCATGAGTGATCAGGAGCAGGTCAATTCGTACCCCCAGTTCTCCCACCCACTTCGATGAACCGGTCGGTGCGTCGATCAAAAAATTCCCGCCAGCTGTTTGAACGAGGTAGGCATTCGTTTCGAAAATACCGCCAATAAAAATTTGAAAGTGAAGCATTGTGAATAGAGAGTCTAAAATTTGGAATCAATCAGACATCTGACCCAGGGCCTAAATTCCGCCTCCGTTGTGTCGCGTTGCACTCTGGTCGCCGCATGAAAACTACTAGTATAACTGTTTCCGCCGTCTTGCTGCTCTTCAACTTTACCTGCGCCTTCGCGCAGGAAAAACCAAGCACGGCTGATCCTCGCCAAGTCGCGATTACGGTCGGGCGCCTGCTTGAACAAGGGCACTATACGCGGCAAAAGCTCGACCCGGAGATGTCCAAGCGGATCCTTGAAACTTACCTCGAGAACCTGGATTACAACAAACTCTTTTTCACGCAGGAGGATGTTGACCAGTTCAACCAGAAGTATGGTTCGAATCTGGGTGACAGCATTTTGCTTGGGGATATCCAGCCCGCGCGCGACATCTACGCTTTATTCAAATCCAGGGTGGAGGACCGGATTGCCAAGATCCACCAGTTGTTGAAGAAGGATTATACGTTCAAAAGCAGTCGGACGATCGCCCTCGACCGCCGCAAAGAGCCGTGGCCAGCCAATGCAGCAGAGGCGGATGCGCTCTGGAGAGACCGGATCGAAGGTGAGTTGCTCCAGGAGAAACTGAACAAATTTGCCGTGGATCCGGGTCCAAAAGTCGTCGCGCGCAGGTACGATCAACTTTTAAAAAGCATCGACGAGCGGGATGATGACGATCTGGTCCAGCTCTTTTTGAATTCTGTCGCCCAATCCTACGATCCGCACTCGGAATATCTTGGACGGTCCGACCTCGAGAGCTTCGAGATCAACATGCGTCTCTCGCTGACCGGAATTGGCGCCGAACTGCGGTCCGAAGACGGATACGCTAAAGTTCAGCGATTGCTCCCGGGCGGCCCCGCGGAGATGAGTGGAAAAATGAGCGTTGGCGATCGCATTGCCGGCGTTGCGCAAGGCAAGGATCCGTTTGTCGACACCGTCGACTTGAAGCTCGACAAGGTGGTGGAAATGATTCGCGGCAAAAAAGGAACTGCCGTTCGCCTCCAGATCATTCCCGCAAATACTACTGACCCGTCAAAGCGCAAGGTCGTTGAGTTGATTCGGGACAACGTGAAGCTAACGGAGCAGGAGGCGAAAGCAGAAATCATCGAGAAAAATCTGCCGGATGGTTCGATCCAAAAACTTGGGTGGATCACTCTACCGTCGTTTTATCAGGACATGGAGAAATCGCGGACCGGAAAGAGCACCTCCCGGGACGTCGCCGCTCTCCTCAAGAGGCTCGAACAGGAGCAGGTACAAGGGTTGGTCATCGATTTAAGAAAAGATGGCGGCGGTTCGCTGGATGAAGCCATCAAAATGAGTGGCTTGTTTATCAACCAGGGTCCCGTCGTTCAGGTCAAAGATGCTAATGGAGACATCGACGTCCTGAAGGATCGTGAAGGAAACGCACTCTACACCGGCCCAATGATTGTGCTGGTCAACAAGCTCAGCGCCTCCGCGAGCGAAATTTTTGCCGCAGCGATGCAGGATTACGGCAGGGCGTTGATTGTCGGGGACTCGAGCACGTTCGGCAAAGGGACCGTTCAGACAATGTTGGAACTTGGCCGGTTCATGCCGATGCTCGGCAACTCATCGAACGATGCCGGGGCATTGAAGCTGACGGTTCAAAAGTTCTACCGCGTTGCCGGTGGATCGACTCAGCTGCGCGGCGTCGTATCGGACGTCAAACTTCCCTCGGTGACGGACAACAACGATTTTGGCGAGGCCGGACTGCAGCATCCGCTGCAGTATGATGAAGTGGAGCCGGCTCCAATCGATGTCACTGCGAACCGCAAAGCCCTATTCGTCGATGAGCTGCGGCAGCGATCTGCGACTCGTGTCGGACAGGATCCCCAATTCCAGGATATTACTGAAGACACTCGCCAGTTAAACGAGAAACTTAAGGACAATCGTTTGTCGCTGAACGAGACGACTCGCCGGGAAGAAATTTCGCAGGAAGAAAAGCAGCGCGAAAAAGAAGAGACGGATCGCAAGAGAGAGGAGGCAGCAGATCAGACGAAGGCTTACGAACTGACTCTGGCCGACGTGGACAAGCCGGAGCTAAAGCTTCTTGAGCAGAAGCCGGATCCGGCCGCCGCGGCAAAGTCGGCGAAACCGAAATCGGATCCATCGACAGACAATCCGGTCGAGGCGGCTCTGGACGACGATGACTCATCGAAGCTGGCCGACAGCGACCCGGGTAAACGTGAAACGCTCAATATCTTATCTGATTTGATCGAGCTTTCGAAGTCACCCAAAACAGTCGGCCGGTAGCATCCTGTGGGCCGGTGACCGACGGCGTGCCCCCTTTTTCTTTTGCGAGCGGGGTCAGCTTTTTGCTGCTAAACAGCGCCGCGAGCGTCGCTGTGGTAGTTCACGAGGGCGACCGCTTCCGCCAGGTCGATCGTCCCGTCGAACAGCGCTCGGCCGATGACCATGCCATACAAGCGGGTCATCGCCGCCAGGTGCTTCACGTGGTCGAGTGTCGCAACTCCCCCGCTTGAAATGAGGTTGCACTTCGTAGCATCCAAGATCTGTTCGAGAGCGCCAAAATTTGGTCCAATGAGCGTTCCATCCGTCGCAATATCGGTGAAGATGATCGTCTTAACGCCGAGTTTCTCGACCATCCGGATGAAATCGAGAGCGTTGATCGATGTCACTTCAGTCCAACCACGGATCGCCACATGCCCGTCGCGCGCATCCACACTGACAGCGATTTTATCCCCTCCAAACCGATGGACCAAATTCTCCAGGAGAATCGGACTATCGACAGCGCCGGTCCCGAGGACGACGCGTGCCACTCCCGCTTCGATGAATGTGGTCGCAGATTCAAGTGACCGGATACCCCCTCCCACCTGCACAGGAATATTCAGGGTGCGCACCAGGCGTTTGATCATGTCAATATTTCGCGGTTCACCGGTGAATGCCGCATTGAGATCCACGACGTGCAGGCAGTTTCCACCTTCCTCTTCCCAGCGTCTGGCGAACTTCAGCGGGTCATTGGAATAGACTGTCTTGTCTGTGAGTTTCCCCTCGCGCAAACGCACCACCTGCCCGTCCAACAGGTCGATCGCCGGTAAAATGATCATGCTAGTGAACTAACAAACTGACGCAGAATTGCCAATCCGTTCTCCTGACTTTTCTCCGGGTGAAATTGCGTCGCGAGCAAATTATCAGTGACAACGGCAGCTGCAAACACCTCCCCATACTCTGCGGTTGCGGCAATGATCGACCGGTTTTCGGGAACCGGGTAGTAGGAGTGGACAAAGTAGACAAACGGGTCATCAGGGAGCTTCGGGAACCGGTCTAGAGCCGCCTTCGTCCAAGTCAGGCGGTTCCAACCGATCTGAGGCACTTTCAGCCCGCTGTGCGGGAACCGCCGCACGACGCCGTCAAGTAGCGCCAGACCTTCGACCCCCGGAGACTCTTCGCTTCCTTGAAATAGCAACTGATAACCGAGGCATATCCCGAGAAATTGCTTCTCGCTCCTCAACCACTCGCGGATCGGCCGAAACAAGCCTCGTTCCTGCAGGTGGCGAACAGAATCGCCAAACGCTCCGACCCCAGGGAGAACGAGGCCGTCAAGGCCGTCGGGGATCGGCGCTGCCACTACCGGCTCCATTTGGGCGCCGACCGCCTCAAGAGCTTTTGCAACGCTGCGCAGGTTGCCGGATCCGTAATCAACCAATCCGATTTTTGGTCTCTTGGTCACAATGTTCCCTTAGAGCTGGGGATGCCGGAAACCCGGCGATCAATCTGGCACGCCTGGTCCAGCGCTCTCGCCAATCCCTTAAAGATCCCCTCCGCCATATGGTGACTATTCCGTCCCCGAAGTACATCAATGTGCAGATTTAAATTCGCATTTGAGCTGAACGCACGCAGAAACTCTTCCACGAGTTCGAACCCAAACTGACCAATCGTCGCGGCGTTTGGCGGTGATTCGTAGTGCAGGTAGGCTCTGCCACTCAGGTCGACAGCAACTTGGACCAGGGTTTCATCCATCGGTAGCAGGATCGACCCATAGCGTCTAATTCCAGATTTGTTGCCGAGGGCCTCCGCCAGGCATTTGCCGAGCATGATCGCAGTATCCTCGACGGTGTGATGATAGTCCACCTCCAGATCACCACGTACGTCGATGGTCAGGTCGAAGAGACTGTGCCGGCTGAGAAGCGTGAGCATATGATCAAAAAACGGGATCCCAGTCTGAATGGTCGAAGTGCCGGACCCGTCAATGGTGAGATCGACGGAGACATAGGTTTCCGCGGTTTCTCGCTGCAGGGAAGCGCGCCGGGTTGCTGTCATTGGGCAGCCAAGATAACACAGAGCGATGCGCGACCAAAGCAGGAATCCGCACTGGAGCAATGGCACTTGCAAACTTCAGAATTGCAAGTAAGTACTTGCATGCGCAATCCCGCTGCTCACAGGGAACGGAGGCGTCCCGCGGGTTCCTCAGTCGATCAGACCAGGCAACGGCTCCTCGACGCTGCGCTTGATACTTTCTCAAAGGACGGCATCCGAGGAGCGACAACCCGGGAAATCGCCCGGAAAGCCCGCGTAAACGAGGTGACTCTGTTTCGGCATTTCAAGAGTAAAGAGCAGCTGTTGGGCGCCGTGCTCAAACGCGGGCTGTGCTCGGAGGTTGAGGTCTTGGACAAGTTTTTCTCTTGGAAAGAGAACCTTCGAGAGAGCATGACGAATTACGCGCGCCACTACTATTACCACATGGAAAAGAAGAAAGGCATCGCGCGCGCTTATCTCGCTGAGGCGCAATTATTGCCTCAATCGATGCAGTCAATGATCGCGGATGTGATTCGCCCGGTCCGTGAAAGACTGATCGCCATCTTGAGCGACGCGCAAAAGGCGGGCGTCGTCCGAAGCGACGTGAATATCGAGTGCGCGCTGGATGCGTTCAAAAACACTCTCTACGCAGGAATGCTGCGACAGGGGACCTATCTCACGCGCAACTATACGACCGACGAATACATCACGACGGTGTCAGATATTTTCCTTCGCGGCATCGAGAGGCGGGACAACTGAACCTTCGATCACAGGTTATGGCACAGCGAGTAGAAGTAGCCCCGGCGAAGACGCGTCCCTCAACGGGCGGCACCGACAGATCCGGGCAGGCTGGCAAACCGACCAACGGAAATTCGGGAAAGCGCGTATTATTGACGCTGCTGGTCGCGGTTTTATTTTCGGCCGGAGTCATCGTCGCCCTGATTTACGTTGTCAATTCGGCGGCCTCCCAATCGACGGATGACGCGTTCATAGACGGGCATATCATCCCGGTTTCGGCAAAAGTTGCCGGACGGGTGCAGTCGGTTTATGTCGTCGACAATCAGTCGGTGGGAAAAGGGGATCTCACGGTTGAGCTCGATCCACGGGACTTCGAAGCCGCGACCCGGCAGCGAACGGCTGCCATGGAGAGCTCGCAAGCTCAGGCAGCGGCCGCGCAGGCCGCGTTACAGCAGGCGATTGCGCACGTAAATACGATGCAGGCGACCGTCGAATCGGACCAGGCGACAGCGGCAGCGGATGCTGCGCAGAACGAGAAGGCGCAAAGCGACGTGCATCGGTATGAAGATCTCTTCAAGACGAAGGTTGTCTCCCCTCAGGATGTCGACCAATTTCGTGCGACCGCGAAATCTGCGGAGGCGACACTGGATGCGGCGAACAAGAAGGTAGTAAGCGATAAAGCTCAGGTAAATGAAGCGAAGGCTCAGGTCGAGGCGTTTCGAGGCCTTGTTGACAGCGTCAACGCTCAAATCCACGAGGCGGATGCCAACCTCTCGACGGCGAAGCTGAATCAGTCATATACGGCGATTGAGGCGCCCGAATCAGGATGGGTCACCCAAAAGTCGGTTGAACCTGGGGCCTACGTCCAAGCAGGACAAACGCTCTTTGCCCTGGTCCAGAAAGATGTCTGGGTCACTGCGAATTTCAAGGAGGACCAGATCCGGCGGATGCGTCCCGGTCAGCGAGTCGAAATTGCGATCGATGCACTGCACGGCCAGAAGTTCGCCGGTCATGTTGATAGCATTCAGGCCGGGAGCGGTGCCCGGTTCAGCCTGCTTCCCCCGGAGAACGCCACAGGGAACTATGTCAAGGTGGTGCAGCGCGTTCCGGTCAAGATTCTGTTCGACGAACCGTTGAACACCCGGTCCGGATTGCCATTGGGCCCCGGTGAATCGGTTGTTCCGACGGTGGAAATCTTATCGGTCGAGTACTCGCCTGTAACCGTAGGCATTGCATTGGTCATTCTAGTGGCTGGCGTCATATTTATATTTCGGCGCGGATTAGGACGCAAGCCGCAGAATTCAGCCGAATAGATTCCCAAGCGCGATATGCCCGCAGCACTACCCGCCGGAGGAAAACCGGCCGTTAATCCCTGGTTCATTGCAATCGCGGTCATGCTGGCGACCTTCATGGAGGTTCTCGATACTTCGGTTGCAAACGTTGCACTGAACCATATCGCCGGGAATTTGTCGGCAAGCACCGACGAAGCGACGTGGGTCCTGACCAGTTATCTTGTGTCGAACGCGGTCGTTCTGCCGGCCACTCAGTGGCTAAGCCGATTCTTTGGGCGAAAGAGATTTCTTATCACGTGCATTGTCATATTTACGATTTCCTCTGTTCTGTGCGGCTTGGCCTCCAGTCTTGGAATGCTGATCCTTGCGCGAATTATCCAGGGCGCCGGTGGAGGTGCATTGCAACCGATCGCGCAGGCTGTACTCCTGGAAAGTTTTCCCCCCGAAAAACGCGGATCGGCAATGTCGGTTTACGCGATCGGCGTGGTTGTTGCGCCGATACTCGGACCGACTGTCGGTGGGTGGCTGACCGACAACTATTCGTGGAGATGGGTCTTTTACATCAATGTTCCGATCGGGATTCTGGCGGTGATTCTTTGCTCGATTCTTCTCGAGGATCCCGCGTATATGCGGGATTCCAAGCCTGGAAAAATCGATTTTGTCGGGTTCACGTTGTTGACGGTTTGGATCGGGTGCCTCCAAATCATGCTCGACAAGGGCCAGGATGCGGACTGGTTCTATTCGAGGTTTATCCAGCTCCTGGCATGGGGCGCCGCCATTGGATTCGTCGCGTTTATCGTCTGGGAAATGCGGGTGGACCACCCAATCGTGAATCTGCAGATACTGCGAAACGGCAATGTGGCGATCGGATGTTTGCTTTTATTTTTCGTCGGGGCAATTCTTTATGGAACGATCGCAGTTTTGCCCCTCTTTCTGCAGAACCTGCTTTCCTATACGTCGTTCAGTGCAGGGCTCGTGATGAGTCCACGCGGCTTGGGCGCTATCGTTGGAAGCATTGTTTCAGGGCGCATTCTTGCTAACTCGAAGATTGACGGACGCGCCTGGATCGCCGGCGGGTTCGTGCTTCTTGCGTGGACGATGTACCTGTTTGGTGATCTCACGACGCAAGTTGCTCCCGCAAACATCATCTTCCCGATCATCATTAGCGGGTTCGCGGTCACCTGCATCTTCGTCCCGATGACGACGTTCTCAATGGCGACCGTCCCGCGCGAGAGTATGGGCGAAGCCACCGGTTTGACGAACCTCCTCCGAAACCTTGGAGGAAGCGTCGGCATCTCTGCGATTACGACTTTGGTCTCGCGAGGCGCTCAAACGCACCAGGCTCTGCTGGTTGGGCAGATGTCCCAATACAACCCAATCTTCAACGACCAGATCGCGAAAATTCAAACGGCGCTGACGCCGCAGGTCGGCTCGGTTGCCGCACACAATCAGGCATATGGAGTGGCGTATCAGACTTTGCTGGATCAAGCGTCGCTGAGTTCGTACATCGACCAGTTCCGGCTTCTGGTGATCATTTGCCTTCTGTGTGCCCCGTTGGTGTTCCTGTTCAAAAGGCCGGCGCGCCGGGCAAACCGATCGGAAATGGCCGCCGCTCACTAGCCCGAACTTCTCAGCTGCCTGTGCAGACTGAAAAGGAGAATGAGAAGAAAGAGCAGAGTAAACCCATTGATGATGTATGAGTTGAATACAAAAATGTTCAACTTCTGTCCGAAGTAATACTTCTCTGGTCCGAAGAACACATTTCGGACGTCCGACGTGTAGTCCTTCTGCTTCATCTGGGCATCGGTCAGCATGTCGGTGATTTTTTGATTCTGAAAAAGCTGCTCTGCGGTCACCGTGTCTCCGCCTGAATCAAATTTCTTCCGATCGAGCGGAGCACCGGAAATAATTCGATCTACCTCGCGCAACTTTGAGTCGACCTGCGCTGTGTTGGCACCGACTAGACCCGAAAGAATCGCCAGCGTCTCCTTAAGGTCGTCAAGACGGTCGCTCTCGGCCTGGCTGAGCACCTTTTTTTGTGCCAATTGCTCGATTTTCTCGGTAAGGATGTCCTGTCGCCGCGTGAACGGATTCAGCTTCGCCTGGGCAACGACCATCGCTTCGTAGGACCATCGCATTGGAATCAACTGGCAAACTAATGGGACCTCGACATCACGAGGTTTTACATGTGTGTCCGCCTGCTGATGCTCCTTCGCGGCACGATCCCGGGTCAGAACATAGATAAAATCGAGATTCCGATTCATTTCCTCGTACTTGATCAACGCACCGCCGAGAATGATTTGAGGAATCAGGACTAGCGGAACAATGTTGGCCGCTGTTTTTGCATCGCTCACAAGCGAAGAAATCAGAAGTCCGCCTGCAACACCCGCAACGGCCGTGATGCCCATAAACCAGAGGTTGGGCCAGAACATCCCTCGTATTTCGAGGATCGCGTCGCCAATGAGCAGGAAAAGCACCGATTGAATCACGGCGAAGAGCGACAACGCCAGAAACTTCGACAGCACGTAATAGGGGAGGTGAATGTTCAGATTTCGTTCCCGCTCAAGGATCGCCCGATCTCGGATAATGTCGTCGCAGCTATTCGTGAGCCCCAGGAACATCGCGACGACAAGCGCCAGGAACAGGTAAGTCGGAATATGAAACGCGGCCGCGAAGTCATACTTGGAATTCTCTGCGTATCGCAGCACAAAACCGATCAGCGCCGCAAGAATCGGCGCCTCGAAAATCGTGGTCCAGACATTTGTACGGTTCCGCAGTTTGCTCACGAACGCCCGTTTAAGGATTGTCGAGAAACGGACCCATTCATCATGCCAGCGTGCCGGTTCTTTTTTCTGGCTGGGAGGCGGCAGAACGGTTTGTGGTTCCTGTTTCAGGGAAATCTGACGCATTTCCTGGATCAGCCTGAACGATTCGTATTTATCGCGCCAGTAGTCCGGAGAATATCGACGAGCTGGGACGAGTTGACCTCGGCTGTTTTCTTCGTAGATGATATCGCCGCTCAGGTCGCGCAGGGGAGTCTCGAGAACGTCGAATATAAACTCCGGACGCGTTGTGCCGCAGGAGGGGCACCCTCCCAGTTCGGTCCCAAAATGTTGCTCCTGCTCTGCCGACGCAAAATACTGGAGAGTCTCCTGAGGCGTTCCAAAGAAAACGAGGCGGCCCCCTTTATCGACCAAAACGGCTTTGTTGAACATCTGAAAGATCTTCGATGTCGGTGTGTGAATGGTAACAAGGACGATCTTGTTGTGTGAAAGGCTCTTGATGATTTCGACGACGTGCTCGGAATCTTTTGACGACAGCCCGGACGTCGGTTCATCGAAGAGGTAAACGTCGGCCGAACTAATCATGTCCAATCCGATGTTGAGACGTTTTCGTTCACCGCCGCTCAAGAACTTCTTGACCGAACTGCCAACGACGCTGTCTCGGCGCTCGGAGAGCCCCAGTTCGATCAGTTTGCTGTCGATCCTGCGCAGTCGATCCTTCTCTGACAGGTGCGGAGACCGTATAGCGGCAGCGTAGTCGAGGTTCTCCAGGATGGTGAGATGCTCATCGAATGCGTCGTCCTGGGGGATGTAGGCGACGTAGCCGCGCAGCATTTCCAGGCTGTCATAGAGCGATTGTCCATTTAGTAGGATCGAACCATTCGTCGGCTCGATCTGGCCGCAGATTGCTTTGAGCAGCGTGCTCTTCCCCGATCCGCTTGCACCCATGACGCATACCATTTCGCCGCGGGTCACCGTGAACGAGATTCCATCGAGTGCGACATCTCCGGTTTTGAAACGAAGCGACACATCCTTCACATCGAGCTGATGAATGATGTTTCGTTCTTCTTCGATGATTCGCTCGGAGAAATCGCACCGCAGGATCTGTGCATTGTTGATGCGGATGATATCGCCGTCGGTCAGCGCCGCCACGGTGCGAACGATTGTCTCGCCAACCATGATCGGGCGATCCGCCTGCAGCACTTCGAGCGTCCCAACTTTCTGGTCGTAGTCGCAAAAGATCTTCAGGAGAACCTCGCCGCCGGTTCCGGGGCTGAGCAGGATATCGTCCTCCTCCAAAAGCGATGGATTATTCGAGACCAAATACTCGGATTTCGACGTTTTAAGCTGAAATCGCCCGCCCATCGCGCGAGCGCCACGCCGCAGATCGACTAACGGCAGTACCAGTCCGTTTGAGAAGTCGATTTGGTCTTCGAGGTTGCCGGCGACTGTCACACCTGCTTTCAGCTCAGTTCGATTAAGCGTGGCGGCAACGTTCTTGAGCGCTTTGACCTGGACTTTGAGGCCAAATTCGACCTGCAGACTGCTGTCTCGCGTTCTGGACTTTTCGAGCTGTATCTCGTCTCCGGTGCCGACCTTCACAAAGATCTGTGGCAGGTAGATATTTTTCTTTGCGTTGAAGTAAAAGATGAGTTCCTGGTGGCTGATAACCTGTTCATCGACGAGCAGGCGCTGGCCAGGGTAAACTCTGCAGAACTCGCTGTACGCAAGCGTCCGGCCCCGAACCGTGACATGGCGAGAGCTCAGATTTTTGAACAGGATCAGCTCATGGTAGCGATACGCCATCAACCGGTCCTCGGGGCCTAGTTCCGGTAACTGCACGTCGCAACTTGCCGCAGAACCTAGGACGATCGATTCGAGCGGCGATGTCCCTTTCTGGTAAACGGAAGGATCAACGGTATCGGCGGCGTTGAGTTGATAAACGATGTCAATCGCCTGAGCCGCCATGCCCAGTTGGGACATGAACGAATAGTATGCGATGACCTGTTCCTGTTGCATGCCGGCTTTGGCGATGAGGTCATAAAGCTGGACTCCCAGCATGATTTTGCGGTCCTGGGGCATTTCCTCTGCCAACCGCTTAGCCATTTGGCCGAGGTCCTGCTGCTCGTTAAGCGCTTTCTGAAACAATCCGCGAAGATCGGAGTAAACCGCCTCGGGATAGTCATAACGTAAGAAACCAAGACTCGAATCGAGCTCATCCTCGAGAATGCGCCCATTGACTTTGGTAAAACCTGCCAGGACTTGAATTAGAAGCGGCAGAAGATTGCGATCATCCGCCTGCCGCCGGCGTTTGCCGACCAGGCGCCGAAAAGTCACTGAAGCGAAATCCCGAGCCTTTCTAGCGAAAGGTCGCGGTCTCTGAACTGGTGCGTCCAGTGTTTGAGGCATTACGGGTTCGAGATTAGCTTCGGTTCGGAACAGAAGCAAACCTCCTCTGTTCTCTTGCCGCGCTCAGTAATTTCCTTTAGAATAACACGGTTCGGTCAACAGAGTTCATGGTATGGCTTTGATCTCAAGTTTCAACGAGGATCGCCCGGTGACCTATTTCCGGGGTTATCCGGTCTATTGTGCGACGATTTTAACGATCGCCTACGCGATGGGGGTCCTGGGCACTTTTATCGCAAAAGCTTTTGGCGCCTGGGACGCGCTAATATCGCTGTTCGCATTTGACTCTTCGCACTCGATTCTCGGCGGGCAAATCTGGCAGGCACTTACCTATTCTTTCGTCGATTTCCCCAATTTCTTCAGCGTTATCGGGCTGCTGTTTCTTTATGTTTCAGCAGTCGAAATTGAAAAATATATCGGCAAAGCACGGTTTCTGACCTTGTACGGCGCCATCCTACTGATTCCGCCGGTCACGCTTACCGGGTTGGCGCTGGTCATCAATTCTCCGATCCTCTTCTTCGGTCAGACCCAGGTGATGATTGGCCTGTTTATCGCGTTTTGTACTCTTTATCCAAGTGTCCAATGGGGCGGTTTCCTCACGGCAAAGTGGGTTGCGATCGCCAGTCTGGTATTGGCCTCTGCAATCGATCTCTCTTCCGGGTCATGGGTTTCGTTTAGTGAATTGTGGCTTATCAGCGCGTTTTCGTTCGGGTATATTCGGTTCCTCCAGCGGGGTGGAGAATTGCCCTCCTTTAGTCTACCACTGCGGCGCCGGCCGAAATTGCGGGTGGTTCAGAAACCGAAACCGAGTGCCCGCCCGTCGACGACCGACATGGCCGGGAACGAGTCGGTCGAGATCGATCATCTTCTCGATAAGATCTCAAGATACGGGCTGAATAGTTTGACCTCCCAAGAGCGCGCCACCTTGGAACGAGCTCGTGCAAAGCTGTTAGAAAAGGATCGCAGATAAATCGCGTACGCGATTTATTATGACTTCTCCAGTTGATCGTTTGCGAAATATTGTGGCCCTGCTTCGATCGCCAGAGGGTTGCCCATGGGATCGCGAGCAAACACATGAGAGCTTGAAACCGCATCTCGTCGAGGAATGCTACGAATTGATCGACGCAATCGACGCAGGGGACGACAAGGAGATGAAAGAGGAGCTCGGCGATCTGTTGCTGCAAGTTGTGCTTCACTCGCAAATGGCTTCTGAAGACGGCCGGTTTAGCATGGACGATGTCGCCACGGTGATTGCAGATAAACTCGTGCATCGTCACCCGCACGTTTTCGGCG
The DNA here is from genome assembly GCA_963750185.1 of uncultured Verrucomicrobiae bacterium. Taxonomy (GTDB): domain Bacteria; phylum Verrucomicrobiota; class Verrucomicrobiia; order Chthoniobacterales; family JAFAMB01; genus JAFAMB01. Next base: position 23,095 of record CAVVPV010000010.1, read on the forward strand.
AAAACAGACTGCCGGACAGTGAGGCCGTTCTTCGCCAGTGGGAAGTCATCAAGCGCTCCGAAAAACAGGAACGCAATTCGGCTCTGGACGGTGTGCCAAGAGGACTACCTGCGTTGGCGCGCGCTCAGAAGGTGCAAACAAAGGCGGCGAGAGTCGGCTTCGACTGGAACGAAGCGGATGGGGTCCTCATAAAGATACGCGAAGAACTCGAAGAAATTGAGTGTGCGCCTGAGCACCGGCTCGAGGAAGAGGTAGGCGATCTCCTGTTTGCGGTCGTAAATTTTGCGCGCAAGAAAGGGTTCGACGCTGAACAAGTGCTTTACCAGGCAACAGCAAAGTTCTCCGATCGATTCCAGGCGATGGAGCGACTCGCAAAAGATCGCGGCCAGGAACTTCAATCGTTGACGCTACCGCAGATGGACGAAATTTGGGAAGAATCGAAGGACTAGTGAGCAGTTCAACCGTCCCTCCGGGACGGGTCCGCTTTTCTCTTGTTTCCAGGCACTTCGTGCCAGGCTACTTTCATTTGGTCCCTCCGGGACAGGATACGCGATCCGCCCTGCAGGGTCCGGCGCATTGCATGACCCATGCGTAGAAAACCGCAGGATTCCTACTCCGTTTGCAGATACCGGCGACCGCGTTAAGTTTGTGAATGCCTGAATCACCATTTCCGTCGCCGGAAGAACTCCAGAAGAAAATTCAAGAGTTCATGAAGGCGAATTTCGGAGAGAACGTTGCAGTTTCTGCGTTTACGCAACCGGTCACGACCGAAGGGCCACCACACGCGACCGAGGAAATGGTGGACCCGTTCCGTTTCAACGCGACGCCGAAACAGATCAAGGCGCACCTGGATCGCTTTGTGATCCAACAGGAAGAGGCTAAGAAGACATTATCCATCGCGGTTTGCGATCACTACAACCATGTCAACCGAATCCGGAGGCTCGAGAAAGAAGATCCCGAGTCAGCTGCGCGCATCGAGTACAGCAAAGGAAACGTCCTACTGCTGGGCCCGACTGGTGTGGGAAAAACTTATCTCGTCAAACACATTGCCGATTTGATTGGCGTTCCTTTCGTTAAAGCGGACGCAACGAAATTCAGTGAGACCGGCTACGTGGGCGGCGACGTGGAGGACCTTGTGCGCGGACTCGTCCAAAAAGCGGATGGAGATGTCGAAACTGCTCAGTACGGAATCATCTACATCGACGAGATCGACAAGATTGCTGCAAGTTTGAATATTGCGGGCCGTGATGTGAGCGGGCGGGGCGTCCAGACCACGCTGTTGAAGCTGATGGAGGAAACAGAGGTTCCGTTACGGAACCCGATGGATATTCAATCCCAGCTTCAGTCGGCGCTCGAATTTCAGCGCAAGGGAAAGGCAAAGCGGGAAGTCATCAATACCCGGCATATTCTGTTTATCTGCAGCGGAGCTTTCGACCGCCTTAAGGAGCAGGTCGAGCGAAGACTGCGACTTGGGAGTATTGGTTTCGGCGGAACAACACAATATGCGGCTGACGGTGAAATCCTTTCCGAGGTAACCACGCGAGATTTTATTGATTACGGATTGGAACCGGAGTTTATCGGGCGGTTGCCGGTGCGCGTGCTTTGTCATGAACTATCGGCCGGGGATTTGTTCGCGATTCTCAAGACCTCCGAAGGGAGTGTCGTGCGTCAGTACGTCCGTGCGTTTGAAGCATTCGGGATCAACGCCCGATTCGAAGACGAAGCGTTGCGTTTAATTGCGTCCCAGGCCGCCGTAGAGAAGACTGGGGCTCGCGGATTGGTGACAGTGTGTGACCGGCTGTTTAGGGACTTTAAATTCGAGTTGCCCGGGTCAGGCGTTCGCAATCTGGTAATTGATTCGGAACTCGTTAAGTCGCCTGAGAAAGCGCTGAAGCTGATTCTGGACAAGGCTTACATGGAGGCCGAACTGAATCAGGCTGAGATGGTGCGCCAGTTCGCGTCTGTATTTTCGCAGAAGCACGGCGTTCGATTCGAAGTCGAGGATGCCGCAATCGCAAAGATTGTCGAGCGTGCGAGGGCGACGGGGCACAACGTTACGGATTTTTGTAATATTCTTTTTAAGGACTATCCGTATGGTCTTAAACTACTGCGAGATCGGGACTCAAATTTGACGTTTTTGGTGCCGGTTTCTGCGATCGACAATCCGGATAAATATCTCAGTGAGCGAGTCGTGGAATTTTATCGGCAGACAAAGGAACCGGAATCGACGCGCTAGTGTCCTGATCGGCCCCGTGCTCCAATTTATACGCAGCCGATGCAACGGGTCGATTTTCCCCCTTTGATTCAGGAATTGATCCGGCAATTGCGCCGGATGCCCGGGGTCGGTCCTCGTAGCGCGGAGCGAATTGCGCTTTGGATAGTTCAACGAAAGGACGCGCGCGCCAATGAGATCGCGGAAGCGATTTCGAAGACGGTCGCGGGGATCCGCTCCTGTGTTCGTTGCGGTTTTTTTGCCGAGACCGAACTGTGTGTAATTTGCTCGGATCCTGACCGCGACGCACGTCGTTTGTGTGTTGTTGAACAGCCGACCGATATCCTTTCGCTCGAGCGGAGTGGCGCATTCCGCGGGTTATATCATTCGCTTGGAGGGAGACTTTCGCCACTGGATCATATCGGTCCGGAAGATCTCCGAATCGACTCGCTGCTGCACCGGGTCCGTGAGGAGCGGCCTGACGAACTGATCTTCGCGCTCAGCCTCGATGTGGAAGGCGAAGCAACGCTCAGTTATCTGGCGGACCTGCTGCAGCCCGAGGGAATCAATATTACGCGGATCGCGCAGGGTTTGCCCGCAGGAGCCGGCCTGGAATCAGCCGACGAACTTACATTGGCAAGAGCGTTTAGCGGGCGGACGGCTTTTGAGCGCTGAGCTCTCTCAGTTTGCCCGCCTTTAAAGAGGTGCAAAGCGGGGACGCTTCGCCTACCGGCTTTACGCCTATGCGCGCGCCGGACGGTTGCAAACCCGCTGCTCCCGAACAATTTTGCTAAGGTGTCTCAATCTTCTGAACGCGTTCTTGTGGCAATGTCTGGCGGAGTGGATAGCAGCGTCGCTGCGCTGCTTCTTAGCCGGCAAGGGGTTACTGTCGAAGGGGCCTATATGAAGAACTGGATCAACGAGGAGAACATCGTCGGCGATTGTCCGTGGCAGCAGGATATCGAAGACGCGCGTGCGGTTGCCGAGGCCCTGCAGATACCGTTTCGAGTCGTTAACCTGATGCGCGAGTATCGATCAAGAGTCGTTGAATACTTGCTGCAGGGGTATCAGACCGGAATCACTCCAAACCCAGATGCGATGTGCAATCGGGAAATGAAATTCGGCGTGTTCCTCGAACTGGCAAAGGCGGCCGGGTTTAGCGCAATCGCCACAGGCCATTACGCGCGTCGCTATCGCGAGCAGGACGGCTCTTGGGGAATTATGGAAGCGATCGACAAGACCAAGGATCAATCATATTTTCTCGCTCTGCTGCAGCAGCATCAGATTGCTGATGCTCGATTTCCGGTCGGCGAATTGCACAAATTCGAAGTTCGGAAAGCTGCGGGCGAATTCAATCTCGTGACAGCGGGCAAGAAGGACAGCCAGGGAATCTGTTTCATTGGAGAGGTCAAGATGCGCGACTTCCTCCAGAGTTTTGTTCCGGATAACCCGGGCCCGATTCGCACCCGGCAAGGCAAGGATGTTGGCCAGCACAAGGGTCTTCACCTTTATACGCTGGGCCAGCGAAGAGGCGTTGGCGTGCCGTCCAATACTCCGAACGCGGCGTATGTGGTCGTCGAAAAACGGTTCGCATCCAACGAGTTGATTGTTGCGTTTGATCGCACCGACACGGAAGGATTATACGCCCGCCGCTGCCGGATTGGCAGTCTTTCGTACACCAACAAAGCGCTTCCGGCGCGAGCAATGATATTGGCGAGACCTCGTTATCGCGCGAGAGCGGTGTCACTCCTTTTCGAGAAGTTGGAAGGAGGGACGGCTCTGCTTGAGTTCGATCATCCTCAACGTGCCCTGACTCCCGGCCAGATTTGTGCGCTGTATGACGGCGAGCGATTGATCGGAGGGGGCGTTTTTGAGGAGATCTTTGGTTAGTAAATTGTCTCTCCGGGATTTTCGCTGCTTTTCGAAGCTGGAGTTGGAATTTCATCCGGAATCGACCTGCATCGTCGGCAAGAACGCTTCCGGTAAGACGTCTCTCCTAGAAGCCGTCGCAGTCCTCACGCGATTGCAGTCACCAAGAACGAACTCCCTTGTTCAACTGGTCCGGCACAATGCGAAAGGCCTTGTCACCGACGGTTATGTGACAGGGTATCATCTCCAGTTCTATTACAGTTCAACGAGGCGAAAAATTGCGTTGGACGGGGTCGAACAAAAGAGCGCGATCGCATATCTCGCAATAACAAAACTGGTCTATCTGGCTAATTCGGATATTGGGCTTGTTCGCGGCTCCAACGAAACCCGAAGGCGTTTTCTTGACTTCGTCGGCTCTCAGTTGTTTGCGAACTATCGTGAAGTCCTCCGGTCGTACGAGAAGGCGTTGCACTCAAGGAATCGTTGCCTGAAAATGACTCCGCACCGGCCCAGGGAAGTGAATGCGTACAGCGTGCCGCTGCTCCAATTCGGCCAGCAACTGACTGTCATGCGCGCAGGACTGCTCGAGCGTCTGGAGCCATATTTAACGGAGTCATTTGATTCGGTCAGCGACCGGAGCGAGCGCCTGGACGTCTCCTATGAGCCGGGGGCGACCACAGACTTTGAAAAAGCACTGAGCGACTCGGCTGAAGAAGAATCGCAATTAATGGTGACGGTGGTTGGTCCCCACCGAGACGATTTCCAGCTTCGGCTAAACGACAAACCGGCAGACCTTTTTGCCTCCGAAGGCCAGCAGCGCACCATTGCAATCGCTCTCAAATTGGCTGAAGCGAAATTGTTGGAAGCCGAGTTCAGTAGTCCGCCTTTGCTCTTACTGGACGATGTTTTTGGCGAGCTCGACATTGCTCGCCGAAACCGACTGTTTTCCGCTCTTCCGGCTCGAGGTCAGCGATTCATAACGACGACCAACCTGGATTGGCTCGAATCGTTACCCGCCGGTAAAGTGTATCGTATTGAGGAACGCGAGACTGGAGAGCGGGCTCTGGATCCAGTCGGTTGATGGCGAGCGAAAACGCGCCGCCCGAACAGATTCGGAGTCCGTTCTGGTACGCCGCTCCGTACCCTTTCCGCGGTCGCGTGGACTGCTTCGGTGCGAATTTTCCCTACTTCGAAGCGATCTGCGCTCTCAGTGTGAGCTCGGCTTCTACCCAGTCCGAGGTTTCGTCCCCCGGGATGCCGAATTTTTTACGGCGTTCACCGATGAAGTATGCCTGGAGCTGAATTTCCTCGAATGTCGGGTCCTTGACTTTCTTGGGGCGAGCGACCTTCTTGGCCGGTTCCTTGGCAGCGCTCTTAGCCTTCACAACTGGTGCTGGAGCGCTAGCCGTCACCGTTGTCGGCACGGGTTTCGCTACTGGAGCCGCTGGGATCTCCTTCGCTGGGATCTCCTTCACTGGGAGAGCCACAGTTTTGGATTTCTTAATACTTCGCTTTTCCTTCGTGACCTTTTTCGATTTCTCTTCGCCTTCCATTTTCCGGATGTTCCTCGTTAATAATTTGCCATTAATCGATGTGGCGCATCTTAGTTCGAAACAGCGGACAGTAAATCTAAAAAGGCTGGATTTTTGATCAGATCGTGGAAATTACCGGAGCATATTATACGGGACGTGACTGCTAACTCTTTCAACTCGAAGCGCTTCTTCAATAAATATTTTGATGAGGTTCGTGTGAAGATTTGTGGCGTCAAAATTGAGCATGACGCCCTCGCTGCGATCGAGTCCGGAGCGGATGCACTCGGGTTCAATCTCTATCCCGGATCGAAACGTTACATTCAATGGGAAAAGGAGGCGGATTGGATCCGAGCGTTGCCGTCGGAAATCGCGCGAGTTGCGGTACTCGTGAATCCGACCATCGACGAAGCGCGTGAATTGCTGGACATCGATCTGTTTGACGCGCTGCAGTTTCATGGGGAGGAATCCAAAGAATTTTTCGAGGCATTGCCCGCGCACGAAAAGCCACTGATCAAGGCGGTCCGGTTGACCTCGGTCGCGATCCTGGAGCAGGTTTGCCGCTACCCGGTATTTGGCCTGTTGGCTGACGGGACTCGGGATGGGGAGTTCGGCGGCACTGGCGTGTGCTTTGATTGGTCGCTCTTGCGAGGCGCGAATATCGACAAAGTTTTGATCGTCGCCGGTGGGCTGACCCCGGAAAATGTGGCCGCTGCGATTCGCGAGACGCGCCCGTATGCGGTCGATGTCGCGAGCGGCGTAGAGAATCGAGAAGGGTTGAAGGATAAAAATAAAATGGTGGAGTTCGTCCTTTCAGCGCGCCGTGTTCGCAAATGCACGGTCCGCGCACTCTGACAACTCGGTCGGAAAATTATGTCACAAACACTTAAAATAGCCGTTTTATCCGGAGACGGTATCGGGCCGGAGGTCATGGTGGAGGCCATCGAACTGCTCCGTCGATGCGCTGATATTGATGGTTTCAATGTCGAGGCGAAAGAGTGCCTCGTCGGAGGCGCGGCGATTGACGCAACCGGAAAGGCGCTTCCAGAGGAGACGGTGTTGAATTGCGAAGCGAGCGACGCAATTTTGTTTGGCTCAGTCGGCGGACCAAAATGGGAGCGACTCCCGCCCAATGAGCAACCGGAGCGAGCCGCGCTTTTGCCGTTGCGGAAGCATTTTAATTTGTTCGCCAACTTGCGGCCGGCACTCTGTTTGCCCGAGTTGACAACGGCTTCACCGTTAAGACCCGATCTTGTCGAAGGCGGATTTGAGATTCTTTGTATACGCGAATTGACCGGAGGATTGTACTTCGGTCAGCCGAAAGGAACTCGTCACGAAAACGGGGAGACGATTGCAATCGATACAATGGTCTACCGCTCATCAGAAGTGGAGCGGATCGTTCGCCTCGCCTTTGAGATTGCCAGATCGCGGCAGCGCAAACTCGTTTCGGTCGACAAGGCGAACGTTCTTGAGAATAGCTTGCTGTGGCGCAGCATAGTGAAGAGAATTTCCGCGGAATATTCCGATGTTGCGCTGACGCACCTGCTCGTCGACAACGCGGCGATGCAGTTCATTCGCGCGCCAAAATCCTTCGATGTCGTGGTAACGGAGAATCTCTTTGGTGACATTCTCAGCGATGAGCTTGCCATAATCACCGGTTCGATCGGGATGTTGCCGAGCGCGAGCCTCGGGACCGGACTGCGCGGGGTTTACCGGTTCGGGCTGTATGAACCAAGCGGTGGAACGGCGCCCGATATCGCAGGAAAAGGAATAGCGAATCCAATCGCACAGATCCTTTCAGTTGCCATGATGTTGCGGCACTCTTTTAACCTTGATTCAACGGCGGCCAGGATCGAATCCGCGGTGCGCAAAACCATCGGAAAGGGGCTCAGGACAAGGGATATCTGGTCGGAAGGGAAAACGCTCGTTTCAACCAAAGAAATGGGCGCGGAGATTCGCAAGGCCGCACAGGCGTGAAAATAATCGCCGGCGTCGTTCCCAGGCGCGGACTGAACAGCGCTTCTTAATCGAGCGCCTATTTGTCAGGAAGTTGATTAAACCCGCGTCCGATGGACAATTTTAACGCGGTATCCCACTGTGCTTCGAGCCGCGTGATTCGCCTGTCATGCTCTCGGATTTCTACTGCGAGCTCCTTGAAGGTTTCCCCGGCGCGCTTAACATCGTCGGTCAGTTTAATGACTTCTCTAATCGCGGCTACGGTATCGCTGATCGTGCTCATGAGCGTTTCTTATTGGCAGCCGAGCGGGTGTTCTCACGATTCGACCTCAGCAGAGCAGCCGTGGCGCGCGCCTCTTCCAGTCCCTCTCGCAAGGAAGTCTTCGCTTCGCGCAATGAACGGCGCAATTTCACGGTTAAATCCGCCAGTAAAGCCTCATCCGGAGTTGGCTCTTGCGCGCAACGGCTCCGTATCAGTTCGGCAACGCTTACGCCTTCGCGCTTCGCTTCCTCTCCCAGGAAACGCTTGAATTCTTTGGTCGTTAAGATGGTCACGCGATCAGTCTTCACGTCGAGATATTATCATGATAATGCACATGCTGCAAAACCAGGTCGCGGTGATGTTGAACAACTTGCAGAAAAAAACGCCGCGCTAAAGAGCGGCGCGAAATTGCACGATCTACCCTGCATTCGGGACTAACGCGTTTTGCGTGCCAATGCCCCTGCCTGGAACCCTGAATTTTGAACTTCGAGCCTGGAACCCTCTCGAGCGCAGGTGAATCCCGAAAGGAGCGTGCTCGTGACCTGATCGGTGAATGTCGGGATGACGGCCCGGCTGAGCGGGAGATGCTGACTGATCGCAAGTTTTGCGATTCCATGTACGAGAGACCATGACGCCAATGCCAGCTGTTGCGGGTCGCCGGAAGGAAGGATACCAGCCTCCTGGGCCCGGACGATATACCCGAGAAGTGTGTCGAACGCTTCCCGTCCGGCAGCCTGATATTCCGGGTAGCTCTCCTGTCTGGACGGCAGATCAAACATCACAATAAAATGTTCAGGCCAGCGAAGCGCAAAATTAACATAGCCGCGACCGCAGAATCGCAGTTGTTCGCCCGCGTCGGAACCGTGCGCAGCCGAACGCTTCATCGACGCGGTCAAGCGCTGGAAGCCTTGCATTGCGACCACAGCGAGTAGCTCGCTCCTGTCACGAAAATGGCGGTAGGGAGCGTTATGGGAAACACCGGCTCGACGTGCGACTTCGCGGAGAGTGAACCCGTGGGTACCAACTTCGGCGACTAACGCGATGGCGGCGTCGACGAGTGCCTGTTTTAATTTCCCGTGATGGTAAGGGCGGCCGGATTGCATCGGGAACTCTCTCTACACCATATTTAAACGAATCACCCGCAGAATTTGCCGAATGCAACAACGACAATCTGAGTCTATTGACACGAGCAGATGTTGACAGGAGCAACATTCTCTCTTAACTTGTTGCGGGAGGAGTGGCATGAGTTTTATCCAGTACAAACAGCTTCCTGTCGATGATTCATGGGACGCGATCGTAGTCGGCTCCGGGGTTGGCGGTCTGACCACGGCCGCGCTCTTGTCCGGTTACGCCGGCCAAAAGGTCCTCGTCCTCGAGCGGCACTATATTCCGGGCGGTTATACCCATGTCTTCCGCCGAGACGGCTACGAATGGGATGTCGGCGTGCATTACGTCGGAGAAATCCACGATAGAGAAAGTCCGCTCCGGCGCATCTTTGACCGAATTACGAATGGTCAACTCGAATGGGCGCGGATGCCAGACATCTATGACCGCGTGGTTATTGGCGAACGAATCTACGATCTTGTCAGTGGGGTTGAACGGTATCGGGCTTGCCTGAAGAAATATTTCCCTCAGGAGGCCATAGCTATCGACGGCTACATTGCCGCCGTGCGGGCTGTGCGGGGTAAGATCGACCTCTTTTCGATGGAAAAGGCGATTCCTGGGCCGATTGCGTTCCTGATTGGAGGCTTTCTCCGAAAGCCGTTTCTGCGATTGGCAAATTGTAAAACATTAGACGTGCTTCGGGGGTTGACGAGCAATAAAGAATTGCTGGCGCTCTTCGCAGCGCAGTGGGGCGATTACGGGTTGCCACCCGGGAAATCGAGCTTCGGAATGCACGCGATCATTGCAAACCATTATTTTGAAGGCGGCAATTATCCGGTTGGGGGAGCAAGCCGGATTGCAGAGACGATCGCGCCGGTCATCGAAAAGAGTGGCGGGAGGATCGTGACTAATGCGGAGGTTTCGAGAATTCTTGTGCACGAAAACAAAGCCGTCGGAGTCCGCATGGCGGACGGTCGCGAATTTCGGGCTCATACTATCATCAGCGATGCGGGTACGCGGCGTACGTTAGATGACCTCGTGATTGAGTCTGATGCGTCGGTCGAAAAAACACGCACAGAGATCCATTCCATTCCTCCGTCCATTGCTCACATCTGTCTTTATGTTGGAGCAAGAGAGAGCGCATCGAAGCTCGGCCTGTCAGGAACGAACATCTGGGTTCATCCAACACCGGACCTCGATGCGAATTTCCAACGGAGTCAGTCGGATCCGAGTGCCCCGTTTTCCGCACTCTACTTTTCGTTCCCATCCGCAAAGGATCCGGATTTTGAGCGACGCCATCCGGGTCGGTCCACGATTGAAGCGGTCACACTGGCTCCGTACGCCTGGTTCGAACAGTGGGAAGGAACAGAGTGGAAACGACGTGACGATGAGTATACGGCGTTCAAGACGGACCTCTCGGCGCGCCTCCAGACGGCGCTCCAACAGTATGTTCCAGCGCTCGCAGGCAAGATTGACTACGCCGAATTATCAACGCCTCTTAGCACGCAGCATTTTATGAGCTACCGGCGGGGTGAAGTCTACGGGTTGAGCGCGACGCCGGAGCGCTTCCAGGTCCGGTCGCTCCGGCCGCGGACGCCGATCCGCAACTTGTACCTGACCGGCCAGGATATTGTCACTCCAGGCGTTGCCGGGGCCACGTACGGCGGAGTGATAACTGCTTCCTACCTCCTGCGTAGAAACCTCGTGGCAGATTTTGCAAAGCCTGCCACGAAGCTGAAAAGGGCCACCACGCCCGCTGCAACATCAGACCATCGAACCGCAGTCTGCGGGCGTTACTTACTTAACGGCACCGAAGGTCAACCCCTGTACAAGTTGCTTTTGCGTAAGCCAGCCAAGCACCAGGATCGGAGCGACCGCCAGGAAAGACGCCGCTGAAAGCTTCGCCCAGAAGAGCCCTTCCGGACTCGAATAGGAAGCGATGAAGCGGTCAATGGCGCCGCGTTTGCGCTTGTCAGGTTGATGCTCCAGAAAGCCTCGTTCCACGCAAAGATAACAGGATCAGCGCGGTCGAAGAAAGGCCGGGTAAGGTCATAGGGCGGAGAAGGTACCAAAGCTCTTCCCAGAGTGCCCGCACCGTCGATCCGGCCCGCTTCCAGAATCGCCGCGGGAACTTCGCAGAAGTAGGTATAGGACATCCACACTGCGATCGGGAGATTCATCAGTGTGTAGATGATGATCAATCCGGTCACGTTGTCTAGCAGACCGAGATCCCGGCAGAGCAGGTAAATCGGGATCAGTACGCCCACAGCCGGCATCATCTTCGTCGACAACATCCAGAGTAATTTACTTTGCGGTTTTGGCGTCGGGAAGAATGACATTCTTATAGCGCTGGAATGGCAAAAAGAAAGCAGAGCGAGCGTCGACCCGACAGAGACGACGATGGAATTCATACGCAAACTGCAAATAATTACTTCGTGCAAACACCTCCCTAAATGACTCCAGTGTCGGGACGAAAAACAGGTCCGGGCGAATAAGCGCTTGCTTCTCGGTCTTAAACGCCGTGATGGCCATCCAGAAAATCGGAAAGAACATGAACAAAATCGCAATCACCCAGCCCAGAATTGCGAAAACAAGTAGTGTCGATAACATTTGAGATCAATGTCAGCGGCCTTGCTTGAGATTTTGAGCAAGCATCTGAACCAGGAAGATTGACAATGTTCGCAAGCACCACTGCCAGAATGCCGCCGGCGGATGCGATGCCGACATCGAATTGTTGCAATACCCAACGAATAGACGAGAAAGGCCAGCGTTGGTGGTGGCGTTCCCGGGCCGCCGGCAGTTGTTATGTAGATCTCAGCAAAAATCGAGAGCAGGAAAATCGTTTCGATCATGACGACGACACCAATCGCCGTTGCAGGTGGGGAAGAGTGATGTACCAGAACAGCTTCAATTGCCCTGCGCCATCGATCGCAGCCGCTTCTCTTTGCTCCTGGTCGAGTGATTTCAGCGAGGTGACAAGGATCAGAAACGCAAATGGAACCCATTCCCAGGAGACGATAATGATGATCGAGACCATCGGGTAATCGGCAAACCAGTCGAATGGTGCGGAGCCCGATTTTTGAAGGGCGAAGGCTGATCAGCCCGTTAACCGGATGCATGATGCAGTTCTTCCAGACCAACGCGCTCACCGTCGGCATCACAAAGAACGGAGCAATGACCAGCAGCATCGCGACGTTTTTGCCATAGAAATCCTGATCGTAAAGCACGGCGAGCAGAACGCCCGCAACAACCGAAATAATCAGGACTGCACCGATGAAAACTATGGTGTTAATGATCGCAGGGATAAATGAAGCGTCGCCCGCCAAAAATAAGTAGTTGTCGAACCCTGAAAATACCACAGCCGATCCGCTGAGCAGATTGTAGCGCAGGAACGACATAACGATCGCCATTGCGAGCGGAACGATCATCCAAAGTAGCAGGGGGGCGACCGACGGGACCATCAGCAAGCGCCGAAACTTTTCGACCGGATCAATTATTTTTACCGGCGGCGGAGCTGATCCAACCGCCTGTGCTTCTGTTTGAACACTCATGACTTTTTCGGGGGTGCAAGCCGTCCGGTGTGATCCGGACAGCTTGCCTGAAGTTCTCTGTTCTGGTCCAGCTATTTAATATAGCCGCCTTGGATCATGGCGCGCTGAGCAGCGTTTTGGCTATTCTTTAGTGCCTGCTCAACCGTCAGCTTGCCGGCAAGCGCACCGGCGACTTGCTGTCCTGTGACTTGACCAATCGATTGAAATTCCGGGATCGCGACAAACTGAATGCCTGTGTAAGGAACTTTCTTTATAGCAGGATTGGTGGGGTCAGCTGACTGCATCGCCTGCAGGGTTGTTGCAGCGAACGGAGCCGCTTTCTGGTAGTCAGGATTGTCATAAAGCGACTTGCGCGTTCCCGGAGGAACCGAGCCCCAGCCGAGATCGTCTGCGACGAGTTTGATGTAATCCTTGGAAGTTGCCCACACGGCGAATTTCTGCGCAGCTTCCGCCTGTTTTGCCGACTTCGGAATCGCGAATGCCCAGGACCAGAGCCAATGGGATCCATTCGGCGTTACCTGGATTGGAGACTGCGACATATCCCATCTTGCCGGCGACCTGGGATTGTTTGGCGTTTTCGAGCATGCCGCCCGCAACGGTTGCGTCAATCCACATCGCCGCTTTTCCACTCGTCATCAGGGTCAAGTTCTCGTTGAACCCGTTCGACGTCGCCCCTGGAGGTCCATCCTTTTTAAGCAAATCGATATAGAACGTGATCGTTTTCTTCCACTCGGGAGTGTCAATCGTTGGGTGCCAGCTCATATCGAACCAGGTTGCGCCGAAGGTGTTAAGCATGGTGCCGAGAAATGCCATGTTCTCACCCCAACCGGGCTGACCGCGGAGTGTGATTCCGTAAACTCCTGCGGATTTGTCCGTGAGCGCGTCGGCGAATTTTGCGATATCGTCGTAAGTCGGTTGGTCAGGCATTTTGAGCCCTTTTGCGTCAAAGAGATCTTTGCGATACATCAGCATCGAGCTCTCACCGTAAAAGGGAAGGGCGTAGAGCTTGCCATCATTGGAAAGACCATCCCGGAGCGATTTGAAGACATCGTCCACGTCGTAGTCGGCGGGCAAATTCTCCATCGGCTTCAGCCAACCCTTTTTTGCGAAGATCGGGGTTTCGTACAGACCGATAAAGACAATATCAAACTGGCCGCTTCCCTGCGAAACATCAGTGGTGATGCGCTGCCGGATAATGTTCTCTTCGGCAACGACCCAGTTCAATTTGATGTCCGGATTCTGCTCTTCGAATTTTGAAGAGAGTTTTTTGAGCTCAATCATATCCGGGTTATTCACCACGGCGATTGTGACTTGTTTTTGTTCTGCTAGCGCGGTTATTGCCGAAAGCAATACGGCGACTAACAATGTGGGGGCGAAACGCTTCATTAGTTGATTTTCCTGTTTTAGAACAACTCAATGCTATCCGGTGCTGGAAGCCAAAATCCGGATACACCTGTCTAAATAAGATGTTCTCATCCTCGCCTTCAAAGAGTCAAGAGATCTCGAAAGGCGTTCAAGATTTTTTCGATGAAAATGCAGCAAAATACCGCATTCCTTGCGAGATTTTGACAGATTTGGAATGAATCCCTCCATTTGGTTCGCCGACTCTGGACTGAACGGTAGCAGAAATGTAAAAGGAGTATAGTCGCAGTGATTCCGATCACCGGGGAACCGGTTTGCGATTACTAGAGCGAAGTACGCACTAATATAGCTAGACAGCTGTACGCGATTTTTATATGTATAGATAAATTTACCCAGTGATCGCAGCTCAGGTTGTAGTCAATGTGCTGCCAATCGGATCAAGCCAATGACAACGAATCTAAATGAAAAGAACCTCAATTCGCTCGGACCGAACGTGCGTGTGCCGACCTATGATCGGCGCAAGGTCGGGCAGCAAATTGCACACATCGGAGTCGGCGGGTTTTTTCGGGCGCACCAGGCGGTGTACGCGGATGACCTTTTACATCTCGGAGCGGACAGCAGGTGGGGATTGTGCGGGGTAGGATTGCTGCAACAGGACGCGCGAATCCGTGATGTTTTGCTTTCTCAGGATTGCCTGTACACAGTTGTCGAGCGCGGTGCTCACGCCGAGCATGCACGTGTAATCGGTTCGATGGTGAATTTTGTTTTTGGACCCGGTCATACGGAGGAGGTGATCGACAAGCTGGCTGCAGAAGAGCGCCGGATTGTCACGCTGACGATCACCGAAGGGGGGTATTATGTGCACCAGGGAACTAGCGAATTCAACGCTGAACATCCGGATATTCAGCACGACCTCGCACACCCTGGCGAGCCGATCTGTTCGTTTGGTTATGTTCTCGAGGCGCTGGATCGCCGGCGCACGCGCGGGTTAGCGCCGTTTACGGTGATGTCGTGCGATAACCTGCAGGGCAACGGAGATGTGATGAAGAAGATGCTCCTTGCTTTCGCGGAGCTTCGCGACCCGAAGTTGCATAACTGGCTTATAACGAATTGCGCTTTTCCGAATAGCATGGTCGACAGGATCACGCCCGCGACAACCGACGAGCATCGCGCGCTTGTCCGGGATAAATTCGGGATTGATGATGGATGGCCGGTCATGTGCGAGCCATTCAGGCAGTGGGTAATTGAAGATCATTTTCCGCTCGGCCGGCCTGCCTGGCAGGAAGTCGGCGTGCAGATGACTTCCGACGTGCTTCCATACGAGAAAATGAAGCTTCGCCTCCTGAACGCGAGTCATCAGGCAATGTGCTACGTCGGGATGTTGCTCGGCTACGAGTTTGCCCACGAAGCGATGGCAGATCCGCAGATCTGCAAGCTCGTCGAGCAGATGATGGAGGTCGATGTGACTTCGTTGTTGCCGGCAGTCCCGGGCGTTGACTTGAACGAGTACAAGAAGACTCTGGTGGAGCGTTTCGCGAATCCTGCTATCCGGGATCAGCTCTCGAGGCTGGGAACGGAAGGGTCTGCGAGAATTCCAAAATTTGTTTTGCCGTCGATCTCGGAACAAATCGAGAGAGGCGGGTCGATCCGATACCTGAGCTTCGTCGTCGCCAGCTGGTTCCGCTATTTGACCGGCAAGGATGATGAGGGAAGGGACCTCCCGATTATTGACCCGATGTCAAAGAGACTTACCGAGACCGCGCAAGCAGGTGGGAAAGATCCCGAGCAGTTGCTTTCAATCCACGAGGTGTTCAGCAAGGGTCTTGCAGGTTCGCCTAGGTTCGTCGCCGAATTGCGTGATCTCTTGGGGAGCTTTTACGACAACGGCGCGCGCGCGACTCTCACTCGCGTCCTCTCCCTAACATAGGAGGACTTTCGGGAATAGTGAGGCGGCGCAGCCGTAACCATAAAGGACGCGGTGTCGGCGTGTGGGCGTATCGGCGTATCGGCGTGTCGGCGATACTTCAGAGGGAGCGCGTTTCTGATCTGAAGACTTGGAGCCAAGGTAGAACAGGCATTCTGCCTGTTCAGTTTCCGGGTGACCGCAGCGGGTGAGTTCGCCTCGGCAACAGCGATGTTCTTTGATAGCGACGTCCGCTGATGTGCGTCCACGCACTATGCGGCGCAGGCAGAGACGCCTACGCTCCAGTTGTTCAACAACGCGGGTTCCCTTATCTCACAACCACTTTGGCTTGTGAGATTTTCGGCCTACAAGTAACGGGGTGTAAGTCTGGAGTTTAGCTCCGACGTTAGCGGAGGTGCGACCACCACTTGCACGCTTAGTTGAACCAGCGCTCTGAACAGTTCTCTTGGGGGCGCCGCATCCGTCACCAGGATATCGACCTTGTCCAGAGAGGCAATATGTCCGAGGAGCCGGCGCCCGAATTTTGTGGAATCGGCAAGAACGATCGTTCTGCGCGCGCGGTCAATCATGCTCGCGGTCATCGTCGCATCCTGCAAGAGACCGCTATGGAGCCCATCCTGAGCGATTCCGCCGACACCGACAATTGCGCTGTCGGTGTTGACGGGTACCGCGCCGCAGAACGCGATTGATCCAACCGTCGTGTTCGATTCCGGTCGGTATTCACCCCCAAGCAACACGATGTCGCGGACTGCGTGATGCGGAAGAGCTGGAGGAATTCCTAAAGCATTGGTGACGACCGTGAGAGCGCGCTTTCCGCCCAGTTCCGAGGCGAACAAACGCGTGGTCGAGCCTCCGTTAACGATCAGGCTTTCACCATTTTTGATGAGCGCTGCGGCGCACTTGGCGATTCGAGTCTTTTCCACGGTACGTGCACCAGTGCGTTGAGCGGATCCGCACTCGGTTTGCGCCAGGTAATCGGCGGCGACCGCTCCGCCGTGTGTTCGTCGAACCAGCCCGCGGATTGAAAGGAGATCGAGATCCCTTCGAATTGTGTCTACGGACACTCCAAATTGGGACGAGAGCTGCGCGATTGAGAGTTGGCCCTCTCGTTTCGCGAGCCGGATCAGCTCAAACCGCCGTCTCGCGGGGAGCGATCCGTCGAGTATCAGTTCCGCCGGCTGCTCAGGCCTGCAAATCGGTTCACACCGCCGTTCGTCTTCGAGGACCAGATCATTCGTTTGCATAGTTCCCGGGGGTTTAAGAGTTTCTGCGCATGGAGTCCAAAACTCCGTCTTTGCAGGTCTGAAATTATGATCTTTATGTGAACAAAAGGCAATCTTTTATTTGATCCATGATACAAAAGATTTAGTGAGCTTTTCTTTTTCGGTCCAAGTTCTTTTTGATTGGCGGGGCTGCGGTGCGCGCTGCGGATGGGATGGATGCGTTAGCCACTCCTGAGAAGATTCCTGGCAAATCCGAATATTGGTTGGCAAATCCAGTGCGATTTCTCCTAATCTCCTCTTCGGCGCCGCCCCATGACAAAGGATCTCCTGCTCGCGATCGATATCGGAACTGGAAGCACGAGGGCCGCACTCGTGACTGAATCCGGAAAAATCGCCGCGTTTGCCGCAAAAGAGCATGCGCAAATTGTCCCTAGGTTCGCATGGTCTGAACAGCGGCCCAGGACCTGGTGGGACGGCGTGGTGCTGACCGTTCGGAGCGTTCTCGGCCAAGTTGCAGAGGGAGCTGACCGTGTGGCGGGGATTGCCGCGTGCGGACAAATGCATGGTACTGTCCTCGTCGACGAAACCGGCGACCTCGTTCTGGAAGAGATCCCTCTCTGGAACGACAAACGGACCCGGGCGCTTGTCGATCGGTTTTTACGGGAGAACGATACCGGCGCTTTGCGTGCGGCGACAGCAAATCCTGCAACGGTTGCGTGGCCAGGATTCAAGCTGGCCTGGATCAAGCAAAATGCGCCGAAGAGCTACGAAGCGACCCGAACGTTTCTGACGCCCAAGGATTACATCAATTTCAAGCTGACTGGAGAACGGCGGATCGATTATTGCGAGGCTTCATGCAGTTACATGTTTGATCTGCGGACCGGCGCTTGGAGTCGCGAGCTCCTGCAGATGCTCGATCTCGATGCGGACAAACTGCCGCCGCTTGGTGCCGCTTCGGATCTCCTGGGGTCAGTGACACCCGAGGCTGCCGGGCTCACCGGATTGCGCGCCGGCACCCCTGTTGCCGTCGGGGCGGGGGATTTCCCGGCGGCGCTTCTCGGCTCGGGCGTCACCCGCGCCGGACAGGAGTGCGAGATTACGGGTACGTCGACGCTTGTTGTAGCGACCATGGATAGACCCGATCCCGACCCGGCAATTGCGAATCTTTCGTGCATCACGGGTGGATGGGCGGCATTTGCGATCGTCGACGCGACCGGCGATGCGATTCGTTGGGCACGCACCCTTTTCCACGGAGGTGAAAGCGGATACAGCGATCTTATCGCGCTTGCCGAAGATGTGCCCGCGGTGTCGGAGGGAGTGCTGTTTTTGCCCTACCTCAATGGGGAGCGCATCGCTCGAAAACCGAATTCCCGTGGCCAGTTTTTTGGTCTTACGAGCCGGCACACCACCGGCCATCTGAACCGCGCGATTTTGGAAGGGGTTGCATTCGCCTGCAACAGGCAGATGAGGTTGTTCAGGCAGAAAGGCTATCGGTTCGATCGGGTCATTGCAGCCGGCGGCGGAGCTAAGAGCTCTCTCTGGTTGAGAATCAAGGCGAGCATTTACAATTGTCCGATTGTGATCCCGTCCGAACCGGAGTGCGGAGTCGTCGGTTGCGCAATGCTTGCCGGAGCCGCTTCCGGTCTATTTGCGGATCTTGAGATTGAGGCCGCCAGGCAGGTTCGGTACACCGGTGAAATCGAGCCAAACCCGGAATGGACGGAGCGATACGCTGCGGCGCAACGATTGTTCGATGACATTTACGAGAGTAGCGAGCGATTTTGGGATCGGCTCTAGCCCGCGTCGCTCGCAAATCTGTAAAGATTTACGAGCGATGCAGGCTTGATTCTTGATTCGCGGCAGTAGCTTAATGGCGGCTCGGTCTGCCGCCACTGCATCACCCATGGATCCAACATCGTCCAGACAGGAGGAAAAACTAGAAATCGCGGTGCGCGCAGCATGGCTTTACCACGTCGCGGGAAACACACAGCATGAGATCGCTCGAAAACTGCAAATTTCGCGGCCGACCGCGCAGAGACTCGTGGCATTTGCGCTGGAACGAGGTTTGATCAAAGTCCGGGTCAACCACAAAGTCGCGAGCTGTCTGGAGTTGGCGATTGCTTTGCGTGAAAGATTCAATCTGGGGGTCTGCGATATTGTTCCGGTGAACGATGATAACGCGGATCAGATTCTGCGGAAGATCGCGGTCGCCGCGGCGCAGGTGGTAGAGTTTTACTTGAATGATGAGAGGCCGAAGATCGTTGCGCTCGGGTCGGGTCAGACAATTAAAGCCGTCATCAGTGAGCTGAACACGCTGGTGCGGCCGCAACACCGGGTGCTCTCTCTGGTCGGAACAATTGCGCGGGATGGGTCCAGCAATCCTAACGACGCCGCCCTTCAGGCTGCAGAAAAGATTGGCGCCAAATGTTTTCTGATTCCGGCTCCGCTTCTGGCCGATTCGGAGGAGGAACGAAAGCAATGGTGCAACCACCGTCTCTACCGGATTGTCGAGGACCTCTCGAACAAGGTTGATGTCGCGTTTGTTGGAATAGGCGACATCCGTCCGGGATGCCCGTTGCAACGAGACGGGTTCCTTACCGGAGAGGAAGTAGAGGAGCTGGTTAAGGCGGGCGCCGTTGGAGATTATCTCGGCTGGGCGTTCGATCAAGATGGAGCCCTCGTACGTGCCTCAACCCAGCAGCGCGTTACGAGCATCAAACTGAACCGGCAGGTCAAACGCCCGGTCATCGCCTTTTCAGGAGGGGAACATAAAGCGGAAGCCGTTCTCGGTGCTTTGCGCGGCCAGTGGATCAACGGTCTCGTCACTGACGAGTCCTGTGCGCGGACAATTCTTGCAGCCGAGTAGCATGCGTGTCCCGCGTGTATTCTGTTCTCCGTTTTGATGTTACTCCGATCGTTGTGTTAACATGTAGTTACAGTTCCTCGGCTTATTTTCAGAAGCCATTCAAGAGCCCAGACTTTTGCGACGGGTCTCTTCGGTCTTTGTCTCAACTCAGGACAAAATCCTCCATCGCTTTCGCAAATCCTTCGTCATCCATTCCCGCTGTCACGGAGGTCGCCGATTTCTTAACTTCGTCATTGGCCTGTCCCATGGCGATCGAGTATCCGCTCTTCTCGAACATCAGCACATCGTTCGGCATATCTCCGATCGTGGCGAATTCTTCAGGCGGAATCTGGAGAAGCTGAGAAAGCATTTCGACAACCGCTCCTTTGTTTGCATTCGGATGGGTGATGTCGAGGTAATAAGGTTGCGAACGAGCCGCGGAGACGTGCGGTTCGCAGTCGCGCGACTGAGTTTTCGACTCTGCAAACGCGCAGTTTTCAAACTCATCCTGGATTGCCTTCTCAACTTTAACGACGAGCGCCAAGTCATCGCTGACGCCAACAACCTTGGCGACGCCCTGCTTAAGCGCCGCTTCGAAGTCTTTGACTTCGGTCGGTGGAAATTGGACCGTATGCTCTTCTTTTTCCCGATGGGGCGCATTGATGTTCCGCAGATACCAATCCACGCCGGCATAAACCCAGACATCCAGACCGTATCCATCAACACGTTCGATCACCGCTCGCGCAGTTTCGTCGTCGAGCGTTTGTTGCTTTAACACCTTCATAGTTCCCGTATCGACTAACATTCCGCCGTTAAACGCCGCGATGGGAGCAGACAACTTGACTTGGTCGGAAATCATCGTGATTCCGCGTGGAGGTCGTCCACTTGTCACGGCGAATTTGATGCCTGCATGAGTCAGCTTCTGGATAGCCGCCTTGGCGCGGTCGGTGATCCGTTTCCGACTGTCGACGAGGGTGCCGTCCACATCCGCAAGAACAATCAAGATTTTCTTCGATGGCATAGAAGAGGAGCGTCGTCGAGCGAGGAGAAGATTTCAAGGTGGGTCCGGGGGGAACGGGAAAGGCAAAAGGCAAAAGGCAAAAGGCAGAATGAAGAATGAAGAATGAAGAATGCCAAGCGTGTCCTGATCGTCTTCCGCCTCGGGCTCAGCTTGCCCTACGAGTTTCCACGAGTGCCCAAACGTCGGGAACAGGCGAGACGCCTATTCTACTTTGGGCTCGGCGACATTTGGGCCTTCGTGCAGTGAGCGACCGAATCGATTAAAATCAGGGTCGATTACGATTAGAGGAGTGATCAAACAGTTTCTCTTGATTCCTTCAACGTAGTATCGATTCTTAAGCGTCCGCTTAACAGCTTTCGAGGCCGCGAAAATTCTGCAGGCTCACTCCCGGAGACAAATGAAAGCAGCCATATTGAATGAGATTGGGCGCTCCCGTCCCTATGCCACCTCAAAGCCATTGGTCGTGGCAGACGTTACCTTGGATCCACCCGGACCTGCAGAGCTTTTGATCAGGATTAAGGCGACCGGGCTATGCCATTCAGATCTTTCGGTCATCAATGGGGATCGGCCAAGACCATTGCCGATGGTGCTAGGTCACGAGGCGGCCGGCGAAGTCGTCGAATGCGGTCCGGGGGTGACGGATCTGAAGCCCGGCGATCAGGTTGTGCTGGCCTTCGTTCCGTCGTGTGGGTCGTGTCTACCATGTATGGAAGGACGTCCCGCTCTGTGCGAACCGGGGGCACGTGCCAATGGAGCCGGGACACTGCTCTCGGGCGCGCGACGTCTCCGGATTCATGACGCGCCGATCTATCATCACATCGGAGTTTCCGGTTATGCGGAGTACGCAGTGGTGTCGCGGCGTTCCGCAATCAAAGTCGACAGTTCGTTACCGGCCCACGAAGCGGCCCTTTTCGGCTGTGCCGTTCTAACCGGGGTTGGGGCTGTGGTGAATACGGCGAGACTCCAGGCGGGGGCATCGGTCGCGGTCATTGGCTTAGGCGGGGTCGGGCTGAGCGCGCTTCTGGGCGCGAATTTGGCCGGAGCTGTCGAGATTGTTGCGGTCGATATCAGTCCCCGGAAATTGGAGGTTGCCTCGCGCCTTGGAGCAACCAAAACGGTTCTGGCTGGTCCAAACGCAGTCAAGGAGGTCCGCGATCTCACGAACGGCGGCGTAGATTTTGCCTTCGAGATGGCGAGTTCGGTGCCGGCGTTACAATTAGCCTACGAGATCACGAGACGAGGCGGCACAACGGTCACGGCCAGTCTTCCGAATCCTGAGCATCGATTTTCGATCCCTGCCGTTCAGCTGACGGCAGAGGAACGCACGGTCAAAGGATGTTATCTTGGCTCTTGCGTTCCGGCGCGCGACATACCGCGGTTCATCGCCCTCTACCAGCGGGGGAAACTTCCGGTTGATCGCTTGTTGAGCGAGATCGTTTCGATCGATCAATTAAACGAAGCATTCGACCGATTGGCGGAGGGCAAATCGATCCGTCAGGTCATGACGTTTCAGGGCTGAGTTGGCTCGAAGACGGATTCACCAGGTAGCATACGCGTCCCGCGTGTATTCTTTTCCAACGATGACGAGCACCGGTAACGACCCTTCTGTGAAGAAGGCCGCGTTCATTGATGAAGTAAGCTGTAGAGAATCCGCACAAAAGACCGCAAAGATTCACGAAGAGCTGTTTCGGGATCGAGCGTTCAGAGGTAGGTGATCCGTCTGAAAACATCTTTGAGATCTTCGTGGTCTTCTGTGCGGATTCTCTACGGCTTACCTTACCCCGAAGCCGAAGGGGTGTATTCGTCACAG
>CAVVPV010000011.1:0-78959 GCA_963750185.1 uncultured Verrucomicrobiae bacterium
AAGATAAAAGCGTAGATAAATTTCGGCCTGCTTCCGATATTTGACCTGTCCCTACTCGTATCGGGACGGCAAGCTTGACGAGGTCCTCGAATTCCAATACAGGTTGGCAGGGTCTGTCTATGCTGCTGTTGCGTTGGATTTGTTTCTTCGTCTTTACGATAGGTGTGATCGCCCTCGAGCTTTTGCTTCGAGCGGTTCGAGATAGTTATACCTTATGGCATCTAACCGACCTCAGAGACTTCGTTCGGAAAATCATCAAAGTGCTGGCATTAATTGTTTGCCTGGCCGGCTCGTATTTGGTGCTTGCGCCAGGAACATTTCTAACGATCGACGACAGCGAAAAGTGGAAAATTTTCTTGCTCGCAATTGGTGTTTGGAGTGCCTTCGCACGAATTCGAATTTTCGAGGGTCCTTTGCGGTCCCTGAGCCAACCCGGCTGGCCCTTGGGGATTGCTTCGGCGTGTTGCTGGATGATAATCCTCTTGGTATAAAGGAAGCCGCGGCCAAAGCTTTAAGAGTTTTTCGGCTTCACCGAATCGTAAATGTCCGTGGGAATTGGCCCTCAGAGCTAATCAGAGGTTTCATCGTATCTGGATTGAACCAGAAGTACTCGTTGTTCGGCGAACAGACGTAAGGGCACGTTGATATCGGTTTGTCCAGCGGCGCGCCGATGGCCGGAATCCTACCGGCTTTTGGAGTCATCCAACCAGAGAAGACACAGGCGAGACGCCTATGATACTTTGGGCGCCGTTTTTGGCAACGTCCGGTAAAGAAATTGCCGCCTAAGGCCACTCCATTCAATGAGCAGCTCCGCACGTCGTTCAAAACGCCCCTGGCATGTCATTTGCCGCCTTCGCCCAATTGCACTCGTACTCGAATTGTGAAACGGAGTTCTCTCTCCTCAGGTACGAACGTCACCGAGTCCAAAGTATCATAGGCGTCTCGCCTGTGTTCTTCCTTATCCGAGAAGCTTCGTGACGGAGAACGCGTTACCTCTCCAGTCCCGAAGCGGCTGGACGTCTATGAATTTCACAATCCGGCATTAAAGATCTTGAAGGCTAGGAAGATACTCCATCAGCATTGACCGGGGCTGAGCGCCCGGTAACTAATTCTTTGACCCTTTTTTGAAATCGGAGTGCGATGCGATCGAGTCTTAGACAGGCGGGTGCAAAACGTTCGCGAGTTAGATAGCGTTATTTGCCGGCTTTAACAGACCCGCTGCTATTTGTACACCTTGTGCAGCCGGTTTATTTGCTCTGTAAATTGCATCAGCAATTCCGCTCTGGCGTTCAGTCTCTCCTTGTCGATGTTTGCCCATGTTTCACCTCGCCGAACTGCAGACGCAAGATCGTTGGATTGTTTATCGTCTGCCTCTTCAATCTTTTTAATAATTCGGAGAACTTCTTCCAGCGAAATCATTATGTCTGGGATTTTTGGCATTTGAACGGAGTTTGCTTAAGCGCTGCAGAATGGCTAATCAGTAAATCTTCTTGCTCTCTTACGAAAAGAGTAAATCGAGGAGAGTCTCAATGCTCACCATTCGTTGGCGAGTCACGCTTCTTTTTTGAAATAGCAGCAAAGGAAACGCTTGTTGTTCCCTCTGGCGACAGCAGACTGTGGACAACGTACACAGCCCATCTTGGTATCACTGGTGCTTAGTGGCCGATACCAAATCCATATCTGCTCTTCAACGTCAATCTCGCCAAGGCCTGCTCTCGCCTTTGGCAGCGCGCCAGACGCTTCCAGCGGCCTACGCCTATCCAATTTGCTCGCCAGACGTAGACGCACCACGAATCTTGTTCAGCCGCTATCATGAACGTTCCTCCATCCCGCTCGATGATTTGGTCTGCCTGTGCGTTCATTCCAACTTCAAAATCGGCAAAACGAGGCTGCACTTTACGAGAATGACAATGACGGATGGCAAAAATCGCCCGTTAGACGCTTTCAGCCCGCCGAAAGCATTGACTGCCATCCGGACGTTGAATTATTCTGGATGTTAGTGCTCGAACGATCCCAGGATTAAGTACGAACCCCGCTAAAAGCATCCAAGCGACAAAGTGGAGACCGTAAATCCCACCCCACTTTCATCCCGGCTGCGTGAACGGATTTTCGAGGCGGCGATGCTGGATCTTACCCAGCGTTTGATCACGATTCCGTCGGAAAATCCACCGGGAAATCACTACGAGGAATGCGCGCGCACGCTGGTCTATGAATTGGACAGACTCGGCTTTGATGATGTGCGACGCGAAGGCGCGTGTGTACTCGCGTCGGTCGGAACTGGTCCGCGAACTCTCTATTTCAGCGGTCACTACGATGTAGTTCCCGCGCAGAGCCGGGATCAGTTTCAGCCACGTGTCGAAGGCGCAAATTTGTTCGGTCGCGGTTCCTCCGACATGAAAAGCGGTCTGGCTGCGATGATTCACGCAGCGGCTGTGGCGCGCGATGAAGGGCTTCTAAAAAGAGGCCGTATCGGCATCGTGTTAGTACCCGACGAAGAAACCGCCGGCCCGCGCGGATCTCGCTATCTGGATGCACGCGGGCTGCTCGGAAAAGACGCGGTCGGTATGCTGACGCCGGAGCCTACCGGCGGCGTCATCTGGAACGCCAGCCGCGGAGCCATTTCGTTGCGCGCCACGATGCGCGGGAAAGCGGCGCATGTCGGCCGGCAATTCGAAGGTGTGAACGCGTTCGAACACGCGCAACCGGCAATAGCGCGCCTTGTCGAGATAAAAAAAGAAGTAGAGCTCCGCGAAACGCAAGAGAACATCGCTCCGGCGGCTGCGCGAAAATCCATTCTGATGCTCGGCGGGCGGGTTGAGGCAGGTACGAATTTTAACGTGACGCCCGATTTCTGCTCTTTTACGGTTGATCGCCGCATTAATCCCGAAGAAAACCTCGAAGAGGAAAAGCGTCGGTTGCGCGATGCGCTGGAAGGTTTCGAAATTGAGACGCTTCAGCAGGAAGCCGCGGCGTCAACTTCGGCGCGAGATCCCCTCGGCGTGATTCTGTCGCGTTCCATAGCCAGCCTGACCGCTAAAGAACCCGCTTTCGAGATGTGCCCAGGGCTGCTCGAAACGCGATTCTACGCAGCTTACGGCATCCCAGCGTTCGCTTATGGGCCGGGATTGCTTACAGTCTCTCATGGACCGAACGAGTTCGTTCCGATCCGCAACGTTATCCAATGTGCGACGATTTACGCGCTTACGGCAGCGGAAGTGTTGCGCTAATTATGGGCTTTGACGTATTCAGAAGGAGGGACCCCATGCCTAAAGTCAATGCAAACAACATAACCATAAACTACGATCAACAAGGAACTGGAGAACCTCTGATTCTGATTCCCTATTTAGCCGCCGACTACGCCTGTTATGCCTTCCAGGTGGCCGAGTACGCAAAGCATTTCACCTGTATTTCAATCGACCTGCGTGGGACGGGGGAAAGCGACAAACCCGAGGGCGTCTATTCCACAGAGCTTTTCGCCGACGATGTCGCGGCGTTCATGCAATCTGTGGGAATTCCGAACGCGCACATCTCCGGCCTGTCGCTCGGCGCTGCCAGTGGCATGTGGCTGGCCGCGAAGTATCCTAGCAGGGTCAAGTCATTGTCCCTGCACAGTGGCTGGCCGAAGACAGACGCGTTTCTCAAGGCCGTGGTCGAAGGGTGGCAGGTGACGGCCAAAGCGTTGGGCAACGTGCCCGAGATGGTTATTCTGAGTATTTTCCCGTGGTGCTTCACGCCCGAGCTATATGCCGCCAAGCCAGAGTACATCCAGTCCTTGGCCGAGTTTGTGCGGGGCCGGCCGGCGCAGCCTCTGGCGGCCTTCCTCCAACAGTCGAATGCCGTGATTGCACATGATGTCGCGGCGCAATTGGGCCAGATCACGGCCCCAACGCAGATCACCTTTGGGCGTCACGACGTGGCGACGTCGACTCGTTTTGCGGATCGGATGAAAGGTGCCATACGCGGCTCCGAACTGCTGATCTTTGAAGAGTGCGCGCACACGCCAATCTATGAGAAGGTCGAGGAGTTCAACCAGAAGACCTTAGCATTCTTGCAGCGCCACGCGGCCTAGCCTTGCAAAAATCACCTAAACCGCAAGACACAATGAAAATACCATTACTATGTGCCTGATAGGATTAGTGGGTGCGGGTTTCTATCCATAATAGCTGTAGAGACCCGCGACCACCGGTGCGTGCTCGGACGAATTAGATCGGCTGGATTGGCCCGAGATATTATCCGTTCGACTCGAGGTTAGTCCCAAGCCTATACGCTTCGGCGTCTGTTCTCGTGACTGGCCGCGCATCAGAAAGAGCGCTTGAAGCGGCGGGACGTAAAGGACTCGGACTGAGTCTCGCCTTGTTGAAGACCACAAATCGCATATAACAAAATGTAAAAAGCGTCATCGGTGGTATCGAAATCACGCGAGCGACTACGACGCTGGCCCCACTAACGGACAAAACCAGTGACACAATGAGCATGGTCATTAACCAGTAGAGCGCCACTTGCACCAAATACAATGCGAGCTGGCGGCGGTACTGCTGGGAATTGCACCTGAATACCCAGAATTTATTAAGCAAAAAGTGGCAGGTCACTCCGGTAATGTATCCGAGGGATACGGCCACTAAGGCGGGCAGCAAACGGCTGGTTATCCAAACGACAGTCAAATCGATGACCGCAGCACTGCCGCCGACCGCGCAGAATCTCGTGAACTGTATAATTCGCTCTTTATTGAACATACCGATGAAGGGCTAAGTTTCAGTCATGGCGAGGGGATTTTCCCAATTTTGGGACTCCCAAAAGCTACCTTAGCCCAGAGCAACAGGAGTAGCCAAGGACAACTCGATCGGATTCTCCGGCGAACTATACGAAGTGAATCGGCGGATTTTAAGGGCGAAACTGGAACGTGCAGCAGTTGAACCCCTTACAGCGCTTTGGGGTGGTGGATCGTGGAAGATAACGTGGTTGAATCGCTCAAAGAAAACATCGCCGGCTGGTTTAATTTTCTCTCATCTAGGCCGACTTGGCCATCAAAGAGCGGTGTGCTCAGGAGAGCTTTTGGTATTCCCGCACCAAGGCTTCCGCTTCTTCCATTGGAGTTGGCCTCCCGTATAGGAGTTCTCTGGCTTTCCTTCCGATCTCGAAGATTTCTTTGTCTTCCGCACGTCCTTCGTTTGAGACTTTGGCTTGAAGCGCACCGAGAAGCCCTCTTAGTTCAAGGCGCTTTTCCAGGAGCCTTTGGTTCTCTGACGCAGTCTTCTTTTCAACATCAATTTGTTCCTTGGCTTTGCTTATCCACTTATGCAGTCCGAAGAAAACGCATTTCCATTCGGTTGTGGTCGCGGTTTTTTGCAAGGTTGAAAGCCAAGAGATTGTCTTCTGGATTTCGACCTCTGAGAGGGCTTCGGATACTGGAGCCTTGGTTGTTAGCTTAAGCTTGCGTTCCGCTGTCCTTGCAGTCGCCTCCGCGTGTGATGCCTGCAGATTTTTCGCCAATGTTTCTGCGACGGCCATGTCGGCATCCAGTTGAACGCGTTGTCGTTCCTCGGCCTCGCTTGCCTCCTTTGCGGCTTTAAGGAGGGGCAGGATCTCAGTCTCAAGCGTCTTTTGCAGCCCTATCGGGTCGGTGGCTACCAGGGATTCCAAACCCTTCAGCCTATCTTGTGTCGCTGCGACCTGGCTGGACGAAGGATGTTTGGCTCGGAATCCGTCCAGTTCCCGTCCGGTTTCATCCAGCTTTGCCAATATAGATGTTTGAATGCTGTCGATTTCAGAGACGAGCGCTTTTGCGACGTCAAATCCGCTCGTGAGCCTGTCCAACAGTTCTTTAGGCGTGCATCTCCTGGAAACAATGGCCTCCCCCGTCAGTGTCCTGTTCGCCAGTGGTGTTTGCTCATCTCCAAGCGTGATCGAGTCCTTTGTGAGCAGTGCTTCAATCTCCGCGATTCTTTCGTTTCGGTTCAGCAGGGTGACGCCCTTACGGAGTTCCAGCGCCCTGTCCACAAAACTCTTAAGATCGCTGGCTTGCTCGATCAGCTTATTGATCTTTCCAGGTTCCCCCAGCTTTTTTGCTGTCTCCCCTTTGAAGTAGCCGTCGCAGAGCGCCTTGTACGTGGGGTTTTCATATACCTCCATCGTGTTGTTCAACGCGGATTCGGCTACCTGGCGCCAATATCCGAGTTCTATGTCGAGTTCCGCGAGGGTCATCTCTGATCAAACGCTGTATTCCTTGATACGCTCCCAAAATCCAAAGATAGCCGAGGCGGCGATGAGGAGGATGGCGATCGGGGTGATGTAAGTGAAAGGATCGAGGTGTTGGAAGGCGGTTACGATATCTTCGTCGAATGCTTTCTGGTTGATGCCCAAGGTCTGTCCGAGGGCATCGTCGAACTTGCCAAAGAGGAAATTGGAACCGCCCTCCTCATTACTAAGGCAGAAGCGAATCGCTTCGGCATGCCGGCCTTCCTCTTCGAGCGCCCGGATCTTTTTGTCGGCTTGCAGATACTCTCTGTTGTATTCGAGTGTCGCCGTGGCCGCTTCCAGTTCGCCTGGGAATGTAATGTTTTTCAATTCGTCGGCGAGGTATCCTTTGAAGTCGGCAGCCTCTGGATCTTTTCCGTTAGCCATATCCGCAAGGCTCTTGGAACTGACGTTTTCCGGAAGATCAGTAAGAATCCTGGATTGGAATTCGGCAAGGCTTTTCGACTTTGCGAAGAAGCTGTCCGCATATCGATTCGCATTTTCGCGGTCGAAGAGCCAGCGGGTTTCGTCACCATTGGCATCGTAAGCAATTGCTCTTGCGTGCCACAGGAAGTAAACGGAATCGAATGCATCCTTTACTGCTGACCGCACGATTTCGTTTGCAGTAATGAGCGTGTAGGCTGCGTATCCCGTGAGCGAGATTGCGATGGCAGACGCGACGGCGAGGCCGGGGTTCAGGATCCGGTTCGTTTTTCGGAAAGTGAAATATTGCGCATAAGCGAGCATCGCAATCAGGACGATTCCGGATGCCAGCACGAGTGCCAGGCATACGGCGTCAACGTTCCGGTGGGATTCGTAGGTAGTATCCAGCACGCTTCGGTTCGCCTTATCGAGTTTCCCGGCTGCGGGAAGCAGGACATTCTGCATCAGGTCTGATGCAATTCTTCCGGTCTTGACGGCTTGATCTTTATGTCCTGTCTGGAGAAGGATTTTCGCTTCCTCCATGGTTGTTTCATACTTGCCGAGGTTATCCGCAATCGTGTTTATCGGTACGCGCTCATTGTCTCCGAAGGTGATGTTTTCGGCGGCCTTAACAAGATTGCTCGTGATTTCCTTATGGCGCTGCTGAACTGTCGCCACAGCAGTATTCATGTCTTTGGAGGCAGGTTCGCAAATCAGTTCATTGGTGGTGTTCGCATCGAAGTCCGCGAGGGACGCGGCTATCTGTTGCGCTGCAACGATGGAGGGCGCGCAATCCTTGCCGATGCTTTTCACCGCGTTTTTGCATTCGGAAATTGCGTTACCTATCGAGAAGAACAAGCAGATCGTTGCCAGCACGACCGCGGCGGCCATCCCAATCAGTTTTCGTGGCGTATCCCAGTTTTCGCGTTTGGATAGGTTCCACCTGTTGTCGGGTAAATTTGGGGCAGTGGCCCGCTCGGGATCAGGAAGGTTGATTTGTGGAATCATGGTCCGGTTTTCCTGGTTTTTCTCTGCCGGTGGTTCCTTGACCTGAATTGTTTGGTTAGTTAGTTGGGCGTCTTGCGAATGATTATCTTCGTCCAACTCCCCATGCCGATCATGTCTCCATCTTTCAGGAGGTGGAGGACGTTTGGAGGAATTATTTTATTGTTAAGAAGCGTCCCATTGCTGGAACCGAGATCGACGAGGGCGATTTCTCCGCTTGACTGAAGAGCCAGCTTCGCCTGCTGATGGGACACGGCCGTGTCATTGGACAGATCGATATCCGGCGTGATGTTTCTCCTGACGCTCTTGCGTCCAATGAGTTTGTCGCCGTCCAGCGGATAGAGCCTTTCGGGTTGGCCGACCGGCGCCTCGGCAATGGGAGTCCCGCGGATGGCAGGGTCAACCGAGACGATTGCTTCCCAGGCAGGCCTCTGTTTCGGCGTTTCCGCCTGGAGCGCCTCCTCGGTTTGCGGAGCTACCGGCTCTGATTCGGTCGGTTTCGGCTGTGTTGGCAGCTGCGCTCCTGCAATGGCAGCCGCTTCCGCTTCTGTCCCGCCGCCAGTCCGCGGTTTCGGGGATTCGGGTTCCGGAGCAACCGGAACCGGGGCGACCGAGCCCGTTTTAAAGTTGTAACCGCACTCTTCGCAGAAATCGCCTCCATCACCTGACCGTGGCGTCTGGCAGATTGGGCAGGTTTCGGTAACGCCCGCAACGATTTTCGGTTCAGTGACGGGTGCTACTTCAGTTGTAGCGCTCATTTCAATACCACATACACTACAGAAGTCGTTAGTCCGGCTTTCGTGGTTGTTTGGGCACGTGGCCATGGTTAGACTGTGATTCTGCGCGTTTTCGTGGACCGGGTATCAAGCGTCATCTCGTCTTCCGCGGTCGTGTTTCGCTTGAGTTTGACGGTACCTTCGGATTCGTCGATGACATCGACGACTTTGCTCAGGAGTTTTGCAGTCTCCTCGTTTCCGGACTCGGCAGCCAATTGGACGGCACGGCCCAGTTTCTTTGTGGCTTCATCTTCGTTGCCTTCGCGGCGGGCTTTCAGCCCTTCCTGGATGACTTGGGCAAGTTCCCCCTGATTGGTGTAATGAGCCACAGTGCGATCAATGATCGCGGATTGAGCCTCGTCATCCGTCCAGATGGCGAGGACCTGGGCCTTCTCGGTTTCGTTTTCGCCTTGAGGGCCTCGTGTGACGATGCTAGCCCGTCCGGCCAGCATCTTTTGGCCCACATTGCCGGGCTTAACCTTGATGGCGAAATGGTAATCCCTTGTTTCCTTGCCCCAGGAGCCGGTCGGATACTCCCTGATTTGAGGGTTGACGGGATCCACTTTGGCTTTGGAGGTTAGATCGAGAAGGTCCGGCGACACCTGCTTGCAGAATTCCACGGAGGCCCCAGCCGGGGTCCATAGTCGGATGACCGCATCGCTGACATTCTTGGCTAGCGACCTCGTGATGATCGACTGGAAATCGGCCGACATTTGTGCAGGACTCGGGATGATATCGGTGGTTCCAAGGAGGGTATTCGAAATCAACCTGAGCTGGTCCGGTTCCCAATCCGCTCCCACGCCGCGGGCTTCGCATTGAAAAATGCCGGTGCACTTCGCCAGAACGCCCGGCAGGCGCTGGTTGTCGCGCACGTCGTTCGCCCCATCCGTCAAAAGCAATCCTTGCCTGATGAATTCAGGTCCGCGAGGGAAAAGTGCTAATGCCGCTTCGAGCCACGTGGACATTTCCGTGCCACCGCCCCCGCTAATTCGTCCGACCTTGTCTTTCGCTTTTGTCTTGTTTTCCGCCGTCGCGTAGCGAAGGGGCGAGACAATTTCCGTGGCGTTGTCGCCGGCGATGACGAAAAACTGCGCCTGTTCGGGAAGGAGAGTGATGGCGGCCTTGACTGCAGATTTGGCGCTCTGAATCTTCTCTCCATCCATTGAACCCGAAGAGTCGATCACGAACCCCATTACCAGGCTGTTGTCCGTCTGCGGCGCGGGCGCTGCGCCTTCCCCTCCTTCGGTTGAGACGGTGATGATTGCGTGGATCGTCGTTGCTCCAGCGGCAAGGTATGGGTTCTGGGAAACTTTGGACTTGAACATAAGCTAGAATGATCGTTTGGCTCCTATATTCGGGTTAAACTGCCAGTGCGACGACGCTAACATTGTCTTTGCCACCCCGTGCGTTTGCCCATTCCGTCAGGAATTTGGCTATTTCGAGGGCTGTCGCGGTCTTTGGGATAGCGTGAAAGATTTTCGCGAGATCCTCGGCCGTGTCGGCGTAATTCCAGACGCCGTCCGTGCAAAGAATCAGCCATCCGGTGGCGGTGAGATCGGTTTCAATGATGCCAGGCTCATCCATTTCCGTGCCGGGCTTTTCAGGGTAGCCGCCCAATGTCCTTGTGAGTCTGTGGGATCGTGTGTCCTTGACGGCCTCCTCGTAAGACATCTCCCCGGATTCTACGATCTCATTGGCCCAGGAGTGATCTTTGGTTAGGAGTTTGTTTGCTTTATTTGTAAAGTAATAGGCCCGGCTGTCGCCAAGCCAGCCGATGATTGCTTTCTTGGGCTTGCCCCAGGCAGCGGAAGGAACCAAGATCACTGCAATAATCGTGGAAGAGGGCGGATCAATCTCTTCGAGATCCGGAATGAAACTAACTTGCTTAATGGCGGCATCCGCTCTTCGAATCGCGTCCCGCATCTCCTGCCTGAAATCGGGATTTGGTTTGACGGCGCTTTCAGCAAGAAAATCTTTGGCGGCGCTGGCAGCGCATCGAGAAGCTTGATCCGGGTTCTGGGAAACGGAAACTCCGTCGCAAACGACAGCAATGACGGTCTCATTTTCCCGGTGGACGCAGAAGGAATCCTCATTCTGGAAATGGCGTTTGCCCAAATCGGATACACCTGCCACTAAGGGACTGAGTTCGACTTCCACATGGTCGCTTGCTGGATTTTTGACCTTTAGACCGCACACTTCGCAGAAGCCGTCCTTGCCGATTTTGTCCGGTCCAGCACCGCATTCACAGAGACCCATTTTTTCGGCGACGCCGGCGGGGAGCACCTTGAGCGGCGTTCCGCATTCCTCGCAAAAGTTGCTGTCCGCTTCGGCAATTGTGTGGCACTTGGGGCAATTCACGCGGATTAAAGTAGAGTTGTCGGCCGAACCTGGTTTGCGAGATCGATATAGTGGATCTTTTCCACTCTGTTAGTCGCGAGGTGTCCAATGTTCCGCAATGCGGTCTCGAGCCCTGCCTTCAGCGCA
Organism: uncultured Verrucomicrobiae bacterium; assembly: GCA_963750185.1. Taxonomy (GTDB): domain Bacteria; phylum Verrucomicrobiota; class Verrucomicrobiia; order Chthoniobacterales; family JAFAMB01; genus JAFAMB01. Next base: position 10,923 of record CAVVPV010000011.1, read on the forward strand.
TTCACACGAAAACTCTTATCGAACAAGCCGGTGTCGCTCTCGCGAATCTGCCGGGATACGATGAGACCGAGCGCTCTTTGGAGAACTTCAAACTTCATGCGTTCGGCTTCCATCTGGTCCAGTTTCAAGGCGCTGATTATTTTGCTGGCCTGGACAATATGCGCTTCCTTCGCGCCGCTTAGCCAGACTCTGGCCGCGCAAATTTGAGCGTGATTATAGGCGACTGAACTGGAGGGAATCCGGTCATAGACTTGCTTTGCCCGCTCCTGGTCGATTCCGGCAAGGCATCTCGCGAGGCCGAAGATCGCGGAGGTCATGTTTGGGTCTGTCTGGCCGACGATCTCGTAGAAGTAGATAGCGGCCTCCATCTCCTTCATTGTTTCGGCGGCGAGTGCGAGAGCGAGTTTGGGCGCCAGTTCGCCCGGGAGTTCGCTGTAAGTTAGGTTGAAGAAGCCGGCGGCTTTTTCGCCGTTTCCCTGCAAGAATTCGGAAACCCCCCTCATCCAGGCGCAGCGCCAGTCAAACGGGTCGAGGGCTTCGACTTCGTCAATCAACTTCTTTGCCAGATCTATGGCCTGAGGCTGGTTGGCGCGGACTGCGTCCCGCAATGTAGACGCTTTGTTCGTCACGTCGTCGAGGTAAAGTTTAGCGAGACGCAGCCTTGCTTCGGCTGATGTTGGAAATTGGCTGACGACTTTCTTGCAGGCCGCGATTTGCTCTTCGAAGGTCCCATTGCTGTTTATCAGCAACGTTTGGGCTGCCGGATCCAGAGGGTCGATCTTCAGGCTCGGAATCAGGTGCGGGCAAGCGGGTAGTTTCCCCGACTGACCCGCTATCGGTTCACCGCCGAAGAGAGTGCTCTCGTGAGGTCTTGGCATCTTTGTTTCAAGCGCGACAATTTCGGCAAGAACGCCTGCAAGTTGATCGGCCATTTCATCTGCAGACTGGAAACGCTCATCCGGATCCTGACGCGTCGCTTTAAGGAGGAATCGATACAGCGACTCGTATCTGGCGAGGATTGGCTGTTCTTCCTGCGGCGGGATCGAGAATTCGTACGTGCTCTGGAACTTGAACTCCATGATGAGAACTGCAAGCGTCCGGGCAACCGTATAGAGGTCGGAAACCACCGTGGGGTCTTGGCCGGCTTCGGGAGCGCTGAAGCCGACTGTGCCATAGATATCACCATATTGGTCGTCGATTTGCCGGACGCCCCCCATGTCGATAAGCTTCACATCATCGCCTTCGACCATGAAGTTATCGGGCTTGAAGTCGCAATAGACAAGTGGCGGAGTCTGCCGGTGAAGATAGGCGAATGCGCCCAAAATCCGGTGGATATAAGAAATCGCATCCGGCACCGGAAGTGGTCCGCGATCCTTGCGAATCGTCTTCAGGGTCATCCCGCCGACATACTCCATGACGATGTAGCCCGCGCTGCCTTGCTGCACGAAGTTATAGACGCCGACAATGTTAGGATGCTTGACGGCGGCAAGAAACTGTTTCTCAGCAGCCGCCGCTGCCGCCGAAGCTTCGTCCTGCGCGTTGAGCAAACCTTTCAGCACTACCCATCGGTTAAGCTTGTTGTCCTTGGCCAAATATATCCATCCAAGTCCGCCGAAGGCCATCGGACCAACGACCTCGTATTGACCGGCGACTACGTCGCCTTGCTTGAGGCTTGGGATGAAGTCAAAGGGAGTGCCGCATTTTCTGCAAAAGCCCTTCTGGCGGTTTTGAGGCTCCTCGCATTTTGGGCAGATGCGCCTCCGTGGTGGCACTTCGGCGTTCGCCATCACGACTTTTTCAGGCTCGATCGGCGGCAGTTCGGGCACCTGCACCAGCCCTAATCCAAGTTGGCGGCGGGAACTCCCGGATCGTTTGGAACTGGTGGTGTGCCGCGAGGACCCGCCAAGGCGTCCAGTTCCCTTCGTTCCAGTTCCGATGGAGCCGGAACTGCCGCCGTTGGGGGCCCTCGTTTGGGCTGGGGCGATTTTGTGGCCTCCCGTGGCAATCGTTGCGGTTCCGAAGGGACTAGCTCGGAAGGCGCCGGAGCGGATGGATTGGGTGCGGATAGAGGCAGATGGGATGTCGTTATCCCTCGGCCTTCCGTTCGTATCGGCGCCGCCCGTTGCAGCTTCCAAGCCGCAGACGTTGCAGAAACCATCCTGGATGACGCCGCTGCACCCGATCTGGTTACAGCGCATTTGAATTACCATATTGTGAGTCTACTCCTTGGCAAGCGATCCTGTGGGGAACCGTATCGGCATGTCGGCGTTTGCAAACGCCCATACGCCGACACGCCGATACGCCGTCACATTTCCTCGTGCTGAGAGTACCCGGACTTGCGAAAAACTGCCGGAACGAAATCCAGATAGCTTGCTTCCTGTGTCGCGATGCCGATCTGGAAATTCATTAGATCAGCAGGTATGGGGCTTTGGTAGTTACCAAGGCACGCCTTTAGCGCGGCAAGCGGTGTAAGAGACTCGATGCGAGTAAGGCGATAGATACTCACGGCAATCGCTTCCGCTGCTCCGGGCGTGAGCAAAAAAGGAATAAGGGGGATTGCCTCCGCCTTTTCCTCCTCCTTGAAAATGACGCCATATCGCTTGCACAAGGCATCCAGCAAAGCGAAGCCTTCCTCGGGTGTTGAAGTTGGAAAAATCGGGATTTTTACGTCCACCCGTCCGGGGCGTTTCAGGTCGACCTCGATCAAATCCGGACGACTGGAGGCTAGCACCCAAATGATTTTTCCGCGGTTCTCCGAGCGGCTCATCTCGGCGGCTATCATGGAATAGATCCGTCCCGATAGCCCGGAATCATTATCGCCTGACCCGCGCCTGCCGAGTGCTTGGTCCGCCTCATCGATGAAAACAAAACAACGCGAAAGCGCCTGAAGCAGGCGAAAGATTTTCTCCAGGTTGCCTTCGCTGCTGCCGACCCATTTATCGCGGAAGTTCTTGATTTTTACCACCGGGACGCCTGCCTCACCGGCAAGGCATTCAACCATGTATGTTTTTCCAGTACCGACAGGACCACAAATGAGGTAGCCCATCGGCAATGCTTGAAGATCGTTCTGTTGCCAGAGCGCGATATCTTGCCGCAGCCAGGCTTTCAACTTTTCCTGCCCGTGCAAGTCATCCAGGCTCTTACGCGACTGGATAAACTCAATCAGGCCATGGCAATCCTCTTCGACGAGATGCTTCTTCAGCTTCACCAGATCGTCCGGCGCGAGTTTCTCGTTCTTGTGCGCCTTGAGCTTGAGTAGGCTCTCGATGGCGTTATTCGTGGTCCCGGTCAACTGCCCGGCAAGTTGCACCGTGTTCTCCCTGAAATTTACAAGAGCGCTGCCATAACGGCCGCGAGCGTAATCAATTAGCCGCGCGATCTCTTGCGTCGTCGGCAGAGGCACCTTGATTTTCGCGGCTTTGGGATTATTCACAAGCATCGGATGGAGGTCGTTCAAATTCTCCGTGATGAGACAGGTCACCAGCGTATGTTCGGATAGCAGGGCGTCGTCCGCCCAATCACGCATCAGCGAAGCCAGGGAGTTAAGGTCGTAATTGAACGACCCCGGGATCGCCGGCGCAAGGAGGTTCGCAGATTTGATGAGACAGCCGATCTGCCAACGGGTTTTGGAAACACGGGCGAGATTCGCGCAATACCGAAAATAGCGGGTGAGAAACTCGACCGCGGTGCGGGGCTGTTTGGGTAGTTCGGGATTTTCCTTAATCGGCGGCCATTGAGAAAATGCCTCTCCTCCTTTTTCAACACGGACACCATTGCCGATGTCATAGCCAAGGACAATATCGAACCGGGGCATCAGCACACGGAGGAAGAAATCCGAAAGTGATCCGAGGCAGCTTCCTTCCGCGAGTGTTAGAAAAAAGCGATCGTAGACATTTCCGTAGAGAATGAATTGCGACGCAGCGCCACTCTCATAGAGCGCGATCATTTCCACCGCCCATGAGGGCAGTTCAGCTGGAGCAGTGTTTCGGGGCGGCTCGTCCATTTAAGCTGCCCAAGCAGGGACTCTTTGGATTCTTTTAAAGATGGCGCCTCTCTTTACTCCCTTATTGCGGGAGTGGGCCCATTGACTTCACCGGGGGCTCCGGCGAAGCGGGCTCGACTGATGCCCGAGACGGAAGAGCAAGTCCCTCCTTTGCGGCAAAATCCGCGAGCGCCTGATCCGCGAGCGCCTTCTGTTCCGTTTCCTTGAGATGAATTTCTCCGGTATCGAGCGAATCCTTCGCGATTCGGACCCGCCCTGCGGCCTTGTCGCGTTCTTCCTGTACCATGCCGCGCAAACGGTCCAGCGTATCACCGGTACCCCCAATGGTGTGGATCATGCCGCCCGCAATTTCGGTCAATTCCGCCGTCGCTTTCTTGATCTTCAAATCACTCAGCGCATATTTTAAATCCTCGATCTTTTTTTGCGCGGCTTTGATGGAAATATCGCGGGCGCTCATCAATTCCTGATATGTCTTTTCGGCGCCTTCGAGTTGGCTGCGATTTTCGGCGAGTTCGCGCTCCACGGTCTGGAGGCGCAACGCATATTGGCCCGCTGCGTTGCGGTTGTCCGCCCGCAACAACGCGGTGGTCTTTGCCCGGAGGTCGCGATCCTCAATTTCCAGGCGCTTCACTTGCGAAATCAGTCGCTCGCAAAGTCCCGCATGCGAGGCGAGTCCCTGGTTGTAATTGGCGATCTGCTTGCGCAGGTTTTCCTTTTCCAATTCGAGAAGCGCCTCGGGGTTCTGCTTTTCGACACCACCGACGAACAGGCTGAAGAAGCCTCTGATGATATTGCCGAGTCGTTTAAACATAATTTCCTCCGCACCTTTGTCCAAAGAAGGGATTTGAACACGCTTGTCCTGGAAGGATAAACGAAAACCGCGATTGTCCAAAAAAGGAACTTGAATCAAGACAGAAATGGAACCCGGAACCAAGGGTTCGGATTTCGCCAACGGCTATCTCTTTCGGTAACATTTCTGCTCCTATCGGAAGAGGGTCAGTCTATTATTGAGCCCCGGCAAAATCTTCTTGACACTGGAATCGGAGGCACATTCAATCACCCTGTCGCCTAGGGTTTCCTCTACCGTAGGCATCATACTCTTGCCCCGGTAATGCGACAAACCCGCGCGGACTCCCTCGACGACAAACCATCCTAAATCCCCGGGAGGAGACAATGAAAATCCGATTAGTTGTTGCCCTTGTAGGATTGGCAATAAGCTTTGCTTCGCCGGCCTTTGCCCAACAAACGAACACGCTTGGCCACAGCTACCTCAGCCGCTTGTCGCGCTCGCTAAAAAAGTTGACGATCCGTTTAACAACGGTGATCCCGCCGCACTTGTCGCGCGATACAAGGATAACCGGGTTCTGGTGAGCGAGCGCGGCAACCCATTAACTAATGCGATTTCACCTACTCGATTCTTCACTGCTGTCCAAAACAAACGTTAGCTGGTTGAACTTCGAGACATATGGCGCCGGACGCGCCAGAGCGCGGTATGTGTACAGCGAAGACTTCGCGATACACATACAGAGCGCGTCCCTAGCATCCCGGGCTAAGCTTAGATTTTTGAAAATATGTCGGCCTATGAATGAAAACGAACAAGATTTAGCCTTGAGGTGTCTCGCGCCATACCGGCTATCGCAAATCGGTGAAATTCATCCTGATATCGATAAACACGTAACGATGGTTGCAATATAGCCAGTGTGCAGTTTTGGTATGCGAAACCCTTTTCGAATGATAAACCCAGAACGGCGGATCTAAAGAATAGCTTTCGAGTTGTTTTCCGCTATAAAACCGAGTCACAAATGTCTGAGCTTCTGACTCTTGCGAGCCGCAAACCGATATCGCGAGCAATCCCAGAACGACTTTTTCGATTCTCATAAGACTCTCCGTGCGAAAAAACCACTGCGAATGTAGCCAATCGAGATTTTGATCCTGTCTATGTTGCGGTGAGCGTCTTCAAACCGTCAAGTACTCTTCCGAAGAAAGAGAGAGACTCTCTTACCGATGCGCCGGTTTCCCAATCCAATCTTCAACTGAGAAGGTTGCCAAGGTTGAATAAGCGGAACTATCGCCTGATCCTTGCGGAATTGCGTTCCTTCGCGTGAAGCAGTGCCCGAATCCTTTGGCATTGGCATATAAGCCTCCTTGAATACAGATCGGCACGGATGAGCGTGACTTTAGAATTTTTTTTCACAATTTATGCTGCCGAAAATCCGTCCAGAGATCCGGTCCTTCTCTGCGCAGGTAATGGTCCGGTGGTGCCGATCCGCAAAAGGATGGAAGCAGCGGCTGGTTGTGATAAGATTCAGGCGACAAAGCAGCGGACGGAGTGTCCTTGGGCCGGCGCGCGGCGTGATCAGGAAATTAAAATGTGGCGTACGACTGGCGTAGCCAACTGATTTCTCGCTCGGGGGATGGGCTCGAGGTCCGTACACGCTGGCAGTTTCTGATTTGTGGGCCATTGATGGGGCACGTCGACAATGGAGAGCGTGTCGTATGAAGTTCATGATTGCTTCGGTGGGATTGATTCTTCTTGTAGCTGACGGAAACGCTGGCCAGAGCGGAGCACCCGCACCGACTCCACTTCCGGTTGGTTCGCCGGCAGACGATATTCCAACGCCTTCCGGAACACCGCAGCCGCAGGCCGCCCCGCTTTTGTTGCCGGGTTCAGACCAGTTACCCGCTGCACCCCCCATCCTGGGGCCGCTCCAGCCGCCGGCTCCGAGTCTTCCGGGAACAAATTCGAACACGAACCCCCAGGCGATAAAACAGCTCTCGCCGGAGGAACGAGCCAGGAATCAGGCGAGATTGGCCGAGATCCGAGCGATCGCGATGCGCAATTCTCGAGCAGTTGATCTGCTCAAGGAGGCAAACGGCGCGCTGACAGACGAGGCAAAGCGGGAGTTCATGCGGGCCTACTATCACACGATCTGCACCCGTATGCGGGAATTGGACCCGCGTATAGGTCAAACAATTTCCGAATTCGAGAGATCGGAAATTCGAAAGCTCGCCTCGGGGCCATCCCATTTGTCGATCGTAGCGGATCTCTCCCTGCGGAAGACTCATCGTCAACACCGCTCGGAATAGCCGGGCTTTCCTGCTCAAAATCTGAGGGCTCGATTCGCCACCTGAGCGCACAACTCGTTTCGGAACTGGGATGACTCGTTCCCGGGAATGGGATGAAATCGTGTTTCCTGGGAACGCGCTTCAGTGGAGCAAGGTCCATAAGATGTTGATATCGAAACCGTTAGTTTGAATGACTAGTCAATGGCATCTGATCTGCTCTCAAGACGCGTCTTCTTTTATGATTTGACGCGAGAACCGCTTCAGTACTTAATCCGCAGCCATTTCCAATTTCATTTGTAGCCATACATCTTGTATTTATTTAGTTGATTCTAATGGATTAGTTTGCTTTTCTGGTAGCCATCAAACGCAAACCTCTTCCCCTTCATCTTGAAATTCAGCGCCACCGCGGTAATCCGGTCGGCCTTATCCGCTCTTTCTATCGCGAGAACGGCAAAATCAAACACTCCACTCACGGTCGCATCACCGGCCTGAGCTTAGAGCAACTCCAATTATTGCAGGCGGCCTTCCGCGGCGATGTCGTGCCCAAGGGCTCCGCAGAGGATTTCCAGATCCGCGCCTCTAAGGAATACGGGGCCAGCTATGCGCTTCTGGAGTTGGCCAAGGAACTTGGATTGGACCGCGCTCTTTACTCGCGCAAAGAAGCCTGGGTCCAGGATTGCCTGGCGATGATCGTCGGACGCATCGTCTACGCCGGCAGCAAACTGGCACTCTCCAACCAGTGGAAAAACACCGCTCTGTGGGAACTGTCCGGCGTGAAAGGCAAAGTCGATGTAGACCTCCATTGTTATCTGCCGATGGATCGGCTCCTGGAGCGCCAGAGCGCCATTCAGCGTACTTTGGCAGCTCGTCATCTCCAGGATGGTCACCTGGTGCTCTACGACATTACCAGCAGCTACTTTGAAGGAGCCTACACCCAGAGCGACATCGTCACCTTCGGCTATAATCGCGATGGCAAGCGGGGTCACGAACAGATGGTGATCGCTTTACTCTGCAGCGCGGAGGGTTGTCCGGTCGGAGTCGAAGTTTTTGCCGGTAACACTCAGGACGCCTCCACGGTGCTTGAGAAGATCGCGCAATTGCAGCGCCAATACGGATTAAAAGAAATTATCTTTGTCGGTGACCGGGGCATGATTACCAAAGCGGTGGCTGACAAGATCAAGGGGACCGAAGGTCTGCACACTATCTCGGCATTAACCCATCGCCAGATTCTCGAACTGCTGGAACGCAAGATTATCACGGCGGAACTTTTTGATGAGGAAAAGATCGTTGAGGTCTTTGATCCCGAAGAGCCCAAGCGGCGCTACTGTCTGTGCCGCAATCCGCAGACGGCCGGGCGCGAAGGCAAGACGCGTGAGCGGCTTCTGGAGCGCACCCGCGCAGAACTTGACAAAATAGCCGGCTCAAAACGTCGAGCGAGTGCAAAGACGCTGGGAGCACGCGTCGGCCGGGTACTGGAGCGTTCCAAGATGGGCAAATTCGTCCGCTGGGACCTGATCGATGGACGGCTCTCATGGAGCTTTGATCAGGACAAGATCGCCGCCGAAAAACTCTTCGACGGTTGTTACATTGTTAGTGGTGAGCTGCCCAAAGAGAAGATGGCTGCGAGCGAAGTCGTCGCCTCCTATAAAAAGCTAGGCTTAGTCGAGGAAGCCTTCCGCAGCCTCAAGACCGTGCAACTCGAAGTACGGCCCGTCTACCACAAGACCGATGATCGAATCAGAAGTCACGTCTTCCTGTGCACGCTGGCCTACTACTTGCAGTGGCATCTCAAGCAGCGGCTTGAACCTTTATTCGCCGCCGACGGCACCCACAAAGATCGACAATGGACAGTGCGCAACGTCATTGAGCGCCTGGTGGCGATCCGTCGCGACAAGATCGCGATGGGCTCTGTGGAGTTCGAGAAAGTCACCACGCCTGAACCCGACCAGCAAACAATTCTCGACTATCTCAAAGTGCGTTTGTAGCCATATTCCCGAAATCTGAAATCTGTTTAAAGTCTTCTTATACAGTCAGTTGCATGGCAAACAAAAAAGAAAATGGTCAAGAGGACCAGGAGCTTCTCTGCGTGAAGGAGATCAAAACAGGCGTCTTAATGCTGCTGGTCTGCGCAGCGATCTATGTCCAGATCGATCCGCGAATTTGGAGCGGTCTCTGGCAATTAATCGGGCGACTAATGACCGGCCGGATCTAGTTATCTCTGTTCTGCGGCTGCGAAGGTCCGTAGACGATCGCATTCAGCAGAAGTCTGACCGTTGAGCTCCAAATCATCCGAAATCCGGGCTCGAATGCGAACAAAATCAGGTTCCCGGATTGCGTCGGTTCGTCTATGAGAGCGCAAGAACCGCGAAGAACCTGCTCGGAGTCGCCTTCCCAGAAGAATCCACTGATCTTGAGCTTGTCGTCTTTAAACGTAAGGACATTCGCGCCTGTCTCGCTTGGCTTGAATAAGATGTCCCCTTCGATGAAGAGCGGGAGCGTGTCGGATTCGTACCCGATCGTCAGAAAATTGTTCCGGTTGACGCGAGCATTTACGATTGCACCAGGGATCTCGATCGGTCTGCGGTCTGCGCCTTCTTTTTTGGGAGAACTGGAATGATCCGATTTTTGACCGGTGTCCGATGCGTCGGGTTTAGTGTCGCCGCCGACGATTCGGGCAGGGGCAAGTTTTGTGTCCGGATCCGCCGCGAATTCGCTCGCGCCCCCGATGCAAATCAAGACTCCGCCATGATTGATCCAGTCCCGGAGGTCGTTGAGCTGGCTCTCTTCGAACACCTTTTTGTACCGCGCCGCCTCGCCATCGGGGAGAATGAGTACATTGATCTGGTCGTAGGCATCCCGGTCGAGACTTGCAAGCGGCACCGGGATGACGTCGAGCCCGTACTTTTCGTCCAAAATGAATCGCAGCAGACCGTAACTGGTCTGTCCGACTGGATCGTCCGCAAGAATCGCGACTTTGGGGCACTTGAGCGGGAAATCGGATTCCGAGCCGATGCCTCGCATTCCGTCACCTGGAAATGAGGAATGGATCGTTTGCACAGGCACTCCGTCATCGTGCGCAAGCCTCGTCAGCGATTCACGCAGGTTCGCAGGATTCCGCTCGTCCCAAAGAATGAACGTGCCACGCGGCAGGTCGGTATTAGCTGCGCGAAATGAATCGTTGCACGTGTCGATACGATACCCCTGACGCAAAAGCTGGATCGCCATTCGCATCGCTTGTGCTGATGCGGGTTGGAATGTGTAGGCGACCCCAAGCTCAATCAGGTGGAGATCGGCCTCCGCCGGAGCCTTCTGCGGTCCCGAGGCGCCAGTCGGATCCGAAGATAAAGCGCCGAATTGCTTTGTATCGGTCGGGACAGGCTCGTCCGAATAGTAGGCTTCAACTCCCATTGCGAGAGGGAGAGACCAGGCGGTAACGTCGTAGAATTCGTAGTCCTGCTTAATCTCCTGGCTACCTTTTGCTTCGTTGGCTTTTCGCAAGGACTCCTGTCGCTGGACGAACGCGGAATCTTCAGGAGTCTCGGTTTCGAGCAGTGCAGTGGCAATTCTCCCATATGGCTGTGCCGTGTCGACAATGAATGAACCTGGCGGAATCGTGCGTTCTCCCGGAGGATTGCCGAAATAGTCGGCCGCATTGAGAAGCTTGATCTCTCTGTTGGACCTCGAAACTTCGATACCCTGTCTTTGCAGGAGGGCAACAAGATCGTAGGCGCCTTGCGGATCTTGGCCCGGAACGAGATAAAACTTTCGTTTCAGTTCGTTCAGCGTCGATTCAAAAAAGTCCCTGTAATCGCGCAGTCTGGCTTCTCGGTTGGTTGCAGCGGTGATGACGGTCGCGACATCTGCGGCAACGTGCTTGGCAATTCCGCCGCGCAGAGTCAGAATCGTTCCGTCGTCACGACTCCAGCGGTATCCGAGCGGACCTCCGCCATCCGTCTCATAGGTCATGCCCGTGGCGCCATGAAGGGAGGACCAGCTATCCCAATATCCGGGGTAAAACAGGTCGAATCTTTCGCGGACGAAATAGGGCCACTCTTGCTTGTCAAATACCTCGGCATTCGCTTTCCCGAATATTTCCAACCATTTGAGCGCAGTTTTCTGGGGAAGATTCGGATTAATCGGCAGCGCCGGCGGAGGAAAGAAATACTCCTTGGTTTGACCATGGTGATCAGCAAGGACTTGCGGATGCCATTCCAGAAACGCTTTGGTGGCCGCTTGCGATTCGGGCTGGGAGAGTGAGACCAAGTCCCGGTTCAGGTCAAAGAAATTGTGGTTTAGCCGTCCGGTGATCGACCATGGTTCCCGGTGTTCAAACGCGTACGGTTCGCTCCGGCCTGCCCCGTGCGCATTGTACCAGGTTGCGAACCGCTCATGGCCATCCGGGTTCTGGCACGGATTGATCAAGACCACGGAATGATCCAGCGCTTCCGTTATTGACCGGTCATCGGACGCGATAAGCTGATACAAAACCTGAATGCCGGCCTCAAACGCCGCCGATTCACTTCCGTGAATACTGTAAGAGAGCCAGATGACGGTCGGCAGGTTTTGAAGGAGTTGATCGAGCTCGGGACCGGTCTTCAGCTTTCTTGGATCGGCCAGATTGCCGAGCTGCTGCTTGATATCGTCGAGATGAGCGAGGTTGCGCGGGGAACTGATCGCAAGGAGGTATTGGGTGCGGTGTTCCGGCGTCTTCCCGATCGTGAAAACTCGCAACCTGTCCGAGTGCGTTTCGTATTCGCGCAGAAGCGATTCGTACTGCGCGTAGGTCGTTAGAAATTCGCCGGTATCATAACCGAAATAATCGGTCGGGCGAGGAAGTCCCGATCGGTATGGGCCTCTCGCGTAAAAATCATAAGGGCGATCGCTGGAGGAGGAGTTGGGTGACTGGGCTTGAGCGCGGAGTTGCCAGCCGCAAACCAATAAAAGCAGCGAAACCAGCAGTAACAAACGGTGTACACGGGCGCCGAAGAGTTGCTCAAAAGGGACCTGGGCCAACGATTCATTTTGGCGAAACCCGCCGGTGCAACCACACCCGTGTTCCAATTGCATTATCGGCGTTACAGTAAGCCTGGATTTTCGAGTAGCTCTGTGATTCGGCGCACAAGCCGTCCCGACTGTCCTCCGTCGATGACGCGGTGATCGAAGCTGATTGTCAGCTCCGCCTCCAGGCGTGGAACAAATTGCCCAGCTAGTTCGTCCCAGAACGGGCGCTTTTCTCCGTAACCGAGGCCGACGATCAACGTCTCGTTCGGCAGTGGGATCGGCGTTGCCCAGTGGACGCCGAGGGTCCCAAAGTTTGTCACAGAAGCGATGGCAGGTCGCTTTGCTTCGTCCGGTAAACGCTTTTCTTTGGCGGCTTGCAGGAACTTCTTATACTGTGCGGGCAGGGCGGCGAGTGGTTGCTTATCGAGACTTGCAAACACCGGCACGATCACTCCGTCCTCGACTTCGACCGCAACGCCGATGTCGATGGTGTTGGGCAGAATGATTTTGTCGCCGGCTAACCGAGCCGCGGATTGTGGATACTCGGACAAGGCGATTGCCAGCGCTTTCGCCAAATAGAGGGCGGGTCCCGGAGCGGGGGAGAGAGTCTTGCGATGGACCAGAATCGCCTCAAGCGAGATTGAAACACCGAGGGTCGCGAGTGGGCGTGTCCAGCTTCTGCGCATCGAATCGGCGACCGCCAGTCGCATCGGAGTCGCTTTCCGTGAGGGATGCTCGTTCAGTTCGTCCAGGTAGGCTTCAAGATCATGAATCGTCACCCGGTTGGCGGTCCCGCTCCCGGGAATAACCCCGGCATTCGCCGGGTTAATACCGAGTTCAAGTAGCCGGGATCGGACGCGAGGTGATAGGAAACCGGCCCAGTTCTCGCCCGCCGGAACCTCGAGATTATTTGAAGGTTGAACTTGAGAATCGGATGCGTCTCCCCTTGCCGAATGATCGCTGTTTATCAGGGATTGCGTTGGCATCGGTGACTCGGTCGAATTCAAACGCGCCGCATCTTCAGCGGTGACTTCGATGTATCCAAGAATGCTGCCGACCTCGTACGTCTCATTCACTTCCGCCATGATACTGGAAAGAATGCCTTTGCATGGCGTCATCACGCTCATGACAGCTTTGTTTGTTTCAACTTCGATGACTTCCTGGTCGTTCTCGATCTCGTCACCAACATTCGCTGTGAGCCGGACAACCGTAGCGTCGGCGATGGACTCACCAAGCTGTGGCATAATGATCGGAACTTTCGGCATAAAAAGAGGCAGTGAAAAGGAGGTTGAATTTCCTACCAGGCGCACAGCCGGCGCGCTGCTGCGGCGATTGCCTGGCTGGAAGGTTTGTGAGCACCCCAGAGGTTGGGGTGGAACGGAATCGGTGTGTCTTTGCTGTTGATGCGTTGGGGCGGAGCGTCCAGCAATTGGAACCCTCGAGTGACAACTGAAGTGATCACTTCCGAATTGACGCCGCCCCAGGGCCACGACTCGCCAACGCACAGGAGCTTCGCCGTTCGCGCGACAGATTCGAGCACCGTTTTGATGTCTAACGGTTTGATGCAGCGCAGATCGACCACTTCGGCCTCGATATTTTCTTTGTGCAGGAGGTCCGCAGCACTCAGTGCTTCGTGCACCATTGAACTGTATGTGACGATCGAAATGTCTCGTCCGGCCCGTGCGATTCGGGCTGTGTTGAACGGCAGATTGCTCTGTGGGAGCGCATCGCTTTTCAATCGGTTATAAAGGAATTTGTGTTCGCAGAAGATCACCGGATCATCTACTTCGACCGCTTCCAGCAACATGGTGTAAGCGTCTTCTACCGTGGCCGGGGTCATGACCACGAGACCGGGGAAATGGCTGTAAATGGATTCAAGCGTCTGACTGTGAAATGGGCCGCTCCCAGGGTTGGCGCCCGATGGTAATCGAATGGTAATCGGGCAGGCTACTTGCGTCCGCCAATACAAGGTCGCCGCTTGATTGACGATCTGATTAAATGCGACTGCCGAAAAATCCGCAAATTGCATCTCGACAATCGGGCGCATCCCTTCGATTGCAGCACCGATCGCGCTTCCCACCATTGCATCTTCGCTGATCGGAGCGTCCAGCACGCGGCCCGGAAATTCTTTTGCGAGATTTCTCGTCGCTTTAAACGCTCCGCCGAATGTGGCGATATCCTGGCCGTAGATATAAACACGCGGATTCTCCCTGAGAGCCTTTTCCTGCGCTTCCCGAATCGCGTCGAGGTAAGTAATACTCATCGAATCAGAAGTGCGTCCGCGATTTTTGCCGTTGCGTAGGGGCACCACGTCTCAGTGCCCGGATCAGCGAGCGGTTCGCGCTGCGCGTCGGCGACGGCCTCTTCGACCTGTGTCTTGGCTGCCTTGCGCCAGGCAGCGAGCGTCTTCTGATTGGCCCACTGGCTCTCGAGCAAATACTCCTGCGCTACTTTCAAACAATCGCGGCCAAGCGGCGTCTGATGCAATCCCTTATCCATGTAAAACGCATCGTCATGCTCGGCGTGGCCGGTCAATCGAAGGCAGTTGGCAACGACCATTTGTGGGCCGTATCCCGCTCGGGCTCGTTCCGTCGCGCGACCGAGGGTTTCCAGACAGTCGCCGAGATCGGTCCCGTCCACTGACTGACCCTCAACACCATATCCGGCGGCCTTGTCCGCAAGGTCCTGACAGGCAAACTGCCGGCTGTTAGGTGTCGAAAAAGCATACTGGTTGTTCACAACAACGATGACCAGGGGCAATTTTTCAACCGCGGCCATGTTGACCGCCTCGTGAAAAGCTCCGGTCGACGTTCCCCCGTCGCCGATCGTGGTCGCACCGATTGCGGCGGTATCCCCCTTTAATCGCCGCGCCAGTAGTGCGCCAGCCACGACCGAAATGAGCGATCCAAGATGGCTGATCATCGCGTGATATCCCTCCGCCGGTCTGCCTCGGTGGACATTTCCATCGCGGCCGCGGCTGAACCCGGTCTGCGAACCGAAATGTACTCGAAAGACGTCGATCGGCGATTCGCCGAAGGCGAGTCGGCCGGCCTGGTCCCGGATTAGTGGCCCGAAAATGTCGCCCGGTTTCAGCATGACACCGAGCGCCGCGCTGACCGCCTCCTGTCCCTTGCCAAGATATACGCCGCCAAAAATTTTCCCAGATCGCCACAGGCTCGCCAATTTTTCTTCGACCGCGCGCGAGAGCAACATCCACTGAAACGCGTTTGTAAATTGCTCCCGGGAAACCGAAGTAACAGGCTCCCTCCTTGGCCGGTTGAGGGTGTCTAACATAAGCGACCAATATCAGTAATCCCGAAATTCATGCAACGCTTTCTTAACCATACTCATTCTGATCGCTAATTGATCGTCCGAGGGAGTGGGATTTCGCAAAAGCCGCTCTTAGGCGAATGCAGCATAACAAGTTTTGGTCCGGTTGGATCAGCCTCCAGAAGGTGTCAACCGAAGAAATTCGGAGACCGGTTACAAGTCCTGGTTTGCGACCGATTCGGATTCCGTCTATAGTCCAGGGTCGTAGCGATTAAGAAGTACCGATGAACGAAGAGAGAGCTCCCGAATATGGTGGTTTTGGTTCTGAGCCTTCAACTCCTCTCGAATACCTGGAGAGAATCATTGCCAGTCTCCCTCCTGGCGATCCCACGAGAAGCGAGTTGATCGATTTGCGATCCAACTTTGCCGAGCAGGAAGAGATGATCACAGAGGCTCGGCACACGATCGAAAAACTCGACGAAGTCATAAAAAAGGTGACTTCACCGGCCAACCGGATTGGAACTTATCTCGGCAGTCCGAACAAGGAGACGGCGCAGATAGTGGTTGGAGGTTCCGATTATTACTGCAACGTCGATCCGAGAATCAATATTTCACGCCTGAAAAAGGGAACCCGCGTGCTTGTCAACGAAGCGTACGTGATCGTTGGCGATCTGGGCTATGACTTGTCGGGCCCGGTAACCAAGGTCACGGAGTTGATCGGCACCGACCGTCTCCGAGTCGGCATGGAGCACGGCATGCAATCGGTCGTACTGCAGCGGTGTCAGGACCTGCTGAAGGAGGTTCTTAAAGTCGGTGACGAAATTCGCGTCGATTCGAATTACCGCGTCGCGATCGAAGTACTCAACCAGTCGAAATCGGACGAATATTACCTCGAAACGGTTCCGGAATTGCCATGGGAAAAAGTCGGTGGACAGGAGGAAGCGCTTACCGCGATCAAGGACGCCATCGAGTTGCCGCTGTTGCACAGTGATCTTTTTGCCAAGTTCCAGCACCAGACACCGAAAGGGTTTCTCCTGTATGGGCCACCGGGTTGCGGCAAGACTTTAATCGGAAAGGCGACCGCCTACAATTTGACCCGCCAGCTGAAGGATAAGACGGGCGAAGATATGCAGCAGTTCTTCATGCATATCAAAGGGCCGGAAATCCTGAACATGTGGGTAGGCGAATCGGAACGCATGGTTCGCGAGATTTTTGCGACTGCCCGGGAAAAGCGGAAGGAAGGGTTCCTGCCATTCGTCTTTATTGACGAGGCGGAAAGCATTCTCGGCACCCGGCGTGCCGGCCGATACTCCAATGTTTTATCAACGCTCGTTCCAATGTTCTGCACCGAGATGGATGGGATCGAGTCATTGAACGAAGTGGTGATCATCCTGGCGTCGAATCGTGCCGACCTGATTGATCCAGCCATCTTGCGTCCGGGGCGCATTGACCGGAAAATCAAGGTCGCTCGTCCCGATCGTGAAGCAGCGCGTGAGATTTACAAAATCTACCTCGGCGACGATCTGCCGTACGATCCGGACCTCATCAAACGTACCGGCGGTGTGAGACAAGCAATTGCGCATTTGATCGACAAGGTGACCGAAGCGCAATTTTCGCGAAAAGACGAGAACCGGTTTCTCGACGTAATTCTGCGAAGCGGGAAACGCGACACTCTTTATCGGGGCGACCTCGTCAGCGGCGCGATTATCGCGTCAATTGTCGAACGAACGAAGGAACTGGCGATTAAGCGCGCGATCAACTCCACACAGGAAGAAGGAATCAGTGAATCGGATCTCCTTGTTTCGTTGGGCGCGGAATACTCAGAGAACGACATCTTCCCACCGACCGACATCGTTGAGGATTGGCTGAAACTCATCGACTACGAGTCGGAGAATGTGGTTAAGGTTACTCCCGTCAGAGGTAGCGCGAGACCAGCGGGCGAATCGAACGTGATTTAATCTGGTCCTCAGCTCAGCGCACCTTTGAATTGCATGAAGCGGGTTTTTGGTATCGAAACGGAATACGGAATTACTGTAAACGGGGTTGAAAGCGTCGATGTAGTCACTGAGTCGATCGAGCTTGTGCGCTGTTATACCGACCACGGCGCGTTGATGAAATGGGACTATGACCTGGAAGATCCGCATATGGATGCGCGGGGCTTTCGCGCACAGTCGTTGATGCAGGACACCGACGAGTCGGCCTATTACGAGCTCGATAAAAACCGTCCTCTCAGTTTCGAAGAGATTAAAAGCGATCTCGTCCTCAGCAACGGGGCTCGCTTTTACAACGACCATGCGCATCCGGAATATTCGACTCCCGAGTGCACCCGGCTGCGAGAAGTCGTTGCGCAGGACAAAGCCGGGGAACGAATCCTGAGCGAATGTGTCCGCCGCCGGAACAAAAAAATCGGTCCGGATCGCGAAGTTCGGCTCTACAAGAATAATACCGACTTTATCGGCCACAGCTATGGGTGCCACGATAACTACATCATGAGCCGGTCGGTGCCATGGGATCGGCTGGTCAGTGATGTGATTCCGTTCCTGGTGACTCGGCAGATCTTCGCCGGTGCCGGAAAAATGGGGATCGAAGGAGAAGGGTCATCGGGTCAGCCCGGCGTTTACCAGATTTCCCAGAGATCCGATTTCTTCAGCGTGCTGGTGAGCATCGACACGATGAATCGCCGGCCAATTATTAATACGCGCGATGAACCGCACGCGGATCCTGGGAAATATCGCCGGTTTCACGTGATTCTCGGGGACGCGAACATGAGCGAGTTTGCTACGGCTTTGAAGATCGGGACAATGTCTCTGGTGCTGGAACTAGTCGAGCGGCGCGAGGCCCCACAGTTGGAAGTTGCGCAGCCTGTCGACGCCACGAAATCGATCAGCCGCGATCAGACCTACAACTGGATTATTGAGTTGAAGGATGGCCGCAAAATTTCCGCCATCGATATCCAAAGGATGTATCTGGAAAAGGCGCAAAAATATTGCGATCGGTCGAACGAAGAAGTCACTTGGCTTCTCCAGGAGTGGGAGAACGTCCTGAACGATCTCGAAGTCGAGTTTACCCGGTGCGTTGATCGGATCGATTGGGTCGCAAAGAAATATCTTCTCAATACGTTTCAGGAGAGCGAGAAGCTCGACTGGACCGATCCGTGGCTTCAATCCATTGATCTCGAGTACCACAACATTGCCTGGGAACAGGGGTTGTATTACGAGCTGGTTCGGGAGAATCAGATCCGGCGAGTCCTGAAGGAAGACGATATCAAGACGGCGATTTTCATGCCGCCGGAAACAACACGCGCCTATTTTCGCGGACGATCCGTTGCCCGATTCAACTCACAAATCCACTCGATTCACTGGGACGAGGTAGTGTTCGACCAGGACTCCGGCCAGCGCAGAGTCTCATTCAACCACGCCTCGGACGACGATCGAATCGACCTGTTGAACGCCGTCATCCGCGAAGCATCGAACTACGACGACTTCCTTCGCCGCCTCGAAAAGTTCGAAAAATAGACCGCGCCGCTGGCGCCGCGCGGGTTTGAAGTTCAAAGTTCTTGGTTCCGGGACACGCCGTTGAACCCGGAACTTCGAACTTGGAACTTTAAACCCGGAACCCCTTATACTATTTCGGGGACAGGACACTGGACAGACAAAACAAAATGCGATTCTTTTTCTCTCATGAAATCTGCCTACGAGCTCGCAATGGAACGTTTGGAGAAACAATCTCCGTCTGTGAAGCTGACAGACAGTCAGCGCGCTCAGCTTGCGGAGATTGATTCGCTCTACAAATCGAAATCGGCGGAAAAGGAACTTCTACTGGCGGAAGCGATCCGCCGGGAGCAAGCAGCTGGAAAATTCTCTGAGGTGGAAAAATTGCAGCAGCAGCTCTCTTCGGAACTGCGGCGGTTAAACGAAGAGTGCGAGGCGAAAAAGGAGAAAGTGCGCCAGTCAGCCGAGTGACGGCCGGCCACGGTTGCCCCGGATTCGGCCCGGATCTATAAAGCACAAATGGGGCTTTGGCAGCAGCCTCCATTGCTGCAAACCTACGTTAAGCCCTATAGTTAAATACCTTATGCCAACGAATCCTCCGACCCCAACCGGCAGCACAGTGCAATCCTACCCCGCATGCGTCGAACATGGCGTCTGGACTCCCATCCCTGTCAAGCCGCCTGACAACGCGTTGGAGATGAAATTTAAGGATGTCGATCCGGACGAAGCGCGCGCGGTCAAGGAGCGGGGCGTGATGACCTTTCACGCGGTAGGCTGTTCAGGTGATTTCAAAGAGCATGAGCCTGGTTCGGCCGTCGCGGACGCAATGGCCACCCAGATTTCAAAGCCGGGAACCGGCGGGGGGAGCGCCGCCGCAGTTGATGCCTCATTTCTTTTTCATCTCGGCGACGTCGTCTACAAGGACGAAGATCCGACCGATGCGCTTGGAAAAGACCAGGCGACGATGTACAATACGCAGTTTTACGGCCAGTTTGAGAAATATGGCCGCGAAATTTTCGCGATTGCTGGAAATCACGACGGGAAATCTTCAGCACACGCAGAGAAATCTCCGATCGACCATTTCCTGGAGAATTTCTGCGACTCAAAACGGCGGAAGAGTCCCGATAGTAAGGCGGTCAGCAGCAAACGGCTGACGATGAATCAGCCCTACCCGTATTGGCTTTTCGAAACCGCGCTCTGTTATATCGTCGGCCTTTATACAAATGACATTAATGGCGGGCAACTGGACGATCCGACGGCTGCAAGCAGGCCGCAGTATAAGTGGCTCGTCTCGACTCTCAAAGCCATCAAAGCCGCCGAGGACGGGAAAGTCGTCTTCCTTGCGTTACATCACCCACCCTATTCCGGGGCGGCCAATTTTGCTGAAAGGGGGGATCCGAATCTTGGTCCGACACCGAGGAACCCGCCGCCTGGCGGCGTCCTGCACCCGCTCGGTAACATCCTCCAGCACGCGTTTAATGACAGTGGTCAATACCCGGATGTCGTTCTGTCGGCGCACGCGCACCTTTACCAGCGCATCACTTATGCCTATGCGAGCGGATGGCAAATTCCGTACCTGATCGCCGGCAGCGGCGGGCACGGACCGGTCGAGAAACTTTCAATCGCGTGTTCGGGCAATACGATAAATATGCCGGCCACTCCGTTTGACATCGTCGAACCGCCCGGGCTTGCCATTCCAAAAGGGGACTCTATCAAGGTCGTCAAATACAACGATACCGATTTCGGTTTCCTCCGTCTGACCGTTGAAAGGGACCGGAAAATCGTGACAGGCGAATTCTTTACGGTTCCGGTTCAATCGAAACCGGGTTCCGGGTCTCCGGTATTATTTGATAGTTTTACGCTGAATCTCGAGAAGCACACAATCTCCTGAATGCCGCATGGGCGTGCAGGACGCCGGAAATTGAAAACCGCTTGCTCAGCCGAAATAGCTGGAATATTTATCGCTCCTCGATTGTGGGGGTATAGCTCAGTTGGTAGAGCGTCTCGTTCGCAATGAGATTAGGCTAATTTTTCCCAAAGCGGCTCAAGTGGACTCAATGACGCAATATGGGATAAATCATTCATGGAGTTCAAGTTTCGCATGATGAGATTGTTATTCTGAGGTGCCCAAAGAAACTTAAATGGACTCAAATTTTGCGGGCGGGGGTGACAATCGGGGGTGACAACGAATTCTGTACGCCTGGTTAAAATGACTGGGGCCTTGCCCGGGCAAGCCCCCTGGAATGCTTCATCGTCCGTGCTGCCGATTTAGAACCAGTAGTGTGGGAATTCAATGGCGTGTTGACAGGCTTTGACCGCTTCTGCATGCGTGCCGTCCAGTTCCAGCCACTCTTTCAGTTGTTTGACGTGAGCTACCGTGGTCGCGATGGCCACCACGGGATGTCGACCCTCTAGACATTGATTTATGGTATGGACGAAGCCGGTATAGTGCTGTTTTTTGTCTAAAAATTCAGCCAGTCTTTTGGCTACCGGACGGCTAAAGGCGACGGTGGTGTTCATAAATTTACCATACTGCTTCATCCCGTGCGAAAAAGCCGGCCGCGTGCTCATGAAGCGCTGTGCGGAAGTCCTTGGAAGTTTCCAAGCACCTGAATGATTGTTGCTTTCTGCCAAGGATCAGGCGTTCCTGGAGACGTTCGACGCGCGAAAGGTCTTCCTCACCGCAAGCCGCTTTGGCCACGGTCTCGCAGAGACGATCGATTAGATAAGGAATCTCGCGAACGGCGTCTTGGCGTCCTGCTATCATAAGCGTCGCCTGTTTGATAAACTCCTGATTTCGTTCCTGCTGGGGATCGCCTTCGCCCTCGATCTCCTCCGTGGTGAGCTCCTCCCGATCCTTTTGGTCAAGTACGTCCAGCAGGTCTTCGTTGCCGTATTTTGTAACCTCTTTGCCCAGCCTGCGGAGTTTTGCCTGGCAGGTCTGTTCGATCGCAAAGGCGAGCCGCCCCACCTTGCCCGGCGAATGGTACCTGACTTCGAATGCAGCCTCAGTACGCAATTTCTTGACAACGGACGTCTGCTTCGGACTCCGGAAGCGGACCCTGTGGCTCAAGGACGGCAGTTGCAGAATGCTCGCTCTCGAACCTTTAGACTTGGACATCAGCTCAGGGTCAGGTCTTTGGGCGATCAAAATCACTCACAATCTTTGCTGAACCATTTGTGATCATTTTCGGCTCGGCTTCGAGTCCGAGCCAGAAGGCGGTATGGTATGATGCTTACATTCGAAGTTCGATCTAGTTTCGGAAAAGACGTGAAATGTATAAAGTTACGATGAGTCCATTTATACCGCCGAACCTTTGCGACCCTGAAGTTGCCTATGGCATCATTTCCGGGTTTCCTGTCCACGACAGCTATCCGATCGATAATCGAGACGAACTGGATAAGCTTTTCAGGGAAGACTACTACGCCTGGGAAGCAATGAGCCAAGCCGCTGGTCGCGATGGAATTGTTCCGGTTTCCGCTGATCCGCAGCCCACCGTTGAGCGTTGCGTTTACGGTATAGACGGCAGTTGGGAATACAAAGGCAGACAAATCATCGATCGCGGATTTATTCTGTCTGGGGGAAGCCCTTCATCCCTGCGCGATTTCATTGGAAGTTATCGCAGGCCTTACGTGCTAAAATCCGAGGGCCAAATTGAAACGGTGAGCCTTTTCTCAGATCAAAATGGAAGTGAAACCAGCATTTACGTAGGCGACTTGGACACTTGGGTCGACGTCCTGCGGAGAGTTTATAGCCATCTTAGGGCGGACACCACACCAACCGCCGGGGAGACGTGCTCCTTCGATTCGATTCACAGGAGAAAATCTTTACCGCAGTGATCCCGATCTCCAGCGGCCTGGCGGAGGAAAATGAGTGGATCAGCAGTTTGAAGGATCAAACGATCACGGTAAGTGGTCTCGTCAGCATTTATTCCCAGAAGCCAGCGATGCGAATCCTGGAAAAGAATCAAGTCACGTTGCCGGAACCATCAAGCGAAAGTGCGGATTCCGGAAAGTAAACTCATACGATTCAAATCGGAACAATGGGTTGCCATCAAAATGAACCGGAAGCAAGTAGATGAAGCGTCCTCGCTATCCTTGTTGGAGGGGGCCAGGTCAGGGGCAGTCAGATAAGAGGACGAAAGTGCAAGAAGAACCGGATATGGAAAAGCTCTGTGGGATCCAGGAGGTCACTGGCAGAGCCGGTTGTCCGTGGCAGGAGCACGGAAACAGCGAGCTTGTTAATCACGACGGAACTCGTCTCTGCCGGGACGAGATAGCGAGACCACGATGGCAGGCGACCTCTGGTCTCGACGATGCCCTATTATTCCATAGGCCCAGGCCAAACGTGTTTGGCTGGACCGCGGCCGGAAAATCCGGCAGGAACGCAAATTGGAGTGGCTCGAAAGCGGGAAAAAGGGGCCAAAGCAGGAAAGAGGACAGGTCAGAAAAGCCGACGAAAGTGCAAGAGGACTGAATATGGAAAAGTCCTGCGGGATCCGGCAGTTGTCAGTCGCAGAGCAACGAAACAGGAAGTGAGCGCTTCTAAATCGCGACGAAACCCGTCTTTGCCTGGACGGTGCTGATTCGTTCGGACGATTCGACGGTATCTGTGCGCGTCTATAATTCTCGGAACGAGAGAGGATCTTAAATGCTTTCATTGAGCATCGGTTCCATCGCTCGGAAATTGACAACTTACAGCGGATCCGATCCGCGATGACATTTGACCTGTCCTCCGGTTTCCAGCACTGAATGAAAAGCCTTCGATCCGAGAGAGGGAAGCCCTTTGCTTTCCTTTTATTGTGTTGTGGATTTTATCGAATCAATATTCGGTATGCTAGCGACTGACCTAGAAAACTTGATTGAACGATTGAATGGTGAAATGTTCAGGGAGTCCTTTGGGCAAGATCTGGAAAAGGGGAAAGCCGCTAAGTGGTTCGACGAGATTCCCGTCAAAAACGGCTTATTGCGCGTCGAGCCTTCCCATTTTGGCAAACCGCTTAGGGATGAACTGAGGGTGTTGATCACAAACGATGCCGGAAAGCACCAAGCGATAGGGCATGTCATCGACGAAAAAGCAAGTGGAGCGGCGTCCTCTCTCGCCCTCGTGGTTGGCAGCAACTACTACCAGTTCTCGACTGGGCCGATGGAGGATGTGGGAGTTTGGAATAACACGGGAATGCGGGGAAATACCGTTGCATTGCTGAATTCGGTCGATATTGCCCTTGAAGAACGCTTCTATCTAGTCGCCGCAAACGTTTTTCCGTGGACCACGAAAACAGCATGGCAGAAGCTCGGATTGAAGAACGGGTACTGGGAAATGGCTCTCTTAGAGCTTTTCGGATACCGCGACCCATTGCTATCAATTCGAACGTTAGCGGAGAGCTTGGAAGATCTGAAAGCTATCATTTTTCATGGTGTTACGTCGTTTATTCCGTTTTATGCGGTTTCGTTTGCGAGGCAGTGGCTTGGAACAAACCGCGCGCCGGTGTTTCTATCTGATAATCTGTGCCTTCCGAATCGTTGGAAAAATATCTGTCGATTGACTTAATTGGAGGGTAAGCGCAGGAGGGCAAATTCCCGTCTTGGTTTCTTGGAAGTTACGCAATCGAAAATTTAATCGCCGACCTTTCCAAACGCGTGGATATGCATAGCAGTGCTAGGCATCGATAAACTCAACCTCAACCTGCGGCGGGACGAAGTGCGGTATGGCGTGCATCAGAGGCCAATCCTCATAATAGGAGACACAGCTTTTGTGCCGCTTCGTTGCGGCCTCATGCTCTTGCCGAATCGTGACCACTCGCGGCAACAAATCGCTGATTCAGTCTTGGCTATCTTCGTTTCTCAAACCATTCGTCCAGCTTTGCCCACAGCAACCCGAACGTGCAGATAGTCACGATCCATTTGACCACTTGACCACTTGCCATACCAGCCCGCCAAATAGAATCAGGTTAACGATCCAGTACCGGCGCAGACACCCAGGAGCTGAGTACGAGCGCCACCCCCGCAAACGCTAGACATGGATAGGTGACGAGCCAGCTCCAGAATGCACCGACCACATTGACCAGTTCCTCAGCTCTATCGTGCATCTCGGGCTGCGCACTGATGAGAATTGCCAGCTGTATCGTCAGGAATATCGCCGAACCGCACCAGAACCAAGCGCTGGCTATCCGCCACGCTATCGCCCAGGCGCTGTCTTGATTTTCAAGCTTCAGTCGCGGCACCTCAAAAGGGACTAGGTTCGACACCGCTTCGGCCACGAAATGTTCTTCGTTCAAATAACCGCAGCCCGTCGCAACGATGCGCCCGGCGTAAACAGTTAATCCGCTATCCTGATCGATCATTACCCTGACCGGTCGAGCAAATGTCCGGACTTCTGGCGGCGTCCCGCGAGACGGATGTGTTGGCCACGATGGGGCACGCCACAACAAAACTGATCTTCAGAAACTACCGGCATCGGGTGAAGCAAACTAAGGCGGAAGCTTGGTGGGGATTACTGCCTGGATGTGTCGTCGCCGTGCCCATGAGTGCCTAAAAGTTATCTTTGGTCGATTGCGGGGTGTCGCCCCGGTAAGAAAAAGGAACCACAAACTCGATAATTCGATTGCATTATGATGTTTACAATGTGTGATGAGACTCTTATATTACGTGTCTGATAACACATTTATGCCTTTGCTCAATGCAACAGTCCTTGACACAGCCCTTTCCCTTCTCGCCGATGAGATGGCGGCCAAGGCCATTCCGCGTCACGAGTTGGTTGTTTGTGGGGGTTCCGCGCTTCTGGCGCTGCACTTCACGCACCGTACAACCCAGGATGTCGATATTCTCGCCAGGCTCGACGAAGAAATGAAACCAGCCGAGCCCAAGCCGCTAGCTCCGGCTCTGGTGGAGGCGGCTCAAAGAGTCGGGAGGCTTCTCAATCTTCCCGAGAACTGGCTTAATACCGGCCCCTCCGAGCAGCTTAAGACCGGCTTGCCCGATGGGTTCGTCGGCCGGTTCATAAGCCGGGAATTTGGTCCCGCGCTTTGTGTCCATTACACAGGCCGCTATGATTTAATCCATCTCAAGCTCTTTGCCTTAGTCGATCAAGGGCCCGGCAAACATTCCCAAGACTTGCGGTCGCTCCATCCCACCAAGGACGAATTATTGGCCGCAGCCCGATGGGTTGCTGCGCAGGATGAAGGACCGGAATTTCCGAGCTTGCTGCGTTCTGTCCTGAAAGAACTCGGTCATGAAGACGTCGCTCAACAACTTTAGACACGATCTTTTGAACGGTGTTGTCTCGCTCTTGTGGAGCCAGTGGTCTCTGCTGGGCGTTCCGGGGCAGCAAATTGAACGGCGCAGGGAGAGCGCGGACCGCCTCATTATCGATCCCGAGGCGCTTCTTCTTGTGACGAGCGAACTGGGTCGGTTCGACGCGCGCCTCTTTGACGAGTCACTCAACTGGCTCAGGCAATACGGCAAACTCATCAACATCCAAAGGCTCAAGGGAATTCTCCACCTGCACGCCTTAGGCAATCGCCAAGTCCTGGCCGCGATGGCATCCACTGTTCTAGAAAACAGCCGTTTGTCCAAATGGCGTGCCATCGAGTCGCTGGCCGCAAAGCGCTCGGGCAGCGATTCACTTTTCAAGAATGCCGACGGCGCGCCGTCACCCAATTTTGGCGCCAACGATCCTCACTTTGAGAAGTTCGGCCTTTTTCGAGGCCTTGCACAAGCGCGAGCCAACGCCACGGCTCCGAAAGTTGCGAGCCATTCCGATCTG
Organism: uncultured Verrucomicrobiae bacterium; assembly: GCA_963750185.1. Classification (GTDB taxonomy): domain Bacteria; phylum Verrucomicrobiota; class Verrucomicrobiia; order Chthoniobacterales; family JAFAMB01; genus JAFAMB01. Next base: position 37,519 of record CAVVPV010000011.1, read on the forward strand.
CTCTTAATCAAATTACGCGCGTTGTTTGGCGTCAACGCGCGGGCCGAAATCATCGCGGCGCTTCTTTCGCTGCAAGTTGCCCGCCCTTCTGCCCTCGCCCGGCGTATCGCGTACCTGCCTCGGTCGGTCCAGGACACTTTGAACGAGATGGCTCTGTCCGGCCACATCATCTCGGAACGGTCGCGCGAAAAGCATTTTTCCATTCGTCCGGGAGATTGGAATTTCCTCATGACGTGGGTCGCAGCCGACCCACAGTCTGCGCCCAAGTTTCCCCGATGGATCGACTGGACCGTCGTCTTTGCCTTGCTGCAAGACACGATTACGGCTCTCTACAGTGAGGAGCTAAAGAAGGCTTCGCCTCTAATGGCGGCTCTCCGCTTGCGCGAGATTTACGAGCGCCATTCGCCGAGGCTCGCCGAAACCGGTCTGGCGGAAGATTTCATCAACACCTCCCGCCGATCAGGCTTGGAATTTCTTGAAGCTTTTCTTGCCGAATTAAAGGCGTTCTAACTTTTCTATGAATCTTCAGGAGGACCATCCCGAACTGAAAGGCAACTGGTGGGATCCACTTAAGCCCACGGTGAAGTGGCACGGCACGTTGACCTTAAAAGCGGGCAAGCCGGCTGCGCTGCATCTGATACAATATGGCGAGTACAAGCTGCAGCCTGATTTCAAAAATCCTTTCGAAGGATGTGGAACACTTCATGGCACGACAGGCGAGGGAAAGGCCGTCACTTTGTCCCAATGCTTTACTGGCCCGCACTCGCAGAGCCTTGGATCCGAAGAAGTAGAGCTGACTGCCTACCAGGTCGTCTTCGGAGCACATCTTTCCGCCAAGGAGCTTGTCTTCGACGAAATCCTCGTCGAATTCGATTATCTCAATGATTGGGTGACCCATAGCCGCTATGAACAGAAGAACCATTCTGACAGCGACGAACGAAGCGAAATACGCATCCGATTGAATCAGAATTATCAGATTCCGTTTCAAGCTCCGGGGTACGCCAAAAGCCTCTTCTTTCTCGGATATCATACCAAGTCTTCAAAGTTTAGGTTTTCCATCGAAAGCCGCAGCAACCTGCAAATCACCTACACGAAGAAGCTCAGACTGCGCGAGATTCTGGATGATCTCCTCCAATGGACATGGTTCCTGACGCTGGCCACTCGTCACCAGACCCGGCTTTTGCGGCTTAGCGTTCGCCGGGATGACTTCCGGTTCCAACTGGGAGCCAAGAGCTCCATGAAACCGCTGGACCTTTGGGTACCCGTATTCGGCAAACGAGAGAAGGAAAAATCCCTGCATCCTCCGGATATGAACTTCATACTTCCCGATATTGAAAAGGAGCTTTCCGCGATTATTTCGCGATGGAAAAAAATGCAAACACCGTGGGCTGCAACACTTCATCGGTATTTTGCGACCATTCATCGAGAAGGTCTCCAGTTGCCGGAAGAGTTTCTTCTCCGGGCGCAAGCTGTCGAAGCGCTTCATCGCGTCGGCAGCAAGAAGAGGGAGGTTACCCAAAAGGAGGCCTATGGAGAAGCTTGGGAAAAGGCTCCGACCTCACTACAAGCCCGACTGGGCGACAAGGCGGCGTTCGTCGAAGCTGTACGAAACAACCGCAATTACCTGACGCACTACAATCCCGAAGACGAGAAAAAAGCCGACGACATCGCGGGCCTCTTTGAACTGAGCCAGAAGCTCGAGTTTCTCTTGGAAGCGCTCATCCTTATCGAGCTGGGCTTGCCCCAGAACATCGTCGAAAGTGCCTTTTCCGCGCGGCGCTGGGGACATCTGCTGACATGGAATTCACCAGAGTAGTTGCTCGAAATTCCTTGTCCGATTTGCGGCATGTACGACACGAACTGTCAGCGGTCAGTGAAAACCGGCCACTAGTGGTCGAAATTAAGAGGTTCAAAACCAGCCACTTTTTGGAAAAGCAATCGAACGGGTAGCGACACTTTGGAGTTTCATTGGAATCTCTGTTTTTCCCTGCACTTTGGTGCATCCAAAGCTTGGCAATGCACTAAGCTGCCCAGTCATAAGTCCTTGGCATCAAACACCTACGACGATTTCGACTTTTTTAGCGAATAGGCTGGAAGCCTATGCTAAATAACCCGCGATGAGACACTGGAGTTGGCTCGAAGAGGCCGAGCCCATGGAAGTAAGTTCTCGCAAGAAAGGTTGATATTTGGCACTTGGCACACGATAATGTGCCGTATGCCGAATCGAGAAGATCTTCCACACCGACCCAAGGTCAAAGGGGTTCCCGTTCATAAGGCGGCTCCGAAAGCGAATCCCTGCTCAGACACATACATGAATATCTGCGATTCCTCTAAAGCTGTGGCGGTTGTACGGCGCGGCGTTGCGGCTGGGATGTACCAATGGCTGAAGGAATCCCTTGACGTCTCTGACCAGCGGCTTTCCAACGTGGTTCGAATCTCCCAAAGAACGGTCAAACGAAGGCTTGGTGAAGGGCGATTTCATCCCGACGAATCTGAACGATTGGTGCGGGTCGCTTGTCTTACCGAGCGAGCAAAAGAAGTTTTTGAGGATCTAGAACGTGCTCGCGAGTGGTTGAAGAGCCCTCAGTTTGCATTAGGAGGCGAGATACCGCTTGAATACGCCGATACAGAGCCGGGGGCGCAGATTGTAGGGGATCTTTTGGGGCGTATCGAGCACGGCACGCCGGTATAGCGTTTGAAGGCTTCGCGTGAGATCAGTTTGGAGGATCGTCCAACGCAAATACACTGAAGAAGCATTCTCCGGCGAAGGGAGCGCAAAATACGGTGCAAGATGGAACCAGAAAGGAACCGCTGTTGTCTATTGCTCTGAAAGCGCGAGCTTGGCTCAGCTGGAGGTCTTGGTTAGAACGCAGCGAACAAAGGACCTGGCTTTGTATGTGCTGATAGAAGCGCGCGTTCCTGAAGAATTGATTGAAACCTTGCGACGCGAGGATCTTCCCGAGGATTGGAACGCGTTGCCGGAGTCAAACACCACCCGGGAAATGGGAACGAAATGGGCAACTGAAAAACGAAGTGCTGTTCTTGGGGTTCCTAGCGTTGTCATTCCGAGCGAGCTTAATTTCCTTTTAAATCCCGAACACCCCGATTTTTCGAAGATTGAGATCGGAACTCCAAAGCCGGTTGGTTGGGATCCACGATTGCTGGCGTTGCTGAAAAAAATTCCTGAGGGCTAGCCCAGGAGAAGAGGGGTCGGCGGATCGGCGTGTCGGCGTGTCGGCGACCGGGAGAAACGGACCGGCGAAATGGCGTGTCGGCGATCAGCGACGACGAACGGTGAGCGGTGAGCGGTGACGCGATTATCCCTAGCCCTTCGTTCCGAAATCGTAATCGTCCTCGGTTTTTTCATCATTGATGCTCAAGAGCGACTGCTGCGAGACAACAGTGAACGGAGCTCAGCGATTCGCCAAACCGAAAGGACGACCACCCGGTACTCATTTTGGGGTCACTCATTTTGGGGTGAGTCAACAATTCTTGACAAAGGACGTATGCTTCGGACTCCGGAACCGAACCTCGTGGCTGAAATGAGCGGGCTGATCCCTTCGGACGATTCGACGGTATCCGTATCCAGGCGTTGGCAGCCGCGGAATTTTTGTGGTAAACAGTCCGGGTTCAAGAAACGGTGAAGGAGATAGAGATTAACCGCCGGGGAACATGCAGCTTGAACGGAGGTTCTATGACTCTTAGAAGAGATCCTGGTGCTGATTGCCGCCTTTACCTGGAGGACCTTCATGTAGGACAACGATTTGCGAGCCGATCGCATGCTATCGATAAGGAGCAGATCAACGCATTTGCTGCCCAGTTCGATCCGCAGGCGTTTCATCTTGATGAGGAGGCTGCGAAGACCACGTTGTTCGGTGGTCTGGCGGCAAGTGGCTGGCATACTGCGGCGATTACTATGCGCCTGCTTGTCGACGGCGGAGCACCGATCGCAGGCGGCGTTATCGGTGCCGGAGGGGAGATCAGTTGGCCGAGGCCGACAAGACCTGGCGATGTGCTCACGGTGGAAAGTGAGGTGCTCGAAATAGCGCCGTCCCGCTCAAAGCTGGATCGCGGCAAGGTGACGCTGCGCAGTGAAACGCGGAATCAGCGCGGCGAGATCGTGCAAATTCTTAGGGCTACCCTAGTGGTTCCACGTCGCACCTAGAGGACGAAGCAGGAAAGGGGACGGGGAGAGACGTGTCGGCGAAACGGCGTGTCGATCCGAAAATCGGCGATTGCTGCGTACGACGTACAACCTCTGATCCGGTGGCGTTCTCCGGGCAGAGGTTACCTCAATGTACGCCGTACGGACTTTCGGACGCCCTAGGAGGAATTCTCGGAAACGGACTTGAGCGTTGTTCCGGAACCGCGGCGCAATATACTTATGTCTGTGGCCACCATTATTTATGGGCTTCCGCTTCCGAAATCCTCGGCAAAGGCATTTGGATCAACCTTTTGAAAAAGGATGGCTCACTTTCGGGAAATGAAATTCCTGCTTACTCAATTTCCTTTTACCTTCTTAGTCTTCCTCGTACGAGAATTCGACCGGGTGCGAGCCTTGCTGGCTCCTAGCGACTCTGAGCTCTGATTTAATATGCGTTGAAACATTGACTCTATTTTATCCAGATCTCCGGCTGATATTGCGTCAGCAAGTGCTTTTTGGATCATTTTGGGAGTGACTAGCACTGAATCCTCCAAATCCGGTTCGTCGAGCGATAGAATGCCTTGTCGAAATAGCTGGGCCCGTCTTAATAACATCTCTATCGCCGGCCACTTCGCATTCTCCACTAAAGCGGGCTTGATTCCTTCCGAGACGCCCCTCGCCCATAATTGTACGTCATTTGTACCAATCATAGTCTCGATCCGTCCTTTGAGCCGCCTGGTTTCCACGATTTGCTTCAGCCACTCTTCGATCGAATAAAGTAGGAAAAAGATTGTCCCTGTGTCGTTAGCCGCCGACAACAGAGTATCAATCCGCTTCAGGATTTCGGCAGCGATGTGATTCATGCCGTCTTTGCTTAGCCGCATACTCAAAAAATCCAAATAAGACTCTTTGCGATATTCATTTCCCAAAAGGTCCCTCGGACGATTTGTCTGCAATGAGTTCGCTGCGGCGCCCGTTAAGAGCATCACAGTTTCCGCCAGCTTCTCGCTGATTCTTTCGCGGCCGCTTTCGATCGAGCGCAACTTGAATCCAGGGATGCCGAGGGACTTGGCGAACGTATTGCCCGAGATTTTAGTGTCGAGCGCAAGTCCCACCGCAGTTCGGACCAGCACCAAGCAATTGGGAAATTTTTGCCTCTTCATCAGAAACTAAGTGGATCAATTTTAATCGTGATGTCAAGAATTGTGTGATTTACACACAACAGTGTGCATTAAGTCTGTGTACGCATTGCACACTTTCCTGTGTATGTGTTACACATCTCACATGAAAAATAAACGGAAAGAGTTTAAAGCCCCTCCCGAGCGCGACGCGTACAAGTTGGCCGAAGCGGCGCACAAGTTAGGCGGAATTTCGGTAGCGAGCGTTCGTCGGTTGATTAAAAGAGGCTTGCTGGACGCGAGCAAGTCTCTCCGTCACCCGCTAGTGCCCGCCAGCGAGATTCAACGGTTTCTGCGCGAAACGGGAGGTGGAAACCAGAGTGCGCGCCAATGAGATGTTGAAATCAAGGGTGAAAAATAGAAGGAAGAAAAGAGATGAGTATAAGTACAAATGAGAAAGAAGTTAGTAAGGGAGATCAAGGGACGCTTGCCTTAGTTAAGGATGGCCAAAAGCAGCGTCCCTCTGACCAACCGCATATGGTTGACGTTAAACGAGACGGAAATCCTAGTCAGCAGGTGCTGGCCTCCAATGCGGCGAACTCTGCGCGATTCGAACTTACGGGGTTTGCTGAGTCGACGTTTTCAGCAGACGCGAGACCGCTTCTACTGATCGGTATGACCAAAAATTCGATCATGCAAGATCTGTTTGAGGACCTGGAACACCAAAAATTCTTCACTGATTGGGTGCAGGAACGGTACCGACAGGTGCCAGATTGGTTAATCGAAGCACAGGCGCGTCGACTGCCGAAACAAAGGCTTAACGGTGCAAGCAAGTTCAATAATCTGTCACGCAAAGCAAAACGTGATAGGCCCCCATGTGTAGTAAAATAGAGGGAACAGTTAGGGGATTATGTATACGGTACGCAGGCGATCGTGGCATCGATCTTCCGTGCAATGGTGACGGCCGGATTGCGCCTGCGGTCGGAGCAGTTGCAGCGGATCCGTCCTTGCTCGAGTCTCTCCCACGCGGCATGACAATCCCGCGTGATAAAGTGTGGGCCAGAGGAGTTATTCAAAACGATCCGCTGGCTGCGTTGCTTGCGGCGAACCCGGTTAAGCCCGAATGGCGAGCCGACTTCGCTGATATTGCGAGCAGCGTCGGAGTCCGAGAAGCCTTAGAGATCACAAATTTGTATAATTCTGTCCACGTAAAACTCTGCGATTATCTTTTCGCCCTTAGCGCGCTTACGTTGAAGGTAAACGGTTATGATGGGTCGCGCGCATTGGACTCCGAGAATGATGCCACGCTTCTGGACCGCTTGCGCAAGCATCGCCGAGTGATGGAAGCAACTCACTGCGAGGGTGATACTCCGGCCATTATGGTTCGCTCAGCGATCGACAATCTTCCCGCGGCTAAAAAATTCGCAACAATCACGCTTAGCGCAGATGAGGCGTTGCCCGAAGGGGCGTCAGAAACTTACACCGCAGGGAAGCGCTTAGCATTTGTGCCGTACTTCGAACGAAACTCGTTTAGTCCTATTATCTTTCATCGCGCAGACTCAACCTGGGAGCAGGAAATCATCCGCCACTCGCGTGTCGTTCCCCGAAAGATCCGGCAAATACTACGGCAGACGTTGGATTTCGCAGTGGAGGAACTGGGCGACATTCCGACGCGAAGCGCTGTCCTCCGGCATGAACATCAGGCGTCCTCGTGCCGCGGATCACGGCGGTTGCGAAAACAATGTTGGGATGTGCCGTATCCCATTCCTACGAGCCGCGCGATCGGTCCGGCTCGACTTGCTATGTTTGTAGAGGATGTAGCCCGGCTTGATTCTGCGGCGCACGTCATTTGGGCTGCGTTTGCATCGCTATTCTGCCCGCTGCGGAGTTTGTCGGCCTTAGAACTTATTCAATACAAGCAGGGACTTTGGATTGGGACAAGGGGTGTACGCGATCCACAGAAGGCAGGTGACTCGAATTTGCACCGGGTCCGGGCCGGTGCATTGACGTTGCCGGTTGTTACCCGCCTGGCATTGCTTTTGGAACCTCTGCTGAAGTCGCCGGACGTTTTATCGAAAGTCGAGGCTGCACGGGAATGGCTACGGCAGAATTATGCAGACATGAGTGAGAATAAGCTTGCCATGGCGCTAACGACTGTTGGGGTCTATACTTACGGTTACCCTTGGGTAATTGCTCATACCGGTCTGTATCCCCTACGTCCTAAGATTCCGGCTCCACGAAGTTATACACATATTTCCACCCGCCTTTGGAGGCAACTTGAGAATTACTTTCGGATTCTAGACTCGAATTATTCGACTCCTGCTCTCGACGAAGAGTTTGGTACGGGATCCGGGATCACACCGCGAACCGAGTGCGTGCGTGAATTCAATAGTATTCATTGCCAACTTCTTGAGGAGTCCGTTTTTAATGGACAGGAGAATATACAAACCTGCGTAAGTAATCTTAATGGGCTCGTCGCAACGATGCACTGTAACTACCTACTTTGCAGCGGTCTTAGGAATTATCCGATGCTCGCACCGGAACTATCTTTTCTCCGCAGTGCTCGCTGGGAATTGTACCAACAGAAAGATGTTTTCCTCGCGACGATTAGTGAACGACTGGCCGCCCACATTGAGAAAGTCCACGTGCGAATATTGGAGTACATTCGATATTTCCAGAATTTGGGACTTACAGTGGACGAAAGATTCCGGATTTATGCGTATGGCTTCGCTCGGCTGGACACGGGTGCGAAGCACGTTACCTTTGTCCATCCGAGCCCGGAGGAAGTCAAACGCTCAATATTACTTTGCGAGCGCACGGATAAGTACGGGGGCTTTCACGACAATTTTATGCGTCACTTCGCCGGATCTGTTCTTCGGGAATATAATATTCCAGAAATGGAATGTCGGCTTTTTATGGGGCATTTTCCGTATATGCTGTCGCCGGTCAGCATTTTCAGAGTGGAACCGCCAGCAGCTTGGAGCATTCGGGCTCGGCTGGGTGATCTTCTTGCAAAGGAGGCGGGACTATGGAGTTAGCCTCACTATCAAGCTCACGAGGTCCGTGTTCCAGTAGCGACTTCAGGCGGCTATTGGGGCGTCATCTTTTGGTGTTGTTCAGGGGCGCAAATGTGTCGCGAGACTCGTTGTGTGCGTTAGTGCGCGAGCTCGTCTTTAAGCTTCCCGTCGGCTACAATGCTTTGAGAGCGCTACGGCGGCTCAACCCCGACCAATACAAGGAAAAATGGTTATCACTGGAATTGAACGATCTGCGTCGGAATAATAAGCCCGAGGCGATCGCCTATCATGTTATTGTTCCTAACGTAATACGGAATCATTTGGCTATCGGGAAATTTCTCAGCATTGCAGAAGATTGTTTTGTGGCAAAAGTTCTCTCCGAATTGATGGCTTCCTACGTCGGCGATTCGGAAGCTCAAAAGGACATCGCTGTTTTGGAAAAATGCTCGTTCCGGGAATTCGGCATGATCATGGAGGCGGGTCTTCCTGGGCGATTTCCTCCGCTGCTGTGCGCAAATCTCAACTTCCACCTTTTCAACCTCGCTCAGCCCACCGCTATTCATTTAGACGAGAGCGAAACGGAAATCTCGCGTTCGCCTGGCGGCAAAAGGAATCATAATCGGCGAGATTTTCCTCGGTTTTACATGTTCAAGAAGCAGTTGTTTGCGGCTCTTCGCGGCTGTGCATGGGACGAGGCCAAGCTGATTATCGAAGAGTACGAAGAACTGATACCAGCAATCGTAAGAATCCAGGATCGGCGGCTCTGCAAGGCGATCCTCAAAGTACTTCGGGGAAAGGTTCCCAGTGCTCGTACCGACTTCAACTATTTGATTCGTCAGGTCAACGAACTTCCTCGTGTACATCGCATGGTTTGGGCAAACGAACGAAACGGTAAAGTCACCGGAATGACTCGCGTAGTTCTCAGGAAATATCTCGAAGTAGAAGAGGTCGTAATTGAGCCGGCCCTTGAGGCATCGCTACAGAAAAGATCAAAGACACCGCCACGTGAGTTCGTGCTGGAAGCCCCGTCAGCCGTGCGAAAAACTTTTCTGGCCTCTGACAACCCTCCAATTCGTCCCGATCTCGGTGCCAGTCGCATGGAAAAGGAGAAATACCTTGCCTGTGGCGCGTTTCGAATACTCGCGAATATTCTGATCGAGAACGGCCGCAGGTGTGTTTGCCTGCTCGGTATTGAACTGCGGCATTTTTTCTTCGCTCGTGGGTTCTCGGAGTTCGTCGTTCCATTTACTAAAGGCCATTCGGAGAAAAATATGTCCGTTCCAATCTCGCCTCTCTGGGTTAGTCGAGAGTTTTGGCATCTGCAAAATTTTCTTAGCTTCGTTCGATGCCAAACGGATCTCGCGCCGACAACACGGCTAACGGAAATTGCGGGTTTGGGGCGATTCGAACACTCCGATAGCGAGCGCGGGCATAGCGCGGTTTATCAAGCCATCAAGCGGCATTTCTGCGAGGACGAAAATCCTGCGACGCACGTTCCTCGGATTCATTTTGTGTCGTGGTTTTTTGTCCGTGCTCTTGTCGCTCATCACCCTTGGCTTCTCGAGGAGGAGCAAATACTGGAACGTTGTGTCGACGATCCTTGGTTCCAACCAGACGCTCTTAATCGATTCAGAGTTATTTACCCCACGGAATCCTTGAGCGCGATTGAAGTATGCCGACGAATCATTGGGCACGGCAACGGCATGATGATCGCAACAGTGTATTGCCGCTCTTTGCCAATCTTGCTGCAGCTCTGGACTAACCCGAAACTGCAGGCATGAGCTTAGCTTAGTTCACGAATGGGAATCCGTATGGTCTGTTCTCCCTGAGGCAATCTCGAATGGCTGAGCCTACTCATCCGACCAATTTGCAAAAGAGGTTCAACAGCATTATTTCCTCGATCGAGCCGGCCGGGGTGTGGGCGATGCGCGGGTCGCCGACGATTACGGCCAAGCATTGGGCGCGAGAGACGGCGACGTTCACTCGGTTGCGGTCGAGGATGAAGCCGAGGCCGCGCGATCCGTATTCGCCGTAGCTGGAGCAGAGCGAAAGGATGCAAACGGGAGCTTCCTGTCCTTGGAACCTGTCCACGCTTTCGACCCGTGCGCCATTTGGCAGGGTTCTTTGAAGGGCCCGGACCTGGGCATTGTAGGGAGCAATGAAGAGGAAATCATTCAATCCCAGCGGCCTGATGCTGCCATCTTTGGCGGTGTACAAACGCCCGAGCATCTCGTCGTGGATTGCTTTAACGCGTTCGACCTCTTCATCGCTCTGCTGGACGTTGCCATCGTGCTCGACACCACTGAATACGATGCCCGATTCCTTTGTGACAACTGCATTGCCGTTCGGTGAGAGGGCGATTCTCTGCCTGGCGCAATCGGCATCCGAGGCGAGCCGCCCCTCATAAATGCTCTCGGAAATGAATCGGCAGACATCGGGGTGCATGCGACGGGACTCGCCAAGAAAGAGACCGACGTCCGGAGGCACAACGGCATGGAAGATTGGCGAATCGGGCTTGCTGGCCGCAGTGTCTTTCAGAGCGTATTGCAGAACAGAGAGCCCGGCATCTCCGGGATGGGAACCCTGCACCGGTTGTTCTAGTTGCATCTGGTCGCCGAGCAGAATGAGGTTCTTCGCGCATCGAGCCATCGCTACGGCGTTGGCTAAGGGGACTTGGCCGGCTTCGTCGATGAAGAGGAAATCGAGCGCGTCCTTCCACTCGGGCCGGGTGAAAAGCCATGCGGTGCCCGCGGCAACGCCAGTCGTGTAGTCGGCACGCGCATCACTCGAGGATTCGATGTGCCTCAAATCAGGATTGGATTCGAACAGGGCTCCTGCCGCCTCACCACCGACCTTAATCCCGCGGAAACTGCTGCCACTCTTCCTTGCCGCCTCGGCGCAGGCAGCCAGCAGATTCACGATTGCCTTGTGGCTATTGGAGGTAACCCCGACTCTTTTACCCGCGTTGAGAAGCGAAGTGATAACACTCGCGGCGGTGAACGTCTTCCCTGTTCCAGGAGGACCTTGGATGACGAGGCAACCGCCAGACATCGATCGAGTCATGCGAATCGCGGCGTTGAGCGGAGATTCGCCGGCGTTTTGCAGCGGGATGGTGGGCGGCACGCGGTTCAATAGTGCGGTCGGCGGAGCGTGAAGTCGTTTTGACAATTGACCAGACGCCACCTCGCAAAGCGCCATTGGAACGTTCCCCGGCGGTACAAACTCATCTTCGAGCAGCGAACCATTTTTTGGGAAAGTCCCTCCGCATTTCTTGATCAAACCCAGCGCGCACATGGCTATTTTCTACGACTCGGACCAAAGGCAGCTCTTTCGCCGAAAGGAGGGATTTGATGCCACGCGCGTTTTCAAACGTCTGTCGCAACCAGCCCATGCAAGCCTGCTATTCACTCGTCGTTACGCGCGACCGGTTTTCGAATTCCTTAAAACGCTGAAGACTACCCTACCTTTTCGTTTGATTCTGTTCGAAGCGAGTTTGAAGGCTGGCTGAAGGACGCGGGAGCGAGTCGGACCACTATCAGGAGTTACGCAGCTGCAATTCAGAAGTGGCTCAAAGTACTTGCTCTGAGTCCGGGAGTCCGTCCCGCCGTTGTTTGGCAACGGTCCCAGCTGTCTGCGTCGACAAAACGCGTGATTGGCTATGCTTGCCGGTGCTACGAAATGTTTGCTTCGGAAGTAATGGGCGAGAGGATCGATCTTGGTATTCCATCTCGCCTCCCGGTCGCAAGCCGACCGAATCCTAAGCCTATTTCCGACAAGCATCTTCGAGAGCTTAGTATCGCAGCGAAGAAGCTATTCCCGTTAGAAACGTCCTTCAGTTTCCGAGCTTGGCTTCATTTCCTGAATGAAACCGGATGCCGCCGAACCGAAAGTGAAATCGATTGGAGTTGTGTAGATTGGTTGCGCCGCAGTGTTGTGGTGCGAGGGAAGACCGGGGAGCGAGAACTGCCTCTAAGTCGCAAGATGATTCGAACCTTGCAATTTTTATTTCTCCGCAGGAGATCGGCTCCATGGACGGGATGTCGGTCGCAAAAGCTGAGCGCCGGAGTTCTATATTGGCTCTTCAAAAAAGCTGCCGAGAAGATCGGTCACCCCGATCTTCGGCCTCACTGGCTCCGTCATCGACGACTGACAAGGCTGTGCAGTTCAACGCTCGGAAGCAATCCTCTCCTCGTGCTTTCTTTTGCTGGCCAATCGAGTCTATCAAGTCTTCAATACTACTACCGTGTCTCGCTCGAGGAAAAGAGGAGTCTTCTTACGGTGAAGTGACGGTATCGGCCGATGCCAACGCAGATACCGTTTGACGTGCGTCGGGTCTCTAGCTAGGCGTGCCTATGAGAAAACCAATTGTTTTTACTAACATCGCGGACCAAGCCACCGACGAGGCGTTCAATACACAGGTTCGGCAGTTTATTAACTTCTTAGTAGAAAGAATCGATGAAATGATAAATTGCTTCCACGAGTTCGATGAGCACGAGATACAATCAGAACTGCGGGACACGGCTTCTGAGGCGCTGAAGCAATATCAACTGCGGTGGAGGATTCTCGACTATTTAGCGTTTTGGAATTCCAATTTCGATGGCTTCGCAATGCTCGAATTGGTCGAATCGTGTTTGTTGCTCGCCCTGCGAACCCCATGAGGCAATGTAGTTGCTGCAATAACGCTGAACACCAGACAAATGCTTAAATCCACGCATCCATTCAGGACTTCTCTTTGGCTTCTCGCACATGCGGCAATGATGAGCACGTTGACCGCCTGAAGCAATTCGCTTCGGGTCTTTTGCGCGGCGCGTGTGTTGCCGGAGCTGTTCTCCGATCGTGCCACCGCCACTACCGCCAAGAACTATCGCGCGTTTGCCGAGCAAGGTGGAGTTCAAGTGACGTGATCGATTCACATTAGACAGTACGCTTCAAATACTAGTCGCGGACCTTACAAGTCCGAAGGCCTACATTCGGTGGTCAAGTCGTGCAGCACGCAACGTTGAAGGGCCGAGTAAGCATATTTCAGGTCTCGGACATAACACGCCCGTAAAAAAATGGGTCCCTCGCTGTTTTGTGTGGATAATTGCTAGATTATGGTTGGGACGGCGAGTTTGAGCTTCCCGGCTCTTTGGTAGGCGGCGGTTCTGAAATAAACGAAGTTTCTAAAGCCCCTAGCCATTCGCTTTGCTAACTGCACTACACCATTGACGGCCTCGATTGCTGCAGAAGTCATTCGGATGTCGAAGTAGGCCAGGATGCCATTCCAATGCTGGCGCACAGTCTTGGCTAAGTCCTGGAACGCACTGAGCCGGCTGCGCGCTGCCCAACCGACCCACCAGGCAAGTTCAGCTTCGGCAATCTGGCGCTCGGAGTTGGTGTAAATAGCTTGGAGAGTTTCACGAAGACTCATCGCGCGGCCAAGTTTAGTGTACTTCCGACACAGGTTTTTGCGTTGCTCCTGACGGTCCTCGCTGAGGTTCCAACGGTTGCCGCGCAAGCTCCACATGGCCCCTTTGAGATCGACTCCTTGGCGCTGAAGTTCGCGTCGGGTCTCATCGAGTGCCTGGCCGGCGAGCACCATGACATGAAATTTGTCGAAGACGATTCTGGCATTAGGAAAGTAGCCAGTCGCGCCCTTGACATAGGCCGGACTCATATCCATGGCAATAGCCTCGATCTGGGAGGCGTCGCCACCGTGCTCGACCAGCGCCTTGGCAAACGCTCCGAGGGCATCTGCCCCGCGTCCCTCTACCATGAGCAGCAAACGTGAGTTCTCAGCGTCCAGAATATTGGTCACATAGCGGTGCCCGCGCCGGGCGCTGGTCTCATCGACAGCAATGCGCCTTAGAGTGCTCCAGTCGCTCTTAGCGTGCGCTTGCTCAACGTAATGCATCAGCACTCGCCACAGACGAGTATCGTGCTCATCGAGCAAATCGGCCATGGCATCGACGGGCATCTCGGCGCTTAGGAGCATGATGAGCGCTTCCATCGTCAGGGTGAAACCACTGCCTTGGCGCGCCCAAGGCGCCTGCACCTGGTGAACTCCGTCGGTGCGACACCACGTGCGGGGCACCTTGGCCACCAGTTCGCAGCGGTACTGGAAAAAGTTCATATGCCGCCAGCGTCTCTCGATGGTGTCGTGCACTGGGCACAGAACTTGACACTTAGGACAGGCAAAATGTTCCCCTGGCACGTGCTCGAGTCGCAACTCCAGGCGTTTGGGTTCTCCCTCAAAGCGGCATTGGACTACTCGCCATTGCCGGCCCAATCCAAGCGCTGCAGTAAAGAGTTCTTCCGGCGTCATGCATTCTATTTCAGCCGACGATTAGCTCAAATGCAAATCACCTCTGCCAAATCCCTAAAGCTCTTGCGATCGGCACCCTGCGGCGAGAAACGAGCCAAAGGCTGTCGAACGCAAAATACAGTTACCTTCCTCAGCGCTCCGCTAAGCCTGGTCAAGATCGAAACGAAATAAATGGAAGGGGCCCGCCTCCGGCGGGAAGGATGCCGTTTATGTCGGATTCGATCTTGACCAGGCTTAGCGGAGCGCTATGAACGCTCGACCCGCCTAACAAAGCTATCCACAGAGAACAGCGGAGAGCCGACCCAGCTTTTCGCCATTCTCTGTGGTATGGTCATCCGGAAGGACGTATGGGAGCCGAAAAGCTATGCCTCAACGGTTTTCGCCTGGCGTTGTCGGCTGACAATTTGAACGCCTATGTGCAGGACCTGCCCGATAACAGCGAGGTCGCGGCGCTGCGGGAAAAACACGCCGCAGACTGGTTCGTGCACTGGTTCGAAGGGAAGCTCTACGCTATTCCTCGCCGCGAAAGCCCCGGCGAGGAGATAGGCAGTCCAAAGACCTTGCCGTGCATCGATCACCTGGGCCTTGTCCGGGCGAAGATCGCCGACGCTCTGCCGGAACTCTTCTCGCCGCGCTCTGCTATCAGCTACCGGCCGTTCACCTTTGTCGGGCACAAGGACGAGATTGTGGCCTCGGTATGCGAGGCTCTGAGCCTGAAGAACGCGCTCCTGCGGGAATTCCAGATTCGTCCGGCCTACGAGCTCGATGTTAAAATCGTCGCGCTGGAAGACGACAAGCCCGAGCTGGGCGTCTTCGTCAAGGTCGGCACGAAATGGTCGATCACGGCGATGCTGTCCGACCTGGCAGCTTCGAGAATCGATCTGCACGGATTGTTCGTCCTGCGCCGACACATCGAGAAAGGCGAGCGGCGGCTGATCGGCCGCATAGACCGGATGGAAAATGGCATGATCCACCTTTCGGAGCACTACGCGGGCACAGATACCGTTGCCGCGAGCGACGTGATGCTGGAGGGCTCGAAGGCATCCTTTGCCCGGTGCCTGAAAGCTATCCTCGGCTCCCGTTACGAGCAGTTTGACCGGGAGCGAGACGATCACATGGCGCAGCTGCTCGACGGGCCTGCGATGGCGTCGATGCTCGATCGCATGGGCGAATTCCTTCGCGGCCGTTCTCCGATTCGCCTTGCCCCCGACCTGGACGCCGCGGTAGGCGAGCGGTTTGACCTCTCGAATCCGGAGCCGCCGGCGCGCAAGATCATCGACGAGTTTCCGCCCGTCGAATTCTGCTACGACACGGCGCGCACGAAGCGAGATCAATACCCTTGGTTCGGGCTGGAAAGGTTCGGGCCATTCAGCCGGTCGTGGTTTTCCAAGCGCTCGCCGTTCATCTTGCTCATCTGTCCGGAGCACGTGCAGGGACCGAGCGAGCAATTCTTCCGGCTGTTCCGGGACGGCATTACGTCGGTGCCCGGCTCAAAGTATTCGGGTGGCTTCGCCAAAGTGTTTTCGCTGGTGGAGATTAAGCACGACGTGGTGAAGGTGCCGCTTGCGAAAGCCGGCACGCTGATTGGACAGGCCTACCGAAAGGAAATCGCTGATTTTCTCGCCCGCGCGGACACCCAACCAGATGCGGCAATAGTCGTCATCCAGGACGAGCACGCGGACCTGCCGGAGTGTAATAACCCCTATCTGGCGTCAAAGGCGCTGCTGCTGATGCACGGAATTCCCGTGCAGGAAATAAAGGTTTCGCGGGTCTGCCAGAAACCGGCTTCGCTGCAGTATATCCTGCAGAATATCGCGGTCGCGATGTATGCAAAGCTGGGAGGCACGCCGTGGACCGTCGACCATGATTTACCCGTCACCGATGAGATCGTGATCGGCATGGGCTATTGCGAGGTATCGGGGAGCCGCTTTGAGGAACGGCAGCGCTTCGTCGGCATTACGACGGTGTTTCAGGGCGACGGCAATTACCTCCTCGGCCACATCTCGGGCGAGTGCTCCTATGACAAATATCCCGAGCACCTGCGCGAGGCGACGCGCGATGTTCTCGCTGAAACGCGCCGGCGCAACGGCTGGAATCCGCGCGACCGGATCCGCATCATTTTCCACATCTATAAGCCGCTGAAAAAGGTGGAAATCTCGGAGATCGTCGCCGATTGCGTCGACGCGTTACGCAACGAGTTTGAGGTCGAATTCGCCTTCCTCACAGTCAAGCACGAGCACTCGTTTACGCTGCTCGATTTCGCCGAGAAAGGCCGGGAGGTCAAAGACTCGGAAAAAAACAAAGGCATCTACGTTCCGAAGCGCGGGTGTATGGTGCAGATCGGCCCGCACACGACGCTGCTCAACACGACGGGAGCACAGCTGATCAAACGGGTGAACACGCCGCTGCCTGAGCCGCTGTTAATCCATCTGCACCCGGAATCCGGCTACAAGAGCCTGAACTATCTCAGCGAGCAGGTGCTGAAATTTACCGGCCTTTCATGGCGCTCTACGTTGCCCGCGCGAAAGCCTGCGACCATCTACTATTCTGAGCTGATCGCTTCGCTCCTGGCTCGCTGCCAGGAGCTGCCGGACTGGTCGCCAGCGGTCCTAAACTCAAAGCTGCGGTCCAGCCGGTGGTTTTTGTAAGATAATGAATGCGGCCGTTGTGACGTCCTTCGATGCCCAACTTGCAAACCTGGCGGCGGTCCACAGCGAAACCGCCGCCGGGCTTTCGCCGGAAATCGGCTTTGTTTCCTTTGTCTTTCATGCTGCGGGTGAGGCTTGGCCATCAGCTTTGCGTGCGCCGGAGGTTCAGAGCATTTCGCTTGCGCGTAGTGACCGTTCGCCCTGGCTGGCGACGGTGGGTTATGTCTGCCACTGCGGACTGAGCGATCAGCGACGAGATTGTAGCCGAATGGAGAGCGGGCATGAGCCGGCTGATGCAGCGCGATGCCTTTCCGGCGGACCGCGCCTCGTTCGTTCACCGCCCGCTCGAACTGCTCGGCGATCTGCCTCGGGGCAAAAGCCTGTGAGCCAGAATCGTCGCCTTCCGTAGAGTGGCTCCGCGGCGTGCTAAAAGAATACCAGCGGAAGGTTCCCGCGAACCAGAGCTGGGAAAGCCATTGCGAGTTTCCTCGCGGCCGATTGTCTGCAGGCTCCCTGGCTTGGCCTACCGCGTCCCGCGGGTGGAAGATCTAAGCCTCGAAGACCTAGGGTTGTTCCTACTGGTGGCGGATACGGGCCGCATTGCAGGTGATGCCAAGGAGATCCTGACGGCTCGGGCCGATGCCGCATTGCGGGTGCTCGATCTCGCGATCGAGTATCAGCCAAAACGTGGCGATGTGGCGGCAGCCGGGCTCGTTTATCGAACGATTCGCTCCTGCTACAGCCAGTTCATCCGTTCGGAGCACGCAAAGCACTGGCAGCTCGGCAGTCCCCATCGCGACGCCTCCGCCCTGGTGCAAAATATCTTCCAGCGTTTTCCGCTCGTCGCTCATCAACTGCTCAAGCGGCATGACCAACGCGGTACGCTGGAGATCACGGACGAATACGACGTGCAGGATCTTCTCCATGCGCTGCTGCAGCTTTTCTTCGACGATGTGCGGCCGGAGGAATGGGTGCCGAGCTATGCGGGCCGGAAAACACGTGCGGATTTTCTGCTGAAGAAGGAGCGCATCATCGTCGAGGCCAAGATGACGCGCGAAAACCTGAAACAAAAACAGGTGGTCGAGCAATTGATCGTCGATCGCGCACACTATGCAACGCATCCCGATTGCGACCTATTACTCTGCTTCGTCTATGACCCAGAGCACCGGCTCGACAATCCGAGGGCCATCGAGAGCGATCTCTCTACGGACGAGCCTGCGCCTCGCATGCTCGTTATCGTTGCCGCGGGATAACGCGGGCGAATTTGGGGTCTGGGGAGCAACGGAGCAGTTATGGAGCGCGTTCCATAACTGCTCCGTTGCTCCCCAGACCCTATCTTGAGCCGCTTTTTAAGCGGCTTCTCTGAAACTTCTGTAGGGCGAAATCTCACAATCGGTTTGGCTTTTGAGATTTTCGGGCTAGGAAATTTACTATGGCGCGATGGATCTACCAGAGACCGATCGATTGTTGTAATCCCACGGAACTGGTTGTCGCAAAACGCTTGGCACTGCTGTCGGATGAATGGGTAATCCGCTGGGGTTTTTATTACGAATCGGATCGGGAGGGGGACTTTTTAATTCTCGGTCCGTCCGGCGGAGTGCTTGTGCTAGAGGTTAAAGGCGGCGAACTTCGGAAGCTATCCGCCACCGGACGTTGGGAAGGTTTTGACCACGATCATCCACTGACGCAGCTCCTCGCTGAGTGGCATGCCATAATCGTACGACTCCAGGAGACAGCGGCTGGCAATGGTACGCCGTTTGTCGCAAAGGCGCTTTGCCTACCCGATGTCACCATCGATCCGAAGATCGCTTCATATAAAGAGATCGATCGGAACTTGATCGTCGATCGTGGCGATCTCACTGCTTTTGAAACGACTTGGCGCCGGCTGTTCGTCCGGCGTGATCTAGCGGTCCCAGAGAAGGAGCGAACGGTTTTCCTCGATTCCTTTACGAAAGACATTTTGCCAAAGGAGATCAAACATTTCATTTCGGAGACCGATAGGATTCTCCTGCGGCAAACGACCGCAGAGTATCAGGTTTTGGACATGCTCCACGATAACCGGCAACTTGTTGTGCAGGGTGGCCCAGGCTCAGGAAAGACCTGGTTAGCACTCGAACAAGCCTTCCGCTATGCAAACGCCGGCCTGCGAGTCTTGCTCCTTTGCTATAACATCGCGCTCGCCGATCAGCTATCGGCTTTAGTTGCGAAACGAAAGTTCGATACCGGAGAAGTCATTGTTCGTAGTTGGGCGGGTTTGGCTCGTGAGCTTTTGGATGCTGCCGGTTTAGGATGGGACGAACCGAGTGGCCCGATAGAAAGTGAACATTACTTCGGCGACGTCGTTCCGAGTCTGATGCGTGACATCGCACGTGATCACCAATTTGAGCCAAGATTCGATGCGCTGGTCGTCGACGAAGCTCAAGATCAGGACACCTGTTGGCGCGGATCGGAATCCGACGAAACCGAGTGTGGCTGGTGGGAGGTTTTCTGGAAGCTTCTTCGAGAAAATACAAGCGCACGAATGGCGGTCTTCTACGACGCGGACCAAAGGCAGCTCTTTCGCCGAAAGGAGGGATTCGAAGCCACGTGCGTCTTTAAACGTCTGTCGCAACCGGCACACGCAAGGCTGCTGTTCACCCATCGTTACTCGTTACCGATTTTCAGATTCCTTAAGACGCTGGAATCGAAAGCAACATTGAACTTGGTTAATAATCTTCGATATCGGACAGCGCTGCCAGAGGGTCCGGACGTCGAGCTTTACGAAGTGAAGCCAGAGAGCACCGCAGTGAAGGTGGAAGAGGTCGTCACGCGGTGGGCAAACAATGGATTCTGTCGCGTGGAAGAAATTCTAATCTTGTCGCCGCACGGCACAAAAGGGAAGACATCGCTGGCCAACTGCTCCAAAATCGGCGATTGGCCGCTCGGTAGTTTCGTCGTTAGAAAGCCGGGCGAACTGTCACTCCTGTCGATTAACAAAGCCAAGGGATTGGATTCACTGGCTGTGATAATGATTGACATACAGAGCATCGATAAGCTTCCCAACGCGCAGGAACAGATGGACTACTTTATGGGAGCGAGCCGGGCCCGCCAATTGCTGGCGATTTTTCATACAGAACCCTAACTTGCGTTTCTCACAATACGGGACTCGGCCGACGGCAATCGGCAAGCTCGGCTAACGCGAACATCGCCCGGTATCCGAGTCGCATCTGGCAGATACGCGCCGAAATGTCGAAAAGAGATGCCAGAGTCAAAATTCTCCCGCAAGATTCCTGCGATAAATATTTCAATGAATGCCGAAGGGAAGGTCAGATAAGAGAGGAAACGGGAAGGGTCTGTGTAATCCAGGTTTCTCGAGTTGAGCGGTGACTGAGGACTTGGAGACAAAACAAGCAGTCTTGAACCGAACCGTCGAAAGCATTGCCGCGCTGGAGTTACTAAATAAGACAACCCGGCTTCAGAGAAACCTTGAACGTTATCGGTTCACACGCGACCCAAAAGCGACTATGCCAGCTTTGAGTATGGCTATATTTGTGGTGAAGGAGCATTGGGCGCGAAGTCATCACTTTGACTTTCGGCTTGAAGAAGACGGCGTGTTCAAGAGTTGGGCTGTCCCAAAAGGTTTGCCCGAAAAACCCGGTCTCAAGCGTTTAGCGGTTCAGGTAGAAGACCATGCCTTGGAATTCGGACAATTCCAAGAAACAATTCCGGGAGGGGAATACGTCGTAGGCCGCATCAAAGTTTGGGACCACGGGACGTATGAGCTCGAAAAATGGACGGCTGATAGCATCGTTTTCATGCTACACGGCTCCCGGGTCTTCGGCAGGTTTAGCCTGGTTCGTTTCAAAGAAAGTGAACCTCGGAGTTGGTTCTTGATAAAAAACTTGATCACGCACCGTTTTGCTTGGACAGAATCGTCCAAGATCGTTGTGCGGAGTACGGATTCCTTTGCCCTAAAGTTAAAAATGGAAAGGAACTTTGAGTCCCAATCGTCATCGGCGAAAAACTGCAGTCAGATTTGGGCGGAAGAATCGGCGCTGAACCGACGATTCCTTACCGAGTGACAGTTTCTTGCGGACTTTAAGATATCCGTGCCCGATTGCCAAACAAATCCGGGATCGATGTATCGATGAGCATTTCTTTATGAGCATTCTGGATTGGCAAGCCCGGTGAGCGCATGATGCTTGATGCCGTCGCCGGGTTCAGTATTATCTGGCCAAGGTACTTCGTGAAGTACCTGCCTCAATCCAATGACGCGCGCCGAACTTCAAGAGGTTTGCAGTGGGTTGTCGATCGGGAAGCGTTTGCCCGGCGCCTGTTATCTTGCAGGCGAAACGATCGACCACTTCCCGCCAAAGCTTAAAGAGTTGATTGATCATTTTTCCAACAGGGCCGGAGTAATCGGAGCGTTTAACGTCCTCAAGATTTCTTGGGCTGACTTTGCCGTTTCGTTCTTGGATTATGAAGATTTCCAGTCCGCTGCTCATCCACTCCTCCGTGAATCCGTGCGTGTTTGTCTAGCCACAGGGAAGATTCGACGAACTAAGTTTGTCCAGCATATCAACAGGCCAATTCTTCACAGGAAAGAGACCATGCTCTTACCAGACCACCCTGATATTCCGAAGCTACGCGCTCTGACGGATGCCGAAGAACAAGCCGGCCTCTTTGATGAATCAAAGACAATTGGATTCGAACAAAATTGGAAGCAACTGCTGCAAAAAAAGGGTGTTACAATTCAAGGGTTGGTTTTATTGAGAGTCGAAAGCCTATCGGAAAGGAATGGCGAGTCTCGCGCACCAAAGATCGCACGGCACAAGACCGCACTCATCCGGTCAGATCTATCCAAGCCCGTCAAATCGCTCCTTGAACACGGACTTCTAAAGCCTGAGAAAACCTTCTTTGATTATGGCTGCGGCCACGGAGCGGACATTGAAGGGCTGACGGCCTTGGGATATCAAGCTACCGGGTGGGATCCTGTTCTTCGCGCTAATGCGGAAGTGCGTCAAGCCGACGTCGTCAATCTTGGCTATGTCTTGAACGTCATCGAAGACCCGGCAGAGCGGATCGAGACGCTCACAAAAGCGTGGTCGCTGACCGGAGATTTGCTAGCGGTGTCAGTTTTGGTTAAGGGTAGTGAAGACTATGACTACGCGCGACCGTTCCGGGACGGAGTCATCACAAAGCGAGGCACATTCCAAAAGTTCTTCGAGCAAGAAGAAGCTATCGGATTGATCGAGTCCTCACTCGAAGTCGAACCAATACCCACCGGACTTGGAACATTCATCGCTTTCCGTGACGCAAGGCGACGCCAAGATTTTCTGCGAAATCGCCGAATTCGCGCGATTGACTGGGAAGAACTTACCCACCGAATTAGCCATGCGCTTCCATCTACGGCCCAACAGAAGGCCCAGGCGACGTTCAACGCGAACAGAGACCTTCTCGAAGCGTTTTGGACAAAGATGATCGAATTTGGTAGGATACCACGTCGAGATGAGTTCGAATATTGGGATCGATTGAAATCCGATCTCGGTTCGACAAAGAGAGCTGCGTCACTCCTGGCCTCGGTTTTCGGATCTGATGCTTTCACGGAAGCGCGACGGCAACGAAGAGACGATTTGCTTGTGTTTCTTGCAAGCTGCCATTTCCAGAAGAGGATCAGATGGTCGGATTTTTCGGACGGGTTGCAAACTGATATCAAGAGTTTTTTTGGAGATTTTAAAGCCGCCTTGGCCGAAGCGAGAGAAATTCTATTCGCAGCTGGCGATCCTGACGAGATTGAACTGGCTTGCGAAGGTCTGTGGCTCGGTTGGCAAGACGAACAAGCCCTCTATTTTCATCGCTCTCTACTTTTGAAGCTACCGGTAATCTTACGCGTTTACGTCGACTGTGCTTGTCGTCTCTATGGCGACCCGCAAGAAGCCGACGTGCTCAAACTGCACAAACGATCGGGAAAGCTCACGCTGCTACACTACGAAGATTTCAATGGCGCCCGCTACCCGCGTTTGTTAACTAGAATTAAAGTTGCGCTGCGCGATCAGTTCGTCCAAGTCTTCAATCATTCAATCGATCCAGACCCGCAACTCTTGGTTTGGAAACAGCGTTTTATGCGATCGTCGTTGATGAACGAAGAAAATCCTATGGATCAGATGACTGTGGCCGCGTCTTCATCCTTTAGTAGCGAGGAACTGCGGACCGGTGTGCGGCGGTCCAGATTAGGCGACCCGATAGAGGGGGCTACATATGACCCCAATTGACGCCACAAACGAGCCATTCGTCTTTGCAGCAAGCAATTCAGGAGCTGCAAGAGGGGAGACGTGAGCCGCGAACACCAAAGCGTTTTGACCGAGCGGAAGGTGATCGCAATATCTCCTGATGATCAATTGCGCGCTACCACAAAACCTGAATTCACGGTAACTAAAATTCTTGAGTTTGCCGATGAAGTGTTCGAATCAGCGCAAGTGCAAACATTGCAAGTTAACACTCGATGTAAGGTAATTGCGCCTGATAATCTAACCTCATCCGGTTATGCCGAAGTCAAGCCGTTCCGAATGGACGAGAGATCGTTCATATCGAGCTGGACTAGAAGAGTTTCAAGTCCTTCAATCAGCTTATTGATTACAGTTTCTGCCAACGCATGCTCAACTTTTGGGTCGATGTCTGCGACCTTCTGGTTGTGCTCGACTGCATAGACTTCTCGCTCCCGATTGAATACCGCCTTGAGTATTCTCTCTCGACACGTTTTGCGGAGCCGGACTAAGATCTCGCCCAAGGAGGCATCGGACGGGTGCCATATTTCTGATAAGATATATCTAAAGCGAGTCCACTCGTCCGGCTTTAGTTCTCCTCGGATCACCATATCTCGATAGCAGTAATCGTAGGATTCAATCCCCATATCTTGCGAGCCGAAGGTCCCAATCACTCTCCCGAGAAATGCCGACGCGATCGATTTGCAATGCTGATTTGTGTTTGGTTTGAAGTATCGATTCAGCTGATCTAGGTACTCGTCAAACGATCGATCAGTTTCGGGTGTGCCAAGCGAGATAGCTGTATTTCTTTGAAGGTCTCGCTGCTCAATAGCCAAAACGAACGTCTGCAGGAGAGCGACCTGGAATGCAATTGTTGTGAACACCTCATCGTACAAACGATTTGTCATTTCTATAAGGAATCGCGTGCTACTTTGAATTTCCTTCAGGTATTGCTCAGCTCTCAGACCTTGAAATTTATCACGAACTTGGCCGAGCTGTCTTAGTCTGCCACGAAAGTTATCTGAGATCTCGCGTAATTCTGGGGGCGCTGTATGTCCAAAGGTTTCTTCAAGTTCAGTTTTAAAGTCTTCACTATAGTTTTGAAAAGTCTTAAGATAACCTTGACCTTCAAACAGCATAGCTTTAAACTCTGCTTCCGAATTTTGGGATAGGTCTTGGTAGAGCGAAAGCGAAGCACGTGCCATATTTTCGAATGGCGCAAATTCTCGCAGAAGACGTAGAAGGTACGCTTCGTAACGCTTCTCGTAAGAGGCAATGAGTGTCTCTAGGCAGCTGTGGGTGAATTGCCGACGATTCGTAGCATTTGCCAGATCTGTTCCAAGCAGGTTATTGCTATCTAACCTTCGGTGCAGGTTCGCGAGATCGCGAATTTTGCCAAATTTTTGAGAGGGTGGTGTCAAACCCTCAGGCATCGAAGATAATAGCATGGCCCGCTCGATCGTCGTATATAGATGCGTGACGCCTGAAATCGCAACATCAGAGGTTAATACAGTACGATCTTCTTCGGAATCTAATTCGATATTGTGAATTCGAAGTGAGAATGGTGATGTCGCAGGTGTGTCTTTAATACAAGTCAACGTGTGGCGCATAAAGTGAGCGATCACGTCATAATCATCTAAAAGCAAGTTGCGCGATGTCGAAACAGGTCGAGCCGACTTATTAAGTGCAAGAAAGATTGCCCGGCACGCTTCTGCAACGGTTGTCTGGACACCAGATCCTTCAGCAAGGTTTGGAAAGGCACAAATGCATATCGGAAGTGCAATGTTCGATAAATCGATATTGTCTATAGTTTGTTTAGACCAACGCCAATAGAATGGCTGTATTGCTTTTGTGTTGTCAGGCCAACCTTTAAGATTTCGGTAAAGCGCGAGCAAGGCCATCGCACGATGTTGTCCATCGACGATAACAAGCTTACACTTCGTGGTATTTACTCGCAGGCGCGCATAGTCGTACTCTTGGACGGCACCATTCACCTCAAGCTGGCTGAACTCGAAAGCCTCGTGGCCGATTTGGCCCGATCTTTGCACGCGATAACGAAAACCATTTTCGTCGATCTCAAGGTTGTTAACCTTCGGATAGCTTGGCTCAGGTTCTAAGGTATGGGTTACAGGTAAAATAACAACTATTATTGGCGGAAAGAATTTGACAGGGAAACCATCTTTAAGAGAAACCAAATAGGGAATTAGCTTAGTGGAAACGCGCCCGTCGTCTATGTCGCGCTGCATAATGTGTTCAAATCCGAGATCCTTTATATTAAAGATTTCTCTGACTGGAATGAGGTTCGCTAGTAACTTTTCTTGATGACTTCCATCAAGCTGAAAACTCACGTGAGTCTGGATGAATTTAACTGGTATCGAGGGCCGATCGCTTTCTTCTGAGGGAACTGAGAATGTGGCGATAGCCCCAGACACTTCGAGATCGAGCACGCTACGAGGCGGAGGTAAAATGGGTCCCGTCATATTAGTTTCGACCACACAAAGGGTAATTTATTCGGTTTAGTATGTTTTCGATGCAGGAAATTGGCGATTTCGGAGCTTCGATTGGGCGCGCATAAATCTGAAGAAAATTGGGGTGTATTTTTCTTTGAAAGACAACATCTCTGGCAAACGAGTGACCGCTGGAGTCTTCGGGTGAGCCTACCGGAAGTGGATAAGCCTCTTTTCCAGACACAAGTTGCTCTCGATAATTCTCAATAAGCCTCTTGTGAGTAAGCAATCGATTCCGGAGATTCTTGCTCATACCGATGTAAATGGGGCTAGCGAAAATCGGGACCGAGGAGAATAGAGTGGCTTTTAAATCGAACAGCGCATCAGGACAATCGCAAAAGAACTGGACCAGTTGCGTGGAAACTGCGCTTCTGTGAAACAGATCGCCAGAGAACGCTGGTTTCAGTGGGCCCTCTATATAAGCCCTGTAGGGAATCTCTGTATAAAAGCAGAAAACTCGATCTACGAGAAAAGTTTCGACCACGGAAGATCGCTCTGAGGCGGTTGAAGAACTCTTGCAACTCTCGATACAATTCTGAATGTCCGCATCGCTAAGTTCGATCCGATAGTACCAAGCATATATGCCCGGCAACTCAGGAGCGAGTTCGACGCTAGAAAAATGTAGTTGCAGAATGGGAGTCTCCATCTTCAGAGCTGGCAGATCAGGCATGCCTTTTCGGCGCTTTCCTCGTTTTCCAGACCACCAAGAGTTTCCACCAGCTTGCGGTTGCCGCGCTCGCGCTCGAGACGCGCAACGCGTTCTGCGTGGCGCAGCCTAATGGCGGCAATATTCTCCGCTTTTCGAAGCTCGCTGAGTGGCATTGCCTGGCTCCATGTGAACGTCTTGCCCGGATCATCGCTGATTTTTTCATAGGCCTGCGCCTGGTCGAATTGTTCAGGATGAGTCTCTAAGAGGCGTACCCACTCAATAGGCTGTTGGAAGAAACAGAAGTAGCATCCAGAATGCGTGCGCCCCCAAGCAGAGTATGGAGGCATACCCAAGCCGCTCTCTTCCAAAAGCTTAATAACCCCGCGTAGTCAATACCATGCTCTTTGAACGGAAAAACAGCGCGAATATTCTCCTTAGTGCTAATATACCCGACCCGATCTTCGTCAGCGCGCAATCCGACATAGCTAACGACCATATCATCGCCGACGTAGGCTTCGAATGGTTTGAGTTTAAGCAGCTTTGTGCACCAGCGCATTTGAGGCGAGGGGAGATAGCCCCCAAATACCTTCCACCAATGGTCGAAGCTAGCTTCTGAATTAAGTCGAGTGATTTTAATCCCTAAGCTCGCTTCAATGCGATTCAAATAGGCATAAGTCTCGTCGAGCTCTTTGCCGGTATCACAGAAGACGTATTCAAGCTGAAGATCGGCGTAATTTTTGCGCATAAACACTGCCAACGCAGTGCTGTCTTTGCCACCGGACAGATTCAGGATATGGCGCACGCGAGCTGTTATTTTATCGTTGTTCATTTCTAGTTTCCAAAAGTTCCCACGTCAGGGTGCTCAGCGCGGACAGAGCAATTCTGTCGTCCGAACCAAGGGCCCTCCGGAGCTCTTCTGCGATGTTCTTGGCGTGCTGCTGTTCATCCTTGCTTAAGTAAATCACTTCGTGCTGCTCAGATCCATCCTGTTGTGTGACTGCAATCCGAATTGCCTGTGCAGGTAACATCGCGCCGGTGACGGGCGAAAAATGGACGCTCTCCACATGCAAAAAACGCTGCACGATGGCGCCGAGATTCTCTCGAAAAGCGTCCTCGTCTTGATCTTTCCATCTAGACGGCGGTAGTGTAGCGATGAGGCTGCCAATTGACTCAATCCACTCAGCCTCGGGCATGTAATTGTCGAACAGGCGGAGGCAGAATGCCTTCAATTCGATATCAGCTATATTAACTAAAAGGCGCTCGCTGCGTTGCGCCAGATCATCGCGGGCATCCTTAAACTTCGAAAGCGAGTCGGGCAAACCGAATGACTTGGTGATCTGCTGGGCAATCCGATTTCGTAACCCGGGCATTGCGACCTTCAACTCCTCGAGAGAGCGCTGGAGTTCATTCACGAAGCGAGCAACTTCCTTTTTGTTTTTGTTCCAAGTGCCCGAGTGAATAAATGGTTCGATGCCGCACGCAACAGGTAGGTCTCTGAAGAGAAGTTTGGCAGGTTCGCGGGCTTCTAAGATTGCTTCACGGACCTGGCAGGTCTGGTTGTCAAGCCGCACTGTCTGACGTGCATACACAGGCAATTTCGCCACAAATTGGCATAACGGCCGAATAACGTCGAGAATTTCAGCCTGTGGCGATGTCTCCGCCGGCAAGTCGAATAAGCTCGCCAACTTATTGAATACCTCCAACCTCACTCCTTCGATCTTCACCCATTGAAGTTCGAAGCACTCTGGATCCTTGGTGAGACGTAAAATGTCAGGGCCAATGAGCTGGCTTTTGAATGTCCCGTCTTCATATACTGCAA
Organism: uncultured Verrucomicrobiae bacterium; assembly: GCA_963750185.1. Taxonomy (GTDB): domain Bacteria; phylum Verrucomicrobiota; class Verrucomicrobiia; order Chthoniobacterales; family JAFAMB01; genus JAFAMB01. The sequence goes on from CAVVPV010000011.1 coordinate 65,967, forward strand.
TTCCATGTTGATGCTCGAGAATCGTGACTAGCGACAGCAACGGTAGCAGTCCATCTCGCACACCAAACGGTGGGTGCCTTAGCCCATCAAAGATAGTTTCGACATTCACTCGCTGGTCCGGTCTTTCAGTGAGGAAGTTGTAAATCCAAACCAAAGCTGGACCAAGTCTGCATGGGTCATCGCGTTCTTCCGGGTTCGCAAGGATCCAACGACCGTTTACCGCTCGATGTAGGCGCGTTTCTTGGAGAACTGACAAATACATCGACATTTCAGGCGGCTTTTTAGATTCATCCATGCCGAGGTAATGCTTACTCGAAGATTCCAACATTCGCTCGAGCAACCGCATTCGAGCAGCGGCTGCGGCCGAGCTAAGCGAGCGACGGTTAAGCAGTTCGTTATGGACGATCGGAGATTTGTTATAGACCTCGTCGCAAATATCAGAAAGGAGAGACAAGAATGAGGAGACAGTGGTAATGGACTGAACACTCGTACCGCGAAACCACCGAATCGGCATTAACTCGTCAGATTGCGACGTTTCCCTGAGTCCTACGTAATGCTGGACCCGTCTCTCGAGCGTTAGAGTCGCAATTGCCAACCGACGCATAACCTCTTCATAGGCGTATCGATCGTCTTTTAGTTCTGGGGTAGTTTTCTCGATATGTCTCCAGCGCTCGACTTCTTGTACCAAACCTCCCAACGAAGCGAGTGGTTCAGTGATGCCCACTAAAACTGCGCGTTGGGTCGATGTTTTCCTGACGATCGTTTGCGCTTGCATGCCTTCCTCTTTCGTCTCAAGCAACGGAATGATAAGTTTCCCGTCTGAGCCATGAAGTTCCCCCGAAAGAATGCGTTCTAGTTCGAGGATGCTACAGTAATGGACCTCGAAATGACGTAGGTTGCCGGTCTGAATATAGTGACGTCGCGCGACGATCGGTCGGGTATCAAGGTAGCTCTTGACAATGTCGGTGACGCGCCGTTGCGAACCGACGCCCTTGCCGGCCTCATCGTACGCGACCTCCAGATTGATGCTGGTATGGCCCCACAACCAGTATCCAAGTTTCGCCCCGCGAAAATATAACAGCTTCTTTTCCTGATGAAGCTCTCTGATCGCATCGCGAATAGACTCGTCTCCTGATTGGACTCCATCCCCTAGTGCTACAGCGATCGCGGATTCCGTTGGCTGTAATTCCGGTGCATTGATAAGATTTAGAAGACCAATCGTTTTTAATACGCGAAGCTGATATTCGTCTTTTGCAGAGAAGCTGCGTACGAGCGAATCGATATGATTCCAGTGATTTCGGTAACTCTGCAACCCGAGCCGTTGGCCAAAATTGGCCGCAGCGAAATCGTACAGGTTATGGATACGGAACAAGCTCGTCAGCGAAGCAGGTTGCTGACCGAAGGTCTGAAGACCAAATGGTTCATTCGAAAATAGAAAGCTAAAGAGCGACCGCTCGTTTTGACCAAACCGACTGAAAAGGCGGACAAGGACGGGAATCACGGTCGGATGAAGCGGATACAGGGCTACCGAAATTTCGGCTAGCGAGGCTGAGGGCACGCCAGGACCAAACCACCCAAGTGAGAGCGCCTGACGCATCAGCCTGGTCGCCTTCGATTCCCATCCTCGAGGGGTCGAACTTGACCTTATGTTCAGGGCATTTGCGATCAGATGTGTAATCTGGTCGAGAGGCTGATCAAACAAGAGTTCTTCAAAACGGCCAGCAACTTTTTCCCACTCTCGCTGCGACGCTTGCGAGAGCTGGTCGGCGTACGCATGAAAGCCCTGATGTAAGAGACCGACTGTGATAATAGGCCGTTCGCCACTTCGGGACGAAAGTTCCGCAAGCTGTTGGAGGATGAGAATATCCTGCCGCTCGGGATGCAGAGCCGCGAACTCCAGGAATTTCCCGAGCTCATCTAGGATAATGAGCAATCCGGATGCTGATCCGGTTTTTGCTAGATGACTCGCCGCCTCCTGAATAATGCCTATAGCGTCGCTATCGATCTCACTCGCTTCTCGCTGTGACGCTGCTCCTAGGGTTTCCAGAGACCTCTTCAGCTTGCGATTTGTCCGAAGAGAAGCGAGGGCGCGTACCAATCCTCGGACGAGGGCAACGGTTAAAGGTTCGCGAGAGCCCGTGATCAAAACCGGAAGTAGACCTGTTTGAGAACCAAACCTTTTTATGTCTACACGATGTTTGATGGCGGTAGGTAATTCTGTCGCACGCCCTGATAAGAGGTGCGCGAGCAAGAGGGCGAAGCTTGATTTTCCGGAACCGTAATCGCCGGTTATTCGCCAAGCTCTCTGGCCAGACCTAGGCTTCAGTGCGGTCGATATGCGATCGATAGAATCCTGGATATCGGGCGTCACAACGTATCCCTGCAACGCCGAGGGATCGTAGAAATCACGCTCTAGGTGCGCCGACCGTAAAAACCGTCCTTGGATATCGAAAAGGTCTGCGATTTTCGTCATGCGGTTGACAGAATTCCGTAAATGTTATCAAGAAGGTTACTAGTTCGAGGCTCAGCGAGTTTAACGACCTGTTGCAACGCTGCAGATTCTTGGAAATCGAGTACGCCTTTGGAGTCAGTTCTCAGCCGCTCTAAGCGGTCCCTTATATCGCGCTCTGGCAGCTTAAACACCTGTCCGGGGCTACACTCAGCGACCGCAACATCGCGGAAGGTGAGTGTTTTTTCTTTCGATCTGCGCTGCGACCAAAAATCGTGTAGGCAGAAAGCGAACAACTGCGGCGAAACCTCCGGCTTTTCCTCGACACGAAAGGAGTAAATCGACTCGCGGCGGCCGGCATCCGGTATCGGGCGTTCGCCTGCCCGCGTGATCAACTCCAACTCTATCAACGGACAATCTAAATTATCTTCAATGACCTCCCGCTTAAGGGTTCTCGTAGGAACGTAACTGTGCAGGAATGTTGTAAAATGGTGGTCAAGAGTGACGGCAGAAACTTTCTTCCCAATTCTGCCAGCTTCATCTCTGAAAGCGCGAATCACTTCGGATTTAGAGAATTCCGTTCGATGCCAATAGTTCAGCAAAAAGTGCCAGGCAAAGAGGGAGTCAGGAGCCCGAGTCGCGATCTTCCAATGGATTAGCCACAGAGTTTGGATGTTCTCTAGGAAAGGATCATATCCATCGTGACCGAATATCTGGGAGCCCAGCGAAGTCACGCGCCAACCTTCCTTTTCTTTAAAATGAATCATTCCGCTCACATCGGCCCAAAACTTGATTGCTCGAACCATGTTTTTGCCGACACCAAGCTTCACCATGGCCCGACTTTCATCGCTGAACAGGTGCGGATCCTGCCCGACATAACGGACAGCTTTGGGTAGCCACGCGTAGCGACACGGAAACGTCTCATGGCCCGAGAATCGAAAATGGAGAATCGACGCGTTACTCACTTGTGTTCAAAACAGATTTGTGAAACGTATTCGAATATCGGGAATTTTCGCGAGGAAAAAGTAAGCCCTGATTGGGTGAAGAACGAGCGTTAATTCCTTTAGCGAACTCGGCGACTTGATGAGCGATTTCCTCGGAGAACAAGCGCCAGCCGTTTCGGTCTCGGTCAACGTCGGCGAGTTTTCCTTCGCGTATCCAACGCAGCAATGTAAGTCGGTGAACACCAGCCAATTTCGCGACTTCACTCGTCGAGTAGAAGATCTTTCTATCGAGACTCTTAGGCATTTTAAAAATATATGCAAATATATGCAGGCGTGTCGACACGTATTTTCTCGACGAGAGTACCTCCTGCCATATGCAAGTCAAAAACACCCGCCCGAGAGCGAAGTGAGATGGTGGCCGTGCAAGCGTTCATTGCCTTGCATACCGTCTCGATGACAGGTGTCGAGCGTAAAGCATTCTGGCCGCCCAACCACAGCTTCATCGATCAGTCAAGGTGAGTCCAAGGCCGGAAGTAAGTTCGGAGCAACGCAGCCCAACAGAGAGACCAAATATTATGGGGGTCAGCGCGATAGCCACCTAGTGCATCGAGGTCGTGCGGCTACTTCGCGGGCGAGATCCTCAAATGCTTTGGGCTGTGGTTCGATCCCTAAGACTGTACGGCTTATGCAAATGAACCCCCGCACGAAAAGAAACGGCTCACTATGTTCGACAACACGCTGTCAGCATCCATGGAGAATTCTACCGAGGTGGCTTTTTTGAGCTTCGCCGAAGGGAAAACAAATGTGAGACGCGGACAACACCGTGAACGCGCTCTTTGTCATTGGAAATGCTCTAGAATAATGCAAATATGGTATTTCTAGCAGGAGTGACTGTAGTGTCCCGACCGAGGACCAACAAGCCGAGGGTACAGGATTTCGTGCCCCTCGATGGAGCACAACATGGAGGGGTGACGCGCCCCGCCGTGTCGGAGTTGATTGCCCGGGAGGGTGGCGAATCGGAGTCCGCAAGACCGTTGCACCGCGCGGAGCCGCGGGCCCGGCAGATTGGGGGAACGCGTGGGAAGTGACGTCGCATCTGCAACGAATAGGTCCGCTACCGCGAGTGAGAGAGAAGCTCTGCGGGCGCTTCGCGATATCAGGCCCTTGTACTTCCTCCCTGACGATCCCTTTGCGGAAGAGGTTCTGATCTCCGGTTTCCGGTCCGCCGCCAAGGTAGACTGCATGGTAGGCTTCTTCTCGAGCAGCGTACTGGCATCGCTTGCACCTGGCCTCGCCACTTATATCAGTCGCGCGCGGCACAGCTTTCGTCTGATCATTAGCCCGCTGCTGCGGCCGGAAGATCAGACGGCGCTCGAAGACGGTGTCAAATCGCCGGAAGCGGTCGCCCGGGAGATTCTCGAAGAACTCGTCGTCACAGAGGATTTGCTTCAACAGCACACGCTCAAGTGTCTTTCATATCTGCTTCGCGCTGGGCGTATCGAGATCAAGATCGCATTGATGCGGGACGCGCTCTTTCATCCAAAGGTGTGGATGTTTGAGACGAACGGCGATGTCATGGCGGCGCACGGATCGAGCAACGTGACCTACGCCGGCATCAAGAAGAACATCGAGCAGATCGCGGTGTCGAAATCCTGGGAAGATCCCAAGCAGCGCTACATCGTCGACAAGCTCGTCTATCAGTTCGGACGGCTGTGGGAGAACAAGGACGACACTTGCGTCATCGTCGCGCTCCCACAGGCCGTTAGGGATCGCCTGCTGAAAACTTACAGCTCGGAGGTACCTCCGACCGAGGCGGAATTGCGGGCACTTTACAGCCGCGCTCTCGGAAGCTCGGATCGTGACGGCGGAACGGTCGACGCGCCGGTTCTTCCGGACCGCACTTTTTCGATCCCCGCCGGACTCCGATACGAGGACGGAACGTTCGAACATCAGGGCAAAGCCGTCAAGGCATGGTGCGTTGCCGGATTCCGCGGCGTGCTGGAAATGGCGACGGGTTCGGGCAAGACGATCACGTCGATGATCGGCGCCTACCGGCTCTTTAATCAACGCAAACCGCTACTGATTGTCATAGCCGCGCCATACGTGCCGCTGATCGAGCAATGGTGCGAGGAAATCGAGCCATTCGGGCTCAAGCCCGTCAACCTGACAATCGTCGGCGGCGCGCAAAAACGGGCGGCTGAACTCCAAAAAATCAAGCGCCGGCTGAGGACTGGCCTGTCCAAAGTCGAAGCTGTGATCGTTAGTCATGACACACTTTGCACGCCAGGGTTTTTAGACGCGGTGGAGTCATTCGAATGCGAGCGGTTGCTGATAGCGGATGAGGCGCACAATTTGGGCAGTCCATCCTTTATCAACCGGCCTCCGACGTTTTTCGAGCATCGGTTGGCGCTCTCGGCGACCCCCGTCCGGCAGTATGACCAAGAAGGCACGGATGCCCTGCTGGCATTCTTCGGCCCGGTCGTGTTTGAGTTCACGCTGGAGGAAGCGATTGGGCGCTGCCTGGTCGAATATGAGTATTATGTGCATCCGGTCTATCTCACGGAACGTGAGATGGACGCGTGGCACGAGCTAACGGACAAGATCAAGCAGATTGCTTGGCGGAACAATGACGGCGAGCCGGACGAGTACCTGACCAAGCTGCTGCGCGATCGTCGGGAGCTGCTGGAAACGGCAGAGGGCAAATTGACGGCGCTTGCCGGGCTGCTGGCGAATGAAGATCTCGGTAGCCTCCGGCACACGCTGGTCTATGCGACGGATAAAGGGCCGGAGCAGCTCGACGCCGTAAACAGACTGCTCCGCGACAAAAATCTCCTATTTCATCAACTAACCGCGGAGGAGACCGCCGATCGCGCGCAGACGACGCGCATCATCAGATCATTTCAAAACGGCGAAATCCAGGTCCTCACGGCAAAGAGGGTCCTCGATGAGGGTGTAAACATCCCGCAAATCTGCAAAGCCTTCATTCTTGCCAGCACGACGGTTGAGAGGCAGTGGATTCAGAGGCGCGGTCGACTGCTCCGCAAGTGCAGCGCGATCAACAAGACCCACAGCGTCATTCATGACTTTCTGGCGCTCCCGCCGGGGATGGAGGACGGCCTTGACGCGGATGTGCGCGGGTTAGTTCGGTCCGAACTGCGCCGCGCGCAGGAGTTTGCGCGGCTCGCGAAAAATGCTGGCAGGCCCGACGGTCCGCTTGTCTTGATCGATAAAATGGTGAACGCCGCATATCTGTAAAAGAAAGACAATGGGGGATAAAGATGTCGCTTAATGACCGCAAGATAGTTTCAATAATATTTAAGGAATGCATTCAAATAGATGAAAGATGCGAAGGATATCGAAAAGAGATATTCGAAGTTATTTCTGATATTATTGACTATGAGCGGCAACACCGTGTGCAGGGGACCAATATTCAGCAAAAGATCAACGACAAGTGCAATGCCGTAGCAAAGTTCCTCGCCGAAAAGCGCGGCCATGACGTGACAGCGGAGGAGTAGAAACTATGAAACTGCTCCGCGCGAATTTCGAGAATTTCCGCCTCCTCAGGGATCTGGAACTCCAGTTCTCCAGTGACCCGGAGCGCAAACTTACTGTCATTCGCGCGGCCAACGAATCCGGCAAGACGACCATTTTGAATGCGCTGCAATGGGCGCTCTACGGCGATTCAGCGCTGCCTGGCAAAGGCGAGGATTTTCGGCTGCACCCGATCGATTGGAATGTAAGCGACGGCCGACGCGTGCCCATCACCGCCTCGGTAGAGTTTGAGGTGACAACCTATCGGCGCGGACCATCGGGTCCGCGCGAGACGCGACGGCAGTATCGCATTGTGAGGTCGGCCTATGAGGAGGTGGACGCGAATACATCGCGGCGGTCGCAATCGACGGTCAAGCTCTTTGCCCTAACGGATACCGGCGCGAGTCCGATCGGTGAGCCGGAGGGGCTAATCAACGAAGAATTACCCCCGGAGCTCCGCGATGTGTTTTTTACGGACGGCGACCGTGCGTTGAGCTTCATCGAAGCCGATGTGGCATTGTCGACGAAGCGCGAACGCGTCCAGCGCGCAATTCGATCGCTTCTCGGGCTCGGCGTAATTGAAGAGGCCTTCAAACACGTCCGAAAGGCGGCCGCCGAGGTTAACAAGCAAGCTAAACAGGTCGGAGGTGATGGAGAACTCAACAAGATCGCATCGGCGATCGATGCTATAAATGAAGACACCGCAAAGCTCGAGACGGAGCTGGAAGACGAAAAGCAACAGTTTGCCGCGTTCGACGTGAAGGTCGATGAAACGGATCGGAAGATCGCCTCGGCTTTGCAGAAGGGCGACAAGGAGGCGTTACAAAAAGACCTGGAACAGGCCAGACGCGAGATCAAGCGGCTCGATGAGCGCCTTGTTGCCGCCAACAAGGAACATAGCGCGCTATTTCGCGGTCAGTCCCTGGCTACTGACCTGCTTGCCCAAGTTCTAGACCGCGCCTTTGGAAAATTGGAGCAGCTACACGATCAGGGGAAGATACCGAATACGACAATTCCCGTTCTCGAAGATCGGCTTGCTGCGGAAATCTGCATCTGCGGTGAGACCTTGCACTCCAGCGACCCGGACGGTGATCGGCGTCGGCATCATATCCAGAAACTGATCGATGACAGTGAGCGCGCGGATGAAATCCAAGAGATTATTACCGATCTGTACTACGGCGCAAGATCGTTGCGACCCGCTGTCGGCACCGGCGTGTGCCAGTGGAGTGAAGAGTATGCAAAGGTCTTCAAGAGCAGGGACGACTCGCAGGTTGTCCGTGACGAAGCGGGTCGTAAACTTCGCGCGCTTGAGATTCTACTCGACACGCTGCCGAATACAGATATTCAGGGTCTGCGCGAGACGCGCCGCCAATACAAGAATCAGCGGGACCGCTGTCTGGTGAAGCGCGCAGAAGTCGAAACGAAGTTGGCAGGTCTGAAGAGCGAGCTCGACAGACTGATCATTGAACGTGACCGCCTTCTACGCGAACAGAAGAAAGGCGCGCGCATTCTTTCCGAACTGGAAGTGACGCAGGATGTGATTAATGTCCTGCAAAGCTCATTCGATCGGATCACGAATGAGGAGCTAGAAAAAGTCAGCAACCTGATGAACGACATATTCTTGGAGATGATCGGTGCCGATCCTGAACAGGGCGCCATCATCCGGCGCGCGGAGATCAGCTCGGAATTCGACATCATCGTTTACGGCCCCAACGAAAGGACGCTCAACCCGGATCGGGATCTCAACGGCGCTTCGCGGCGCGCCCTGACACTCGCCTTCATCCTCGCGCTGACGAAGGTCAGTGAAGTCGAAGCGCCGAATGTGATCGATACGCCGCTTGGCATGACCAGCGGCTACGTCAAGCGCTCGATCCTGAAGACGGCCGTGCGGGAGAGCTCACAGCTCGTGCTGTTCCTGACACACGATGAAATCGCTGGCTGCGAGAACATAATTGACGAAGCGGCCGGCGTCGTTTTCACGCTGACCAATCCTGCTCACTATCCGAAAATGCTGGTGAATAACCCGAATATCAAAGAGCGCAAGATTCTGCGCTGCGAGTGCAATCACCGGCGTGTCTGCAACCTATGCCGGCGGCGCACCGACGCGTTGGCCGATAAGGAAGGGGCGGCCTTAGGAGGAATGAATGGCTGACCGATATTTCAACCCCTTCCAGGCGATCGATATCAACGTGCCGGTGGAGCTGCACGAGGCTTTCACCCGGTACTGCCAAACCGGCGGCAGCGCCGAGATCGACCAGAGCCCCTTTCCGCGCATGGTGGATTTGTGGTTTCTCGCCGTCTGCGTTGCCGCCCGACAGAATCTGGAGCCGGTCGATATCACCAAATACGAGACGAAGAAGATCATCGACGGATCAATCTTCGGCAGCGATCCGTGGCGTGTGCACACTCTGATGCTCGTCGCCATCGGCAAAACTGGCGACGTTCAAATCGTTGCGGAGCCACGCAAGATGATGGCGATCGTCGGGGGGCTGGCGGTAGCGGGCCTACCTAAAGTCATCGAAATGCTGAAGGAGGGCGAAGGCGAACCCATCTGGAATATCTCGGACGCATTGGATAACCTATTGCGGAAGCAGCGGGTGGCGGAGCCGGCATCGGCATGAAGGTGAGCGTTTCAACGCTGAGTCGCTGGAGTTGAGCGCCAAATCAGCCGACCGGCCCGACCGCGGGCGCTTTCCGAGAGGGGTGCGTGTGCGCAAGCCGGCGCGGGGCCACCGATCACTTCCCGCTGCCGGAAGCGCCGACAATGGCTAAAAGGGGATTGACCGGTTGGCCTTCCGTGGCAGGGCGAATTTCGTTCAAAAGCCACTGGACTAGGGCTTCGCGTCCGAAGAAAAAGGAAGCATCGCGGAAACGCGCAAACCCGGTAAGGGCACTTCCCTTCATAAATGGCTTGATCGGGGCTGGCCCCCGGGTTCAAGCCCACGGATAAATATCCTGGATAACCTCAGCCTGGTGCCGAATGACCCGCACGCGGACAAAGAATCGAACCACCATGATCCTCGCGCACGTCATCGCCACGAGTTGGCAGAGCCGCCACAGAAGCCGAAGAAACTGAGTCACCGAGAGCAGCGGACGGCGTTGCGAGCAGCGCTGCGACTGCCGCCACAGTAAGAAAATCAGACCGTGTGTTCAGAAAACTGAACGCCTTAGCGCTGTTTTCGGATCTTATGGAAAGCGCAACGTTATGGAAGGTTGCTGCGACTGAACCCGCTCCAGAAGCCGATCTCGGCCTCGAACGCCTTCCATAATAACGCGGTGGGTTACGACGCGATCATCTTGTCTGGAACGGTGAACCGATCGCGCCGGAGAGACGGTGGCGTGAGCGCTTCAATTGCGCCAACCCAGCGATGAAGCCCTGCAAATGAGGATTGGCGAGCCCAGAAGGGTACCGCGCCAAAGTACGAGCGTGTTTGAAACAAGTAATTTCAGCTCTCTGCGCTCGTACAAGCAACCTCCTGCAGGACGGCAATATTATGGAAAGAATATCAGAGCAATTGTCACCCGAAGGAACCTGATAATCAGGAAATTACTACTGCCTTCGGGCAGCGGACTTTCCATATTCTTGAACTTTCCATAATGCAGAGAATTTTTAGCTCAGCGACGCGGCGCGAGACGCTTGGAAAGCATTTGAAGGGTGGTCGCCGCGGCGGTGAGCTAAAAATCGATTGGACAAAACCGCCGCCCAGAGCGTGACCTATGTGTATCGATTGCCGGCTCAATCTCTGGCGAGGATCTAAAGGAGCCGGAAGCGGTCAGGGTGCGACATTGGCGGGAGCTCGGTAGGCCTCTCGTGGCGTCGGCGGACAGGATCTGTCGCTTGGAGAATGTTCGCGATGAGCCGCGTGGCTGCACTGCTCCTGTGGCTTGGCCTGGCCAAGCTCGGCCGCTGCAATTCGATCTGCATCCCAAAACAGTGCTTTTCATCATGAGGTATCGGCAATGGCCGGCAGGCCGAGGTTCTCGAGGAGGAGCTTGAGTTTGTTGAGCTCGAGCTTTTCTGCAAAGAGAACCCCGGGAAAAAGCCGCCAAAGGCGAAGAAGTATCGGATCCGCGTGGACAACATGAAGATCGATATGTCCATCCCTGATCCCACCGGGCGACAGATCCTCGAGGCAGCCGGCAAGATTCCGCCTGAACGTTGGCTCCTCAACCAGAAGATCTGCGGGCAAATAAAGCCTGTTGGTCTCAATGATAAAGTCGACCTTAGGGCACCGGGTGTGGAGCGGTTTGTGACGCTACCGAAGGATCAGACGGAGGGCCGTTCTGCGGCTCGCCGAATGTTCGCCCTCCCAGAAGAGGATACCGAGCTGCTGAACGCAGGCGGGTACGACTGGGAGACCGTGGAGAGCGCCGGCAGATGGCTCTTGATCCACGACTTCCCACTGCCTTCTGGGTTCAACCTGCCTTCCAGCTCGGCGTCCGTCCAGATTCCCTCTGGGTATCCGTCGGGAGCGTTGGACATGGTATATTTTCACCCCGCCGTTCTGCGCGTCGACGGACGCGTGATCCCCAGGGACCCAGGCCTTTGTCTCGATCGACGGGAAACAGTGGCAGCGTTGGTCTCGCCACTACACCGCTGCCAACCCGTGGCGACCCGGGGAGTATAACGTTGTCACGCATCTCAATTTGGCTGGTACGTGGGTCGACGCGGCTGTTTCCAAATGAGTCGGTGCTCGATACTTCGCCTGACTGGCAGTCAGCATGAACTCCTACGGTGCCACATGTTTTCTGGTGACCACAAGGAGGCTGTCGCCGTCGCTCTTTGCGGGCGGCGCGAATCGTCCCGGGCCAGCATCTTGACGGTCCACAAGATCGTCACAATCCCTTACTCCGCCTGTCGGCGGGACGAGTATCGGATCACGTGGCCGGTCGAGTCCGTCCAGACGCTGATCGCCGAGGCGGCCACGAAGAACATGGGAATCCTAAAGATCCATTCCCATCCCGGCGGGTACGATCTGTTCTCCGATGTCGTTGACATAGCCGACAGCGAGTTGTTCCCATCCATCCACGCGTGGACGGATGACGGTTCTCCGCACGCGAGTGCCGTCATGCTTCCTTGCGGCCGGATTTCGGCAGGGTTCACCTCGCGGACGGTTCAATGCGACCCCTAGACCGCATTGCCGTTGCCGGGGACGACATCCTCTTCTTCGACCACGACGAGGGCGTGGTTGAGGTGCGTGCTGATCAGGTACGCTCCGTGCAGGCGTTCGGCACCGGCACCGTTTCCCTTCTTCGACGGCTGACTGTGGGAGTCGTTGGCTGTTCCGGGACCGGCAGCTGGGTTATTGAGCAATTGGGCCGCCTCGGCGTTGGTCGGCTCATCGTGATCGACCCGGATCGAGTCGGGCACAAAAATCTGAATCGGATTGTCGATACCAGCATCACAGACGCCGAGGGGGAGCGGTTGAAGGTCAGGTGTTCGCTAAGCGCGTTCCCCAGTTCGGTACCGGCTGCGCCGTCGAGGCTTATCCGGGTTCGGTGTTGGAGAGAGATATTGCGAACCGGTTGGCGGAGAGCGACGTGCTTTTCGGATGCGTCGATTCTCTTGAAGGCGGCGACGTGCTCAACCGGATCGCGACGTTTTACACCATCCCCTTCTGCGACGTCGGCGTGCTGCTTCGAGCCGACGGCCGCGGCGGCTTGGAAACGGTGTGCGGTTCTGTTCATTATCTTCTTCCCGGCGGCTCCAGCCTCCTTTCACGCGGGGTTTACACTGGAGAGGCGCTCGTCGCCGAGAGTACCAAGCGGACGGACCCGGCGTTGTATGAGGAGAGGCGGAAAGAGGGCTACCTGCTTGGCGTCCGTGAGAACTCTCCAGCTGTGATTTCCATTAACGGGTTTATCGCCTCTGCTGGAGTGAACGAGTTCCTCGCGCGCATCCACCGGTTCCGGCTCGAGTCCACCAGCGACCAGCGCTGGCAGCAGTTTGATCTCGTCAATTGCTGCTGGACTCACACGGGCCGAAAAGGAGCCTTGCCCGCTCCTGGCAAAGCACGCGGGGCGTGGCGACATGGTGCCTTTCCTCAATTGTAACCTGGTCGTTGAAGC
>CAVVPV010000012.1:0-71836 GCA_963750185.1 uncultured Verrucomicrobiae bacterium
CGTGTTCCGCAGCCGCGGGAACCGGGCGAGCCGATACGCTCGAACGTCGAACTCCCGTTGCCTTCCTAAGTGCCTCACGTTAAGGGTTAGCTCGAAATTGGAATGAGCAAACTTCGGCTGAGGCCTGCGGATACTCTTGATTACGGCGTGTACCTCATCTACCGGGGTGCGGCCTGGTTTCTTGGGTGTTGGCCGGTTACCTGGGTGTTTCGCCTTGGGCAGGTGATCGGATGGTTTGGGCATCTTCTCCTCGGCGGATATCGCGGGCTCGCGCGGCGGAATATCAAAATCGCGTTCCCGGATTGGTCCCAGGAAGAAGTGAATCGTTGCGCGAGACAACATTTCATGGATCTCGTGGCGAACCTCCTGTGCGCATTCGCGCTCGTGGAAAAGCCCTGGGAGGAAGTGAAGAATTATCTTGATACGACCAACTTCGAATGCGCTCTGGAGCGAATTAACGGAGCAAAGAGCGTTCTTTGGACGATCAATCATATCGGGAATTGGGAGTTGTTTATCTTCTGCGCAAAATTTGTGCGGCCAGGCAAACATGGAGTCATTTACCGGGCGGTGCCGAACCGATTTATTGACGAGCATATCCGTCAGGCGCGAAGCCGGACCGGGCTGGAAATGATCGAACGAAAGCATGGCCTATCGCAAAGCACGCGCATTTTGAAGGATGGCGGCATGCTCGCAATCCTCGTCGACCAGCATGCCGGGGATAAAGGGATCTGGACACCTTTCTTTAATCGTCTGGCTTCGACCAGTCCGTTACCGGCGATTCTTGCAGCAAAGACCGGGGCGGAACTGTTGCCGGTCGCGATCGTCACGGTTCGTCCTGGGAAATGGCGTTTGGAAGTTGGTGAATTCGTCCCGAAAGAGGAGGCGTCGATCGAAGAAGTGACCTATCGCATCAATCGCGCTCTGGAATTGCTCATCGTGAAACGGCCGAGCGACTGGTTCTGGGTCCATCAACGTTGGAAGACGCCGTCGCCGAAATTCCTGCTGCAAGACTATAAGCGAGGTGTCTATCTCCCCGCGAACAGCAGTTCGTTGTCGCCTTTCCGGATCCTGATCCGATCGACCAATTGGCTTGGGGACGCCGTGATGAGCGTAGAAGCAGTCCGCCGGATCAAGCGGGGGAGACCCGATGTTCAGCTAACGATACTCACACGGGGGAAACTGGCCGATTTCTGGCGGCTTGTAAGCGAGGTGGACGCTGTGATCACGATCGAGCCGCATGATTCGGTGTTTCGCGTAGCGGCAAAAATCCGAGGCGGATTCGACGTGGCAATCCTCTTTCCGAATTCTTTCCGGAGCGCGCTGGAAGTCTTGCTGGCCGGGATACCGCGCCGTGTTGGCTACGCTCGGCCCTGGCGACGCGCTTTATTGAATCAGATTATTTCCGAACCGTCGCCGCCCGGACCACTTCGGCACCAAGCCATTCACTACCTGCGGATCGCGCATCGCATTGGAGCGGAAATGGAAGAAGCGCTCGAGCAGCCCAAACGGCGACCACCCGATCCGGTTCTGGCCGGACTTTGTCCCGGAGCGGAGTATGGCCCGGCGAAGCGCTGGACGGACTTCGGTCCGGCTGCGTTGGAACTCTCAAAGCGGCGTGGATTGCATTGGCTCATCTTCGGCGTCGCTAAAGAAAAACCGATTAGCGATGACTTAATGAAGGTGCTTGGTTCCAACGCCACCGATCTCACCGGAAACACAACGCTTTCAGAGCTGATATCACAGATTCAGCGGTGCCGGGTGCTGTTGACAAATGATACAGGGACCATGCATCTGGCTTCATTCCTCGGTGTGCCGACCGTTGCGATTTTTGGATCGACGGAACCGGTGCTGACGGGGCCGCTGGGAAAGGGACACATCGTTATCCGGCACCATGTCGAGTGCAGTCCCTGCTTTCTACGGGAATGTCCGATCGATTTTCGCTGCATGAAGGCGGTGAAAATTGAGGAAGTGGTATTCGCGGTGGAACGGGTCCTCGAACGAGAGGATGGCCTGCTTGCAACACAGTCCCGCGTAACGTAATGGATTCTCCACTTTTGCTGGCCACCAATTTTTTGCCGAATGAAATCAAGATCCGGACTTTCATCCTATCGGGCGAAGCTGCCTGAATTATTAACCGGCCTGATTACGCACCGAACCAAGGGGCTGGTCTTCATGGCGCTCGCTGTCGCGGTTCTTGCGGTGTTCGTCATCTTTAAGCGAAAAAATTTCGACTCTGAAGTTCTCGATTTGCTGCCGTCGAAGTTTGAGTCGGTTGAGGGACTGAAGCAGTTTAACAATGATTTTGCTCAGGCTCGCCAGATGGTTTTCGGATTCCTGGGAGAGGAAGGGCATGCAGACGACGTCGATGCGTTCAAAACGCATTTCATGGAGGAATTGAAAAAGGAACCTTGGGTACTTCGCACGTTCGACCGTATTCCGCTGGAGACGCAGGAGGGACTGGACGAAATCCAGGGAATCGTTCCGCTTCTGCTGTTGAATCTGCCCAAGGAGGATTTCAGTAATGCGATGGCGCAACTGGAGCCGGCGACTATCGACGAACGGTTGACCCACATTCGTAACACGATTTCGGGCGATTCGATTAGTACGCAGCTTGAAGCCACGTTTGATCAGCTTGGACTCTTTGCGCGGGCGATGAAGCCGTTTGGCGCAAGTTCGGCGATGGACCAGGGAAGCGCTTTGGCCTCTGCGGACGGGCTGTTCGAATTAGCACTTATTATTACGAATCAGCCCGGTCTCGATGCGCGGTCGTGTCAGGCCTTGATGGAAAAGGTGAACCAATTCCAGGATCGGATACTCAAGGAATGGACCGGGTACAAACCGAAGGTGTACGTTACGGGCAGGACCGCGTTTGTGGCCCAAATTTCAAAGAGCATGGAAGGGGATATTACCCTAACCGCGATTCTGTCGATCTTGATCGTCTGCGGCCTGTTTTACCTCGCGTTTCGCCGGTTTCTTCCGTTGATCGGGATTGTGCTTGTTCTTTGTCTGTCGGCTCTTGCCGCGTTGGCGGTCGGAATGCTCGTATTTCATGAGCTGAATGTGATAGCGATCGCATTTTTCTCGATCCTGGTGGGCGTCGGCGTCGATTTCAGTCTCCTTCTATTCGGCCGGTACCAGCAGGCGCGCCGGATCGGACAGTCGCACGAGCAAGCGGTCTTTGCGTCGGTGCGCGATACGGGGGCGGCGATCTTTTATGTAATTATTACAACGGCGATCGGATTCCTGGCGCTGAAGTTCAGCCAGAGTTCCGGGTTCGGCCAGATGGGGACTCTGGTGGCGCTCGGGGTAGCATTTGCCGGGCTGTTCATGGTGCTTTTGCTATTCATGTTTTTCAAAAGCACAAAACCGCCGAGAACGGCGGACTTCCTGCTGGTTGGGACGACTCGGTATGTGGACGCGATGTTTCGCGAACCGCGTCCGGTATTGATCATCTCGGTGGGTCTGCTTTTCATCGGCGCGCTGGTTGCCGTGGCCCCTCTGGTTCCTTTGAACTTCGATACCAACCCGGTCTCGCTTCAGCCGAAAACGATCCCGGCGTCAATCGCATTGCAGGTGATGGCGCAGGAAATGAAGCAAGAGTCGGATCCGGTGACGATTCTCGTGCACGCGAAAAATGAGGAAGAGTTTCATGATCGGTGGGAGCGGATTACCCAGCGCCTTGAAGAGGCGCAGAAGAACGGGGAGTTGAAATCTTTCAGTACGCCGGTCGCGCTGGCTCTTTCGCCTTCGCGGATCGAGCAAAACCGGGTGGCGCTGAAGAAGATCGACTTCGAGAAAGTGAAAGCGGCAGTGCGAGACAGTCTCGCAAAGAACGGATTTGAACTGGATTCGTTCAAGAACATCTTCGTGTTGCTCGACGCGCTCCAGGCGGAACAATCGCGGACCGGTCCGCCGGACTGGTCAAAACTTTTTCCGCCCAAATCAAGCTGGTGGTTCTTGGTCGATCGGTATTTTGCGACCGATCCGAAAACTGCGGCGGGATACGTCCAGCCGAAGAACCCAATTCATTCGCAGTCGGAACAGGAAAAGATCGGCGCGCTGATTCATTCCGCTGATCCAGAGGCGATTGTGACTGGCTGGTCGTACGCGTTGTGGGACCTGATCCCATGGGCAAAAGGTGAGCTTATTGAGTTCACGACGATTGTTGGGGTTTTGATCCTGGCGTTACTGTGGGTGGTGTATCGGCGGTTCTCCCTCTGGCTGGTGCATGCCACCGCATTGGCTTTATCGATGCTTGCGCTTGTGGCAACTTTGAAACTGTTTCATTTGTCGGTGAACCTGCTTAACACGCTCGCGTTTCCGTTGGTGCTCGCGATCGGCGTCGATTATGGGATCCAGTTTCTGGTTGTTAGCCGGCGGGAGGGAGATTTGCGGGAGAATCTGGCAAACGTTTTGAAGCCGCTTTCGATCTGCGGCCTTGCGACATTTTCCGGTTTCGCGGTGTTGATCCCGACGAAGAATCCGGCATTAAGCGGTCTCGGGATGGTGTGCGCCATCGGGGTGCTCTGGTGCCTGCTGACGACGTTTTTCTACATGGTGCCCGCGTTCGCCTTCCTCGAACGTCGCAGGATTCCGTTCGAGATTGACAAGAAGCCCGCAGAATCGGTTGCAAAGTAGCAATCGCTCTCGGCGGCTTGACAATCCTATCAGGTTGCGGATCTAACAGACGGCAGGTCCCGGCAGATAACAACCGGGTGTTTCTCTAATGGTATGAGTGATTTCTGTATTCAGCGTTTCGCAGCGATTGTCTGCGTTGGTTTGATGGTTTTGTTTGTTGGAGATAGTGCGGCGAGTGTGGAGAACGGAACGGAAGCTGCGCCGGGCGCCGTGTTCGCGGGGCGGTCGACGTTTCGGTTTCTACCGGATAGGAGCCAGCCGGCTGTCACGAATCCCGATTGGCGCGGGCTGATAAGCCAGAACATTCTCGCGACCCTGAACATTAAAAGATACCGGTTCTTCCCTTTGCGTAAGACCGACCTGTTGGTGGGATTCCATATCGTTCTCACGGATAACGAGAACGTGTTGACTTTGGATAATTATCTCGGTTACCCGGTCGCGGCCGGCCCGGTGGCGCAGGCCGATCTTTCACGGTTTCAGGACCCGAAGCGCCCAGGCGCGGCGAGTCAGGGTTTGCTGGTGATAGATTTCATCGATCCCAAGAAAAAAGTGCTTTTGTGGAGGGGTTGGGCGAAGACGCGCCTTCGCCCAACCATGAGCCAGGAAAAATTCCAGGAAGTATCGAAAGAGGCGGTGAACAAGATCCTTGCGCCGTTCCCAGCACGTTGATAACACCGCGATTGAATCCACCTATTTCGGCCGCCCTTTCAAGGGCGAGTCTGGGGTGGCCGCACCCATAAGCGCTAACTTATCGCACGGCGGGAAGGTGTCATTGCGCATTTATCCCGGAGGGATTAAAACGAGGGTAGCCTGGCACGAAGTGCCTGGAAAAAGAAAAAAGACCCGTCCAGTCCCGTAGGGACGGTTGATCAGATTTCTTGCAAATGTGTCATTTCTCCTTTTCTCTTGTGTCCAGGCACTTCGTGCCAGGCTACTTTCATTTGGTCCCTCCGGGACAGGATACGCTCTTTCGTTGTAGGATTTTCCTTAGGTCAGCGCTTATGGTGCTTTAGCCCTGGGTGCGATCCGCAAGTGAAAGCCCCGCCCTGAAAGCTTTCAAGGCGGCCGCGTTTGTCGACGATAACGCAATGACATGTTGTTATGACGCTATGGGGCAATCCCTCTCCCATCTCCTGGTTCAATTAAGGGCTCTTCATCCAAGCGTCTAAAGGAGAATGGTGAACGTTGCCGGCGTCCAAAGTAGCATAGGCGTCTCGCCTGTGTTGTCGGACACCAAGGGCATCGATTGAGCGGAGAGGTAACGGGTTCTCCGTCACGAAGCTCTTCGGATGAGGAAGATACAGGCGAGACGCCTATGCTACTTTGGATACAGGCGAGACGCCTATGCTACTTTGGAACACAGGCGAGACGCCTATGCTACTTTGGACGCCGGCTGCGTTCCTGCGACGTGCCATTAGCCGTGTCGACGATTGAACGAGGACATTTCGCGATCAGTTTCGCGTTTGACAGCCTTTTCCTTCAGGTCGTGGCGCTTGTCGATGTTTGTTTTGCCGCGTCCGAGGCCGAGCTCAACTTTAACCCGGCTGTTTTTCCAATAGAGGCGAAGAGCGACGAGCGTCAGTCCTTGCAGAGCGCTTGCCGAGAAGAGTTTTGTAATCTCCGATTTGTGGAGGAGCAATTTGCGGCGGCGCTTCGGCTCGTGCTGAGTGTGGCTTGCGCGTTCATACGGCTGAATGTCGGCGTCGTAGAGGAATACCTCATTGTTCTCGACCCGGGCGAATGCGTTGCTGAGGTTCGCGAGGCCGGCACGAATGGACTTCACCTCCGTACCCTGGAGCTCGATCCCGGCCTCGATCCGTTCAAGAATCTGGTAGTTGTGAAACGCGCGGCGATTGGAAACGATCTCGGCGGACATATATCGCTTCCGCGAGCGGACAATGAATCCGGCTAAATAACTTTATCAGAGGGCTCGTTCTGAAATTCGTATGTCAGTTTACCATCAATTATTTCTTTCAACGCGACGTCGGCATTGGACATGCGCGGCCCAACTTCGACGAGGGGGCGATGACCCATGGTCAACTGCCGAACGCGCTTGGACACAAGATTCACCAGCAGAGCGGTGTTTGGAATGATTTTAGACGCTTCCTCAAGAAGTTGGCTGGACATACAGTTAGGCTCTCCGCGACCCGGCTGGACGCCGATGGCACAGGGAGGAGGAACGATGGGAAAGAAAGCCGATTTGTCAAGCGGTTTTACTTCACAAGAAACGCGATATTCTCCGCGGTGAGCGCAGTTTTTGCCGCTTTTACCGACTCTTCTAGGTCAGCCACTTTCTTGGGACCGATGATCGGGAAGGTCGGAAAAGGTTGGCCCAAAAGATAGCCGAGCACGATTTCATTTGAGGTGAGCCCAGTTGCGAATTGGAGCGATCGGATGCGTTCGTAGCGCTCTTGATTCAGGGGGGTGTGAAACAGCGCTCGGACTAAATCGGAAGCTTGTGAGATCGTCCCGTTCTCAAGACGCCGGAAATAGCCATTTGCCTGGGACGTGTACGGGAACGCTGCGATGTTGTGACGGGCATGCCATTTAACAAAAGATTCGTCAGTGTAAGCCCATGTTTGATCGCCTTTCGAAGCATCCGCTTTCGCCAGGCTCCATTGATTCTGAATACCGGCAATTCCCTGGATACCAAGTTTTTCCGCTGCGACTCTGGCGGCTTCCGCGCGCGCTTGTGTAAAGTTGGACAAACCCGCGTAGCGGGGGAAGGCAAAAGGCAAAAGGCAAAAGGCAAAAGGCAGAAGGCAGAAGGCAGAAGGACAAGCGTATCGTCCTCGTACTCGATGGGTGAACGCGTTTCTACACCGCTGCCGGAACGTCACGAGGTCGAAAGTAGAATAGGCGCCACGCCTGTTTATTCATCGCTTGCTGCTATAATTTTTGCGTTGCCAATCCGTTGCCTTCTGCCTTTTGCCTTCCCCCCTTGCAAGGCGAACGCAGTCATCCCTGTGACACTGAACAGGCGGGACGCCTATTCTACTTTAGGCCTGCTCCTCGGCGTGCCGGACATAGGATCTGACAAATTTATCGTGGAGCGATGCAAATGTGCCGTTCTCGATCGAGACTCGGATGCGCTGCATCAAGTTGAAATAGAAATGGAGGTTGTGCACGGTGATAAGGCGCAAACCAAGAATTTCCTCTACTTTGATCAGATGCCGGATATAACCGCGTGTGAATGTCCGGCAGGTTTTGCAGAGGCATCCTTCTTGGATCGGGCGTTCATCGAGCCGGAACGGATTGTTTTTCAGGTTGAGCGTGCCGGCATCGGTAAAAGCCGTACCGTTTCGTGCCAGGCGGGTTGGGAGGACGCAATCAAACATGTCGATTCCTTTCGCCACCATTTCAACGATCTGCGGAGGCGTTCCAAGGCCCATGGCGTAACGTGGCCTGTCTGCCGGCAAAAAAGGTTCGCTGCCGTCAATAGCACGCATCATTTCATGCTCGGGTTCGCCGACGCTCACGCCGCCAACGGCGTATCCGTCGAAATCCATGGCAACCAGCGCCCGGGCACTTTTTTCCCGGAGGTCGCCGAAGGTCGCCCCTTGGACGATGCCGAATAAAAGTTGCCTTTCCTCCGGACCTTGAGCCGCGCTCCAGTCGCGGCAACGCTGAGCCCATCGCAGGGTGCGTTCCAGGCTGTCAGCGGCATAGCTGAATTCGCATGGATATGGAGTGCATTCATCGAAAGCCATGACCACATCGGACCGAAGCGTAGCCTGAATCTCCATCGAGATTTCCGGACTGATAAAGCAGGGAGACCCGTCGATGTGGTTGTTGAAATGAACGCCTTCTTCGGTAATTCGGCGGAGCTTTGAGAGCGAAAAGACCTGGAAACCACCACTGTCGGTCAGGATTGGGCCGTCCCAGCTCATGAATCGATGCAGGCCTCCGAAGTGTTCAATGACATCGAGTCCCGGTCTAAGGAAGAGATGGTAGGTATTCCCGAGAATGATCTCCGCTCCGATTGAGCGAAGTTCGTCGGGCGCCATTGCTTTGACTGTGCCTTGAGTGCCGACGGGCATGAAAGTTGGCGTCTCAACGATCCCGTGCCGGGTGATCAACCGGCCACGGCGAGCACGCGAAAAGGAATCGGTCTTTAGCAGCGCAAATGACATGGAAGGGAAAGGAAGAAGTAAAAAGGAAAAAGGAAGAAGTAAAATCGTACCCAGTCCTTTTGTGATCTTTGCCGGTACCGTTTCCGATTACTTCGGGGACAGGGCACTAGTGGTTCCTTGCAAAAATAAGCGGAATAATTGTCCTCGCCGCTGGCCTCAAAAATCCTGATTGTTTCTCGACCTCGCTCTTTGATCGTTGATCTCGGTTCACGTTCAGGTTCCGGTTTTTTAGCTGTGCCCCTGTCCGGCAGATCGAAGCCACCACCCAGTTCCAAGAACGAGAACGACGACGAGGACGAGAACGACAATACCGCTTATTTTTGCGGGTAACTACTAGGCAAAGAGCGGACAGATATTTGAAATGTTATCCTTGCCAATGGTTGATAGAGCTCGAAGGTTTCGGGATGAGCGCGAAGAAACCTGGCGAAGGAGATGGCGAACCGGCTAAGAGCGATCCGGCCGATTTTGAGGTGGAAGAAGCGTTGGAAGAATCGTTTCCCGCAAGCGATCCGCCAGGGTGGACACTGGGACGCGAACAGGACGAAAAACCAGTCGACCCTGAGAAAGAATAGGAGAACGCGGAGAGGGTACGAGGTCACGGAGACGAAGAGGATTCACCACAGAGACGCAGAGTCACGGAGTTTGGGAAATTAAACAAAAATGGGTTTGCAATGGCGGCGCCGATTATAAAATTGGCCCCGAACCCCGAACCCCGAACCCCGAACCCCGAACCCCGAACCCCGAACCCCGAACATTGAACTTGCGAACTCGCAACCGGCGCCTGTGCCATGCTGCTCATGTTCAATAAACCGTTTGGGGTGCTTTCGCAGTTTAGGGCAGATAGTTCAGATTATCGGACCTTGTCAGAGTTCGGCTTTCCAAACAATGTCTATCCGATTGGCCGTCTCGATGCGGATTCGGAGGGTTTGCTGCTCTTAAGCGATGAGCCGGGTCTGAATAATCGGCTATTGGATCCGAGGGAGAGGCATGAACGTGAATATTGGGCGCAAGTTGAACGGATTCCAACCCTGGAAGCCCTCAAGAAACTTGAACAAGGGGTCACGGTCCAAGGACGCTTGACGTTGCCGTGCAAAGTTTTACTGCTCGATCCGCAGCCGGATATTCCGCCACGAGAACCTCCAATTCGGTTCCGAAAAAATGTGCCGGACTGCTGGATCAGTCTCTGTCTGTCCGAGGGCAAAAATCGGCAAGTCCGCCGGATGACTGCATCGATGGGTCACCCGACATTGCGACTCGTTCGAGTTCGGATCGCCGGCCTAAGAATGGAGAATCTGCCGGCCGGCAAATGGACGGATATCAGCCCGAATCGATTGCAACTTCGAACCGATCTTCGCCAACTGCGGAGCGTACCGTAGCATACGCGTCTCGCGTGTATTCCGTTTAGCAGAGTGATGCCATCAGGGATCCAACGAATTACACGCGAGACGCGTATGCTACAATACGATGCACTAGTTCACGAGGCGATCGTAGGCATCCTGATATTTTTGGGCCGTTTTTTCAATCACCTCTGGGGGAAGGCTGGGAGCTGGAGGATTCTTATCCCAGTTGAGGGTCTCTAGATAGTCGCGCACGAATTGTTTGTCGAAGCTGAACGGGCTGATGCCGGCGCTATAGTTAGCTGCCGGCCAGAATCGCGAGGAGTCGGGTGTAAGACACTCGTCGATCAGGATGATTTCGTTATTATCAAGTCCGTACTCGAACTTGGTGTCGGCGATAATGATGTCCCGGTGCGCGGCGTACAGGCTCCCTTCGCTGTAAATCGCAAGACTGAGGTCCCGCACGGTGGTGGCATTTTTAACTCCCAGGATCTCGCGGCATTTTGCCCAGGTAATGTTTTCGTCGTGCCCGGACTGCGCTTTAGTCGCCGGTGTAAAAATCGGGACAGGTAACTGAGCGGCCAGTTCGAGGCCTGACGGCAGCTCGATGCCGCAGACTGTTCCCGATTGCTGATAATCCTTCCATGCCGATCCGGCAAGGTATCCGCGAACGACGCATTCGACCGGAAGCGGCGTCGATTTCCGGACAATCATTGAACGGCCGCGAAGCAGCTCGGCATGCGGCTTCAAACTCTCGGGAAACTGTTCGAAATCGGCCGTGATAAAGTGATTTGGAACCTGATGGAATCTCATGAACCAGAATGCCGAAAGTTGCGTAAGGAGCTCTCCTTTGCCTGGAATCGGATCCGGGAGGATGCAATCAAACGCAGAAATCCGGTCGGTAGCGACGATCAGAAGCGTCTCGCCCAAGTCGAAGAGCTCGCGGACTTTTCCGCTGCAGATCTTTGAGACACCAGGAAGATCGACAGACATCACGCCATTCATTTTGACATCTCCTCTATTAACCGGATCACTCTGCGCTCAATTTCCGGAAGTGCCTCCCTTGCGGGCGTAAACGGAATATCAGGGACTTCCCAGTAGTCGATACGGTTTTCCCAGCCGGGAAATAGGTTTACCATCATACTGAAATGCTCGAACCGATCGAGGGCGACACGACGGGTCGACCTCTCGAGATCCGTTTTGGAAAGCTGTATCCGCGAGACGCCTGTGTGTCGAAGTTCGATTTTCCTAGTCTTCAGGGCCTCGCTGGTGAAAGGTGACAAGTCGCCTTCGGCCAGGTGAACAGCCAGGCCGCGCGAAAATGCAGTCCAGGGAATCTGCCGTTGTTCCGCATAATGGTTGAAAATCGCTTCAGCGAACCGGCTCCGGTAAAAATTGCCCGTACAAATGAAAAGGACGCGCCGATTCGCACCGCCGGACGTGGAGAAATGTTGGCCCATAGGAGTGAGCGTGTGTTTGGTTTCTTTTCGGTTCCGATTCGGTTGCTGAGAACGTTGTTGCGCCGTCGCCACATCTCACGCAAGTCGCGCGGACCTGCAACTCCGGAATTCCTGATTGTACCGAACCCATTTGCATATTTTGTAGAATGCCCTTAATTCGAGGGCGTAATGAGTTTCCAGGACCTTGGGGTGCAAGAAGCGGTGGTGCATGGCGTGCAATCCCTTGGCTTTAGCGAGCCGACACCTATTCAGGAGAGATGCATTCCGCTTATTCTCCAGGGGAAAGATGTGGTCGGATCGGCACAAACCGGCACCGGGAAGACCGCTGCATTTGCATTGCCGGTGATAACGCGCCTTAAGAAGCGAGGCGCTCCGCGATGCCTGGTCCTGGAGCCAACGCGCGAACTGGCAATCCAGGTCGAGACAGCGTTCCAGTACTACGCGCGCTTCACCGAGATTGAGATCGGCGTGTTCTACGGCGGAGTCGGTTACGACCTTCAGAAGAGTCTCTTAAATTTCGGGATAGACGTCATTGTTGCGACTCCTGGTCGTCTACTGGATCTGCAGTCGCAGGGTTTGTTGAAACTCGATTCGATCGAGATCCTCGTTTTGGACGAGGTGGATCGAATGGTCGACATGGGATTCCTGCCGGATGTCCGCAAGATCGTTAAGCTTTGTCCGGAGAAGCGTCAGACACTCCTGTTTTCGGCGACCATCCCGCCCGAGATTGAGAGTCTCTGTTCCTGGGTGTTGAAGAATCCCGAGGTTGTTGAAATCGGCGAACGGCGTTCGGTCGCCGAGACAGTGACGCATGCATTTTTTCCAGTGGCATCGGCACAAAAATTCGATCTGCTGGTCTCGCTTTTGGCCAAGACGAATTACGAAAGCGTCATCGTGTTCACCCGTACCAAGCAGGCCGCAGACGAGATTTCCGACCGGCTAAAGCGATTGAAACACTCGGTGGCCGTTCTGCATTCGGATCGAAGCCAGAAAGACCGAATCATTGCGTTGGACGGGTTCAAGTCCGGAAGGTTTGAAGTGCTGGTGGCAACCGATATTGCAGCGCGTGGCCTCGACATTGCCGGTGTCACTCACGTGATCAACTATGATATTCCGTTGCACCCGGAGGATTATGTCCACCGGATAGGGCGCACAGGCCGGGCGGAACAGGTAGGCGACGCCTTTACTTTGGTGATCGCGGAAGAATTAAAGGCGATGCTCGATATTGAAAAGTTCGTCGCCCAAAAGATCCCGCGACAGAAGTTGGATGGCTTCAATTACGTCTACACCGCGCTCTTTGTAGAGAGCAAGGGTGCGGCGAGACCGGTCAAAGGTTTCCGGACGAGCAAGGGTTATTCGTTCGGCCGGTACGGGCGCTGAAGTCCAAGTCAGAAGGCAAAAGGCAGAATTCAGGAGTCAGGAGTTGCAGAAGGGGGATTGGGGCTTCCCGGTTCTGTGTTAGTAGCGATTAATCAGCCTCCATGCGACGAAGCTTTCACGGTAGGGTAGGGACTTAGCTTGCCGAAGTCCTCGCCCCAGTAATAGTTTCTTCTCAAATCTTCCCGCGCGCTCGCCCGTTGAGTGCTTCTGACTCCTGAATTCTGACTCCTGGTTTTAACACGCTATTTCGCGGACAGGACACTCGTGTCCGCGACGATTTTTTCCACGGCGCCGGAAATACGATCTCGAAAAGTTAGACGAGTTCGCCACGATTCCGGGATTGCATCGATTCCGAGATGTGCCCCAAGCCAGGCTCCGACCATCGCGGCACGCCCGGCATTGTCGCCTCCGGCTCGAAGAGTGGCGAGAACTGCGGTTTCGAAATTATCCGAGTGCTTAAGCAGGGTGTGGATAGAAGAAGGGAAGCTCCTTGGCAGCGGACATGATTGGCCGAATACCAGCGTGGCGTCGGTCACCTCTTTCGAGAGGAGGTCTATCGCCTGCCGGACCTGGGCGCGGATGTCCGGACCAAGCTTCGGTTCGAACGTGTCGATTCTTTCTGTTGCGCGGGCTAAAGCGGTTTGGACATTGCTTGCGTTCAAGAGTTCGAATAGCAGGAGAGCATTGAACTTCATGTAGGCGATCGCGTGTTCGTTGTTCTGGCAAACGCGCGTGGCTTGTTCGACGACGCTCAAAAGATCCGGATCATTCAAATAACGGACAATCAAAGCGGCAAGACGGGAAGCGGCCGCAAGTTGATCGTCGTCTGCACCCTGTTGAAAGTCGAACTCGTCGCCGTGTTTGGCTTCAGCGAACGTGGCAAGGTTTTCCAAAGTCCCTTTTGTCGCTTTGTCGAAGTAT
The DNA here is from genome assembly GCA_963750185.1 of uncultured Verrucomicrobiae bacterium. Classification (GTDB taxonomy): domain Bacteria; phylum Verrucomicrobiota; class Verrucomicrobiia; order Chthoniobacterales; family JAFAMB01; genus JAFAMB01. Next base: position 13,870 of record CAVVPV010000012.1, read on the forward strand.
CCGCCGTAGATGCCGGGCTGAAATCTCTCGACGAAATTGCGTCCGAATGCGCGCGCATCAAACTTCCCTTCCCTGGCGATCGATTCGAGCAATACCAGCGCACCATCGCCGTAGTGCGTCTGGTCACCCGGCACTTTTCCATAATGATAGTGACCTTCTTTGGGCGCTTCGAAGCCGTTGATGCCCTCTGGATAAAGTTTCTGCCGATCGTCGAGATCGTAGATCCAGTGAGTACCCAGAGCTGCAGCATCTCCGACAAACTGGCCCCAGATAGCGCCACGGAGGCGATCTTCGCTTCTGATTCTCTCAAGGTTGTCCGGTGCTTTCATGAGAAACAGGTTCGTGCGTCCCGGGTAGCAGAGTCAAATTTCGGATGCACTTCTCGCCGGCGCCAGGATCGACGCTCATCAATTCATCGGCTGCTTTTGCTTGAGCCACGGGCAACTGTGGCCGATATAGTCCGACCCAACGGATTGACAGTCGATGTCGAAGGCGAAGATTTTTTGTTTACTAATTTTGTTGGTTTCTGTCGGAATCAGTCCTGCGCTTGCGAAAAAAGCCACGCACTCGAATCACAGGGCATCGCATAGTCTTGCAAAGGCGGACCGGCATGTGACAACGAGACACCGATACGCGGGGCATCATCGGGCAAACAGGTCACAGGGACCGACGGTGGAACCGATTCCTCAGGAGATCTTCCCTCCGGGCCACAAATTCACCCCGGAAGAAAAGGCAGAGGCGAGCGAGATCGGAGCTCTCGAGCAAAACGGACTCTGGAAGGAAGCTTTCAAAGCGGCGACGAAAGCAGGGAAACAGCACCCGGAACGATGGTGGCTGCAGGCCGCCCGAGCGGCCGCTGCGTCGAATTTGAATCGGCCAAAGGACGTGATTGATGCGGTGGACGCCGCGATTCAAAACAACGGCGGTGATGCAAATCGATTGAACCTGGCGCAGCTTTACACCCTCAGGGCAAATGCGTTAAGCCGGCTTGGGCGCAAAGCCGATGCGTTGACCGACTTTAGAACTGCGATCAATCTTTCCAAGACCGATCCGATGTGCCGTGCGGGGGCCGCCTGGCTGTACGCGACGAGTGCAGACCCTCAGATTCGGAACGGCGCCGGCTCTGTCGCGCTCGCGACCGAGGCGGCGAAGCTGACGCAATGGAAAGATGACACCGTGCTGGACGTTTTGGCGGCCGGCTACGCGGAATCCGGCGATTTCAGGTCTGCGCAAAAATGGGAGGAGAAAGCGATTCTGCTTGGTGGTCAGGAGGACATTCCGTTCTACCAACGCCGGCTGCTGAGCTATCAAACCGGCAAGCCGTGGCGGGAGAATTCGAACTGAGAGGGTTGCGCCACCTCTTCTTGAGCGTCGCGCGGCCAGAAGAAAAGCGTTGCCTTCGGGATTGAGCGAGCACACCCGGCGACGACATTCCGACGCGCCTTCGGCGCCAAGAATCCACCTAGCTGCGCCCGATCATACCGTACCCTACGGGACGGTTCTTTCGAGGGACGCTTTCCCAGGCACTTCGTGCCAGGCTACGATCGGTGTTGTCCCTACGGGACGCGCTTGCAGCCATTTCGCAACAGGATCTGGCTAGGCGGATGTTTTTCACTTTACCAAGTCCGAGAAGGCGCTGACCAAGCATTCGATCATTGCCACTCGTGCTTCGGGTATTTGCGCTGCAGTTCCTGTTTGATCTTCGGGTAGGCTTCTTTCCAGAATATCGAAAGATTTTGCGTCGTTTGAATAGGACGATGATTTGGCGCGAGGATCTGCAGCAGAATCGGCACGCGTCCTTCGCAGATCGTCAGCGAGCCTTGAACGCCGTACAGATCCTGGATTCGTGCGGCCAGCAAGGGAAGCCTGTTCTCTGCATACAGCAATTTCGCATTCCGCCCGTTCGGCAATTCGTATCGGGCGGGCGCAAACTGATCGAGCGCCTTTTGTTGGAGCGGCGAAAGCCACGATTTAACAACCGGCCACACCGGGCGCTCCTTGATCTCTTTATAGCTGACTGCGCCATGACAAATCTGTTGGGTCAGGTAGAATCGGGCTTCCGCGTCGATTTTGGGTAATCCGAGATCTGGGTGCCATTCGCAAAGGCAGTCGAGACGGATGATCCATTGATCGACTTCATGGGACCAGTGAACGAGAGGGCAGCGACCGGCGATTGCCTCCTTCGCTAGAAGTTCCGAAGCCTGTTGATCGGGTGGAGAATCAAGCTTCACGCTTTGAATCACGAGGTCTCGGAAAAGAAGATTTCTTTCGGCCTGAACACGACGTGTTCCAGGATCAAAGAAAACCTGGTCGACCTCGCGAAAATCTTCCGGAAACAGCTCCCGAAGCCATTCTTCACGGACACCTGTGACCTGGGAAAGCAGGACGATCAATTCATCGTTCCGGCCTTGAATCTCGCGTATTTCCCCGGCAACGAACAATGGGCTTTTTTGAACGACGCTCTCTCTTGCGAGGACTCCGTGCCGCTTATGAACCAGATCGCATCGCAGCGTTCCTGCGTCGATGCGTTTTGCCAAATGATCCGAAAACCCGACGAGCATGCATTTCCCTAGCGCTTCGGCATCGAACTCGTCGACGCGTCTATCGACGTTCAGGCCCTCGCTCCTGGCGATCTCCATGAATTGCTCGTACACCGGGGCAATCTGTTGTGAGATCGTGTGCCGGATTCCCAGTCGCCGGGACCGATCTGCGCCGTGCTCCTGAGCGTAAAGCCACGCCCTGATCAGAACGAAAAAGTCCGACTCGACTTCGTGTCCGAGCAGCAATTCGCGATCGTGATCCATTTGATTATTCTCGCTTCGTCTGAGCAAATGCCGCTCCTGGGTAATCGCGGCGATGAGCGCCACCGTGGGCACGCAGTTGAGCTCGTCCGCCATCAGCAGCATCCGCGAATAGCGCGGATGCACGGGGAATGAAAGCATCCGGCGTCCGAGCGCTGTAATTTGCCCGGTCTCGCGTTCGAGCGCACCGAGATCTTCCAAAAGCTCGATCGCGTGGCGCAAAGAATTTGAATCCGGCATCTCGATCCATCGGAATCGTTTCAAGTCTGCGACACCGGCAGCTTTGAGAGTGAGCAACACCTCGGCAAGATCGAGGCGCTTGATTTCCGGGAGATCCTGCAAGCGCCTGTTCAACTGGTCGCGTTCCGACCAAAGCCGAAGACAACGGCCTGCCGCAGTCCGGCCTGCGCGTCCTGCGCGCTGGTCGGCGGAGGCGCGGCTGATCTTCTCGGTGATCAAAGTGTTTATGCCGCGGTGCGGATCAAACTTGGCGATCTTCGCGAGCCCGCTATCGATCACGAGCGTCACCCCGTCGATTGTCAGCGAAGTTTCGGCGACGTTCGTCGAGACGACCACTTTACGTTCATCGTAGCTCGCGACTGCGGCATCTTGCGCGCGGGGCGAAAGATCGCCGTGCAGCGGGAACACGACCCCATTGAAGTTGGATCGCTTAAGTTCCTGGATTGTGCGGGAAATCTCGTACGCACCGGGCATAAAAATCAGGACGTCGCCGCCATCGTCCGGCGCCTGGTTCAGCGCATCTATGGCAAGCTCCCATGGCGGTTCGTCGATCGTTTCACGTTTTAAGTACTCAATATCGACCGGGAACGTTCGGCCTTCCGAGCTGAGCACACGGCATGGACGCAGGTGCGCTTCCAGCAGCTCGGTGTCGAGCGTTGCGGACATGACAACGATTTTGAGGTCCGGCCGGGTGGTTACCTGGATCTCCAGCGCTCGAGCAAGCGCGATGTCACTGTACAAGTGCCGTTCGTGGAACTCGTCGAATATCAGAACCGACACACCTGAGAGATTTGGGTTACCTGCCATCTGCCGAAGTAAAACGCCTTCGGTCACAAAACGGATCCGAGTATTTACGGTAGAATGGTTGTCGAGCCGAATCTGGTATCCAACTTCTTTACCGAGCGACACGTTCCTTTCGTATGCGACGCGTGCTGCGAGCATTCGTGTTGGTAGCCGTCGCGGTTGCAATACGATGATCTGATTTGTTTGTGCGAGCCCGTCATCGAGAATAATCTGCGGAACCTGAGTCGACTTTCCCGATCCAGTCGGTGCCCGAAGTATCAGGCGAGGCAACGACCGAAGCGATTCGACAATCTGCGGTTGTAGCTCGTAGATGGGAAGGTTCTTCGGCTGCACGATTCGTGGAATTAAAGGCTGGCGGGGAAGAATTCAAGAACCCAGGCAAGCCGTGGCCCTGCAACTCGGTTCGTCGCGGCTTCCCACGTCGTCCAATCGATGGTAAACTTCATTTCCTCTTCCAGTGTTCTTTCCCTGGCATTAGATCCTGTTTTTGAGACAGGACACGAGAGGGAAAATCGATGCGGACGACGTTACGAGTTTTCAACTATATTCGGCGGTATCCGTGGATGGCGTTCGGGACGATCGCATTCGCTGTATTGGCGACATTGATGGTGGTTGTGTTTCCGACGGTGACGCAGCGCGTCATTGACGAAGCGATTCGGGGACGGAAACCGGAGTTGATCCTCCCGCTGGCGCTGACGGCGGTCGGCGCATTTCTGGTTCAGGGAATCTCGAATTCCATCCGGATCATTCTGAACAACACCTTCGAACAAAAGGTTATTTTTGATCTTCGCAGCGATCTCTACGACCACATTCAGAAGCTGCCGCTGCGTTGGTTCGATGACCGCGCTACCGGCGACATCATGACGCGCGTTCTGGAAGATGTTAACTCGATGGAGCGCGTCTTAATCGATGGAATCGAACAAGGGACAGTGTCGATCCTGCAGGTAATTATTGTGGGAGGGATATTGTTTCTTCGCGAGCCCTGGCTCGCAACGTTGACAATGATCCCGGTTCCATTTCTTGCCGCGGGCGCATTGCTCTATACGCTGACCGCCAAATCGCGTTACAGAAAGCAGCGACAGGCGGCTTCAGCAATGAACTCCTTGTTGCACGACAATCTGTCCGGCGTCCGGCAGATCAAGGCATATGCACGCGAGACGAATGAGCATGCGCGATTCAACAATGCAAGCCAGCGATTAAACGACGCGACGCTGGTCGTGATGCGTGCATGGGCGATATACAACCCTTCGATGGATTTTCTGGTTTCGTGCGGGCTGGTAATCGTGACAGGCTTCGGTGGCATGGCCGTGCTGCAGGGCCGAATGGAAATCGGTGAATTGGTGGCCAGCCTGATCCTCGTCCGGTTTCTTTACGAACCGATTGGAAGATTGCACACATTGAACCAGATGCTGCAGAGCGCGCGTGCGGCTGCAGAGCGGGTTTTTGAGATTCTTGATGAATCTGTGGAACGCGACATCAGCGAGCGCGACACGATCCATCCGGCCGGCCGTATCGAATATCGGAACGTCTCGTTTTCGTATGGCAATTTCAACGATGCGGAGCCAATTCTCCATGATATTTCCTTCGTAGCGGAGCCGGGCCAGACGATCGCGCTCGTCGGCGAGACAGGTGCCGGCAAATCGACTCTGGTGAGTTTGTTGCTGCGTTTCTACGAACTTGCTCCGAACCGGGGCGACATTCTGATCGACGGACGATCGATCCGGACACTCTCCAAGCACGCGCTCCGCAGTGCGACCGGTTTTGTCAGCCAGGAGAGCTTTCTGTTCAATGGGACAATCCGTGAGAACCTTCTTTTCGGAAAGCTTGATGCAAGCGATAAAGAGATTTCTGAGGCCCTGCGTGCCGCAAATGCCCAAGAGTTTGTTTCCCGGTTGCCCGCGGGCCTCGACGCTTCGGTCGGCGAGCGCGGCATCCGATTGAGCGTAGGAGAGAAACAGCGCATATCGATTGCTCGGGCAATATTGAAGGATCCGCCTCTGCTGATCCTGGATGAAGCAACCGCGAGCGTCGACACCGAGACGGAGCGCCAGATCCAGGAAGCTCTAAATCGCCTGCTGCTCGGTCGGACAAGTTTCGTAATTGCGCACCGGCTCTCGACAGTGCGGCATGCTGATCAGATTCTGGTGCTCCATCGCGGTCAGATCGTCGAGCGCGGTGACCACGAGCAGTTGCTCGCCTTGGACGGGAAATACGCCAGGCTCTGCCAGAGCGGATTGTTCTTTAAGGAGGAAGAAGAAGCAGTTGGACAGATGCGGTAATTTTTCTTGCCTCCTACACGGTGAATCCTGAATAGAAAAGTGGTTTGCTTTACGAGATCGGTTATTTAACGAGGCGGGCTCTTCAATACATCGGGAGCGTTATCTGGTTGCTCCTGAATACTCTGGAAGAAATAGGAGACAATGTTCGCCGCGGCCGGCCTCCATTCCGGCTCTCGATGCTGTTCGCGCAAACTGATCGCGCCGGGGTCGGCTCCGTTCCGCTGGTTTTGATGGTCTCGTTTTTTCTGGGGCTGACGATGGCGCTGTTAACCGGGTATCAGCTGGAGAAATTTGGAACCGAACGCCTGGTTCCGACTCTGATCTCCATCGCCTTTACGCGCGAGCTAGGCCCCCTGTTGACCGGGATTGTTCTGGCCGCCAGGATTGGCGCCGCTTACACAGCCGAACTAGGGACAATGCAGGTCTCCGAGGAAGTTGAAGCGATCGAGGCGATGGGAATTGGTCCGTTGCGTTTTCTCGTTGCACCAAGGTTGGTCGCAATCACTTTTCTGACGCCTTGTCTGTCTGTGCTCTCATGCGTTGCTGCGATCATCGGGTCGGCGCTCATTTCCTGGGCGCTGCTGAATCTTGTGCCGGATGCCTATTTCGACGCGGTTCTGACGAGCTTGATCGTCAGCGATATTATCATCGGCCTGTTTAAAGCAATGTTCTTCGGGCTGCTCATCGGTTTGATTGCCTGTTTCCAAGGGCTGACGGTGACAGGAGGCGCCGAAGGAGTTGGCAGAGCGACAACCGATAGCGTTGTGATTTCGATTACGACTGTCATAGCGTTCGACACGCTGTTCAACATTATGGTTACTAAGGTCACTGGATGAGCGAGACGCCGCTGGTCCATCTCGATAACGTTGTTTTACGATTTGGGGAAAAGACCGTCCTCGATGGCGTTGATCTCAAAATCTTCAGCGGCGATCGGTTGGTCGTCCTGGGTCAGAGCGGCGGTGGCAAGAGCACGATGTTGCGCCTGATACTGGGGATTTTGAAACCGACAGCGGGCAGCGTGCGATACAGGCATCTCGAGGTCCAGAAGTTGAGCCGGAGCCGGCTGAACAAGCTACGGAGTCGGATTGGCATGGTGTATCAGTACTCGGCTCTGATCAGTTCGATGACAGTCCGGGAGAACCTTGCGCTGCCTATCGAAGAACTGGGCCGCAAATCACGAGAGCAGATCGACGAATTGATCAAGAAGAACTTGGAAAATGTCGGGATGACTGGAACGGAACAGAAGCTTCCTTCGGAGCTGAGCGGCGGAATGCGCAAGCGCGTCAGCCTCGCACGCGCGTTGATGATGCAGCCCGAGTTGATTTTGTTCGATGAACCATCCGCCGGCCTCGATCCCGTGATTAGTTCGGTGATTGACGAACTTATTATCGGTTTGACTGAAAAAACCGATACGACCTCTGTGATTGTAACTCACGAGATGGGAAGCGCATTCAAGATTGCGACTCGTATGGCAATGCTATACCAGGGAAAGATAATCCAGGTCGGTTCGCCCGATCAGTTCCGCACCTCGTCAAACCCTATCGTTCATCAGTTTGTGAAAGGTACGACGGAAGGACCAATAACGGAGACCCCGCCACATGCAGATTCTTCGGAATGAAGTTCGCACAGGCTTTTTGGTCCTCGTGACGCTTGGTCTGGTTGTGAGCGCCGTTTTGTATATTTCGTCGCCTGGGTTGTTCAGGCCGCTCAAAAGGTTCGACGTTTATTTCGACAACGCGGCCGGGATAAAACCTGGCTCGGCGGTGATGCTTGCCGGTCGAAAAATCGGAACAGTCGACAACATTCAATCTCCTGTGCCGTTGAACGATCGACCGGAGCATAAGCTTAATTACGAGGCGATGGTCCGGGTGCAGGTCGCGGAGGATTCGCAGATCTACAGAGAAACGGCTGTTTCCATGCGAAGTTTCGGATTGCTGGCGGAGCTTGTAATCGATTTTACGAACGGGAACCCGGAATCGGGCCTGGCCGAACCCGGCGCGAGATTCGTCGGGACGCGCGCACCGGATCTCGCGGAAGTGGGTCCATTGATAATCCAGAAGCTGGAACCCGCACTGAAGCAGTCGGAGGCCACGCTCGCAGAGCTGCAGAAGACATCGCATAACCTGACGGTGCTGACGGAGCCGGATGCGTCGTTAACGAAAGCCCTGAAAAATATCGAAGTAGTCGGTTCCAATTTGAAGGTGATCACCGGGAAAGGGGGGCAGATCGACTCTGCGCTTGTGAGCCTGCAGGATGTGCTGACGAACGTCAAAGGGGTGACGAATCAATTGCAGAAGGACAACAATCTCGAGAAGACAATCGCCAATTTCAAGGATGCGTCGGCGGAACTGAAAGTCGTTCTCGAGTCGACGAACAGAGGAGTTGAGCGCCTGTTGCCGAGATTCGGTCCGATCATTGATGATCTAAAAGAGCTGACCGGAAAACTGAAGGAGCAGCCTTGGCGCATTGTCTGGCCCTCGACAATCAAATACCAGCAGAAGCAGCGACCCGAGGGAGCTACGCCCGGGAACCGCCACGGCGAGCAGTGAACGGATTCAATCCAAATTCAGATTTTTCGAGGATGAGGACGACTGTTAAACGCCGATTCGCCCTACTACGCCAAGGCTTCGCAGGGCAAGTCGATACGCCCCTATAACAACTCCCCCTGCCGGCCAGCGGGCGGGTTAAGGCCGAGTTTTGCGTACGCTTTGGGCATGGCGACCCGGCCCTGGGAGGTTCGTTTGATAAATCCCTCCTGGATCAGGTACGGTTCGTGAACCTCTTCAACTGTTCCGGCGTCTTCTCCGACTGATACCGCAAGCGAACCGATCCCAACCGGTCCCCCTCGGAATCGGACGACGAGCGCTTCGAGAAGGCGTTTGTCCATTTCATCGAGGCCATCCTGGTCGATATCGAGCATTTCGAGCGCTTTGTCGGCAACCGATTGAGTGATGAACCCGTCGGATTTTACCTGCGCATAGTCCCGGACCCAGCGCAAAAGATTGTTTGCTACGCGAGGAGTACCCCGGGCGCGTGTCGCGATCTCATAGGACCCACTCTTGTCAATCTGGACGCCGATCAGCCCGGCACTGCGCTGGATAATCTCGCTGAGATCCTCGGCGCCGTAGTAGTCGAGCCGGCTATGCATCCCGAACCGGGACCGAAGCGGGGCGCTGATCAGGCCCGACCGTGTCGTCGCGCCGATCATCGTGAATTTTGGAAGATTCAACCTGACACTGCGCGCGTTTGGGCCCTGATCGATAATTATATCGAGGCGAAAATCTTCCATCGCCGGGTAAAGGTATTCCTCGATGGCTGCCTGGAGCCGGTGAATTTCATCGATGAATAAGATATCTCCTCGTTCAAGCGTCGTCAGAATCCCGGCCAGGTCGCCGGCACGTTCGATCATCGGGCCGCTGGATGTCTTGATATTGACGCCCATGGAGTTGGCCAGGATGTAAGCGATCGTCGTCTTTCCAAGCCCGGGCGGCCCGCTGAGCAGAACATGTTCGAGCACGTCGCCTCGCTGTTTTGCGGCCTGCACCATTAATTCGAGGCGTTCCCGGACGCGGTTCTGACCTTGGAACTCGCTGAATAGCGGAGGACGCAGTGACAGATCAAAGGCGGTCGGTGGCGCCTCTACGGTTGCCTGGTAAAAATTTTCCGCCACAGAGCAATTACAATCAGATGTCCCAGCTTGAAATCAACCAGATGTCGCGGCGGAGCTTGCATCACGTCCAAGCGTTATGCAATCTCCGGGCTAAAACAGGTCGAACCGTTGGAGGCGGCGATGCGGTACGAAGACTTGCGTTTCGTTGAGGAGCGCGAAATAACGTAATAAGATAGGAGTGGCTCATGAACGCAACGATGTTGGATGCCAGGGTTATCGAAAAGGTTCTCGATGGTGAACGAATTACGGCTGATGACGCCGTGGAATTGTATCGTCTCCCGTTAAATGAGCTAGGGCAGCTTGCTGACCGGCGCCGCGAAATTGCAAAAGCCGCCGCGTTTGAAGGCAAAGGCAACGAGATTGTTACCTACATCGTCGACCGAAACATCAACTACACGAATGTCTGCAACGTTTACTGCAAGTTTTGCGCGTTTTATCGAACCGAACGCGACGCGGACCACTATGTGCTGAGTCACGAAGAGATCGATCAAAAGATCGACGAACTGGTTTCGATCGGCGGCATCCAGATCCTGATGCAGGGCGGACATCATCCAAAACTTGGCATCGATTACTATCTGGATCTGCTCAACCACATCCGGGAGAAGTACCCGCAGGTGAACATTCACGCGTTCAGCCCGCCGGAGTTTAATCATTTTGCGGAAGTTTTCCGCATGCCGCTGGGCGAAGTCATCAAGAAATTCAAGGAAGCCGGGTTGGGTTCAATTCCCGGCGGTGGCGGAGAGATCCTGGTGGACCGCGTTCGCAACAGAATTTCGCCGCTTAAATGCAACACCGAACAATGGCTGGAAGTCATGAAAATCGCTCACGAGCTGGGGCTCAGCAGCAGCGCGACAATGATGTTCGGCCATGTGGAAACGGTGGAGGATCGCATCGAGCACCTGGAACGCCTTCGTGAGGTTCAGGATCAGACCAAAGGGTTTACAGCGTTCATTTGCTGGACGTTTCAGCCGGAGAACGTCGTGTTAAAAGCGACGCCTGTCGGGTCGGCAGAGTATCTCCGGATGCAAGCGCTTTCGCGGATTTACCTGGATAACATCGATAACATCCAAAGCTCGTGGGTGACACAAGGCCCCAGGATCGGCCAACTCGCGCTGCGGTATGGTGCCAATGATTTCGGGTCAGTGATGATGGAGGAAAATGTGGTCAGTAAAGCCGGGACCTCGTTCCGGATTACACGCGATGAAATCGAGCGTTTGATCTTAGATGCCGGTTATGCACCGCGCACCCGAAACAATTGGTACGAGCTCACTGCCAATTGATATGATCGATTTGACAAATCCAGTGGGCCGTTGACAATCGGAATTCGTGGGTCGCAGCGCTGCCGGAAGTTCTTTTTCTGTTGACGTTTGTAACGTCATCGTCATGAATTACGCCGATTCGCTCTGTTGTCGATTTTGCACACCATGAATTTCTCGAGGTCCCTCAGCCGCAACTGGATTTTGGTAGTGATCGTTGTGGCTTTTCTGACAGTGCTCGTGCGAGCGCAGCAGCCTCCTTCGGGGCAGCAACAGGCTCCTCCGCCACCAGCAAGTCAGGAGGCGGCTCCTCCCGGGCAGCAAGGGCCTCCGCCACCTTCGCAGCCGGCACCGATCGTGCGGCAGATCGAGATTCAGTATGCTGGTCCGGCGACATTGAGCCGGCAAAGAATCCTCTCGAATCTGAAGACGACGGTCGGCCAGCCGTATTCGGAGCAAACCATCGAGGATGACGTTCGCGCGCTCTACGCGACAGGTTTGGTTACGAACGTAAGAATATACGGGGAACCGCTTCCGGACGGCGTGAAAGTGATAGTCGTAGTGCAAACGCGCGTCACGCTGACCGAAGTTATCATTCAGGGCAACCAACTCGTAAAGACGAAGCGCATTCGACGCGAATTAAATCTTAAGACCGGCGGACCTTTGGATGAGCAGGCATTAGAGCAAGCCCGGCAAAAGGTGGTCGAACTTTACCAGAAACGCGGATATCCAGATACCGATGTTCAGTACAAGGTGAACGTGAATGAAGATCGCGGCACTGCGAGTGTTACCTTCGCGATCAGTGAGGGGCAGCTAGCGGTTGTCAAAGACATCCGGTTTTACGGCAACTACGCGATCTCTGCGAAGCGGCTCCGAAAGGAGATGAAGACGAAGAAGAATAATATCATCGGCTTCCTGACCGGTGCCGGCCGGCTGAACAATCAAACGCTCGATGAAGACGTGCAGAAAATCAAAGAGCTCTACCAGGATAACGGATATGCAGATATTCAGGTAAACGACGTAAAGGTCGACCGGCTCGACAAAAAGTACGTCGCCGTCGATATCTACGTCACCGAAGGCCAGCAATATCATGTTGGCACCGTGACAATCACCGGACTCCAAGTTGTGACCGAGCCAAACTTTCGGAAGGTCATCAAGGTCACCGAAGGAAAAGTGTTTTCACCGCAAAAACTACAAAAGGATATCAAGGCGGTCGAGGACGCGTATGGCGTTGCCGGGTACGCTGACGCGAAGGTGAACGTTGAGACAACGCCTGCCGGTCCGGCCCTGGTCAATCTTGCATATAAGGTCGCGGAAGGCGGCCAGTCATTCGTCGAGCGTATCAACATCAGCGGCAACTCCCGAACGAAGGACAAAGTGATCCGCCGCGAAATCGTGTTGGCGCCCGGCGACGTTTTCGACACGGTCCGCGTGGACATCAGCAAAAAGCGTCTTGAAGGCTTGCAATACTTCGAGCGGGTCGACACATATGCGAGTGACACCAACATCCCGGGGCGTAAGGATCTGAACGTTGTCGTTCAGGAAAAACGAACTGGAAACCTGAACTTCGGCTTGGGCTACAGCACCACGAGCGGACTCCTGGGTTTTTCCGAGTTGTCGCAGGGCAACTTCGATATTACTAACTGGAGAACGTTCACTGGTGGCGGACAGAAGTTCCGCGCCCGTGTCCAGCTTGGTACTCAAACCAAGAACGCGTCAATCGAGTTGACCGAGCCCTATTTCCTCGATCAACGTCTGTCGGTTGGCGGGCGTCTGTTCTTCGACGAGTACGACTATTACAGCACCGAATATGACCAGCGGGACTACGGATTTGATTTAACTGTGCGCAAACCGATCACAAACTTCCTCTCGGCAAGGCTCGATTATACCATACAGGAGATCGAGCTTTACAACATCCAGTCCGATACCATCACGCCGGAGCTTTTTGAGCTCATTAGACAGGGAGGTGAAAGCGATCTCGAGAGCCGGTTGACTGGGGGCCTAACCTACGATACTCGCGATAGCGCCTTTCTTACCCGCAAAGGGACCCGGGTCGATTTGTCGACCTATGTCTCCGGGGGCTTCCTTGGGGGCAATGTCCAGGTTTACGGGTTTGATCTGGATGCTGCCCAGTACTTCCATCTTCCGTATGATACCATCCTTTTGCTGAACGGTGAGATTGGGACCGTCGTAAACTGGAGCGGAGGCTCGGCCACCGGCGGTATTGTCCCGATCTTTGATCGCCTTTATCTGGGCGGCGCAAATAATCTTCGCGGTTTCAAATACCGGGATGTGGGACCTAAGGATGGGAACGGCGAACCGATTGGTGGCAATAGCTTGGCGCGGTTTACGGTTGAATACACCATTCCGGTTATTGAGCGGGTACGCTTCGCGGTTTTCTGGGATGGTGGATTCGTGAACCCCGGTTCCTGGAGTTTCAACCCGCAAACGGTACCCACCGGTAATGGAGGGACGTCCGCCGGATTCAACCAGGATATCGGTGTCGGCGTGCGCCTGGATTTGCCAATTGGCCCGTTGCGGCTTGATTACGGATATCCGATTCAGGAAGACACTTTCAGCAGCAAGAGCGGGCAATTCCAATTTAGCGTCGGGTACCAATTTTGAACAAAAGTTCAAGTGCCCGGTCTCACCTGATTCCAGGTACCCTAGAACAGCATCAGTTACTTATCTTTATGAAGAAATCTGCATTGATCACGATTATCGGTCTGACGGCTTTCACTATGAGTTTCGCGTCGAAAGCGGAAGCTCAAATGAAGATCGGAACGATCGATATGCAAAAAGTCTTTACCGCGTACTACAAGACGCATGACGCCGAAGATAAACTGAAAGAGGCGCAAAAAGCTTACAAAGATGAGCTCGATCAGCGGATGGACGAGTACAAGAAGAACCTCGATGTCATCAACAAGCTGAACGAAGAGATGAACAAACCTGAGTTAAGCGGCGCGGCCAAGGACCAGAAAGCCCAGGAGCGCGATGCCAAGATCTCAGACACAAAGGGCCTTGAAAAAGAGATCTCCGATTTCCGCCAACAACGCGAAAAGCAGATTCAAGATCAGTTGAAGCGAATGCGTGACGGGATTGTCGATGAGATCATGAAAGTTGTGAACGATCAGGTTAAAGCCCAGAACTACGATATCGTTTTTGACAAATCGGGCTTCAGCGCAAACAACATCGTTCCGGTTCTACTTTACTCTCGGGACAATTATGATTTCAGCGACTCGGTGATTACAAAGCTCAATGCAAACCGCCCTGCAGCCACACCGACTCCGTTAGCCTCGGCAGTAAAACCGGCAACTTCGGGAAATACGCCGGCGACAACGGTTAAGCCAGCCGGTGACCTAGGTAAAAAGCCGCGCTAAAAGCGCGGCTCTATCGCAGAAATCGGTCGAGATTCTCGTCTTCCCAGCGTCTTGCCCGATAGTAACAGTGAAATTGGCGTTCACGGCGATAAAACTCACGCGTGTGAACTTTTCTTCGACCGTATTCGTCAATTTCCTCCGGTACGACCGCGTGAAGCATTTCGTGGTAAACGACGTACTCCAGGAACCATGTCGGAACGAACGGCGCATCCAGCAGGGGATGGATACGGATCATTTTGTCTTCTTCGTGGATCGTCCCGAAGACAAAATATTCTTTCGGGGGGAGCTTCCGTTTCCGGCCCCAGGTGATCGCGTAGCCTTTAAGCGCGTTACTGAAATATTCGGCATTTAGTTTGTCGAATAGCTTTCTAAGGTCAAAGTACTCACCTTGGGTGGAGCATTGGGGACGCCTCAGAACGGGAAGCTTTTTGTATAAAAGTTTTCTCTTTCGCTTTCCCATAAGAGAAGTGAGAAGTGCCTTATTCTAGAGGCTAAAAAACGTGTCGCAACCGGAAAGAGATGAGTTAGGAACAAAATTTCGGGAGCTGTCAAAGTCTCCTCAGTTCTCGTCAACACCCTCTTCGTCTCCCTCATCCTGAGAGACCACCGGCGCAATATCCTGGAGGGTTTCGCCTTCCCGAAGATCCATGAGCTTGACCCCCATCGTATTCCGACCGGCTTCGCGGACCTCGTTTACCCTGATGCGGACCATCTGGCCGCCAGTTGTGATCAGCATCAGCTCGTCGAAATCGTGGACAGTTAGCGCGCCTACGACGTCCCCGGTTCGTTCACCGGTCTTCATCGTGATGATTCCCTTCCCTCCGCGGGACTGAATCCGATACTCGTCGAATCCGGTCCGTTTGCCGATCCCATTAGACCCCGCCACAAGCAGTTGCGCATCCGAAATGACCTTCGCAATTGCGACAACTTCATCTCCCTGTTCCAGTCGAATCCCCCAGACTCCGACAGCGTTTCGGCCCATGTCCCGTACATCGCCTTCGGGGAATCGAATACTGATTCCCTGACGTGTGATTAGGACGACCTCGTCCATTCCATTTGTCAGGAGCGCGTCGATCAGTTCATCCCCCTGCTCGATCTGGATCGCGATGATGCCTCCTTTACGGACATTGGCGAAATCCGCGAGATTCGTCTTTTTCACGATGCCGGATCTGGCCGCAAACATCACGTGGAGCGCCGGGTTCCAAGTCCCGTCGTCTCCCAACTCGTTTGCGGGTTGCCGGCCCGCTTCAATCCGAAGCGTCGCAGCAATCTTCTCTTCCGGCCGCAGTTCAAGGAGATTCGCTATAGCCCGCCCCTTGGAAGCGCGTCCCATTTCAGGGATCTCGTACACCTTCTCGACGTAGCAGCGGCCGGTCTGAGTGAAAAACATGAGAGAGTCATGCGTGCTCGCCGTAAACAGGTGCTCGACAAAATCGCCCTGATCTCCGGTTGTTTGCGCCTCCCGGGTGGTCATTCCGATTACGCCGCGGCCGCCTCGGCGCTGTGCCCGAAATTCGCTCTCGGCGGTTCGTTTGATGTAGCCGCCATGGGTGATGGTGATGATGCAGCCTTCATTCACGATCAGATCCTCAAACGCAATCTCACCCTGCTCGGGGAGAATAGCCGTGAGACGCTCCGAACCGTATTTGTCCTTAATTCGGATCAGTTCGTCTTTAATGATCGACATCACACGGTCGGCGCGGTTCAGAATATCGAGGAGGTCATTGATTTTGCGGATGATTTCTCCGTATTCGTCAATGATTTTGTCGCGCTCGAGTCCAGTAAGTTGGTAAAGACGGAGATCGAGAATCTGGTCCACCTGCTGCTCGCTGAAAATGTAGCGGCCATCCACAAGACGCGCTTCGCTCCGGATTCGGACGCCGATCTGTTCAATGGCTTCGCGGCTGAATTCGTACGCGAGGAGCTTGATTTTCGCTTCATCGCGGTTCGCTGCATTGCGGATGATCTCGATGAAATCATCCATGTTAGCCAGCGCGATGAGATAACCCTCAAGCGTTTCGGCTCTCGCCTCGGCTTGGCGAAGAAGAAACCGGGTCCGTCTAAGGACTACGTCCCGCCGATGCTCGATATAACAGAGTAACGCCTCTTTGAGAGAGAGGAGTTTCGGCCGGCCATGATCGATTGCCAGCATGTTAACTGCGAAAGAGCTTTCCATCGCGGTGTGCATGTAGAGATTATTCAGGACAACCTTGGAGTTCGCGTCCCGCTTCAGCTCGATCTCAATCCGCGTCCGTTCGTCTGAAAGGTCTCGCAGATCACTAATATCCGTGATCACTTTTTCCTGAATCAGGCCTGCGATCCGCTTGATCAATTCCGCGCGATTGACGTTGAACGGTATCTCAGTGATCACGATCTGTTCGCGTCCGTTTTTTGCCTCCTCGATTGTCGCTGTGCCGCGAACCTTGATGCTGCCTCGGCCGGATTCGACGTATTGGCGGATTCCGCGTGTGCCATAGATCGTGCACCCGGTTGGAAAATCAGGTCCCTTGATGATGCCTAGCAATTCGTCCACGCTGATATCCGGGTGATCGATTGTTGCGCAGATCCCGTCGACGATCTCGGCAAGGTTATGAGGCGGGATGTTCGTCGCCATCCCTACGGCGATGCCAGTGCCGCCATTGACGAGGAGGTTCGGAAATGCTGCCGGAAAGACAGTCGGTTCGGTCGTCGTTTCGTCGTAATTCGGGACGAAGTCGACGGTGTCCAGACCCATATCCTCCATCAGAACGGCGCCAAGATGGGTCAATCGAGCCTCCGTGTACCGCATGGAGGCGGGAGGATCGCCGTCCATTGAGCCGAAGTTGCCCTGGCCTTCGATGAGAATCTCTCTCATTGCCCATGGTTGTGCCATGTGCACGAGCGTGGGGTAGATCGCCATATCGCCGTGCGGATGGTAGTTACCCATCGTTTCCCCGACGATTTTTGCGCATTTGCTGTGTTTCCGGTTCGGCTGGAGCCCGAGACCGTTCATGGCGTAGAGGATTCGGCGTTGTGAGGGCTTTAGTCCATCTCTGGCGTCCGGGAGCGCGCGTGAGATAATCACGGACATCGAGTAGTCGAGAAACGACTTCGACATCTCTTCTGCGACGTTAACCGGTTCAACTTTTTCGTTTGGAAGGATCGGCATGGAAGAAACGTTTGGCGTTTGGCGTCCACTCGTGGTCCGGCGAACGCCAAACGCCGAACGTGGTTAGACGTCCAGATTTCTCACGTTGAGCGCGTTGTCTTCGATGAACGCACGGCGGGGTTCGACGACGTCGCCCATCAAGATCGTAAACATTTTGTCTGCCTCGCTCGCGTTGTTTTCATTTAGATCGACGCGCAGGAGCTTGCGGCGGGCGGGATCCATCGTTGTCGAAAAGAGCTCTTTCGCGTTCATCTCCCCAAGCCCTTTGAAGCGTTTTATCTGAACGCCTCGGCGTCCGATCTCTTTGATTGCTTCAAGGATCCTCGGAATGGAAAATAACGGCGTAGTGGACATCCGATCCCCTTCGCCCTCGATCAGTTCGAAGATTGGCTCGTCTCGTGCTGAGTAGTGATCGATTGTCATCCCACGTTTCTCCAGTTCCTGGAAATTCTTTGCGATCGCGTTCGACTCGTGGAGCTCAATTCGTCGGGCTCTGCGTCGCATATAGGGGGCAACCGGAGGAGCGCCGTTTCCGTTCACTTGCGGTGCATTGACAGTAACCTGCGTGGCGTCACCGTTTTCCGGCACCGGTTCCTCATCGTATAGATCCAAATCTAGGTTCGCGTTTGCGAACTCGCGCAGCGGCGCTTCGTCATGGAAGAATTTGACATACTCGTTGTTGCCTTCCCGGACGATTACCAGGTACTCGGGCAGTTTCCCGGAGCCAGATTCGCGGCTTGAGAGATACTCCTCGAAATCGACGCCGTGTCGCCGAATCGATTCGCTCAATTTTGACAATCGTTCGAGTAGATCCAGGATCTCGCCGAGCTGTAGCTTAGTGAATGTCCGACCGTCGGCAAGGTTCTTCAGCTGGACCTCTTCGGCGCCAAGTGAAATAAGGATCTTGTTCAACTGAGAATCGTCGTCGACGTATTCTTCGCGTTTCTTTCGCTTGATCTGGTAAAGCGGTGGCTGAGCTATGTAGATATGCCCGCGGCGCACTAATTCGGTCATCTGACGGTAGAAAAAAGTCAGAAGCAGCGTCCGGATGTGGGATCCGTCGACGTCAGCATCGGTCATAATGATAATCCGGCCGTATCGCAATTTTTCGAGGTTGAATGATCCTTCGCCATCGCCTTCACCGATTCCGGTGCCGATGGCGGTAATCATCGTTTGGATTTCCTGGTTCTGGAGCACCTTGTCGAGACGGGCTTTCTCAACATTGAGAAGCTTGCCGCGGATCGGCAGGATTGCCTGGAACCGCCGATCGCGCCCTTGCTTTGCGGAGCCACCGGCGGAGTCACCTTCAACGATGTAAAGCTCCGTCAAGTTCGCATCGCGTTCCGAGCAATCTGCGAGTTTTCCGGGCAGACCGCCGCCGGTCAGGGCAGTCTTGCGCACTGCTTCGCGAGCTTTTCTAGCCGCTTCCCGCGCGCGAGCCGCCATCAAACACTTGTCGATGACCCTCTTGGATACGGCCGGGTTCTCTTCACAATACCGGCTCAGGCCTTCGTACGTGATGGATTGAACGACCGGCTTAATCTCGTTGTTGACCAGTTTCCCTTTAGTCTGCGAGCTGAACCGCGGGTTAGTCAGTTTAACGCTCAGAACACAGACAAGTCCTTCACGCAGGTCGTCGCCTGTCAGATCCGGATCTTTGTCCTTTAAAATATTGTTTGCTTTCGCGTAGTTCTTGATCGCGTTAGTCAGCCCCGCTTTGAACCCCTCAAGGTGCATTCCGCCATCGCTGTTCGGGATGGAGTTCGCGAAGCATTGAATATACTCGGAGTATGCATCTGTATATTGGAGGACAATGTCGACATAACAGACTTCCGGTTTATCATCGACCAGGAATTCCCGCATTCCACTGACGATGATCGGTTCCGGATGGATAAGCTGCTTGGTTTCACCGAGTTGCTTGACATATTCGCGGATCCCTTCCTTGTAAACGAAGGTCTCTTTTCGATGCGGTTCCGTACGTTCGTCGACCAGGTGAATCTCGAGTCCCTGGTTGAGGAACGCGAGTTCCCTCATACGGTTCGCGAGAATATCGAACTTGAACTCGGTTGTGATCGTAAAGATTTCCGGGTCAGGCAGAAACGTGATCAGCGTTCCGGAATGCTTCTTGTTCTGTATCTCGCCGACAACTTCCAGTTTGCGGGTCGTTTTGCCGCGGACAAACGTTATCAGATAGACTTTACCGTTCCGCGTCACCTCGGCTTTGAACCATTCTGAGAGAGCGTTAACGCACTTTGCACCTACGCCATGGAGCCCACCCGAAAATTTGTATGCGCCCTGCCCGAATTTGCCGCCCGCATGCAGGTTGGTGAGGACGAGCTCAATCGCAGGCATCTGAAATTTCGGATGCATTTCGACCGGAATTCCGCGCCCATTGTCGCGCACGGAGACCGAGCCGTCGATATGGACAGTTACATCAATGCGTGAGCAAAACCCGGCGAGATGTTCGTCAATCGAGTTATCGAGAACCTCAAAAACGCAGTGGTGCAGGCCGCGCTCATCCGGATCTCCAATGTACATTCCGGGCCGTTTTCTAACCGCCTCCAGCCCCTCGAGTTTGTCAATTTGCGCAGCGCCGTAGTTCAAGATTTCAGCCATATCAGAGAGACAGGCCTGAGCGTATAAGACGAGACCTGATGAACGATAAGTTGGACGCTAATAATAGGGTGAGACACAACGATTTGCAAGCGAGGATAAGACCCAATTTGTTGGGGGTAACGGTTGCCTCAGCCCCAATATTTTGCGTGTTTTGAGGTTTTTGCGTCCATGATTGCCGGGCCGTTGCGGTTCAGCTTCAAATGCACGCAGGATCGGTGGCGAAGGAAGTCAATTTCGCCGGCGGGATTGGAATTGCCGCAGCGTACGGTAAGTTGCGTCACAATGGAAATATTCGACTTCGCAGTGATTGGTGGCGGCAGCGCCGGGTACGCCGCCGCGGCTGAAGCGGCGCGATCCGGGCTGAAGACCGTTTGCTTGGAAGGAGGGAAGGAAGTCGGCGGCCTCTGTATCCTTCGCGGCTGCATGCCGAGCAAAACGCTGATCGAATCGGGGAACCGATTTTTAACGCTTCGCCGGGCAAATGAATTCGGGCTGACCGCGCGCCAGATCAGCTTCGACCCGAAGGCAATTATTCAGCGAAAGCGGACATTGATCGGGGAGTTCGCAAAGTATCGGGTGGAACAGCTGAACCAGGGCAAGTTCGAATTTCTCAGAGGCCGGGCGGAGTTTTCCGATGCGCACCGATTGAGGGTGAAATTGATGGCTGGGGGTGAGAGGGAAATCGAAGCGAAGACGGCCCTGGTCTCGACCGGGTCCGTCATAAACCTCATCGACCTGCCGGGTCTGGTCGAGACCGGATACCTGGACAGCGACACTGCCCTTGAGGCGGAACATTTTCCGAAATCGCTCGTAGTCCTGGGAGGGGGTGCAGTCGCGCTCGAATTCGCCCATTTCTACAATGCACTCGGGATCGATGTCACGGTCCTCCAGCGCAGCAACCAGGTGATCAAGGAAGCCGACTCGGATGTTGCGGAGGCATTGGTCACGGCATTGCAGAAACGGGGTGCCAAAGTCGTTTGCGGCACGAAATTGGTCCGGGCCGAAAGAACGCCGGCCGGCAAGCGAATCTTGTACGTATTCAACGGCCGGGAACAGGCTGTTGAAGCAGATGAAATTCTATATGCGCTCGGCCGGAAACCGGCCGTGCGTGGTCTGGCCCTCGATAAAGCCGGCGTCGAAACGACCAAGAGCGGTGCGATTGTCGTGAACGATCGGATGCAAACATCGCAGCCCCATATATTTGCGGCTGGGGACGTAACTGGACTTTATGAAATTGTGCATATTGCAATCCATCAGGGCGAACTCTCGGCACGGAACGCGGCACGGATTTTGAAAGGCGAATCGATGAGGTCGATCGATTACCGGTTGAAGATGTTTATCATGTTCACGGAGCCGGAGCTTGGGGTTGTCGGGATTACCGAGCGCGAGGCGGCGGAGCGGGGATTGGACGTGAAGGTGGCTCGATATCCTTTCAAAGATCACGGCAAATCGATTGTGCGCGGCGAAACGGAGGGATTCGTGAAACTGGTCGTCGACGCAACGAGCGGCGAAATCGTGGGTGGGGCAGTGGTTGGACCGGCAGCTTCAGAGCTGATCCATGAGGTTGCGGTCGCAATGCACTTCCGTTCGACAGCCGCCACGTTCGCGTCGATTCCACATTATCATCCGACGCTAAGCGAGATCTGGACTTATCCCGCGGAAGAGTTAGCACATATCGGCGGAAATTGAACTTCTCAACCGGCTCACAGCATACGCGTCTCGCGTGTATTCTGTTTTCCACGTCAATGCTTGCGTGCAAAGTAGCATACGCGTCCCGCGTGTAAGTTGTTCACGTCAATGGCTGCGTGCACAGCATACGCGTCTCGCGTGTATTCTGTTTTCAATGTCAATGCTTGCGGGCAAAGAAAAGGATACACGCGAGACGCGTATGCTGAGAGCGGCGTGCCGCGGCAAAAGCCATGGCGGCTAGCCCCGAAGAATGTCGGCGTTCTGTGCGCATTTCTCACTGGGTCGTGAGAAATTCACTGGGTCGTGAGAAATGCGGGCTAGAAGTCGTTGACACTCCTTTTTGTGCCCTTCATAGTTGCGGGCGTGCTGAAGAAGTTTATCCCTCATAAACTCGGAGAGACTGCACCTGCGGAAGAAGCCGGATCTGGGGAAAAGCCGCCTACTCCGCCGGCCGCTGAACCGTTAAACGTAACACAACAAAAACCCGTTATGGCAGATATACCACCCAACAAAAATAGTCTCGCGAAGGACATAGAAATTAAAGGCTCGATCAAGTTTGCGAACGAATTCTTCTTTGATGGAAATCTCGAAGGCGAGGTTACTTCTGTCGATGGGATCCTGACGGTCGGGGAAAATGCGGATGTCCGCGCCGAAATTAAAAGCAAGACCGTGATCGTGAAGGGCAAAGTGCATGGGAATATTACGGTCCAGGAACGGTGTGAACTTCACGCACGTTCCCAGTTGATCGGTGATCTGAAAGCGGCACGTCTGGTGATTGAAGAAGGTGCTACTTTTGTTGGTAAATCCGAGGTTACTCCGAACAAAAATATCCCTAAAGATTTAGGCGCGCCACCGCACAAAGAAGAGCCGCAGCCGCTAAAGGTCGGTGCTCCACGCTAAGGAGTTCTGAGTGTCTGGTAAAGGACGGATCGAAGTTCAATGTCCTCATTGCGGTAACATTCAGTTGGAGCCTGAGCTTGCGAAGTCTACCTACTGCCGAAAATGCAGTGGTTACATTCAGCTAGGTAAAGGTCGAAAACCAACTGAACTGCAGGAGGCAGAGAAGCAACCTTCGGTCTTCCACAAACTGGAAGGCCTTTTAGGGGTCCAGAGGACGGTTGTTGCCCGGTGCTTTGAGTGTGCCGGTAAGCGAGAGGTGCCCAAAAGCGCCAACTCGACGATCTGTCCGCTGTGCGGCGCGTACATCGATCTGCAGGATTACCGGATCATCGGCAATTACAGCCGATCGATCCGGACCCGCGGGCGTTTGATCATTACTCCCAAGGGCGACCTTAACAGCAATCGCGTGATTTGCGACTACGCCGAAATTCAGGGGACCATGCGCGGGAACCTGATTTGCGGTGGTGAAGTGCACGTCCGACTCAAAGGAAAGCTGAGCGGGAGCATCCAGGCGAAGTCTGTTTATATCGAGCGGAAGAGCGAAGTGGAGTTTGTCCGTCCGGTGCGTGCTGAACTGGTGGATATTGAAGGAATAATGTCCGGACGGATTATTTCAACCGGCAAGGTTGTTGTTCAGAAAACCGGGCGACTGACCGGCGTCGTATTCGGGCGCGGGTTCAACGTCGAGAAGGGGGGCGAATTTTTTGGGGAACTTTCCATTGGCAAAGTTGAGATGAAGCAGGGTGAGTTGCTTGGCGCCGCAACGAAAGCCCCGGACTCAAAAGGGAAATCCGATCCGGGCGCTGATTTCCGACTTGTCCCTGCTTGAGGTTGAAGTTTCTCGTCGGACTAAATAAGATCGTACCGCGCGAGAATCCGGTAATCCGCGGCTTGTTACGACTCTGGAGGTTTGGGCGATGCAGCGGGTTTTTCCTCCGACTTGGATTGCGCTAGTTTATCCGCGATTTGGCCTGCGCGGCGTCCGGCTTCGGAGGCAAAGGTGCTCTCCGGGTATCGGCGCACGATCCTTTCGAAAAGTTCCTGAGCTCCCTTCAGATTGCCCTTTGCTTCCGTCAGCCTTGCCTGCTGGAAGATTGCCATTGGAGCGAGATAGGAATTCGGGAATTGCTCCACTACGCCTTTATAGGCGTCGAGAGCTTTGTCCGGATGATTTTCAATTTCGGCGTTCGAAGCCAACCCCATATAGCCGGCCGCTAAAAGTGGATGCTTGGAGAACTGGTGCACAAAGGCGTCGTATGCTGCATCCGACTCCGGTAGTTTGCCCGCATCTCGCTGCGCGTCCGCGATCCTTAGGTAGGAGTTGCCTGCTGCGACAGAGTTCGGGAATTCCCGGATCACTCGTTGCCAGCCCTCAACGGTGTCGGCCGCGGCGTACGCGGCCTCGGCCTGTTGGTTGTTGATCGTTTTTAATCCGTAAAAGATTCCTGCGCCGAGCAGAATGGCAACCAGTACGAGCGCGCCTGCGATGATTTTTTGTCTGTGAACCGCCCAGATTATCTCCGGATCGAACGTCGGGATCGGCTGAGGCGGGGTCTCCGCAGGCAGGTTAGTCATTCTATTAAATTAAGAATAAATCCCAATACGTCGGTTCTAGCCGCCAACCTCGGCTCGAGCCTCGTCGGCAAGCGCAGTGCTGAGATAGCGTTCCCCGGTCGAACACGCAACCGTTACTATCAGCTTCCCTTTATTTTCCGGGCGGCGGGCCACTTCGATCGCGGCATGAACGTTCGCTCCTGAGCTGATGCCGGCGAGGATTCCTTCTTCTTTCGCCAAGCGTCGAGCCATCACGAACGCGTCCTCATTCGAAACTGAAATCACTTCATCGACGATATTCAGGTGCAAATTGGTCGGTACGAACCCGGCGCCCGTGCCTTGGATTTTGTGTGGCCCCGGCTTTACCGGCTCGCCTTTCAACGTTTGGCGGATGACCGGTGAATCTTTTGGTTCAACGGCTATTGCTTTGAAATCCGGTTTGCGCTCTTTGATCAGTTCGGCGACGCCGGTGATCGTGCCGCCTGTTCCGACCGCGGCTACAAGAATATCGACCTTTCCATCTGTATCCGCCCAGATCTCTTCGGCGGTGGTCGCCTGATGAATGGCCGGGTTAGCAGGATTGTTAAACTGCTGTGGCATCCAGGCGTTGGGCGTTGTTTTCAGTAATTCTTCGGCGCGCGCAATCGCACCTTTCATTCCTTCGGAGCCGGGAGTGAGAATCAGTTTCGCTCCGAGCATAGCTAATAATGTGCGGCGCTCGAGGCTCATGGTCTCGGGCATCGTCAAAATCAGCTTGTACCCTTTCGCGGCACAGACGAACGCCAGGGCGATACCGGTGTTGCCGCTCGTGGGTTCGACAATCACTGTGTCGGGCTGAATTATGCCATCCTTTTCGGCTGCCTCAATCATCGCCATCCCGATCCTGTCCTTCACACTGCCGAGAGGATTAAAGTATTCGCACTTGATCGCGATGGTGGCTTCGAGCCCGTGGGTGACACGGTTCAGCTTGACCAGCGGGGTCCGGCCGACCGTTTCGACTATATTATTATAGAGTATACCGTGTGTTTGCATTGCCTGATTGGGTTGTAATTTGAAGACCAGGCGGAAATTGCTTACATACACAAACGCGGGAATGGTTCAAGTCCGCAGCCTGGAAATGTCGCGGGCCAAAGCGCTCGCGACATGTCCAGGCTAAAGGGTCGAGGCCCGTGTCGGGTAATCCGACCGGGCCTCGATTGCAGCGGCATAAGCCGAATTCTGTCCCCGCTTTCGCGGTCGGCGATCATTTATCTCACGCGCTTTCACGCGTGCCCGGCGCAAACAGTGCCGGGTGCGACTAATACCCGAGGATTTCTTCCCGCTTGCGCGGAAATCTGAGCGGGCAGCTCGTTCCTCTGCTTTGTCTTGCACCGCATGGGGTTTATCGTGCGATCCCGCTTGCGCAAGGATCCGGTGGGCTCTTACCCCGCCTTTTCACCCTTACCCCGCACCATTTTGCCCGCTGTCTGGTCGGCTAATCGGCTGATCAACGGCCAAAATGGTGCGGGGCGGTTTATTTTCTGTGACACTTTCCGTGACCTTGGCATTACGCATGGTCCCCTCGTTTTCACGAGGCATACCGCCCTTTGGTGTTCGGACTTTCCTCTGGCGGAACATTCATCCCGCCAGCGATCGCCTGCCACTTTGTCACAAATACCACAGGTTGCCGGTTGGTGCCAAGCAAAGGCAGAAGCGAAAAGGCAGAAGGCAAAATGAAGATTCGCATGAAACCGTCAAAAGATGTGCTAGTTTTTTGGTCCTATTTTCTCGGTCTTTTGGGGAAAGTGGACTTGGGGAGAAATTTCTTGCGCGGCGTGGGAAAACTAATATAGTCCACGCTCCCCCGTTTCTGGCGGAAGACAGGTCCGTTCTGCCAGAGCGGTTTTTTTAATCTCTGAACGATTGGGACTAAACCGAATTTTGTTACATGCCAACGATCAACCAGCTTGTTAGAAAGGGTCGCAGGAAGATGGCGGTGAAATCAAAATCACCGGCCCTCACCGATTGCCCCCAACGGCGCGGAGTCTGTGTGCAGGTGATGACGCGCACGCCGAAAAAGCCGAACTCGGCGCTGCGCAAAGTTGCCAAGGTGCGTTTGACCAACGGGTACGAAGTTATAGCGTACATCCCTGGCGAAGGTCACAATCTCCAGGAACACTCGATAGTCATGGTTCGCGGAGGCCGAGTGAAAGATCTTCCGGGTGTTCGTTATCACGTAGTTCGGGGAACGCTGGATAGCCTTGGAGTGGATGGACGCCGGCGCAGCCGGTCCAAGTACGGTGCGAAACGGCCGAAAGCAGGTGCGGAAGCAGCTGCTGCCGCGGGGAAAGGTAAAAAGAAGTAAAATTTTGCGGTGACCCGTTCAAAGCCGGGTCGCGCAGTGAAAGAAATCATGTCACGTCGGCACAGAGTCATTCATAAGATTGAGTCGGTAGACAGCAGGTATGGCAGCCCGGTGGTGGCGCGCCTGATCAGCACCGTCATGCGAAGCGGCAAGAAATCTGTCGCCGAGCGAATCGTGTACGAGGCGATCGAACGGAGTCGCGAAGGTTCGGACTCTGTGGATCCGCTGGACACGTTGCTCAAGGCGCTGGAAAACGCGAAGCCCCGGCTTGAGGTCAAATCGCGCCGTGTTGGTGGTGCAACTTACCAAGTTCCGATCGAAGTCTCACAGGATCGGCAGGTCTCACTTGCGATGCGATGGCTCGTAAATTTTGCGAAGAATCGTCGAGGCACAATGACCGAAAATCTCGCCGCGGAAATCCGGGACGCTGCAACAGGCCAGGGAAATGCCATTAAAAAGCGGGACGATACACACAAGATGGCGCAGGCAAACCGAGCGTTCGCACATTTCCGGTGGTAACCGATATGTCTGGATCTGTTCTGGAACTAGAGAAGGCAGTTGTTATGACGACCAATCCGAATTCTCCAAATCGTGCTTACCCCCTGGAACGTACGCGGAACATTGGAATCAGCGCGCATATCGATGCTGGCAAGACCACTCTGACTGAGCGGATCCTGTTCTACACCGGAATGATTCACCGAATCGGCGATGTCGATGACGGCAACACCGTGACCGACTGGATGGAGCAGGAAAGGGAACGCGGTATCACGATCACATCAGCCGCGACGACCTGCTTCTGGAATCAGCGCACAGAAGAAGGTGTTTTCAAACTTTTTGCAAACCAACCACAGCGTATCAACATCATCGACACTCCCGGGCACGTCGATTTCACTGCGGAAGTCGAGCGATCGTTGCGTGTCCTGGACGGCGCGATCCTGGTGTTCGACAGCGTGGCTGGTGTGCAGCCGCAGACCGAAACGGTCTGGCGCCAGGCAAACAAATACAACGTTCCCCGGATCTGTTTCGTTAACAAGATGGACAAAGTCGGAGCCAACTTCGACAACGTCGTCAAGGAGATCCGGACCAAACTCGGAGCTAACGCCTGGCCAATCCTCATTCCATTGGGCAAAGAGGATCACATCCGGGGTCAGCTCGATGTGATCAACAAAAAAGCGGTCATTTATTCCGACAGCGATGCGTTCGGGTCCACCTACGAGGTGAGATCCATCCCGGATGAGCATAAGGCAATGATCGACAAGGCCTATAATGACCTCGTCGAGCAGGTATCCAACCTCGACGAAGAAGTCGGAACTCTCTTCCTCGAAGAAAAGCCGATAACTCCAATAGATCTGAAAGCGGGAATCCGCCGGCTTACCATCACGAATCAATTTATCCCGGTAGCCGGCGGTTCTGCATTTAAGAACAAGGGAGTTCAATATCTCGTCGACGCCGTCGTTGATTATCTTCCGAGCCCGCTGGATATTCCGCCAGCAAAAGGAATTGATCCCGATACGGGGGGAGAAGCGTTTGCCCCGACCGACGACAATGCGAAGTTCTGTTCGCTGGCGTTCAAGCTCTGGAGCGATCCGTTCGTCGGGAAGCTAGTCTTCTTTCGCGTCTATTCTGGCAAACTGTCGAAAGGTGATACGGTCTACAATCCGCGCACCAGCAAACGTGAGCGAATCAGCAGGTTGATCCAGATTCAGGCGGATAAGCGCGAAGATATTGAAACCTGTTATTCCGGCGATATTGCCGCAATCGTTGGAATCAAAAATATCACGACCGGAGACACCCTTTGCGACGAGTCGAATCCGATTCTTCTTGAGCCACCATCGTTCCCGGATCCGGTGATTTCGATGGCAATCGAGCCGAAAACGAAACTTGACCAGGAAAAGATGGCGAACGCGTTGCAGCGTTTGTCCGAGGAGGATCCGACCTTCCGGGTGTTCACCCACGAAGACACGGGCCAAACAATCATTGCCGGGATGGGCGAACTGCACCTGGAAATCATCCGGGACCGCATGCTGCGCGAGTTCAAGGTCGATGCAAATGCCGGAAAACCACAAATTGCGTATCGGGAAACGATCACGAAGAAAGCGACGGGAGAAGGAAAGCTGATCAAACAGTCTGGCGGCCGTGGTCAGTACGGGCACGTCGTTGTGAATGTCGAACCACGCGAGCGCGGACAAGGAATCACGGTCGAGAACAAGATTGTCGGCGGTGTGATTCCCAAAGAGTACATTCCTGCGGTCAAAAAAGGGATCGAAGAATCATTTACAAACGGCGTGATCGGGGGTTATCCGGTCATCGATTTTTATGTAGAGATCGTGGACGGCTCGTATCACGACGTCGATTCAAACGAATTGGCGTTTAAGCTTGCTGCTATTTTCGCGATGAAGGACGCGTTCAAGAAGGCAAACTCCATCCTTCTCGAACCGATAATGAAGGTCGAGTGCGTGACCCCTGAGGAGTATCAGGGGGATCTCATGGGCGATTTGAACCGGCGTCGTGGCCGCATCATGAATATGGAAGCGAAAAATTTCGCAACCATCATTCATGCCGAGGTCCCGCTCGCTGAAATGTTTGGTTACGCGACTGCGATCCGGTCGCTTTCGAAAGGACGCGCTTCCTACTCGATGGAGCCGTCTCATTTTGAACCTGTACCGTCTCAGATTGTTGCGGCGGTATTGGATCAGAAAGGAGCATGATTTATGGCGAACGGTCAACGTATCCGAATCCGCCTAAAAGGCTTTGATTACCGCATGCTGGACCAGTCTGCGGCTGAAATTGTCGAGACTGCCAAACGCACCGGCGCGAAAGTTGCCGGTCCGATTCCGCTGCCGACAAAGATCGAAAAATTCACGGTAAACCGTTCACCGCATGTCGACAAAAAGTCGATGGACCAGTTCGAAATGCGCACTCACAAGCGGTTGCTCGACATTATCGAGCCGACTGCAAAAACGGTGGACGAGCTGCGGAAACTGAATCTGCCCGCGGGGGTGGATATCACCATTAAGATTTAACTGTCCTCCCTGAAGAGAATGAAGATTGGACTTTTAGGCCGAAAAGTAGGGATGACGCGAGTGTACGACGCGAGTGGGAAAGCAACGCCGGTAACTGTCATCGAAGCTGGCGATAACACGATCCTACAGGTTAAGACCGAAGAAAAGGAGGGGTACTCCGCCGTTCAGGTCGGTTTTGATACACAAAAGGAATCGCGTGTCACCAAGCCATTGGTTGGTCATTTCAAGAAGGCGAATTCCGAGCCAAAGAAATTTGTAAGAGAGTTTCGATTGGCTGATGGGACCACAGTCGAGATAGCGACGACGATCGGTCTCGACCAGTTTCAGGCAGGCGAATTTGTGGACGTGATTGGGCGCTCGAAAGGAAAAGGGTTTCAGGGTGTCGTCAAGAAACACAACTTCGCCGGTCAGCCGGCGGCGCACGGCTCCAAGATGCATCGGCGAAACGGTGCTATCGGAAACCGGTCAACTCCAGGACGCGTTTGGAAAAACATGGGAATGCCCGGACACCTCGGCGACGAGCGAGTAACGGTCCAGAATTTGAGAATTGTTCAGGTGCGCCCTGACGAAAAGGTGATTCTGGTCTGCGGCGCTGTGCCTGGCTCAAATGGAAGTTATGTGGTGTTGCGCCCTGCGAAGAAAAAACAGGATGCGAACGGAGGGAAAGCTGAATGAGCGCGACCGTGCTGACAATTGACGCTGCCAAAGAGGCCAAGATCGACGTGATTGAAAACGGGCGCGGAACGCAAGCTTTGCATGACGTGGTCGTTGCGCTGCGCGCGAATCGCAGAAGCGGAACGGCAAACACCAAGACCAAGGCTGAAGTGGCGTATTCCGGAAAGAAACCGTGGCGGCAGAAAGGTACCGGACGGGCTCGCGCCGGATACACCTCCTCGCCGGTATGGTCCGGAGGTGGCGTGGTTTTCGGTCCGAAGCCGCGCGATTACTCCAAGAATGTGCCGAAGAACGTCAAGCGATTAGCGTTGCTGAAGGCGCTCAGTTCCAGAATTATTGCAGGCGATGTCTTAGTGGCCGGCGAAATCAAGGTCGCGGGACCGAAGACGAAAGAGTTCGTTGCGTTCCTGAAATCGCAGACCGATGCGCGCAAGGTCCTGGTGATCTCGACTCAATTTGATGACGCGACTTACAAGGCTGCGAGAAACATCCGGCCGGTCCTGTTGAACACCGCGAGCGAAGTGAACACAGAGCAGTTGCTCGCGTTCCAGAAGATCCTCGTTACGAATGAGGCGTTGGCCAAACTAGCGGAGAGGCTGGCATGAACGATCCGAGAAATTTGATTTACAATGTCCGGCTTTCCGAGAAGGCCAGCTTGCTTGGTGAAAAGCATAATCAGTATGTGTTTCGAGTCGATCCACGTGCGAACAAGATTCAGATCAAGCAGGCGATCGAGGAGATTTTCGGCAAGAAGGTAGTCCGAGTGAACACCGCCCAGTACGCCGGCAAAAAGAAACGGGAACGTCGAGCCGACTTTGGACGGCGCCCACATTGGAAGAAGGCGATCATCACGCTCGCCGAGGGTGAGAAGATTGACCTCGTCTAGCAGGAGGGCGAAACCATGGCACTAAAGAATTTCAGACCGCTTACTCCGACCCAGCGCTTCAAACAGACGCCTGGGTTTGAGGAGATCACAAAGAAAGAACCGGAGAAATCTCTGCTCGAGCCGCTGAATCGGACCGGCGGACGCAATAACAGAGGACGTCTGACTTCGCGTCACATTGGTGGCGGCCACAAGCGCAAATACCGTATCATCGATTTCAAACGGAGGCTTCGGGATGTCGCAGCAACCGTCACGGCAATCGAGTACGATCCGAGCCGTTCGGCCCGCATCGCTCTCCTTGAATACCCCGGCGGCGTCAAGTCCTACATTCTTGCCCCGAACGGGTTAATGGTTGGTGCGCAGGTGATTGCCGGTGACAATGTGGCTCCGGATCTCGGGAACGCTCTTCCATTGAAGTCTATCCCGCTGGGGACGGTTGTTCACAATGTCGAGATAATGCCGGGCAGAGGAGGCCAGGTCGCACGGAGCGCCGGACAACAAGCGGTCCTGAATAACCGCGAAGCCGGTTACGCGCTCGTTCGGATGCCGTCAGGCGAAGTTCGCCGGATTCACGAGAACGCCTACGCAACCATCGGTCAGGTCGGCAATGTCGAGCATATGAACGTGTCGAGCGGCAAGGCTGGACGCAGCCGCTGGCTTGGACGGCGCCCGACTGTCCGCGGGATGGCAATGAACCCGATCGACCATCCGATGGGTGGCGGCCAGGGCAAGAGCAAAGGTGGCGGCGGTCGCCATCATCCGGTCAGTCCGTGGGGCCAACTTGCCAAAGGCTTTAAGACGCGGCGGAAACATAAGGGGAGTGACTCCGTGATCGTTGAGCGCAGAAAGAGAAGAAAGAAGGCGAAGTAATTTATGGGCAGATCATTGAAAAAAGGTCCATTCGTGGATGTGAAACTTCTCGAAAAAATCGAGAAGATGAACAGTGGCGCGAAAAGACCAATCAAGACTTGGTCGCGCCGATCCATGATCACCCCTGATTTTGTTGGGCACACATTTCTAGTGCATAACGGCAAGATTTTTAGCTCTGTGTTTGTGACCGAAAACATGGTTGGGCATAAGCTGGGCGAATTTTCGCCTACCCGGACCTTTAAGAAACATGGTGCCCACACCGCGAAAGTAGCGAAATAAGGAGCGTCTGGTTCTGACGGAATAGCGATGCAGGTAACATCCACATATCGATTTGCGCGAATCTCGGCGTTCAAGGCGCGTGAAGTGACTCGGGAGATCCAGGGTCATTCAGCTTCTATTGCACTGGACCTCCTGACGTTCAGCCCGAAGAAAGCCGCCGTGCTTGTGAAGAAGACGCTGAAGAGCGCGATCGCGAACGCCGAAAACAACAACGATCTCAGGGTCGACACATTGCTCGTGAAAGAGGCCGTCGTTGGCGAGGGCCCGACGTTCAAGCGTTTTCGTGCGCGAGCCCGAGGAGGGGCGAGTCCGCTCCGCAAGCGAACGAGTCATATCCGCATCGTGCTTAGCGACGAATTAGTGCCGGAAGAACCGGGAAAGCGCCCGAAACGTTCTAAAGGCGCCCGTGAGGGCGTTGCCGGAAAGAAATCGAGAGCAAAGACACAACAACCTGAGAGAGAGGCGGTTGCGGAACCCGCTCCTGCGGCTGAACAGGGTGAGACGAAAATGGACGCGCCGGCAGCTAGCACCGAGCCGATAACCGAGCCCGAGCCGACAGAAGAGAAAGAGTAACTATGGGACAAAAAGTTAACCCAATTGGATTTCGACTTGCGCTGAACAAGGAGTGGCGATCGCGCTGGTACGCGTCGACGAAGGAATTCCCGGAATTTCTCCATGCCGATCTGCAGATCCGTCGGTTTGTGAAGCAGAAACTTGCGATGGCGGCTGTCTCGAAGATCGTGATTGAACGAGCCTGGAACAGTATCCGAGTTACCATCTACACAGCTCGCCCCGGGATCGTCATTGGCCGCAAGGGCGCCGAGATTGAGAAGATGACCGATGAGATCACGCGCATGTCCAGCGGGAAACAGGTCAAGATCGATATTCAGGAAATCAAGACACCCGAGCTGGACGCACAGTTGGTTGCTGAGAACGTCGCGTTGCAGATCGAGCGTCGTATCTCGTTCCGGCGCGCAATGAAGAAAGTTGTTCAAACGACAATGGATTTCGGGGCGCTAGGAATCAAAATCCGTTGTTCGGGTCGCCTAGGTGGCGCGGAGATTTCGCGTGCGGAATGGTATCGCGAAGGAAAAATTCCATTGCACACTCTTCGAACCCCAATCGATTACGGGTTCGCCGAAGCGAACACAGTGTACGGCAAAATCGGCGTCAAATGCTGGATCTGTCGGCCGGAACCGGTTGTCGCGGAACAAAATCCGAAACGTGAAGGCGGAACACGTGAATCGGCACCGGCAAACGCAAGATAATTTAATAGGGAGATAGAGTATGCCATTGATGCCAAAAAGGGTGAAGTACCGTAAGTCGCAGCGAGGAAATCGCAGCGGCAACGCCTCCCGAAATATCACGATCGCGTTCGGCGAGTACGCTTTGCAGACATTGGACCGGGCCTGGATCACGAACACCCAGATCGAGGCGGCCCGTGTTGCGCTGACTCGCAACATGAAGCGAAAAGGAAAGCTCTGGATCAAGATTTTCCCAGACAAGTCGGTAACCAAACGACCACCGGAAACCCGAATGGGTAAGGGAAAAGGAAACCCTGAATTCTGGGTCGCCACCGTTCGGCCTGGCAACATTCTCTTTGAACTGGATGGCGTGACCGAATCCGTTGCGCGTGAATCGCTTCGACTTGCTGCGACGAAGCTTCCCGTTAAGACCCGGTTCATCAGCCGGCAGCACGCAGTCACCGCGTAAACACACGAAAGGTGGAGTTATGAAGATCAAGGAATTGCGCGAACTGAGTAGTGAAGAGCTGGTTGCCCGGCGTTACGAACTGCGGAAGGATACATTTAATCTTCGTCTCCAGCAGCAGACGGGCGCGGCGGAGAAACCGAGCGTAATCCGGATTAGTCGACGGGAAGTCGCGCGGATCGAGACGATTTTGTCCGAGCGCGCCAAAAAATCGGATAGCTGATCCGTGGGGGCTGGCGTCAGCGCCGGAAATAGGAATTTAGAAAGTCAATATGAGCGAAGAGACTGTGAATACTCAAGGTACTGCCACCGCGGTTGAGAACACCGGCACGTCGGAAAGTCGCGCTGCGACGACCGAAACGCCGGCTGCTCCGTCGCAGCAGTCTGAAACTCCGAAGCGGCATCTTCGGAAGACCCGTGTCGGCCAGGTCGTATCCAACAAAATGGAAAAGACGATCGTGGTCGCGGTGGTTCGCCGTGTCCCGCACGCGAAGTTCGGGAAAATCGTGAAGCGGACCAAAAAGCTGTATGCGCATGACGAACGAAACCAATGTGCAATTGGGGATCTCGTGCGCATTGAAGAAACCAAGCCGTTGAGCCGCTTGAAGCGCTGGCAGTTGGTCGAAGTGTTGAAGCATTAACCTGGAGACAATGAAATCATGATTCAGATTCGCTCCTGGTTGGATGTAGCCGACAATACCGGTGCACGCATGGCGACGATGATCGGAGTCATCGGAAAACAGACTCCCTACGCTTCCGTTGGCGACGTCATTACGTGCAACGTAAAAGAAGCGGCTGCCAATGGGACGGTCAAAAAGGGCGAGGTTGTGCGCGCTGTTGTTGTGCGAACAAAACAGCCCGTTAAACGGGATGATGGATCCTATTTGCGATTCGATAACAATGCGATTGTCATCATCGATAAGGATATGAATCCGAGAGGGACGCGTATATTCGGGCCGGTTGCTCGTGAATTGCGCGAAAAGAATTTCATGAAAATCATTTCACTTGCTCCGGAGGTGTTATGAGCTTGTTGCGATTCCATGTGAAAAAAGGGGATGAAGTAACGGTGATCTCCGGAAACCACCGGGGAGCATCCGGGAAAGTGCTGCAGGTGCTTCCGAAGAAGGAACAGGTATTAATCGAAGGAGTACGCCTGATCAAAAAGACGCAGCGCAAGTCACAGGATAATCCGAATGGAGCGATTATTACTCGCGAGGGACCGATTCACATTTCGAATGTAAAGGTGGTTGGGCACCGCGAAACGAAGCCGCCGAAGAAGAGTCGGGGGAAACTTAAAGATGCAAGCTGAACTATACAAAGAGTACCAGACTCGAGTCGTACCGGCTCTTAGCAAAAAGCTGGGGTACAAGAATGTTCTCCAAGTGCCAAAGGTTGAGAAGGTCGTGGTGAACACCTGTATTTCGGCGAACGTCAGCGACCATAAGCAGGCTCTCGAAGACGCAAAAAGAGAGCTTTCGGTGATCACCGGCCAGAAACCGGCAGAAACGAAATCGAAAAAGAGCATCTCGAATTTCAAACTTCGCAAGGGACAGGTAATCGGTGCGAAAGTGACATTGCGCGGGGACCGGATGTACGAGTTCCTGGAGCGTCTGATCAAGATGGCGCTACCGCGTATTCGTGATTTTCGCGGAATTTCGCCAAAGGCGTTCGACGGCAACGGCAATTACACGCTGGGGGTGCAGGACCAGTCGATATTCCCTGAAGTGGATCTCGACAAAATCAAACGCAACGTTGGGTTTGATATCACGATCGTTACGACGGCAGCTACGAACTCGGAAGCGAAAGCGCTTTTGACGGAACTCGGCGTTCCGTTCAGCGATAAGAAGCAGGTTGCACAGGCGGCCTCACAGGAGAAGCAATAATGAGCAATCTTTCAGATCCGATCGCAGACTTTTTGACGCGGCTGCGGAACGCATCTCGCACGCATCGGAATGATGTGACCGTACCGTATTCTCGCATCAAAGAGGAGATCGCTCGAATTCTAAAACGGGAAGGGTATATCGCCGAATTTGAGGTCGATACGGAAACGAAACCAGCTCAGATCAAAGTGACGATGAGGTTTGTGAATCGTACCTCGGCTTTGACCGGTCTTAAGCGGGTCAGCCGGCCGGGTCTGCGCAAATATGTCGGTTCAGCTGACATCCCTCGAGTGTTGGGCGGAATGGGCGTTGCGATTCTTTCGACGTCGCGGGGAATTATCACCGGTCGTGAAGCTCGCAAGGAAAAGGTCGGCGGCGAACTGTTGGCGCTAGTCTGGTAAGGAGGTTTCGATATGTCTCGAATCGGAAAAAAATCGATCGAAATTCCCGACAAAGTGAAGCTGGCAGTATCTGACGCCGGTTCAATC
The DNA here is from genome assembly GCA_963750185.1 of uncultured Verrucomicrobiae bacterium. Classification (GTDB taxonomy): domain Bacteria; phylum Verrucomicrobiota; class Verrucomicrobiia; order Chthoniobacterales; family JAFAMB01; genus JAFAMB01. The sequence goes on from CAVVPV010000012.1 coordinate 50,359, forward strand.
AAGGTGGAAGGCCCGAAGGGTAAGCTGGAATGGGTGTTACCGGAGGCGATTAAGCTTCGCATTGATGGAAAGAAGGCGGTCCTGGACCGGGCGATCGAAAACAGAGCGACGAAAGCATTGCACGGCCTTTCACGCAGCTTGATCAATAACATGGTCGTAGGCGTGAGTCAGGGGTTCCAAAAAGGCCTCGAGATCCAAGGCGTTGGCTTTCGCGCGCAGGTGCAAGGGAAGAATCTGAACTTGAGCATAGGGTTTTCTCACGCGGTGAATTTCCGGATTCCGGAGGGAATCAAGGTCACGGTTCAGGAGAACACGAAGCTGTTGATCGAGGGAATCGACAAACAGTTGGTTGGCCAGGTCGCTGCGGATATCCGCGCGTACTACCCGCCTGAGCCCTACAAAGGCAAAGGGATCCGGTATATCGGCGAACAAATTCGCCGCAAGGAGGGCAAGACGGTTCAGTAAATTCGATGCGGACCCGGGAATATAATCGGTCTGCTGCAGGAGAGTAAGATGGCTACGATTGATCACACAAAGGTTCGGCATAAACGGATCCGCAAGCGCGTGCTTGGCACGCCGGAGCGTCCGCGTCTTGCGGTCCATTTTTCCGGTCAGCATATTTACGCTCAAGTGATCGACGATGCCGCCGGCAAGACTGTCGCAGCGGCTTCGACGCTCGAAGCGGCTGTCAAAGGCAACCGACGCACAAACGCGAATGTTGAGACGGCTGAAAAGATTGGCGCGCTTGTCGCCGAAAGAAGTTTACAAAAGAACATCAAAGCAGTGGTATTCGACCGGGGAGGATTCAGCTATCACGGGAAGGTGAAAGCACTGGCCGACGCGGCTCGCGCCGCCGGATTGGAGTTTTAGCGCTGATTTGGTGGGGATCAGACCGGGATTTGCCCCACCGCAAAGAGAAATATGGCAAACGAAGGCAGAAATCGACGTAACGATAGCTCGGGTGATCGCGGACAGAAGGGCGATACCACCGAGAAAGTGGTGTTCATCAACCGCTGCGCGAAGGTAGTGAAGGGTGGGCGCCGGTTCAGTTTCAGCGCATTGATCGTCGCCGGCGACCATAAGGGGCGCGTAGGGTATGGCTTTGGCAAAGCGAATGAAGTTTCTGAAGCGATTCGCAAAGCATCCGAATCAGCGCGAAACTCGATGGTCTCGGTCGCCGTTCAGGAAAACACGATCCCGCATGAAGTGATTGGCGAATTTGGCGGTGGTCGCGTGTTGTTGCGTCCTGCGTCGCCTGGAACCGGCGTGATCGCCGGTGGCGGGGTGAGAGCGGTTGTGGAAGCTGCCGGCATTAAAGATGTGTTGGCGAAATCGCTGGGATCCAGCAATCACGCGAACGTCGTGAAGGCGACCATCGAAGCGTTGCGCGGTCTCCGGCGCCGGCAGGAAATCCTTCAATTGCGCGGAAAAGTTACGCGGTAAGAGCGTTTCCCGGCGGCTGACGCATCGACAATATTTGACAAGACAATAACCCGGACGCGGTGTGGAGCGTCCCAATTGCAATTTTACGATTTATGCGGTTACACGAGTTAAAGCCTCGCCCAGGGTCGAAGCATCGAGTTAAGCGGCTCGGATGCGGTGAGAGCTCTGGTCACGGTAAAACCAGTGGCAAAGGGCACAAAGGACAAAAGGCCAGGTCCGGCGGAAGTATTCGTCTCGGATTTGAAGGCGGCCAGATGCCCCTAATTCGCCGTTTGCCGAAACGAGGATTTAACAATGCGGAGTTCAAAACCGTCTACGCGGTGGTGAACCTAGGCGACCTCGAACGGTTCGATGAAGGGACGCACGTGAATGAACAACTCCTCCGCGAAAAAGGGTTGGTAAACGGTCGTTTTGACGGGGTAAAGATTCTGGGGCGTGGAGAATTGACGAAAAAGTTGACGGTTGAAGCCGACAAATTCAGCGAAACCGCACGGCAAGCTATCGAAAAGAATGGTGGCTCAGTCGTTGTTCGCGCCTAGTTTCGAGCATTCGCCCCATGATTTCGGCGTTCACCAATATCTTCAAAATTCCGGAGCTTCGGCAACGGATCCTGTTCACTCTCACGATGCTGGTCATCGTTAGAGCCGGCGCTGCGATTACGATTCCTGGGGTTAACGCACACGTCTTAAACGAGTGGTTCCAGAGTTCGATGGCGAAGTCGGCCAGCGGCGGAGTCGCGGCTCTGTTCAATATTTTTGCGGGCGGCGCACTGGAGCATTGCGCGGTTTTTTCGCTTGGGATCATGCCGTACATCAGCGCGTCAATCATGATGCAGCTGCTCACCGCGGTTATTCCGCGTCTGAACAAACTGGCGCGTGAGGATGGTGGCCGGCAAAAGATCACCCAATACACCCGGTACGTGACGCTGGGTCTTTGTATTTTCCAGGGATACCTTCTGGCTGTCTCGATGCAGAATCCGGGGTCAAATCCGTTTCTGCAGGGGATTGACGCGGTCACTGCGCGGCTTGGGCCGCTCGTTGAGGATCCAGGAGTTGGATTCCAGATCATTGCAACGATCACTCTGAGTGCGGGAACGATGTTCTTGATGTGGATCGGCGATCAGATCACCGACAGGGGAATCGGAAACGGAACATCACTGATCATTACGGTCGGAATTGTTGCATCGTTGCCAGGTGCGCTCGTCCAAGTCTGGAACACTTTCGTTCCGACCGGTGGCGCGCCAAGCCGAGTAAGTCCGATTGTGCTGGTATTGATGATTGCATTCCTTGTCCTGGTTGTTGCGTCCGTCATTGCGCTGACGCAAGGTCAACGTAAGGTCAGCATCCAGTACGCGAAGCGCGTGGTTGGCAGAAAAGTCTACGGAGGGCAGACCCAATATCTCCCGTTGAAGGTTAACTCCGTCGGTGTCATGCCGTTGATTTTTGCTCAGGCGATCCTGTTGTTTCCGTCAACGATTTTGAGCATGGCGTTCCGGAATCAGGAATGGGCGGTGACGCTCTCCAACGCTTTGGCGGTGGGCTTCTGGCATTATGCGCTGACCGCGGCGCTGATATTTTTCTTCAGCTATTTCTGGGTCGCGATTCAATTTCAACCGACGCAGATCGCGGACGACCTGAAGAAATACAATGGTTACATACCAGGTTATCGGCCGGGTAAGCCGACGGCAGATTTTCTCGAATACACGCTCACTCGGTTGACTTTCGCCGGTGCCCTGTTCCTGACGGTGATCGCTGTCATCCCGGAAACCATGATCACTTGGCTTGGTGTCCCGCGGATGACTGCGCGTTTTTTTGGCGGAACAAGCCTTCTAATTATCGTCGGTGTTCTCCTGGACACAATGCGACAGGTTGAAACCTATCTGATCCAGCGCCACTACGACGGTTTCCTCCGCAAGGGCCGGATTCGCGGCCGCTTTGAGCGCGTTGCCGCCGGCACTGGCAAGGTCGTGAAAGAGAGTGTCCTTTTATGGATGTGGCTGGCGTTCGCGGTTCTGGCCGTCGCCGGTGTGGCCGTGTCCATATTTGTGAACCAGAGATAGTGGAGAGGGGTGAAGAGGCGAATCGGATGATTCCGATTAAGACACCGCAGGATATCGACAGGATGCGAGCCTCGTGCAAGTTGGCAAGCGCGATCCTTGAGAAGCTGTCCGCCGTGCTCTGTCCGGGTATCAGCACCAAAGACGTCGATCAATGTGCCGCAAAGCTGATGGAAGAAGCCGGGTGCCGAAGTGCGTTTCTCGGGTATCGAAACTTTCCGGGGCAAATCTGTATTTCCGTGAACGATGAAGTGGTCCACGGAATCGGTGGCCCCCGGCGTGTTCAATATGGCGATATCGTGAAACTGGATGTCGGCGTTGTGCTGGATGGATTCGTGGGAGACACCGCGGCGACTATTCCGGTCGGGATCATCAGCGAAGATGTTCAGCGGCTTCTTGCCGTAACAGAGGAAGCGCTGGCTAAAGGGATCGAAAAGGTGCGCGACGGTCGCCGCTTGAACGAGGTATGTGCGGCGATTCAAGACGAGGTCGAATCAAACGGATTCAGCGTCGTGAGAGAGTTTGTCGGCCATGGAGTCGGTCGCAATCTTCACGAGGAACCACAAATTCCGAATTATCGGACCGCAGGGGCGACGGTCAAACTGAAGGCCGGAATGACTCTGGCAATTGAGCCGATGGTCAACATGGGAACGGCCGCAGTCAAAGTTTTGGAGGACGACTGGACCGTTGTCACGGCCGACCAATTGCCGTCCGCGCACTTCGAGCACACGGTTTTAGTGACGAAAGGTGAACCAGAGATTCTGACATGGCGCGAAAAGACGTCATCGAAGTTGAAGGCAAGGTAGTCGAGTTGCTTCCAAATACGATGTTCAGAGTGGAACTACCGAATGGACATCGAATATTGGCGCATATCTCCGGAAAAATGCGATTGCATTTCATTCGGATCTTGCCAGGAGATAAAGTTATGGTAGAGATGTCTCCCTACGACTTGACGAAAGGCCGAATAACCTTCCGGCAAAAGTAAGGTTGTTGTAATGAGAACGCTCCTGGGAGGGTATCTTCTCGGGCCGCGTTTTTTTGTCCCGTGAAGGGTTAAATCGAATGAAAGTGCGACCTTCGGTAAAACGGTTCTGTGAGAGCTGCAGAATTATTAAGAGAAAGAACGTAGTCCGTGTGGTTTGCAAGAATCCGCGGCACAAACAGCGACAGGGCTGAGCCCGAAAATTGGATATGCCTCGATTACTTGGAGTGGATATACCTGGAGATAAGCGGATCGAAGCTTCGTTGCCGTACATTTATGGCATCGGACCGAGAACTGCGAAAAAGATTCTTGAACAAGCCAACATCGATCCCAATGTTCGCGCAAAAAATCTTACGCCGGAACAATTGGGCGAGATCGTCCACGCAATCAACGGAAGTGGATTACTGATTGAAGGCGATCTGCGTCGGGATATCCAAGGCAATCTTAAGCGCCTGCAAGCGATTCGATGTTATCGGGGAATCCGCCACGTCCGCGGTCTTCCTGTTCGTGGACAAAGGACTTCAACGAACGCGCGGACCCGTAAAGGGCCCCGCAAGACCGTAGGCGTTCAGCGCAACAAGGACGCAAAGGCGGGCAAAGTCTAATTTAAGGGAACGAACGTAATGCCAGACGAATCAAGTAAACCCGCGCCCGCTTCCAAAAAGGAACCTGCAACTGCGGCTCCGCCCGCAGCATCGGCGCCTGCAACGGAAACGCCCGCGGCGGCAATTGCATCTGCAGCTCCGGCCGCCGATACAGCTAAGGCTGCTCGTGCCCCAAAAGCGAAGACCAAAAAGGATGCTGCACCCGCAACAGGTGCGAAAGTGAGTCTTTCGCTCGATAGCGGTGAGGCGGAAAAGCCAAAAATTGTCAAGGCCAAAGGAAGCAAGAACGTTTTCGGTGGAGTCGCGCACGTGCTTGCGACGTTCAATAACACCATTGTTTCGATCACGGACCCCTCCGGGAACGTCATAGGCTGGTCCAGCGCCGGTAAAGTCGGTTTCAAGGGTTCCCGCAAGAGCACTGCGTACGCAGCGCAGTTGGTGGCCCAGGACGCCTGCCGCCAGGCAATGGGACATGGATTGAAGGAAGTTGAAGTGCTCGTCAAAGGACCTGGAGCCGGTCGCGAATCTGCGGTCCGCGCGATCCAGGCGATCGGACTTGATATATCAGTGATTCGGGATGTTACGCCGGTCCCGCACAACGGGTGCCGCCCGCCGAAACAGCGCCGCGTCTGATCAGGCAGATAAAATATTTTTTTAACATGGCTCGTTACACTGGTCCTAAATCAAAAATCAGTCGGCGTTACGGAATTGCTCTGTTCGGTCCGAGCAAGGCCTTGGAGAGAAAGAATTATCCTCCCGGCATGCATGGCCCGAAAGGTTCTCGACGGAAGCAGTCCGACTACGCGACGGCGCTCGCCGAAAAGCAGAAGCTGCGGCACATGTATGGTCTGATGGAACGTCAATTCCGTCGCTACTTCGAAACAGCTCTTCGCAAACGTGGCGTGACGGGTGAGACTCTCCTGCAGATGCTCGAAACCCGTCTCGACAACGTCGTCTATAGGCTCGGGTTCGCGAATTCGCGCAGTGCCGCTCGCCAGTTGGTTTCGCATGGACATGTAACGGTGAATAATCGAAAAGTGAATGTCGCCTCGTATAACCTTAAGGCCGGCGATACCATCATTATCAAAGAGAGGCCGGGGTCGCGACGTCTCGTAACCCGTAATCTTGAGCTGACCCAGATCCAACCGGTTCCGGATTGGTTGGTCGCGGACAAAGACCAGTTCCAGGGTAAGATGGTGCGTGTCCCTTCGCGTGAAGAGATCGCTCCGGTTGTCAACGAGCAGCTCGTCGTCGAGCTCTATTCTCGATAAGCATCCAACCCGTTCTATTTTTTGAAGATCCGCGCGAACTCTTCTTCGATCTCTGACTGGGGCATTTCCAAGTAGGCGCTGACCGCTTGCTGCATCGACAACTTCCCATCTCGTACGGGCGCGCAAAGCAAACGCTCAAAGGGTGACAGATGGGGGCGCGCCGTTTCCAGCTCACGCCGGATCAAGTAAGAGAGAGGGCCGGCGCCCTCGTAGATATTCACGCGGCTGAGTTCGTCTATCACCCGATCAATCGGGTACTCGATTCGTCGAATCTCGGAGACCCAATGATGCCCGTCCCATGAGATCACTCCGAAACTCGCTCGCTGGTCACCATCGAACGGAAACCCAACCGAGCCAACGTTTACCACGAGTGTCGATTTGATCTGCCGGATTAGCGGGAGATGAGAATGGCCGACGCAAAGCAGTCCCGGTGGATCGGCGCCGATCATTTCAATGGCCTTTGTGTCTGAAGTTCTCGGGAAAAAACCTTCATTGTTCGATCTGGGGGAACCGTGGGCGATTGTGACCGGATGATCGTCCGGCCCGCCGAAAGTGATCGAAATCGGTAGCCGTCTGACGGTCTCAATGAAATCGCCTGTCAGATCGGCTGTCCAGCGTGCCGGCAACCAATTGTAGTACTCCACCGTGTCCTGCGGCAGCGACTCCTCGCTCTGTCGGATCACGTAGTCTTCGTGGTTTCCGCGGAGAAGTGACCAACCGGAGCTCGTGACGAACTCGGTCACCTCGCGCGGGTTTGGTCCACGATTTTGAAAATCTCCAGCGACGAAAACCAGGTCAGGACGCAGCCGGTCCACGTCCGCCGCGACCGCTTCAAGCGCCGGCAGGTTCCCGTGAATATCCGCGAGCACGGCAATTCGCATCAGGCGAAAATCCTATCGCAAATATCGCTCCTCGACGAATTCGAGCGCCTTGCTCAGGCTCATCCGGCCCAGGTAGTGAATGAGCATTGGATCCGCATCAGGTGGGAGTTGGGTTCGCAATTGCTCGATGCGTTCGGACGCTTGCTTCAAACGGGCAAGGTGCGTCTTTGGATTTTGGTCGCGGAGCGATTGATCGGCGATTACGGCAAGTCGGTCTCGCAATGCTTCCGCGAGCGCGAGATAATATTGATCCATTGTTGGAAAGTGTCGCCCGGACGCGCGCGTGTTCAACATGTTTCCTGAAGCCCACCCCGGCGGCTGGTGAGCAAGTGGTTTGGATGGGGCAGAATGAACTGGAATTGGTCTGCGGCGAGTTCCCGGAGCAGTTGTTCCAGAGCCTGTAGACATACCGAAGGCTGCTTTGTTTCGTGAAACAATATGATCGAGCCCGACGAGAGCGATTCTTTGATTCGATGGACGATTCGATGTGAATCATTGATCTGAGTGTCGAACGCTCTGACGCTCCATCCGACAAGATGAAGGCCTCTTACCGCCAGAATCGGATGAAGGAACGGATTCTTCATGCCGGCGGGTGCGCGGAACCAGATCGGGACCGGCGCATGGATGGAAGAAATCGTGGCTTCGAATTCGTCAATCTCCTTTGCAAGCCTCTTTGGGCCTAGACGCCAGAAAGTGAGCCGTGGATGTGTCTGCGTATGGTTTCCGATTGTATGGCCGCCATCGAGTATCATCCGCGTCAATTCCGGATATTTTTCCGCTTTTGAGCCGATCAAAAAGAACGTTGCGTGCGCGCCGAACGCCTTTAAAAGCGCAAGGACCTGCGGAGTTGTTCCGGGATCCGGGCCGTCATCGATGGTTAGCCAGACTGATTTCGTATCGGTCCAAAATTTGGTTAGAACCGGTCCAAATCCTTGAAGGGTTGGCACAAGCGTTACCGCAAGGAGCGCCATGTGCGAGGTGAACAGAATCGCCAGACCCCATAACCTGCCGGAAACCAGCAGGAGCACCAACGTGAGAAACGGTGCGGATACGATGAACCAGATTGTCAAAGTTGGTCGAAAGCGCACGGCGGTTAACAAGCAGAACCGCCGAACGGTAGCAAGCCAAGAAAACTAAGGCAGATTTAAAAATCACCGATCGTGGTTCGAACCTCGAACGCCGACACGACTACTCATAATACGACTCATACGACTCATACGACTCATACGACTCATACGACTCATACGACTCATACGCCGACACGCTTCCTCATCCCGCCACCCTTTCCCCTTCGCAGGATTCGAGCTAGGATAACCGTCGTGGATCGACGGCCAGAATTACTCAGCCCGGCAGGCAATTGGGAGTGCTTGCGTGCGGCTGTCGCTAATGGTGCCAATGCAGTCTATTTCGGTCTCGAACGATTCAACGCGCGCATGCGGGCGGACAACTTTCGGACCGAGACATTGCCGGAGGTAATGGCGTATCTGCGGCGGTACAGCGTTCGCGGCTTTGTCACATTTAACACGCTTATTTTCACCAATGAGCTTCACGACGCGGAGAAGATGTTGCTTGAATTGGCGAGGGCGGGCGTGGACGCGATAATTGTGCAGGATCTCGGCCTGGCTCGTCTTGCGCGAGAAATAGCGCCGCGATTGGAACTGCACGCTTCGACGCAGATGACGATTACCTCGCCGGAAGGACTGGAGCTTGCGCGTGAGTTGGGTATCACCCGGGCGGTGCTTGCTCGCGAACTTTCCTTGCGGGAGCTGAAAAGATTTCCGACTTCCGAATTCCCTGTTGAAGTTTTCGTGCACGGTGCCCTCTGCGTTGCCTACTCCGGCCAATGCCTGACGAGTGAATCACTCGGCCAGCGGAGTGCAAATCGTGGCGAATGCGCACAGGCCTGCCGGTTGCCGTATCAGTTATTGGTCGACGGTCACCCGAAAGATCTTGGCGACAAACGGTTTCTGCTCTCCCCTCAAGATCTTGCCGGAATCGAAGCGATTCCCGAGCTGATACGACTGGGAGTCGCAAGCTTCAAAATTGAAGGGCGATTGAAATCTCCGGAATACGTGGCGGCAGTGACGCGAGTCTATCGTGACGCCATAGACCGGGCGATTGCAGCAGGGCTCGTCGCAGGAACGAAAACCGCCGCGGTTCCAGAGGCGGACCGGTACAGCCTTGAAATGGCATTTTCACGAGGACTCTACTCCGGCTGGCTGAATGGAGTAAACCATCAACAACTCGTGAACGGCCGATTCGGAAAGAAGCGCGGAGCCTTTGTCGGGTTCGTCGAGAAGCTTGGATCGGATTTCGTCGAGCTTGATCCGGAGGTGGAAATTAAACCTGGGGATGGTGTCGTTTTCGACGCCGGTGCCGATACCGAGCACGAACAGGGTGGTCGAGTCTACGAAGTACATGCCGGACGGCTCTATTTTCGAAACGGACATATTGATTTCAAGCGAGTGCAGATTGGGGATCGGGTTTGGAAGACGGATGACCCCGCGCTGAACCGGCAATTGCGCCAGACATTCGCGCGCGACCCGGAACCGTTTCGTGTTCCGGTCGATATGAAAGTCGTCGGGGCGAATGGCGGTCCTCTTCAACTCCATGCGATTGCATGCGGCAAGGCGGTTGAAGCCGTTTCGGAACTGGCGCTGAGTCCCGCCAAGGAAGCCGCGTTAAGCGACACTGTTTTGCGGGATCAACTTGGCCGGTTGGGAGGAACCCGTTATTTCCTCAGGAACCTCGTAGTCGACGTCGAGAGCGGTGTTTTCATGCCGATCGGTCAAATCAACCGATTGCGGCGAGACGCCGTCGCACAATTGGATGGCGCCATTAGATCAGAACCACCCGCCGCTGACGCTGCCTCCGGAGCCGACATCACTGCGATGGATCCGTCGGTCTCGGGTTTGATGCGCCTGTTGCGGCGCCCGGTGGCTAAGGCTCCGGATCTCGCGGAAATGATCGTGCTTTGCCGCAATGTTGATCAGATCGAAGTCGCAATCGAGGAAGGTATACAGACCCTCTACATCGATTTCGAGGATATCCGGCGGTATTCGCAGGCAATCGAGCAAATTGGTGACCGGGCGCACGCCTTCCTCGCAACGCCGCGAATTCAGAAATCGGGCGAGCAGGGTTTTTTCCGGTTGATTGAAAACGCCCGCCCGTATGGCGTCTTGATTCGGAATCTGGGTTCGGTGGCATTCTTTCGGGGAAGACCGTTTCGATTGCACGGCGATTTCTCACTCAACGTTGCGAACCCGTTGACTGCGGATTTTTTAATCGAGCAGGGTCTCGACCAACTGACGATCTCTTACGATCTGAATCTAAAAGAGGTGCTTTCACTTCTTCGATATGATTCGAGGGATCGATTTGAGCTGACGGTCCATCACCACATGCCGATGTTTCATATGGAGCATTGCGTGTTCGCGGCCTTCCTTTCGACCGGAACCGATTACACGAACTGTGGCCGTCCGTGCGACCGGCATGAGTTGAAACTTCGCGACCGAGTCGGGTCGGAGCATGTCGTCAAAGCGGACGTCGGTTGCCGGAATACGGTGTTTAACGCGCGTGCACAGTCCGGTGCCCGCTGCGCTCAGGCATTGATGTCGGGGGGATTGCGAAAATTCAGGGTCGAATTTTTAAATGAAACGCCCTCCGAGGCGCGTAACCTGATCCGCGTTTACAGTCAACTGTTGCAAGGAGTAATACCCGGAGACGAAGTTTGGCATGATATAAAGCTTCAGCTTGGCGTTACCAAGGGGTCGTTGGAGTGAAGCGCCAGCCCGAAAATCTCACAAGCCAAAGCGCTCGTAATATTTTCGCGCTATAGAACCGGACGTTACCAAAGCATGAAGAAATCACCGTTAGCCAGCATTCTATCCATTGTTTTCATCGATCTGATCGGGTTCGGGATGATCATTCCGATTCTGCCACTTTACGCCCAGCGCTTCCATGCGACCGAATGGCACATTGGATTACTGATCGCTTCTTACTCGTTCATGCAGTTTTTGGCGTCACCGATCCTGGGCTGGTTTTCGGACAAATATGGACGTAAACCGGTTCTGCTTTGCAGCCTAGTCGGCTCGGCGACCGGTTATATCCTGATGGCAGATGCCGGTTCGTTGTTCATGCTTTTTCTCGCGCGAGTTCTGGCCGGCGTCGCCGGCGCAAGCGTGGGAACGGCGTCAGCGTACATCGCGGACATCACTCCTCCGGAAAATCGATCCAAACGGATCGGGTTGATCGGCGCCGCATTCGGGATCGGCTTCGTCCTCGGCCCGGCAATCGGTGGCATTTTGAGCCAATGGTCCGTGGTCGCCCCGTTCTGGTTTGCGGCAATTCTGTCGACTCTCAATGCGATTCTGATGTGGATCGTCCTTCCGGAACCGGATCGCCATGCTGCGCGGCAGCAGGGACCGTTGAATCTGAAGCAGACATTTAAACAAGCCGGAAGCTGGCGGCTTGGGGTCATCACCGCCACCTATTTCATCGCGATCGCTGGTTTCGCGATCGTGACGGTGATTTACCCGCAAGTGGGTCAGCGGCGGTTCGAGCTGAATCAGAGCCAGAACAGCTACATCTTCGTGATGCTCGGATTGATCGGCGCCGGAATCCAGGGAGGCGGAATCGGCAAGCTATCGAAGCGCTTTGGAGACGTCAGCCTTGCGATCGCTGGATTTGCGATCATGTCCGTTTCCATGCTGCTGATGCCGCTGGCCGGATCCTTGCCCCTCTTTCTCCTGTTTTCGGCCGGTCTCGCGGTTGGGAACAGTCTCTCGCAACCAACAGTAAACGCGATTGCCTCGAAAGGAGCCACCGCCGCTTTGCAGGGACGTGTTCTGGGCGTTGTACAGTCCGCGGGAAGTCTGGGACGCGTGTTCGGCCCGGTCCTTGCCGGTTTTCTTCTCGCTCGTGACCACTCTCAACCGACCGGCCTATACGGCAATACGCCGTTCCTTGCTGGCGGGATTTTAATCGCGATAGCGTTCGTCCTTGCGACTAACCTGCGGCGACCGGAACCGGCTAAAGCGGTGACCCCTTCCCCGGTTGAAGCGGACAAACCCGAGTAAACTCGTTTAAGAATTCAGTTCGTTTTGGCCGGAGATGGAGATGCTGCTTCCTTGGCCTCTTTCGCAGCGCGTGCTGCGATCATTTTGGCTTTTGCCTCTCTCTGCGCAGCCGCGAACTGCTTTTGCTGATCCGGATCCAGAATCCCGTAAATGTCGCTTTTATACTTTGCGTACAGATCTCTTTCCTTCGCTTTATCCCCTTTTGCGGCGATTTGATCGTCGACATATTGATCGATGATCGGTTTGGCCTTTGTTTCCTGATCGGCCGTCAACCCAAACTGATTTTTTAAATGTGCTAGTCGCCGCGCCTTAATAGCGTCCGGGGACAATTTGTGCGGTGCCGGCGCGCTGGCGGCCGGCGATGCCGCCGGGGTGGTGGGATCGGCGGCTTTGGTGGACACTGTTGTGCAGAGCACAATTGCCACGATCGGGAGAAGGAGGGATTTGAGGATCATACAAGCTTTACAACACTTGTTGGGGCCGTTAGTTGCGGCCGGCAGCAGCGTCGAGGCGGTCAGACCATTATGCGAATCAGCCGAGTCATGATTCCATGAGCCAGGCAGCAAGATCTTTTGCCCAATAGGTGATAATCATATCGGCGCCGGCTCGTCGAAAACCGGTCATTACCTCCAATACTGTCCGCTTCTCCTCAATCCAACCCATTTTTGCCGCTGCTTTGATCATTGCGTATTCACCGCTGACGTTGTAGACCGCGGTGGGAAGTTCGAAGCGCTCCTTAACGCGCCAAAGAATGTCCAGATACGGCAGCCCAGGCTTCACGATAAGCAACTCTGCACCTTCTTCCACGTCCAAGGCAACCTCGCGTAAGGCCTCCAATGCGTTTCCCGGATCCATCTGATAAGTCCGCCGATCGCCGAATTGCGGAGCGCTTTCCGCGGCGTCTCGGAACGGGCCATAAAATGCAGAACAAAATTTTGACGCGTAACTCATAACGGCGACCCGGTCGTGGCCGTGCGCGTCGAGTGCCGAGCGAATCGCTCCGATCCGGCCATCCATCATGTCGCTCGGAGCGACAATATCGGAGCCGGCTCCGGCATGGCTGATTGCAGTCTGCACCAGCAGGTCAACCGATGCATCGTTCAGGATCGTGTAGTTGTCGCCCTCTTTCGCAACGACACCGCAATGACCGTGAGAAGTGTATTCGCAAAGGCAGACATCCGTGATCACGATCAGCTGCGGCGTTGCTCTTTTGATGGCGTGCACGGCCTGCTGCACGATGCCGGTTTCCGCGTACGCCTGCGAGGCGGCCTCATCTTTCTTGCTCGGAATCCCGAATAACAGGATAGCGGGGATCCCAAGTTTCGCGATTGATTCGCATTCGGGCTCGAGCTCGACCAACGGTAGCTGTGCGATACCGGGCATGCTCGGTATCTCCGTTCGTTGCGTTACTTTCTCGGAGACAAAGAGCGGGTAAATCAGGTGATCAACATCGAGACGGGTTTCCCGGACTAGCCGTCTCAATTTGTCGGTCGCTCGGAGCCGGCGGGGCCGATTTGTCAATGAAAGCATGCGTTCACGTTAGCGGAGGATCGGGCAAGGTCGCAAACAGGATTGAGAAAAGGCCATCAATGCAATCCTTGTGCATTTGCCCTGGGGCCTGTTTCGGGCTTTCGATACGAATGGCGTTCGCTATAATCTCGCCGTCGGATCACAAAATCTATTTTGCGGCATGCAAAAATTTCTCCTGGTCAACCTGAATAACACTTCGACAAAGTTTGCTGTGGCGGACGGCGAAAAGCTGCTGGCAAGAAAGATTCTTCCAACGAAGGATTTGTCAGTAGCTGCCATAAAGCGAGCTGTCCGATCCTGGAAGTTTCATCATGTTCTCGTTGGGTCGGTTGTCCCCAAAAAGACGCTGATTTTTCGAAACCTTTTCGGCGGGAACATGATAGAGGTGAGTCCCGATCTCGATCTCGGGATCGGAATCGATTTTACCGACCCGCGTGGCATTGGTGCTGACCGGTTGGCGAATGCGGTAGGCGTTTCGACAAAGTACGGTATCCCGGCGATCGTGGTCGATTTTGGGACAGCCGTCACGTTTGATGTGATCTCTCGCAAGGGAGTGTACGAGGGCGGCGTGATCGCTCCCGGGCTCGGGGTGATGGTGGATTACATGTACCAGCGCACCGCGCTTCTTCCAAAGATCGACCTGGAGGAACCGGTCACCGCGATTGGCAAGTCAACGAGAGACGCGATGCTTGCCGGGGCGGTCTTTGGCTACCGCGGCCTTGTGCGCCGCATTGTGACCGAAATTGTTGCGGTACTCGATGGGAAAGCCAGAATTATTGCTACCGGCAGTTATGCGGATTTAATCGCAGCAAAACTTCCAGAGTTGCAAATCGTCGATCTGGATCTCACTCTCGAGGGACTGCGAATTATCGCAGTCAGAAATTTTAAAACGTGAGTAATGAACTTCCAGATTCGGAAGCTTACATATTTTAAAACGTGAGTAATGAAATATCCAATGACAGACATCGGCGTTTGCACGGGTAAAGGACACACCGAACACGAGTACAGCGAGAGGCTAAATTACAATGGTTGGGCGGGCCAGCGCCGGAATAGTCGGGCGACGGATGCATGAAAAAGTGATCCGGGTCCCGTGCAACCAAGGAGTTAGCGAGAGACTTTGCACGCGAACCCGAATCGCCTTAACCAGTATATCAAACATCGCCAGTTTCCCCGCTGTTCAAAGGTTGCTAGAGGGAAGTTTACTTGATCGTCCACAACCGGATTGGCTCTCCCGTTTTCATTCCGGGATCTCGGTAGCAAAAAAGATCAAGCCGACCGTTGTGACAGCCGTCGGTGAACGGTTTTATTTCTCCGAACCTTAAAAGCATGGCGTCTTGTTTGGAATGACCGGCGCGGGTCAGGTCGGTCATTATTGCGGATTTGTTGGCACAGATAGGACACCGGCTGGGATTTCGGGTTGATCCTAAAAGAAGGCTTGTCGCACGCCGTGCCGAGCACAGAGTCAGCGCTGCGAGCCGATCATCGTGAATCCGAAAGAGAAACTCTGACACGTGATGTGGAGATTCGCCTTGCGAGGCGTCACACCTGTTCGTAGAGCCTCAGTTTTACTTGGCTTTCAGACCCAGTTGCTCCGCTACCGTCTGCCGGTCAAGGTATGTGTGCTCCGAGCGAATATTATCGCCCTCAACCTGAGTGAAGGACGCGCCCGGGTAGGCGACGGTACGACCGGTAGGCGGGGTGCCGTCCATAAATGGACCGGTGTGGGTTCCGTGCAACACCCACTGAACGGCGACCAAGCCTCCTCCAGTGTCCCCTCTACTAATTATCTCGAGCGACAGGTCGGGAAAAGCTGTCCACACCGATTTGGCAAAATCGCCTATGGCTTGCCCCGTGAGAGCGTGGTCGATGCGGGGGTTGTGATAGGTTCCGCCTTCGGCATATACGGCGACAAGGGCGTCGGCATCGTGCCTGTTCCAGGCATCTGTGGAGCGTTGTGAAACTTCAAGAGCATTCATTGTTTTCTCCTACGGGAGTTTAGATTAGTCGTCGCCGACGACCTGCTGCGGAATTTCTCACGTCGCCAGTAACATCCGTGTTGCCGGGGGCAGGGGGAACACCTTTAGCCAAAGGTCCTAAGCGACCATGCAAAATGCACGCATCCCCGTCCGGCGTCAATAAGAACGTTTGGTGCTGTCTAAGAGCCTATTCAGACACTCAAAAATCGTAGCGATGAGCAGACCTCGCTCGAAGTCCCTGTGCCGCTTGGGGTGGCAACCGCATCAAATTCCTGTTCATTCTTAGCGTAACCAGAGGCCACGTCTCTCACGAATCAACACCATTGAAAATCATCTTCGACCAATCCGCTTTCCATGACCATTTGGACCTGTTCAAGGGCAGCCGCTTGCCGCAACTGACTCAGGACGGCAAGATCACCGTCTATCACACCGCAACGTTTCTAGATGAGACGCTTCGCATGGGCGACTCCGCGAGGGAGAAACTCAAACAACAGTGGCCATTTTTACAATCCATCTGCAACGGAGGCTGGTTTAAGCCGCTCTTATTCGGACAACCCCCAAAGCTGAAGTCAGTCTGCGATGAAGAACTCGATGAGAGCCCCAAGGATCGCAACTGGCCACTGGTACCCTCTTCATGTCGCAGCGACGTCGAAGCAAAAGTGACCAGATTCCTTGAAGGATCGGGACCTCTTCCAGAACTGATTAACACGCAACCGATCTACGACCAAATTGAGCAAGCAAAGAAGGAGAACAAGGCTCTGCGTTTCAAGCTTCGGACCGAGCATAACTTGCCGAAAGGGGCAACGTTCCGTCAATATCATCAGGCGAACTTTGTTGATGCCGCCTGGTTGCTCATTCATCGACCGCGTGGGTCTGGTCAACTCCAGACGCTCGCTGCTCTCGATCAGCCCGAGGCTAAGTTCGATGCCTGGAAGCGCGATCCTACAAAGTTCCCACACTTCACCGCCTTCGTGGGATTCTTGATTTACAGCCTCTACGACGCGGAAGAGAATCAAAATTCGCGTCTGGATCGAAACTGGCAGGGCGATGCGGAGCAATTGTGCTTCCTCGTGGACGTTGACGCGATGGTCTCGTCCGACCTCAGATTCATGAAAGAGGCGTTCGAGGCTTTGTGGCAACCCAGCCAGAAACACTTCTTCACTCCCGAAGAATTCGTCGCCTTTCTCTCGCAACTCTAAGGGAAGGGTTCAGAATCAAGCGGATCGCCAACGGCCTTGAAAGATCGAGGCCGGATATCGGAGGTTGTTGCTCAGGAGATCGCGAACAATTGCCGGGAGCGATGCTTAAGTGGTTGGTCCTGCCGACGGATTGGATAAAGTCCAATATGTGTTGGCTCACTGCGATTTTGGCCGTTGCTACTGCAACAAAGCATTACCACCCCGTTGATTGGACGGCTATTGCTGCGGTTGCGGCACTACTTTCGAGTTTCGCCGCCATACTGGTCGCCGTGTTCAATCCCTGGATAGGATACACCAAAGCGCGGCTGGACCCATTGACAGAAAAGTTGGAGAAGCTTTATCGGCTGGTAAAGGAACAGCGGAGGGAAGCCTCCGAAATGATGTTCCATTATGTGTCAAATGTGCCCACAAAAACGGATGGAGCGCGGGAACTCGAAAAGCCAGCAGAGGATTTTCGAAAAATTTAATTGATGCGGTCTTGCTCTCGTTTGAATGGTAAATTGTTCTTAGCTTTGTAACCATAGATTACGGGCATGATTTTCAGCGGTCGCACAATCTTCTGACCATTCCGGTCTAGGTTCTCCGGCGGTGGCCGGAAGATTACCAGCGCGCTGGCAAAGTCGGGACTGCCATTCTTGTTCTTATCCCCTAATATTACACCTTCAGGCTTCACGAATTTTACCCGCCGGTTGAAGGTACGCACCTCAGCGTACGGCGCTATGCATTCACACCAGACCTTAGTTGATGAATCGGCTTTGAGAAGCATCACCACCAGTGCACAGTTAATCCTGCTCTCCCATAGCGCTTTGCGTATCCAGGGTGCCGGATCCGAGTATGGTGGATTGCACCAGCAGCGCAGATTATACCAACTTCGTGCCAGACCATTGTCTTCGATGGTCCAGTAATTTGATAGCTTGTGGTTCTCGTGGCTGGCGCATACATCCCAGTTCAAACGAAATTCGGCGTTGATGATATCGAACTCTTGCTGCGGTGTTGCCCAGCTGTCCTTTTCTTTCAGCTTTTTCTGCTTGATAGACGGTGGATTACCATAGATGGCTTTAACTAGCCTCGCCCACTCTGCCGGTTGCTTCCTAGCGGCTGGATTGATTCTGTCGTTTTCTGTGTTCAAATTTACGTTCCTTGGTGGGGAAGAGTTCCCTCCTCATTCTGGGGATTCCTCCGACTAAAGGTGGTCGCCCAAGCTGCGGTCAGATTCGTGCAAATATTTAGGTACGTCAAGGGATGTGCGTAACTCTTGTGAAACAGGTTGCATACATTATTTGTGAATTCGGCGAGATGACATGCCGGTACCCAAATCATCTCTAATTTCAATTCATGGATAATATTATTTAAGTGAAGGTCATGGATTATACTATTCATGGGAGGAGCGATCCGGCCAAAAAAGAACCCGCCGAGCTGTCGGACTTTTCAGGTGGTGCAAATCTTTTTCAGATTTTTTATCTGGTGAGTTGAGACACTTGAAAAATCGCATGAGGTTCTCCCCTACATCCCAGACAAAAGGAGGCTTTCCCGAAGTTTCCATGTTCATCGGTATGTAAAGAGAAATGGAACTTTATCAAGAACCCACGAAAGTGGAAATCTACCGGCTCACCTGAACCCTACCTCAAGGCGAGAGACTTGGCACGCTATGCTCTCCATCACAGAGGGCACCATCCAAGACTGGTATCGTCGGTACCCCGACTTCCCCTGCATTCGTCTTCCCGGCAGCATCAGAGTGAGAGCTTCTGAATTGCGGGCATGGCTGGATAAATTCACCCGCGCACAAAAAGAGATTGCTCAAGATGCTAAAGGAATTGGGCAACGAAATTAGCATAGGCGAGAAGGAGAAAATCAAAGAGGTTTTTCAGAACACGCTCTTCGCTTTTCGCGAGACAGTAATACCTAACGGCTCGCGCCGAGGTAATGAGTGGGATTGCGCCGACATCTTCAATTCGGACTGGACAGAAGGCGACCACGGCAGTTGCTCGGTCAATTTAAGCAGCGGCGTTTTCTACGACCACAACCCAGAAGCCAATCCTCAGTCAGGTGGCGCTCATGCTATGTTCTGCGCCATCTTCGGTCTGAAGGGCGCAGCGGCCTGGCGTGCCATGCGGCGGTGGAATGAAGATCGCACATTACCAAACGAACAGGTAGGAGCCGCCACCGGAAAGAAAAGTGGCGAAGCTTTCCGAAGGCTCCCACATCGAAGCCGGGGACAACTATAAGCAATCCCGCATCACGTGGATTCACACTTTCCAAGATTGGATAACCTACTCGCAAGAAAATGGAGGCGCTCCTGAGAAGACAGCACAATACGGCAACACCCGATCCGATGTCAGAATCTGGTTGCTGAAGAACAAATTCAACTTTCAGAAGAAACGCATGCCTGCCAACGGCAACCATCTGGTCCTCGTGCTCACTCCGGAAGATGCTGCGCGGGCGGTGACACTACGCCGGTCGCAGGGATTCGCGATCACAGATTAAAACTATGGAAGCCAAAACTGAAAAGAAACAACTGTACTATGTCACGGGGAGCGCCCTTGCTTCCGTGTACTGCTACGTGCGAGCAGAGAGTGAAGAGGAAGCTGTGGACATCGCCAACCAGAAAGTCACTTTCCAATGGTTGGTGGAGACCTGTGGTGACTTTCCAAATGGACCTGACTTCTACGAAGCAGAAGAAACCGAAGAGACCATCGAAGTGATCGACGGCGAAGAGGTGGTCAAGCTAAAGCGGGAAACGTTGGTAGGTGAATTGCCCGTCGTTACCGCCGAAACAGAGGAAGACTAAGGGTCGCTTGACCCCGTGCACCACCTAACAAGTGGTGCATCGGTCAGGTTACTCAAAGCATGGCAAAACTCAAAGAGCTGGGAAAACAGAATCAGTGCGGAAGAGAAGGACCGGATCATGGAAGAATTTCGGGGGACCCTCCTCGACTTCTGTGAACTCTGACATCCCCAACGGTTCACGCCGGGGAGATGAGTGGGACTGCTCCGACATCTTCAACTCTGAGCTACAAGAAGGAGATCGGGGGAGTGCTTGTTGGTAATCTTGCAGAACTGGAAAGTTCAAAGACCAAAATGAAGGTGCCGACGTTAAAAGCGGCGGTCCCTACACTCTGTTCAGCGCCATCACCTGGTTCAAGGCCGGGAGCTGATCGAGCGATGCGGAAGCTCCAACGAGGACGGCACGTTGCCGGACGCCAGCAAGGGAGCCCGCTCTGATCGAAGAGTCGAACTGAGCGAGGGTAATCTCATTGAAGCCACGGATGAGTTCGAGAAGGAGCGCGTCAAGCATATTGGATATTTCCAAGACTGGATTGATCATGCGGTAGAGTACGGACCACCCCGAGGCGCTAACCTCTTTTTCGGTGACGGCACTTGTGCCAACGATATAAATGCGGAGGAGTACATCGCTGGAAAAAAAGGCAACGGGTGAAAACCACATCGCATGGACGGTGAGCGACATCTTCACCCGCCGCTGGCTGCAAGCGGTGGAGTTCACCCAAGACCCAATCATCCGTGAGAAGTTCGCCGGGGAGCTGGCGGAGATGCGCGGGCTGCGCAAGGAAGTTTTCCTCTGGTTGATCGATACCGGCAACATTGCCTGCGTCTACGAACGCAAGCCGATAAAGTCAAGATCGGTTAAAAGTGAGGAGACAGCCTTTATCGAGTGGGTAGAGAACGATAAGAAAGATCCAGAGGAAGAGCCCCCCGCTCCAGAGGTCGGGCATTTAAACATCGCCTTCCCGGTCTGCCGGGACGTCACCCCGGATATGTACGTGCCGGACTGGGCAGGGAAACGATATTTCACCCCGGACACTGAGGATTGCGTTTTCCCCGTACCCGGAAGAGATCGGACTGCCACATCCCACCGTCCAATTCTTTGGGATGCATATCCCATGGACGGATAAGGACGGCAAGAAGCACTGGCGCTACAACCCCAAAGGGTGTCCCGCTGCACCTTATATCATCGGTGACGTGAGCACCGCCGATCTGGTGGTGATTGCGGAATCGACGTGGGACGCCATTGCCTTCATCGACCTGCGCAAGCTCTGGACTTGGAAAGAGTACAGCTGGGCAGTGATTGCCACACGGGGTGCCAGCAACGCTCAGCGCCTCCCTGCCGCGTTGATCAAGGAGGGCGCGGTGGTTGTAAGGCTTTTACAAAATGACGCGGGAAACGGGGCGTGGGTGGCTAGTCTGCCGCTCATGACGCAAGCGGAGCACCAAGAGATCCGCCCGCCTGACGGGATCAAGGATCTTAACGATTGGGCGCGGGAAGCGGGCGCGGAAACAGTTTTGCAAGCAATATGGTAAAGACCGAAGATATTAAGCGAGGAATTGGTAAAGAAGGTAGCCCCACCCAGCGGTCTGCCGGACTTGATTTTGCCCTGTGACTCTTACACTATCAAGCAGAGTGGGGAAGTCGCCTACACCCACTTCAAAGATAGGGAGCTATT
>CAVVPV010000013.1:0-68975 GCA_963750185.1 uncultured Verrucomicrobiae bacterium
AGCATACGCATCCTGCGTGTATTCTGTTCGGACGCGTGTGTCACCGCGCATGCCACAGAATACACGCAGGATGCGTATGCTACTTTCCATCCAGGCGCGTTTGACGCAACGCTATCGGCCAAATAGAGGATCTGCGCAGCGACTTGGCTGGCATCGATTTCATTGGAACTGTGAGCGAAGAGGTCGATATTGTCGGCACGGAGGCAATACTGTTATGAAACTGCACTTTCTCCTTGCAGGCCTGGTTGCCGTTGGATTGGTAGCATCGCAACCGGACGTACAGGCTCACGGTGGCGGTGGCGGGGGCGGAGGGGGTGGTGGACGCGGTGGCGGCGGCTGGCATGGCGGCGGTGGTGGCGGCAATTGGCATGGCGGCGGCTGGCATGGAGGTCGGTTCGGCCGCGGACGCTTTTTTTACCATGGTCGGTATTATTACGGTTACGGACCCGGATTTGCCTTTTACGGGTATCCTTGGTGGGGATGGTATGGGTACCCAGGATGGGGATGGGATTACTACGGTGATTATCCGTACTACGGTTACGGTTACAACGGGGCGTCCTACGATCAGAGCGATAGTAGGAGCGATCCCCCCCAGTTTAACAGCACCCGGGCGGTGCAGGCTGCGCTTGCCTGGCGGGGATTCTATAGCGGGCGTATCGACGGGGCGATGGGCCCCGAGACCAGTAGCGCGATTCGAGCTTTCCAGAAACAGCAAGGCCTGCCGGTCACCGGCCAAATTGACAGCGAACTCTCGAAGGCGCTACAGCGCCGAAACTGACTCAGTTGGTCAAGTAAGCTCTGTCGAAGGATACTCGTCCGCATTCGAAAACGAGCAGAGGCAATTTCTGATTTGTCCGCGCGATGCGGGCTGTTATCGGTGGTGTGCCGCGCGTGTGATATTTCGCCGTCCGTCCGAGACTTGACCAAACTTTTACCGACTGCCGTCGGCTTAGCTGCACGAGGAGAGTTAAGGCGCTAAATTCGCGTGACTCGCACGGCGTATGATTTCCTTTGACATTCTAACGCTCTTTCCAAATCTCTGCGCGGGCGCTTTCTCTGAGAGCGTTCTCAAGAAAGCGCAGGAAAACCGGCTAATTCAAATTCGTTGCCTGAATATCCGGGATTGGACGACCGACAAACATCATGTGACCGATGAACCACCGTACGGAGGAGGGCCCGGGATGGTAATGAAACCTGAGCCTATTTTCGCAGCGGTGGAATCGATCCGGACTGAGCGATCACATGTGATTCTGATGGGAGCAGGTGGACGCCGATTGAACCAGGCGGCAGCGGCCGAACTGAGCCGGAAGCAACACCTGATATTAATTTGTGGCCACTACGAGGGGATTGATCATCGGGTCGCAGAACATCTGGCCGATGACGAGATTTCGATAGGAGACTACATACTGTCGAATGGCGCTGTTGCTGCGGCAGTGGTCGTCGATGCCGTTGCCAGGCTTATTCCCGGCGTGCTCGGAGATAGCGACTCCGCATTGGACGAATCGTTTTCTTCCGGCTTGCTCGAATATCCGCAGTACACCCGACCGCAACTGTTTCGGGGCTGGAGCGTCCCTGAAATTCTGCTCTCAGGACATCACCGCGCGATACGGGAATGGCGGGAACACCAGGCTAAGCTGAAAACGCGGGAGCGGCGCCCGGACCTGATGGAAGGCCAGTGACGGTGCGCGCGGGCCGCCTGGCGTTGTCATGATCTTTAAAATCCATTCTCTCCGCAAAGTTCTCCTGGGGCTGGCATTGTCGGGTGCGCTATTCCTCGGGATCCTGGTGATATTTTATTTTCTGTGGTCACTAACCTTTGATCTCAAGGACATTGGCAAAATCCCGGAACGATCGTCGGTCTACGACATGGATGGGAAGCTGTACAGCCGTCTGCAAGGCGAAAATCGGGTATTGATCGAGTCCGGAAAAATTCCGCGATTATTCAAGCTTGCGCTGCTTGCGAGGGAAGATTCCCGTTTTTATGAGCATCACGGGATCGATCCGGTGGGAATAGCCAGAGCACTCGTGCGGGACGTTGTTCACCTTGGAATCCAGGAAGGGGGCAGCACAATCACTCAGCAATTGGCTCGAAACAGCTTCACGCTCGGGGGGCGAACTTTGAACCGAAAAATCCTGGAGGCATTTATTGCGCTCCGGATTGAATCCTCGTTCACGAAAAACCAGATCCTGGAGTACTACGCCAACCGGATCTACTTTGGCTCGGGCGTATATGGTCTCGAGACCGCGAGCCAAACCTACTTTGGCAAATCCTCGGCTGATTTGTCGTTGTCGGAAGCAGCAATGCTCGCGGGCCTGATCCGAAGCCCGAACCGTTACTCGCCGAGAACAAACCTCGGAGGAGCGATTACTCAGAGAGATGAAGTGCTGGACCGGATGGCAGCGTTGAAGTTGATCTCAACAAATCAGGCGGTGGCAGCGAAAAATGCTCCGGTAAACCTTGCAAACAAGCGGATCACGACAGCGCAGGAGAACTACGCGATGGATGCGATATATCGCGAGTTGCAGGGGTTCGTCAGCCAGGATGCAATCGACAGCGGTGGTTTGCGGGTCTACACGTCGCTGGATCCGGAGCTTCAGCAAGCCGCCGAGGAGGCAATCAACAACGAACTAACGCAAACGGAAAAGAAAGCGAACTACCGACACCCGAAAAAGAGTGAATTCACCGAACAGTCACGGACGGCGGAGGAACAACCGCCCTATCTCCAAGGTGCGGTTTTCGCGATGGACAACCGGACAGGGGCAGTTCGAGCACTGGTTGGCGGTCGCGACTACCGGGAGAGCAAGTATAACCGCGCGCTGCAGGCGTATCGGCAAGTGGGCTCGTTATTCAAACCGTTCATTTACTCGGCCGCGTTCGCCCGCGGGATGATGCCCGGGACAGCGATTGATGATGGGCCGCTGCGCGAGGGTGAGGTTACCGCGGCACCGAACTGGCGCCCTGAAAACTCTGACCATTTGAACCGCGGAGTCCTGCCGGCCCGCGACGGTCTGCTGTACTCGAGGAACACGATGACAATCCGCGTCGGCGAACTGGCAACACTGGATCGCGTTATTTCGATGGGTCAAGCGACCGGGTTTGCGCGGACGATCCCGCACTTTCCGGCAAGCTATCTTGGCGCGTTCGAATCTGACTTGAGAGACGTTACGGCGGCATATTCCGCCTTTGCTGCACACGGTAATCGCTGTGAACCATATCTGATCGAACGGATTGACGATGTCGACGGAAACGTGGTTTATCAGCGGCATCCTTCGACGAAGCAAGTCATCGCGCCTGCGATCGCCTGGATGGTCGCCCAAACGCTCCGCGGCGTCGTCGAACGTGGGACAGCGGCGTCCGCACAATCACTCGGGCTTACGCGGTATGCAGCCGGGAAGACCGGAACGACAGATGATTACAAGGATGCGTGGTTTGTCGGGTTCACAAACTCGCTTACGTGCGGTGTGTGGGTGGGTTTCGACCAACCGCAGTCAATCGAGGAGCATGCCTACGGCGCCACACTCGCGCTTCCAATTTGGGTTAAGGTTATGGAAAAAGCTTCCCGGAAAAAATATCCGGATGGACCGTTCCCTCCCCCTGAGCCGCTGGTGCACGTGAAACTCTGTTCCATCTCGAATCGACTCGCTACGGACGCCTGCGATGCGGCCGGTGATTCATACGACATCACGCTGCCACAGTCGGTCGTGCCGACTGAATCGTGTCCGGTGCATGGGCCCAGGCAATTTAGCGAGTCCGGTGAATCGCAACCGCCACCCAACCGCAGTGAAAGCTTCACTGGACGATTGTTCCGGTCGTTGCGCCACCTTTTTGGCGGATGAAGCGCATACCAGAGCGATAAGTCAGATTTCTGGTTCAGGCGGCGCGCTTGGGAGGGCCAATTCTATCGGCCTCCGTTCTGAAAATTCAGGTAGGTGTAGCCTTTAAGCCCACGTTCGTATTCGCTCAGAAGTCGCATTGCTTCGTTCGGTTTCAACCGATCCGACTTGATGGCTGCATCTACCTGCGCTTTCACAAGCCGAATTAACTCGGGCTGATCCCACTGCGTCATGGACAGGACGCTTCCGACGGTGCTCCCCTCGATCTTTTCCTCAATATACCATCCGGATTCTTCCCCTTCATCGAGGAACACATGCACTTCGTTGACCCGGCCAAAGAGATTGTGAAGGTCGCCCATGATATCCTGGTAGGCACCCATCAGAAAGAAACCGAGGTAATACGGTTCGCCGGGTTTGATCCGGTGCAACGGAAGTGTTTCGCGGACATCCTGCAAGTCGATGAATTTGTTCACCTTTCCGTCGGAATCGCAGGTGATATCGACGAGCGTGCCATTGCGTTCCGGCGGCCGGTCCAGGTTATGGATCGGCATAATGGGAAACAGCTGGCCCAGAGCCCAGTGGTCCAGCAACGACTGGAACACAGAAAAATTGCAGAGGTATTGGTCGCCCAGAGTGGTCTCCAACTCCTTGACTTCTTCCGGGACGTAGCGCATGCCACGGCAGAGTTCGACGACAGACTGCGCAATTTGCCAATAGATCGTTTCGATCTTTGCCTTGGTTTCCAGATCCAGCAGCCCGAGATCGAACATCGACTGGCATTGCTCCTTCATTTGCTGCGCATCGTGCAGCACTTCCATCCGATTCTGTTTCGTCAGCGCGTTCTGCGTATCAACCATGTCGTGAAACAGCTTGGGATCGCTCTCGCGCTTTTCGAGAGAGATGTCGGCGCTCCCTTTTTCGATCGAGCCGAAGGATTCAACAACGAGCACTGAATGATGTGCGACGATCGCACGTCCCCCTTCGCTGACGATGACAGGATGAGCAACCTTTTCGGAATCGCAGACGTCGATGATGTTATACACCACGTCCCGCGCATACTCTTGAAGCGTATAGTTCATGGAGCTATCGAACGCCGTGCGCGACCCGTCATAATCCACGCCAAGGCCGCCACCAACGTCGATGAACTGCATTGGATGGCCCATTTTGGACAGTTTCGCGTAGAAGCGAGCTGCTTCTCTCACCGCGCGTTTAATGACGCCGATATCGGGCACCTGAGAACCGACATGGAAATGCACGAGCACAAGAGACTCGGCCATCTCTTCGTTCTTGAGATAGTTGCTGGCCGCAATCAGATCAGCGGTCGACAATCCGAATTTTGCGTTTTCTCCACCGCTTGTGGCCCATTTCCCCGAACCTTTGGATTGAAGCCGGACGCGAAGTCCGATTAACGGATTGGCGCCCATTTCCCTCGATACTTGAGTAATCTGGCGGACCTCTTCCAGTTTCTCGACAACCATGATCACCTGCTTGCCAAGCTTCCGGCCTAGAAGGGCGTTTTTTATATAGGTCGGATCCTTGTACCCGTTGCAGATGATCAAGCTTTCGGGATCGCGATGAACAGCTAACGCAGCGATTAACTCCGGCTTGCTTCCGGCCTCAAGACCGAAGTTGAAGGGACGGCCGGCATCCATGATCTCTTCGACGACTTCACGAAGCTGGTTAACCTTGATCGGGAATACCCCTTTATAGACGTTCTGATAATTCGCTTCGGTAATCGCGGAGTGGAAAGCGCGATTGATTGTCTCCACTCGATGCCTGAGAAGATCCTGGAACCGGATCACCAAAGGAAAAGCCATGCCGCGATCGCGCGCCTCAGAGACAACATCCATTAAATCGATCGTTTCGCCATATGCCTGTGTCGGCATAGCCTGGACATTCCCGGCGGCATTGATAGTGAAGTATCCGCTCCCCCAGCGATCAATATTGTAGAGCGCTATCGCGGAAGGAATATCCCAGATTTCAGTCATTGCGACGGCACACTATTTGAGAAGGTTTCAAATTCAATAGGGAGCTTAAAAAAACTGAGGCGAATCGCTGTCAATTGGAGAGTTAACCAGGCGGCGGACAGCGACCAGATTTTGCGGATCAAGCTGGCCCGAGGCCGCCGGCCCCTACTCTTCTTCGTCGGTCTCTTCGGACTGTGAGCTCTCTTCTTCCATTTTGCGGAGAACCTCGCTCATATCTTCGACTTCCTGCCAGACCTCGCGGCTGACGTAGATCGGCGCCGGTTGCTGAGTTGCCATTGCGATGCAGTCGCTAGGCCGGGCATCAATCTCGACGATCTTCTTTTGCTGCAGTTCGTTCTCTGCGCTGAGAATCAATCTGGCAAAATAGGTACCGCGCTTCAGATCGTTCACGATCACCCGTTCGACCTTTGCTCCGAGGGCCCGAAGGATGTGGCCAAGCAAATCGTGCGTAAGCGGCCGCTCCTTCTGGGTTCCTCGCATAAACATCGTGATCGCGGCGCCCACACTTTGATCGACGTAGATCACAAAGACCTTCTGCTCGTTGCCAATAAACACTGCACAGCCGCCGCTCGTGGGGATCACGGCGCGCACCTGCACTTCGACAACGGGTTTACTCATAGCGCAACCCTAGCGAGTAGCATCATCGCTTCAAGATCTGAATTCTTCTCAGGGTCCGATCCGAAGACCGCCAAAAACAGATAATAATATTGTTTTTCAATCCTCATTCGTCCATCACGACGTCAATGATTCGTTCCTGAATCTCAGCGTAAAAGTTGATCTGCTGCAGAATCATATCACGTCGAGAGAACCATTTCGGTCTTTCATGCATTGAAAGCTCGCGGTCGGTGAAATTGAACTTCGTTGCAAGGATCAAGCGTGCCTGATTCAGAGCGTTGAGCCATGCATCCGCATGCGCTTTAGGAACCACGACCCGGCCAAGCTTTCCTGGACCGCTCGCCAACTGCGCAAGATCCTCGTTGAAAGTATCTTTTGCCGAAAGAAACAGGTGCCGAAGCTCCGGGCGCACGTATTCGTCCCAGTCATTCAGAAACTGCGCTTCGCTGGCGTCCGCCGGTTTGCTGAACAGCCTCTCCTGGGAACGGCCACTTTCGCCGCTTTCGCAGACGGCCGGAACCTGCCGAAGCAAATCCGCTTCAATAGGCTCAATATCCGCGAACTCGATCCCGTATTCTTCTTGGCGGCGAATCACCATTTCATTGAACTTTCTCCAACGTCGCCAGCAGGAGATAACCGTGCAATTGCTGGACATAAAACTCGGCCCGCTCGCGGGCGCCCGTCCAAACGATGGAGCGCCCTTTGTAATGGACTTCCAGCATGTGTTGTTGGGCTTTCTCCTTCGAGTAGCCAAAAACGCGCTGGAAAACCATCGTGACGTAACTCATCAGGTTCACTGGATCGTCGTGTACAACAACGTTCCATGGAATTCCAATCGATGTTTCGACCTTCGTTTCAGCAACGGTTTCAGCCATGGACACGCAAACCCTCATTCAATCCGTTTGAGGATATACGCAAAAATTCGTTCACCGATTCAACGGACGCTTCAAGCAATTTTACCCGAACCGATTCATCCGGTGCGCCGGGGGCCAGTTCCTGTACCAGATAGCTGAGGATTGCGGTACGGAGCGGGATCGAAAACGCGGAGCATCGGACGGCATATAACGTTGCAAAGTGCCCGACTGCCTCTCCACTCTGAATTGCCTCCTGGATTCGCGCCATCAAGCGTTCGCTGCGCGGCGTACGACGCTGCAGAAGCAGGCGGCCGGCATCGGCACTACTTTGTCGCGCCCAAGGCTTCAGGCAGCGGTTCAATTCAACGTCCAGCAGAACAATCTCGCGGGCAGATTGCCGTTCCGCGAAATTAAGGACTCTGCCGAGATGTGGGAGCAGGATCGGTTCGAAAATCGATTGGAGCCACTCTACCCAGGTCTCTTGCCCTGCGCGCCAGGAGATTGCGCGCGACGAATCGAAATCCGGATTACATCGCTCGGCTACCTTACTCAATTCACTCATCGCAAAACCTGCGGGTGACGTACGCATCCGCGCATCGTATCACGAGTTGGTCAGCCTGCCAGCCTTATCGAACCGACTGAGTCTGTTCGAAGGGCGGAGACGGCTTTACCGATACTTTTCGGGCATCCCGGGTGGGACGGCCGGACGCGAAATAGGCTACTCTCCCAGCAGCCAGACCAACTCCCCGTTTGTCGGCTGAATTCCTTCGGACGGAAACCCGTGACCACGTTCGAGAACCTGGTCGATTACCGGCTTCTTGCTCGGGTCGTTCACAAGGAACGCGACGCGCCGCGCTGCATTGATCAGTGGATACGTGAAGGTGATGCGATGGGTATTGAACTTGGGTACGAAGTTGCTAACAACATCTCTTTGCGTCTCCTTCAGCGCTGCTGTCTGCGGGAACAGGGACGCGGTATGCCCGTCTCCACCAAGTCCGAGAAGGATCAAATCATGCGTGTACCGAGTCTCACTGAATCTCGCTGCGAGAGAATGCAGAAGTTTTTCGTAATTGGCCGCGGCTTGGTCCGGATCGATCTCGCCTTCCATACGGTGCACTTCGCCTGGCTGCGCCAACGTGAGCAATGACTCCGATACCATTCGGAAGTTACTCTGCGGATCATCCGGCGGCACGCAGCGTTCGTCGCCGAATGTGACGATCCACTTTGCCCAGTGTAGATCCTTCTGTGCAAGCGCCGCATAAACTGGGCGCGGCGTATTCCCGCCACTCAGCGCTATCCGAAAAAAACCCCGCTCTTCAATAGCCTGCCGTACGGCAGTCCCAATGTATGCAGCGGCTGTCTCAACAAACTTACTGGTTCGAATGATCTCGGGTTTCATAAGCATCTTACGGGTACAAGGAACTCGATTATGCCGGCTCCTGGTTTCAGGTTTTGCAGACTGACGCTCAACAGCGTCGCTTTTCGAAGATGAACGCTCCCGGGCTGGCCGCCGATCAGCACGCCGGCCAGGCGGCTGAAGTCGGGTTCGTGCCCGACCAGCATGATGGTCGCCTTTCCCGAGTATTTTTCGAGCGCGGAAAACGCCGACTCCGGAGTCATGCCGACTGCGAGAAACTCTTCTATCTGGACGCGTTTCGATAGACCCAGTTCGGCTGCGACGGATTTTGCGGTCTGATGCGCGCGCACGAGCGGACTTGATAAGATGATCTCGGGAATAATCTCATGCGCGGCGCAGAATCGCCCGACGTTTGCGGCTTGCTTTTTTCCCTTATCTGTCAGTGCGCGAGCCTCGTCGTTTGCGGCTTGAGGTTCGGCCTCGGCGTGGCGTAACAAGAAGAGTTGCATGGCGGGACCATCCTCCTTTTACGGAGCGGTTCTCATTATGGCAAGGCTGAGCCCAAATTCTGTTTGCCAGGGCCAAGTGCCTTCAGAAAGGAAACTTCGACCGCCAGCGCCTCTTGGACATTCCATGACAAGGTTTCCATCAAGGATTGCAGAGATCCGACTCTTTGAAGTAACTCATCGGTCGAAATTTGATCCGCCAGGCGAGCGGCGGAGGATCGGTATTCTTCCAGATCGAGGTGTCGACTCTCGTACTTGATGCGTAGCGCATCTCCAAAGGCTTCGATCAGTCTCAAAATCAATTCCGCGCGCGCTTTCACGTAACGGCTCTCGGTCAGCGCGGTCAGCCGTTCTTCGCGTTCACCGAGCCAGGCGCCGTCCGTCGTCTGTTTGTAGTGGGATTGATCCCTGGCCAGTAGCTCTGCGTGCTCGGTTTCGATTCTTTCGCGGGTCCTTGCTAGCAGTCCGAGAAAGATGCGGGCGAACCGTAAAGCGGTTACGACGGAAAAACCGTGGATGGAAATCAGCTGGAACAGCTCTTCCACCGCCGCCGCCTCCTCGGATGTCAGCTCCTTCCCGCTGCTGCCGAATAGGGTGATTTCGATGCAGCGCGATCGGATCGTATCGAACAAAGCTTCCGGAAGCGCCGTGACCAATATCAATATCGAATGATCGGGCGGCTCCTCCAGCGTCTTTAAGAAGGCGTTGGCCGCCTGCGCCATGAGCCGGTCCGCCTCGTACACGACTCCGAATTTGAATCGGGCCCGGGTCGCATGCATCCGGAGTTCACCCTCGAGATCTCGAATTTGTTCGACAAGGATTCTCCTGGACTTCGACTCCGGCTCAATCACGTGCAGATCGCTCACGATGGCCGTCTCCCCATTGACAATCCGGAAAAAATCAGCAACCAACCGGCGTTTACCGCTTCCATCCGGCCCAGTGAACAAGAATGTATGAGCGAGGCGACCCTGGGCATATGCCTCGCGCAAATAGGCTGACGCCTGTTCAACTGAGAAAGCCATTAATCTCGCTCCAGATCGATTCGGCCACTTGATCCTCAGATCCGGATGCGTCAACCAATTTCACCCGATCCGGCTCAGCCCGGGCAAGCTCCAAGTACCCGCGTCGCACCTTTTGAAAGAAAGCGTCTGAGAGCAGTTCGATCCGGTCCGGTTGGCCAACCGGGCGAACTCGGCGCAACTGGCGTTCTCGGGATACTGTGACATCGAGATCGAGCAGGATAGTGCGATCCGGCCGGCATTCCTCCGCCACAAACTCATTGAGAGCATCTATAAATTTGAGGTCCAGCCCGCGGCCGATTCCCTGGTAGACCACCGTCGAGTCGTAAAACCGGTCGGAAAGAACGATCAATCCTTTATCCAGCGCTGGACGAATCTTCTCGCGCACCAATTGAGCGCGGCTGGCCGCGAATAAAAGCAGTTCCGTTTCGCGGCACATCGATTTTCCGGCCGCCGCATTCAGCAGCAGATCGCGGATCGCAAGGCCGATCTCGGTGAATCCGGGTTCGTGCACAGCAAGCACTTGCCGGCCAAGTTTCCCCAGCCTTAGGGCGAGACGCCTGACCTGCGTCGATTTCCCACACGCTTCTCCTCCTTCAAATGTAACGAACAGGCCCGACATTCCACACGGCGATAAACCGGCGCCTCACGAAACACAATAGCAAAGAATCGCATCCGATCCGGCGCGCTGCACAACGGAGGCGCAGCTTACTGCTGTTCAATTCTTGTTAGGCATGGTATCGCTCCGTGATGCCGCAATACTGGCTCGTTAAACAGGAACCGACAGCCTATTCCTGGGATCAATTTGCCGCGGAGGGGCGGACCGATTGGACCGGCGTGCGGAACTTTCAGGCACGCAACAATCTGCGGACGATGAAGATCGGTGACCCGGTGTTTTATTATCACAGCGTAAATGGGAAGGCGGTTGTCGGAATTGCCAAGGTCACTCGCGCAGCTTTCCCAGATCCTACCGCAGCGGAAGGCGATTGGTCCGCCGTCGAACTGACAGCCGTTAAGGCCATTGAATCGCCGGTCAAACTTGAACAGATCAAGGGCGAACCTCGCCTCGCCGAGATGCAGCTTTTGAAGAACTCCAGGTTGTCAGTCCAACCTGTGACCAAAGAGCAGTTCGACGTGATCCTCGAGTTAGCGGAGACCAAGCGTCGTTCCTGAGGGCTGCTACGACCACGCAGTCGTCGCGTCAATAAATCGCACGACACGCCGATCTCACGGCCTGGAATTCTCCTCTGCCGTCCTTGACGGGTGCAAATTCCGACCCGAATAAGTCACCACCCTATGAAAACGCTGGGTGAAATTGCGAGTTATGTCGGCGGCCGGTTACGCGGCGACCCTTCCGTGGCGATTGAACGCGTCATACATCCGGCCCTCGCACAGCATCCCTCCGATCTCGCGCTAATACTGTCGCCGGCTACCGCCTCAATCCTTGCTTCCGGCAAGGTATTAAATGCGGTGACCCCGGAAGAACTCGGCGAACAGCCGACTCCGAACCAGATTATTGTCAAGCGTCCGAGGCTGGTCCTGGCCAGGCTCCTCGAGCTTTTCGAACGCCCGGTGCACGTCTCGGCCGGAGTGCATGCGACGGCGGTTATTGATCCCAGCGCAACGATTGGGAACAATGTCTCGATCGGGCCATTCTGCTGGATAGGCCCTGACAGCAATATTGGCGATAATTGCCGGCTGGTTGCTCATGTCAGCATTGGCGCTGATGTGACTGTCGGCGATAAGACGCTCTTGCATGCCGGTGTGCGCATCGGTGATCGGTGCCAGATCGGAGCGCGGGTGATCATACTGCCGAATGCTGCAATCGGAGGAGATGGATTCGCTTTCGTTACAGCCGAACCTGGAAGCATCGAATCCGCGATCGCAACGGGTGAAGTCCGCAGCTTTAACCATGACATCGTCCGCATCAACTCAGTCGGGAACGTTGTGATCGAAGACGACGTCGAGATTGGGGCCGGCACCTGCGTTGATCGTGGAACTCTGGGAGAGACCCGGATCGGCAAAGGTTCCAAATTAGACAACCTCGTCCAGGTAGGTCACAACGTCACAATCGGGGAAAACTGCCTGATTGCCGCAGAAGCCGGCCTCGGTGGCAGTTCAAAAGTGGGACAGCGCGCCGTGATAGGCGGACAGGCCGGGATCCCGGACCACTTATCGATTGGTGATGATGCTGTGGTTCACGCTCAGGCAGGTCTCGGAGCGGACGTTCCTCCAAAGGCGATCGTTATCGGGTCGCCGGCAGGACCGAAGCGGCGATGGCTCGAAGAGCAGCTGGAGATCAGGCGCCTCCCGAAAATCACCAAAGAGCTTCGGGAACTCCGGCGGCAAGTAGCGGAATTGACCGAAAAACTGAATTCCCTGCGCCCGGCGCAAGAGGGAGAAGCGTGAAGACAGGAGTTGAAGGAGATCTGCAATCCAAGTCGCAGCGCTCCGGAAGGGTGCTAAAATAGAGAGATGGAGGCAATTGCGGCAAAACCCTCTCCTTAGACTGACGTGACTCAACCGATACTGGAATTATTCAAGAAGACCAACGCGCTCCTGGAAGGCCATTTTGTCCTCAGTTCCGGGCTCCACAGCCGTCAATATTTTCAATGTGCCCTGGTCCTGCAACACACTGATATTGCCACACAAATTTGCTCGGATCTCGCGGCGAAGCTCGCTGATGTACAATGTGATGCGGTCATTTCTCCGGCGATGGGAGGAATCATTGTGGGTCAGGAAGTCGGTCGCAATCTTGGGAAGAGACATATTTTTGCAGAGAAACAGGACGGGAAACTGGTGCTTCGACGCGGTTTTACTGTGATGCCCGGCGAACGGTTTATAGTGGCCGAGGATGTCGTCACACGCGGCACAAAGGTGAAGGAGACTATTGATATCGTGAGGAATCACGGAGGCAAAGTTGTTGCGGTCGGTTGTCTGGTTGACAGGAGCGGCGATCGGTCGCCGGATTTTGGGTGTAAATTCGTAAGCTTGGTCAAGTTAAACGTTGAGACGTTCGAACCTGACAAGCTTCCTCCTGAGCTCGCGGCCATCCCGGTTGACCAACCTGGCAGCAAGTAGAAGGTTTGTTTATGGTTAGTTGGATTTTACGGAAGGTTCTGGGTTCGAAGAACCAGCGGGAGGTCAAACGAATTCGGCCGCTCGTCGAGAAAATCAATCGATTGGAGCAGGAGTATCAGGCGCTTTCCGAAGAGCAGCTCCGCGAAAAGACAGCCCAATGGAAAAAGGAGCTCGCAGGGATCGACGACCCGGATGAACTCGCGAGGCGCCTGCACGGCATCCTTCCGGAAGCGTTTGCAGCCGTTAAGAGCATGGCGCGACGTCTGTGCGGGAAGAACCTTACTGTTTGTGATCAACCTATCACCTGGAACATGATTCATTTCGATGTCCAGCTCATCGGGGGAATAGTTCTCCACGAGGGTAAGATCGCGGAAATGGCGACCGGTGAAGGGAAAACGCTGGTCGCAACCTGTCCGATCTACCTGAACGCGCTCACCGGGCGTGGCGTCCACCTGGTGACCGTGAACGATTACCTTGCACGCCGCGACGCGGAGTGGATGGGTGAAATCTACAAGGGGCTTGGATTGACGGTGGGGTGCATCCAGCATGATCAATCGCCGTCCGTCCGCAAAGAGCAATACGACGCCGACGTTACCTACGGCACGAACAGCGAGTTCGGGTTCGATTACCTGCGTGATAATGGAATGGCCACCACGAGGGAACAGCAGGTCCAGCGAGGTTATTATTTCGCGATCGTTGACGAGGTTGATTCGATTCTCATCGATGAAGCGCGGACCCCGCTGATTATCAGCGGTCCGGCAACCGTCTCCTCGCACCAGTACGATAAATTCAAACCGCTGGTCGACCAGCTTGTTCGCAAACAGACGATGCTTTGCAATCGACTGGTTTCGGACGCCAAAGAGCTTCTCGAAAAGGGCGACACAGAAGAAGCCGGGAGACTCCTTTTCAAGGTCAAGCTCGGACAGCCTCGAAACAAGGGGCTTCTTCGCCTGATGGAAGATCCCGACAACCGCAAGGCGATCGACAAATCCGAACTCTCCTTTTACCAGGACTCCCGAAAAGACGAACTGGTCGCATTGAAGGAGGAGCTTTATTTCAGCATCGACGAACGCCATCAGGACGCCGATCTTTCCGAACTCGGCCGTTCCTTCCTGAACCCGGACGATCCGAATGCGTTCGTGTTGCCTGATCTCATCACGGAATTTACCGAGATCGACCTGAACCAGAGTCTGACCCAGGGTCAAAAGGAGGAGGCCAAAAAACAGCGCCAGCAGTTTTGTGACAGCCAGGCCGAGAGGATTCACAACATCGCCCAGCTTCTCCGGGCGTTTTGTCTCTTTGAAAAAGACGTCGATTACGTCATCGAAGAAAACAAAGTCATCATCGTTGACGAACACACTGGCCGAAAAATGCCCGGTCGCCGCTGGAGCGATGGGTTGCATCAAGCCGTTGAGGCAAAAGAGGGGGTCCAGATCGACCGAGAAACACAGACACTCGCGACGATCACCATCCAGAATTATTTCCGCCTCTACCACAAGCTGGCCGGAATGACTGGAACGGCCGAGACAGAGGCCAACGAATTTCACGACATTTACAAGCTGGATGTGGTCGTAATCCCGACGAATCGTCCGGTGATCAGGAAGGATTTCAACGACCGGATCTACAAGACCCGTCGCGAGAAATACAGCGCGGCGGTGGAAGAGATCAAGACCTGCTACAGCAAAGGTCAGCCTGTGCTCGTCGGAACGGCCAGCGTCGAGGCGTCCGAACTCGTCAGCAGAATGCTGAAACGGGAAAAAATCCCGCACAACGTCCTCAACGCCAAATACCATCGCCAGGAGGCAGAAATCGTCGCCCGTGCCGGACAACGCGGGACTGTGACGATCTCCACGAACATGGCCGGTCGCGGAACCGATATTAAACTTGGGGACACGGTTCCCGACCTCGGCGGGTTACACGTGTTGGCGACTGAGCGTCATGAGTCGCGACGCGTCGATCGCCAGCTGCGAGGCCGTTGCGCCCGTCAGGGGGATCCGGGGTCGTCTCGCTTCTATGTAAGCTTCGAAGACGATCTCATGCGCAATTTCGGTGCGTCCGAGCGGATGACATCGATGATGGAGCGCTTCGGGCTCAAGGATGGCGAGGAACTTGAACATCCCTGGCTCAATAAGAGCGTTGAATCCGCACAAAAACGGGTGGAGCAGAGGAACTATCTCATCCGGAAACGAACGCTCGATTTCGACGACGTCATGAACAAGCAGCGCGAGGTCGTTTACGCGTTGCGCAATGAAACGCTCGAGACCAACGAGCCACGCAAGCTGATTTTTGAGATCGTCGACGAAGTGATCCCTTCGCGAGTCCAGGAATACCTGCAGTCGGGAGATAATACAGAGCCGGATTACGACGGATTGCTTCAGTGGGTAAACACAACCTTCCCTTTGGGTCTAAGCAGCAGTTCCGCTCAGTTCGACACTCGGGCGCCGGAGGAAAACACAAAGTTCCTAATCGAGCGGATCAAACAATCCTACGAGCGGAAAGTCAGCCACGAAGAATCAGAAGCTGTTGCCGGCCTTGAGCGGTACATCATCCTCAACGCGATCGACCGGCTCTGGCAGGAACATCTTTACGCAATGGACGGCCTCCGCGAGGGGATTTACCTCCGAAGCTACGGTCAGAAAGATCCACTGGTCGAATACAAGGCGGAGGCTTACGACATGTTCAGCCAACTGATGGCGAGCATTAAGAACGAAGTTTTGTCGAATCTGTTCCGAAGTACGACGAATTTGATGGCGTTCGAACAGTTTCTTTCTTCTCTGCCGTTCAATATTGCGCAGCAGCCCCAGGGGGCGCCACCGGCGCGCCCTCCGGCTGCAGGGCCGATCCCGCGACGGGAAAACCTCACGGCGCCGAAGACAGAGCCGCCGCACGACCAAAACGGCGAAGAACTCGAACTGGTCATACCAGCCCAACGTAAAGAGACAGCGAAAGTTGGCCGCAATGATCCATGTACCTGCGGCAGCGGCAAAAAATACAAAAACTGCTGCGGCCGGACAGCGTGACAGCGCCTAACGCGCCGATTTCTACAACTTCTGACTAAAAAGTTGCCGGATCGGAAAGCGTCGAGTATATATCGTGCGTAACACGGGAGATCCCGGGCTTGAGGATGTTGTGAGCCTCTGAACCTGTTTGGATTCACACTGCATCGCGGCAGGTTCTTTTCCCTATTGGCCAGGCGACTTCGGTAGACTGTTCATGGGATAGCCAGAACGCGCTCAATCTCCAAAGCGCTCGAGCGCTCCCGGAAGTTGTGGTGAAGGTCTTGGGTGTTAAGGGTTAACTTCAGCCCAAACTGTTCTTTCTCAGTATGCGTGGTGCATGCCCTTCGCCTCATGAACTTCAGAATTGTGTTCCAATGAAATCCCAATCAACGCATTACCAAGGACGACGATCTCGTCGCGGACGGCGGAGACGACCGACTTCGACCCGCGGAGCCACTCCAGCCATTCCAGCTACTCCAAAACCGAAACCTACTCTATGGCAGCAAATCATCGCTTTTTTCAGCGGCTCTCCTAAGAAGGCTCCCATTCAAGGTGAGCAGGCGGTTGTGAGCGCGCCGACGAAAGAAAAGGTCAGCCGCAAGCCGGAACTGGTAGAGGTCACCTCCCCTAAGCTTTACGTAGGCAACCTGTCATTCGATGCAACTGAAAGCGATCTGTTCGAGCTCTTTAATGGTGTTGGCCAGGTTCGAAATGCCGAGGTCGTCTGTCATAAGTACACACAACGTTCCAAAGGCTTTGCGTTCGTTCAGATGACAACCATCGAGGAAGCACGACGAGCGGTTCAGGAACTTCACGATAAAGAGTTCCTAGGTCGCAAATTGGTCGTGAGCGGTGCGAAAACTCCGGATATGGAGCGAGCAGCCTGATCTGACCGAAGTCTTTGAAGCTTCGCTGACCCGCGTTCTCTTTTAGTAGAACGCGGGTCTTTTGCTGTCCATGCCTCAACTGAGATACCTCGTATTTGCGGGGCCAAATGCCGTTGGCAAGACTGAGCTCGCAATCAAAGTTGCTCTCGCCCTAGGCACCGAAATTGTCGGCTGCGACGCATACCAGATTTACCACGGTCTCGAAATATTGACCGGGCAACCATCTCGCTCGAACTTAGCCACTGTTCGACACCATTTGGTCGGGAGTCTACCTCTCACCGATGTGTGTAACGCGCACAAGTACGCGGCCTTCGCCCGCGAAATCATTTCTGATCTAAACCGCCAGGGAATCGTTCCGCTTGTCGTCGGAGGGACTGGTTTCTATCTCCAAGCTCTGGAAGGAGCGTTGCCTGAATTGCCACCAGCAGATCCCACGCTCCGGCGGGAACTCGACCGTATCTCAACACCGGATTTACTTCGGGACCTGGAAGCGCATGACCGGTTGACATCTGCGCGGATCGATCGGTTCAACCGGCGCCGCATTGTTCGAGCGCTGGAGGTGTGCCTCTTGTCCGGAAAACCGTTCTCAGATTCACTCGATACGAAACCGACGGACCCTCCAACTGGGGCGGTCCTTCTCGTTCGAGCCCGGTCCGAACTGCACGAAAGAATCAGCCGGCGCGTCGACGATATGTTTGCACGCGGAGTAGTTGACGAGGTAGCAGCGGTCGAAATGATTGGATCGACCGCTTCCCATGCCATTGGTTTCAAACTGATCCGCTCTTTACTTGCGGGCACGGTCGATGAGAAGGCCTGCAAAGAAGGGATCAAAAACCAAAGTCGAAATTACGCGAAGCGGCAAATGACCTGGTTCAATAGGAAGCCATATTCGGTCATTACCGCCGACTCTTCGGTCGCGCGAATCATCGCC
Organism: uncultured Verrucomicrobiae bacterium; assembly: GCA_963750185.1. GTDB lineage: Bacteria > Verrucomicrobiota > Verrucomicrobiia > Chthoniobacterales > JAFAMB01 > JAFAMB01. Next base: position 18,072 of record CAVVPV010000013.1, read on the forward strand.
GCGCTCCGCAGCCCGAACGCGCAGAGCATCGAGCTAACACAATAACCTTCAACGACAGGCCGCGTTCGCAAACCAGGGGCCAGATTAAATATCGGTTCGCGATAACAACCGACCCCGTCGCCAGTAACCAAGAGCATATCATGATCGGGGGAGGATCCAGCGGACCATTTCCGAAGAAGAGCGAAAATTGCCCGTATCACAATCAGCGGTTTAGCGCTAAGACTGGTCATTCGCGCGCTTCCGCTGCTCGTGTGATACGCCCAATGTTCGAGATTTTGGAACGAGCGCCCTGCGCGGATTCGTCAGCAAATCAACTTCCCACTGACTCAAAAGTCGGACCTCCCCTGGAGGTAGCCCTCGATCCGTAAGCGGACCGATCCGGACCCTCTGCAGCCGTCGCACTTTGTAGCCGAGTGCAGCGAGAACGCGACGGACTTGACGCTTCAGTCCTTGCGTCAGGATAACTCGGACCTGTTGGCGGCTAACCTTGGCGACTGAATCAAATCTCGCCCGGCCTTCCGCCAGATAGATCCCCTTTTTCGTTTTTGGAGCATCGGCTGGATCAAATTCCCGATCGAGCGTGACGAGGTATTCTTTCTCCAGTTTGAATTTCGGATGCGTGATCTGAAAGGCCAGGTCACCATTGTTGGTCAGCAGCAACAACCCTTCGGACTCTTTATCAAGCCGGCCGACATGCGCGAGCTTCGGCAACCTGTGCGGGAGCAAATCGTAAATGCTCTTCCGCGACTTCTCATCCGACCGGGTTGTCATATAGTCCGACGGCTTGTTCAGAAGCAGATAGATGTACTCCCTGGCTTGAACGAGCCTGCCTTCGACCTTGACGTGGTCGGTAGTAGAAATCTGAGTTGAAAAATCGGTACAGACAACTCCGTTAACGGTCACTCGCCCATCACGAATGAACTCCTCTGCACCTCGCCGGGAAGCAATCCCGGCCAGCGCGAGAAATCGATTCAGCCGCATTTATGCGTCCGGCTTTGTCTTTGGCAGACCGATGACCTTGTCGCCCGTCTTAAAGACTCCGCGCTTTTTTAGCAACTCGACTCTCTCGAATCGCTTAAGTACGTTTCGTTTCGCCGTAATGGTGCTGGCGCCTTTCAGACTGCGGTGCTGGGACATAAATACTCTCCTGAAGTGAAGGGCCGGAAACTATTCGGTAACGGACAGAAAGCAACGAGAATTTACTCGGAAGGCCACGGAATTATGAGTACATCCTCTTCCTCCTCCGGTTTCTGTTGGGCGAATAACGCCGGTCGCGCGGGAGCGCGACCCTACCAAATGTCAGATTAGCCCCAGCTTCATTTTGCCGGACTCGCTGATCATGTGCTGATTCCAGGGCGGATCCCAAACCAGCTCCACATCCGCTTCATCGACGCCCGGGATTGTAAGGATCTTCGAACGCGCGTCCTGTGCAATCGCCGGACCCATGCCACATCCAGGTGCGGTCAGAGTCATTTTCACCTCGACCCTTGTACCGGCCGAAGGTTCCCTGACAACCTGGCAATCGTAAACCAACCCAAGGTCCACGATGTTCACCGGAATTTCCGGATCATAAACGGTCCGAAGCTGTTCCCAGACATCTTCCTCGTCGACAAGTTCGTCTGACCTCTCCGTTTTCTCTTCGACGCTTCGCGGTTCAATGCCGAGCGCAGCTGCATTCTCTTCGCTGATTCTGAACAGCCCGTAGTCGCATGCGATGGTGTAGCTCCCGCCGAGGCTTTGAGTGATTATAACAGTCGTCCCAGCTGGGATCGTGGTCTTCAGCCCGGCTGGAATCTGGATTGCGTCGCAATCCTGTTTCAACTCGATTTCGAGATTGTTATTCATTGGAGGGTCCCAAGATTATCTTCTTTTTTTCCTGCGCCGGCGATTGCATTCGCTGGAGGAGCGTCGGAGCAACGTTCTTTTCAGCCTTCGGCTCTTCGCCAGGCGCAAGAGCGGATCGCAGCGCTTCTTCCACAAGTTGTGCACAATGAATTTTCAATGGCGGTAACGCCCCTAGCGGGGCTGACAAATCCTCGCTACTCATCGTAAGAGCTTCTTCGACCGTCTTGCCGGAGATCAACTCTGTCGCGACACTCGCGACGGCAATTGCCGTTCCGCACCCGAAAGTCTGGAATGTCGCCTTATCGATCACCCGCTTTCCATCGACTTCCTTGAACTTCACCCACATCCGCAGCATGTCGCCGCAATCCTCGCTACCAACCGTTCCGACGGCGTCGGCCCCAGCCATCTCGCCAAGGTTCTTTGGATGCTTCATTGCTTCCGCAATCCGGTCGCCAAAATCATTTACGGGACTCATGCTTTTACTCCAAATGATATCGTGGAAGTTCCGGATCGACCCCCAGACTCCATGCATCGATGCCACCGGTCATCGAGCGAACATTCTGAAATCCGTGCCCCGCAAAAAATGCCGCGGCATCCAAACTCCGCATGCCGTGGTGGCAGACAAAAACGACTTCGGTCTCCTTTGGCCAGTTGGACATCATCGCTCTCATGAGTTCCTCTGTAAAAAACGTGGATCCGTCGATGTGAACGGAGTCCCATTCCTCCCTGCTGCGAACATCAATCAATTGGACCGGTTCACCGGCGTTCATCCGTTCGGCAACTTGCACGGGCGAAATCCCCATCTTTTGATCTGCCTCGTGCCCTGCGAGTATCGTCGCAATTACATCCTGCAGGGGCAAATCATCGTTCCTCAAGCAGACCGAGACCAAGGTCTCAGTCGGACTGAATCCACAACTCGCGCAACCGCCAATGTGGTAAGTCTTGAAGAGAGCGCGTTGCGCTCCCGGAAACTCCGAAAGAAGCTCCGCCATCGTGGTATTGGGGTCGATTGTTCTCGTCATGCTCGCAAGTCTCAGCGTTACATCATTTCTCGCGAAAATCAAAAGGTCCGAGCAGACTCCGGCTTGATCGCTTCTTTCTCCTCGCGAACGATCCGAATTTCTTGCAGCAGTTCGCCGACCAGTATCCAAAGGTCGCGAGCCTGATCTCGACCCCGTTACTACCGCACCTGGCGCAAAAGTAACTGGGAATAGGATCAGACAATGGACCCGATGAATCGAGGTAGACCAAATAGCCTAACCGCAGCAGTCGGTCTGATTCTGTTCGCAGTCATCTACTATTCCCTGCTCTACCGGTACGACGACTCAACCTTGCCGACGAAGGAAACGTGGCGTTAATCAGCCAGAGACTGATGCAGATGGCAGAACGGGGGCAAGCACGATTCCGAAGCCGATGTCAATAACCGGGTACAACGAATTACCGCTTTACGGTAAGAAGGTTTTTGAGCCACAACAAATTCACGATCTATTTAGATTCGAACCAAACGGCTGCAACCTTTCGCCTGCGCAAAGTGGTGATACATCAGCCCGGCTCTCCGCAGGTCCAGCTTTTCGGACAAAAACTTCTCACAGCCATGACCGGTAGTAAATTCGTAACCCTCAGGGTGGATGACGGTGGAGATGTCATCGTTGACTTTGTTCCGAACGCTACCGCACGAGAAGTTCCCGAATTGAACTTTGGTTACCCTATCCCGGTATCTAAGGCCGTCTGGTGGGCCTGGGTCATTTCCGGCGCATCCATTCTTTGCTTCGCCATGCTATTCGCTCTGGACCTCTGCATTCGCCTGGCTCGCTCGGAAGATCCGGCGACCAGGACAGCGCCCCGGGCCTTCGTGATACTTGCCGCAATCGCTTGTGCTCTAACCCTGTCTCTTTCGCTCACCAGCGCGTTTAACGCCCACCCGGACGAGATCTGGCACATCACCACGGCGAGTTATTTTTTGTTTGAGCCCTATCCCGCGCTGACAAATACGCTTCAATCAGTTCACACATTCTCATCTTACCACTCGTCCTATCTATTTACCGGCGATCTTTACTATCCGGTCGCCGCTGTCTGGACTTCGCTATTATCCACATTTACCCGATCTGCGCTTTGTTCAGGTGCAAACAATTCGCCTGCTCTCGGTTACCTGTTTACTCCTTCTTGTATGCATGCTAATCCGCCAAAAAAACTACGGACTTCTATTTCCCTTTCTGATCACTCCCCAACTATGGTACGTATTCGGGTACGCGAACAATGACTGGTTCGGGGTCGCCGTCGCCACTTTGCTGCTGCTGCTTCTCAATTCCAGTCGAATTGCGTTTCACCGATTCGCTGTTGGCGGCTCTTGCAAACGCTTTCTTCAACTTGTCCCGATCCTGGTTCTACTTGGCCTTTTATGTTTTTCGAAACCTAATTACTGGGTCGTCGCAATTTTCTGCTTCTACGAACCATTAGCCAGGATCTTGAGGAAAAAGTCAACCGTTCCTAGCCGATTCAGGGCGCTGGCCTTCTCTCTGATTATACTGGCGGTCTCATCGTTATGTATCGCTTTGAAATCGTCTTTCTCGCACGCGACAGAAACACATATCACCGAGGCTTCAGAAGCGCACCAGACTTTACCGCTAGACAAGGCCCCAGACCTCCTGACTCGAATGGCTCAGACCAGAAACTTATATACGCATCATGTCTCACTTTGGAAGCTGCTGACCGAACGCAAATGGATCTGGCTATCCAGCCGCAGTTTCTTTGGTGATTTCGGCTGGATGAACTATCACCTTACCACGAGCTATTACTGCATAGTCATTTTTCTTTTTAGCGCGCTGCTCTTTACGGTGGTCCGCGTGAGCAGAGTGGAACAAAATTTTCGGCGACGAACCTGCTTTACCGTTGTGTCATGGGAGCATATTTTTATCGGCAATCCTTCAACTGGTTCCGGGTTGATTCAGCCACAGGGCCGCTATTTATTGCTGCACTTCGCCTGGCTGGATGCTTTCTCAATTCTGGAACTGGCAAAGCTCGCGTATCGTCTTTGCTTTAGTAGTTATACTGGCGATTTTGGGGGTGTATGCGTTCGTTTGTTACGGCCTGATTCCCTTGAAAGAGCATGTTCCTTCCAGCTTCCTATAGACCCGAATTTTTTATCAACCGCACCAATGCTCGACCGTCAAGGGAAACAAGCCAACTCGTCTCCGAGCCATTTGCTGCTATTTAAGAGTGCTTTTTGCCTCTCATTATTGGTGTTCTTCCTTTGTTTCGCGCAGGGAATGCTCGGCTATCCCTTTCGCAAAACAATTTCGCTCGCGTCGTCAAATTTCGAGCATATCGGCGGATTCGCCGATTCGTACCCCCTACCGCGCAACTATTCGCCCAGAGGCGCCCAAACAGCTTCTGCCAGACTACGGGAAAACAGCACAATTCTTTCGTCCTATTCGCCGCAAGAAAGAAGCGTCACAGCCGTGGGCCAAGGAATCTTTGCAATTTCCGGCGAAGGCCGACTTATCTTTTCGGCAACCGATAACTCGGATCCGCGACTAAACCGCCGGCAATACAGCTTTGATACCCCCTTCCGGGTATCGAGGCAGATACTGCCAATTTCGTTTGCCTTATGGCTCGCAACCTCAGGATTGCTCTTTTGGAAAATACCAAACAGAAACGAAGCAGTTGTAGCGTGGAGTCACAGGATCCACGGAGCCCTGCGACCCATCATTGCCTTCCTGGGAAGGCGGCCGGCAATTATCTTGTCCCTTCCATCCATCTATCTGCTCAGTTCCTACCCTCCGCTATGGAAAGATATCGACGCCAACGGCCAGTTGCTCCGCCCGGCCTCTGAACTGAATATTCTCCATTACCCTCCGGTTTATTGTTTTCTGGGCCGCATCCCCTTTGTGCTCACTACCTGGTTTAGTGAAGGCGGTCGCAGGCCGTTTCCGTCCCTCTTCGACCAGCAGATGCCACCGCTGGCGGGTTTTTATCTTCTGGTTATCATCCAACATCTGTTGTTGATCGCCGCCCTGACGTACGTCGTCACGGCTCTCACGCAAAACCGCACGCTGCGCTGCCTCTTTGCCTTTTTATTGGCATCCGCCAGCGCTTTTTACACGCATGCACACTGCTGCGGCTCAGAGGCTCTCAGCGTGTCCGCAAGCATCGCGGTACTCGCGGCCGGACTCTCTATTGTCCTCGGAGCCAGGCTAACGCCATGGATCATTTACGGTATTTCATTATTCCTGACACTCGGCAGTCGGCAAATCAACTTGCTCATTGCGTTCTGGTTACCCCTAACTCTGGCATTTCTCAGCCTGGCTACAAAATTCAAGTGGTGCTATCCCCCCGACAAAACAAAATATTGGACAGCGGCCATCATTGCCCTAGTCGTGGGAATTGCGACCGTTGGCCTCAACCGGGGGATCACGCAAGTACTCATCACCTCAGTCCACGACGAGTACAGGTCGACGCTCGGCCGAACTCTAAGCGATCGCATCGCCACCTTTCTAGACAAACTACCGTTCAAAGAACGCCTTCAGCTCGCCCAGAAATTGGCCGCCAGGACTACCAACCCAGAAGTAAAAATCGCGATCCTGGCACAAGCAACGGACGGATCGTTCTATCGAGGCAGCTCCCTGACGGTCGCCGAGCAATTAAACCGACTGGCGCCACCCGGAACCAATATCGCGGGCGAGCGCGACCGCGTGGTACTGACGGCGTGCATACATTACCTCATGACAATTCATCCCCTGTTAATTCAGTTGATCTGGCGAGATTTTGTTAAAGGCAGCATTTTCGTCGGTAACACTACAATTGCCCAATCGCCATTTTATGCAAATGCCTACCCGTCGCTGGACAGAGTCCGCCATCCCGAACTGTGGGCCGGTTTAACTGGCTTGGAAGCGTTGACCTCCGTCAACAACCTCCAGGCAACACTCGTTCTAGACCGCTCCCAAATCGATCCATATGTCCTCCTTTGGCGCAAAATCCCACTTGGCGCCATTATTATCCTCACCTTAATTCTCGCGGGTACAACGTGCATCTTCGACTGACAAAAAAATATCGCCAACAGTCGTTGTCGGATTATTCGCGTTAGGAGCAGGAGCCGCAATATTGGCGATGAATTGCGTCTGCGTATACTACATGCCGAGATGTAGCTTGCCTCTTTGACTACTACCGTAATTGCACTCCTCGCCACGACAACGGCGCTCCTTGACGGTAGGTTAAATCAATCGGAACGTTATAACCGTGAATGCTATTGATGCATTATAATTCTTTGCCCTGGCTAGACGCCAGAATGCTGCTTCAGATCGATCCGCCTTCCTGCTATTAAAATGGAACCAGAAGCTACGGTCCCGACCCAAAGCGGCAGAACGTAGCGAGGCTGAGAGAGGTTACAAATGCAGGTTGCCACGTAAACGGCCAAACCGATCCCGAAAATACATGCCGCCACCACGACCAAGTCCGCGGATAGTTTTCCTCGGCCTCATTCGCCAGCGCCGATCGTCGCAAACAGCTAACACCAATCAGCGATCGGTAGAAAACGCCAATGCCGGATGAAATTATCGTGGAAGGCTCGTTCTAGCATGACTTGAGCCACCGCAGGCTCAAAAAACAATAGCGAGCGAAGCCCTGTCCACGCACCTGGACGCTTCTCGATATCTTCAACCGAATAAAACGTCGCCTTTGGACCGTTAAAGCAATTCCCTGGTCATTTGTCGGATAAAATCCTTTCACGATATCCTTTAGGATGTTTCTGACCAGGCGGGGGTCGAAAGTCCGATAAAAGCGTAAGGCTGCCTTGAGAGTGGTTTTATCCACTTCGGACTGAAGCTTGTCCCCTGTAAACCGCGCGCGCTCAAGGCCTGCGCAGTGACTGCGTTTGTCCCCTCATAAAAGGTGCCGACTCGAATCATGGAATCTATTGCGAGCTTCAGGTTTGGATCATCGTCGTACCGAGATGCCCGCCGTTCGACCTGCTCTTTGTCTGCAGGCGATAGGGAATCTAAGAAGTCTCCGATCCGCTCACAAAGTGTCCGACCCACCATCTGTCTTTGAATCACGCCGAAGTTCTCGCACATTGCTGAAACAATTGTTTTTTCAATCCCAAGGACCAGTACGCTCAGAAGCAAAGCAATCCCAGCGAGCTTAGCTAAACGCAGCGAAGAAGATGCTTTGTCTCTGCCAGAAAATTGAAAAACGAGCAGAAGGAATCCGGTCACTGGCATCCAACCTAAGAGAAGGCCGCTGACGTGTCGCGACCCAATGCACAGCAGCAAGACCAAGACATACACGAGCCAGGTTTTCATTATGGCTGCCGAGGCCCGCCCCGGTTTCCAGGCCAGCGATCCCAAGATGCACAAGCTATCCGGAGACGGCAACGATGACTTTACTCACGGTAAGGACGTATTTCTAACCGTTCTTTATTGAAAAACTGATTTATATGAATATAGTTATTTTCTTTCGCGTCCAAATAATAAATTCCCGGTACAAATATAAGTGTTTGTGCCACTTGCCCTTTCGGCGGAGAAAACCAGATCATCGCATTTCCATCCGATAGACCTGAGTTCCAAGATTTATTGCGGCTCGCAATGCAAACAGCATAGTTTTTGTAGTCATGGACCAAAGCCCTAAATCGCGCCGGTACCACAAGGCTTAGCATCATTAAAGTTGTGAATCCCCGGACAATCTGGGTCGAACCTGCATGAACGAAATCACTGGCGTCGCAATTAGCAGCAGCCACAACAAACCGAGAAAAGCTCCTATAAATGGTTTATGTGTCGAGTTCACGAGACAAGCGTACGCCCAGATAAGGCCTTCAGAAACCGGACGTGGACTCCAGTTAATCAATCGCCCGCAAAAGGCTGTCCAAGCCCTATCCCTATAAGAGCCAATGATTAAAAACTCATCATCGGAAGCATTTTTAAGACGGACTCTACTTATACGGAAACTCGTACATTGTCCGTTTCGCGAGCTAGCGGAATCCGGAAAAGATAGCATAGCATTTCCTCGCTGTCATGTAAGACGCGTACGCGAGACGTCGACGATTCTTGTTCGGTGAATCGGAACCTCAACGGTCGAAAAACCCATCGCCTGAGCTAGCAACAAAACCTCAACGTCGAACGAGAATCCATCAATTCGTTGCCGGCCGAAGATCTCCTTCGCAGCACGATGTCGAAAGCCCTTAAATCCACACTGGGTATCCCGGATTTTCAATCCGGTCAGCGTTTGCGCGATCCGATTAAAGACTTTCCCCATCCACTCTCTGCTACGGTTCTGGTGCAGCAGGATGCGAGTTCCGGGTGCTGGCGATTCCCAACGATCACCTCAATCGATCGATCTTTCCTGAATCGCTGAAGGCTGGCATCCAAATCCTCGAGCGGCGTGCTCAGGTCCGCATCCGTGAAAAAGATAAAATCACCCCTCGCGCGCAGCATCCCGCTGCGAACAGCAAAGCCTTTTCCGCGCCTTTCGTGGTGTGTCAAAACCACGAAGTAGGACGCAGATTTGGCCTCTCTTTCAGCCAAAGCCAGCGTCCCGTTTTAACTCGGCTCGACGAAAATGATGATCTCATGGGTAAATTTCCAGGACCGCCTATGTTCTTGAATTCGCCGAAGAGTTGAAGGCAAGCGGTCCTGCCTTTTTGTATGCGGGAATGATCAGTGAAAGGAGAGGTCGAATCTCGTTGGACATCCCGCGGTGTTTGCATATATATCTGCGCCTCTTTCCTAAAGGCTTAGATTGGCGAAACGTCAACTTCTATTTCCGGCTATGAACCTGCTCCTTGCTGCGATTTTCCGCTTTTCCGAACTGGACATAAAGCGCACATTTTGACGAAGGAATCAATGGGTGGTTCTGCGATCAGATGGCGCAAAATGGATACTACGCCTATGACCCGACCAACTACGATGGACCGTTCCATTTTTATGTCCTTTCCGCTTTCATTGAAACTGCTGGGTCGCATTCTGTGGGCATTGCGACTCCCGGTTGTGCTGGCGAGTTTACCCACAATTTTTCTGGATCTTTCTTGCCAGACCGTGCTTCAGCTGAAGTATCTGCTACATGGAGGGCTCTTGCCATGACGCTCGCGCCGGGATTCATCTTTTACGACCGCTACTCCATTCACGAATCGTGGATGGTCCTTTTTCTAACGGTCACCTGCTGGGGAATTCTTGGTGTCTGGACCTCGAGGGAAGCGAAGTATTTCTGGGGACTCATTCTCGGATTGACCGGAATGATGGCGAACCAGCGCAACGTTTCCTGGCGAACTTCAGCCTCGCAGTTCTGTTCGCGTACAGCCATCGTCCCGGACAAAACTGCCTGTGCGTCATTTTCATTGCCTGGCCGTTCCTGTTTCTGGCAGGAGCGATGATCACTTCGTTCGAAGTGGCACACCCGAACATGGCGGCAGTCGTCGGCGTCGCTCTATTCGCGCAGGCGTCCTGGAAATCATACAACTTGAATTTTGTGCGATATGACGATCCAAAGGAACTCTATGTCTACGTCCAGACCGTCCGGGACTACCACAAGTTCGTCGACCCGATTCTTCAAAAGGCGGCAAAAGATCCAAACGCAAAACGAAAACTGTATGGCGCAATCTTTTTGTCGAGCTGCTATCCAATCCCGTGGGTTCTGGGGGATTTTTCGAGAATCGCGTACTACAACAGAGAGGACGTCTGGCCTCAAGACTGCGACGCCGACTTCGTCGTGATCGACTATGTCAAAGCCGACGACTTGGAAAAGCATCTGAAAAACCGGTATTTCATAGCCGATTTCCAACTCCGCGACGGAATGGGCGACTGTCATGCATACTTCGGCTTTGAGACATTCCGCGAAATTTTCCCAAATCGGAAACCTGAATTTGATCCAGCCCATCCGGGCAAATGAATCTTTCGCTTGTCGCTCTTTGTTGGATCGCTGTATCGACTCTTCTGGGGGTGCTCTTCAGCTACTCCTCCCTCGGGCTGACTACCTCAACTTCCGTCGCTGCGTTGCTCATTGGTGCCATTATAGCGACGCTCCAGTTATACCTCCGGAAACGAATCCCGTTGGTCAGCGCACCTGAAAACTGCCTGGTTATTCTTCTTTTCGGAACGCTAGTCACCACCGTCGTGTGGGTTAAAATGTTTCATCGGCGATAGCCTTCTCTTGGTTGGTCGATCTGCAGCCGCAGGGGCGCTATTTATTTCCGTCCCTTTTGGCATTTGGATGGATGCTTTCTCGCCTCCGAAACTGGCAAAGTTCCCGCATCGTATTTTGTTTAGTACTTTTTTTGGCGATTTTCGGGATGTATGCATTTATCTGTTACGCTTTGATACCGCTTAAAGAGTATGTCCCCTCCAGATTGCATTAGACCGGTAACGCTCGTCCGCGAGAATATCGTAGTGCCGAGCTATACGCGGTTGACGAAGCTCATGGAGCGAGTGGCGGATTTGGACTTGGTGGAAGGCCTCTACCACCAATTCAGCCCGCCGCTCCAGATTTACGCGCTGAACGCCGAGGGGATCCAGGACTTCTCCCGCTGGCAATCAGGCGAACAACTAAGTCGTGATCCAGGAGAAACATCTCGTAAAAAGGACCATTGCGTAAAGGAACCGAATGCAGGGCTTCTGCAACAATTGTAGCTTGTCGGGCCTTGGAAGCCTCCGCGGGAACCGATATTCCGTGGTATCCTAATACTGTATGAACGAATCCGCCGGTTTCGTCGCTTGCAATATCTATGGGAACTAACTCGCCCAGCAAACGGTATCTTTTTTCGACCATCCGCCCCACTACAGGAGCATATCCTACGTTTCCATCGATAATCAAAGTGTCCACTCGATCCGCCGCAATCACTTCTTTGAGATCGTCACTGAGCCTCTCCGCTATGTGTTTTTCGTAGTCCTTCTGTGCTTTCGTTGCGTTGCCGTAAATGGCTGCAAAAGTAATCATCGTGTAGGCAGGCATAAATAGAAGGCCACATTGCCATATACCTGGGACATGATATTCCGTCAGTACTGACGAAATGAGAATCAAAGATGACGCAAGCAAAGCTCCATAACCAATGAAGCTTCGCGGACCGCCAGCCGGAGATTGCAAAAGGATCAAGAAACCGAAGGTGCCAAAAAGCATGAACACAGGTGTTACGAAGGCGCCGATTACCCAGACGAACTTACGGCTCTTAACCGTCTGAGTACTGTACTGCAATCCCACTGCTATCGAGGCGAGAAGAGCCACCACGACTGGCAAGACGAGAGTCAACCTGAGCTTGCCGGGTAACAGGTCTATTGGAAAAGACCAGAAATAAGCCAGGTTCCGCTGAACAATAGCCAATCCTCCGATTCCGCTAACCATCGAGGCATGCTCGGCGCCATATCCCTCGCGCACCGTGAAGTGAGCGACAATTGCATACACGCACATTGCAATGAGAAGTTGGAAAACTCTGCGCGTACCCAGTGACGTTATAACTGTTGAGTCTTCATGCCGTTTCTCCAGCAATATATATTCGAGAACAGCAACTACCAGGAAACCGTTAATGCTTGGTTGATACAAACAGAGGGATCCTAGCAAGAAAAGCGCGCCAGTGAACAGCGAGCGGTAGTAATGTCCCGCGGGTTGGTCGTCCAGCACAATAGGCACGAGCGCCAATAAGAGCGACAGGGCCATGGGCAAAGCATCAAACTTGAAGGAGAGATTTGCCAAAAAGAATGGATTCGCGCCCAACGGAAGAGTGGTCAGAGATGCAATTAAAGGACGCCCGATGTGGAATTTGCGCGCTACGACCGCTGAAAGCCAGGAGAGGCAAATGATTGCACCAATTTGGCAAACCGGCGAGAAATCGACCAACGGCGTACCCAGGGAGAGCACACCCATAACCACGTCGGTTAAAGGTCGCCCGTTCTTTCCCCAATTAATATAACCTAAGACCGATCTATCCCAATCGTCGAGGTTATATCTATCCGCGATTAGAATCGGGAGAAGAACAAGAGTGTATAGGACAAGAGAAATAATGAAAGTACGTTTCTCGTCACCCTTTAAGGCTAGTGAACTCTGTCCGGACGGAAGCATGGTGTAAAAATACTATCCGTAGAGTGTAGATGCAAGGAAAGCAATGGATTTCAACACAAAGGATAAGTTTTGGAACTCGCGTTCACTACCGCTTGTACGGATACTCGTACAACGTTTTTTTCACCAACCGTCGAATTCGGAACAGATCGGCGAGCATTTTCGTACTGTCTTTCAGAACTCGCACGCGTGAGGTCGGCGAATTTGTCCAGTGGACCGGCATCTCCGCCATGGAAAATCCCATCGCCTGGGCTAGCAACAGCACCTCGACATCAAACGAAAATCCGTCCAGCCGTTGCCTGCTAAAGATCTCGTTCGCGGCGCGCTGCCGGAACCCCTTAAATCCACACTGCGTATCCCGGATCCTCAGCCCGGTCATCGACTGCGCAATTCGATTGAAGATCTTTCCCATCCACTCGCGGCCGAAATTTTGACGCCGCAGGATCCTCGTCTCCGGGTGTTGACGATTCCCGACAATCACATCGATTGACCGGTCTTTGCGAAATCTCAAGAGCCCCGCGTCCAGATCCTCGAGAGGCGTGCTCAAATCCGCATCCGTAAAAAATATACAGTCACCCCGGGCACGCAGCATGCCGCTCCGGACAGCGAACCCCTTGCCGCGCTTTTCGTGGTGCGTCAGGACAGTGAAAGCCGAATTGCATTTTGCGGCCTCTTCGGCCAACGAAAGCGTTCCATCTTCGCTCGGTTCAACGACAATAATCACCTCGTTCCGAAAATCCCACGACTGGCGATGCTCGCGAATTCGCTGAAGAGTGCCCGGCAAACGATCCGCCTCGTTATAGGCTGGAATAACAAGTGATAGGAGAGGCCGAATCTCGTTGGACATGTCGCGGTCTTTGCATATATATCTGCGCCTCTTCCCTAAAAGGCTTAGAATGGCGAAACGTCAACTCCTATTTCCGGCGCTGATCCTGCTTCTTGCTGCGATTTTCCGCTTTTCCGAACTGGACATAAAGCCTCCACATTTTGACGAAGGAATCAATGGGTGGTTCTGCGATCAGATGGCGCAGAACGGCTACTACGCCTATGACCCGACCAACTACCATGGGCCGTTCCATTTTTATGTCCTTTTCCTTTCACTGAAACTGCTCGGTCGCAATCTGTGGGCTTTGCGACTCCCGGTGGTGCTGGCGAGTTTGATCACAATTTTCTGGATCTTTCTCTTCAGACCGTTCTTCAGCCGAACAATCTGCTACCTGGCTGCTCTTGGCATGGCGCTCTCCCCGGGATTCATCTTCTACGACCGCTACTCCATTCACGAATCGTGGATGGTCCTTTTTCTAACGGTCACCTGCTGGGGAATTCTTGGTGTCTGGACCTCGAGGGAAGCGAAGTATTTCTGGGGACTCATTCTCGGATTGACCGGAATGATCCTGACGAAAGAAACCTATATCATTCATGTTGCGGCTTTTGCCGGAGCGGCTTGCGTGTTGCTGATCTCAAACAGATTTTCGAAGAATAGGGCACCAGAGCAACGCACTGGGCCCTTACCGATCAAGCAGATCGGTTTCGCGGTCCTGGTCGGTATTTTTCTGATTATCTTTTTCTATTCTGGTAATTTTCTGTACTGGAAAGGTTTGGGAGGACTTTATGAGACGTTTCTCCCCTGGACGAAGACCGGCATCGACTCCGCAGGTCATGGTAAACCGACGTATGATCTCTGCCCGTTGATTCCCCCGTTTATGCAGGACCTGCCGGGCTTCCGAGGATTGGCGGCCTTCAAGCTGAACTGGTATTGGGTGCAATTGCTGGTCAAATACGAATGGTTCGCATTGGCCGGGCTGATATTTTCTCTGCGATTTCTGTTTGGGGGCCAACCCGCGCTCCGTTTCCTGGCGATCTACAGCCTCGCAGTTCTATTCGCGTACAGCATCGTCCCGTACAAAACTCCCTGGTGCGTCATTTCCATTGCCTGGCCGTTCCTGTTTCTGGCAGGAGCGTTGATCGACTTCGTTGCGAAGTGGACACACCCGAACGTGGCGGCAGTCGTCGGTATCCCTCTATTCGCGCAGGCGTCCTGGAAATCATACGAGTTGAATTTTGTGCGATATGACAATCCAAAAGAACTCTATGTCTACGTCCAGACCGTCCGGGACTACCACAAGTTCGTCGACCCGATTCTTCAAATGGCGGCAAGAGATCCAAACGCAAAACGAAAACTCTCTGGCGCAATCTTTTTGTCGAGCTACTATCCAATCCCATGGGTTCTAGGGGATTTTTCGAGAATCGCGTACTACAACAGAGAGGACGTCTGGCCACAAGACTGCGACGCCGACTTCATCGCGATCGACGATGACAAAGCCGACGACTTGGAAAAGCGTCTGAAAAACCGGTATTTCATTGCCGATTTCCAACTCCGCGACGGAATGGGCGACTGTCGTGCATACTTCCGCTTTGAGACATTCCGCTACATTTTCCCAAATCGGAAACCTGAATTTGATCCAGCCCATCCGGACGAATGAACCTTTCGCTCGTCGCTCTTTGTTGGATCGCTGTATCGACTCTTCTCGGGGTGCTCTTCAGCTACTCCTCCCTCGGGCTGACTACCTCAACTTCCGTCGCTGCGTTGCTCATTGGTGCCATTATAGCGACGCTCCAGTTATACCTCCGGAAACGAATCCCGTTGGTCAGCGCACCTGAAAAGTACCGATACTTCGGATTCGCACTCTGCACGTTCTTCCTGGTCTTCGCGGTCAGAGAATTTGGTCAGGTGATTTTCGTCGTGAACGACCGGATCAGAGTGATTTCCCCCAACAACCTCGGAGATATCTGCCTTCACCTGACGCACATTAATTATTTGGCGAGCAGCCCGCATTTCTGGCCGGAAAACCCGATATTTGCGTTCGACAAATTGCGTTATCCGATCGGTCTGAACCTGTTCAATTCCGAGCTGAAGCTGATCGGTATCGAACCGAGGCTAGGAATCATCCTGGTTGGTTTGCTCGGTTCCCTTCTCACGTTGCGCGCGCTGTATCTGTTCAATGGTTCGTTTGGCGTCGCCACCTTCCTGTTCAATGGCGGCTTGGCAGGTTTTCTCTTTTTTCAGTCGCTTACGCTGAAGGATTACCAGGCCGACGTTGCATGGAAGTCGATTCCGCTGGCATTATTCGTCACGCAGCGCGGATTGCTCTACGCGATTCCAGCCGGGATTTTTCTGCTGCATCATTGGAAAACCACTCTGCTGGAGCGGCGCAAGGAGCAGAGTATTCCTGGCTGGGTCGAATGGCTGCTCTACAGCACGATGCCGCTGTTTCATTTGCATACATTTCTCTTCTTGTCGTTTCTGATACTCTGGTGGTTTTTGTTCGGAGACCCGAATTGGCGTGGTCACTTTCTCCGACTGGTCCTGCTCTCGCTTGTTCCGGCCACGCTCTGTGTCTACGCGGTCACCGGGTTTGCAAAGACCGGTGCAATCGGCTGGAAAATCGGCTGGATGGCCGGTCCGAAAGACGCGCCTTTGTGGTTCTGGCTCGATAACTTCGGCCTTTTTTTGCCGGCGTGCCTCGCGCTGATTGTCTATCTTTTGATTCCCGCAAAGCCCTTGGAACGGGATGCCAAGAATAAAGTCCGACTTCTATTTTTCCCTTCGGCAGTCGTGTTCCTCGCTTGCGCTTTCATTAAATTCGCCCCTTGGGAATGGGACAACACGAAGCTCTTTTTCTGGGCGTATCTCGTGATGATGCTCTGTCTCTGGGAGGCGTTCTTTGCCAAGTGGAGGCCCTGGCTGCAAGCTCCGGCGATGATCGGACTTTTCTTTTCGGGATTTATCAGCCTGCTCGGAGGTATTTGCGCGGATCCCGAAGGGTATGATATCGGCAGCGCGACTGAATGGCAGCAGGTCGCAGAGGTCACCCGCTCGTTCCCTCCCGGCACGGTTTTTGCCACGTTCCCAACCTACAATCACCCGGTGCTGGTCAGCGGACACCGGGTCGTCATGGGATTTCCGGGTCACCTCTGGAGCCACGGCCTGAATTACCGCCCAATCGAAGAGAAATTTACTGTGCTAATGAATTCGGAAGCGGGATGGCAAAACATCGCCAAAGACCTGCATGTCGATTACCTGTTCTGGGGCCCGCTCGAAGAGACAAATTATCCCGACTCGGAAAAGGGATGGGAACAAACCTGCCGGCTGATCGCGCAAGGTGCGTGGGGCCGGATATACGACCTCCACAACTTCTCCGGGAACGCGGCACCTCAAAGTGCGACAGATCTCCAGAAAACTATCGACACTGATTCCAACGACTAGCTCAGATGGCCTTTTGCCCCGGACTCAGATCCAGGCGGCCTTTGGGCATCAAAATAAGCTGCCGGAAATCTGCTTTTTGCTTCACGTAGAACGGTATGCCGTACCCGTCAGAGACGTGGCCGCGCCCGGTGAATACGACCAGCTTCACGTTCGGCGTTCGACGTTTGAACTCGAGGATCCGGCTCGCCATCGTCTGGTCCCAGGCATTTTGCGCAGCGAAGAATCGTCGCTGATCGGCCTCGCTCAATCCGGGATGTCCGCCCATCATGCCCAGAAAGTGATTGAAAGCCTGTTCGTTCGATACGAACCCATCCGGAAGCATCGCTTGTTCCCCAGTTGACAGCGGCGTCCCGCGAGCTATTTTTTTGACCAGTTCGGGCGGCGCATTCAGTGCGACATTCTTCACCCGAGCTTTTCCGGTTAGCTGCAAAATCTGAGCGTAAAGCGGTGAATAGACCCCCCAACTCTTGTCGAAACCGGTCTTTGTCAGCATCTCATTCAGCGAAATCGAATGCGACTCCCAGGCATCAATCCAATTTTGCTGTGTCCGGTCGAACATTTCCCACCCGAGCGCGAACTTTATTTTTCGATTCAGCAGTCCGCGAACCAGTTCGAGCTCGTATTGATGATCCGCTGGATCATCGTGGATTTCTCCGACGTAGACGACATCCGATTGGTTAATGCCATCCCAGAATTTTGCATCCGGATCGTTCGATGCATTGAGCCGCCCGTTAGCGGGATTAAGCGCACAAGCGCCAAGGCTTAGACAGAAAGCCAAGGCGATCCAACGCGTAAGAAGCTGCATCGGCCATGACTCTTGTTCCGCGGCCGCGGGATCAGTTGGCTGTTTTTCAAGGCGGTCCATATTGATCGCAACAAAAGTCATGTTTTTCGGGCACAGGACACCAGCCTGATCTTCTCACAAGTTTATAAACTTGTTTGTGGTTAGCGCGGTATAAGTAGCCTCCCCAATCGTTCTCGTCCTCGTCGTCGTCCTCGTTCTCGACTTCCTTGGACGCAGGAAGGACCCGATGAGACCGAGGACGAGAACGATTGGGGAGGACAAAAACGCGTCGAAAGGGTGGTTACGCCCGCCCGCTTCCCTTGATCCTGTTCCCATTTCGGTAAACCGTAGCAGCATGTCGTTTTTCGATCTCATTGTCGTGGGTGGTGGCCCGGCCGGATACACTGGAGCCATACGAGCTGCTCAACTCGGTCTGAACACAGTGATTATCGACAATCGAGAAGTTTTGGGCGGGACCTGCCTCAATATCGGGTGTATCCCAAGCAAGGCGTTGCTGACCTCCTCGCATCTCTACCAGTTCGCGTCTCACCAGGCCTCCCGGCACGGACTCAAAATAGAAGGTGTCACCATCGATCTTGCTCAGATGATGACGCGCAAACAGGGTGTCGTTCGACGGCTCACTCAGGGCCTCGAACTCCTGATGAAGAAGAACAAAATTACACGCCTCTTGGGCGTTGGGCAGGTTGTCGCGCCGGGCAAAGTGATCCTCACTAAATCGGATGGGACGCAGGAAGAACTTCAGGGGAACAGTGTCATCCTCGCGACCGGGAGCGTCCCAACGGAATTACCGAATATCAGGATCGACCGCCAGACAGTCGTCACCAGCGAGGAAGCCCTCGCATTCAGTGAGGTCCCTGGCAAATTGGTCGTAGTTGGCGCGGGCTCAATCGGCTTGGAGCTCGGATCCGTCTGGGCTCGGTTAGGTTCCGAAGTCACGGTCATAGAGTTTCTGCCTCGGATTGCTGCTTTTTATGATCCGGACGTGACTCAGGTCCTTCAAAAGGCTCTGGAAACCGACGGGATTCGATTTCACCTCGACACATCCGTGACCGGGATCTCAACGAACAACGGAAAAGCCACTGTTGAGGCGGTCACGAAAACGAGCGAGAAACTCCAGCTCGGCGCGGACAAAGTTCTTGTCGCAGTCGGCCGGAAACCATTTACCGACGGTGCGGTCGCGAAAGATCTGGGCCTCAAACTGACCGAAAGGGGCCGCGTCGCTGTCGACGAACAATACCGGACCAATGTTCCGGGTGTATACGCAATCGGGGATATCATCGAAGGGCCGATGCTTGCGCACAAAGGTGAAGACGAAGGTGTCGCCTGTGTGGAGCGGATTGCCGGCAAAGCGGGCCACGTTAATTACGACGCAATCCCGAACATAATCTACACGAACCCGGAGGTTGCTTCTGTTGGGCTTACTGAAGAGATCGCAAAGCAACAAAGCAAATCAATCAGGATCGGCAAATTCCCGTTCATTGCGAACGGCCGAGCGCTGGCCAGCGACGAAACAGTCGGGTTTGCAAAGATTGTGGCAGACGCAAAGACGGATCGATTACTGGGAGCACAAATCATAGGGTACGGCGCCTCGGAGCTGATTGCGGAAGCAGTTTCCGTCCTCGAATTCGGTGGTAGCGCCGAAGATCTCGGCAGAACAGTTCACGCT
This sequence comes from uncultured Verrucomicrobiae bacterium, assembly GCA_963750185.1. Classification (GTDB taxonomy): domain Bacteria; phylum Verrucomicrobiota; class Verrucomicrobiia; order Chthoniobacterales; family JAFAMB01; genus JAFAMB01. The sequence continues at coordinate 37,686 of CAVVPV010000013.1, forward strand.
CACCCGACCATGAGCGAGGCGGTGAAGGAAGCCGCACTGGCGGTGCACAATCGGGCGTTTTCAATTCCCCCGCCGCCAACGCCCGGCAAGTGAATTGGGCCCGGTCCAAGATCGCCGGAGAGCCCGCTTTTCTTGAATTGAGAATTACATTTCCCGCATCGGATCTCAGGGTCCGTTCTCCGCAAACAATCATTCTCATGGCACGACAATGCCCGAGATCTTGAACGGCATATTGCTCCGTCGAATCCGGTTTTCAGAGACGAGTCTGATACTGGTCTGGTTCACGGATCTCCACGGAAAAACGAAAACAATGGCAAAGGGCGCGCTTCGCCCGAACAGCCCGTTCGCAGGCAAGCTCGACCTATTTTTCCACTGTGAACTATTGCTGACCCTTTCCCGGAAGTCGGAAATACACGGACTCCGCGAGGTTTCAATCAAGTCGGCGTTCGGAGGAATCCGCACAAACTATCTTAAAACCTCTACAGCCGCCTATTTCGTCGAACTCATCGACAGCGTTTCTGGATTGGAGCATCCGGCGCCGGAACTTTACCGTTTGCTTTTGCGTGCCTTGGGCTACATCGACAGACAAAAGCCCGAAATCCGTGGCGTCCTCTTCTTCGAATCCGAACTTTGCAAATGCCTGGGATTATACACGCCCGACCTCCACTCTGCCGCCGACAAACTCGCCGAGGCGTATGGCCAACTGCCAAGAACGCGAGCGCCTCTGATGTCCCAGCTGTAAGCCACTGAAACAGGCGGGCCGATACTTTGGAGCAATCCTTTGGCCACATCCTGGCTACGTATTAGTCAGACGAACACGGCCAAGGAACGCTGCTTTTGCCGGGGGCCCGGGACTAAAGGGCATCGCGACAATCAGCCTCCGATCTTCTGTAATGCAGAGTCTATCTCATCAAGCCACCCTTGTTGCTGGCCAGTCAGACCGATACGCTCTTTTAAGCTGCCTAGGATGTCCCGCCCTTTGCGCAGCATCTCACGCGCGTCGGTCTTCGATTTCGGCTCAACCTGTTCCAAGGTTGTTCCGTTCCGAAAGTACGAAAAGGCAAGTTCACCCTGCCAGCCGGCATTGCTGGGGTCCTGCTTGGCCAGTTTCTCTCTGATTGCAAGCGTACCGCGATAGTTCACAAGCGCGCCCCTCAGATTACCCTGATCGCGCAATACGTCCCCCACTTTCTCGTAGCTGATCGAAAGGCCACGCTGCCAGTCTGCATTGCTTGGGTCCTGCTTGACCAGCTTCTCCAATATTGCAACTTTGTCGCGATAGTTCTTAAGCGCGCCGCTCAAATCGCCCTGAGCGCTCAAAACGTCACCCACTTTCTCATAGACGACTGAGAGGTCGCGCTGCCAGCCGGCATTGCTGGAATCCTGCGTGGCAAGTTTCTCCCTTATTGCGAGCTCGTCGCGATAGTTCTTAAGCGCGCCGCTCAAATCGCCCTGAGCGCTCAAAACGTCGCCCACTTTCTCATAGGCGACCGAGAGGTCGCGCTGCCAGCCGGCATTGCCAGGGTCCTGCTTGGCGAGCTTCTCCATTATTGCGACCTCGCCGCGATAGTTCTTAAGCGCGCCGCTCAAATCGCCCTGAGCGCTCAAAACGTCGCCCACTTTCTCATAACCGACAGAGAGGCGGCGCTGCCGGTCGGCGTTGCTGAGGTCTTGCTTGACCAGCTTCTCCATTATTGCGACCTCGTCGTTATAGTTCTTAAGCGCGCCGCTCATATCACCCTGATCGATCAAGACGTTACCCACTGTCTCATAGTCGACCGAGAGGTAGCGCTGCCAGTCGATATCGTTGGGGTACTGTTTGACCATTCGCTGGTCGATTTCCAGTGCGTCACGGTAGCGCTTAAGCGCACCGGTCAAATCACCCCGAGCGCGTAGAAGGTCTCCTTCATCGGTTAGCATTGCGCTACGCTGGTGCAAGACCTCCGGACTTTCTTCATCGCCGCCAAAGGCCTCGTAATAGGCTCGTACACGCGCATAAACTGCGTCGAGCAAGTCCAACCGACCAATCGGGCTCAGCTTGTCCTTCAAGTCGTAGATCATGAACCCAATCAGTTTCTCAGCTTCCGCCCGGGCTTTGGTAGCCCGCTGCGCCGCCGCTGCGGCAGTGGTGCTCGCGGCCTGCGCTTCGCGCTTCGCCTTTTTGGCGGCAGCGCTGGCCGCCTGTGCGTCTCGCCTCGCATGTTCGGCGCGACGGTACTGTACGAAACTCACGATCGCGGTGCTCAGCGCCAACAGGCCAAGCACCGCGAAGCCGGCGGCTATCCGGCGGCTGCGCCGCAAACGCGTCCGCAGCCCGAGGGCAATGGCCTCGCTCGCCGCGACGGCTTCGGTGGTTTCGCGCCGGGTCCGCTCCGCCTTCACCACGCTGCACAGAAGATCATGCGTGAGCTCGATCCGGCGAGCGCCTCGTGCGCGCTCTTCGTACCGCAGCAGGCGTCGATCGACCAGGGAGTCAAGCAATGCAAGCGTCACCCCGGGTCGCGTCAGCGCATCCTCGACCGAACGGCTGTCTCGCTGGTCACCGGCAGGCGTCAGAAGTTCCTTTTCCACAAAGAGCCGAACCGCAGGGTCCAGACCGGCAAAGGCGCGCTCGTAGAAGTTGGCCAGGATCTCGGCCCGTTGGCCGGCAAGCAGTTGACGGGTGATCTGCCCATCGCCTTCGCGCAGCCGGTTCAGCTCATCCAACACCACGCTAAGCAGGGCGGGCTCTACCGGGCGCACCTCATCCCCGTCGGTTGCACCGGCACCGAAGGAGGCTGCATCCTCTCCGATCGTACTTCTGGCGCTCACCGCTACCGAGGCGGGCGCGGCCGATACGAATCGCACGATTTCCTCGGCCACGCCAGGTTCCAACAGATCGCTTCCGGGGCGTTCGACCACCTCGAGCGCTTGGGCCATGCTGAACGGCGCGAGTCGCATTTCATTGCGCCGGATCGTGGGGAAGTGCCGGTGCAGCGCTCCGAGGTGCGGTAGAAAATCCTCCCGCAGACTCAGTATCACCCGTACCGTTGCCGGCGCGTTCTCGTAGCCGGCCGCCCCTCCCGCTGTGCGTGCAGCGGTGATAGAGGGGGGTGTCCGGTTCTCCACCACTGCCGACAGGTCGTCGATGAAGGTTTCGACGCGCTTAGCTCCAGCCGCGCCCATCTCGCCACGGGTAAAGATCTCCTCGAATTGATCAAATACCAATACCGGAGTGATCAGCTTCTGCCGTTCAGACCAGAGCGCATGCCCCGTGCGATGAAAATACTCCCAGAGTGAATCGCCCTCCTGCGGTGCTGGACACTCCGTCCGAGTCTCGCCGGCGGCGTGCTGTAGCTCTGACAAAACCTGTTCAGCCAGTTCGCCCCTCCGCGCGACGGCTTCCGGACCCTCCACCTGCCGCATCGCTTCGAGTTCAACGTCGTGGCGCAGCCGGATGTAAACAGGGAGAAAATCTTCGTGGCGTAACTCCGGGAAAAGTCCTGCCTTGAGCAGCGAAGTCTTGCCCAGCCCCGAGACCCCATAGAGCACCGTGAGCGTTTCGCGCCGCACCCGTGTATGCAGCTCCATCGTCTCCCGGCGCCGTCCGTAAAAGAACTCGTGGTCCAGTTCGCTGTAGGCCAGCAGGCCCAGCCAGGGATTCTCACGTGTCGCACTCACGGTCTTGAGAGCGGCTCAGGCGGCCCGCCGCGGCCGTTGCAGTCGAATTTCGCGGATGTTTTGCCGGAAAAACTCCAGCAGATCCTGACTCAGTGCCCCTTGGGGCGCGCGCCGGTAATCCATTTTGCGGAATCTCTCGGCCACGCCGGCGATTTGATCGTCCGATAAATCGTCGACAATCACCGGAAAGATGAAGTTACCGTGCTGAATTCCGGCGGCCCGTTCCAGCGCCCAGTTCCATTCTTTGAACACAAAACCTTCCCCGCGACTGTTGGTGTGTTGGGAGACGATTGGCACAAACAGGTCGCACTGCCTGATGTGCCTGGTGATTTTATCCTCAAATGGATCGCCTCCTTTGAGCCGCCTGCGGTCCAACCAGACGTCGAACTTTGCGGTTGCAAGCCCCTCATGCAAGGCTTGCGCCGCCGCCCCGTCTTCGCGGGCATAGCTGATGAAGATCGCTCCTTCAGCCATCTCCTCGGCTTCGTAGCGCTCTGTTGAGCTCGCTTGAGGCCCGGCCGCCGCCCGGCGCGCCGTCCAGCGCCGATGTAGTTCCGCCGCGAACTCCCTCGCGCCTCCCTCCTCGAAGATCGTCGTCAGCCGGCTGAAGCGTTTGAAGAAGAGCACAAGGGCCGCGTCGCGCCGACCTCGGGTGCATTCGTCGGCCAGAGCCAGGCGCGTCGATGCGCGATCCGACAGACGCCGCCCCCGCAGCATCCGCACCACGAAGCGCGCCAGCCAGTCGGGAAAGCTGTTGCCGATCAGCAGCAGATGGCTCTGCATGAGTCGATCAAAGAGCCGCTTCGGCCTTCGATCGGGGTCCTGGAGACGGAACAGAAATTCGAGCATGTCCTCTTCGTTGAGGGCAAACGTCGGCTCGGGCTCGATCCGGCCAAAAAAATGGTAGATCGCCGGCTGTCGGGGTGGCGCCGCGGCCCCGGGAGCCCACGCCAGTTCCGGCGGCAGATCGATCGAGTCGAAGATCTTCGCCGCCCCGACGGCGGGCGCAAGCCCGCGCTCCTGGCTAATCACCCGGGCTAACAGCCCATCGGTCGTCATGCTCAGAAACAGCGAGAAGTCGGTTATCCCCGCGAGCAACCGTAGCGCTTCTGGGGCATCGGCCTGTTCAAGCGCCCGCCGGTGTGCCGCTGCCAGTTCACGGAAGAGCTCGTCTTCCTCCCGCCCACTCCGGAGTTCCGCCGCAAGCAGGCCCTGCAAGTCTGCCGGTGCATTGTTGATGCCCAAACCCAGGGCCAGAGTCTCGGCGATGCATTGGGAAAACTGCCGTTCGGTACCGTCAGGGCTTGACACGCGAAGCAAATCCCCGCCCACGACCGGAATGACACCCCCCTTCTCAATGGCATCGAGCAGGATGTCCCAGAAATTTTCCGACATGGCAAATGCGTGCGGAAAAGAGTATTAGCAAAGCGGGCGGTTCAGGACAAGCTCATAGCCGACGGAGCTTCAATGTCTGCTCCAGCACGTTGGCTCTTAGTGCTGGACCTCCACCTCGCTTCGGCAAAGGCTTGCTTACATCCTACGAAACGCGTACTGAACCGGTGGATTCACTTCACCATGATTTTCGGTTTTCTAGGTTTTGGCAAAATGGCGTCGGCCCTCGTGCAAGGAATGTTGCAGGCGGAAGCTTGCAAACCGGATCAAATTATCGTGGTCAACAGACACCCGGAGACGATCCAGGAAGATGTCGAGAAGTATGGCCTTGCACTCGCTTCCTCACCGAGGAAGCTTGTGCAGCAGGCCGAAACGATCGTTCTCGGGACCAAACCCGCAGACTCCGTTCAACTCCTGCGGGACGTCCGTCAGGACCTGGACGGCAAACTGCTGATCTCCGTCGCGGCCGGAATCACTCTACAAGATTTGCAGGACGCAGCCGGACATCGCACTCGAGTTATCCGCGCAATGCCGAATACGCCCTCCTTGGTCAAGCGAGGCGCGACAGCCTACGCCGTCGGAGACCACGCAACGGCTGAAGACGCCGAGATCGCGGAAAAGTTGTTTACTTCGGTGGGTCTCGTCTTTCGCGTTCGAGAACCGGTCCTAAACGCGGTCACCGGTCTGAGTGGGAGCGGTCCTGCTTACGTTTTTACCTTTGTCGAAGCTCTTGCAGACGGCGGCGTGATGATGGGATTGCCGAGGGATATCGCTCTGGAACTGGCGATCCAGACTGTGCTCGGCTCGGCGGAAATGATCCGGTCAACAAAGCGCCACCCGGCAGAGTTACGGGAGATGGTTGCGAGCCCTGGCGGCACGACGATGGCCGGCATTGAATCGCTGGAGGCCCACGGCCTCCGCTACACAATCATGTCCGCTGTTCGGGCGGCCTCAGAAAGAGCCCGCGAACTCGGCGGGGAACGGTAGGTTGTCACTCCTGCCCACGACCCGCACGGTTTGCAGATCCCGAGCTAGTTCGCAGGATTTCGCTCAATGTTGTGCTACGACGAGATTCTGAACCAGCTTCGAGACCAATCACTCTTTCGCGAACTCCGAACGATTGAGCAGATTACCGGCCCCCTGGTCCGTGTGAACGACCGCATGATCGTGAATTTTGCCTCTAATGACTATCTCGGTCTCTCCCAGCATCCGTCGGTCAAGATGGCGGCAAAGGCCGCGATTGAAGAGTTCGGCGCCGGCGCCGGAGCATCCAGGCTCGTCACGGGCACAGAATCACCGCACACAAAGGTTGAAAAAGAGATTGCGGCTTTCAAGGGCGTGGAATCGGCAATTGTTTTCAGCAGCGGTTATGCAGCGGCCGTCGGTACAATCACCAGCGTTGCAGGTCCGGGAGACGTGATCATCCTGGATAAACTGGCCCACGCTTGCCTGATTGACGGAGCGAAACTGTCCGGCGCCGCGTTGCGCGTTTTCCCTCACAACGATATCGCAAAACTGCAAAGTCACCTCACCTGGGCGCGGCGAAATTATCCGTCCGGAAAGGCGCTCATTGTCACAGAGTCAATCTTTAGCATGGATGGAACTTTCGCTGATTTGGCGCCGATCGTAGAATTGAAGAAGAATTTCGACGCCCTGTTGATGGTCGACGAAGCCCATGCGACCGGCGTCATCGGACCGAACGGGACTGGTTGGATAGCGGCTCTCGGCCTCACAAAGGAGGTCGACATACAGATGGGGACTCTTAGTAAGGCGCTCGGCGCCGGCGGCGGATTCATTTGCGGGCCAGCATCCCTCATCCAGCTCCTGGTGAACAAGGCCCGCAGTTTTATTTATTCCACCGCGTTGCCGCCCGCTTCGGCCGCCGCTGCGACCGCAGCGCTCAATATCGTCCATTCGCAGGAGGGAAAGATTTTACGGGGCCAGCTTCTTGATAACATCCTCCGCCTCGACCAGTTACTGCCGCATCAATCGCACCGGACCGGTGACACGATCAGCCCGATATTTCCGGTAATGATCGGGGACGAGGGAAAAGCCCTTGTTCTTGCGGCCGCGCTTTTCGAGCGAGGATTTCTAGCCCCGGCAATTCGTTATCCAACCGTTGCCCGAGGCGCCGCCCGTATTCGAATCGCTCTCTCCTCATTGCACAGTAACCAACAGGTGATGGCGCTTGCCGAATCGATCCTTTTGTCCAAATGACCGATCAAAGGCTTCCAGACTCGTTTTGTCGCGGTTTCTCCGAGGAATGTAATTCCGGAAAAGGCGTGAAGTTATCGCGATTTTCAACTTAAATCCGGTGAAAACTTGGCGTAGAGAGCATTTAGTCATGGAGGCCATGACGTTAGGGACACAGTATTCTTGAATACGCTCCACACAATGCTGGCTGCAGTCTGCCTACGATCGTTAGCGCTCGTGGTACCGATTGTCACCGTCAGCACTGCGGTTGCCGACATTTGTGATGACTACGCAAGAGTGATTGATGTTCATATTGCGACGCTGCGAGCGATTCGGAAGCGCACCAATACCGTTTCGGACTCGAAGCAGGCCGTCGATGTCATCAATACATACGTGGACGAAATGATTAATTGGCGCAGGCAAATGGCTCCGCTCGATCGTGCCGTATTCGAAATGGACCAGGGTAACGTCGAAAATGCGCCGCCGTTGTGCCAGAAGGCAATTGAACGTTTCAATTTCTTCGCCAAGGAGGATCTTGACCTTGCGGAAAAACTCGGAGATCTGCTCGTCAAATACATTAGCGATCCCGCTGTTGTTTCCGCTTGGCGGCGCATGCAGGATCTCCCGACAGGACACTAGCGCCTGAAGGAGTCAGGAAAGGATTTCGGCGGCGCGCCGTACCTTGCAACTCTGCCGCCTCGATGCAACTCTGAGCATTTCATTCGGTTGACGACTTTATTATGGCCGCTAGGAATCACGATTACGACGAGAGCAAGATAAAGACGCTTTCCTCCCTGGAACACATTCGTACCCGAACCGGCATGTATATTGGGCGTCTCGGTGACGGTGCACATCACGACGACGGTATTTATGTTCTCCTGAAAGAGGTGATCGATAATTCCGTTGACGAATTCATCATGGGGTTCGGTCGCCAGATCGACGTAAAAATCGACGGTTCAGTCGTTCGGGTACGCGATTACGGACGCGGGATCCCGCTCGGGAAAGTGATCGAATGCGTTTCGCAGATCAATACCGGCGCAAAATACAACAATGATGTGTTCCAGTTCAGCGTCGGACTGAATGGAGTCGGTACGAAAGCCGTTAACGCGCTGTCGGTCAGTTTTGTGGTTACAAGCCATCGAGACGGACAATTCTTTCGAGCTGAATTCGAGCGCGGAAAATTGAAATCGCAGCAGAAGGGTCGACAAACGCAGCCGGACGGCACCGAAATTCAGTTCGAACCCGACTCAAGAATATTCAAGGAGTATCGCTTCCGCGAAGAACATATCGCTCGGAGGATCCGGCTCTACACATTCCTGAATGCCGGCCTGAAGATCTTATGGAACGGCACGATCTACTCGTCGGCAAACGGATTGAAAGACTTGCTCGAGGAGGAAGTTGGTGAAGAGCCGATTTATCCGATTGCGCATTCCCGGGAGAAGACGCTCGAAATCGCATTTACGCACACCAACCGGCTTTCGGAAGACAATTACTCGTTCGTGAACGGTCAATACACCTCGGATGGCGGCACACACTTAAGCGCGTTCCGCGAAGGCATGCTCAAGGCGATCAACGACTTCAGCAAATCGAAATTTGACGGGGAGGACGTGCGGGAGGGACTGGTTGGGGCGATCGCCATCCGGCTGCAGGATCCGTTGTTCGAATCCCAAACAAAAAACAAACTCGGTAACACCGAAATTCGAGGGGACCTCGTCAACAAAGTCCGGGAGACGGTGATCGGTCTTCTCCATCGTAATCCTGAGATTTCAGAGCGCCTGGTGGCAAAGATTAACGAAACGCGGCGACTCCGAAAAGAACTGCAGGATGTCCGCAAACTCGCTCGGGAACGAACAGCTGCAATCTCGCTCCGGATCCCGCAGCTGAAAGATTGCCGCGTACATTTGAATCTCGAGAAAGAATCGGGAAGCGATTCGATGATTTTTATTACCGAGGGTCAATCAGCCGCCGGGTCGATCACGAGCTGCCGCAATCCCGACCTTCAGGCAGTTTTCACGCTCAAGGGCAAACCGCTCAATGTCTGGGACCTGAATCGCACCATCGTTTACAAGAACGATGAGATTTTTAACCTGATGCGCACTTTGAACGTCGAAGAAACCGTCGACGGACTGCGCTACGGCAAAGTGATCATCGCAACGGACGCCGACGTGGACGGATTGCACATACGAAATCTGCTGATCACCTGTTTTCTCCGCTTTTTTCCCGACATCATCATCCGCGGATTTGTCCATATCCTTGAAACGCCGCTCTTTCGCGTTCGAGACAAGAAATCGACGATCTACTGCTACTCCGAAGCGGAACGCGACGATGCGACGACCAAGCTTCGGAACAATGAGGTCACACGATTTAAAGGGCTCGGTGAAATCTCTCCCTCAGAATTCAAAGCGTTTATCGGACCGGATATGAAGCTGACGCGAATTAATGTCGACGACGTTCACACTATTCAGCCCCTCCTGCAGTTTTACATGGGGAAAAACACGCCCCAACGCCGGGAATATATCATGGGTAATCTCGTCGTTGAAGCGTAGTTCCGAGGCCACAACGGAGGGCAGAAGTAAAAAGGAAGAATGAAGAAGTATATCGTTTTTTATGCCGCCTGACACCGCGTTGCTGCATCTGCCCGAGGATCCATTGAAGGACCTCGTTAACGACAATTTTCTTCAGTACGCCTCGTATGTCATTCGGGACCGAGCCATTCCCCAGCTTGAGGATGGACTTAAACCAGTCCAGCGCCGAATCCTCCACGCGCTTCACGAGAAGGATGATGGCCGGTTTAACAAAGTCGCCAATATCGTGGGACACGCCATGCAGTATCATCCGCACGGCGACGCTTCGATCGAAGAAGCGCTGGTCAATCTCGTAAACAAGACCTACCTGATCGAAGGTCAGGGAAACTTCGGCAATCTGTATACGGGAGATCCCCCTGCCGCATCCCGATATGTCGAGTGCCGCTTGTCGGATCTAGCGCGTCAGGAAATATTTAATCCGAAGCTAACAGAGTACGCCCCGAGTTACGATGGCCGGAATCGCGAGCCGGTTATTCTTCCGGCAAAACTTCCTCTTTTGCTGATGTTAGGGTCTGAGGGCATTGCGGTTGGGCTTTCGACCCGGGTGATGCCGCACAACTTTGTCGAACTCCTTAAGGCACAAATTGCGATCCTGCAGGATAAGCGGTTCAAGCTTCTCCCAGACTTCCCACAGGGAGGTCTAATGGACGCAAGCGAGTACAACCGCGGCAATGGAAAAATCAAGCTGCGCGCCAGGATCGAAAAGCGGGAAAACTCGAAGCTTGTGATTCGAGAGATACCGTTCAGCACAACGACTGAATCTGTAATTTCCTCGATTGAGGAGGCGGCCCGAAAACGAAGAATAAAAATTCGGTCGATTAATGATTTCACCGCAGCGCAGGTAGAAATATTGATCACTCTTTCGCCCGGGGAAGACGCTGAGAAAGCGATCATTGCACTCTACCATTTCACCCAGTGCGAAGTGACGATTCACTCCAACATCGTGGTGATCAAAGGGGAGCGGCCGGTCCAAATGGATGTAGACGAAATCATCCGATTCAATACCGGCCGCCTGATATCACTCTTGAAGGAGGAACTCGAAATCAGGCAGAGCGAATTGCAGGACGAGTTGCATTGGAAATCGCTGATCCAGCTCTTCATCGAGCATCGGATCTACAAACGAATCGAAGAGTGTGAAACGTACGAGGATGTGCAACAGGCCGTTTTGAACGGGCTTCTCCCGTTTCGGAATCAGCTGACGCGAGATATCACACTGGGCGATGTCGAAATGTTGCTGAGCCTGCAGATCAAACGGATCTCCAGGTTTGACCTGAGGAAGAACGAAGAGGAAAAACTGAAAATCCGCCTCGCTCTCAAAGAAGTCGCAAAGCACCTCACGAAGCTGACCGATTATGCAATCGACTATCTGCACCGCCTGATAGAGACCTACGGCAAGCAGTTTAAGCGGAAGACGCAGCTTACAACGGCCGAAGAGATCGATGTCCGCGAACTGACCGCAAACGAGTTGGCAATCGCCTACGACCAGGAGCGAGGATTCCTCGGACACGAAGTGAAAGCCGATGCCGCCTTTCGCTGTTCGCCGCTCGACCGATTGCTGCTTGTCTGGGACACTGGCCGCTATCAAATGGTTCCGCCTCCTGACAAACTGTTTGTCGACAAGAACCTCATCTACTTCGGAATATTCGACCGGGACAAAGTATTTACCCTTATTTACAACAGTTCCACAACAACGTTTCTTAAACGATTCGCCTTTGGCGGCGCGATTATGAATCGCGACTACAATTGCGCTCAGGAGGATGCGAAGGTTAAGTATTTAACCGATCGCTCCGTATCCGAAATTCGCCTGCGATACCGTCACGTCAAAGGCTCCAGAATCGATGAACAGACGTTTCGGGTCGCCGATTTCCCGGTGCGCGGTCCAAAGACGAGAGGCAATCAGATCACCCGGCGCACCGTCACAAGTGTCACCGCGAAATAGCTCGCCCGCAATTCTCGCGGCGCAGAGCGCGCATGCCCGAACAGGAACGGAGGAAAGGGCGGCAATCCTTGGTAAAGAAAACAGAATGAATCAGGAGATGAGAGAGGGATTGCTCCATATGGATAATAACCTCATTCGCTTGTGTTGTCGCCAACAAACTCGGCCGCCCTTTCAGGGCGGGCTTTCGCTTGCGGATCGCACCCAGGGCCAAAGCACCACAAGCGCTGACCTAAGGAAAATCCTGCAACGAAAGAGCGTATCCTGTCCCGGAAGGACCAAATGAAAGTAGCCTGGCACGAAGTGCCTGGAAACAAGAGAAAAGCGGACCCGTCCCGGAGGGACGGTTGATCTGCTCACTAGTCCCTACGGGACTGGACGGGCCTTTCTTCTTTTTCCAGGCACTTCGTGCCAGGCTACCCTCGTTTTAATCCCTCCGGGATAAATGCGTAATGACACCTTCCCGCCGCTGCGACCGAATGGACGCGTTCCCAGAAGCAGCAAAAAGGAGCGTCGATACCTGCATCCGGAAACCAGCTACGGATACATCTTTGCCACCTCAATTACGACCGCGGCGAGCTTGCCGGCCAAACCTGGGCGAAGCTTGCTTTGTTTGTGGTTGGCGAACAGGAACGACTGGTCCGATTGCGCAATCGTTAAAGCGTCATCCCCGAGTTCGAAGGTTGCCAGACGAACGTTCCCGATGTTCCGATCTTCCACCTTGTTTTTGAGTCGATCGAAAAGCAGCTGATAATCCCGTTCGGGAACGATCAGCATCGCATGTAACCGATCAGGCAGCTTTGAAGCCAACACCGGGCCTCGGTTCTTTGCCAGCATGCAGCTATCAAGACCTGGTAACGTCGAGACGAGCTCCGCAATCTTCTTGGCGTCAAGTTCGTCCTCTGTGTGAAACTCGCTTTCCAATGGGTAGGAATCCCATCCCGGAGCAATCTTCTGCGTGACGGTCTCAAACAAAAGCGGCAACCCCTGCGCATTCTTCGTCGCCTCCCCCTCTTTTGCAGCGGCAACCAGGACGCGCAAATGAGAATCGAGTGCGGCAATATCGGTTTGCAGTGCGCGGTGCTTGTCCCCGGCTTCCTTAATTGATTGCTCAAGGTTGCCTTTGGCGGCCAGAAGGTTTGTTACACGTGTCTGCTCCTCGGCCAATAATTGTTGCAACCGGCGTTGTTCCGCCGAGCGTTCTGCAATCTCCGCGTGAAGATCATTCAGTCCTGCCTTAAGTCGGTCACTTTCGCCGGCATGCTGCGAGACGGTCTGATGTAAACCTTCGATCTGCCTAACCAGGGAACCATGCTCAGCCCGTAACCGCTCTATGCGATCGCTAAGGTCTAATTCCGTTCTTTTAAGCTCGGATAGCTCCGCCGCATGCGATTCCTTCAGCCCTGAAAGCTCTGACGCATGCCCGTGCAGTATGACTGCTTCTTCGATCAAAGCTTCCCTGGCTACGATGCGTCCGTCGACTTCCTCACGCAATCGCACCAGGCTCTCTTCTAGCGCGCTCTTTTCATAATGAGCCTGCGCCAATTGAGCAACCGTTTCACGGTGCGCAGCCATCTGAGCCTGCGCCGCTTCCTCGACCGCTCGGAGTTTTTCGTGCCCCTCGTTCAACGCCTGCTGCATCTGAGCCGTCTTGCTCTTCAAACTCGAAACCAACTCGCTATCCTGCGCGTGTTCTAGCTTGAGATTCTCCAGCTCACCGCGAACTCGAATGATCTCATCATTGATGCGGCTCTGTTCGTTCAGCCGCGTCGCCACTTCTTCCTCGGCGCCCCGCACCTGCGTCCGGACCGATTCCAGGTCTTGTTTCGCTTGCTGGATTTCGACGTGCGTCTGGGCGAGTCTGCGGGCAATTTGCTCGTGCTCGACCTTGTTCCGCATCAAGGCCGCCAGACCACCCAGCAACTCCTCGTGGGTCTTTGCTAGAACAGCACTGGCGATCGATGGATCGATACGGAGCCAATGAGCATCCTGAGCCTCAAGCTCGGCCGATTGAATCTTGCTGACGCTAAGTTCTCTACCCTGGTCCGCAGACAGCCCACCGACGCTCTGATGAGGGTTTGGCTCATTCGTTTCCATCGCGGTAGAACTTTCGATCGGCTCGGCTTGGTGTCGAGAAAAAGATTAGCGCGCATTTCTCACGGCCCTGTGAAAAATGCGCTTAAGCGTGAGTAGGCGAAGCGTCCCGCTTTGCAGGTCTGCAAAGAGGCGCAAACCGGGACGGTTCGCCTACAAAATCTTTCGGGGCAACCGGTGCACTTCTCATCCGGCCCGGGCCGGACGAGAAGTGCAGGTTAGTACCCCGCAAACGCCAGCCCAAATACAACGGCCGCAGCTAGCAGGCAGTAGTACCCGAAGAATTTCCAACGCCCGGACTCCAAGAAGCGCGACAGCAACCGGAGAGCAAGCAACCCCGCAACGAAGCTGCAAATCAATCCGAACAATCCGGGTACCGCAAGCCCGGCCAGATGAGAGGGCTGCGTCACTTCGGTGTGGGCTTTGAACAATCGCAACGCCTCTCTGGCAATTACGGGCGGTGTCAGCACCACGGCCAAAGCAAAGCTGAATTCCTCCATGCGATGTTGACCGACACCCAACAGCAAACCGGTCGAGATCGTAGCACCCGAACGCGAGAAACCACGAAATGGCAAACAGAGCGCTTGGACAGCTCCAATCCAGCAGGCGCGCGGAGCATCGACTTCGCCCCCGCGTCTGTTTCGTTCTTTGCGTATTCCGGAATAGATGATCAACACGCCCGCCGCGACAAGGGCCACCCCAATCAACGGGAGCTGTGAAAACAGCGTTTCCACTTCTGCTTTCTCCGCGCCCTTAAGAAAGAGCTTCTCTATCACCCACTGAAGAGCCAACCCGATGACGCCCGTAATCACCGTCGCGATCACTATGTTGATCGCTACGCCACGAAATGCATCGACGCTGGAAAAGTAATGATCCTTCCAAGCCCTCCAGAAGTAGACGATCACGGCAAACATTGTTCCCGTGTGGAGCATGACGAGCAGAAAAGTCATCTCAGGACTCGACGGGTCCAGCCCCATTAACTTCTCCACAATAATGACATGAGCCGAACTCGAGACCGGCAGAAGCTCTGCCGCTCCTTGCACCAGTCCAAGGATAATGATTTGAAGGAAATTCACGCTGTTCTGTTTCTGTCAGGTTGTTGACCGGCGTACCTTTAGGTACCGGCATTGAAAACGCAAGCAGAACGCTTTGCCATGAATCCACCTTTGACCAATTACCGGATTGGCACTTTTTTTTATCAGCTATGGATCCTAATGTCCGCAGATTCACCGGGTTCGCCGACATCTACGACCAAAATCGTCCGCAACTTCCTTCTGTTATCGGCGACATTCTGTCACAGTTGGCTGGGCCACAGAGCCTGGTGCGCGTTGTTGATATTGCATCCGGCACCGGGCTTTCGACCCGGCTTTGGAAGGGCCGCGAAGCAATCGTCGTCGGCGTTGAGCCCTCCCCTGATATGCGCGCTATCGCCGAAGGCTTGAAGGCAGACGACGACACCCAATCCAACATCTCGTTTCAGGAGGGGACATCGACCAGGACCGGTCTCACCGACGCCTCCGCAGACATCGTGACAATCTCGCAGGCGCTACACTGGATGGAACCCGAACCGACATTCCAGGAAATAGCGCGCATCCTGCGGCCGCGCGGAATCTTTGCGGCGATTGACTGCGAATTCCCTCCTACGATTCATCCTGAGATCGATGAGGCCTACCATGACTCCATGCACCGGGCTGAAATCAGGGAAAAACGACACGCTCTCTCGAAAGGTGTGCGCCGCTGGGACAAAGATGGGCACTTTTCCCGTATAAGCGCGAGCGGACTGTTCAGCTTCACCAAAGAGATCTACTGTCACAGCATCGAGGAAGGTGGGACAGACCGCCTGATCGGTCTGATTAAAAGTCAAAGCACCGTGGCTGAACTCTTGAAGAGCGGCCTGAGTGAAGAAGAGATCGGCCTCTCCGATCTCCGCAAATCCGCCGATGCCATCTTGTCCGGTCGCTCGCTCCCTTGGTTCTGGAGCTACGAAATCCGCATCGCCGTCAAATAACGCAAGATTTTAACATGGTGGTGGTCTAAAAGCGCCGAAGGCCCGAGTGGAGAAAAGCCTGGGGCGGAATGCAGCGGCATAAGCGCTAACTTAAAATGGCAGCGGTCTTAAGCGCCGAAGGCCCGAGTGGAGAAAAGCCTGGGGCGGAATGCAGCGGCATAAGCGCTAACTTAAAATGGCAGCGGTCTTAAGCGCCGAAGGCCCGAGTGGGGAAAAGCCTAGGGTGGAGCGCAGCGGCATAAGCGCTAACTTAAGGAAAATTTTACAACGAAAGAGTGGATCCTGTCCCGGAGGGACCAAATGAAAGTAGCCTGGCACGAAGTGCCTGGAACAAGATAAAAGTAGACCCGTCCCGGAGGGACGGTTGATCTGCCTCACTAGTCCCAGAGATATTTTTGGTCGAACTTTACGTCGTGCGCTTTTAGAAACGCCAGATACTCCTCTTGAAAAGTTCGAGTCCGATGATGTTCGACCTGACGGTGAATGTAACCCCAGGAATCAATTAAAGTAGTGGCAAAGCGCTCATAAGGCGCTCACTCCGACGCCCAGAGTGAAAACACCCGCACGCGGGTTGGAGATGCTGAAGGCGCGACAAGAAGGAAAGCGCTACCGTTTGAATTGAGCTAGCGCCCGCCGGCGATGTTCCGACGCGCCTTCAGCGCTTGTCGCATTTTTTTTATGGATCCCTGGGCTTCCGCTTCGCTCCAGCCCAGGCTGTTTTCCGGTCGCACCTTCAGTGCGTAAGAGCTGCTGCCAAAGACACACGTCATCCCGACCGTGCTCCTTATGGGGGTGCGAGTCACGAGCCTAAAGCATTTGAACGAGCTCCTCGACACCAATGTCCAACCCACCGAACATGCGGCATATTGGATTCCTGCTTAGTGCGATCGCGGCATATTTTGTCGGGACGAACATCATGGCTGCTGAGACCTCGAATTTTCACGACCAACTCGACGCGTTCGGGTTCAACCTCGCCCAAAAACTGGACGCCTCCGGGGAACACAACCTCTTGATTTCTCCAGCGAGCATTGAGTTTGCGCTCAGCATGGTTTACGCGGGCGCAAGCGGCGATACCGCCGTGGAAATGCGTCAGGCGCTCGGCCTCAGTTCGGCCTCTCAGGACCGGGCTCTCAGCGAACTGGGAGACCTGCAGACGTCGCTGACCAATCCGGGAGCCGGCATCACGCTAAACTTGGCAAACGCCGTCTGGGTCGATCGATCGATTCGCCTCAACAAGTCGTTCGCTTCCGAGCTCCAATCGAAATTCAATGCGAGGTTCCATCCCGGCAACTTCAGCAACGCAGGGATCGTTTCGGAGATTAACCGATGGGTCAGTAATGCGACCGCCGGCAAAATTTCTAATTTCCTCGAGAACCCGCCACCACCCCCTTTGTTCCTTGCTAATGCGGTCTACTTCCATGCCAAATGGAATATTCCGTTTGATAAGCATCTGACTCAACAAGCGCCATTTTACCCAGCTGCCGGCCAAAGTCTGACCGTCTCGATGATGCACGTGACCCGCACATTTCCATACGCAACTGGTGCAGGCTATGCAGTCGTGGCGCTACCGTACGCAGGCACACGTTTCGCCATGTACTGCTTTCTCCCGGACAAGAGTGTCAGCGATCTCGTAATGGAACTTCAAAAAACCCCGTGGTCGACGCTATCGGGTTCCCTGCGGCCGACAGAAGGCTCGGTCACACTTCCAAAATTCAAGCTGGAATACGGTGCAACTCTTAACCAAGCCCTCGCTCAGCTTGGCTTTGGTATCGCTTTTGACTCAACACGAGCGGACTTCCAGCGGATAACAGATAACCAGCCTCGTTTGTACATTGGCGATGTCCTGCACAAAGCGCTCCTCGAGGTTGACGAAGAAGGCAGTACCGCTGCAGCTGTCACCGGAATATCGATGAGAGCGACAGCAATCATACAGCCGAAAGAAACGTTTAACCTGGTTTTCGACCACCCGTTTGTGGCCGCGATCGTCGACACCAAAACCGGAGTTATCCTCTTTCTTGCGACCATCACCGCGCCGCACGCGTAGCTGCGCAGTAGTATACGCGTCCCGCGTGTATTGTTTTTGGCTCCGGGTCGCGCAGTGCGCGAAAGGAGAAATCACGATGGACCTCGTATGTGAAGGAGGCAGCCAGAGAAATACAGGCGGGACGCGTATGCCAGTGTGATCGGCGTTCGGATGCTGCTGGAGGGTCAAAGGGCCGCACGGCTTTCCTTTCCGGTTGAGCCAGCGTTTTAATGAGGGTAAATGGTTCAAGCCAACGCGATGGAATCGCAACGATTCCGCAGCTCGCAAGCCTGCAGCCTGCACCAAGCGTTGGAACTGGGATTTCCGCTCCGCAAAAAGATGAGATCGAACAAATTGCTTCCGTTGGCGACAATGATCGCCGGCTTGCTGCTTCTCGCAACGATCGCTAACGGAGGCGAGGCGACCATGACGGAACCGGCGTCGAAGGAACAGGTAGATCAAGCGCCGCTATGGTCGACAGACCTGAACGGAGACTACACTCTAGGCAGCAAGATAATTAAGGCGGCCGACTTCGGAGCTCAGGCGGTCTATCACTACGAGCTTGAAGTTCTTCGCAATCTCCACTTGTTCGAAAAATACTATTTTCAGTTGGGAGTCGATTCCGAAAGGTTCGACTTCTCACGGTCGAATAGTATTTACCCTTCCTCCATAACGAGTCTCGACGCGGAGGTGTCGCTTTCGTATTGGACGGGCGACGATTTTTATCCACTCCTGAAGCTTCAACCCGGTGTTTACTTTACCGGAGACCACATCACAGCAAATTCGTTTGATATCCCGGTTCGCGCAGTCGCCGGAATCAAGACTCGGGAAGACCTTTACGTCGTCCTCGGAATCGACGCGGATCCATATGAACAAGAGCTGGTTACCCCGGTCTGTGGAGTGAACTGGAAGATCAACGACCAGTACAATATGAGGGCAGTTTTTCCGCAACCGCGGTTCAGCTACAACCCCAATAAGGCGGTCGAACTATTCCTTGCAGCTGACCTGGTCGGCGGTGGATATCGAAGTGGTCCCACAAACGATCGCCGCACTAGCAACGCAGTCTTGGACTACACGGAATATCGCGCGGCCAGCGGAGTAAACTACAATCCTCGAAAAGGTCTTTCGGTAGAGATGTCTGCCGGTTGGAGCTTCGAGAGACGCTTTGATTACTTCCACGCCGGTCCGGATGACGCCGCCAAGAGCGCGCCGTACTTCAAGCTGGACCTCAGCATCGATCTTTGAGGATTTGCGGTAGGCTAGGCGAGTCGCAGATCCTACCGGAAATCCTTAGCCGCGGTTCAAAGAGCGTTGATGCCCGCTGACGACGGCGCCGGCGTCTGCGTCCAGCTTGAGAAAGTCGGCAACAGCCCATTCCAGATCAACACTCGGCGGAAACCAAATAGCCGAATCACCGGTGTGGTAACGGTTTTCATGCCCAGGTTGCCCGCGAATACGGCGAGTACAAACAATCCGGATGTATACGCACTGAACCCGAATCCGATCTGGAACAGTAACGGCAGGAGGAACGGAATCACGCTGATCGCGATGCGGAAAAACGATCCACCCCAGATCGTGACAGCAAATGTCCGGATCGAGAGGGACGAAAGATCGATCAAAGGTGTCTCGTGACGTTTTGAATGAAACAGCATCACCAAGCCGGTGATCAGGCTCACGGCCAATAAAAGCATGAACTGGAACCAAGGAGTCGGCTGTTGGCCCACCAGTTCGAGTGCGTACATCAGCGTAGAGCAGGAGAGCGCGCACGCTACGAACCCGATGAGATCAAACGGTCGATTCGATTCTGCCCGGCTATTTCTGATGAGCAGCGCGGCTAATACAACGCCTATCAATCCGAGAGGGACATTAAGGAAAAAGATCCAGCGCCAGCTCGCATAAGTTGTGATGAATCCGCCGACCGGTGGACCGAGCACCGGAGCGACCAAGCCGGGCCAGGTGATGTAGGCAACTGCATTCAGGAGATTCTCCTTTTGCGCGCTCCGTAACACAACCAACCGGCCGACAGGCACCATCATCGCACCGCCGATGCCCTGAATTACCCGCGCCACGAGGAGGGCGATCGATAGTGAGTGCCGGGAAGAGAGGGACATCTCAGACGAGAGACTAAAAAAGAGCGCTAATGCGGCACGTTGGTGTCGGCCTTGGAAGCCGCGGAGAGGTTGCCCTCCCCAAGTTTACGTTTGAACAACTCGATTGCCATTCCATACACGGTGCGCGCCGCGGCAGCGTCGTATCGCGCCCCTTCGTCTCGCATGAATGCGTGAGCTCCATTGAACTCGTGCCAGCTGAAAATTCGATCGGCGTCGGCCAACGCGTTGTAAATGATCGCCCGTCCTTCTCGCGGGATGTGCGGATCCTGGCGACCAAATACAATCAGCAACTCGCCGCTGATCTCCGGAATTCGATCCAGCGAATTATCGTCAAGTCCTTTGCCAAGGCTTCTTTTATGAATATCGGTCGGATAACAGCACGTTGCGGCAAGCACGTCGGTGTTCATTGCCGCGCGAAATGCAAGGTGGCCGCCAATACAGAACCCCATCACACCCAGTTTGCCTGTACATTTCGGATGGGCCCTTAAGTAGTTGAGGGCAGCTCGCGCATCGTCATCATAGCTCGATAATTCCTTGGCGATTTTGTCCGCGTTCCCACGATCGGCGCCTGCCTGATCATACGGCAGAACGGTTCCGGGCTGCTCGAACTCATGAAAAACCTCCGGGACCGCAACGACGAACCCATGACCGGCCAACATTGCCGCAGAGCGCCGAATGGGCCCGGTCACCTGAAAAATTTCAGAAAACAGGACGAGACCGGGGTAACGGCCTTCTGCGACCGGCCTCAGAATATAGGTTCTCATTGGACCCACCGGGGTTTCGAGGTCAATCGATTCGTCGTCTTTGATTGTCATAAAATGAGGCAATAGAGTCGAAGAGCAGGGAGGTCAAATAACGACGTCGAAAAAGGAGGAAGTGAGAGGGATGCGCTTGATAACAAGCTGTGCCACCGATATATGAATGTACCAGCAGCAATTTCGGAAATGCGTTGAGTGCTTTCTTTGCAAGGATGTTCGCCCCAATAAACTGAGAGGAGGAGATCATGTTTGAACTCAAACAGCTTTCTACGGACGCTGTTCCGGCTGCGCTTGAAAAGGCATTGCGCTATCGTTTGCTCAACGAACCCGGAACGGCTGAAAGCATTTGTCGCGATGTATTGAGCATCGAACCGGAAAATCAACAAGCCCTTGTGACGCTGCTGTTGGCTTTGACCGACGAATTTGCTAAGGGATACGCTGTCGGAATCACACAAGCCCAGGAGGTACTTTCACTTCTTCACGATCCGTATGAGAGGGCGTACTACGCCGGCATTATCTGCGAGCGGCGCGCAAAAGCCCAACTCCAGCGGGGACACCCAGGTTCCGGCCACGATGCATACGAGTTACTCCACGAAGCAATGACTTGGTACGAAAAGGCAGAGGCGCTTCGCCCCGTAAGGAACGACGATTCTCTGTTGCATTGGAACTCTTGTGCTCGCCTTATTATGGGAAATCAACTCACTCCGAGGCCGGAAGAGAAAGTCGAGCTGTCGTTGGAGTAGCAGGGACCGTCAAATCACATGAGAGATTATCGTCTCGGTGCGTGCTGCGCCGCGATCGCGTGGTCGTTCGTACTCTCGGCGAGCGCAACAGAACCGGCAAACGAGCAACTTCCGCCACCGTTCCCTGTACCAAGCATACCAAAGCAGAGAATCATTGTCGGCATTACGCCGGGTCCGCCATTCAATATCCATCAATCGGACGGTACCTGGAGCGGAATCAGTGTTGAGCTTTGGAGAGAAATAGCATCAGACCTCGGCCTTGATTTCGAATTTCGCGAAACGGATCTACCCGGGAACTTTGACGGTCTTGCCAGCGGCTGGCTTGATGTTGCCATCGGACCGCTCACAATCACCGAACGTCGCGAATCAGTTTGCGATTTTACACATGCTTTTTATTCTTCGACTCTGGCAGTCGCTGTTAGAGCAGGTCGCTTTCCGAATGATATCAGATTTATTGGTGCGTTGTTTGACCGGCAACTCTGGGCGACGATACTCCGGATTTCGGTCGGACTGCTAGCGATCATGGCTCTTGTTGCCGCGTTGATCTGGCTCTGCGAGCGCAAAGCCAACGCCGCTGCCTTCGGAGGACGCGGCCGTCCTGCGCGCGGATTTGGCGCGGCCCTGTGGTGGTCGGCCGTGACGATGACGACGGTAGGCTACGGCGATATCTCCCCTCAGACATTCAAGGGACGAGTAATTGCTGTCGTGTGGATGTTTGTCAGTCTGGTACTGGTTTCCACATTTACGGCCACGATGGCTTCGATTATGACTGCAGCGCGCCTCGACGAAGACTCACCTATCCACGGTCTGGACGACCTTCGAAAGGTTCGCGCCGGCACATTTTTTGCAAGCGCCGCTGCGCAATATCTTGAAGAAAATCACATCGATTACGTTACCTATCCACGCGCCGCCCTCTTCAACGCCCTCATGAAGAATAAGATTCAGGCAATCGTCTATGATGAGCCATTTCTGCGCTACGTGGTCCGAAATGAGTACCCGACTGAGTTTACCGTGATCCCGTTGCACCTCGATCCGCAACTCTACGCGTTCGCGGTCCGAGAGGGCAGCCCGCTGCGTGAATCGATAAACCGCGAACTATTGCGCAAAATTCATGAACCTGCATGGCGCGATCTTCTTTATCACTACATGGGAGCTTTCCGGCAGTAGGAATACGGAGGCAACCATGACGAAGGAGTCAGGGCTAGCGGAACAAAATCACTGCAGGGCAATCGAGCTCCGGCCAACAGAATACACGCGGGACGCTTATGCTACCGTACGCGGCGTCAGGCGGGATCGACGAGGATGATTGTCAGGTGGCGAGGGCCGTGCGCACCGAGGACAAGAATGCGTTCGATGTCGCCGGTTCTGCTTGGGCCTGTAATAAACCCTACGAAGCTCGGATAACGATCGCCGTATTTCGAGTAGAGCAATTCAAACGCAGAGGGAAGATCCGGGAGAAGTTGGTCCGGAGTCGCAATCACGACATGGTGCGGGGGGAGCACTGAGAGTGCACGGCCGCCGGCGCTCCGCGACGTGACGAGTATTGAGCCAGTCTGCGCGATGAGGGCGTCACATCCAGTGATCCCGACGGGGTATCGTTCCAGCGATTTGGGTTCCAGCCGCTCTTCTACGAAGACGGTCTCCAATCCGAGAGACGGGATTAGGGGGTCGATCAATGCATGATGGTGTGAAGCCAACGAGGTCCATCCATAGTCGTCACGAAGCTTCTTCAGTATTGCCGATGCCGATTCAGCGCCCTTCACAACGTGAAAATCGGTCTTAAGTTGAATCGACCTTTCCCGAAAAAGGGCAAGACGGCCTTCGGCGTCGGATGGTACAGCGGGCAACAACTCCCGGACAGTTTTAGACCCGTCAGGCGCCGGATATTTTCCAATGGAATGCCCGCTCTGGTTGCGCGGCGCAGGAACCCGGAGTGCCTCGCGGATGCGACCCAATATTTCGTCTCGCTTTCCGTCGCTCACCGCTCCCTCCAGTAGTCCCTGAAACTTTTTCGAGCTATCGCAGGAAGGTCTCTAGAGGAGGTCCACGCCCGCACTGGCCCCGGCATTATCGGGTCAACGACTTTCGCAAACGGCAGAAACGGCCGGCCCACCCGGGCAAGCCAATTCAGAATGGCCGGATACCGGGCGAGAAAAGCGAACGCGCGAAAAGCGAATTGCTCGGATAAATTGGGCTCCTTTTTCTCCGCATTGCGCCGGTTCTGCAGCAAGTGATGATGGAGATCGACCTTGACGGGGCATGTTTCGGTACAAGCACCGCACAGAGACGACGCCTCTGAGAGATGCTTCCAATCCGTCAACCCGCGCAGATGCGGCGTAATTACAGAACCGATTGGCCCCTGATACGTCGTATCGTAAGTATGCCCGCCGACATTGCGAAAAATCGGGCAGACATTTAAACAGGCTCCACAGCGTATACAATGCAATGCGTCCCGTTGCTCGGAGTCGGCTAACAGTTGCGTTCGGTGATTATCGAGGAGGATGAGGTGAAACTCTTCCGGGCCATCCACCTCGTCCTCCTGGCGCGGCCCCCCAAACATTGAATTGTAGCAGGAGATTTGCTGGCCGGTTCCGGCAGTGGCCAGCATCGGCAACAGCAGCGCCAGATCAGACAGCTTCGGAATTACCTTCTCGATCCCCATCAAGGCGACGTGAATTTTCGGCAGAGCTGTGGTCAGCCGGGCATTTCCCTCATTCTCGGTGATCGATATCATCCCGGTCTCGGCAACACCAAAGTTAGCTCCGCTAATCCCGATATCCGCCTGCAAATATTTCAATCGTAGTTCTCTACGCGCAATCATTGTCAGGTCTTCCGGATTCTCAGAGGGAGCAGAGTGGAGCTTCCGCTCAAACAGGTCACTGATCTGGTGGCGAGTGAGATGCATCGCCGGGAAGACCAGATGGTATGGAGCTTCATCTCGAAGTTGAACGATGAACTCTCCGAGATCCGATTCGACGACTTCGCATCCGATTTTTTGAAGGAGATCATTAAGATGGATCTCTTCGGTCGTCATGCTTTTGGATTTGATGATCGTGCGAGCGCTCCGCTCTTTGGCGAGGGCGACGATATAATCCCGAGCTTCCTGGCCGTTTCCAGCCCAGAACACCTTGGTTCCACGCGCAGTCAGTTTGCTGACGAACTCCAGCAGATAAGAATCCAGGTGATTGACGGCCTCCCATTTGATTTCTGACGCTCTCTCACGGGCCGCCTCCCAGTCCTGGTACTGTCCCTTCTTTTCGTCTCGCGCTTTCTCGTAGCTCTTGAGCGCGGTCCGAATGTTTGCCCGATGATCGAGATCTGCGGTTATTTGAGTCGCGCGGGCTTTAAACTTCGTTGCAAACAAGGAAGCCATAATCAAATCAGATTACGTACTGGTTAGAACGTCAGCGAGGTGAATCGTTTTAAGTTTTCGATTTTGACGGCTCAGAAGTCCCTGGAGATGCATCAAACAACTCGAGTCATTCGATACGAGATATTCGGCGCCCGTCTCCAGGGCGAATGTCGACTTAGTCTCCCCCATCGCCGTTGAGATCATCGGAAACCTCACGCAAAAAGTGCCGCCAAATCCACAGCAGCTTGTCTGGTCCTCCATTTCGACCAGCGTTAGATCCTTAACGCGTTCCAATAATATGCGCGGCTGCCGTTTTATCCGGAGTTCACGCAATCCATGACAGCCATCGTGAAACGTCACTTTCGCAGGAAACCGGCTTCCGAGGTCGGTGACGCCGAGGCGGTCGACGAGGAACGACGAAAACTCAAATGTCCGCCGGCTGACCTGAACCGCGGCTTCCGCCTGAGACGTGGACCGAAATAGCTCCGGATAAAAGTTTTTAATCATCGCGGCGCAGGATCCTGAAGGCAACACAATGGGATCGTCGCCGCTCAGGGCTTCAAGTACTCGAACCGCAATCGCTCTGCTCTCATCCCAGAAGCCAGCATTGAAAGCGGGCTGTCCGCAGCAGAAGATGCTTTGCTTGAAATCAACCGTGTGGCCCAATTTTTCAAGAATGCGCACCACACTGATCCCCACCGAGGGGAACAACTGGTCAACAAAACAGGGAATTAGAATGGTTATCTTCAACGCAGAAACGCCTCGATCAGGCCACCGTCGACCGTGATTACCTGCCCGGTCGTCTTGTTCAATCGATCGGTTAACAGGATATAGAACGCCTCCGCCTGATCAGTCGGGGTGATCGGCAAATGTGTCAACGTTCTGTCTGCATAAAACTGCGCAAGCTTTTGCGTTAGCGCTTCCGTCGGCTCCTCGTAGCTAAAGCTAATCTTATATTTTGAGAGCGATGCGATCACTCTATCGCGCGGGAACATGGCACTCCCCTGCACCACGGTCGCCGGCGCAACCGCATTGACGCGCACAAGCGGCGACAATTCAATCGCCAGCTCACGGGTTAGGTGGTTCGCTGCCGCTTTTGACGTGTCGTATGCGAGGCTCCCTTTCTTCGCAACTACCGCATTGGCGCTCGTCGTCAGTACAAGGCTTCCGGGCAGGTTCTGTTCCTTCCAGATTTTTGCAGCCTCGTCCGCGACGATATAGGAGCCGGTGACATTGATTGCAAACGTCGCCGCCCATTTTTCATCCGGGATGCGGCCATGCGAGTCGGGAGAATAGAAAATCCCGGCGGTTACAGCGATCGAGTCGAACCCCCCGTACGCAAGAACCGCTTCGTGCAGCATCGAGCGCACCGACGCACGATCTGCAATGTTGCAGCTCAAGCCAATTGCCGGACCGCAATTCGAGATTCCGGATCCGGCGACCCCGATCCCAACGCCATACTTGTTGGTGAGGTCCTCCGCTGTGGCCACAGCCGCTTCCTCATTCAAATCGACGCAGATTACATGGGCTCCATCCTTTAAGATCCGAAGTGCCACTTCCCTGCCGATTCCGGATCCGGCTCCTATGACGGCGATTACCTGTCGCGCGAGTTCCTTTTCCGCAGGCATCCGCTTCAGCTTTGCCTCTTCGAGCAGCCAATACTCGATATCGAACGCCTCCTGCTGCGGCAGAGCAATATACTGGTCGATCGCTTCGGCGCCGCGCATCACTTCGACCGCGCAATTATAGAACTCGGCAGTAACCCGCGATTCGGACTTGTCTTTGCCCCATGCGATCATACCCAGACCGGGAATCAGGACGACCGTCGGATTCGGATCCCGCATAGCGGGAGAACCCGGCCGCTTACAGCGATCATAATAGGCCGCATAGTCGGCCCGGTATTTCTCGAGGCCTGCCTGCAATTTGGATTTGAGTGCGGCGGTATCTTCTTTCGCCGGATCCCAATCAACATAGAGCGGCTTTATCTTAGTACGGAGGAAGTGATCAGGACAACTCGTCCCAAGTTCCGCCAATCTGGCGGCATCGACTGAATTGACAAAACGCAAGATTGGCTCGTCATCCTGAATCGTGCCGATCAAGCGTTTTTTCTGGCTGATCTGACCACGCAGCCAGGGAAGAATTACCGCAAACAGTTCCCTGCGTTGCGCTAAATCCATGGCCCGGACCCTCGATCCGCCGAACGCCGTCGCGTCACCTCCCTTGGATTCGTATCTGCCTGCGATATACCTGGCGGCCTTCTCGATTAAATACAACGAGAGTTCGTAGCACTCTTTGTCGTCATTCGCCCAATTGATTAGTCCATGCTGCCCGAGGATCACTCCTTTCGCCTGCGGGTGCTCCGAACAAATCCGTTGCAATTCGATGCCGAGTTCAAATCCGGGTCTGAGCCAGGGTGTCCAGACGACTTCGTCTCCGTATATTTCTTTCGTTAGTTCCCTGGAATTCTTTGCTGCCGCGACAGAGATCGCAGCGTTTGGATGCGTGTGATCGACAAATTTGAACGGAACAAACGAATGCAGCGGTGTATCGATCGAACTGGCTCTGGGATTGAGGTTATAGGTCGTGTGGGCCTGCATTCCGACCATTCCGTCTTCGGCCGGCGTTTTCGGGCCTTTGTTCGGTTCGGCTGCATAAAGACGCTGCAGCCCAATCAGTTTTTCCTGATATAGAGATGAGAAGTTTTCTCGTTTGCTTGTCCGTAAATCTCCGCCTGACCCTTTTACCCACAGCACTTCCACAGCATGGCCAGTCAACGGATCCTTTTCACTAAGTTTCGAGGAGGTATTCCCGCCTCCCGTATTTGTAATCCGCTGATCGCTCCCCAGAAGATTTGACCGATATACGAGCCGATCGACAGGGTCGAGTTTTGACGCGAGGGCGTCATCCCATAGGTAATTCACGTACTGATAGTTCATGTCACAAGATTGAGTCCGAGGAATCGTTGGTAACCAGCCTGCCAATCCGCGGACACACGCGGTTCGAAGGTATGCAAGGAATATGAATCACGAACAATTTCGCGCAACGCGGCGAGCGACTGGACATGCCCAAGCGCAATCGCCTGGATCAAGACGTTCCCAATTGCTGTCGCTTCCACCGGGCCGGCGATGACCTTCCGCTCTGTTGCGTCCGCGGCAAATTCATTGAGCAACTCATTCTGGCTCCCGCCGCCGACGATGTGCAGCCGCCGAATCGGATTTCCTGTTGCCTGCTCAATCTCTTCAATCGTCAGGCGGTAAAGCAGCGAAAGACTTTCCAGGATGCATCGCACAAACTGGCCGGGTGAATTCGGGACCGGTTGATGTGTCTCTTTGCAGTAATTGACAATCCGTTGCGGCATGTCGCCCGGCTTCAAGAACCGAGCCGCTCTCGGGTCTATCAAGGAACGAAACGGTTCTGCGCGCTTTGCCTCGACGATTAGCGATGCGTAGTCATGTTTCGCGCCCTGGCTTTGCCAGACGCGGCGACATTCCTGGAGCAGCCAAAGGCCGACAATGTTTTTCAGGAAACGAGTGGTCCCACCGTATCCGGCTTCGTTGGTAAAATTCAATTTTCGCGCACCCTCGTCAATCAACGGCGCCGGCAATTCCACACCCAGCAATGACCAGGTCCCTGACGAAAGGTAGGCCCAACCCTCAGTTTCGTTTGCCGGCACGGCGGCAACTGCGGCCGCAGTATCATGCGAGCAAGCCGCAACCACCTGAATCCCGGTAAGCCCGGTTTCGGCGGCAACGTCCGGTAACAACCCGCCCAGGACGGTCCCAGGCGCGACTAGATCTGGAAAGATCTTCCTGGGAAAACCACATCGCTCGATCAGCGCGCTCGACCACGTGCGAGTCCGCGGATTGTAAAGCTGGGTCGTGCTCGCAATGCTTTCATCTACACGCGGCACGCCTGAAAAAAGATAATTAAAATAATCCCCAATGGTTAGAAAGCAGTCGGCGCATTCGAGCAGTGATCGGCTCTTTTCCAGGTCAGACGCTAGGTGGTAGATCGTATTGATAGGCATGAACTGGATCCCGGTCTCAGCGAAGATCAGCTCCGAACCGATCTCAGTCCGAAGCTTCTCGTAGGTCTGCTCAGTTCGCGCGTCACGGTAGTGGAACGGTGGCCAGAGAAACGGATGAACCGCATTGAGCAAAACGTAGTCAACGCCCCAGGAATCAACACTCAGACTGGCAACCGGAAGATTCCGCTGCGCGAGAACGCGGAGCCCGGCCTTCAACTCTTCGAAGATCCGCAATACATCCCAGCGTAACGATCCTAGAACACTGACCGCCGCGCTCGGGAATCGATGAAGTTGCTCCAGCGCAATACGACCATCTTCCAGGTGGCCGAGCATCACACGGCCGCTTTCCGCGCCGAGATCGCAGGCGACGTAGTAATTCGGGTTCATATGCAATCAGGCTCTGACGGATTGATATGATCCGGCCGGCCGAATGAAAGGGGGGAATATGACTTCATCGGATCGCAAATAATTCAAATTTCTATCATCAACGCCTACATATTGGATTCCAAGTTAATCTAAATGAAACATCTCATTAAGTTCGTGAGCGACGGGTGAATTGTCTGGATTTACGGCCATTAGGCCGGACATGTGATCCCACCAGCGACGGCAGACTTGAGTCTGGGCAATGTTCGCCCATTCCGCTTCATCTTCGATCTCGGCGTACGCAAACAATTGCTGCGTTTCCGGATGCAGAAAGATCGAATAATTATGAACTCCGTGCGCTCGAAGGGTTTCCTCCAGATCCTTCCAAATCGGATTGTGCCGGCACCGATATTGTTCCTCGGATCCGGGATTTAACTGCATGACAAAGCCTTTGCGAATTAACATACTTGCGTGATTTCCATCTGGAGCAGCGCTGCGAGTTTTTTGAGCTTTCCGGCGATGTGGCCGACCCCGATCGCGCAATGATGCGCCGGGCCATTCGCATTCCACTCATTGACGAATCGACGCGCACCGATGGGGAATCGGTAGCGACTGTTCGTATTCCCGATTTCAAGAGTCGGTCCCGGAACAGACTCGGCTTCGGCAGCGAGTAGCTTCAGCTGGCGATCCCGGGTCTCAACCACGGACAGCAAAGTCACCGCTCCATGCCGAACAGACATCTCCACGGATAAGCCCTTCCCGACTTTGCCATGAAACACTTCGAGAGGACGGACCTTTGTCTTTCCTTCCGCGATTGCGATATGCCCGGGACCGTCGTGACCCATCAGCACGACATCATCGTTGTAATCAATAGCGTAGTATTCGGTGAATGATCCGCCTGCACCGAAACTGTCCATGACCTTCATAGCCTGGACATTCTTGATTTCCATTTCGCCTGCGGCCGGGATCCCGCGGGCTGTTAGAAGCGAGTTTCCAAGGATGATCGAGCTGATCGTCTCCTCGTTTTCAGCATTCCCGGAGCCAACATAATAATACGCCAGCGAACCCAGCCGATACTTGTCCACGACCCGGTCAAGGGCAACCGAAGTCATCGCAGCCCGCTCCAGTTCTGGCTCGGGGCAATCGGGCTGCACGTTAAATGTCTCGCGGAAGTGAGCCACACGATCGCGAATCTCCGACGGCGTCACCGCCCGACGGACGCCGGCGAGTTCGTCGACCTCCAGAAAATCGGCATGACCGCCGAACCATGCGCACTGCTGCGTGACATCTGTATAGATATCCAGCATCCCGCCGTAGTAGTGGCCCATCAGACCAGCCGATTGTGTTCCATTACGCTCGCCACGTGTGCCGCTTCGATCCACTCATCGACTTCCCGCCAGCACTCCGGGTCCCCTTCCAGCATTCCGGTGACCTGGTGAAACGCCACGCCTGTCCGACTGAACACATTTGCGATCTCGGGCGTGGAACAGGCAGCGCAATAAGCAAGCCATTCCCCCGTCATTGCTGTACGGTCGTTCATCCGGTTAAAACGATCATAATCGATCGCCGCCGCAGGCTGCAGATTTAAGATAATCACCGGTACTTTTGCTCGTCGGACAACGGGCAAGACCGTTGCCGACAATGCGTAGGTCGTTACATAAAGAAAGATAAGATCAACATCTGCCCGGCGGAATTCGTGTCCCGCTTCTTCGGCTTTGGCAGAGTTGTCGATCACCCCAGGTTCACAACCTGAACCGTGGGCCGTTGGAGCTTTTCTGCAACCCGCTCAATATACCCTGCAAGCCGCCGCTCCAATCCGGCGAATTGCGGCCAATAGGCGTCCAAACCGACTCCGAACAAACCTACATGAAAGGGCCTCGTACTTTGTGAGGTTTGTGACATTCGCAATTCGCCCGGCGATTTAAGGAGTTACGAAAACCGCGATGTTCGCAGACACATTCAAAAATTGAACTGGTCGATATTTTCAGCGGTGAACACCGTAGGCGGGCCAAGGATCACAACACCATCTTTCCCGATCGTACGAG